>CAZJWC010000014.1:0-3526 GCA_964550125.1 uncultured Clostridia bacterium | reverse complement strand
CAGTATTAAATACACTATATGCCCAAGCAGAAGCCAATGCAAATAGAATTAATGAAATAAGAGGGGCTTTGGAGCATGATAGCAACAATTATTAGTGTAAGTGCAAGCATCGTATCAGGTATGGTGCTTTTTTTAATGCAACATTTCTTTAGGAAAAAACACCAAGAAGATGAAAGGAGGGATGCCCAGCGTCATAAGAGAGATGTATTAGTAATTAAGAGTATTACAGTGTTAGGAGACCTTACGGTGGCAAACGCTATAGCACTCCGCGATGGGAAAACAAATGGAGAAATGAAAAAGGCCTTGAAAGACTATGAAGAAGTCAACAAGGAAATGATAGATTTTTTAATTGAAAATTCTGGCAAAGGGGAATAAAGATAATGATTGAAATTATTTGTGTGCCAGTGATTGTAGCACTGGTGTTTGTTATTATGGAAATTTATAAAAAATACATTGCAAAAGAAAATGAAAGGATGAAAAGAATTATACCACTGATAGCGTGTGGGCTTGGAATTGTGTTAGGAATTGTTTGCTTCTATGCATTTCCTACAATAATTTCTGCAACTAATTTATTTGCGGCAATTTTGATTGGTGGCGCAAGTGGACTTTCAGCAACAGGATGTAATCAAATATTCAAACAATTAAAGAAGTTTGGTATTGATGTAAAAGAGATTGAATTCAAATCAAAAGATGATGATCAAGGTGGTGTTTAAATATGTTGGATACATCATTTGGGCTTGCAAATGACGTGCCTAGAAGCAATGAATACAGGGACAAAGAAATAAAAAATCAAAGTTACTCAATAATTAAAGGAACTCGCTATTATAAGCGAGTTTTTTTTGATGGGAGTGTAGAATTAGTTCGTTATGATTATGCTTCTAATAAATGGATTTTTTTACTTTTTATATAGCGATTCGCTGGACTTTTAAATATGTTTGCGGCAGTATGTGTTTAAAATATTAAGGAGGTCATATGGATAGTTTGACAACTGAAACAAAAAAACCAAGAATGCTTATACTTCTAAGAAATTCAACCAAGAAACAGGCAGAAAAGATTGTAAAAGATGATGGTAGAATTGAATACGACATACCTTTGCAACGTAGCATACTTAGACCTTGGGGAGAAAGACTTGGGTATGATGTGCTCAAAGAAGAATTGGTAGAGGGTGGTGTGTCGGGTTACAAAGTATCTGCTGAAAATAGAGATGAGATTATAAAACTAAAAGCTATGGCAGACAGACATGAGTTTGATGTCCTTGGGATTTATATGTCAGATCGACTTGGAAGAATCGCTGACGAAACACCATTGATAGTATCTTTTCTAAATGCAAGAGGGATAAAAGTATTATCTTATACAGAAGGTGAAATATCTGCGAAAACACATAATGATAAACTAATGACATACATTAGATTTTGGCAAGCAGAGGGAGAAAGCCTGAAAACTTCAATGAGAATTAAAGATGCTAACGAAAAAGGGGTAGAACAAGGTAAATGGCGTGGTGGTTGTCCGCCATATGGCTATAGGACAGTTAGCAAAGGAACGTTGAATTTCAAGGGTAGACCTATATTTGATGTGGAAATAGATCCAGATGCTTCAAAAATAGTAAAAAGAATATTTGAATTATATCAGGAACATTATAGTTCTAAGGCAATAGCAAAAATCTTAAATAATGATGGAGTGCCAACAAGAAATGGCACTCTCTGGGCATCAAATACAGTAACAAAGATATTACGAAACAAACTTTATATAGGTATCTACGAACTTGGTAAAAGGGATGGAAAAGTAAGAGTTACATCTCCAATTATGGAAAATTTAAGATTTATAGATAATGAAACATTTTATAAGGTTCAAAAAATACTTAGTGAAAATAGGTTAGTGAAAAGCGATGTAAGACCGACGGTAAGAGGAAGTAAATTACTTACAGGCCTACTATATTGCGAATGTGGTAAAAAATACACAGGTCATACGCAAATGGATAGGAAGATTAGAAAAGATGGTTCAGAATGGGTTAAAGAGTATAGTTTTTATCGATGTGGTTCTCATAGACATCCAAAAGATGGACAGTGTAATAAGAAACCTATAAATGCTGATATTCTAGAAAAGTTAGTGATAGATGATGCTAAAAAGTTTTTATTAGAAAGTGATATAGAAAAGTTGCTTATAAATCAAGAAGATAAGATGAAAGAAAGAGAGATGCAATTAGTAGAACAATTGAGAAGAAATAGTAGAGAAATAACACAAAAAGAAAAAGAAATATCTAAATTTAAAGATGAGGTTTACAAGGTTATAATAGGACAAAGCAAATTCTCAGAGGAGTTATTGTCAGAAATTATAACAACAAAGGAAAAAGAACTAAACGAACAAAAAGAAAAAGGACTTAAAATAGTGTCCGAAATAGAAACTATACGAATAGCATTAGATAAGCAAAAAATTTTATCAAACGACCTAACGGACTGGTCAACAAGATTTGATAATCAAGAAATGAATGAAAAAAAGTCCATGCTTATAAATTTAATCAAAAAAATAACTATATTTGAGGAGCAGATCGAAGTAAAATATTGCTTAAAGTTTGACAATTTTGAGAATAATCATTATAATAATACAAGCATGCAACAATGTGAAACATATAAAAATGAGTGTGGTTTAGCAAAAAAAACTTCAAAAGATGGTAATTTTTATGCAATGGGTTTGCACTCAGGTGAACACTTCCGAGGACGTGGGGCTTGCTGATCCCCAAGCAATGATAATGGCAACTTCTGCTATGTATGCTTTAGAGCATATGGGTGTGCCTGAAGGACTTATTCCCTTGTCAAATGCGATAATTTATGTGTGTGAGGCTGAAAAGTCAAATTCGGTTATTACAGCGATGACTATGGCAAGAGAAGACGCTGTCAAAAATAAAGATGATGTTGTTCCTTCACACCTGAAAAATAAAGAGGATAAATCAATAGGTGCTTATAATGACGGAAAGTCATATAAATACCCTCACGATTACGGTGGATATTGTCACCAGCAGTATTTACCTGATAGTTTAAAAGATAGAGTATATTATTTCCCTAAGGATGCTGGTTATGAAGGAAAAATAATAGAAAGAAGAAAAAATAGAAAATATAAAGACTAAATACACAGCCTTGCAGGTTGCAAGGCTGTGTATTTTTAATAAATAATTAAAAATTTTATAAATCATTAAAAAACCTAGTTAAAATTTATTGACATAATTTTTTAGATTTGTTATACTAATAAAGCTGGTTGAAAAACGAGCGTAATTAATATGGAGAGATGGCAGAGTGGTCGAATGCGGCGGTCTTGAAAACCGTTATAGTGCAAGCTATCTGGGGTTCGAATCCCTATCTCTCCGCCAGAAACTTGTCCATCCGTACCAGTTGGTATGGGTGGATTTTTCTTTATTTTTAGGGTTTTTCACTAAATTAAATGAAAAAATTCCAAAAAATCAAAGATATATCATTCATGTATCATTTTATTGCATATCTAAAACAAAAAGCCAAGATTATATATCCTGGCTTTG
>CAZJWC010000013.1:12476-29864 GCA_964550125.1 uncultured Clostridia bacterium | reverse complement strand
TTGGATAAGAAATCAACTGTCACACGAAGTGGGTACTTTACAGTCTGATATATGCTCGCAAGAAGATTTGGATTTCGTAACAACTTTTTATTCTAAAATAATGAATTGTGCAGACCCTCTTGCACAATTGCGGAAATTAAAAGAAAACGAAAGAAAAATACAAAGCCGAAAAAACATTGATTCCATAAATAAACCAACAAAACAAAATGAGTCCGCAATTAAAAGCAATAAAAAATCGGGGTTTTCTAAATTACTCGAAAAAATCAAAAAAATATTTTCTTAATAAATTTGAAATAAAACTAAAGTCGAATTGTTTTTAACGGCAATTCGACTTTCCCTAATAAAAGAAAAAACGCAAGTCAAATCTTTCGATTCAACTTACGTTTTCGTTGGTGCACCAAACAAGAATAAAACGAACCTTGGAGTAACTTCCGGGTTCGTTTTGTTTTGCTGTAAAGAATGGTTTGGGATAGATCGTGACCTAATAATATAGAATATCAAACTCAACAATAAACTTCGATAATTACAAGTGCTCTCGCTTCGCTCGAGCAGACAAGCACACGCCTAAGTGAATTTAACTAAATAAAATTGAAATTGAGAAAAGTAAATTTGAAAACCAAATTAAATAAAACGATTTGCGAACTTGCTAAAATAGAAAATTAAAGAGTTTTAGAATATAAATTTAACTAACTAAATTAAGGCAATTGCGTTAAGCAAAGCATATTTAAGAAAAGAACGCAAGGTTATCGTAGGTCCAAAAAAGCAAAAGGTTTAAAAGAAGATGAATATAAAGAGCGAACGATACCTCTAACCAACAAACTTTTAACTGTGTTACCTCCTGCCGATGCAGAGTTTGATGAGTTGCAAGACATTTTTATATTTAGCAAGGGTGGAGTAGAAAGTGCGTTTAAAAAGATACTGCCTAATCATCATGTTCACGATTTAAGGCACACATTTGCAACACGTTGCTATGAGAAAGGAATACCTGATAAGGTGTATAAAAATTGGCTTGGTCACCAGTCGTTAGATATGTCAAACCATTACACTCATATTTTAACGGACTTCGAAAGCGAACAAGCCAAAAAGTTGGACGATAATTAAGTTGAAATTTCTCCAAAATTTTCCCCAAATTTTCCCCAAAAAATAGGAAAAATTAGGTATTTTAAGAAAATAAAACACTATATATTGATTGTTTTTATTTTAAAAGCCACAATATATAGTGCGTTTGGTCGAGGTGACGGGACTTGAACCCACGGCCTCTTGGTCCCTAACCAAGCGCGCTACCAAACTGCGCTACACCTCGAACTTAAAGGGATTTTAAATTTTTTGCTACCTCAAAGACAGCATTAACTATTATACATAATTTAAAAAAAACTTCAAGCATTTTTCAATGGTTTTTTAAATTATTTTAAAAAAAATTAAAATTCTTTTAGTTTGTAACATTTCATTTTATAAAATAAAAAACTTGTTATTATAAAAGATGTATATAGAACCAAAACGGAAGGGCAAAAGCCTTCCGTTTTTGTTTTCTATTTTAATAAACTGAACAAGTTATATTTATCAAATACTACTACGAACACCAGTGATACCGTTGACATAATTTTGATAAATATGTCAAGTGAAGGTCCAACAGTGTCTTTCAAGGGATCGCCTACCGTATCGCCAACGATTGCAGCATCGTGGGCTTCACTACCCTTTCCTTGACCTTCAATAGCTCCTGTTTCAACATATTTTTTAGCATTATCCCAAGCACCACCTGCGTTTCCTGTAAATATAGCAAGCATAATAGCAGAGATTGTTGAACCTAATAATATACCTGCCACAAATTCAGCACCAAAGATAAAACCGAAAACTACGGGAATTGCGATTGAAATAATTGCAGGAACACGCATTTCTTTAATAGAGCCTTGTGTTGAAATTTCAATACAAGTTTTGTAATCGGGTAAAACTTGACCTGCAAGCAAACCTTTGATTTCTCTAAACTGTCTACGCACTTCGTCAACCATTTTTCTTGCAGCTTTTGCAACTGCTTCAATAAGCATACCAGAGAATAAGTAAGGTAAACCAGCACCTACAAGCACTCCGATCAAAATTAAGGGGTTTGCTAGAATATCTAGCGTTAAGTCGACGCCGACAACAGAGAAGGAATACATATACGAAGTAAGCATTGATAATACGGCAAGAGCAGCTGAACCAATAGCGAAACCTTTACCGATAGCAGCAGTAGTATTTCCTACAGAATCAAGTTTATCAGTAATTTCTCTTACGTTACTGTCTAGTCCTGACATTTCAGCGATACCACCGGCATTGTCCGAAATAGGTCCGTATGTATCAACGGAAACGGTTGCAGAAACGAAGGATAACATACCAAGGGCTGCAACGGCAACACCGTACATATCACCTATCAAATATGAGCCGTATATAGCAACGCCTAATAGACATACTGGAGCCATACAAGACTTCATGCCAAGTGCTAAACCCTGAGTAATAGTAAGTGCAGGACCTTCTTTAGAAGCGTATGAGATATTCTTTGTAGGTTTGTAGTCGTAACTCGTATAGTATTCAGCAATAATTCCTATTAAAATACCTGCCAAGATACCTAGTATGGCACAAATTGCCGGAGAAACGATACCAAGGTTAAAGCAACCTGATTGAGCAAGTTCGGTTTTATCAACCCTTCTAAACATCAAACAAGATAAAACAATCGCTGAAAGTAACGCTAGTCCTGCTGATATATAGGTTGAAAAGTTTAACTCTCTGTGTGGATTGTTTGAGGGCTTCTTTTTGATTAACATTGTAAGCACGCCAAGTACACAAGCGATTATACCACAACCTGCGAACGCCATAGGGAAGTAAATCATATATCTTGCAAGCAATTCGCTAGCAACTACCTGATTTCTAAAAAACTCAAAAGCCAAAATTATGCAAGAAGTCAATGCACCGATATAGCTTTCCAAAAGGTCTGAACCAAGTCCTGCAACATCACCAACATTATCACCAACGTTATCAGCGATAGTTGCTGGATTTCTAGGATCGTCCTCTGGTAAATGTGCCTCAGTTTTACCAACGAGGTCAGCGCCCATATCGGCAGCCTTAGTATATATGCCACCGCCAACACGAGCGAACATTGCTATAAATGAACAACCTAAAGCATAACCTGAAAGAGTATTTGTAAAGGTAGGTGCTAAACCTAAAACTTTTGCAAGTAAAATACCCTCTTTAGTAGTTCCACCTATTGTTGCGTTAATTTGACCTAAGCCAAGACCAAAAACTAAATAGACGATTAAGATACCAAGTAGAGCAAAACCACCTACGCAAAGTCCCATAACTGAGCCACCCCTAAAGGCAACTTTTACTGTTTCACCAATGCTGTTAGTTTCTTTTGCTTTGTTTGCAACTCTAACATTAGCGTAAGTTGCAACTTTCATGCCAATAAAACCTGCAAGGGCTGACATTATTGCACCCAAAATGAAAGCGACTGCAGTTTGCCAAGATATAAGAACGAATAATATTACTGCAACTATGACTGCAATTATAGTTATTACTTTATATTCATAACTGATAAAAGCGTTAGAACCTGTTCTAATGGCAGATGAAATCTCTTTCATCCTGTCGGTACCTTCTTCTAGTTTTTTAATTTTAAAATAACTAAAAGTGGCATAAGAAAGTGCAAGTATGGCTGCTAATGCAACAATAATTAATAGTAATTCCATTTCTTATCCTCGATATAAAAATTTGTTATTTTGATTATACAAAATAATTACAACTTTGTCAATAATTTAAAAAAACCTTCATGCGAAGGTTTTTTATTTCAAATTATTATAAGGACAGACTTTGATACATATACCACATACAGAACCACGTCCTATATCTTGAAAGTTATCTTTCATATATTTTGAACATTTTTCAGCATCAATGACTCTTTCACAAGTTCCATCATAAACTTGCCCCAAGATAGCCTCTGCTGGACAATTTTTAACGCACTCATTACAACTTTTACAGGCATTTTCTAAAATAGGCAGTTGTCTTTCAAGGGGCATATTTGTCAGCACTGTAGCAAGTCTAATTTTACTGCCGTACTCCCTTGAGATAAATAGTCCACTTTTGCCAACGAACCCTAGACCACATTGAACGGCGACTGATTTATGAGAGATAATTCCCCTATATTTATTATTTGAACCCATTGACTGACTAGCACCAACAGGTAAGGCGAGATAACCGTTATTTTCAATAATATTTGCAATATCAAAAGCCGTGTCGTCTAGTTTTGAGTTTGCTATTCGATAATGTTGAAAGTAAGCAAAACTGGGCGCGTTATTTATAGTTTTAAGTATTCCGTCAGCGAGTTTTATTCCTATCGTTACGGCATAATCAAATTGACTGCCGTTGAAAAAGATAGAGTTTTTACTCTTTTCGTCAAGTTTGCAAAACCCAACGATAGCACATCCTTTGTCGATTGCCTTTTTATAAATTAAATCCTCTAGCATTATTCTTTGTTTTCTTTGTCGTTTGTCCTTTCATAAGTAATTTTAGGATTTGAGTTTAAAAGGTCAGCGATAAAGTTTTCATACCATGCGTCATTTAAAACTATGTTCAAAAACTTTTCATTTTCATAATAAACTGAAATCTTTTTTCCGTTTACATCGTGAGTGATTGATGTAATGGTATCAAGTTTAATCTCATTTTTTAGTATGCCAAGATTTACGATTAAAGCGTCTTCAGTAATGGCATAATATGACCTTACAAGTAAGGGAACTAATATAATAGGAAGTAAAATTGCAACGATAAATAATATTATATATTGCAACACTTCATACGAATCTTTAGCCCCTATCGTGATGACATTAATCAAATTCCAAATGAAGACTACTAGGCACAATACCAAAACAATAATAGATAAAGTTGTCTTTAATTTTCCAAATTTATAATTGTACTTTTTCATGATTAAAATATACCACAAATTTTCTTTTTAGTAAACTAAAATGCGTAATTACTTTATATGACAAAATAAAGCACACGACTTAAAAATGATTGACTATTTAAAATGTCCGTGATATTATTTATTTACAATTTATGAATCGTTAATCGTTTAGTTTATCGATTCCTTAACTGAAAGGTTTGCCTAACGGTGTAGGATAAAAAATTTTAAGTTTACTTTTTAGGTATGCTATCCTTTTGCCGTGGCAAAAGGATTTTTTATACTTAAAGGAGTTTCTTATATGAAGAAAATTTTAAAAACTTTATTACTATCTGTTATGGTAGTTGTTTCTTTATTCTCTTTTGCATCTTGTAAAAAGGGAGATAATACTCAAGTAAAGATATATGTTCCCGATGGAACGCCTGCTTTGGCAATAGGTAAGTTACTTGCTGAAAACAAGCAATATGACGGTTATGATACTTCTTATAATATCGTACCTGCAAGTTCAATTAATACTGTTTTTTCAGCAAATGATGCGGACTTAGCGATTATGCCTACTATTTCAGGTGCCACATTGTATAATAAAGGTACAAAATTAAAACTTTTAAGTACTAATGTTTTTGGAAACTTGTATATTGTTGGGGTTAATACTGAAGCAGATTCGCTTGAAGATTTAAAAGGTAAAATTGTTTATACAACTACAGGTACTACAATAGCCTTGGTAGAATATTTACTTGGCGATAATAACTATGTTGAAGGAACTGAAGCCGTTGCAGAAAAGGTTGCTCTTTCATCAAAGAGTGATGGTTCTGAAATTATTCCTCTATTAAAAACGGCAACTGGAGAGTGTTATGGCGTTTTAGGTGAGCCTCAAGTAACAAAAGCAAAGAGTTTAATTCCTGCACTAAAAACAGTTGTTGATTTACAAGCAGAGTACACTACAAAGACAGGCTATGATAAGTATCCCCAAGCGTCTCTTTTTGCAACTGAAGAATTTTGTACTAAAAACGCAAAATATATAGAAAAGATTTTAAACGATTTAAGTGATAATCTAGAATATCTAAAAGCAAACTATACTAATATTCCTACTGTTATGGCAACATATGAAAGCAGTTTAAAAAATATGACTTTTACTGCTGATACAATCACTAACTGTAACTTTGGTATGAAAAAAGCAAGTGAAGTTAAGGATTCAGTAAAACAATATTGTACTGCATTAAAGAATATAACGCTAGATGACGGATTCTTTTATTAAGGAGTAATTTATGGAAAAAACAAGGCAAAAATTAAAAATAGCACTTATAGTTTTATGTGTTGTTTTAGGCTTATTATTGTTATGGCAGTTATTGTCAATTTTGATTGATGAACAACTAATTTTACCCACCCCTGCCATTACTTTAAATGCTTTTTTTGCCTTGTTTACTAAAAAAACTTTTTATAAGAGTGTAGGACATACTATTATAAGGTCAATTTTTGCCTTTCTTTTTTCCTTTCTTGTTGCAATAGTTCTTGCAATTATTTCAGCAATTAAACCGACCTTTGCGAAGGTAATTTCCCCCTTTATGTCAATGATAAGAGCCGTACCTACTATGGCTATTATTTTACTTTTAATAATTTGGATTTCCCCTTCAATAGCACCCGTTGTAATTTCCGTCATTGTTATTTGCCCCACCCTTTATTCGCAATTTTTAACTGCTATATTTGGAGTTGATGAAGGGTTACTGCAAATGAGTAAGGTGTATAAAGTGTCTAAAAAGAAAATCATCTTTAAATTATATTTGCCTAATATTGCTGATGGCATATTTGAGGCATCTGCCTCTTGCTTTTCTCTTAACATAAAAATAGTGATAGCAGGCGAGGCTCTTGCACAAACTTTGTTTAGTATTGGTAAAGAAATGAATTTTGCAAAGATATGGCTTGAAACCCCTAATCTTTTGGCATATACACTGGTTGCAGTTCTTTTAGCAGTTGCTTTTGAGTTTTTGTTTAGAAAAATCGGCAAGGTTGTAACAAGGAGAAAAAAGCATGATTAGATATAAAAAAGTATGTAAAAAATACGGCGACAATGTAATTTATGATAATTTAAATTTAGAGATTGAAGAAGGAAAGATTACCTGTGTTTTAGGAGAGTCTGGGGCTGGAAAAACAACCCTTTTAAACATGCTTGCAGGTTTAACTGACTACAAGGGAACTATTGATAATATACCTTCAAAAATATCTTATATATTTCAACAGGAAAAACTTTTAAATAATTTAACAGTAAAACAAAATTTAGAATTTGTCTTAAACGAAGAAGAATTTTTTAAGATAGATAAATATCTTGATAAAGTCGAACTTTTAGATAAGAAGAATAGGTATCCTGACGAATTGTCGGGAGGGGAAAGAAAGAGGGTAGAAATTGCACGAGCCTTTGCTTACGACTCGTCAATTTTATTGATGGACGAGCCTTTTTCTTCTCTTGATACAGCCTTAAAAATTCGTCTTGTAAACAACTTTGTGTCTTTGTGGCAAGAAAACAAAAAGACCACGATTTTTGTAACGCATGATGTGGAGATGGCTACTATGCTATCTCAAAGAATAATTATCATAGAAAAAGGGAAGATTATCTTTGACATTGATGTAGATGAATCTCTCCCTAGAAAATATGGTGCATTAACTCAAATAAAGGAACAAATTTTAAACAAAATATTATAAAAAAGACTATGTACGCATAGTCTTTTTATATTACCGTAAATAATCCACTTTGAAATAAAAGAACTATCAAACAAACGGTTATCGCAATAAAAACAGGCATTAAAAGCATAAAACCTAGGTTTGTGAGCCTGTATTTGAAAATAAACATTGATAGGTAAATTGCAAGTGCTCCACCTAAAAACCCTGCTAAATAGATTTTAAAATCCTTTATCGCTTCTTGAGGAATAGAGATAAATTTACTTTCATTTTTCTTATCTTCTTCCTCGTCCTCCTCTTTGTTTTCCACTTGTTCGATTATATCTTGTGAACATAGTTGGTTTCTCTGTGCTTTAACTAAAATAAAACCGTATAGATTTACTGAGAGTAAGTATACTGATATTAAAATAATAATTATTATAGAAAGTTGGTTAGACATTTGTGAGTAGTATTGACCATTTGAAAATTTATATACGAAAAGGGAGATAAATTCTCCCTTTTTATTTTTCAACAATCATCTCTTTAATTACTTTGTTTACTACTACCTTCATTTTTTCATAATTTATATAGTCGTGATTATCGTAAATATATTCGTGTGCAAAAGACTGTATAATATTCATCGCCAAATGGATTTTTTCATAAGGGTTTGAAAGTGGAATTTTAAGTTCTTTAAATTTGTCTACAAGTGTTGTTGTAATTTCGTCCTCCAAACTGATAAACTTTTTATTTATTGCCTCGTCGGTATGGTTCATCGAGTGTAGGCTTTCATGAATTTTAGCGTATGAACGGTGCATTTCTATAACTATATCTATAGATGATGATATTAACTCGTCAATGTCAATAGGTGGTTTAATTTCTTCAAATTTTTGCAAGATAGGATTAAATACATCTTTTATATATATTTGTAAAACTTCTAAAAGCAAATCTCTCTTGTCTTTGAAATAACTATAAACAATTCCCGTTGAAACTCCTGCTCTTTTTGCTATTTCTGCTGTGTTTGTACCATAGTAGCCAACTTCAGCAAATAATTCGTAACTAGCGTTTATTATTTTATTTTTAGTTTCTGTTGAACGGTTTTGTTTAGGTTCACGAACTGTATTTCTCATTTTTTCACCTCGTTATAACAATATAAACTATTTTCACAAAAAAATCAACAAAAAAAATATGAAAAAAGTTTCAATTTTGTTTGACAAGAATATTATGGTGTGATAATATGAATATGAAAAAAGTTTCATATTTTAATTAAGGAGTACATTTATGAAAACAAAAGTTACTAAATTGTCCTCTGGAGACAAAGGACATTTAAGCGACCTAAAAAAAGGTCAAAAAGGTATTGTAATTGCTCTGCATAATGACAATCCTGCTGTTAGAAGAAGACTACTCGATATGGGTATAACTGACGGCGTAGAAGTTGAAGTTAAAAAGATAGCCCCTCTTGGCGATCCTGTTGATATTCAACTGCGTGGTTATGAACTTTGCATTAGAAAAAAAGATATGGAAAATATCGACATTGAGGTGATTTAATGAAAGTTGCATTAGTAGGAAATCAAAATAGTGGTAAAACCACTCTATTTAACGCCCTAACAGGAAGTAATCAAAAGATAGGTAACTGGCCAGGTGTTACGATTGATAGAAAAGAAGGAAATATTAGAGGTACTGACATAACTATTGTTGACCTTCCCGGTATTTATTCTCTTTCACCTTATACTGAAGAAGAAGAAATATCTCGTAAATTCGTATTTGATGAAAACCCTGACTTAATCGTAAATATCGTAGATGCTACCAGTATAGAAAGAAGTTTATATTTAACGACTCAATTACTAGAAATGGATTGTAAAGTAGTCGTAGCGTTAAATATGGAAGATATGCTTGAAAAGAAAGGCTTGAAAATTAACGTTGAAAAACTTTCAAAAATGTTAAAAACGCAAATCGTTTCAATTTCAGCCTTAAAAAATACAGGTATTGAAAAACTTATAGAGAAAATTAAAGATGCTGATAAAATGGAAAAGCGTGCCTTAAAAATCTATGACGAGAAAATTGAAGGTACTATTGACAGTATAAGCAATGAATTATCGGTAAATCATAAAAGGTTTGTTTCAATCAAGTTGCTTGAGGGGGATAAACTTTTAACGGATATAAAAGTTAATGGAATACAAGAATACATAAACAAAGTCGAAAGCAATTTTGGAAAAGATTGCGAGCAAGTATTCGCAAATGCAAGATATGATTTCATTAAAGAAGTAAAAACAAAATGTGTAGAAAAGATTGAAAAGAAAGAGTCTATAACAGACAAAATTGATAGAGTGCTTTTAAATAAGTGGGCAGCAATTCCCATTTTCATTGTGATAATGGCATTAGTTTACTTCTTATCAGTTGGTCTTGTAGGTACTGCAACCGTTGATTTAATGGACGGTTTGGTTTCATCGTTTAGCGACTGGTTTGGTGGCGTTTTAACAAGTTGGGGAGCAAGTGAGTGGTCAGTAAGTTTGCTGATTGACGGTGTAGTTGCAGGTATTGGTGCTGTAATAATTTTCGTTCCTCAACTTATCATAATGTTCCTTTGCATTTGCTTGCTTGAAACATGTGGTTATATGTCAAGAATTGCATTTATGCTTGACAAATTGTTTAGAAAAATTGGTTTAAGTGGAAAGTCTTTAATTCCCTTTATAGTTGGTTCAGGTTGTTCTGTTCCTGCAATTATGAGTTGTAGAACTATCGAAGATGAAAAAGAAAAGCGTATGACGATTATGTTAACACCTTTCATACCTTGTAGTGCTAAACTTCCTATCATTGTAGCATTTGCAAGTTCATTTTTTGGTAAGTACAGTGCTTTAATTGCTGTTTCCTTATACTTTATGGCTATTCTAGTAATTATAGTTTCTTCAATAATTATGAGAAAGTTTATTTTTAAGGGAGAAAGCACTTCTTTCATAAGCGAATTGCCTGAATATAAGTTGCCTAGTCCTAAATATGTTTTAAGAGATGTTTGCGAAAAAACTTGGGGCTTTATTAAGCGTGCTGGTACGATAATTTTGGCATGTTCAGTTGTTATATGGTTCTTATTGTCTTTCAACATTAAATTCCAATATGGTGTACCTGTTGAAGAAAGTATGCTTGCTGGACTTGGTAATGGCCTTGCGTGGATTTTCTATCCTATGCTTGGTGAGTGGAATTGGGCAGCAAGTGTATCTGCTATACAAGGACTTGTTGCAAAAGAACAAGTTATTTCTAGTATGTCAATAATAGCTGGTTTTGGAGAAGAATTAGCAGAAACTTCGTTGTTGTTTGCTAATGGAAGCATTTTCTCTTTCTTCAATTCAGCAAGTGCTTATGCTTTTATGGTGTTTAACTTATTCTCTGCTCCTTGTTTTGGTGCAATCGGTGCAATGAAGAAGGAACTTGGAAGCACAAAAAGGATGTTGTGTGCAGTTGCTTTCCAAACTGGTATCGCATGGGTTTTAGCATGCCTTACTTTTGGAATTGGCTCGTTGATATTGTTAATATAGGAGAAGGATTATGTCATTTATAGATGTGGTTATATTATTAGTCGTAGTTCTGCTTTTTGGAAGCATTATTTTCTTTAACGTTAGGAGGGCGTTAAAAGCAAAAAAAGAAGGAAATGCTTGTGTCGGTTGCAAATGCTGTCCGTATAGCAAATCGTGTTCAAAAAGTACAGATACGCAAACTTTAGAAAAAAAAGATACTGATGAAGTATAAAAGAAGGGGCTACTTTTGTAGCCTCTTTTTTTAATATAAAAAAATCTTTACAAAATATTTTACTTTTTTTTCAATATATGTTAAAATTTTGTCATCAAATATTAGAGGTGTGTAATGTTTTGTTCATCTTGTGGATGTAAGGATAGCAAGGTTATAGATTCTCGTTCAACTGACGAGGGTAAAATTATTAGAAGAAGAAGAGAGTGTTCTGCTTGTGGTAAGCGTTTTACAACATACGAAACTATTGAAACAGCACCTATTTTAGTTATTAAAAGCGATGGAAATAGACAACCTTTTGACGAGGCAAAAATTAAAAGTGGTATTATTAAATCTTGTGAGAAACGCCCTGTATCAATGTCTGCTATTGATAAGTTGGTAGATGATATTAAAAAACAAATTTCTAATATGCTTGAACAAGAGATAGAGTCAAAAAAAATAGGCGAAATGGTTATGAACGGCTTAAAGGAACTTGATATTATAGCTTATATCCGTTATGCTTCCGTTTATTTGTCTTTTGAAAATATTGATTCTTTTTATGATGTTTTAAATAAATTAAAAGTTGAAAAAGATAAATAATTTATACCCGAAAGGGTATATTTTTTTAGGTGAATATATGAGTAAAAAAATCCAAATTAAAGACACTTTTATTGGTGGTGGGGAAAGAATAAAAATACAGTCAATGACCTTTACGAAGACTTCAAAAGTTGAGGAAACTGTGAGTCAAATTAAGCAACTTGAAAGGGTTGGTTGTGATATTGTTAGGGTATCAATTTTAGATGAGTTTGATGCAAAATCTCTCTTTAAAATTAAAGAAAAAATCTCAATTCCGTTAGTGGCAGATATACATTTTTCATCAAACCTTGCCGTTATGGCGATAGAAAATGGTGCTGATAAAATAAGAATAAATCCCGGGAATATCGGTGGTGAACAAGAAATTAAGTTTGTGGCTGATGCAATTAAAAGACATAAAATTCCCGTAAGAGTTGGTTCAAATACTGGTAGTATAAGTAAAGAACATTTTTTAAGATACGGACGCAGTTCAACTGCATTAGTTGAAAGTGCCTTAGATAATGTTGGTTTATTGGAGAAGTATGGGGTAAACGATATAGTCGTAGCCGTAAAATCTTCAAATGTTAAAATGACTATTGATGCCTATAGACTTTTGTCAAAGCATACAGATTACCCTTTGCATTTAGGTGTTACAGAGGCTGGTGGTGGCAGTTTGGCTGTAACTAAAAGTGCCGTAGGAATAGGTTCGCTTTTAGTCGATGGTATAGGCGATACTATTCGTGTATCATTGAGTGATGATAGTGTTCAAGAAGTGCTGTCAGCAAAAGAAATATTGCGTGCCTGTGGTCTAGATGATAATTTTGTTGAGGTCATTTCTTGTCCTACTTGTGGAAGGTGCGAATATGATTGTATGACTCTTGCGAGTGAAGTTAGAGGGTTTGTAAAAGAAAGTACAAAAAAATTAAAAATTGCCGTTATGGGTTGTGTTGTAAATGGACCGGGTGAGGCTAAAGATTGCGATTTAGGAATTGCTGGTGGGAAAAATCAATGTGTTCTTTTTAAAAAAGGTGAGATTTTTAAAACTTTGCCAACGGAACAAGCAAAACAAACATTGTTTGAAATGATTAAGGAACTTATTTAACATGGAAAAAGATAAGATAATTGAAAAAATTCGTTCAAGTTGTTCTAATTTATCTAATGCAATAATGAGCAACAAGGTTGATGTTATCAAAAGTGAAAGAGTGATTGTTTTTTACTTGATAAGCGATAAAACTTTCACAGAGGAAGATGTAAAACTGGCAGAATCAATAATTGCAGAAAAATTAACCGTAGACTTAAAAGTTAAGGTAAATATAAGCAAAGTAAATCCAGACCTTGAAATGTTTACTGCGAAATTAAAGCAAATAATAAAAACTAATTTTCCTGCGTTAGACGCAATTTTAGGAGAGGAGAATATTTTTACTGAAAAGACTGAAAAAGGGTTTGATTTTACGTTTAAAGTTGATGAACTTGAATTACAACATATAAAAAGTTCAAAGATATTTGAACAAATCATTAAGATTTTAAATAATACTTTTTGTGGCGAATTTAATTATAAATACGAACTTGTAGGAAAGGTATTTGAGTTAAAAACTTCTAATGAGGATATAGAAAAGGTAAAGGAAGAAAGGGAGATAGCAAAAATCATGCAAGCAAGGACTTTTGAGGTTGTAGATATTGAGAATATCGACGGAGGAAATCAATCCCCCGTTGCTACTTGTATAATTGATTGTAATAATGTTTGCGACGCGCTTACCGTTTGTGGTGTAATTAGAAGAATAGAGGAAAGGCAAACTCAAAACGGAAAACCTTTCTTCTCTATTGTTATCAACGATGGAACGGCTGATTTAAAAATCACTTATTGGGTAAAACAAAAATCTCTTTTAAAGGTTCAAGAACTTAAAGAGGGAGACAGTATAGTTTGTTTTGGTGCTAATGAACTTTATAACGGAAACTTAAGTTATAAAGCAAAATATATAAATAAAGGACGTATGATAGACGGATATACCATGCCCAAAAGAGCTAGTTTGCCTGTACCCGTAAAGTATAAAACAATATTTCCTCAACAATTTAAAGCTTATACTCAAAATAGTTTGTTTGAAAACATAAACATACCTGAGGTATTGCGAAATAAGACTTTTGTTGCCTTTGATTTAGAAACTACAGGATTATGCAATACTCCTGTTTCTGGTAATATGGATACCATTATTGAGTTTGGTGCTGTAAAAATTGTCGATGGAGAGATTTGCGAAAAATTTTCAACACTAATAAATCCTAAACGAAAATTAAGTGCTAAGATTGTGGAATTGACAAATATTACTGACGATATGTTGAAAGATGCGCCTCTCCTTGATGCAGTAATGCCAGATTTTTTTAAATTTGTAAGTGGAAGTTATTTAATAGGGCATAACGCTATGTTTGACTATAAATTTGTAAGTTACTATGCTGAGCAACAAGGGTATATTTTTACCAATAAACTGTTTGATACGCTAGCTATTGCTCAAAAGAAATTACAACTTTCAAATAATAAATTAGATACGATAGCCGACCACTACGGAATAACTTTTGAACATCATAGAGCGTTTGACGATGCTTTAACTACGGCAAAAATATTCATTGAATTTATGCGAGATGAAAAAAAATTGCCAAATTCTTTGGTAAATTAATAAAAATAGGTCGTAAAACCGTTGCAAAAACTTTTTAATTGTGATATACTGAAGACAATTAAATAATATTAAAATGTTATTTGAGAGTGGGTTTCCACTCTCAAATCTTTTTATAAGGATTTTTATGAAAGTAATTGATATATCTCAAATTAAATCTTTTATACAAAAGTTTGCAGACGATAACGGTATTGAATTGGTAGATGTTGAGTTCAAACAAGGTAAAACTCCCTCACTTACAGTCTATATTGATACTGAAGACGGAGTTGACCTTGATACTTGCGAGTTTTTTCATAGGTTGATTGATGAACCTTTGGACGAACTTGATCCAACTTTTGGTCAACCATATACTTTAAACGTGTCTTCTCCTGGGCTTGATAGACCTTTAAAGGAAGATAGAGATTTTGAAAAATGTCTTGGTGAAAAGGTAGAATTTAAAGTTTTAGCGCCAATAAAAGGAGAAAAAAATTTTGAGGGAACTTTAATCGACTTTGATGCCAACACAATCACTGTTGAAATAAACGGCAATAATATGAAAATTCAACGCAATCAATTAGCAAAAATAAATAGGGCTATTGAGTTTTAAATAAGAAAAAATAGATTGTTTTATAACAAGAGGAGATAAAAATGATAAATAAGGATTTCTTTTTAGCATTAGAAGAATTAGAAAAAGAAAAAGGTATTAGCCAAGAAATTTTTATTGAGGCATTACAAAACGCTCTAACTTCAGCAATTAAAAAGCAATATCTAGGTGGATTAGGTCAAGTAGAAGTTAGAATCAATGCAGAAAAAAGTTCAATTAGATTTTTCGCATACAGAGTTGTAGTTGAAGAAGTGGAAGACAAAGATAAAGAAATTTCACTTAATGACGCTCAAGAGATTAAAAAGAGTTATAAATTAGGAGATTTTGTATACGAGGAGTTTACTCCAAAGGAGGACTTTGGTAGAATTGCAGCCCAAACTGCTAAACAGGTAATCCTACAAAAATTACATGAAACAGAAAGAGATAATACTTTAAGTGAGTTTTCTGACAAGGAAGACGAACTATTGAGTTGTGTGGTAAGAAAAGTTGAAGCAAAAAATGTTTACGTTGAGTTGGGTAAAGGTCAACTTGAAGGCGTGATGTTACCTCAAGACCAAGTTCCTACTGAAAAGTATGCCGTAAACGACAGAATAAAGGTATATGTTAAAAAGGTTAGGAACAGTGGTAGAATTTCACAAGTTTTAGTTTCTCGTACTGCTCCCGGTCTTGTAAAAAGACTTTTTGAAAATGAGGTTCCTGAAATAAAGCAAGGAATCGTTGTTATAAAATCTATCTCTCGTGAAGCAGGACAAAGAACAAAGATTGCGATTTATAGCGAGGATGCAAATGTAGATGCTGTAGGCTCTTGTGTTGGACATAAGGGTGGTAGAGTAAACGCTATCGTTGAGGAATTAAACGGTGAAAAGATTGATATTATTCCTTGGAGTGAAAATCCCTTGGAGTTTATTGCAAATGCCTTGTCCCCTGCAAAAGTTTTATCAGTAACTGAAGTGGACGGAGAAAATACGGCAGTAGCAGTTGTTCCTGATGATAAATTATCTCTTGCAATCGGTAAAGACGGACAAAATGCTAGACTAGCAGCAAGACTTACAGGTTGGAAGATAGATGTAAAGAGCGAGTCAATGGCGTTAAAGATGAATTTAACAGACACTGAAGAAGAAAATACCGAAGAAAATAACGACTAAATATAAGGAGTTTGCCTTGAATAAAGTAAAAAAGATACCATTAAGAATGTGTATTGCTTGCCACGAAATGAAACCTAAAAAAGAATTGTTGCGTATCGTTAAGAATAAAGAGGACGAAATTAGCATTGATTTTACAGGTAAAAAAGCAGGCCGTGGGGCATATATTTGCGATAATCCCGATTGTATCAAAAAACTTCAAAAGCAAAAACTCTTAAACAAAACCTTTTCGTGTGATTGTCCTAAGGAAGTATACGAAAGGATAGAGGAGGAATTCTTTGCCAAAAAGTAAGATTGAAACCTATATAGGTTTTGCTATAAAATCAAGAAAGGTAACTTGTGGATTTAACTCAATAGAAAGTCTAAATAAAGGTGTTTATCTATTGATATTGTGTTCAAGTGCAAGCGAAAACTCATTAAAATTAGCAGAAAAATTACAACATAAATTGAAATGTAAACTTATGGTTTGCAATGATATAAAACTTGAAGATGTTACACATAAGCCAAACTCAAAAATCATAGGAATAAGAGATGAAAATTTGGCAAAAGCAATTTGTGACAACGAAGATGCAAACTTTAAATTATATTCTGGAGGCAGAAGTTAGAAGATGGCTGAAAGTAAAAAAACTTACAATAATATTGAAAATATAAATACGTTACTTGGAAAAGATGGAGAGGTTGATGTTTTACTTAAAAATGTACAATCAACCGAAAAAGAGGTTTCTGCAATCTTAAAGTCGCTTTCTAATTTTGAAGAAAAGAGCAAACAAAAGGCTGAACTAAAAGCAAAAGAAGAAGCTGAAAAGATACAAAAAGAAGCCGAAGAACTTGCTCAAAGACAAGCAGAAGAAGCAAAAAAGGCTGAAGAAGAAAAGAGGATTAAAGCCGAACAAGAAGCTAAAGCCAAAAAAGAAGCCGAAGAACTTGCTCAAAGACAAGCAGAAGAAGAAAAAAAGGCTGAAGAAGAAAAGAGAATAAAGAATAAGCAAGAAGAAAACAATCAAACTTCTCAAGACGAGTCTGTAAAAGATAAAAAACCTACTACTTTTGAGAGTAAGTCTTACTCTAATCAAGGTGAGAAAAGAACGTTTAATAGAGAAGGACAAAACCAAGGTGAAAGAAGACCTTTCAATAGAGATGGTCAAA
>CAZJWC010000013.1:0-12376 GCA_964550125.1 uncultured Clostridia bacterium | reverse complement strand
AATAGAGAAGGACAAAACCAAGGTGAAAGAAGACCTTTCAATAGAGATGGTCAAAACCAAGGTGAAAGAAGGCCTTTCAATAGAGATGGTCAAAACCAAGGTGAAAGAAGGCCTTTCAATAGAGATGGTAGAAATGGTTTTTCACGACCTTCTACAAGTGGAACGATTGAGTCTGCAATCCCTACCACACACGATACCTATTCAAAAGATAAACTTGCTAAAAAGAAAACCTTTGAAAATAAATATGCTGAAAAGAAGCCTACTATAAACAAACGAGCTTTAATTAGAGAGGTAAATGTTTCCGACTTTGATGAAGATAAAACAGGATATAGAAAGGTTAGAGTTAAAAAGCAAAAACAAGAAGTAACTACAACCATAAAAATTGAACACGCTGTGGTTACTACTGAAAATATACCCTTAAAAGTTTTAAGTGAAAAACTTGGTATTTCTGCTGTTGAAATTACTAAAAAACTTTTTAAAGAGGGTATCATAAAAACTATAAACGATACTATTGATTATCAAACTGCACAATATATTGCACTTGAAATGGGCATCGACCTTGAATATAAGCCCGAAAAAACTGCAGAGGAAACTTTACTTGAAGTGTTCAAGGACTCTGATGATGACGCAGAAAAGAAAGTTCCTCGCGCACCCGTCGTTACTGTTATGGGACACGTAGACCATGGTAAAACTTCTTTACTTGATAAAATAAGAAGTACAAATGTAACCACAGGAGAGGCTGGTGGTATCACTCAACATATCGGTGCATATACGGTAAATGTAAACGGAAGTATGATAACTTTCCTAGATACTCCTGGACACGAGGCGTTTACAGCTATGAGAGCTAGAGGAGCACAGGCGACAGATATCGTAGTGTTAGTAGTTGCTGCTGATGACGGTATTATGCCTCAAACTGTTGAAGCAATAAATCACGCAAAGGCTGCAAATGTTCCCATTATTGTTGCGATGAATAAAATGGATAAGCCTGAATCGAATCCCGACAAGGTAAAACAAGGCTTAACTCAATTTGGACTTGTTCCTGAGGAGTGGGGTGGTGATGTAATCATCGTTCCTTGTAGTGCAAAGACGGGGGATGGTATTAAAGTACTACTTGAAACGATAGCGCTTGTTGCTGAAATGCTTGAATTGAAAGCTAATCCTGATAAAAACGCAAAAGGTGTTATATTAGAGGCTAAACTTGACAAGGGCAGAGGTCCAGTTGCATCAGTTCTTGTACAAAATGGTACTTTACGTACGGGTGATTGTATTATCTCTGGTACTACAATGGGTAGAATTAGAGGTATGTTTGATGATAAAGGTAGAGCAGTTAAATCTGCAGGACCTTCAATGGCTGTTTCAGTGCTTGGTTTTGAAGAAGTACCAAATGCTGGTGATATAGTAGTATCTGTAACTGAGGAAAAATTGATTAAGCAAGTTCTTGAAGAAAGAAAAACTTTGGCAAGAGAATCAATGATTAAGGAACAATCAAGAGTAACTCTTGACGATTTGTTTGGTCAAATCAGTGAAGGTCAAATTAAAGTTCTTAACCTAATTGTAAAGGGTGATGTTCAAGGCTCGGTAGAAGCAGTAAAACAATCCTTATTGAAGTTAAGTACAGACGAGATTAAAGTAAGAGTAATCCACTCAGGTGCAGGTGCTGTAACTGAATCTGATGTAATGCTTGCAGATAGTTCAAACGCAATTATCGTTGGATTTAATGTTAGACCTGATGCAAAAGCAAAAACATTGGCTGAAAGAAGTAAGGTCGATGTTCGTTCATATAGAATTATTTACGAACTTTTAGAGGATATTGAATCTGCACTTAAAGGTATGCGTGCACCTAAATATACTGAAACCTATATGGGTAAATGTGAAGTTAGAGAAACATTTAAGATTACAGGGGTTGGTATGGTTGCAGGTTGTTACGTTACTGAAGGCAAGTTAGTGCGTGGTGGAAAACTTCGTATTTATCGTGATGACATAATGATAGTAGAAGGTAATGTACATCAATTAAAGAGATTTAAAGATGATGTTAAAGAGGTTGCTGCAAACTACGAGTGTGGTGTAAGTATTGAAGGCTTTAATGAAATCAAAGTTGGCGATTTTATAGAGTGCTATGTTATTGAGGAAGTTAAAGATTAGTTAATAAAAGTATGTTAAATTGCTAATGAAATGATTAGTGGAGAAAAAAAGATATGGAAAAAGATGTTAGTTTAGTATGTTCAACTTGTGGTGGCTCATTGACTTTAAATGGCAATGTTTATAAGTGTAATTTCTGTGGCAATTCATACCCTGTTAAGCAAGAATTAACTGAAACGGACATTATTTCATTAAACAGGGCAGAAAACCTTCGTAGAAGGTTTCTATTCGATGACGCTTTAGAAGAATATGAACTTATACTTGACAACAATAAAAATCTAATGGAAGCAAACTGGGGTGCTTTTTTATGTGAGTATGGTATTGAATATGTTAAGGATTATGACGACACTTTCAAACCTACTTGCCACAGAATTTCAAGTTATCCAATTTCAAAAAGCAAATATTATGCTGTACTGTCTGATGAATATAAAGATAAAGCTGCTGAAATTGAAATTGTAAGACAAAAAGTATTAAAACAGTCAAAACTTGCCCCTTCTTATGATGTATTTTTATGTTATAAGCAAAATGATACTGAATCCACTGGTGTAACAACTGAATCAGGTTGGGCAAGAGATGTCTATGAAGAATTGACCTACAAAAAAGGTTTAAAAGTTTTCTTTGCTGAAAAATCATTAGCTGAAGAAAATATCGACTGGGAAGCACATATCTATTCAGCATTGCGTAGTGCAAAAATAATGTTTGTATTTGGTTCAAGCATAAAAAATATAATAAGTCCTTGGGTAAGAAATGAGTGGAAAAGATTTCATACTTTCTATCGTGATGATGATAGTAGAACGATTAGAGTTGTCTATGAAAAATTTGACCCCTATCAATTACCTCGTGAACTACAAGGCAAGCAAGCCATTGACCAAGACAGAGGTAATTGGCTACAATTAGTTTGTGATGCTGCTACAAGCGCATGTGGTGGAGCAAACGAAAGTAAAGATAATGTTTTTTATGAAAAGAAATATTCAAACCCTCAAATTGCAAAAGCAATGATGAAACTTAATGAGGGTGAGTATAATACTGCAGACCAACTTGCAAATCAAATTTTAAACGATGATGTAAGTTGTGCAAAGGCATATATCATTAAGTTAATGGCATTGTATAAAATTAAGTTTGAGTCCTTGCTATATCAAGTGCCTACAAGACTTTTTGAAAATTCACTTTTCAATCAAGGTGTGCAATATGCAGATGAAGGATATAAAAAATACCTTATCAATTTAGCAAATGAAAATGAAAAATACATAATTTATCGTATTGCTTTAGAGCAAATGAATAATTCGCAATATAATGAAGCAAGAGAAAATTTGTATAAAATTCAAACTTATAAAAATGCTTCAAATTTAATTGAGGTTTGTAACCGAAATATAATAAAATCCCCCATTTCAAATGGTTTAGGTGTATCAAGAAATTTTATTTCACCTAGAAATGACGGAAGTAGATTTGAAAGGGAGGCGTTTAGAAGAAAAACCTCTCAAGATACTGCTGAAAGGTTATATATCCAACAAGCGAGAGATAGACTAGAGCGTACTTATACAAAATATTGTCTATCCTATTTGTGTTTGCTTGGTTTAGTTTTTCCAGGCTTTGGGTGGTTGGTTGCAATAGTTGGCTTATGTTTAGCGTCCTCTTTTAAAAAGAGAATTTGCACGCCTGCTTGTACTTATATGAAAATGACAAAAAAATTTTTCTGGACAAGACTGCAAAGGTATAAATCTCGCAGTATAGGTTCAGGAACAAATTTTTATGCATTTATAGATTTTTGTTCAACTGAGTTGGTTAGATTATACGGCGATGACGCAAGACTAAACGATATGTTTCTTTAAAAGGAGTAATAGTGAAAAGTTTAAGAACTGAAAGACTTTCAAGTGAATATAGAAAAGAAATTGCTGAAATTATATCGAATTCATTAAAGAATAAATGCCCTGAATTATATGGACTAATAAGCGTAACGGAAGCCGATGTTGCTCCCGACTTAAAAAATGCGAAGGTCTTTTTAAGTATTTACGATAAAGATGAAGAAAGAAAGGCTAAAACTTTTGATATAATAAAGGAAAATGCTGGATTTATAAGAAATGAACTAGCACATAGGATGAAAATGCGTACCGTACCCGTATTACATTTTTTAATGGATAATAGCATGGAGTATGGAGATAAGATTGATAATTTAATTAAAAAATTACATCAAGATTAAGGGGAATAACGTGGAATTAGTTGATTTTGCGAAAAAATTAAAAGAATCTAAAAGTGTTTTAATATTTTGTCATATAAGACCTGATGGCGATACGCTAGGTTGTGGACTTGCAATTTGTGAGGCACTAAAACAACTTAACATAAAATCAGAGGTGATTTGCGAAGAACCCGTCAATGAAAGATATATGTTTATTGATGGTATGAAAGACGTTGTAACCACACCTTCAATGGAGTTTGAAACTCACCTTGCAGTAGACTGCGGTGATGACGGTAGACTGGGTTCGTTATGTCCCTTGTTTTATAAAGCGAAAAGAACTTTTAATGTCGACCACCATGTTTCAAATACAAGATATGCAGAGTATAATTATGTTGAGGGTACGGCATCTTGTTGTGAGATTATGTATAAGTTGATTTTAAAACTTGGCATAAAGATTGACGGAAGGATGGCAAATGATTTAATGCTAGGCATTTATACTGATACAGGTGCATTTGCCTATCAAAGCGTTACTTCAAGTACCTTTTACGTTGCTTCTAAACTAAAAGAAGTTGGAGCGAATTCAAGTTTAATAGACTTTAATATGCTTAAAAGACAATCTCCTCAAAGGGCAAAGTTGTTTATTCATACAATGGATAAGATGAAATTGTTTTTAGATGATAGGTTGGCGATTGTTCATGTTACGCTTGAAGATTTAAAAAAGTACGATGCTACATTAGATATGGCAGAGGGATTTGCTAATTTTCCTCTTACCATTGACGGAATTGAGGTCGTACTTTCAATGCTTGAAACTAAGCCACATAATTTTAAAATATCATTGCGTTCGACAGGAAAGGTCAATGTAAACAATATTGCAAAGGTGTACGGTGGAGGTGGACATATTCTTGCCTCTGGCTGTATGATTGGTGGTTATTTGGAAGAAGTTATTGATAAAATGGTTTATACCGTATCACAACATATGTAATATGCAAAAATTTGGTTTTATAAATGTATACAAGTTAACAGGGTTTAGTTCAGCATCTTGCGTTGGCAAAGTCAAAAGACTTGCTAAAAAGTGCTATAACGCTAATATTAAATGTGGACATATGGGCACGCTAGACCCTTTAGCAAGTGGAGTTTTGCCGATAGCAGTTGGAAACGCTACTCGGCTTTTTGATTATTTATTAGAAAAGAAAAAAAAATATTTAGCAAATTTCAAATTTGGCTTTTTAACTGATACACTTGATGTAACTGGAATTAAAATAAATGAAACCTCTTTTATCCCTACAGAGAAGGAAATTTTAAATGTTTTGCCTAATTTTTTAGGGAAACAGCAACAAATTCCTCCTATGTATAGTGCTAAATCGGTTGATGGAAAAAGATGTTATGACCTTGCAAGACAGGGAATAAATTTAGATTTAAAAGCAAACGAAGTAGAGATTTATCAAATAAAAATCGTTAAACAAATAGATGAAAGTGAGTTTCAATTTGAAATTGAGTGTGGTGGAGGAACTTATATTCGCTCCATTTGTAGAGATATTGCTTTTAGACTTAATTCATTAGCGACAATGACGGCACTTGAACGAGCAAGAAGTGGTGTTTTTGATAAAAGTCAATCAATTTTACTAGATGACTTGAACGAAGACAATTTTTTTGATAAAATAATACCGACTGAAACTTTAATAGATTATGAAAAAATTTTTGTCGATAAAATAAGTGGATTTAGGCTGTTTAATGGTATTGATATTGAGATTGATAAGGCAGACGGCTTGTATTCAGTTTATGACGAAAAAACTTTTTACGGAATAGGTGAAGTTAATTCAAAAAAATTAAAAATAAGGACAAAACTATGTTAAAGATAGAACATTTTTATAAAAAAATAAATTGTAAAAAAAATCCCGTAGTTATGTGTTTAGGCTACTTTGATGCCGTTCATAAGGGACATAGAGGGTTGATTTATAAAGCCGTGGACTATGCAAAATCAAACGATTATTTAACAGGTTGTCTTACTTTTACAGATAGTCAGGAAGAAAATTCACAAATCTATACCTTTCAAGAGAGAAAAAAGATTTTTCAAATGCTTGGGGTAGATTTTTGTGGTTATGCGAATTTTGACGACAAGTTCAAAAGGACAGAGTGGCATATTTTTTTAGATGATTTATTAAAACAAATGGATATAAAATGCTTTTACTGTGGTGCTGATTTTAAATTTGGTTTCGAACAAAAAGGTACGGTAAGGCTATTAAAAGAGTATTGCGAAAAGAAGGGGATAAAAGTGGTTGTTTGTTCCACTATTGAACATAAATGGAAAAAAGCCTCAACCTCAATGGCAAAAGGGTATATTGCAGACAACAATCTTGAGGAATTAAACGAACTTCTTGGTGGCACTTATTTTGTTTCAGGCAAAGTTGAAAAGGATAGAAAAGTGGGTAGTCAAATGGGCATACCTACTGCAAACGTAACTTACCCAGCTTGTAAGGTTAAATTAAAAGAGGGTGTTTATAAAGTTCAAGTAATGGTTGATGAAATGATGTATGACGGTATTGCATCTTGGGGCACTAGACCTACTTTTGAAAATGATGAGAAAAAACTTGAAGTTCATCTATTAAATTTTGACGGAAATATTTACGGAAAAAAGATAGATATTCATTTTGAAAAATATATTCGTGGAATTATAAAATTTGATAGTGCTGAAGAACTTACTAAACAAATACAAGAGGATATAGATAGTATTTTATGACGGATACAATAAAATTTGGAGCAAGTGGAAACTCTGAAAGTTTCTACAATGCTGGTTTTAAACATACCGAACAAACCCCTGCCTATTTGGAGAAGTTTGGACTTGACTGCTTTGAGTATTCATTTGGTAGAGGTGTTAGAATTACAGATGAAAAGGCTCTTTCAATCGCAGAAAAATTTAGAGAAAAATCTATTGAAATAAGCGTGCATGCACCATACTATATCAACTTTTCAAATGAAAGTGATGAAAATGTAGAAAAATCATACCAATACGTTATTGATAGTGCAAAAGCTGTTAAACTTATGGGAGGCGATCGTGTTGTAGTTCATCCTGCAACTCAAGGTAAACTTGAAAGAAAGGCTTCTGTTGACCTTTGCTATAAAAGGCTTTTAGTATTAGCAGAAAAATTGAAAAAACTTGATTTAGGTGATGTTAAAATATGTCTTGAAACTATGGGTAAACTTGCTCAAATCGGTTCGCTTGATGAAATTGTTTACCTTTGTAAAGCAGATGATATATATCTACCTACCGTTGATTTTGGGCATATAAACGCAAGAGAACAAGGTAGTTTAAAAAGCGTTGAAGATTATAAAAGATTACTTTCAACTATGGTCGAGAAACTTGGTTTTGAAAGAGTAAAACACTTCCATGCTCATTTTTCAAAAATTGAATATGGCAAGAAAGGTGAGATTAGACATCTTACTTTTGAAGATAAGATTTATGGACCTGAATTTGAACCTTTGGCAATCGCATTAAAGGAGTTTAAGTTAGAACCACATTTATTGAGTGAGTCGGCAGGAACTCAAACTGAAGACGCATGTGAAATGAAAAGAATTTACTATTCAATCTAGGATTATATATGATTTCAAAACTTCAAGAAACAATTAAAAACTCAAAATATGATATTATTTTAATCGAAGATGAAAAAATGAGAAGGTATTTTACTAACTTTTCGTCAAGTTTTGGTTATTTGCTTATAACCGAAGACGAAGTAAAATATTTTACAGACTCAAGATATATTGAATCTGCTAGATATATAATTGATAAGAATATTGAAGTGATTTTATCAACCAATATCGAAAGTGTATTTCCTTATATCAAAGATAGAAAAATTGGCTTAAATTTAAGCACTATTAGTTATGAGTTTTTCAAAAGGATTCAAGGTGAAGTAAAAGAAATTATAGATTGTTCACAAGGTTTAGTTGAATTAACTTCAATAAAAGAGAATAAAGAAATTGAAGATATAAAGAAAGCGTGTAATATCGCTGAAAAATCTTTAATAGAGGCTTTTCCTCTTATCAAAGAGGGAATAACTGAAAATGACCTTTGTGCTGAACTTGAATATAAAATGCGAAGGAACGGTGGTGGTGGAGTTTCCTTTGAAACCATAGTTGCTTTTGGCAAAAATTCAAGTGTACCTCATTATCAAACGGGTGGTGAAAGACTTACTAACAACAGTGTTATTTTAATAGACTTTGGAACTTTATATAACGGCTATTGTTCGGATATGACAAGAACGCTTTTTTTTGGCAAGGCTGACTCAAACTTTAAAGATAAATACGATAAAGTTTTAAATGCACACTTACTTGCTGTTGAGAAAATTAAGAGTGGAATATCTGGTAAAGAGGCTGACAGTATATCAAGAGGTTATTTTAAAAAATTTGGACTAGATACTTTTTTCACACACTCTTTAGGACACGGAATAGGCGTTAATATTCACGAAAATCCTTATCTTTCTCCCAAAGGAAATATGATATTAAAAGACAATATGGTTTTTTCGATAGAGCCAGGATTGTACTTTGAGGGTGAATTTGGTATAAGAATTGAAGATACCTGTATGATTAAAAACGGCAAAGTAGAAAGTTTGATGAGTATGGTTGATAAAAAATTTATAAATTTATAAATTTACCCTTTAAAATGAGTGGCAAAAAGATATATTTATGATATAATATAAAAAAATAAAAAGAATTTTACTCAGTAAAATAACATACATAAGGAGTAATTATATGATATCTGCTGGTGAATTTAGAAAAGGCGTTACAATTGAATACAATAGCAATGTTTACGTTATCGTTGATTTCCAACACGTTAAACCTGGTAAAGGAGCTGCGTTCGTTCGTACAAAACTTAAGAACGTTATCACAGGTGCTGTTTTAGAACAAACCTTCAATCCTACTGAAAAGGTTGAAAATGCAATAATCGAAACAAAAAAAATGACTTATTCTTACAATGATGGTGATTTGTATTATTTTATGGATGATGAATATAATATGATTCCTTTAAATAAAGACCAAGTTGAAGATTGTCTTAACTTTATCAAAGATAACGATACTGTAACAGTTAGATTTTACAAGGGAAGTGCGTTTTCTGTTGAACCTGAAAACTTTGTTGAATTAAAAATTGTACAAGCTGACCCTGGTGTAAAAGGTAACACAGCAACAAATGCTACTAAAGATGCTATCTTGGAAACAGGTTATAAAATTCAAGTTCCTATGTTTATAGAGGAGGGTGAAACTATTAGAGTTGATACTCGTACAGGCGAATATATGGAGCGTGTAAAATAATAGAAAAAAAAGAATAACGGGCGACTTAATCGCCCGTTTTTTATTATAGGTGAAAGATGAAAGTAGTAGTTCAAAGAGTTAAAGAAACAACCCTAAAAGTTGATGGAAAAATAATTTCAAAAATAGATAAAGGACTTGCTGTATACTTCGGGGTTAAAGTTGGCGATTGTGAAAATCAAGTAGAACATATGGCAAAAAAAATTGCAAATATGCGAATATTTGAAGATAAAAATGGTAAAATGAATTTATCTGTCAAAGAAATAGGTGGAGAAATTTTATTGATTTCTCAGTTTACTTTGTACGGAGATGCTTCTCACGGAAACCGTCCTAGTTTTATTGAGGCAGAAAGGCCTGAAAGAGCAACCGAACTTTATTTTTTGATGCAAAAAGCACTTGAAAAATATGAAATCCCTGTAAAAATGGGCGTTTTTGGGGCTGATATGAAGATAGAGCAGTACAATGACGGACCTGTTACAATCATATACGAGTGTTAAAATACTTGTTTTATTTTGCCCTTTATGATATTATAATTGAGTATCAAATAATATAAAAGAATAGGAGTACTCTTTTTTGTATGAAAATTAAATCTCCATATTTAATCATAATTGCAAGTTTTCTTTTATTGATATTATTAGGTTCAATTTTATTTTGTCTACCTGTTTCAGTAAATGAAGGTGCTATGTCGTATATAGATGCTTTATTTTTAAGCGTATCGGCAGTTTGCGTTACTGGATTGTCTACGGTGGTAAATCTCGGTGTAACGTTGAGTGTTTTTGGTAAAGTTGTTTTGGCAATTTTGATTGAAGTTGGTGGAATTTCAATTTTAACTTTAGCTTCTTTTATTTATATCATTATTGGTAAGAAAATGACAATAAATAATGAGTTTGTTTTAAAAGAAGCGTTAAATCAAGACAGTGCAAAAGATATCTCTAGACTAATAAAACGAATAATGCTTTTTTCGATTATAATTCAAGTTCTAGGGGCTTTAATAAACCTTATAGTGTTTGTACCTATGTATGGTTCAAAAGGAATAGGAATAAGTATTTTTCATGCCATATCGAGTTTTAACAATGCGGGAATAGATATTTTTGGTGAAGCTAATAGTATGATTTCGTTTGCAAATAATGTTTTGCTTAATATAAATACAATGCTCTTAATAATTTTGGGTGGTATCGGGTTTGTTGTTTTAAGCGATGTGTTTTTAAGAGAAAAAGGCAATATCTTATCCCTTCATACAAAAATCGTACTAATTATGACAGGTACTCTAATTGTTGTTGGAACATTAGTCTTCAAACTTTCAATGTATGACGAAATAACTTGGTTACAAGCAATTTTTTGGAGCGTTACTTCAAGAACTGCTGGTTTTACCACTGTTGAACTTTCAAATATCAGCAACGCAAGTTATATAATGTCAAACATTTTAATGATAATAGGTGCTTCTCCTTGTTCAACGGGTGGTGGAATAAAGACGACCACTACTTTCATTGCGGTAATCTCAATTATTTACTATGCACAAGGGAAAAAGGTGAGATTTGGACATAGAGAAATTCCTCGTCAAACTTGCTATAAAGCAATATTGTTGCTTGTAGTTTCAGCAGTATATTTATGTGTTGCATCTATTGTGCTATCATTTGCTCAACCTAATATGCAACTTGATAATTTAATTTTTGAATTGTGTTCAGCCTTCAGTACTGCTGGTTTATCGCAGGGTATTACACCTTATCTAAATACTTTTGGCAAAATTGTTATAATTATTACAATGTTTGTAGGAAGGTTAGGCCCTATGACTCTAATTAACATTGGTAATAAAAACTGGTTTATAGGTCAAAAGGAAGAAGAAGTTAAATATTTAACAGAAAATGTAATTGTGGGGTAGTTTTATGAAAAAAAGTTTTTTGGTTGTCGGCTTAGGTTGTTTTGGTTATTTTGTAGCAAAAAGTTTATCTCAACATACTTCGTCAGTAATTGCTGTTGATAAAGATATTTCAGCAGTAAGTAGAGTATCAAATTTAATAGAGCATTGCGTGGTTTGTGATGCTACAAAAAAATCTGCGTTAGATGAGATAAATGCCTCTCACGTTGACCACGCAATAGTCGCTATCGGTAACAATATGCAAGCAACTTTACTTGCAACTATAAATTTAAAAGAATTAGGTATTAAAAATATCACGGTTAGATTAGATGATGAGGAATACGCTTCAGTTATTAAGAGATTAGGAGCAACTGATGTCATTATTCCTGAAGAAGCATCTGCTGAAGCCCTAGCAAATAAAATTCAGCGTGAGAATATTATTGACAGTTATAGCATAAATGACGAATATGAAATTATTCAACTTTTGATTAAAGAAGGGTTTGAGCCTATTACTATTGCCAACTTAGACTCTAGAAATAAATATGACATAAATATCGTGGGTATAATTCGTGAAGAAAGGTTTTTTATTCCAAAGGCTCAAGACTCAATCCTTCCTAACGATATTGTCGTAGCCGTAGGAACAATGGAAAAGTTAAGTAAATTTGATAAATTTTTAAGCAAGTAAATATGAAAAAGCGTTATAAATATAACGCTTTCTATTTTTTATAAAGATGTTGCAAGAAAAATGTGGGTAGTATTATTTGACTATTTATTGAGGTTGTGATATACTTAATAAGATTTAATTTGGTGTATGTCCACGTTCTTCAGTGGGCAAAAATTGTTGTGAAGCAGGGATATTGCTATATCCTAAAAATTGAATATTCCTTTCCGTAGTTAAATGGATATAACGC
>CAZJWC010000012.1:0-40934 GCA_964550125.1 uncultured Clostridia bacterium | reverse complement strand
GCACCAGTAATCATGTTCTTTACATAGTCTGCGTGTCCGGGGCAGTCAACGTGTGCATAGTGACGTTTGTCTGTTTCGTATTCAACGTGTGAAGTGTTTATTGTGATACCACGAGCCTTCTCTTCGGGAGCCTTGTCGATTTCATCATACTTCATTTTAGCAGCTTGACCTTTACAAGCCATAACCATTGTAATAGCTGCAGTCAATGTTGTCTTACCGTGGTCTACGTGTCCAATAGTACCAACGTTAATATGGGGTTTGCTTCTGTCAAATTTAGCTTTAGCCATAATTAAATTCCTCCAAAAATTTAAAATAATATATTATTATGATAACTTGTCCACCGTTTTTGGTTTGTGCAGCTATCCATTATTTCCATGAACTCGCTGACGGAAATTTAATCCGTACAAGTTTATTTTAAAGCATTATATATTAAAATTTAAAAAAATACAAATATAATAACCTGTTTTTTGAAAAATTTTATTTTTCAAAAACAAATGTCGATTTTATTATGCGTTCTTTTTAGCCCTTTCGCCGATAATTTTTTCAGCGATTGACTTAGGAACTTCAGCATAATGTGAGAATACCATTGAATATTCACCACGACCTTGAGTGTTTGAACGCAAATCAGTTGCATAACCAAACATATCAGATAGGGGAATAACGGCATCAATAATCTTAGTTCCGTTTCTATCGTTGCTTCCGTTGATGATACCACGACGAGATGAAACATCACCCATTAGTGTACCAAAATACTCCTCAGGTGCTTCAATTTCTACCTTCATCATAGGCTCAAGTAAAACAACTTTTGACTTTGAACAAGCGTCCTTAAAGCCCATTGAACCAGCAATTTTGAACGCCATTTCAGATGAGTCAACATCATGGTAACTACCGTCATAAACAGTAACTTTAAAGTCAACCATTTCATAACCGGCAAGGAAACCTTGTTTTGATGCTTCTTGGATACCTTTATCAATAGCAGGAATATATTCCTTAGGAATTGAACCACCAACTGTTGCATCAACAAATTCGTATCCTTTACCAGCCTCTTGAGGTTCAACCTTAATTTTACAATGACCGTATTGACCTTTACCACCAGATTGACGGATATATTTACCTTCAGCGTCAACAGCAGTTCTAATAGTTTCTCTATATGCAACTTGAGGTCTACCAACGTTTGCTTCAACCTTGAATTCACGAAGCAATCTATCAACGATAATTTCTAGGTGCAATTCACCCATACCAGCGATGATAGTTTGTCCAGTTTCTTGGTCTGTATAAGTTCTAAATGAAGGGTCTTCTTCAGCAAGTTTGATAAGTGCCAAAGTCATTTTTTCTTGACCTGCTTTAGTCTTAGGCTCAATAGCAACATTAATAACTGGTTCAGGAAATTCCATCTTTTCAAGAATAATAGGTGCTTTTTCATCACAAAGCGTATCACCAGTACCTGTATCCTTTAAACCTACGATAGCGCAAATATCACCAGCATAGATTGAAGAAATTTCAATTCTATCATTTGAGTTCATTTGAACCAAACGACCAACTCTTTCCTTCTTTTGCTTTGTTGAGTTGTAAACATATGAACCTGCGTCTAAACAACCTGAATAACATCTAAAGAAAGCAAGTTTACCAACGAAGGGATCAACGGCAATCTTAAATGCTAAACCAGAGAAGGGTTCGTTATCATCACTCTTTCTTGTTTCGCTTTCACCTGTAACAGGGTTAATACCAACCATATCCTCAATATCCAAGGGGCTAGGTAAATAATCAACGATAGCATCAAGCAAGAATTGTACACCTTTGTTTTTATAACTTGAACCACAAAGAACGGGAGTCAATGACATTTTGATTGTACCAATACGAAGACCTTTTTTGATGTCTTCAACAGACAAATCGCCATTTTCAAAGAATTTTTCCATTAACTCGTCATCTTGCTCAGCAGCAGCCTCAACTAAGGCATCGTGCAATTTTTTTGCTTCTTCTAAATATTGTTCAGGAATTTCTTCCCTTGTGAAATTCTTACCCAAGTCATCTTGATAAACTTCGGCTTCCATTTTTACAAGGTCAATAATACCTGTAAATGATGAGTCCTTACCGATAGGAAGTTCGATTGCAACGGGATTAGCGTTTAATCTTTCCTTCATCATCTTGATAACATTTTGGAAATCAGCACCCTCTCTGTCCATCTTATTTACATAAGCGATACGGGGAACTTTATATTTATCTGCTTGTCTCCAAACTTTTTCTGATTGGGGTTGTACACCACCCTTTGCACAGAAAGTTGCAACAGCACCATCTAATACTCTCAATGAACGCTCTACCTCAACTGTGAAGTCAACGTGTCCGGGGGTATCAATGATATTGATTTTGTGTCCTTTCCAATCACAAGTTGTTGCAGCACTAGTGATAGTAATACCACGCTCTTGCTCTTGAACCATCCAGTCCATTGTTGCAGCACCGTCATGTACTTCACCAATTTTGTGCGTTTTACCTGTGTAGAACAAAATTCTTTCAGTAGTTGTAGTTTTACCAGCATCAATGTGAGCCATGATACCGATATTTCTAGTTACTTTTAAATCGTAATCTCTAGGCATTGTTTATATCCTCAAATTAAAACTTAAAATGTGCAAAAGCCTTGTTAGCTTCAGCCATTCTGTGAGTGTCTTCCTTCTTCTTTACAGTACCACCTGCATTGTTGTATGCGTCCATTAGTTCTGCAGCAAGTTTGTTAGCCATCCCTCTTTCACTTCTTTTTCTTGTATTGATAACTAACCAACGGATACCAAGAGTTTGTCTTCTTTCAGGTCTAATTTCGATAGGAACTTGATAGTTAGCACCACCGATTCTTCTAGCCTTAACTTCCAAAACGGGCATAACATTTGCCATCGCTTGATTGAAAACTTCCATAGGGTCTTGGTTCATCTTTCCTTTGATTGCTTCGAAAGCATCATATACGATTGATTGTGCCTTACCTTTATCTCCGTCCAACATAACTTGGTTGATAAGTTTAGCAACTACCTTGCTACCATACACGGGATCGGGTAAAACGTCTCTCTTGGGAACATTACCTCTTCTAGGCATTTTAATATCTCCTTTTATTTTATTTTTGTAAGGGTTGTTACCCTTAGTACAGCTATCGCTTGCTTTTATTCAAAGTAGCGAATCTTCTGCTATAAATCTTATAGCATACTGCCTACTTTTTTTCGGGCAACCTTTTAGAATATATACCGAACAAGTAGGTTATTGATTTTTCTACTAAAAATCATAAAAAATTAGTGTGTCTGTCTTATTACTTAGGACGCTTAGCACCATACTTACTTCTAGATTGCTTTCTCTTTGCAACACCAGCAGTATCTAATGCACCACGAATAATGTGATAACGAACACCGGGCAAATCTCTTACACGACCGCCACGAATAAGCACTGAACTGTGCTCTTGTAGGTTATGACCTTCGCCTGGAATATAAACAGTACCTTCTTGCTTATTTGTCAAACGAACTCTGGCAATTTTTCTTAATGCTGAGTTAGGCTTCTTGGGAGAAGTTGTTGTTACTGACAAACATACGCCTCTCTTTTGGGGATTTTGGTCCATAATGGGCGCTTTTGATTTGAAAGTTTGTTTTTCTCTTCCGTGCTTAATCAATTGGTTGATTGTAGGCATTTCTTTACCTCCTGTTTTAATAGTATATTTCTAAAAAAATCTGCCCTTACGCAAATTTTAAAAGAACGGCAAATTAATTTTTACAGATACCCAAGACTGCACAAGGCACGTCAATACGGGTTATGTCTGCTAAATCGAACTTTGAAAAATACTCAATGCACTCAATGTTTTTATCATTACATTTTAAGATTATTTGCTCTTTGAACTTATCGTCAGCATCAGTTGCTAAAAAAACTACGCTCAACGCAGAGTCCTTTAATCCACGCAAAACCTCTCTTTTACCCTTTGCGAGAGTAATATTTTCTTTTTCCAAAATAGCATACTTTTCCATAATCAGCATTATTGATTTTACCATTTGTAAAAAACTTTGTCAAATGTTTATCTTGTATTTTAGGTGAAATGTACCTTTTTTTGCAAAAATTACATTATTTTTCACATAATTATGAAGATTTAATTTCAACAAACAAATTTTTAAACTACAAAAATTTATATCTTCTTAATTTTTAACATAAAAAAGGCGTTACAACCGTAACGCCTTGATTTTTTAATTATTCAGCATCCACTTCATCTTCAAAAGTTTCGTCTTCATCAGTTATATCTCTATATCCACCTGTAAGCATAGGAGTCATATTTTTATACTCTCTCATACCAGTACCAGCAGGGATAAGTTTACCTATAATAACGTTTTCCTTTAAGCCTAATAGAGGGTCAACCTTGCTCTTAATAGCCGCTTCAGTTAATACTCTAGCAGTTTCTTGGAAGGACGCAGCTGCAAGGAAGGAATCAGTTGACAACGAAGCCTTTGTGATACCTAACAATACACGCTTAGCAGTTGCAGGTCTGCCACCATTTTGAATTGCCTTTTCGTTAGCATCTTCAAAATAGAACATATCAACAAGTTCACCGGGTAACATATCAGTATCACCACAGTTTTCAATTCTTACCTTACGAAGCATTTGTCTAACGATAATCTCAACGTGCTTATCATTGATATCAACACCTTGCGAACGGTATACTGATTGCACTTGTTCAAGGATATAATCTTGAACACCCTTAGCACCCTTTATACGCAATACGTCTTGAGGGTTACTGCTACCTGTATTAAGTAAATCACCAAGATTGATTAAATCCTTTTCCTTAACACGAAGTTCAGCATTGAAAGGCAATACATACTCTTTAAGGTCCTCACCAGTCTTTTCATCACGGATAATAACGTGTTTCATATTATCGCTTGTATCAATATGAACAACACCTCTTACCTCCGAAAGTGTTGCTACACCCTTGGGTTTTCTAGCCTCAAACAATTCTTCTATACGAGGTAGACCTTGTGTGATATCTCCTGTTGCAGCGATACCACCAGTGTGGAACGTTCTCATTGTAAGCTGTGTACCCGGTTCACCGATTGATTGAGCAGCAATAACACCGACCGCCTCACCAACAGTGATAGGTTTACCTGTTGCCATATTTTTACCATAGCATTTTGCACATACACCGTTACGAGAAGTACAAGTGAAGATACTTCTAATCTTAACTTCTTCAATACCTGACTTTACAATTCTCTTTGCAATGTCTTCAGTAATCATTTCAGCAGGAGTGATAATCACCTCACCTGTTTGAGGGTCGATAACATCTTCTGCGGCAAAACGACCTGTAAGTCTATCTTCTAAACTTTCGATAATTTCACCGTTTGAACCGATAATTGCTCTAATTGCAAGACCACGAGGTTTCTTTCCTGCACAGCAATCGTCCTCATGAATAATTACTTCCTGAGATACATCGACAAGCCTACGAGTCAAGTAACCAGAGTCGGCTGTCTTTAACGCAGTATCTGCCAAACCTTTACGACCACCGTGTGAAGAAATGAAATATTCCAAAACAGACAAACCTTCACGGAAGCAAGATTTAACTGGAATTTCAATCATCTTACCATTAGGGTTAACCATTAGACCACGCATACCTGCAAGCTGTTTAATTTGGTCGATACTACCACGAGCACCAGAGTTTGCCATCATCCAAATAGGATTAAATTTATCTAATCCCTTCTTCAATTCTTGTGTAACCTTATCTGTTGCATCACGCCAAATATCAACTACTGCACTGTATCTGTCTTCTTCTTTAAGTAGACCACGGTTAAATTTCTTTTCAATTTTTGCAACTTCACTTTCAGCAGTTCTAATAATATCCCACTTTCCTTGAGGAATATGCATATCGAATACTGAAGTTGTTATTGCGCCTATTGTTGAATATTTATAACCCAACGCTTTGATTTTATCAAGCACCATAGCAGCCTTTGCAGCACCACCAGTCTTGAAACATCTATCTACTATTTTTGATAAATCTTTCTTGCCGATTAGTTTATCAATTTCAAACTTAATATAATCTTCTTTACAATTTCTTTCAACAAAGCCTAAATCTTGAGGGATTGCATCGTTGAATATTATTCTACCAGTTGTAGTTTTAACGATACCTGAAACAACTTCACCATCATACTCTTTAGAGGGTGCGTCAATCTTAACCGTTCTTCTTACAAAAATTTCATCTTGTAAGTGAATGGTTTTAGTTTGATAAGCCATTATTGCTTCATCTTCACTACAGTAGTAACCACCTTTATATTCTTTACCATCTTCGCTGATTCTTCCAAACTCATCATACTTATTGAAAGTTACGCTTGAAATATCATCGCTTAATTTAGTTCTAGGGTCTTCTTTTCTTGTGATAGTCAAATAGTAAGCACCCATAACCATATCTTGTGAGGGAGACATAACAGGTTTACCATCCGACAACTTTAAGATATTGTTAGATGAAAGCATCAAAAATCTTGCTTCTGCTTGTGCTTCTATTGACAAGGGAACGTGAACAGCCATTTGGTCACCGTCAAAGTCAGCATTAAACGCACCACAAACAAGGGGGTGCAATTTAATCGCTCTACCTTCAATCAAGACAGGTTCAAACGCTTGAATTGAAAGACGGTGAAGGGTAGGAGCACGATTCAAAAGCACGGGGTGTTCTTTGATAACTTCTTCAAGCACTTCCCATACCAAATCCTTACCACGCTCTACAAAACGCTTTGCACTCTTAATATTATGGCATTTTCCACTTTCAACAAGTTTTTTCATAACGAAAGGCTTGAAAAGTTCAACTGCCATTTCCTTAGGCAAACCACATTGATGTATTTTAAGTTCAGGACCAACTACAATAACTGAACGGCCAGAGTAGTCAACACGTTTACCTAATAGGTTTTGACGGAAACGACCTTGTTTACCACGAAGCATACCTGATAGAGATTTTAACTCTCTATTTGAAGGACCTGATAAAGGTTTACCTCTTCTGCCATTATCAATCAAAGCATCAACTGCTTCTTGAAGCATACGCTTTTCATTTTTGATAATCATATCGGGAGCAGAAAGTTCAGTTAATCTCTTTAAACGATTATTTCTGTTGATAACTCTACGATATAAATCATTTAAATCGGAAGTAGCAAATCTACCACCATCAAGTTGTACCATAGGACGTAATTCGGGAGGAATTACGGGTAAAACGGTTAAAATCATCCACTCGGGTTTATTTCCACTCTTTCTAAAAGCCTCAATAATCTCGATACGCTTTACTGCTCTAATTCTCTTTTGTCCACTGGGATTATTTTCAATTATATCTTTTACGATTTTGCTTTCTTTTTCAAGGTCAACTGCTTGAAGCAACTCACGGATTGCTTCAGCACCCATACCTACTCTCAAGCCAGTTTGCGAACTATCGCCATAAGTTTCTTCAATCTCTCTCAATTCTTTATCATTGATAACTTGCTTATAAGATAAACCCTCAATTTTGCCAGGGTCTAAAACAACATAACTAGCAAAATAAATTACTTGCTCTAAATGTTTGGGAGACATATCCAAAAGCAAACCTATTCTTGAAGGAACGCCTCTAAAATACCAGATGTGAGATACGGGAGCAGCAAGTTCAATATGTCCCATCCTCTCTCTTCTTACTTTTGAACGTGTAACTTCAACGCCACACTTTTCGCAAACGATGCCTTTATATCTAATTCTCTTATATTTACCACAATGACACTCAAAGTCCTTCATAGGTCCAAAAATCTTTTCACAGAAAAGACCATCTCTTTCAGGTTTTTGAGTACGGTAATTTATAGTTTCAGGTTTAGTAACCTCACCATATGACCACTCTCTTATTTTTTCGGGAGAAGCAACACCGATTTGTATACTGTCAAAATCATTTAATTCGTACATTAAATTTTACCTCCCAAATTACATTTCATCGTCAGGATTATCGATATCGTCATAATCATCTTCATAGTCATCATCTTCATCAAAGATGTTTGCCGAATTAAAGCCGTCTTCATCGTCATCATCTTCATCAAAGATTGAGCCAACTGAATTATCGTCAACTTCTTCATCGTCTGAATTAAATTCAAACTCCTCAATATCGTCAACTCTTTGAGTAACAGTAGCAGGCATTTCTGCATCCATTTCATCTTCACTGAAGTCTTTAATCTTCAACTCGTCCTTGCTTTCAGTAAGCACTTTAACATCAAGAGCCAAACTTTGTAACTCTTTAAGCAATACCTTAAATGCTTCAGGAATACCTGGTTCAGAAATGTTATTACCTTTAACGATTGACTCATAAGTCTTAACACGACCAACAACATCGTCCGACTTAACAGTTAAGATTTCTTGAAGGATGTGTGCAGCACCATATGCTTCTAATGCCCAAACTTCCATTTCACCAAATCTTTGTCCACCAAATTGAGCCTTACCACCTAGAGGTTGTTGAGTAACTAATGAGTAAGGACCAATACTTCTTGCGTGAATCTTATCGTCTACCAAGTGAATCAATTTAATCATATACATTTGACCAACGGTAACTCTATTTTCAAAAGGTTCGCCCGTTCTTCCATCATAAAGTTGAATTTTACCATCAACTTTGCCGTCAGGATTAAGTATTTGATTTTCATTGAATAACTCTTTAATATCTTGCTCTGTTGCACCGTCAAAAACGGGAGTAGCAATCTTCCAACCAAGTTGCTTGCAAACATGTCCTAAGTGAACTTCAAGCACCTGTCCTATGTTCATACGAGAGGGAACGCCTAGAGGGTTAAGCACGATTTGTAGAGGAGTGCCGTCTGCAAGGAAAGGCATATCGCTTTCGGGTAAAATTCTTGAAATTACACCTTTGTTACCATGACGTCCTGCCATCTTATCGCCGACGGAAATCTTTCTCTTTTGTGCGATATAAACTCTTACAAGTTTGTTAACCCCAGGAGTTAACTCATCTTTATTTGCTCTTGTGAATATCTTAACGTCAACTACAATACCACCCTCTCCGTGAGGAACACGAAGGGAAGTATCTCTTACCTCTCTTGCTTTTTCACCAAAAATAGCACGAAGCAATCTCTCCTCAGGAGTAAGGTCAGCCTCACCCTTAGGAGTTACTTTACCAACTAGAATATCTCCTGAAGTAACTTCAGCACCAATTCTAATGATACCGTTTTCATCAAGGTCTTTTAAAGCGTCATCGCCGACATTAGGAATATCTCTTGTTATTTCTTCATTTCCTAGCTTTGTATCTCTTGCTTCAAGTTCATGTTCTTCAATGTGAACAGAAGTAAATACATCTTCACGAACCAGTTTTTCTGAAAGCAAGATAGCGTCCTCGTAGTTATAACCTTCCCAACTCATAAAGCCGATAAGGATATTCTTACCAAGGGACAATTCTCCATTGCAAGTACCTGGACCGTCTGCAATAATTTCTCCTGCTTCAACCCTATCTCCATAATTTACGATAGGTCTTTGATTCAAGCAAGTGCCTTGGTTTGAACGCTCAAATTTCTTTAATTTATATTCACGGATAAATCCGTCTTCTTCTTCAACTTTGATAAGGTCGCTTTGAAGCGCTACGACTTTACCAGCATTTTTTGCTTTAACGATAACCCCACTATCTCTTGCGATTGCACTCTCAATACCAGTTGCAACGATGGGAGATTCTGTTTTAAGCAAAGGAACTGCTTGTCTTTGCATGTTTGAACCCATCAACGCACGGTTAGTATCGTCATTTTCAAGGAAGGGAATAAGTGCTGCAGCAACTGAAACTAATTGCTTAGGAGATACGTCCATATAATCCATTTTTTCTTGAGCCATTTCAGTGATATTATCTCTATGTCTACAAGAAACTCTTTGATTTTCAAAATGTCCGTCATCCATCAAAGGTTCGTTTGCTTGAGCAACTACATATCTATCTTCCTCATCAGCAGTAAGATAATCAACATGGTCTGTAACAACCACATCTGTGATATTACCATCGTTGTCAAAAGTCTTTTTAACCTTTCTATAAGGCGACATAATGAAACCAAACTCATTTACTCTAGCAAAAGTAGCAAGTGAGTTGATTAGACCGATATTTTGACCTTCAGGTGTTTCAATGGGACACATACGGCCATAGTGAGAGTGGTGTACGTCACGAACATCAAATGTTGCTCTATCTCTATTTAAACCACCGGGACCTAATGCAGAAAGCTTACGCTTATGAGTAAGTTCAGCAATGGGGTTAGTTTGGTCCATAAATTGAGATAATTGCGATGAACCAAAAAACTCACGGATTACAGCACTTACTGGTCTAACGTTGATTAACGATTGAGGCTCAACGGTAGCAGGGTCTTGAGTAGCCATCCTTTCTTTAATAAGTCTTTCAAGTCTTGAAATACCTATACGAAGTTGATTTTGCAACAATTCACCTACACTTCTTACACGACGGTTGCCTAGATGGTCGATATTATCAATAGTACCGATACCATAAACAAGGTCAAGGTTTGAAGATACTGACGCAACTATATCGTCAATAGTTATGTGCTTATGGTTTAACTTTTCAATTAAAGGTTTAATAGCCTTTCTTTCCTTTTCGGTAAGTTCAACAGTTTCTCTTGAAAGAATTTCGTGGAATAGTTTACAAGCCTCAACAAACTTAATGCGTTTTTCACGGCGTTTTTCTCTATTCTTCTTTTCTTCAGGCTTTTCATCTTCTTCTTCGATAGTTTCTTTTGTATAATAAATATCGTTGATTCTATTTTTAAATTCGTTAGATTCAGCAACTTCTTCACAACTTGCGTTTTGTGTAGCCAAAGCAATCTCTTTAGAGAACTCAAGGTTAGGATAATATAATGTTTCAAGCAAGCCAAGTGCTTTTCTATCAGCAGAGATAACTGCTTTTGTATCAACTGCATTGTTAGCGATAATTTTATGTTTAATTACGCCTGCTTTATCGTCAGTAACCCATACAAAAACACTATTATGTTTACCTGTATTTTGAATCCTTATTGCTTGTTCTTCTGTAACTACATCGCCATCCTTAACGATAATCTCGCCAGTTTCTTCATCAAAAATTGTTTCAGCAATAGTACAGCCAACCAAACGATAAGATAATTTTAATTTTTTATCAAACTTATATCTACCTACTTTAACAACGTCATATCTTCTAGGGTCGAAGAATAAGTTATTTAAGTGTTGACGAACTGACTCCTCTGTGGGAACTTCACCAGGACGAAGTCTTCTATATAATTCAATCAAACCATCTGATTCGGATTTAGTTGTATCCTTTTCGATAGTTGCGTTAATCATCTTATTGTTTGCAAATAACTCTTGCAAAGCCATATCAGAGCCAAAGCCTAAAGCACGCAATAAAACGGTAGCACAAAGTTTTCTCTTTCTGTCAACGTGAACCCATAGCACACCTTGAGAGTCCTGCTCAAACTCCAACCAAGCACCTCTGTTTGGTATAACAGTTGACATGTAGATAGCCTTACCTGACTTATCCTTTTCCATCTCATTATACTCACCAGGTGAACGAACAAGTTGCGATACGATAACACGCTCTGCACCGTTTATGATAAACGAACCGTTGTCGGTCATTAAGGGAAAATCTCCCATAAATACGTCTTGGTCGATTGCAGTATTTTGGACTTTGTTTACAAGTCTTACTTTTACACGCAAGGGCAACGCATAAGTCGCATCTCTGTTTCGACATTCTTTTTCATCATACTTGGGTGTCTTACTGAATTCATGGTCAAGAAAATATAATTCAAAACGGTCTGAATAGTCAGTAATGGGACTAAAATCCTCAAACACCTCGCCGATACCTTCTTCAATGAAGGATTTGTAGGAATCTTTTTGAATTTCAACCAAGTCAGGAATATCTATAACTTCGTTGATTTTGCCAAATTTCCTTCTCTCGTTCTTTCCATACTTTTGGATGGGTAGATTCATCAGCTCACTGCTCCTTTATGAAATACTAAACTGTTTGCAAAGTAACATTGCAAAAATTTAATATTTTAAAAATTTTGATTTTTTTTACAACAACTATTTACAACTTAAAAATTTTGTAGTAGAATATGCAAGAAATAAGGGTGATAAAAATACTAATTATGTATTTTTAACGCAACAAAAATATATCGCACATCTTTTTTTTGCGATATAATTGTGTAGTTATTATTGCCATTTTTTTACGCAATTAAAAGTTAAAAATAGGCGTAAATATTCATTATAAAGATAATGATACATTTTGTTATTATAAACTTTAAGAAATATTTTGTCAAACATTTAAAGGTTTTATTTAAAACTTTTTTTGTTTTTAAGGAGATTTTTTGAGAATAGATAAATTTTTAAAGGTATCAAGAATTTTAAAAAGGCGTACAGTATCGGCAGAGGCCTGCAAAGCAGGCAAAGTAGTTGTAAACGGAAGGGAAGTTAAACCTGCTTATAATGTAAAGGTAAACGACATAGTTGAGATAATCTATGCAAACAACTCGGTTAAGTTTAAAATACTTGAAATTAAAGAAACGGTAAAAAAAGATGAAGCATTATCTTTATACGAGATAATTACGGAGTAAAGGTATGAAAATAACTGCTATTATATGTGCTGGTGGAGTAGGCTCAAGGGCTAACCTAAATAAAAATAAATTGCTTAAAGAATTTGACGGAATTACTGTTTTAGAGAGAACTCTTTCTGTTTTTGCTGACAATGACAAGATAACAAATATGATTGTTTCTGCTTGCGTACAAGATTTTGAGGAAATTAGTAGAATATGCTCAAAGTTTAAAAACTGCATTGTCATAGAGGGTGGTGAAAGCAGAACCCAATCGGTAGCAAACGGCATAAATGCTTGTGATGTTGATACTGAAATACTGCTTATTCATGACGGAGCAAGACCCTTTGTTACCCAAAAAATTATAAACGACTGTATTGAAAGCGTATTGAAATTTGGAAGTGGCATTTGCAGTTTAAAAGCAACCGACACTTTTTACACTAGAGAGCCCACTACCAGCAAACTAATTTGCGTTGACAGAAACAATTTATATTCAGTACAAACCCCCCAAGGTTTTTACTTTAAAAATATAAAATACGCTTACAGTAAAATAGGAAACAAAGTTTATACGGACGATTGTGCTGTTTACGAGGAGTATTTTGGCAAAGCAAGACTTTTTGAAGGAGATAGTTCAAATATAAAATTGACATATAAGAGCGATTTTGACAAAACTACACAAAGAGTAGGAGTAGGAATAGACACTCACGCTTTTGGTGGTAATGAAAAGTTTATTACTTTAGGTGGCGTAAAAATTGAGAGTGATAGTTCATTGATAGCACATAGCGATGGCGATGTTTTAATCCACTCTCTTATGGACGCAATGTTATCTAGTGCAGGACTTAAAGACATAGGACATTATTTCCCTGATACTGATGAAAAATGGAAAGATGCAAATAGTTTAGAAATGCTTGCAAAAGTTAATTCTTTAATCGTTGACGAGGGTTATAAAGTAAACAACATATCAAGTGCAATCCAAGCACAAAAGCCCAAATTAGCAAAATATATTGACGAGATGAAGAAAAATATCGCAAGAGTAGTAAATGTTGACATTAGCGACATAGGAATTAGTGCAGGAACAACCGAAGGACTAGGTTACATAGGCAGAGAGGAGGGAATTACGGTAACCTCATATGTAAGTATAAAAAGATTATAAAACAAGGATAGAGAAAACTCTCTATCCTTTTATTTATATAATCCTAATTTATAAAGTTTTTCTTCCAAAAAGTCAACTGAAGTTTTAAGTTCAGCATACTCTTTATAGTCGTTTTTATAAACCTCTATCATAATACACCCGTCAAACGAAGCGTCCTGCAACCTTTTAAACAGAGTTTCAAAATCAAAAGTACTATTATGAGGTAGACAAGTTAACCCTTGCTCATTAAAGCCTGTTACGTGTACATGCGAAACTCTACCTTCCATTACCTTTAAAAAGTCTGTATAGTTTTGCCCTGTAATTTTTATCTGCTTTATATCAAGTACACAATTTAGTTTGGGACACAAGTTACGCATATTTACAAAAAAATCAGGATAGTTAAAATAGCAATACTCAACCGTTTCATAGGAAATTCCTATTCCATAACTTTCAGCAATATCGCAAATGATATTTATGTTACGGGAACAGTTTTCAAAATTTATAGGCTTTGCCATTTTTTTTAAGCGAGTTTGTCCGTGAAAAGAATAATACTTTGCACCAAGGCTTTGACCTGCACTCAAAAAATCTTTTAAGATTAAAATTGCATCTTCTTTTTGTCTTTGATGTCCCGAAAAGAGTTGAGGTTCAAACTGCGTTCCATTGGGGTGAATTGAAAATACATTTAAATTTCCCTTTCTCTCATTAAGTAGTTTAACATACTCTGCCTTGTATTCACTATACGAAGTTAAAAACACCTCAACATTTTTTACCTTTAAATCGTTTAAAATACTTAAAGCATTTTCATTATATTCTTTTAGAAAGAAAGAACCTGTTGATACACCTATTTTCATATCCTTTTCCTTTGCTGATTTTTTTAAATATTAACATTATAAAGCATTTTTGTCAAATAAGAAAAAGACGCATTTCTGCGTCTTTTATTATTTATTTTAAACTAGATGATATAAGCAGGGTCTGCTTGAGGAGCAGCATCAAGTTCTGCCTTTTTATCTTCATAACCATTTTTTCCAAGCAAAGCAAAAGTTGCCTTTTTACCTGCTTCAACTCCGGGTTGATTGAAAGTGTCAATATTAAGCAATGCACCAGCATATGCAGTTTGTAATTCTAACAAGAACATAAGTTGTCCCATAGTGAAAGCATTAACTTCGGGAAGTTCGATTGTGTAGTTTTGTCTACCTGCAATTTGAAGGGCATAGATTGTTGCATTTTTTTCAGCAGTAATTAACTCGTTCATTGTATGACCACCTAAAAAAGCAACATCAGGAATATTTTCGCAACCGTGAGCAATAGTAAATTCTTTTCTATAATTCTTAACTGAAAGGAAAGTTACAACCTTATCAAAAGGACCTTCAGTATACAATTGAACTTGTGAGTGTTGGTCAGTAACGCCTAAAGCCTTAACGGGAGTTTGACCTACATTGCAGTCATTTCCATCTAAGTCTTTGTTTTTACCCAAACTTTCTGCCCATAATTGACAGTACCAGTCAGCCATCAATTTTAAACTATCAGCATAGGGAAGCATAACTGAAATATTCTTTCCGTCCCCCATTGCAAGATATTGTAAAACTGCACTCATAAGAGCAGGGTTTTTGTACATATTTTTTTGCTTACATATTTTGTCCATATACTTTGCACCAGCAAGCAACGCTTTAATATCAATATTTAAAACTGCTGCAGGGAATAATCCTACGGGGCAAAGTTCAGAGAAACGACCACCTACCCCATCAGGAATATAGAAAGTTTTCAAATTTAACTCTTTTGCAATCTTAATTAAATTACCTTTAGTTTCAGAAGTTGTTGCGATAATATTTTCGCTAGCCTTATCCCCTAATTTAGACTTTAAAATATCCATAATGATAAGATATTGAGCCATGGTTTCAGATGTAGCACCTGACTTTGTAATTACATTAAAGCAAGTTTTTTCAGGTTCGATAACATCAAGCAATGCAGACATCCTTTCAGGGTCTACGTTATCTTCTACATAGAACTTAGGTCCTTTTCTCATTTTAGGAGCAAGTTCATTATAATGCAAGTGACAAAGTGCGTTAAACATAGCCATAGGACCAAGTGCTGAACCACCAATACCCAAAACTACAAAATACTTAAACTTTTTTCTAACTTGTTTTGCAGTTGCAATTATGTCGCTTACAATTTCCTTTTGGTTGTAAGGAAGTTCCGTCCAACCCATCATATTTGTACCACGGTTAGCCTCAACATATGCGTGAGCTTCCATGGCTTTCTTTTTCATTGAATCAAGTCTTTGAGCAGAAAAACCTTTATCGCCCAATCTGTTGTCCATCATATTGTTATAGTCGATAGACACACGCATATCGTTTTGCCATTGTTTGTCAGTGTAACCCATTTATGCACCTCTTTTAAATTTTTAAAAATAAAAAAAGGTTAGCAACAGTGCTAACCTTATAAAATACACTTTTATTGCTGACTTTAATTATAGATAAATCATAAAACTTTGTCAACAAAATTACTTTGTCCTGTAACAATTTACGCAATAATTTATTGAATTACCGTTTTGAGTGCCACAGTGCTTACAAACCCAAGAGTTAGGTCTTGCTTTACTTGTTTTAATAACTGCTTGCGCTTCGGGATTAAGTGCTGCAGCAATTGCTCCACTTCCAACCGATTCAGCCAAGGGGGCTTTATTTAAATTGATTTCATGCTTTGACAATTTCTTTTTAGGAGTAATTTCCTTCAATTTAACTTTAAGCAAAGGTCTTGCCTTAAAGCATTTTTGACAAAATCCATAACGATATGAATTTTCAGTATTGCATTGTTCACAAACCCAAACAGGTATTTTACGTTCAGTATTTGCAGGGGCAGTACCTTGAACAAACTGCGTATCCTTTTTTGATTTGGCAACTTTAATAGGCTTCTTTTGAGTTTCAGGTGATGCAGCGTATACACTACCTTCTAGTCCTATTTGAGTTGCTCTTGAAAGATTGTATTTTACTTGTGCAAGCATTTTAAAAACTTTTCCCATTGCAGCAAAAGCCACCGTTAAAAGAGATGCTATTATTATAGCAAAAATGCCTAGCAGATAACTGTTAACTTGAAAAACTTGTCCTTGACCTTCAAGCACGAAACATACGATTGCCAAAATAATACCAGCAGTCAATACGACAGCACTCAAACAATATAGTATCTTTGATAATTTACTCTTCATTCTTTATTCCTCCTTTGAATGCGAACAAATAGTATCATAAAATTGTTACAAATTTCAATCAATAATATTGTGATTATGTAAAAGTTTTTGTTAATTTTGTGAAATTTACACTTGTTATATTTTTTCTATTTAATAATTTATATGTTTTTTGCTTTACATATAATACAATTTTTTTATATTATTTAAGTGTAAAAAATAAAAAAGGAGTGATGAAAATGACTCTTGATAAATGGTGCGATAATCTTGCAAACGCCCTAAAAAGTATACCATGTGAGGAAAGAGAACAAATAGTTGAATCCTATCGTATACGCTACAAAATTGAAAAAAAGAGGAACAAAAGTGATGAGGAGATTTTTGCTTCCTTTGGCACTATCGAAGATATTGCAGAAACCTTACTTTCAACAGAGGAGATAAAAGTAGATACCACAGAGGAAACTTCACCTCAAGCCCAAAAGGAAAAAATAAACTTTTCAAATCTCTTTAAAAAGTGTTATGAAAACTACTCTCCTAGTAGTTATAATGACGATAACCAAGACACCAAGACAACAACATTGCGTGCCATATACTACGCCTTTTTAAATGTAGCAATAGTTGGACTAACTGCTTTAGTATATCTCGCAATAATAGTTCTTTATGCAATATCAATCGCCCTTATAGGAGGTGGATTTATATGTATAGGCATAACTCTTGCTAGCATTTCATTTTTAGGTTTTGATGTTTCTTGCCTAATGATTTTGGGATTAGGTCTTTTCTTTTTAGGATTAGGAATTTTAACAATTTCAGTTTTAAAATTCCCTAAAAATTACCTATTTGACGGGTTGCACATTTTTTATGACAATATAGTTTTTGGCAAGTATAAAAAAATCGGGGTGGAGGAAAAGAGTAATGACTAAACGTACAAAAATAATAGTAATAACCTTATTATCTCTATCCGTAGTTCTATTTTTGATAGGTGGATTTGCAAGCAACTGGAACATTGCTTATGCTTTTGCTGGCAACTACAAAACTGAAATCTATACCTTTACCGAAAACTCCCTTGCAGGAATTAAAGTAGAACAAGACAATATGGACATAGTTTTTGAGCAAACTACAAAGGTTAGCAAAATTACCCTTAAAGCCCCCATTTACAATGGAACAACAACCTCTTGTTATCGCACTCAAAACACAGGTTACATTGAATATATAAACACGATAGACGAAGGAACTAAAAGTGCTTTTGGAGGATTATTTTTTAAGCCCGTATTTAAAGTACAAATTCCCAGTTCATTAAAAAACCTTGACTTGCAGATTAAAGGTAGCAATTTAAATGTTACAATGAAAAACATAACATTTAAGAGTTGTAAGATAAACATATCACACATAGATTCAGGGTTTAATACAAAACCTATAAAATTGACTAATGTTGAATGCACGGAAAGTTGCACTATTTATTCCCAAAGTAGTGGCATTACTCTTAAAAATTATCTCTCTACAAATGGAACTTTAAACCTATCCACAGGAAATGGAGAGGTTGAAATTGACGATTGCATTTTAAACGAAATGGTTTGTTCTTTTAATGGAAAAACTAATTTTGAAGTTGAAGATTGCGAAGCCAAAAAAACAAGCGTAGTTACCTCATCGGGAGAAATAGATTTTGATAGTTTTATCGCTGATGAAATTACTATTGAAACGGTAAACGGCGACATTGACATTGATAATTGTAGCATAAGTTTTTTATCTATTGTAAACAATCTTGCCGACACTCAAATAAATAATTTATTAACACAGGGGTTATCCGTTCAATCACAAAAAGGTGATATAAATGTATCTATTGAAGGGGATATGTATAACTACGAATTTACGATAAAATCAATGAATATTGATAATTATTTACCAAACGAAAGTGGAAGCGAAAACTATATAAGTTTGATAACCGAACAAGGTAATGTAATTTGTGATTTTTATCATCTTGACGATTAAAAATATAAGGTTCTGTACGACAGGTATAGAACCTTTCTTACTATATTGTGGTAAAAAGATAATATTTAATTGACTTTTTTATTCCCCTATGATAAAATCTTTCTATTAAAATTATAGAGTGTATATTATGAAGAAAATCGTTATAAAAATTGGTTCATCTTCAATAGTAAAAAATGATGGACAAATCAATAAGGACAATGTAAAAAAACTTGTAAGTCAAATAGCAAACTTAAAAAATAAGGGCATTGATGTTTGCTTAGTATCTTCAGGTGCAATCTCTGTGGGAATTAACAAACTAGGCTTACAAGAAAAGCCTAAGGATATATCTAAAAAACAAGCGTGCGCCGCAACAGGTCAAATGTCATTAATGCAAGAGTACGAACAAATATTTGACGAGTTTAATATTAAGTGTGCACAAATACTTCTTAACCATGACGACTTTGGCAATAGAAAGCGTATGACCTACCTATCAAACACACTAAACGCATTATTTAGTTATGGTGTAGTTCCCGTAGTAAATGAAAACGACGCACTTGCCGTTGAGGAGATTAAAGTAGGAGATAACGACAGCATTTCTGCTATGATGTCCCTTGCAATAGGAGCAGACTTATTGATATTAGTTAGCGATGTAGATGGTTTATATACGGCAAACCCTAAAACAAATAAGGACGCAACTTTGATTAAAGTAGTTGATAAAATAGATGATGATCTTTATGCGATTGCAGGTGGAAGTGGTTCAAAAGTTGGAACGGGTGGTATGAAAACAAAACTCAATGCAGGCGTTATAGTAAACAATGCAGGTATTGATATGATGATAACCAATAGAACAAAACTTGAAAGCCTATCAAAAGTTGCTGACGGAGAATTTGAAGGCACTCTATTTAAAGGAAGTAAAGACGCTAAAAATATGAAGCAAAATTGGCTTATCCATTGTGCGAATTTGGAAGGTTCAATCTTGATAGACGAGGGTGCTGACAAGGCAGTTAAGGAAAGAAGAAGTTTACTTTCTTGTGGTATATTAAAGGTTGAAGGTCAATTCAACGGAAATGAAGTTGTAAAGATTGTAAATGAAAAGGGAGAGGTTACTGCAAACGGAATAGTTTCCTTTAACAGTGATGAAATTAAGGAACTTTTAAGGGACAAAACCAACACTCAAGTAGTAATACACGCAAACAACATTGCAATTTTGGAGGATAAATAATGAACGAATTTATTTTGGCAAAAAAAGCAAGTGAGGAGTTACGCATTGCTACAACTGACGCAAAAAATTCAGCGTTAGTTGCTATAAGTGAAGGACTTCTTGCGAACGTTGAGAAAATTATCAGGGCAAATAAAATTGACCTTGAAAACGCAGAACAAAATGGAATAAAGACAAATATGCTTGACAGACTAACTCTTGACGAGGGTAGAATTAAAAGCATTGCAAGTGATATATTAAAAATTTGCGACCTTCCTGACCCTATCGGTGAAGTCGTTGAACAATGGACTACTCAAAACGAACTTACAATCAAAAAGGTAAGAGTTCCATTTGGAGTTATTGGCACTATTTATGAATCACGTCCTAACGTTACGGTAGATATTACCGTACTTTGTTTAAAAACAGGCAACGCTTGTTTACTTAAAGGTGGAAAAGAGGCAGTAAACACTAACACTTGTTTGGTTGAAATTATGAGAAATGCAATCTCAAAATACTTACCTGAAAACAGTGTTATACTTTTACCTTCAAACCGTGAAAGTGCCGACAAACTTATTAAGGCTAGAGGATTTGTTGACCTAATAGTACCACGTGGTGGCAAGGGACTTATTGAACACGTTGTAACAAACTCAATAGTACCCGTTATTGAAACAGGTGCAGGAGTATGCCATACCTATGTTGAAAAAAGTGCTGATTTAGAAATGGCTATGAACATTTTAATCAACGCAAAAATTCAAAGACCTTCTGTTTGTAATGCTTGTGAAACCTTACTTGTAGATAGAGAAATTGCACAAAAATTTTTACCTATGGTTGAAACTATTATGCGTATGAAAGGGGTAAATTTGCATGGCAATTATGAAGTTGGAAATCATATTTTAGTACAACATATGAACGATGAGAGTTACAATACTGAATATAATTCAATGGACCTTTCAATAAAAATTGTTGGTGGAGTTGACGAGGCAATCGAGCATATAAACAAGTTTGGAACTCACCACTCTGAAACAATAGTAACTGCAAATGATGAAGTTGCTGAAAAGTTTATGGACTCTATCGACAGTGCGTGCGTTTACGTCAATTCATCAACTAGATTTAGTGATGGTGGTTGTTTCGGTTTTGGTGCTGAACTTGGCAATTCTACCCAAAAACTTCACGCAAGAGGACCTATGGGTTTAAAAGAGATGACTTCATATCACTATAAAATTTACGGTAAAGGACAGGTAAGATAAATGAAATTTGGAATTATAGGCTGTGGAAAAATGGGCAGTGCAATACTACAAGGAGTTGAAAACAACATCTTTAAAAAGGAAGATATTTCAATTTTTGATGTAAGTGAAGCGTGCACTCAAAATATGCAGAGCAACGGTTATAAAACTGCAAAAACCACTGAGGAAGTATTTACAAACAGTGATATCATTTTGCTTTCAATCAAACCACAAGAACTTACAAATGTACTTTCAAAACTTGAAAATATAGACAACAAAGGCAAGTTGATTATTTCAATTTGTGCAGGAATTCCCATTTCTCTTATTGAAAGATTTTTAAAGGGAGTTGCTATTGCAAGAATTATGCCAAACACTTGTGCATCAATAAATATGGCTGCAAGTACGGTATGCTTTAATTCTCTTTGCAATGAAGAAAACAGGAATTTGGTACTTTCAATTTTTAACGCAATAGGCACTACGGTAGTTGTTGATGAAAGTCAAATGAACGACACTTTACCACTAAACGGAAGTTTTAATGCATTTGCTTATTACTACATAAAAGCATTTATTGAAAGTAGTAAAAAGCGTGGTATTGACGAGGAAATAGCAAAACAACTTTTAGTTCAAACTACAATCGGTTCAATGAATATGATTCTTAAATCAGGCAAAAGCATTGACACCTTGATTGAGGAAGTTTGCAGTAAGGGAGGTACTACCCTTGCAGGACTTCAAGCCCTATACGATAACGACCTTATGGGAGTTGTTGACAAATGCGCTTGTGCCTGTGCTGATAGAAGCAGAGAACTTGGCAAACAATTTGACTAGATTTTTTAATGCTCGATATCCTTATTGAGCATTTTTTATTAGTAAAATTTGTAATTACTTGCATTTCATTTTACAATTTTACTAACTTTTGATATACTTTTAATGTTAAAATGTTTACACAAAAAGGAGAAAAATATGAAAAATATAGATACCTTATGTATTCAAGCAGGATATGAACCTAAAACAGGTGAACCTAGAGTTATTCCTATCTGTCAAAGCACCACTTATCCTTATGAAAACGCTGACGATATGGCAGCCTGTTTTGACCTTAAATCTTCAAGTTATTTCTACTCAAGACTAGCAAACCCCACAGTTTCAGCCCTTGAAAATAAAATGGTAGAAATGGACGGTGGCGTAGCAGGTATCGCTCTATCTGCTGGCATGACTGCAACTATGTTCGCTGTAATGAACGTTGCAACTGCTGGGGATAACATTGTGTCTTCAAAGGCAATTTACGGTGGTTCTTATAACCTATTTGACGTTACTCTACCTAAATATGGTATTGAAACTAGATTTTTTGATATAGATTCAAGCAGTGAAGATATTGAAAAACTTATAGATGAAAAAACAAAGGTTATTTTTTGCGAAACAATTTCAAACCCTTCAATCAAAGTTCTAGACTTTGAAAAGATAAACAAAATCGCCAAAAAATATAACATTTTATTTATTGTAGATAATACACTTGCAACTCCTGCACTATGCAAGCCACTTGAACTTGGTGCAAATATAGTAGTTTACTCTACAAGCAAATATATTGACGGACACGCTTGTGCATTAGGTGGAGTTGTAATTGACGGAGGAAACTTTGAATATAAAGGAAATCCTCGTTATAACGGACTTAATCTTCCTGACGAGAGTTATCATGGACTTATCTACTCAGACCTTAAAAACGAAAATGGGCAATGTATAGGATATGCAGTAAAAATGCGTGGACAACTTATCCGTGACTTTGGTGCGATAATGTCCCCTATGAACGCATTTTTAACAAATCTTGGTTGTGAAACTCTTGCTCTCCGTATGGAAAGACACTCACAAAACGCTGAAAAAATTGCAAAGTTTTTATCTACGCAAGAAAAAGTTGAGTGGGTTTTACACCCTTCACTTGAAGACAACAAATATAATGCCCTTGCAAAAAAATACCTTCAAAAAGGTTGTGGAGGTATGATGTCGTTAGGAATTAAGGGTGGTGCTGAAAAGGCAAAACAATTTACTGAAAATTTGAAAATGGTTTGCATACAAACGCACGTTGCTGATATTAGAAGTTGCGTTTTACAACCTGCTACCACTACTCATAGACAACTTTCAAAAGAAGTGTTAATTAGTTCAGGTATTCCTGAAAACCTTGTTCGTCTATCGGTAGGATGTGAAAATGTTGACGATATCATTGCTGATTTAAAGCAAGCATTAGATAGATTATAAACGATTTAAAAAGGAGAAACAAATGCCAATAGTATTACCTGAGGAGATTCCCGCCTACTCTATTCTTCAAAATGAAAACATTTTCGTAATGAACGAAAAGAGAGCGTCTATGCAAGACATTAGACCGATAGAAATTGCACTACTAAATCTAATGCCTACAAAGATTGTTACGGAAACTCAAATAATGAGATTGCTTTCAAACTCTCCTTTACAGATAAACATCACCTTGCTCTCAACAGAGAGTTATGTTGGAAAAAACACTCCCCTTGAACACCTTGAAAAGTTTTACGTTCCCTTTTCTGCCGTTAAGGACAAAAAGTTTGACGGACTAATCATTACAGGTGCACCTGTTGAAAATATGAAATTTGAGGAAGTAAAATACTGGGAAGAATTGAAGCAAATTTTTGAGTTTGCAAAAACGAACGTTACGAGTACGATTTTCATTTGTTGGGGTGCTCAAGCAGGACTTTATTATTATTACGGAATTGACAAACAACCCTTGAAGGAGAAACTTTTTGGCGTATTCGCTCACGAAAAAGTTTTACCTCACGAGAGTTTACTTAAAGGACTTGACGATACCTTTTATATGTGTCATAGTAGACACACAACGATACACGAAAAGGACATTGAAAAAGTACCCGAACTTGAAATTTTAGCACGGTCAAAGACAGCAGGACCTTCTATAATAAAATCAAAGGATAACAAATTTTTCTTTTTGACGGGGCATGCCGAGTATGATAGAGAAACCCTAGCCACTGAATATTTTAGAGATTTAGATAAAGGATTAGAAATATCACCCCCTCAAAACTACTTTATAAATGAGGAAATGACAAAAATAAATATGTGTTGGAGTTCAACTGCAAATTTAATTTATGTCAACTGGCTTAATTACTATGTATATCAAGTTACTCCTTTTAAACTTGATACGGAGAAAAAACTATGATTGAAAAGATTAAAAGTGATGAACTCAATTTGTCAATCGAGTGTTTCCCTCCAAAAAGAGAGGGTATACTTGAAACAGTTATTAAACCTTTGAAGGAATTTAAAAAACTAAACCCTGACTACATATCAATCACTTATGGTGCAAACGGTTCAGGAAGTGATAAAACTGCAGATGTTGCATCAATAGCAAAAGATGCTTTTGACATTGAAGTACTAGCACATATGACTGCAGTAAATATGTCGATTGAAAAGTTGGAAAATTTGCTAGAAACCTATGACAGAAAGGGTATATCAAATTTACTAGTGCTCCGTGGTGATTTAGTACCCGATAGTAAGTTTATTGATTTTAAACACGCTAATGAATTGATGTATTATATCAAAAAAAATCACCCTAACTTTACTTTGTTGGGTGCGTGTCATCCTGAAAAACATCCCGAATCAAAGAGTTTTGAAGAAGATATTGACACTATAAAAAGAAAAATTGATTGTGGTGCTGAAGCGTTTACAACCCAACTAGCCCTTGATAATAAATTCTTTTTTGAATTTAGAGATAGAGTAGAAAAGAAGGGTATAAAAGCACCAATAGTTTACGGCGTTATGCCTATGCTATCTTTAAAGTCTGTTGAAAGAAACGTAAAAATGAACGGAACTTATATTCCCAAGGAATTTCAAAGAATTATCGACAGGGGAAACGAAAATTTTTACGAAGAAGGAATAGAATATGCAATAAATCAAATAAAAGAACTTATTGCAAATGGCATAACCAATATTCATATTTACGCAATGAATAAACCTGACGTAGCAAAAAGAATTTTTAGCGAGATAAGAAAATGATAAAATTAACTTATGAAGAAACTGAAGAATACTTTTTAAAAAATATTTACCACAACAAAGTTGAACATATGACGGAGGAGTGCAAAAATCAACTTCATGCTTGTGTTGACCTTATCAACACCTACGAGCAACAAGACTATACCTCTGCCATCTTTGAACTTAACCACACAGGCGACCTTTCATTAAAAGGCACTGATTTTGCGTTACACGGCGAGCATATAAAAAAGCACCTTGCTCACTGTTCAATGGCGTTAGTTTTTGTTGCAACTGCTGGTTATCCAATTGATAAACTAATTGCAATAAATCAAGTTAAAGATTTAACTTTTTCATACCTTTTAGACACCTGTGCTGGACTTTTTGTTGAAAAACTTTGTGATGAAATTCAAAATACAGTACTTTTAAATGTAGGTCAAAAAGGTTACACTATAACAAATAGATATAGTTGTGGCTACGGTGATTTCCCCTTGAACTCACAAGGCAAAATCATCTCTTTACTTAATGCTGATAAAAAACTTGGCATTGTGGTTACCAGTGGTGGTATGATGACTCCCACTAAATCCGTTAGTGCTATTATCGGTATAGGAAGTAAAGTTACTTTTGAAATGAACCGTTGTATAAACTGCCCGAAAAACGAAACTTGCACAGGGGGACTTTGCAGTGAATATTGATTTAACTAAATCATTATACTTTGACGGTGGTATGGGTAGTCTACTTATGGAAAGAGGAAATCGTCCCATAGGTTATCGCCTTGAAAAACTTAATTATGAATCTCCCGAAATTGTTAAAAGCGTTCACGAAGATTATTTTATGGTTGGTAGCAATATTGCTACCACTAATACTTTTGGTGCAAACAGATACAAATTTTCAAACAAGGACGAACTGAAAAAAATTATTGACTGTGGCATTGAACTGGCAAAAGAAACAGCCTTAAAGCATAATGGTTATACACTTTTAGATATAGGTTCGTTAGGAAAACTTATTGGGGCAGGTGGCATTACTTTTGATGAAGCATACGAAGCCTTTAAAGAAGTTGTTTTACTTGCACAGGATAGAACGGACGGAATATTAGTTGAAACTATAACTAACTTAATTGAGATGCGTGCGTGTATTTTAGCAGTTAAAGAAAACAGCAAATTGCCACTACTTTGTTCAATGTCCTTTGAGCAAAACGGAAAAACTGTTTTTGGTACTCCCGTTGATGTTTTTTGCATTGTCGCTAAAGGATTGGGTGCTGACGCTGTTGGTGCAAACTGCACTTTATCCCCTAAACAGATGCTTTCGGTGGCAAAGCAATTTGTAACTTCAACTGACCTACCCATCTTCATACAACCAAATGCGTGTATGCCAAAAATTGAAAAAGGCAAAACCTTTTACGATACAACACCTATACAATATGCTACCGATATGCTTGAAATAAAAAAACTAGGCATAAATATTTTAGGTGGATGCTGTGGTACTACTCCCGATTTTATTAAAGAAACAATTCATCTTACTCAAAATGTTTTTACTCAAAGAGAAAAATATGAAAACAAAAGTGTAGTATGCTCTGCCTATAAATCAGTGATTGTTGATGGTAATAAAATTGTTGGGGAAAGAATTAACCCTACAGGCAAAAAGAGATTTCAAGAGGCGTTAAAGACGGGCGAAATTTCATACATTTTACAACAAGGACTTGAACAAGAGGAAAACGGGGCTGATATTCTTGACGTAAATGTTGGTATAAACGGCATTGATGAAACTGAAACAATGATTAAGGTTATAACTTCTTTACAGGAGGTTACTAGCCTTCCTTTACAAATAGACTCATCAAACATTGACACTATTGAAAAAGCATTGAGATACTATCACGGCAAGGCACTTGTAAACTCTGTAAACGGCAAAGACGAAGTGCTTGACAGACTTTTACCTATCGTTAAAAAATACGGAGCAAGTGTGGTTGGTCTTACGATTGACGAGGAGGGAATTTCAAAAGACGCTGACAAACGACTTAAAATTGCCACGAAAATCATTTCACGCTGTGAAGAACTTGGAATTGACAAAGATGATATTTATATAGACACTTTGACAATGGCAGAAGCAAGTGAAAAGGGAAACGCAATTTGCACTTTAGATACTTTAAAGAAAGTAAAGGGCTTAGGGGTAAAAAGCATTTTAGGAATATCAAACATATCGTTTGGTATGCCAATGCGTATGGACATCAACGCAAAATTTTTAGAAATGGCGTTTGAAGGTGGACTTGACCTTGCAATTATAAATCCAAACCTAAAGGGCGTTAAAGGTTCAAAGTTTGCTGAAAATTTTTTACTTGCCAAAGAAAACAGCGTAGATGCTTTTATTGAATATGCAACTCAAAATGAGCAAACTCAAAAACAAGTAGAAAGCAAAAGCGATAAAACACTTTTTGACGCAATTTTAAGTGGTCAAAAGGAACTTGCTGAAAAACTCACAAAAGAGTTACTTGAAAACACTCCTCCTTTAGAGGTTGCAAACACTTATATAATTCCTGCACTAGATGAGGTTGGAAAGAGGTATGACGCTCAAAAGATTTTTTTACCTCAACTAATCGCCTCGGCTGAATCGGCAAAAAGCGCTTTTATACAAATTGAAAATAAACTACCAGAAGACAGTAAACTAAACAATAAAAAATTTATTTTATGCACCGTAAAGGGAGATATCCACGACATAGGCAAAAACATTGTTAAAGCAGTTGTTGGAAATTACGGTTTTAAAACTATTGACCTTGGTAAAGATGTTGATTATGAAGTTGTGTTACAAAGCGTTAGAGAAAACTACCCTTGCGTTTTAGGACTTTCTGCTCTTATGACTACTACTGTAAACAATATGGAAGAAACAATAAAAATTGTTAGAAAGGAATTTCCCGATATAAAAATTGTTGTTGGTGGAGCAGTTTTAACCCCTGAATACGCAAAACAAATAGGTGGAATTTACTGTTTAGATGCAAACGATACGGTAAAACAACTTAAAAATATTTTTGAAGGAGAAAAGTAATGAAAATTTTTATTTCAAGACATGGTCAAACGGATATGAACTTAAAAAGACGAGTTTGTGGTATTGAGGATTTTCCATTAAACGATACGGGCATAAAACAAGCACAGCAACTTGCCCAAAACTGTGTTGGAAAAGGCATTGACAAGATTATTTGTTCTCCTTTAACCCGTGCAAGAGTTACTGCTGAAACAGTAGGAAAAGCACTTGGTATAAAAGTAGTAACAGACGGTAGACTTTTGGAACAAGATTACGGTAAAAAAGAAGGCTGTTCATGGGACGATGAGGAATATCAAATTTTAAAAAAGAATTTTGCAAAACCCTTTCCTGACGGTGAAAGTATGCTACAAGTTGCTCATAGAGCATATGATTTTTTAGATGAATTGATTGAAAAATACAACGACAAAACTGTACTAATTGTTTGCCATGGCTCAATCTCAAGAATTATGAATACTTACTTTACTGGTATGACGAACGATGAGTTTTGGGGATATCTTTTAGACAACTGCGAACTAAAAGAATATAATGTTTAATAAATAAGTTTAAGTTATTAAAAAAAAAGAGGTTTTTAAACCTCTCTTTTTTATTTATTTTCTTTTGATTTTTCAATGTCATTTTGTCTAATTTCAACCCTTTTAATCTTTCCAGAGAAGGTTTTAGGCAAACTGTCAACAAACTCAACAACTCTAGGATATTTATAAGGTGCTGTATTAGTTTTTACAAACATTTGAAGTTCTTTAATCAGTTCGGGCGAGCCTACATATCCTTTTTGTAATACGATAGTTGCCTTTACATTAAAACCACGAATAGCATCAGGAATACCTGTAACTGCGACTTCTAAAACTGCAGGATGTTCAAGCAAAACACTTTCAACCTCAAAAGGTCCTATACGGTAACCACTTGATTTAATTACATCGTCATTTCTTCCAACATAGATAAATCTTCCGTGTTCATCTTGATAGGCTGTATCGCCTGTATGGTAAAAGCCGTTTCTCCACGCTCTCTTATTAGCCTCATCGTCCTTGTCATATCTTGAAAATAGTCCACAAGGTCTATGCTCTTGAGTTGCTGTAATAACGATTTCACCAATTTCACCAGCACTGCACTCCTCTCCGTTATCTTTAACAAGTTTAACATCAAATCCAGGAACGGGCTTACCTATTGTACCAGAAATAGGTTTTTCAAAAGGATATAAAGTGCCCAAACAAACGGGAGTTTCACTCTGTCCAAAACCTTCGTGAATTTCAAGTCCCGTAGCACTTTTCCAAGTGTTAAATATTTCAGCATTTAACGCTTCGCCTGCTGAACAGCAATGCGTCAAACTAGATAAATCGTACTTTGAAACATCATTTTGTAGCATAAAGCGATACATTGTAGGAGGCACGCAGAAAGTGGTAACCTTATAGTCATGTAGTACTTGTAAAATATCAGCGCCGTCAAACTTATCAAAATCATAAATCAAATGTGCTGATTCCCCAAACCATTGACCATAAAACTTACCCCACATTGACTTCATCCAACCAGTATCGGAAATAGTAAAATGCAATCCACCGTCAACAACTCTGTGCCAAAAAACCCCAGTTACGATATGTCCAAGAGGGTAGGTTTGGTCGTGAATAATCATTTTGGGATAACCTGTAGTGCCTGATGAAAACGCTATAAACATTTCATCTTTTGCCATAGGATAATCATCCCCCGTAGGCTTTTCCCAAACATCACTTTGAGCCTCTATACCTGCTTCAAAGTCAATCCAGCCGTCAAGTTGTTTATGTTTTGTAACAAACTTCTTAATAACTGTTTTACACTCATCTGCACCTTGGTCAAAGTGGTCGGTACAGTCGCCGTCTGCAGTAATTAAAACTGCTTTAATTCCTGCTGCATTGCATCTATAAATATAATCCTTTGCACATAACATAGGAGTTGCTTGTACACCAACTGCACCTATCTTATGTAAAGCAAGCATTGTAAACCAGAATAGATAACTCCTTTTTAAAACCAAAAGGATTTTATCTCCCTTTTTGATTCCCTCTTTTTTTAAAAAGTTTGCAACCTTGTTAGACCATTGCATAACTTCTTTAAAAGTGAATCTCTTTTCTTCCTTTTTGTTTGAAAGCCAAAGCATTGCTAATTTATCAGGCTTTGTTTCAGCCAACTCATCCATAACATCATACGCAAAGTTAAATGTTTCAGGATAGGTTATTTTAAACTCTCTTTGCAATTCTTCCAGCGAACTGAAAGAATCTCTATTTCTTCCTATATATTTTTCATAAATTGGCATTATTATCCTATTCTCCTAAAGTATTACTCCTCGATAACAATCGCAATATACTTACCGTCAGTTTCACCAACGGCTATTTGTGTATGAGGTATTGTTGAATCAAAGTAGGCACTATCGCCTTCTTCAAGTTCTGTAATCATATCACCTAAATACAATTTAATTTTCCCTGCGACAACATAGTTAAACTCTTGTCCTGCGTGAGTATGCAAGACTGGACTTGTGTGTTTAGGTGAGGCAGTAACAAGCATAGGATTTGCCTTTTTATCTTTAAAAGTATACGCTAAAAGTTTATACTCATAAGCGTCATCTCTTTTTATATGAAATCCCTTGTCCTTTCTAACTATTGAGAAATTAGTAAGTTTAGGTGATTCGCCACGGATTATACTTAACACATCCACCTCAAAAAGTGCAGCCAAATTGTATAGAGTGCTATATGAAAAATCACACTCACCACTTTCGTAAGTAAGGTATTCTTCCACGCTCATACCTAATTTTTTTGCGACCTCCTCGTCAGTAAATCCACAAAGATCTCTTAATCCTGCTATTCTGTTTCCTATTTCTACTAATTGTTCAATCATAGTTAAAATCTCCTTTAGGTATTTTAATAGTTAAAGCCTAACTCAACAGCCTTGTTGTTTAAAGCAAGTTTATCTTGGTGTTTTGCAGATACAACTTTTACCATACCTTGCTTAATTTCATCAAGGGTTAAAACACCCGTTTCTTTAATCATTTTACCAAGGATAATCATATTAGCAAGTCCGTCCATACCATTTTCAGTAGCAAGTTGAGTTGCAGGTATAGCAAAAACTTTTGCGTTTGATGACTTAACCTCTCTTGAAATCAATGACGAATCGTAGATAATTAAACCACCCTCTACAACATCATTTTCATATCTATCTAATGAAGGTAAATTCATTGCAATAAGTACGTTAGGTTTTGAAACGATAGGTGAACCTACAGGTTCAGTTGAAACAATAACCGAACAACTTGCAGTACCACCACGCATTTCAGGTCCGTATGAAGGCAACCAACTTACCTGTCTATCTTGTAATAGTCCACTGTACGCCAAGCACTTACCAGAGAATAAAATACCTTGTCCACCGAAACCTGCAAATAATACGTTAACAGTATTCATTATTTATTCTCCTCCTTTGCATATTTATCTTTGTAAACTCCCAAAGGATAGTAAGGCAACATATTTTCATCAAGCCATTTGATTGCGTCTTTAGGTGATAAACCCCAATTTGTAGGACAAGTAGACACAACCTCAATCAAAGAAAAACCTTTACCTTCAATTTGGTATGTGAAAGCCTTTTTAATAGCCTCTTTTGCCTTTTTGATATTTTTTACATTATCAACAGTTACTCGCTCTAAATAACTTGCACCCTCTACCTGTGAAAGCATTTCACATACTTTAATGGGATAGCCTTGTACGGTAACATCTCTACCATAGGGAGAAGTTTGAGTTACTTGTTTAGGTAATGTTGTGGGAGCCATTTGTCCACCTGTCATACCATAAATTGCGTTATTTACGAAGATGATTGTAATATTTTCACCACGACCAGCAGAGTGAACTGTTTCACAAGTACCGATTGCGGCTAAATCACCATCACCTTGATATGTAAATACTACATTGTCGGGATTTACTCTCTTTACGCCCGTTGCAACTGCAGGAGCTCTACCGTGAGCCGCTTGAACCATATCACAATTAAAATAATTATATGAGAAAACTGAACAACCAACCGAAGCAACACCAACGGCTTTACCTAGTACGCCAAGTTCTTCTAAAACTTCAGCAACTAATCTATGGATAATACCATGTGTACAGCCAGGGCAATAATGTAAGGGATTGTCAGTCAAACCTTTTGTCTTTTCAAAAACTTTCATTAGTTTTGACCTCCTACTTGATTAGCCTCTTTAATTTTAGCCAATACTTCATCAGGTGTCATAATTACACCACCTGTTCTATTGCAAAGCAATACGGGGCGAGAGCATTGAGTAGCCAAGCGTATATCGTCAATCATTTGTCCCATATTCAATTCAACTGAAAGGAACGACTTAACCTTTTTACTTGCTTCAAGCAATGCTTTGCTAGGGAAGGGCCACAAAGTAATAGGTCTAATCATACCAACTTTGATACCTTGCTTTCTCGCTTCAACAATCGCATTTTTTGATACTCTAGCAGAAATACCAAAAGCAACTACGCAAACTTCAGCGTCCTCCATCATAAATTCTTCATACATAACTTCGTTTTCTTCAACGATTTTATATCTTTCAAATCTATCAAAATTCCACTTTTCAAGTTCGTTTGCTGTAAGAGATAATGAATTGATAATATTAGGTTTTCTTGCCTCTTTAGTACCTGTGCAAGCCCAAGGTTTTTCATATTGTTTAACTTCAACCTCGTTAAGTTCAACGGGTTCCATCATTTGTCCCATAGTACCGTCTGCAAGAATCATAGTTTGCATCCTGTACTTATCAGCAAGGTCAAATCCTTTAAAAGTTAAGTCATACATTTCTTGAACGGAAGCAGGCGCTAAAACGATTAGATGATAATCACCGTGTCCACCACCTTTTGTTGCTTGATAATAATCCGATTGTGAGGGTTGAATACCACCCAGTCCGGGACCTCCTCTTTGAACGTTTACGATTAAAGCAGGTAAATCACAACCAGCAAGATAAGAAATACCTTCACTTTTAAGGGATATACCGGGGCTTGAAGAACTAGTCATTGCTCTAGCACCTGCTGAAGCAACACCGATAACCATATTTATAGCAGCAACTTCACTTTCTGCTTGCATAAAAACTCCACCTATTTTTGGCATACGCTTTGCCATATAAGCGGCAACTTCCGTTTGGGGAGTAATAGGATAACCCATATAATGTCTACAACCTGCGTTTATAGCGGCTTCGGCAAGGGCTTCATTTCCTTTCATCAATACCTTTTCTGCCATTATTTTTTCTCCTAATGAGTTGATATTATTTTTAAAATATATAATTACTTTTCAACAGTAATTACAGTATCAGGACACATAGTTGCACAAAAAGCACAACCTATACATTGACTTTCATTTACACACTCAGCAGGGTGATAACCCTTTGCGTTAATTTTATCCTTTGCAAGAACGATTATTTTTTTAGGACAAGCCATTTCACACAATCCACAACCCTTGCAAAGTTCTTCATTAAATGATACTTTTGCCATAATTGCTCCTATTTTTCTTTTTATTATATCACAATAAAATGAAAACATAAAGTTATTAAAGGTTAAAATTTTAACTAAATATATACTTTAATTTACCAATTTCCGTATTTGATAAGGTCAATCTTCTTTAAGTTTTCAATTTCATTTGAAAATTCGTTATAAACTTCTTCAACACAGGTTGTAGCAACACACTTTAATCCACTTTCCCTTTCTAGTTTTTCAACAAAATCAAGGGAATCTAAAAGGGTTTGTTTTGTGGTTTCTACACCAAGGTTTGAATTATTTATAAATGCCGTAAACTTCATCCTGCAGGCACTTTCAATTTCCTCTTTAACCTGCATAATGTCTTTAATCGTCCTTGTTTCAGGTCTATACTTATTAACGACCATAAACATTTGGTAATCGTTTTCAGCAAGGATTCCTTCCTCATATCTGCCTAGGGCGTAAGCACCTCTGTCATCACCACCTATATCTACTACTGCATATTTTAACTTGTTATCAATTATACCTCTTGTAGCAGGGTTGATAGAGGGTAAATCAAGAGAAGAATTTGCCCAATCGCTAGCAACTATCTCAATGCCATGTTTGTCAAAAACATCTTTTGCGTCCAACGTTCTAAAATATGGGTTAACTATATCTAAATCATAAACGGTTGTTTTTTTTCCAGTCTCTTTAAGCCATAGAGCATAGTTTACTGCTAGATTTGTTTTACCACTACCATAATGTCCTAAAAACAAAGTAACTCTTTTATTAAAATCCATTTTTTACCTTTAGTTTACTTTTACAATCCAATTTTTTGTATCAGGACGCTTACCCCATTGAATACCAGTCAACTCGTCATAAAGTTTTTGCGTCAACTCGCCGATTTGTCCATTATTAACAATGAAATCAACATCATCATAAGTAAGTTGTCCTACGGGAGATACAACTGCTGCTGTACCAGTTCCCCATGCTTCCTCTAAAGTTCCGTCCTCACAAGCCTTTTTAAGTTCATCAACAGAAATTAGTCTTTCAGTTACCTTATAACCCCAATCTCTTAAAAGTTCAAGGCAAGATTTTCTTGTAATACCGGGAAGCACAGTTCCTGCATCAAGAGAAGGTGTGATAATTTCACCGTTAATCTTAAACATAACGTTCATAGCACCAACTTCTTCAATATACTTTTGGTGAACGCCGTCTAACCACAATACTTGTGCAAAGCCTTTTTTACTTGCCATCTCACCAGCGTGTACGCTTGCTGCGTAGTTACCACCACACTTTGTAAAGCCTGTTCCACCACGAACGGCACGAACTTCGTGTGATTCGATTGCAATTTTAACAGGTTTAATACCTTCAGCATAATAAGCACCGGAGGGCGAACCGATTAAAACGAAGGTTGTATTTTTTGCTGCATGTACTCCTAGACTTTCATCATTTCCAAACATAAAGGGACGAAGATAGAAAGATGTGCCTTCTTCAGCAGGAACCCAATCTTTTTCAATGTCAACAAATTTCTTTAAAATTTCTAGTGTGTCTTCCTCGTCAAGAGCAGGCATACAGAATTTTGCAGCAGAGTTATTCATCCTTCTAATATTTTCAATAGGACGGAATAATTGAACATTGCCTTGTGCTGTTTTATAAGCCTTTAAGCCTTCAAAAATTTCCAAACCATAATGTAACACTGTTGAAGCAGGGTGAATAGGTAAATAATCAAAAGGTACAATCCTTGCATTATGCCAACCCTTTTCAGCGTTATGCTCCATAATAAACATATAATCACTAAAATACTTACCAAAACCAAGTTTTGAAGTATCAGTAGGCTTTGTCTTTAATTCTGTTCTTTGAGTAAATTTAATTTCCATAATTAGTTAACTCCATTTTACAAATTTTCTTTTTTTATTCTTTCTTCTGCCATTTCACGCATCTTATACTTCAAAATTTTTCCTGCTGCGTTCATAGGGAAGGAATCAACAATTTCAACATATCTAGGAACTTTATGTCTTGCAACACGTTCCATCATATAATCCTTAATATCTTTTTCAGTTAAAGTTTCGCCCTCATTTGCAATGACATATGCGTAAACTTCCTCGCCGTATTTTTCATCAGCAACACCAACTACTTGAACATCACTCACCTTTGGATGTTTATAAATTTCTTCCTCAAGTTCTTTTGGATAGATGTTTTCACCACCACGGATAATCATATCTTTAAGTCTACCTGTAATCATATAATTTCCATCAGGTCTACGCAAAGCGATATCTCCAGTATGAAGCCAACCATCAGCATCTATCGTTTGAGAAGTTTCCTTGGGCATTTTATAATAACCTTTCATCAAGTTGTAACCACGAGCAACAAACTCGCCATTTTCGTTATCACCTAAATCTTTACCAGTTTCAGGGTCTACTATCTTGCACTCAATGTTAGGTAAAGGTCTACCAACCGTACTAACACGCACATCTAAGGGGTCGTCAGTTGATGACATTGTACAACCAGGAGAAGCCTCTGTTTGACCGTATACAATTGTTATTTCCTTCATATTCATCTTTTGCTGAACATCTTTCATTATTTCCTCGGGGCAAGGACTACCAGCCATAATTCCCGTTCTCATATATGAAAAATCAGTTTTAGCAAAATCCTCATGATTAAGCATTGCGATAAACATTGTAGGTACACCGTGGAAGCAAGTTATTCTCTCTTGGTTTATACAAGCAAGTGCAGGCTTGGGACTAAAATAAGGCAAAGGAAGAATAGTTCCACCATGAGTCATTGTAGCAGTCATTGCAAGCACCATACCAAAGCAATGGAACATAGGTACTTGTATCATCATCCTGTCAGCAGTTGATAAATCCATCCTATCGCCTATACACTTACCATTATTTACTACATTGTAGTGTGTAAGCATTACACCTTTAGGGAAACCGGTAGTACCTGAAGTATATTGCATATTGCAAACATCGTGAATATTAACTTCACTTGCACGCCTGTACACTTCCTCTACGGGAATTTTTTTGCCTAATTTAAGGGATTCTTCAAAAGTCATTGCCCCCTCTAACGAGCAACCTACTGTTATCACATTGCGAAGGAAAGGCAACTTTTTAGCGTGCAATCTTTCTCCCTTTTTCAAATCTTTTAGTTCGGGACAAAGTTCAGCAATGATTTTTCTATAATCGCTATCTCTATATCCGTCCACCATAATCAAAGTATGAGTGTCCGATTGCTTTAATAGATATTCAGCCTCACTTATCTTATAGGCTGTATTCATTGTTACTAGCACTGCACCAATTTTTGTAGTAGCCCAGAAGGAAATATACCACTCAGGAACATTAGTTGCCCAAACAGCAACATGGTCCCCTGCTTCAACTCCTAGAGATATCAAAGTTCTAGCAAAGTTGTCAACATCATCTCTAAACTCGCTGTAAGTTCTCGTATAGTCAAGAGTTGTATATTTAAAAGCAAGTTGGTCAGGAAATTCTTGTACCAAAGTATCAAGCACTTGAGGGAAGGTTTTATCAATCAACGCTTCCTTTTTCCAAATATATTTACCTGTTTTTCTATTATTGTCATATAATCTTTTCTGCCAAGAAGGTGTTTGTTCAAATCCTGACATATAACTAACGAATTGAGGGAAAACAATGTCAGGGTCAGCAAAATCCTTATCAATCCAAGCAGGTTGAAGTTCTAAAGACATATAACCCTCATAGTTAACCGAACGCAAAGCATCAAACACTTTACTTATAGGCAAAGTACCCTCACCCATTAAACAATACTTAATTCCGTCCTCTTTTACGCTGTCCTTTAAGTGAACATGCTTGATATAACCACCAAGATTTTTAATAGTTTCTTCACTAGATTCTTCACCTATTTGCGTTGTATGGTGAATATCCCAAAGTGCACCAAGATAATCACTTGCAAAAGTATCTAAAACGCCTTTCAATCTTTTTGTTTGAGCATACATACCCATCGACTCAACAAGTAAAATAATTTTTTCTTGTTCGGCAATAGGCAATACTTGTGAAAGCACGTCTATAATATTTTTATCTTCTTCTTCCTCACTCATCTTTTTCGTTGAATAAGCGTGTAAGCGAATATGTTTGCATTGCAAATCTTTTGCAACAGCCATTATTTCTTTTATTTCATTTATTGATTTTTCTTTATTGTCAAAGTCAGCAAGGTTTGAAGTAACATCTACACAAGAGATTGCAATTTTTTCCTCGTTTAGTCTACGCATTGTTCTTGCAACATTATTCTTTTCAAAAGGGGCTTCATCGCTAAAATAAGGACTATTTACATCATGTATTTCAATACCTTTAAATTTTAAATCCTTTGCTATTTTTTTAAACTCTTTCCAACTTAATTGCCAACCATTTGTTGAAAATGAAAGTTTCATATATTATTTCTCCTCATAAACAATCTTATTTAGAGCATTAACATACGCTCTAATTGATGCACCGATAATATCCGTTGAGATACCTCTACCCGAATATAATTTACCCTTATTGCGAAGTTTTACGATTGCCTCGCCCGACGCATCTTTTCCTTCAGTTACTGCTTGAATTTGAAAATCGTCAAGTTCAAAGTGGTGTCCCGTTATTTGTTCAATCGCCAAAAACGCAGCGTCAATAGGTCCATCACCCACACTTAAACCAAGCATTGCCTTTCCGTCTTTTTCAAGGGCAATATTTGCAGTAGATGCAATAATATTACCACTATTGATAACATAGCTTTTTAAAACATACGTACTAGGCACTTGCAAAGCAGAAGTTGCAACTATAACATCAAGTTCCTTTAAGTTTACATCAGTTTTTTTGTTAGCAACTCTTAAAAATGCCTCGTATACCTTTTGCAAATCTTCCTTTGAAATATCATAACCACGCTTTTCAATTACACTTGCCAAACTTTCAATAGAAGTTTCCTTTGTTAAATTCTCGCCATCTTCACGAATAACTGAATCAAAAACAGAAGTTTGTTTTCTTGTAGTAGTTAGTTGATTGATGTGCTTTATAATTCTATTCGCTTCAGTCAAGTTTAAACCACAATAAATTTGGTGCTTATCTCCTATATTTGAAAATGCGTTTGCAATATTTTCAAGTGCAGGGAATACATTGTTTGTTACTGAAGTTTTTATAATGTTCGCTCCACAAGACAAACTTGCAAAAGCACAGGCCGCAGCCATATTAAGTTGATTTGAACATTGACAAGCAAGATTCACGTCCTTTAAAGTAGGTACTTTTTCATAAATACCCTTTATAAAGTCGGCAAACTCTTGAGGCAACATCACTCCTACCGTATCGCATAGAGTAATAGTTGAAGCACCTGCCTCAATCGTCTTTGCAACCACTTCGTAAACAAACTCACTCTCTGCTCTAGTTACATCATCAAGTGCAACCTCTACATTGTCGCACTTTGATTTTGCATAAGCAACAACCTCAGCAAATGTTGAAATCATCACTTGAGGTTTTTTGTGGAAAGTATATTCAATAAGTGCAGATGAAACAGGCAATACAACCATCAAAGACCTTTGCTTTGCGTTTTGAGTCGCTTCAACTGCTTTATCAATCTCTTTTTTGTCGCAAGAGGCAACGCAAGTTATCGTTCTATCTTTTATAAACGAACAAATAGTACGAACTAAAACGGAATCGGCCTTTTCATCTTGAATAGGTCCTACTTCAATAGCGTCAACTTTGAGCTCGTTCAGTCTTTTGGCAACCTCCAATTTTTCTTTAAAACTTAAAGAGTTACCTTCCAGCCTTGTAGCCTCTCTTAAAGTTGCATCACAAATTAGTATTCTTTTCATTAACTGTTTACCTCCATATTTTATATAAAAAAATCCCCAAGCATAAAAATGCTTAGGGACGTATTAACACGCGGTACCACCCTAGTTACTATATAAATATAGTCTCTCAGTAGATTAAACAAATCCTGACTATGATAACGGAGTCTGCCGTAAAAAACTTAATTGAGATTTACTCGTTCAGTAATTCTGCTCAGAAATGAGACGCCATACCACTTTATATTGTCTTACACCAACCGACAACTCTCTTAAATGAAAGATTGATACAACTTAGTTCCTTCAACGCATTTATAAATTTTTATAACTATTTTTTATTTTATATAAAATTTTTTTGTTTGTCAAGCAATTATTTAATCTAAAACAAATAAAAAGCGTAGTACAATTATTCATACCACGCTTTAATTTAAATTATATCGTCATTTTTTTATTTCCTTCTAAAAAATCCAAAACGCTTTTTTTCCTTTTTAGGTTTATCCGTTTCTTCATCTTCGTCAGGAAGGTCATAGTTTACCTCAGGGGCATCTTCTCCGTCCTCTAATATTCTACCTCCCATTGTATCCTCACCGATATCTTCTTCTACTTCTTGAGCATTATTTTGGCACGCCTGTTGATACTTTTCATAGTATTCTCTTTCAGCTTCCTCATCATCTTCTTCCTCTGCTAAAATCTCCTCTAAACTCTTATATTTGGACTCACTTTCAGTTTGAGGTTGCTCAGTATAACTTTGATTTGAGAAACCTTGATATCCTGTTTGTTGAGGTTCTGTATACGCAGGTTGCTCATTGTAGCCTTGATTTGAAATATCTTGATAACCTGTTTGTTGAGTTTCTGTATACGCAGGTTGCTCATTGTAGCCTTGATTTGAAACATCTTGATAACCTGTTTGTTGAGTTTCTGTATATGCAGGTTGCTCATTGTAGCCTTGATTTGAAATATCTTGATAACCTGTTTGTTGAGTTTCTGTATATGCAGGTTGCTCGTTATAGCCTTGGCTTGAGAAATTTTGATATCCTGTTTGTTGAGGTTCTGTATATGCAAGTTGCTCATTGTAGCCTTGATTTGAAATATCTTGATAACCTGTTTGTTGAGTTTCTGTATATGCAGGTTGATCGTTTTCTCCCTGCTCGTTAACAGATTGTGCTTGAGGATTATCCTCAATGACAGGTTCTTGAACAGCCCCTCCTATTTGTAAAGGTTGATTTTCATTTATTTGATTTGGATTAAATTGAGGCATACCACCAGAATTAGCATTATAATTCGTGCCAAAAAACTCGTCATTATTAAACAAATTATTTGCGAAATCTTGGGCCTCATTTATTATACTGCTATTGGCATCGCTTTGAAGGTATTGTCCGTTACCTTGCATATTAGGATAGCCTTCCATACCGGCAGGCATTAAACCATTATTGTAACCTTCCATACCGGCAGGCATTAAGCC
>CAZJWC010000011.1:0-44158 GCA_964550125.1 uncultured Clostridia bacterium | reverse complement strand
CCGAAAGTACTTGTCGGGACACCGGCTGGGAGGATAGGAAGTCGCCGCATCCATTTGAAATTTGAGATATTACAATGGAACGCTAAATTGGCAACCGAAGAGTTGTAGTATCTCTTATATTCCTCCTTAGCTCAGCGGTAGAGCATTCGGCTGTTAACCGAAGGGTCGTAGGTTCAAACCCTACAGGGGGAGCCAAGAACAAGGTCAAATTGTTGAAACAATTTGACCTTGTTTTTTTTCTGTATTTTTATGTCTGTTTAGTTCCGTATCATAAGACTATCATTAGGCCAAACAGGGAGACTATTAAGGTAGGAAGTGCAACTGTAACGCCTATTTTTAAAAAACTTGCATATCCAAATTTAAGGTTGTGTTCGTTAAGCATTTTTGACCACATTATTCCTGCTAATGCACCTATCGGCGTAAAAAAAGCTCCAAGGTTTGAACCTATAATTGTTGCATATACGGCAGGCAATGTGTTACCCGATAAACTGGAAAGTATAGATGAAAAGAATACGCTCATAGGTATGTTGTTTATTAGATTTGACGCAAAGAAGGAAGCAAAACCGTATTTTAAGATTGATGAGTCTAGTCCTAAAAATTCGCCTATCGCTTTACTGATTCCTGAATCGTTTAAAGCAATAATCATAACGAACATTGATAAAATAAAAGGTATCAATTCAAAGGGAAGTCTTTTTATACTGTTCAAAAGAATAATAGGTTTTGTCTTTCTAAAAGCACAAATTACTAATGTTATTATTATCAAAAGGGAAAAACTAATTAAAGTAACCAGCCACATTTCTAAATTTATATATGAACTAATTGCTAAAAGCAAAGTGCAAGTTATAAGTATTGTCAAGCCGATAATTAGTAGTGGCTTGTCCTTAATTATGACTTCTTCATAGGTGGTTTTAAGGGGCGTTTTAAGTTGATTTTTGAATATTAAAAATAGCAATAAAAATGCTACCGTTCCAGCCATAATAGTTGGAAGTATCATAACTTGCAGATAGGATATAAAATCAATTCCTACACTGCTTGCTAAATAAATGTTAGTTGGATTGCCTATAATTAAAGCCATACTCCAAGTGTTTGCAGCAACAAATTCTCCCGCCAAGAAAGGAATAGGATTTATTTTTGCATTTTTTGCAAAATAGCAAATAAATGGAGTAAAAGATAATACTATAACGTCATTTGAGGTGAATACCGTTAAAATTGAAACGATAATATATAAGTAGCAAAAGAGTTTGATTTGTCCGTTTTTTGCTTTTTTCAAGGTTGCATTTGCAAGGTATTTAAAGAAGCCTACTTCGTCTAAAAAGATTGAAAGACCTGTCATGCACACAAACAAAACTAAAATTTTTAAAGGATTTACGGCCGAATTATTTGTCAAACCTTCCCATACGGATTTGACATTAACTAAACCTGAAACACATAATATCAACGCACCTATTATTGTTATAACCCAATAGGTGCTTATTTTTAGTTTTCCAATTTGAATTTTTGGAAAAAATAAAATACTTGCAATCATGGCTAAGCAAGTAATAGAACAAATAATAACTACTGCAACCATAATAACTCCTTTAAAATCAATCAAAATTATGATATAATATAAAAGTTTTTGTGTCAAGGTTTAATTCGTTGTTTTATAAGAAAAAAGAGGGAATTAAATTGTGTACCTATCCGGTTTATTAAAAAAACTAACCTTGACAAAAATAGACAATAAAAGTATAATACGATTAAGTTTAAATGCCAATATAGTGATTTTTGGAGGATATAGATGAGCGATTTTAAGGACTTGCGAATTGTAGATAATTTTTATCAAACTTCGGCATACTTTCCTATGCCTACCTTGTTGATAGGAACTATTTCAAAGAACGGACAAACAAATTTAGGAGCATATTCACTTTGTTTTCCCTATTACATTGCAGGCAAAGAGTATTATGCAATGATTTTAGAGTGTCGTAATAGTTCAAATACAGCACAAAATATTTTAAGAGGAAGTAAGGTGTCTATCAACTTTATTCCTGACAAGAGAAAATATTTTAAAGAGGCTGTGCGTCTTGGTTTTCCGGGGGACACTACTGAGGAAAAAATGAAGGATTGTATTTTCACTTTAGAGGAAGGTTTGGCTGACGGCGAGCGTCCTAAAATAGTTAAGGAGGCCTTTCAGGTTTTTGAGTGTACTTGGGATAATTTGCTTGAAGACGCTTATCTTGATAAGAGTGGCAATTTAGAGGGGTATGAGCCTCCTTATAGAAATTTTAACGGCATCACTAGTAAGTTTGGGGCACATTTCATTTTAAAAATTGATAAGGTTTTAATGAAGGAAAAATATCACTCTGCAATTATAAATGGTGTAAAGGGAAGTAGTTTTCCTCCTGTCCCAGTTGATTATGGTTATCGTGATAGCACAAACTTTTGGTGTTCGTCCTTCCGTAAGCCTTACCCTGAGAAAATTCAAGCAAAAGAGGGAGATATAAATTCTGTAAAGTACGCTTCCTCAAGAATAGACCCTGAAATTACTTTTACAGATAGAGCGTGTGCAAAACTGACTAAGATACCTAGGGTATTTTTAAAAGCAGCGTTAACTCAAATGGTTGCCATTGCGAAGGAAGAAGGATTTAAGGTTATTGATGAGGAAGAAATTGCAATTATAAACGATAAACGCAGAAAAGAAAAAAAGAAATAGATTTATTTAAAAATTAAAGTCAGGATTTAAAAACTGACTTTTTGTTTTATTCTTTTTATGATAAAATCTTCATTGTTGACAAATGAGTTTTTTAATGATAGAATTTAAAAAACTGAAAAGGAGATAATAGAAAATATAAATGGCTATTAACAAAAGCAAAAAAACTAGTGTTGAATATCAAGTTGATTCTTTGGATAAAAATTCAACGCAAATGGATACAGATGCTAATTTAAATATTGAAACGCAAATGTCCTTATACGATTATGAGGATAAATATGTAAGAAGACAAAATGCAAAACTCGCAAAATACACAATAAAAATCGGTGTAAGTGTTGTTGGACTTATTATATTGACCTGTATGTTTTTTGTTGCAATGCGTTTTTATGATTTCAGTCCTTATATAACTTTAGGTGTAGGCATTTTTGAGTTCATCTTGTTTATATTTATATATATCGTTCCTGTAAGTAAAATCTTAAAAGCTGAATATTTTGAAACAAACGTAAATTCTCATAACGTAAAAAATGCTCAAAAGCATAATAGAGAATTACGCAATAAAATTGCTGATAAAATGATTGACCTAACTGCAAAAGTTGAGGGCGTTGGCTGGTATGGAGATGAACTTGTTGGGAAGTTAGCCATCGCTAGAAATACTCATAACAACAAGAAAGTGAAAGAGATTTTAACTCAAATTTATTCAACAGACGTCAAGCGTTCGGCAAAAAAGATTATTGTAAACTGCTCAGTAAAATCGGGTTTGTACTCTGCTATTTCTCAATCAAATAAAATAGATGCAGGGCTTGTTGCAATGATAAATTTGCAAATGATTAAAGATATAGTATTTTTATACGGATTCCGTCCTTCTGATACTAAACTTTTAAAAATCTTTTCAAAGGTTTTGCGAAACGCCTTTATTGCCTATGGTATTGCAAATGTTAATATTGGTAGTGGAGTAGCAAAAACGGTAGGAGATATAGTTAAGAGTGTGCCTATTTTAGGTAGTGCTATTTCAGTTTTGGTTGATTCATCTGTCCAGGGTTTAGCAAACGGAACGCTAACTGCAGTAATCGGTTACCAAACTATTGATTATATGATGAAGGAATATAAGTTGCAAGACATTTTAGATAATATTGAAATTGGTGAAAATGAAAGTGATTTAAAGGACGCCTGTGCTGAAATTGAAAGCGAACTTAAAAAGGTAAACGGAAAGACAAAAGCAGGTAAACTTCAACCTCAAACATAAAAAGTTAAACACTTTGAATTTTATTCAAAGTGTTTTTTGTTTTCTTTAAAGAAAAAATAATTTACTTACCCTTTAACTTATGTTAAAATAATACGGGTGATAAAAATGGCAATGACAGAACTTGAAAAGTACTATAACAAATTTAATGAGGATAAAAGATTAACTCATAGGCACGGAATAGTTGAGTTTACAACCTCAATGAAATATATAAAGGAATATTTACATCATCTTAAAAATCCTAAAATTATTGATATAGGGGCAGGTACAGGGAGATACTCAATCGAACTTGCAAATATGGGGTATGATGTAACTGCTGTGGAACTTGTTAAACACAACCTAAATGTTATAAAAGAAAAGAGCGATAAGGTAAAGGCTTTTCAAGGTAACGCTTTAAATTTGAAAAGATTTGAAGATAACACTTTTGATTTTACAATTCTCTTTGGACCTATGTACCATTTGTTTTCTTTAGATGATAGGTTAAAAGCAATAGGGGAGGCAAAACGTGTAACAAAGGCAAACGGTTTAATAATGGTTGCCTATTATATGAACGAATATGCTATTTTGATACATGGTTTTAGAGATAATCATATATTAGAGAGTATTAAAAAGGGCAAAGTAGACGGTCAATTTCATACTATATCAAGCGAAGAAGATTTGTATTCAATGGTGCGTTTAGAAGATATTGACCTGATAAACGAAAAAGCAAACCTAGAGCGATTAAAAATTTTTGCTAGTGATGGTGCAAGCGATTATATGCGTCCTGTCCTTAATAAAATGAGTGAAGAAACTTTTGAAGCATACTTAAAGTATCATCTTTCTATTTGTGAAAGAAAGGAATTGCTTGGTGCTAGTTCACATCTTGTAGATGTTGTAAAAAATATAAAATGATATAGGAGTTTTTTATGTCAAATAAACAATTTAAGGAGATTGAACTGTCAAGTTTGTCTTTCAATCCCTTTGATAAAATCGGTAAAGAGTGGCTTTTAATTACTGCTGGTAATGATAAAGAGATAGGAACTATGACTGCAAGTTGGGGTGGAGTTGGCACTATGTGGAATAAACCTGCCGTATTTATCTTTATTCGTCCCCAAAGATATACAAAAAAGTTTGTTGATAGCGAGGAGTTGTTTTCAATAAGTTTTTACGATAAAGAGTACAGAGAGAAACTTGCATACCTAGGTTCACACTCACAAAAAAATGAAGACAAAATTACAGCAGTTGACTTCCATAAGACAACATTAGATAATTGCCCTGTTTTTGAGGAGGCAAATTTAGTTTTGATATGTAAAAAGGCATATTCTCAAAACCTTTTAAAAGAGAGATTTTTAAATGAGGAGTATGTTGATACTTTCTATAAAGATAATGATTTTCATGAAATGTATGTCGGTTTGATTGAAAAAGCATATGTAAGGGAATAAATATTTATTAAAACACACTTGTTTGAAAAAACAAGTGTGTTTATTTTTATTGACAAAATATAAGGTGTTTTTTATAATTATTATATGCAAATCAATCAAAATGAAAAATCAAAAGGGAAAAGCATATCGCAAATATCTTTATTTGTAGTTATAATAATAATTTCTTCTTTTATAAAGATACCATTGCCGTTAGTCCCTATTACATTACAAATGCCTGTGTGTATTCTTGCAGGGTTGCTACTTGGTTGCAAGGGATGCATAAGCGTACTTGTCTATTTGTTTTTAGGACTTTTAGGTTTGCCTGTTTTTTCAGGTGGAGGGGGATTTAGTTACTTGCTCTACCCAACTTTTGGTTATATGATAGGCTTTATATTATCATCTTTTGTGGTTGGTTTTTTAATAAGTAAACTAAAAAGGAGAGGTGAGGTAAAAGTTCATATGTATTTAATTGCATCTATTATAGGTGTGATTATTGTATATATGTGTGGATTGCCATATTTTTATCTAATCCAAAATATATACCTGCATTGTAATACAAGTGTGTCAAAATTGCTAGTTTACGGATTTTTAGTGTTTTTACCTACCGACTTTATTTGTTCAATTTTAATTTCAACTCTTGCGTATAAACTAGATAAAAAGATAAAGTTGGCGTGATAATTTTTGTCAATTTTCAATTATCATAATTTATTATTGAAAAAATTATAATCTTGTGGTAATATAATAATAGAATTGATTATGGGGTAACCCTTGGAGGACAAAATGGAGTGGCTTGATAAGGAAACAGAAGAAGTTTTAGCCGAATTTGTTGAAAAATATGCTGATAATAGTGCAGAGTTTAAAATAAATAAACTTGACGGCGATAAAAAGGTTATTGAAAAACTTATTACCTTTGGTTGTTTGAAAAGCACAAACGGTATCGTCAATGACGAGTCGGGGCACTGGCATTGCTTTGCAACCGTATCCGATTTAGGTAAAAAATATTTTGAACTTAAAGAGCAAGAAGAATCTCGTGGTATGAACGAGTGGGAAATTTTCCTTAAAAAGTTGATAAGACTTGCTGATAATAAAACTAAAAGGGTTTATCAATATACACCCGTAAAAAACGAAAGGGATTTACTTAATATTTTAAAAGAAAAAGGATACGTTAAGGATACAAAGGCTTATGGTGGTAGCGTAGCACTTACCATTACTTTTGAAGGGGTAAATCATATTAAAGACGTTGGTGGTGAGGAACTTATCACAAAAGATGAGTTTGACAACAAACCAAAGGAAAATGCAAATGCTAATGCTGAACCTTTTGAACAAACAAACTATATGCTTTTTAGATTGAATCCTCAAGAGTATTATAAAAATGTTGTACTTGCCCTTGAAGCAGTAAAAATGAACCTTGCTTATGCAGGTTTAGACCCCAGTGTTGAAAAACTTGTTTCGGACGATATTGAAGAAGTTAAAAATTATGTTAAGAAAAACGACTCAACTGCAATTAAGGTTTTGCTAAATGAAATTAACGATACCTTAAAGGAAAATGAAGCAGATACAATGTGTTCGTTTATTGCGAACTTAATATTAGAATAAAATTGATTTTAAAAAGTGGCTTGTGAGCCACTTTTTTTAATATTTAAAGAATAGTTTAATTTTTTTTGCTGAAAAACGTACGATTTTACGGAATATTCTACTTTAAGTTTACTTAAAAAAAGCAGGTAACCTAGCAGTTGATATCAATTCTACAATCGGTGCTTATTCTTTCTATAAAAAAGTTACTCAATTCGATTGCAAAAAGAATAAAATTTTTTTATACTTTAGTTGTAAACAAATGAGGCATACAGGGAAAAAGGTAAAAACAAAAGAGAAGGTAACTATGAAGAAAAAAGCAATAATAATTACAATTACATCTGTTTTAACTGCTGGTGCAATAGGTGGCTATGCTTGGGTGTCTAGTGCTAAACAAAATGATAATGTTTACGCACAAGTTGACGACACTTTTACAACTAGCGTAAGAGAAGTTCCAGTTGAAGGCTCTCCACTAGACTATTCGCCTTTGGACAACCTTTCGTTTGCTGCTTATATTCTTGAAAATAACGATTTTAGAAGTGAAGTTGCAGGTAATGTAAAAGCAGCAGGAGTGGCTAACCAAACAATCAAAAACAGTTGCGTTAAGAGTGGCAACATTATTTATGAAAATATTTTATCGTTGAGTTCCTTTGTAAATGTTGGCGAACAAAGATACCGTGATGGAACTAACTATATTTATCGCAGAGCAGAAAAGCCTACTGCAAACCCTGTTGTTTGGAAGAAAGAGGCAGTTAAACTTACAAAGAGTGCTTGGGCTGAAAGATACGGAAAGGATTTGCCAAGCATCTCAAATATGATAATTAACGAGGAAAGCGTTATCTCTGCAGAGTATGTAGGTTGTGAGGAGGGAATTTATACCTATACTTATAACCTAAATATAACAAACGCAGTTGTCGAGGCTGTTAAAGAGATGAAAACAATGGGTGGCTTGTCCTCTTTGCCCTCTTATGAAAAAGCAACTATTACCGTAAAAATGGACGAAAACTGGTATGTTCAATCGGTAAGTAACTATGAAAAATATAACACAAGGGTTGGTATTTTAGATGCAGGCTGTACTTGTAATTCAACCGAAACATTTTATGATATTGGTGAAAAACAAACTATACCTGCTGATGTTGAAGCATACTTTGAACCTTATAAATCGGCTGAAGCGAGTGAGGACAACTCTCAAACAAATGAGGTAGACGCAATCTCTTGTCTTGCTAGTGCATTTGGGGCACAACTTCAAAAGGGCATATTTGAGTTTGTTGGAAGCGTAACTTTAAATGACAGCGAATTACCCTTGAAAGCGTCAGTTCAAATTCCTGACGAGGAAAAGAATTTACCTCTTATAGTTGATGTTGAACTTGGTGAAATTTATATTCATATTGACGAAAAGGACATATACATAAACTGCGCCGATAATATTAAGTATAAAACTGAATTATCAACAATAACATCACTTGTACAAGGTGAGGGAACAAGTTCTGCTCTTGATTTTGATGTTGATGCAATTATGGAAGTCATAACAAATGCAGAGGTTGTAAAACATGACGGTTTGTTGACAGTGCCTTTCTCACTTGAACTTTTAGGTATAAAAATTGATATAAATATCAACCTAGAAGAAAGCACTATGAAACTTGCAAGTATGTCAGCTTCAACAAAACTACTTGAAAATGACGTTTCAATCACATTAAGAGAGGGTGAAAACCTAACTTACAAGACGATTGATGATACTTACGGAAATTTATCGCTTGCTGGAAATTTGTCAATCGGTGAAGATAATTTTGACATTGCAGTACAATACGATTTACAAAATAATGTGCTTTATGCTAATTTTGAAGATTTAAAAATTGCTTTAAAAGATAATGTAATTTATATCAATTCAAATGATTTGAAGGTGAAAATTTCAGTAGATGACTTGCTAGAGGTTTATCCCGTTATACAAAAAGTTGTGCCTTCACTTCCTGATTTGGATTTGAACAATTTAACAAGTTTAATTGATACTGATAGTTTACTTGAGTCGTTGTTAAACAATTTAGTTTTACAAGTTGAAAATAACATAATAACCGTAAGCACAAGTTTATCCATTAAAGAAATTGATGTTGATGCTTTACTTTCATTAAATATAGATACTTATAAAATTGAAAGTTTAGAAATAGATACAGTGCTACTTGGAAAAGATGTATCGCTTAATCTTGAAAGTGATAATTTTGATAAGATTGAATCTTTTGACGGCTTTAACGATTTAGGTAAATTGAGTGAGTTTGTTGACGGAATTGTAAACCTAATCAACCAAGATGTTTGGTCATTTGAGGCTACTGGCGAAGTTTGGAAGGACAACGTTAAGAGATTTGACATTTATTTAGAGTTACAAGTTAAAAAGACGGAAGACTTTTTTGATGCAAACGCTATTATAGAAATTACAGGTGAGTCAAACTATTACATAACTGCGTTCATCAAAGATAAGACGATTTATCTCAATTACACTTCAGTAAAAGACACAAGTGGTTTAAGTTTGAAGATAGGTTATGACAACGTGCTTGAAATTGCAAAATTTGCAGTTGAACTATTAAATATTGACAATGCTCTTGTAGATAGCCTACTTTCTAGTGTCGAAACTGATTTTGATTTAGATTCATTAAAAGAGGCGGTTGGAGAAGTTTCAACTGGGCTTGAAGATATAGATTTGTTTAGTTTATTAACTTCAATTTCTATCAACACGCAAAATGGTATTGATGAATTGCAAATTGATATTGATAATAATGTTCTTGCTAAAAGGGATGCTGGACAAATGATAATTTCAATTAAAAAATCAGCCGAAAACAACAAGATTTTAGCTCTTTCAGTGGATAATGCTTCAACGGGAGATAACGAGTCGTTCAGTATAGGTGTTGAATTTAATGACAACGAATTTGAAATTAAATCAACTGATGGTAATTACTTTGACTGCTCATCTTTGGTTGAATTGTTAAAGTCTTTTGTGAACTGTGCAAACATGAACAGTTGGGAACTTTCAGGTACAATAAAAGCAACATTATTAGGTATTTACACAATAGATATTCCTATGGAGATTACCGTTGTAAAAGAGGGAGAAAAGGTAACTTGCTATGGCACGATTACCATTCCTAAGGTTGCTTTTGTTACTGAAGCAGAAACTACTACTAATCTTTACTTTGATGGTGAGCGTATTTATCTTGAAAGATTTTATGAAACTGGAGTATGGGCTTTTAAAAAGAGTCATCAAGAAAAACTATCTTGTACGATTGATATGTTCTTGCAAGATTATCTAAAATATATTTACTTTATGGGCAACTTTACAAGCACGATAACTGATGCGATAGATGATGCTGTTAGTGGAGATGCGTCAAGCGTTAGTGAAAATGATATATTAATTGAAAATGTTTTAACCGATTACAACTATGACGGAGAAAGTTATAACATAACTTTAAATGGTGAAGAACTTGTAGGAAGTAGTTCTTTCAATGATATTAACCTCTCTATTAAACAAAAATGCAACTATATTGATTCATTAACGGGTTCAACAAAAATAGCAAGTGTAGTTAATATAAATCTTGAGGCAAAATTAAATAACTTAACTTTCAATGAGGACGGTAGCGTTACGGTCAATCCTGTAACCTTTGTTAAACCTGATACTGACGGTTATGTTGACGGTGAAATTGTTGAAATAAATTAATTTATTTACCTATGCAATTTACTTGAAATAAAAAATTTGTTGGTGTATAATAAAAATACAAATTTGTTGTAAATCTTGCCGAGCAAAGCGACTTTAACTTGAGACCTTATATTTGCGCAGATGAGAAAATCTTACATATAACTCGTAATTGTGGGTGGATTTAAAAACGTACTCTGCAAAATATATTTGCAAAATATCCTGTCTTTTCTTGAGATTGAAGGCTATAACATTTAGACGGATAAACTTGTAAAGACTATTTTGCTTGGCAAACAATTTAAAAAAAGGGCGTATAACAAAAAGTTATACGCTTTAATTATATTTATATCTTGAGGTTTTTATGGAACACGAAAAAAGTAAAAATGAAAAAATTATTGAAATTGTTCTTAATGCACTTGTCGTATTTTTCTGTCTATTTGGACTATTTGGAGCATATTTTGAAAATGGCCAATTTGTAACATATAACACAACATTGTTGTATTTCACAACGCAAAGCAATATTTGGATTGCAGTTATGTGCCTTGTATTTTTAGTGTTGAATTGTATAGAATTAAAGACGGGCAGAAATTTGAAAAAAGGGTGGCTGTATATTCTAAAATTTATATTCACGGTTGCTATCTCGTTGACCTTTATAGTTTTTGGCTTTATTTTAACACCAGCAGGACTTATAATGAATAAGTTTGGAATTGACCATGTTTTTACTTTACACTCTTTAAGTATGCATTTCTTTGCTCCTGTTATAGCAATATGTGATTTTATTTTTTTTGACTATGAATATACATATACAAAATTTTCAAAATTATTAACAATAGTTACTCCCTTTTATTATATGATTTTTACTATCATATGCCATGAGGCAGGGTTGCGTTGGGGAAAGTCTCATGACGCATTTCCATACTTTTTTGCTGATTACGATTCGTTCGGTTGGTTTGGGTTTGAAAATGGTATGGGTGTCATTTACTGGATAATTATAATATTCGCACTTGTGATAGGTATGGGATATGGGCTTTTGGGATTGCAAAAATTAGCACAAAAGCGTTATAAAAATGATGAAATTCAAAATCAATAGGGATTATAATGAATTTTTTAACAACTTTTTCAACGGTAGGAATTATGCTTTTATATGCAATTCCGGGTTTCCTACTTGTTAAAACTAAACTGATAAAAAAGGAATCAATATCTGCTTTTGCAGTAGTGCAAATGTATTTTTGTTCTCCCATATTAACAATATATTCACTCACGCAAGCAACTTTTTCCGTACAGTTGTTAAAACAAATGGGAATATTTTTACTTATTGTTGTTGGGCTTATGGTGGCGTTCTTGGTGGCTTTCTATTTTATCTTTAAAAAGAGAAATGAGGACGTGCGATACAGAGTTTGTAATCTTGCAACCTGTTTAGGAAATGTAGGTTTTTTAGGGGTTCCCATACTTGAGTCTTTATTACCTGACCAACCTAACGCCCTCGTTTTTTCAACCGTCTTTACCCTTTCAATGAATATTATTGCGTGGACAATAGGTTGTACAATAATCACGAAAGATAAAAAATATATCAATTATAAAAAGATACTCTTTAATCCTGCTGTAATTGCTTTTATAATAGGACTACCGTTTTTTATTTTTAGCATCAAAATTCCTACTATGGTGTATACTCCCATCACAGTTGTCGCAAAAATGACTGCACCTATGTGTATGCTTATTTTGGGTATGCGACTTGCTGTGTGTGAGCCTAGAGTATTGTTTTGCGATTTTTTAAAGTATATTATCATAGGAGTAAAGCAAGTACTATTTCCTTTAGTTTGTCTACTTGTAGTATTGTTTTTACCTATTGATTTTTATATAAAGCAAACGGCTGTTATACTTTGTGCTTGTCCTGTTGCAAGTGTAGTTTTAAATTTCTCGGAGATGCTTGGCGAAGGGCAGGAAACGGCTGCAGGGCTGGTGCTGTTGGGTACTATTCTTTCAATAGTTACAATGCCATTAGTTTTGTTGTTAATATAATAAAAAAGCCATACCTAATGGTATGGCTTAAATTTTATTCTTTTGATGTTTGGCTTTCAACGACTAAGGTAACTTCAGGGGGATTTTCTGTACCCTGCTCTGTTGAGTTTTCTTTGTTTAAGTCGCCTTCATTATTGTTGTCGTCCTTGTCAATTTTCTTAAAAATCAACTTCAAGAATATCGGGCATAGGATTGAAGATAATACAATTAGGAAAATAACTCCAACCAATGGGTCTATGCCTCCTTCGCAAATTAGTACTTCTCCTGTCTTGTAGATAGCAAGTGCTACCTCACCTCTGGCAATCATACCAAAACTGATTGCAGTGGATTCTTTATTGTTAAATCTGCAACCTTTTGAGGCTATAAAGCAACCAACGATTTTTCCAAGTATACCAAGTAAAACAAAAACTAATCCAAAAAGTAATGCTGACCATGTGAAAAGTGAAAAATCTGCACTGATACCGATATAGGCAAAGAAGATAGGTGTGAATATCATATAACCTGTAACTACTGCCTTCCTATCAACGAATTTTGTATCAGGCATACCACTAAGCATTATACCTGCCATAAACGCACCCGTTATTGCTGCAACTCCAAAAAACTTTTCAGCACAAAAGGCATATAAGAAACACATTGCAAAAGCATAAATGCTGGTCCTTCTAGTATGAGGGTGCTTTTTTTCAATATATTTAAAAAGTATACGCAAGCCAATACCAACACCTATTGTAAAAACAAAAAAGCCGATAAGTTTAATAAGAGTTAGCCACCATGGAGTTGTTGCATTGCCTGTAAAACTTGTAATTATACTTAATGCAAGTATACCAATCACGTCATCAATAATTGCTGCACTTAAAATTGTATTGCCTACTTTAGTTGAAAGTTTGCCCATCTCTTTTAGCGTTTCAACAGTTATGCCAACGCTAGTTGCAGCAAGAATAGCACCTATAAATAAAGCATTAAAAAGTTTTGCCTTGTTTGAAAAATCAAACCCCATAAATGCCATAGCGCCTAAAGTACCAAATAAGATAGGTACTAATACACCAGCCAAAGCAATTATGGTTGCCTTTCCACCACTTTTTTTTAGTTCAGTAAAACTTGTTTCAAGTCCACTTGAAAATAAAATCAAAATTACACCTATTTGAGAGAAAGTTTCAAGTACAAGATTTTCTTCCTCATTAGGTTTCATAATGAAAGATAAAATTCCACTACCTTTATGTAGGTTTGAAAGCAAACCAAGTATAATTCCTGCTAAAACCATACCTACTACTTGTGGAAGTCCACAACGCCTTGCAACTAATCCTAATGTTTTTGTAAAAATTAAGATAATTGCTAAATAATAAACAACATTTAACGCACTAGACATATAAAATACCTTCACGTAAATTTAATCTTTGCAAATTATAGTATAAACTTTTTTAAAAGTCAAAGATAATTGTTTAAAAAATAAAATTTGACTATTTTATTTTTATGTAGTAAAATAGAAAAAAACTTTTGGAGAGAATAATGAATAAAAAAATTTTAGCACTTTGCTATGATTTTGATAAAACTCTTACGCCTAGCAATATGCAAGAGCAAGGTTTTATACAACAAATAGGTTTTGATATTGATGATTTTTGGGCAAATACTTCTGCCATTTCAAAGAAAAATCAAACTGAACTCAATCTAGCATATATGTATATGATGATGTCAACGGGCAAAAAAATCGGCTTAACAAAAGAAAAGTTGATTGAGATGGGCAGTCAAATCACACTATATAAAGGGGTTGATAGTTGGTTTGAAAGGGTTAATAAATTTGGTGAAGAAAATGGAGTGCTAGTTGAACATTATATCATATCATCAGGGGTAAAAGAAATGATTGAAGGTAGTAAAATTGCAAAAGAGTTTAAGCAAATTTACGCCTCGTCCTTTATGTACAACGAAAACGGAGAACCTATTTGGCCAGCAAATGTTATAAACTATACTAATAAGACGCAGTTTTTATTTAGAATAAGTAAAGGTGCGTTGGACCCTCTTTCTGAAGAGGTAAACGCATATCTTCCCAAAGAGGACTACCGTGTGCCCTTTACAAACATAATATATATAGGGGATAGTGATACGGATATACCTTGTATGAAGTTGGTATCTTCAAAGGGTGGTAATGCCATAGGAGTTTATGATGGAGAAAAGGCTAATACGAAACGAGTTGAGCAAATGCTTAAAGAAGGCAGAATTAAATGCTATGCTGAAGCAGATTATTCAAAGGAAAGTAAACTTGAAAAAATTGTAAAAAATATCATAGAAAGTTTAGTTTTTTAAAAAGTGCCATAGGCACTTTTTTCTTTTTTAACATTTTTTAATATTGCCCTTTAACATTTGTCATACAATTTGTAATATGATATAATTACATTAAAGGATTTTGTAATTAAAGTTTAATAAATAGTTAATAATTAGATACTATATTATGTGTAAAGGAATATATTATGGCAAAAAAAGTAGGTAAACTTTACTTTAAAGGCAATGTTGCCTTTAAGAAGGAAAAAGTAATCTATAAAAAATTTGATAAAAGCAAACAAATTAAGTTATATGGCACTAATAAGAAAAAAGTAATTGATAGCGTACAGCAACTTGAAAATTATACAAATAAGCGTAATAAAATTTTAAAAAGATTATGTGTAGTTTTATTTGTAGTATTTGCAGTAGGTGCGATTGTTTTTACGGCGATAAGTGATTTTTCTAGTGGTTCGGTTGCAAGCCTTAGTGAGATTTGGACAGTAGTAAGTAAAAACAGTTACTACCTTTTGTTTGCTCTAATCGCCTTTTGTGCAACTTTACTTTTTAGAGCATTAACCTTATCTTTAATGATGTCTTCAATTAGTAAAGAGTCTAAACTTCCGTTAATGATTGAAACGGCTGTAATTGGTAGATACTATGATTTTGTTACACCTTTGGGGGCAGGAGGTCAGCCCTTTCAAATATACCATTTAAGTAAACATAAGGAATTGCCCTCAGGCGTTGCTGGTGCTTTACCTTTGAGTGAGTTTGTAATTAACAGAATAGCCTTTGTAGTGCTTGTTATAATCTCACTAATTGTAAATGCGTATGCAGGATTTGAAATGAACATAACAGCTACGAGTACAATCGTACTTGCAATTATCGGCTTAGTGTTAAATTGTTTTATGCCCTCAATCGTTTTGATTTTTGTACTTTGGCCAAAGGCTGGTGAGGCTCTTGTAAATCTGTTTGTTAAAATTGGTGCAAAACTTCATTTTATAAAGCGACCTAAAGCGTATGCTCGCAAGACGATTTGTTCCTTAAAGTCAAATGCTAAAAATGTAAAAATGATGTGCAAAAACAAGTTTTTGGTTATTATATCGTTTGTATTCTCATTAGCATCTGAAGTTGCAGTTTGCACAATCGCATATTTCGTTTTAAAAACTTTTGCCTATGATGTAGAAGCAAATGGAATAATGGAGTGGATTCAAATAGTATGTACTTGTTCAATATTATATTCAGCAGTATCATTTGTGCCAACTCCTGGTAATGCAGGAGCAAGCGAGTTATCGTTCTACTGGGTATTTACAAATTGTCTACAAGCAGGTATTTGTTTTAGTGCTATGCTTACCTGGAGATTGTTAAGTTATTATTCATATCTAGTTTTAGGTGGAATTTTTATACTTGTAGGAAAAATAAAAAAGAAAAATAGACAAAAGTTAAATTTTGTTGAAGGAGTAAAAACAAATGGTTGAAATAGTAGAGGTAAAAACAAAAAGACAATTTAAAAAGTTTGCAACTTTTCCTATAAAGTTGTATAAAAATTGTCCTTATTATGTCCCTAGTTTTGTTACAGATGAAAAAAATATTGCAGATAAAAAAAGAAATTTGAGTTTAGGTACTAGTGATGTTAAGTGTTTTTTGGCATATAAGGACGGTAAACTTGCAGGTAGAGTTGCAGGTATTATCGTAAATAAATTTAATGATGAAAACAATTTAAAATGTATTCGCTTTTCTCGACTTGATTTTATAAATGACGAAGAGGTTGCAAAAGCGTTGCTTGATGCAGTAGTTGCATACGGCAAGGAGCGTGGTATGGATACCCTTCACGGACCTTGGGGATTTAACGATACCGATAAAGAAGGTTTGCTTACAATGGGTTTTGACGAGTATAGTACCTATGCTACCAATTATAGTTATGATTATTATCATAAGATAATTGAAAAGTTTGGTTTTGATAAAGAGAGCGAGTGGGTTGAGCAAAGACTATTTGTTCCTGAAAAAATGGACGAGCGTGTTGAAAAGGTTGCACTAGGCGTTCAAAGGATGTTTAAAATAAGAGATGTTGCAGAGGACGCTCCATTAAAAAAGATTATTGAAAAGTATGGCGATCAGTTTTTTGAGGTTTACGAACAAGCATATTCAAAACTTGACGGGTTTGTTTCATTTAGTTCACAAGAGGAAAAACAAGCCGTTTTAAAACAATTTGCCACTGTTATTAATCCTAGATATTTATCTATGTTAGTAGATAAAGATGATAACCTAGTTGCTTTTGGTGTGTTGCTTCCTATGATAGGAAAAATAATAAAAAAGAGCAAGGGCAAATTAACCCCCGTTTGTATGTTGAGAGTTTTAAAGGAAATTAAAAAACCTACGGGACTTGAATTAACTCTTGTTGGTGTTAAGCCTGAATATCAAAAATTAGGTTTAACCTCATTGGCAATTCATAAAGCAATGAAAAATGCAATGGAAGACGGAATTACTGATGTTGTAGTAAACCCTATGCTTACTACAAATACTGCTGTAATTACACAATGGAAAACTATTGAAAGTGATATTATAAAGAGAAGACAAACTTACAAAAAAGTGATTTAAGAGGTAAAAGCATGTTTAATGTTTTGGTCGTAGAAGATGATATTAAACTCAATCAATTAATTGTTACGGCTTTAAATAAAAATAAATATCAAGCAATGTCTGCTAGAGATGGTATGGAGGCTTTAGAGGTTTTTGAACGCAGTCATATCGACTTAATTATTTCGGATATTATGATGCCTAATATGGACGGCTACGACCTTGCAAGTGCGATTCGTGAGTATAATAGTTCAATTCCTATTTTATTTGTTTCAGCCAAGGACGGCTTTGAGGACAAGCAAAAGGGATTTAAACTAGGAATTGACGATTATATGGTCAAGCCTATTGATATAAATGAACTCACCTTAAGGGTAGGTGCTCTTTTACGTAGAGCACAGATAGCAAACGAGAAAAAACTTGTTATAGGGGATACTTTCCTGGACTATGAAACTATGACGGCAACTTTTAAAGGTAAGGAAGTTGAATTGCCTCAAAAGGAGTTTTTCATACTATTCAAATTGCTTTCTTTTCCTAATAAAATTTTTACAAGAACGCAACTTATGGACGAGTTTTGGGGAGTTGACAGTGAGTCCTGCGAGAGAACGGTTGACGTGCATATAACAAGACTTCGTGATAAGTTTAAAGAAGCAAGTGAGTTTGATATTGTTACCGTTCGTGGACTTGGTTATAAAGCGATTGTTCATAATAAATAGAGGTTTATATGAAAAAAAATACATCGGTTAGACAAATAAAAGTAGGCGAGAGGTTTTCCTTTCGCCTAACGTTATTTATAATATGTTTAATATTTGGAACAAGTTTGCTTGTTACAGGCTTTTATCTTATAATGATGCTCTCAGGCTTGATAAAACCAACTCAATTTAGGTTAAGCCCATTTTTGCTTTTTGCTTTAACTACTATTGTCAGTTCTGCAATAGGTTTTTTGTTTTTTATAATTTTTGGTAGGCATTTTACCAAACCAATTACCGATTTGACAGAGGCGACACAAAAGGTGGCAAGTGGAAATTTTGATGTAGAAATTGAAAGAAACGGCAATCCTGAAATGGAAACCTTAATAGATAACTTTAACAAAATGGTGGAAGATTTAAAGAAAAATGAAACTTTAAAAAACGACTTTATCGCTAATGTTTCGCACGAGTTTAAAACTCCCCTTTCAAACATACAAGGTTACGCAATGTTATTGCAGGAAGAAAACTTAAACGAGCAGGACAAGTATAGTTATACACAAGCAATTATTGAAAGTAGTAAGAATTTAACTGAACTTGTTTCAAATATTTTAAAACTTACAAAACTGGAAAATCAAGAGGAAATTTTAGAGTGTAAAGATTATTCCCTTGACGAACAAATTCGTCAATCAATACTAATCTATGAAACTCAATGGACTGAAAAGAATATTGACCTAAATGTTGACCTTGAGGATTTAAGAATTTTAAATGATGAAAGTTTGTTACTTCAAGTGTGGAATAATCTAATTAGTAATGCTATTAAATTTTCAAACCAAAACGGAAAAATTTCAATTTGTCTTCGTAAAGAGGACGATGAGGCTGTCGTAACCATAGAAGATAACGGAATAGGTATGGAAGAAAAGGTAGTTGATAGAATTTTTGATAAATTTTATCAAGGGGACAACTCTCACTTCAAAAACGGAAATGGTTTAGGTCTTGCTATCGTTAAAAGAATTATTGAAATTGTTAACGGAAAAATTGGGGTTGAAAGCAAAATTAAAGAGGGAAGTAAATTTTTTGTAAGAATACCTTTACGAAATGAATAGATATGACTAAAATATAATTTGTCATAAAAATATATGATAATATATTGCAAAACGTTTGCTAAATTTAAATTAAATACGTATAATATTGTTTGTATTAAATAATAGTTTTTTGAGGTATAAAAATGGATTTATTTTCAAAATACAAGATTGAATTTTTAGATACTGTTCGTGAACAAGATGTTTATCCTTACTTTCACGAATTACAATCTCGTCAAGCCCCCGAGGTTTTTATGGAGGGCAAGCGTAGAATAATGTTAGGCTCAAATAACTACTTGGGTTTAACTGAAGATGAAAAAGTTGTTCAAGCAGGAATATCAGCTTTAAACAAGTACGGCTCAGGTTGTTCAGGTTCAAGATTTTTGAACGGAACTTTGGACTTACATAAGGTATTAGAAAAAGAAATTGCTGAATTTTTAGGCAAGGAAGACTGTGTTACTTTCTCAACAGGCTTTCAATCTAACCTTGGTATAATTTCTGCTTTATGTGGACACGGCGACTATATCTTAAATGACAGGGAAAACCACGCAAGTATTTATGATGCTTGCAAGTTGAGTTACGCAAAAGTGTTGCGTTTCCGTCATAGCGATATGCAAGACTTGGAAAGACAACTTCAATCAATCCCTGAAAGTGCAGGAATTTTAATCGTAACTGATGGTGTATTCAGTATGCGTGGGGATATTTGTAAATTGCCTGAAATTGTTGCACTTGCAGAAAAGTATGGTGCAAGAGTAATGGTTGATGACGCTCATGGTTTAGGCGTTTTAGGAAATGGTGGTAGAGGTACAGCCGATTATTTTGGTTTGAGTGATAAAGTTGATATTATAATGAATACATTTTCAAAATCACTTGCTTCACTTGGTGGTTGTATGGTTGCATCTCATAAGGTGTGCGACTATGTTAGACATACTTCTCGCCCCTTTATGTTTAGTGCGTCAATGACACCTGCTTCTTGTGCTTGTGCTTTGGAGGCTTTGAGAAGACTTAAAGAAGAACCTGCAATGGTTGATAGACTTAACTCATTAGGTAACTATTTTAGAAAGGCATTGAAGGATAGAGGTGTAAGTATTATTGAGGCTGAAACACCTATCGTTCCCATCTATACTTATGAGCCTATGGATACGCTTGTATTAGGTAAAAAACTTTTTGAGGAGGGTGTTTATGTTAACCCCGTATTACCACCTGCAGCACCCGAAGGTGAGTGTTTACTTCGTGTAACTCTAATGGCTACTCATAAAGAGGAATTGCTTGACGAGGCTGCTGATATTATAGCAAGGGTAATAAATAATGAAGGAAAAAAGGACTAAAATAGTTGTTATCACGGGTGGTTCAAGTGGAATAGGTCTTGCAACGGCTAATATTTTTGCTGAAAAAGGTTACGCTGTCTATGAATTGAGTAGGCATGGTGAGTCTACCCAAAAGATAACTCATATTGATTGTGATGTTACTAACGAAAGTAATGTAAACAGAGCCATTGAACAAGTTGTTGGCGAGCAAGGAAGGATAGATTTGCTTATCAACAATGCAGGCTTTGGAATTTCAGGACCTATTGAGTTCACCCAGACAAGTGAGGCAAAAAAACAGTTTGACGTTAACTTTTTTGGTGCGTTAAATGTGGTTAAAGCAGTGCTACCCCATATGCGAGAAAAAAGGGAAGGAAGGATTATTTTTACTAGTTCGGTAGCAGGGGTGTTTTCAATTCCTTTCCAAAGTTTTTATTCGGGCTGTAAGTCTGCTATAAATTCTTTAACCTTGGCACTTGCAAATGAAGTTCGTCCATTTAATATTAGTGTTTGTGCTTTAATGCCTGGTGATGTATCTACTTCCTTTACTGATAATAGAGAAAAAAGTATTCAAGGAAGTGAAGTGTATACTAAACTTGAAAAAAGCGTAAAAACAATGGAACGTGATGAAAGTAATGGCATGTCATCTTATTATGTTGCAAAAAAGTTTTACAAAATTTCGCAAAAGAAAAAAATTAAGCCACTTTATGTGGCAGGCAAAAAGTACGCATTGTTTGTTTTTTTGTCAAAACTACTACCCACGAGATTTTTCAACTGGGTTGTAGGAAAAATGTACTAAAATTGATTTATTATAAATATTTATAGGACATACCTTTTATAAGGCGTGTCCTTTTTTGTATTTAATGTGATTATTAAGTGTATACTTGCACTTTTTTACGACAAGTAGTTTTCACAAGAGTTCAAATGTTTATCAAAAAACTTGCTTGTTTATACAAAAAGAATACATTTTTTTTACACCTACCATTATTATACTAATGTTACAATATGTGGCGAGTATTATATTACTACGATTTAATTTTGAAATTATTATTTACAATATAATGATACAATAAAAATTAAGGAGATAAAAGTGATGAAAAAACTATCATCAATCCGTAAGAGAATTAACTCTTTATTTGTTGCTATTGTTTTAGTATTTTCTGTTGTTGCAACTGCATCTTGTACAGTTGGTACAAAAAAAGATGCTATCGACAACGATACTAATACTTCAACAACACAAAAAATTGATATGAGTGGTGTTTCGTTTAATAACCAAACATACACTTATGATGGAACTTCAAAATCAATCTGGTTGACTTACAGTGAACTTCCTAAGGGTATTTCAAAAGTGAATTACACAGGTAATGGTAAAGTCAACGTAGGTATTTATACTGTAACTGCATCTTTTGTTGTAGACGCTGGATATGAAGGCGTAGACGATATGACAGCTACAATGACAATCGTTTCAAGTCCTGAAAAGCCTGCATACGATATGTCTCAAGTTAAATTTGATGCAACTAGCAAAGTGTATACAGGCTCTGCTCAAACATTTGCATTGATTAACTTGCCCGTAGGCGTAACTGCTAAATATACTTGCAATGGAGTTACTAACTCAGGTGCTTTTACAGCAACAAATGCAGGTACTTACAATGTAACAGTTAAGTTGACAGGTTCAAGCGACTATCAAGCAATCGCTGATATTACTGCAACTTTAAAAATAGCAACTGCAAGCGTAAATACAAATAATATTACATTTGCTAATAAAACCGTAAAGTATGACGGAACTGCTAAAACTATTAAAGTTGGTGGAGTTATTCCTAGCCAAGTAGAAAGTATCACTTATACTTGCAATGGTAAAGAGTTCACTTCAGCAACTGAAGTTGGTACATATGTAGTTACTGCAACTTATGTATGTACAAACAGAAACTATACTTTAACAACAGTTTCAAAAACTGCTACTTTAACAATTACTGATGGTGGTGAGTTGTTAACTGTTGATATGTCAGGTGTGTCATTTAACGATAAGTCAGTTAAATATGACGGAACTGCACAATCAATCGAACTTGAAGGAACGCTTCCTGAAGGTATTAAAAACGTAACTTATACTGGAAACGGAAAAACTGCTGTTGGAACTTATACAGTTACAGCATCTTTTGAAGTTGAAAATGGCTACGAACAAGTTGCTCCTATAACTGCAACTCTTACAATTTATGACAGCATTACTGTTGTTAGTCTTGATAAGGTTTCATTTAAAGATGCTTCTTTCGACTATGACGGAACTGCTAAATCAATCACTGCGACTAATATTCCCACAGGTGTTGAAGTTGCTTATGTAGGCAATGGACAAACAGCTGCTGGTACATATACTGTAACTGCTACTTTCACAACTCTTGCTGGTTATGAATTTGCAACAGGTACAACTACAACAATGAGTGCAACACTTACAATCAATGATGTTACACCTCCTGATCCCGTAAAGACAATTTATGTTGACGCATCAAGCGTATCTTGGTCTCAAGCATACTGCTATATGTGGACATCTATTACAGCTTCAACTGCTGATGAAAATTCAAAGTGGCCCGGTGCTGCAATGACTAACGAGGGCGATGGTATTTGGTCTTACGAATATGAAGAAGATTATGAAAATGTAATCTTTAATGACGGTATGTCTTCTGGTTTAGAAGTTATCGGTACAAACAAAACTGATGACTTAACAAATCAAGGTTCAGGCTACATCTATTCAATGTCAACTTTATCTTGGGATAAATTTGTTTCAGCAAATCTTCCCAAAGTATCAGCAACAGTTGCATCAGGTTCTTCATTTACTGAAGATACACTAAATGTTTCATTTACAATCACAAATGCAACTTCAATTACTTATACAGTTGACGGTGGCAATGCAAACAACTACAAAAGTGGTTCTTCAATCACAATCGGTGCAGGTGTTGAATATGGCACTACAATTACAATCGTAATTAACGCTACAAATGCAGATGGTACAACTACTAAATCTTTCACATATAAAAAGGTTGAGGAAGTTGAAACTTCTCTTGCTACGAACGTTCAAGAAGGACAAATTCTTCAATGCTTCAACTGGTCTTTTGATGAAATTAAAAATAATATGTCTTTAATCGCTGAACAAGGTTTCTCAGCAGTACAAACTTCTCCCGTTCAAGCAACAAAAGAAGATACAGCTGGTAAGACTGTTGCTCAAGGTGGTGGTTCTTGGTGGGTATATTATCAACCTATCTCTTACTCAATCACCAACGGTGAAAACAACAATGCTTTAGGTACTAGAGCGGACTTGATTGAAATGTGCGAAGAGGCTCATAAATACGGCATTAAAGTTATCGTTGACGCTGTAATGAACCACTGTGCTAACTCAAGTGCTAAAGTTATTCACAGCAATGTAGTAGATTATATTAAGAATAATATGCACGACTATTCAATCGACACTACTGAGTGGTACAATGGTCGTTACGATATCACTCAACACAATATGCCTGACGGCTTGCCTGATATCAATACAGGTTCACAAACTATTCAAGATAAAGCAGTTGAATTTGCTGAAGATTGCGTAGCCTGTGGTGTTGACGGATTTAGATTTGACGGTGCTAAACATATCGAAACAACAGCAGATTCAACTTATGGTTGTGGCTCTGATTTCTGGGACGAAATGGTTGGTGCAGCAAAAGATAAATATGCTAAAGTTGGTTACTTTAGAGATGAAACTGATTTCTACTGTTATGGTGAAATCCTAGATAGAGTAGGTGCTGGTAGCAACTCTCAAACTATCGTAAATGCTTATGCTAAACATATGAGCATGACAACAAACATGGTTTCAAACGAAATCGTTGGTTCAATCAACGGTGGCAATGCATCAGGTGCAGCAAGAAGTGACTTTGCTTATGATGATAGCTCTGCTCCTGCAGCAAACAAAGCAGTTCTTTGGAACGAATCACATGATACTTATATCAACTGGTCAAGAAGTTATTCTTCAACAGTTTTGAATAAGGCTTGGGCAATGGTAGGTGCTAGAGCACAAGCGTGTGGTATGTACCTTGCAAGACCTCAAAGCGAAAGTCAATTACTTGGCGTAGGCTATGTTGATAACAATGGTTGGGCAAGTCAAACTGTTAAGGCTGTAAACGTATTCAATAATAGTTTTATCGGTCAAAGTGAATACATTGCATCTGAAGGTAATATTGCTTACAATGAAAGAGGAACAACAGGTGTAGTTCTAGTAAATTGCTCTGGTACTTCATCAAGTGTAAGCGTAACAGCACACAAAATGGCAAGTGGTACTTATACTGATGCAATCACTGGTAATACTTTTACGGTATCAAATGGTAAAATCTCTGGTAATATCGGTTCAACCGGTGTGGCAGTAGTGTATGCTACAAGTGGTATTGTTAGTGGTGGTACAGGTTCAACTGGTAGCACAGGAGATACAAGTAGCACAGGTTCAACTGGTAGCACAGATACAACTCAAAATGTAACAGTTTACTTCACAAACAACCGTAGTTGGTCAAATGTATATTGTTATTCTTGGTCAGGTTCAACAAAATATTTAGGTGAATGGCCCGGAACAGCAATGACTTATGTAAGAACAAATTCATACGGTCAAGCAATTTATTCAATCTCAATTCCTGCAGGAAGTAACTTTATCTTCAATGATGGCTCAGGCAATCAAACGGTTGACCTTTCAGGCGCAACTAATAATGCAGGATATTATATCTCTGGTGGTTCTTCAAATGCTTATACAGTAGGCACTTGGACTTATGAAGGTTAAGATTATTCCTTAAAATTGATATAACAAAAACAAAAAAACGATAGAATTTTCTATCGTTTTTTTGTATAAATTTTTATCCTAAAATTTATTTTATGCAAAATGAAAAAAAATACATATGTTTTTTATTTCACATAATATTCAAAAAAAGAAAAAGAAGTGTAAAATATTTTCAAACTCTTATCATTGTTTACATACCATATTATCAAAATTTCTAACATAAAAGGCAAAAAGTCCTAAACCCACTTACACATAATTGTTGTAACATTATCGTATACAAAATATAAGGGCTATTTTTACAATATATAAATTAAGGAGATTAGATTGATGATTAAATCTAAAAACACAAGTAAAGCAAAGAGATTTGCAAAAATTATAACTGTTTTTGTTTTAATTTTTTCGATGACTCTACCCGTTTTAACAAGCTGTTCTAAGGTTAAAACGACTAAAGTTGACGGTGAAACTTTAACGGATAGTAATTCGACAACAACAAAACTAGACTACGATATGTCAGGGGTTAAGTTTGAAGATACAACTTTTGTATATGATGGCAAACCTCACTCAATTTACATCAGTGGTACATTACCCGAGGGGGTTTCGTTCAAATATTTGAACAATGAAAAAACTGAAGAGGGTGTTTACTATGTAACTGCAAGGTTTACTGGTAGAGCGACTCACAATCCCATTGATGATATGATTGCAAAAATGACTATTAAAAAGCAAGAAACTTCTACCGTAACTAAATTAGATTACGATATGAGTGGAATTACTTTTAACGGTGCTGAATATGAATATGACGGCAGTGCAAAGTCATTAAAAATCAACGGAACACTTCCTGCAGGCGTTAGCGTAAAATATGAAGGTAATGCAAGAGTTGAAAGTGGCGAGTGGGAAGTTAGAGCAATATTTGAGGGAGATGCAATCAACTACAATCCTATCCCTTCAATGTCTGCAATCTTAAAAATTAATCCTAAAACAGATAGTGGATTAAAGAACGTTGATATGTCAGGTATTTCATTTAATAGCAAAGTAGTTAATTATGACGGAAACGCTCATACAATAACACTTACAGGTGATTTACCCGAAGGTATCGCATCAGTTAGATATGAAAATAACAGTGGAACGGAAGTTGGTGTTTATAACGCAACTGCTTACTTCACAGTAGAAAGTGGTTACAACCCCGTTTCAGCAATGCAAGCAACGCTTACAATTAACTCAACAACTTCAACAATCGCTTTAAGCGAAATGTCATTTGCTGATGCTGAATATGAATATGACGGAAATGCAAAATCATTGACAGCCGTATATCCCTCATCAAAAGCAACTGTTGAGTATTCAAATAACGGAAAAACAGAGAAAGGCGTATATGAAGTAACGGCAACTTTTACAGCAAAAGAAGGTTATGTATTCGCAGGTGGTTTGTCAACTTATACTTTAAAAGCAACATTGACAATCAAAGAAGTTGATACTCCCGATAGTTCTATGATTTTTGTAGTAAACTCATCTTGGTCTTCAGCTAAACTTTATGTTTGGAACGAAACTTCTGGCAATGCAACAGCTATGGCTTCATGGCCTGGTACAGCAATGCAAAGTATGGGTAACGGATATTTCTATTACGATACTTCAAACTTTGATACTGAATATGAAAACATCATTTTTAACAATGGTAGTTCAGGTTCAGGAAATCAAACTGCTGACTTAACTTATCCCAACCTTGAGGTTAACAACTGCTACGACTGTTCATCAAGTGCTTGGTGCTATTTTGACGGTGAAATCATTGTAGTTCCTACAATCTCTGCAACAAAGGGTTCAGGTAAATTTACAACTGACACTATTGAAGTAACCTTCACTGTTAAAGATGCAACTTCAGCAACTTATTCATTAGATGATGGTGCTGAACAAACTTTATCAGGTAGCGTAACTTTAACTTTAGGTGCTGGCTTAACTGACGGTCAACAAACTAAAGTAACAATCAATGCAAATTATAAGAAGGGTACAGTTACTCAAACTTATACTTATACAAGAAAGGTAAAACAAGATCTTAACGGAGATATACTTTTACATGCTGACGAGGACGCAATGAAAGAGTACAACCTTGCAGATAGTATCCGTGATGGTGAAATGTTACAATGCTTTGTATGGTCTTTTGACGAAATAGCAGAGCACGCTGAAGCGATTGCTGAAGCAGGATATACAGCAATTCAAACATCACCCGTTCAAGTATGTAAAGAACAAACTATTGATGATGGTACTGGTAATCCCAGACGTGCAAAAGACGTATGGATGATGTATTATCAACCTGCTGCATTTACTGTTGAAGATGGTGATGACAATGCGTTAGGTAACGTTGAGTCATTTGTTAATATGATTAATGTATTACATAGTTATGGTATAAAAGTAATGGTAGACGTAGTATCTAACCACTTGGGTAATCAATGGTGGGCTAAATATGTTTGCGAAAGATCATATTATTATGAACCTGAAATTTGTGGTATCACAGATTCAAACGGTGTGGCTGATTACAGCAAAATCCCCGATATGGGAACTTACTGGAACGAAGGCAATATGTATGACACATATGCTAACAACTATACATATACAAAGAACAGAATAGGTTATAAAGCAACAGCGTTAACTGCTAATTTGTTAGGCTTTACAACAGAAAAAGATTATATCGAATCTTGGATGGCTAAATTCCTAGATATGCAAGAAGGTGCAAATAAAGACACTCATCACTTCCACGATTATATCCAAAGTACAGGTGGAGATGATACTGAACAAGTATTGTGGGGTGAAATTGGTATGCCCGACCTAGATACATCTGATCCCGTTGTTCAAGAAGCAGTAGCTGATTACTTAGTAGAACTTGTAAACTATGGTGTTGACGGCTTCCGTTTTGACGCTGCTAAGCATATTGAAACTCCTAGCGATGGAAAATATGCAAGTAACTATTGGCCTGTTGTATTAGGTGCTGCTAATGACGCAGCCGACAGTATCGGTAAAGAATTATACTACTATGGTGAAACAATCAATACTTTAGGTGAAGGTCGTGAATTACAATACTATACAGATATGGTTGGATTAGACGGCAAACCTTTGAACTTTGATATTACTGACTTTAACCCTAACAAGAGTTACAGTGGTTTTACTTATCAATTCTCATCATTTAAGTATCAAGGCAGTGCTGACCAAGTAAAAGGACATTTGGTAGGATATCCCGAAGGACACGATACATATGTTACTTCAGGTGGTGTTAACCCTAAAACTTCTGGTTACTCAAAGGCTGAATTGAACCAAAACTATATTTCAATGTGTGCTACACAAGATGTTGTTCCTTGTCATATGGCTAGATGGAGAGATTACGATACAGTAAACCTAGGTGGAGTTGTTACTAACCTAGACGGTACACCTTATATTGATTATGACGGCGTATACGCTCCTTGCGTAAGTGGTATGAATCAATTTAGAAACTTATATAACTCTGCTGATGCAGGAATTAAATACATCAACAACAATACAGTTGAAAGATATATCGTAAATGGTAAATCAAATCAAAACGGTATCTGCTTAATGAACCAAGCAGGCACAGTATCAATCAGCGTATCATATATGGCTGACGGTACTTATGTTGATTTAGTATCAGGTAATATCTTCACAGTATCTGGTGGTGTATTAAGAGGAACAGTTGATTCTAGTGGCGTTGCAGCAATTACTGCAATAGCAAATATAAGATAATACAAAAGTAAATTACAACCTTTCTAAAAAAAGAAAGGTTGTTTTTTTACTATTCCTATGGTATACTCTTTTTTAGGAGAAAAGTATGTTTGATAAGTATGAAGAATTAAAAAATTACCTTTTAACCCACTATAAAAATCCTACCTTCAATTCCTTAAAGCCTATGCTTTCAAAAGAAGATAAAAAGGATATGGTAAGGGTTGCCTGTTTTTCACTAGAGGAAGGGGATGTAAAAGAGTTTATCGAAAAATCAATGGACAAAACTTTTAAAGAGTTTTTGTTTGAAATGGTCAAAAAAAAGAATATGACTGACGCAGAAGTTTATAATCGTGCCAACCTTGATAGAAAGTTGTACAATAAAATCATAAACTTAAAAAACTATCACCCTTCAAAAGATACCGTTTTAGCACTCTGCATAGGGCTAAAAACTAATTATGATGAGGCAGTTGACCTTTTGAAAAAGGCTGGTTATTCTTTTCAAAACAGCGTAATAAAAGATTTAGTTTTTACTTTTTTTATTGAAAGAGAAATCTATGATATTATCACAATCAATGAGGCTATATACGATATACAACAAGAAAAGATAATATAAATATCTAGTTGAAAAGTGTCGCTTTAAAAGCGACCTATTTCCTTTTTATATAAGTTATAATCAAGGCATAAAAGAAAAGGAGATAGAAAAATGAAGGAAAATTTAACTGAATTAGTTTTTCTGCTTGACAGAAGTGGCTCAATGGCAGGGCTAGAAAAGGACACAATAGGTGGTTATAACTCTCTGCTTGAAAAACAAAAAAAAGAAGGGGAAGCAATCGTTACTACTATACTTTTTGATGATAAATACGAGGTATTGCATAATGGAGTTGATATAAATAAAATTGAGCATTTAAATAGCAAAGACTATTTTGTTCGTGGTTCGACAGCACTTCTTGACGCAATAGGTAAAACCATAAACGAGGTTGGTGCAAAAATAAATAAACTTGACGAAAGCGAGCACCCTTCAAGTGTGATTATGGTTATAACAACTGACGGCTATGAAAATGCAAGTAGAGAGTACAATTTAGAAAAAATTCAAAAGATGATTAAACACCAAAAGGAAAAATATTCTTGGAAATTTTTGTTTGTAGGTGCAAATATTGATGCAATAAGTACGGCAGAAAGTTTTGGTATAGATAAGCAGTTTGCTTCAAATTATACAGCAACAAGCAGGGGGACTGAAAAGTGTTTTAACTCATTGTCAACGGCGTGTTCAATGTTGCGAAGTAAAACTTGTGCGTTTAGCGAGGAGTGGAAGAAGAATTTAGAATAAAAATTTTATTTTCTTGATTTGCTATTGAAAAGGAGAATTATTTATGATAAAATGATATCACTTTAAAGGTGATATATGAAGAAAGACGAATTAAGAAAGTTGATGAAATATTATAGAGATAGGCTTAGCGATAGAGATAGGTACTTTATGTCAATAAGGATAACTGAGTCCGTCCTGTCTTTGAAAGAGATAAAAAAATCAAATGTATTTTTTATCTATAACAGTTATGCTAGTGAGGTTGACACTCATATAATGATTAGAAGATTGAGTGAAAACAAAACAGTTTATATTCCCGTAGTAGATGGAGATACTATGTATCCCGTAATTCCGTATGGTGATGAATATAGAAAAAATATTTTTGGAGTTGACGAGCCATTTGAGTATCAAGTAGGGATTAAACCTGTTGATGTGACGATAATTCCACTCCTTGCTTGTGATGTCAACGGCAATAGAGTAGGACACGGAAAAGGTTATTATGATAAATATCTCTACAAAAATCCTTGCCTTAAAATAGGTATTTGCTATGATTTTCAAATTGTAGATAATGTAGATAAAGAGGAATTAGATATTCCACTTGATGTTATAGTCAGTGAGAAAAAGATTATTAGAATTAAACGCCCTGCTTTTTAGGGCGTTTTTTATTGATAAAAATTAAATGATATGATAAAATTAAACCGTTTATGAGGTATTTTTATGAGGATGCGTAGAAAACGTAGGATGGATTTAAGACTTGAAGATTGTATGGACTTTGTGCTAGATACTCCTATTACTATAAATATGAAAGATGCTTTAAATTATAAAAATTATTTTGATTTTGACAAGGTTTTTGGCAATTCTAACCCACTTGAACTTGAAGTAGGCACAGGAAAGGGTGGCTTCATTTTAAAAAAAGCCGAACTTAACCCCAACACGAATTATATCGGGGTTGAAAAGTTTTCAAATGTACTCCTTGACGGACTTGAACATCTTAAGGGTAAGGTTTTAAGTAATGTTCGTTTTATGGGGATAAGGGCTGAGTGTTTAGAGTGTTATATTCCTAATAATTCAATATCTAAAATATATTTAAATTTTCCAACTCCCTTACCTAAAAGGGGATATGAAAAGCAAAGATTAACATACCCTAAATTTTTGCAGATTTATAAAAACATTTTAAAGCCTAACGGCATAATTGAACTAAAAACAGACCAAAAGGATTTTTTTGAATATAGTATAATTCAACTTGAAAAAGAGGGGTTTGATATTATAAAAAAGATTTATGACCTTCACTCCAACGAGGAAGAAATGGTTGAGAATGTGATAACTGAACATGAGGCTTTTTATTCTCAAAAAGGTTGTCCCATATTTAAACTAATTTCAACTTTTCATTGACAAGGGTTAACAAAAATGATACTATTTTTTTGAGGTGCTTATGTCAAAGTTAGATTTATTAAAAAAGATTGCTGAATATGATGGCGAAGTAAATATGAGTGATTTTTCAGTTGATGAACTTGAAGAGATGTCTAGTTCAAAACTTTCATCAAAGGAGAAATTTAAGGAAAGGTATTTTGAATACTATGACGATATCAAGACACCCTCAAAGAAAAAACAAGACTGGTAACAAAAGACCTAACTAGGTCTTTTCCTTTTATTGAATTTTCTAATGTTTTATATGAAGGAGTAATATGGATAACTATATAATCCAACAAATCAAAGAAGAAAATTTTGCTGATTGTGTGGATATGATAAATAAGAGTTTTTTAGAGTCTGCAAAACAACAAGCAGAGAATTTTGATAAGGAAAAAGAGCATACTGTTATAAATGCAAGTTGGCTTGAGATTGAGAGCAAACTCAATAAATTTATGTATGGAATTTGGGTGTTTGACGAACTTTGTGGATATTTGCAATTTGCAAGGCTAGGCAAATCAACTTACGAAATTGAAAAGTTGACAATGTTGCATGAGGAGAGAAAAATGGGCTACGCAAAAGTGCTTGTGGACTTTGCTGTTGATATGGTTAAGTGTATAGGTGGCACTAGCGTAAGAATAAATATTCTCGATAAAAATACCGTTTTAAAAAAATGGTATATAAATTATGGATTTAAGGAATACTCAACGAGTAGGGGGATTGCCACTTTAGAATTAGATTTAAAAGTTCCTACAATTTTTGTAGAACAAAAGTAAGGAGAAATATGTTAATAGATTTTCATGCACACACTTTTACTGATAAATTATGCCCTGGTGCTGTAAATTCGCTTGCTGATAAGGCTCATTTAATACCCTATACTGACGGAAGTATGTCGCAAACTAAAGAGTTTATGGCAAAAGCAGGAGTGGATAAGTTTGTGAGTTTAAGCATTTCAGTCAGTGAAAGAACTCAAAGCAAGGTAAACGATTACGCCATAGAAATAAACGATAACGATAATGTTTTTGCGTTTGGTTCGATTCACCCATTTGCAAGCAATTTTAAAGATGAACTTAAAAGACTTAACGATGCAGGTATTAAAGGTGTAAAGTTTCATAATGAATATCAAGAGTTTTATGTGGATGATGAAAGAGCATATCCTGCCTACGATGAGTGTATCAAGTATGGTATGATTATACTTTTTCACGGTGGTGAGGATTTAGGTTATGAACCTCCCGTTCGTGCTACACCTGAAAAAATGAGAAAGGTGTATGATGATTTTAACTATGATAAATTCGTCTTTGCGCACTTAGGAGGACTTAATATGCAAAGTGATGCAATTAAGTTTTTGGCAGATACAAAGGTTATGATTGATACTTCCTTTGCAGTTGTTGGAGGGTATAATGTTGAGCAGGTTGAAAGTATAATTGACGCTTTTACCCCAAATAGAGTTTTATTTGGTTCGGATTGCCCTTGGGATAACCCTAAAGATATTCACGATTTATTGTTAAAAACAAAGTATTCAAAAGAGGAGAAAGAGCAAATATTTTTTAAAAATGCCTGTCGTTTGCTTAAAATTTAAACTACTATTGACAAACCAAAGTTTATAAGATAAAATGAGGATAGGTACTTTTAGTACGAAACGGAGAATTTATGGCTGAAAACAATCAAGAAAAATCTCCTTGCGAGGAAGAAAAAAATCCCGAAGTGGAAAATAAAAATCAAGCAAGGTATAATTTTAATAAGGAACAATTTGAACAAGAGTATTCACAAGCAGTAGCAACTAAAGATAGTGAAGTAAGAAAACTATATTTGTATTTGAGTATTGTTTCATTACTTATCGACTTTATTTACGGAATAGGTGTTTTACTTGCAATACCTGTATTAGTTTTGAGTATTTTAAAAATTAGAGAAGGTAAAAATACTAATACGACTTGGAGTATTACTATTTCAGCAATCGCAACTGTTGTTGGTCTGGCATATTTTTTGTTGCTTGTTGTTTTTTAAATTTATACATATTGAAGTGTAAATAACTTGTTATTTGATTTCGGAGGTATCTATGTTAGATAAAAGTACGGCTAGTTTACTTGAATATATTAACCGTGTTTGTGAGGACGGAGGGTATAAGGTGATTGATTATAATGATATTATTGAAAGTCTACCCTCAAAATTTAGTTTAGATATTGAAGGTATTCAAAACGATTTTAAATATTTAGATGAGAGAGAATATTTAAAAATTAAGTACTCGGACGATACCGTAGTGTGCGTATGCCCCTTACCAAAGGGAAAATTGTACAACGAACAAAGAGTAGATGCTAAACAAGATGATAGTAGTAAATTCCGTAAATTTATGATTTATTCATTTTTGGGAGCAATGACTGGTTCGATTATAGGTAGCGTATTTGTAGCACTTGTTACGGCACTTATCGGTTAAGAGAGGTATGTATGTTAACAAAAAGTGAAAGAACAGTAATGGCACTTGTGTATGAGTTGTGTACTGAAAAGCAAACTTGTATGGTTAGTGCTTTCGATTTGCTTCATATGTTGCCTGACAATGATTATACGATTGAAGGCGTTGAAGCAATTTTAAATACCTTAAAATTAGACGACTATTTTGAAATTATTTATACTGAAAGGAAAGGTGAAAAGGTTTACATTATAACCTTACATGAAAAGGGAACAGCATTTAAGCGTGAAATGGCACAAGTGCGTAGAGCAATCTATTTTAAGGTTGCACTTACGGTAGGTGGTGCAATATTAGCGTTTATATTGGGTAGAATCCTAGTTTGGATATTTGCATAGTATGGATACAGAACAAAAATTTGTTTTAAAGTCAAAATTTAAACCCACAGGCGACCAACCTCTTGCGATTGAAAAGTTGACAGAAGGCGTTTTAGACGGAATAAGAACACAGGTTTTATTAGGTGTAACAGGTTCAGGTAAAACTTTTACTATGGCGAACATTATAAAAAACGTCAATCGTCCAACATTGGTTATAGCCCACAATAAAACGCTTGCTGCTCAACTTTGTAATGAGTTTAGGGAGTTTTTCCCTGAAAACAGAGTTGAGTATTTTGTTTCTTATTACGATTACTATCAACCTGAAAGTTATCTTCCTTCAACAGATACTTATATTGAAAAGGAAATGACTGTAAATGATGAGATTGATAAACTGCGTAACTCTGCAACTTCGTCATTGGGTGAACGGAGGGATGTAATAGTTGTTGCATCGGTATCTTGCATATATGGTTTGGGTGCACCTGAGGAATACTTTAAACTAGCAATATCCCTTCGTCCAAACGATAAGGTAGATAGAGATGTGCTTATTCGCCGTCTAATCGAGTTGCAGTATAACCGTAAAGATATCGACTTTTCCCGTTCTTCTTTTAGAGTAAGAGGTGATATTGTTGAGATAATTCCTTCAAATATGTCGGATAGGGCGATAAGAGTTGATTTTTTTGGTGATGAAGTTGACTCTCTCAGTGAGGTTGATATAGTTACAGGGGAAAAGATAACTGAACTTAAACACGCAGTTATTTTCCCTGCCTCACACTATGCTGTTGGAAGTGAAAAACTGAAAAAGGCAATCCAACAAATAGAGTTAGATACTCAAAAGGAAGTGCAAGATTTTAAAGATGAGGGAAAACTTTTAGAGGCTGAACGACTAGGACAAAGAACTTCTTACGATATTGAAATGCTTAAAGAAATCGGCTTTTGCAGTGGTATTGAAAATTATAGTAGGTATTTTGACGGTCGTGAAATAGGCGTTCCACCTTTTACTCTTTTAGACTACTTTCCTAATGATTTTTTACTATTTGTTGATGAAAGTCATATGACTTTACCACAAATAAGAGCAATGTATAACGGTGATCGTTCAAGAAAAAACAATCTTGTCAATTACGGGTTTAGACTGCAATCAGCATTTGATAATAGGCCTCTTACGTTTGAGGAGTTTGATAGTAGAGTGCCGCAAATGATATGTGTGTCAGCAACTCCTGCTGAATATGAACTTTCGCAGGCAGGACAAGTGGTTGAACAACTTATAAGACCTACGGGACTAATTGACCCCGAAATTATAGTAAGAAAAACTCAGGGGCAAATTGATGATTTGCTTGGAGAAATTAGAAAAATTACTGAAAGTGAAGGTAGAGTTTTAGTAACTACTTTGACCAAACGTATGGCTGAGGGACTTACTGATTATCTCAAAGAACACGGCATAAAAGTAAAGTATATGCACAGTGATATTGATACCCTTGAAAGAATTGATATAGTAAACGGTTTGCGAGGTGGTGAGTTTGATGTGCTTTGTGGGATAAATTTATTACGTGAGGGACTTGACTTACCTGAAGTAAAACTTGTTGCAATTTTAGATGCAGATAAGGAGGGTTTTTTACGTAGTGAAACTTCATTAGTTCAAACGATAGGTCGTGCTGCAAGAAATGTTGACGGCAAGGTTATAATGTACGCCGATATGATAACTGGAAGTATGCAACGAGCGATTGATGAAACTAATAGGCGTAGACAAATACAAAGCGAATATAATAGGGAACATAATATTACCCCTCAAACGATTAAAAAAGATATTAAAAGTACACTGTCAATAACTCAAAAAGTTTCAAGAGTAGAAGATATAAAAATTAAAGATATTCCCGACGAAATTGAAAAACTAAAGGCTTTGATGAAGATTGCTTCTGCTCAACTTGATTTCGAGAAGGCTATTGAGATTAGAGATACAATCTCACAATTAAAAAAGAAGATGTTGAAAAGATAAGATTTACTCTTATCTTTTTTTGTGAAATTTAATAAAAGAGTATCTAAAAAGAAGATTTTTTCTTTTAAAGTGGTATAATAGAGTTATGGATAAGATTATTATTAAAGGTGCAAAAGAAAACAATTTAAAGAACATTGATGTGGAAATTCCTAGAGATAAATTGGTTGTTTTTACTGGTCTTTCAGGTAGTGGTAAGAGTACACTTGCTTTTGATACGATATTTGCCGAAGGGCAAAGAAGGTATGTTGAAAGTTTATCTTCATATGCTCGTCAGTTTCTAGGTCAAATGGAAAAACCTAATGTAGAGTTAATTGAGGGTTTATCTCCTGCGATATCAATCGACCAAAAAACTACTTCGCATAATCCTCGTTCAACTGTAGGAACGGTTACTGAAATCTATGATTATTTGAGGTTGTTGTTTGCTAGAGTAGGGGTTGTACATTGTCCTAAATGTCATAAACCTATAAGCAGACAAACGATTGATGAAATTGCTGACAGGGTGATGGAATATGAAGATGGAACAAAACTTTTAATAAACGCTCCTATTGTTCGTGGAAAGAAAGGTGAATATAAAAAAGAAATTGAGGGATTTAAAAAAAGTGGTTACGCACGTATAAAAATTGACGGGATTGTTTACGACCTGCAAGAAGATATAAAACTTGACAAGAATATTAAACATAATATCAGTGTCGTTGTTGATAGATTGATGGTGCGTGAAGATATACGCAAGCGTCTTGTAGATAGTTTAGAAAATGCTATAAAACTTGGCAACGGAATTGTAATTATCGAACAAAATGGCAAGGAGGAGTTGTTTTCAACTAATTTTGCGTGTAGCGAGTGTGGTATTTCAATAGAGGAAATTGAACCTAGGCTGTTTTCATTTAATACGGTTTGGGGTGCTTGTCCAGAGTGTAGTGGTATAGGCTATAAACAAGTTATTGATGAAAACTTGATTTGTAAAGATAAAAATCTTTCTTTGCGTGAGGGGGCTGTTCGTTTTGGTGGTTGGAATTTAGAGTCTGCCAAAATGAGTGATATGTATATAAATGCACTTGCAAAGCATTATAACTTCAGTCTTGATGTTCCTGTAAAAGATTTGCCTGAAAATATTTACAAAATATTGATGTATGGAAATAACGGTGAAGTTTTAGATTTAGACTATAAGACGCATACTTTTAGTGGAAGTTATAAAATGTCTTGGGAGGGTTTTGTAAATATTCTTCAAAGAAGATATCAACAAACTCAAAGTGAGGGCACAAAAAGAGATATAGAGAGATATATGAGGGTTATGCCCTGCCATAGTTGTGGTGGTAAACGACTTAAAAAAGAAGCGTTAGCAGTTTATGTTCAAGATAAAAATATTGATGATGTTTGCAATTTATCAATAGATGAGGCGATTGAGTTTTTCAGTGAGTTAAGACTTTCTCAAATGAACGAAATTATAGCAAAACCTATTTTAAAGGAAATAAACGCAAGGCTGAATTTTCTTAAAAATGTTGGTCTTGGTTATTTAACTTTATCAAGAGGCGCAGGAACATTGTCTGGTGGTGAATCTCAGCGTATTCGACTTGCCACACAAATAGGTAGTGCATTGACGGGAGTTTTATATATTCTTGACGAGCCAAGTATAGGTTTGCATCAAAGAGATAATGAAAAACTTATAAACACATTACACTCTTTGCGTGATATAGGAAATTCCGTGTTAGTTGTTGAACATGATGAAGATACTATTCGCTCTGCTGACTATGTTATTGATATTGGTCCAAAAGCTGGTGTTCACGGTGGTGAAGTGGTTGCCTGTGGCACGCCTCAAGAGGTTGCAAAGACTGAGGGTTCAATAACAGGTGAGTTTTTATCTGGTAAGAGAAAGATTGAAATTCCAAAAAAGCGTTTTGAAAGTAACGGTCAATTTTTTAAGGTAAAGGGCTGTCGCCAAAACAATTTAAAAAATATAGATGTGTCATTTCCCGTGGGATTAATTACTTGTGTAACAGGGGTTTCAGGTAGTGGAAAGAGTTCACTTGTCAACGAAATTGTATATCCATATTTGGCAACAAATTTAAATAGAACGCATATCTACGCAGGTGATTTTGATGGTGCTGAAGGTTTAGAATATTTTGATAAGGTAATTGCTATCGACCAAAGCCCGATAGGTCGTACTCCTAGAAGTAACCCTGCAACTTATACAGGGGTGTTTACGCTAATTAGAGAACTTTTTGCCTCAACTTTAGACGCAAAAGAAAGAGGTTATAAGGCAGGGCGTTTTTCATTTAATGTCGCAGGTGGAAGATGTGAAAAGTGTCAAGGTGATGGAATCATAGAAGTTGAAATGCATTTTTTACCTAATGTTTATGTTCCTTGTGAAGTTTGCAATGGTGCAAGATATAATAAGGAAACTCTTGAAGTTAGATATAAAGGAAAAAATATTGCTGATGTGCTTGATATGACAATCGAGGAAGCATGTGAGTTTTTCCAACCCGTTTCTCAAATATATAGTAAACTAAAAACTCTAAATGATGTCGGTTTAGGATATATAAAAATGGGACAAAGTGCAACTACCCTTTCAGGTGGTGAGGCGCAAAGAGTTAAGCTTGCAACCGAACTAGCCAAGCGTTCTACAGGTAAAACCTTTTATATTCTTGATGAACCCACAACTGGTTTGCATAGTTACGATGTAGATAAACTCATTAAAATACTATATAAACTACGTGAGGGTGGAAATACAGTTGTCGTTATTGAGCATAACCTTGATGTTATTAAGTGTGCTGACTACATTATTGATTTAGGTAAGGAGGGTGGTGCTTTAGGTGGAGAAGTGCTTGACTTTGGTACGCCTGAACATATCGCAAACAATAAAGAGAGTTATACAGGGCAATTCTTAAAGAGAATATTATACAAATAAAAGTGAAAGTCGGTTAATAAATTAACCGACTTTCTCATCATTTTGCCTCAAGGCAACCTTATTAAGTTTTATGATGTTTACTCCTGGATTTTCTACACAAATACTCATTATATAATCGTCAACCACGTTTTTAACTATCAATACTTTTTGGCGTTGCTTTTTATAGCGTATTCTACCATCTATGTACTCTAGTTGACGAATCATTTTTGAAGTTTTTGTACCCTTAAATTTGATGAAACTTTCTTTTGCTGTCCAAGAGTGATAAAAATCTTCTTCAGTTTTGATTAACTCTCGCTCGCTTTTGGGAAAAAGTTTGAGTTCTGAAGAATAATCCTTCTTAACAACCTTTTCACAATCAACACCAACGGGTTTTTGACTAACCGCAATGATGGTCATCTTATCGCTTCTTGCAATGCTAAATTCAATAGGGCAATTTTCCAATTTTGGTTTGCCGTTACGATTATGTGAAATTATAATCTCTTTAACATCGTAATAGTTTTTTAGGATAGATGACAATAATTCTTCACATGTGTATTCATCTAAAGTATAGTAAACATCTGTCATACTTGCAGTATACCATAATATATCTATTTTTTCAAGCGAACATACAAAAAATAAGATAAAAAAATTTTAATAAAACTATTGACAAATTTATATATCATATAAAAATCAAATATTAAGTGTATTGTCATAAAAAATAATGAACGAATTTTGAAAAATGTGTTGACACATTTTCACAAATATTGTACAATAATTTTGTTGATATTTCGTGAAATTTTTATTATGTGAAATATTTTCTAAAATTAGTTTTTACACACTCACTAGGTGAAGCGGAGGATTTTTATGAGAGTACTAATTGTTGACGATGAAGAAATGATTCGTAACGCACTCAAAGAGTATGCTGAATTTGAAGGTTTTGAAGCGTTTGAGGCAACAGACGGCTTTGAGGCTGTAAAAAAATGTCGTGAAAACGACTATGACATTATCTTAATGGACGTAATGATGCCTAAACTTGACGGTTATTCAGCAGTTAAGGAAATCAAAAAATTCAAAGATGTGCCCGTTATCATGCTGTCTGCTAGAACTGAGGAGTATGATAAATTATACGGTTTTGAACTTGGTATTGACGACTATGTTACAAAGCCTTTCTCTCCTAAAGAGGTAATGGCTAGAATAAACGCAATCGTTAAGAGAAAGAGTTCGCCTCAAGTTGCTTCTCGTGAAAGCGAAAAATTTGAGGGGCTTGAAATTGATATGAAAGGCAGAAATGTTTATATTGACGGTGAAAAGGCAATTCTTACTCCTAAGGAATATGAATTATTATTCTACTTGGTAAGAAATAAAGGTATTGCACTTACCCGTGAAAAGTTGTTGTACGATGTATGGGGGTTTGATTTTTACGGTGATGACAGAACGGTAGACACTCATATCAAAATGCTTAGAAGTAATTTGAAACAATATCGCAAGTTTATCGTAACGTTGCGTGGCTTAGGCTATAAGTTTGAAGCGTGAAAAAAAGAAAGGTTTATACTAGTATAGGATTAAGATTGTGGACGTATTTTATTTTGTATACATTACTAATAATTGCGTTCCTTTTTATATGCTTGACTATACTATCAAAAAGTAATACGAAAAAAATTGAAAAAAATCTCGCAAATGTTAGTGGGCAAATTCAAGAAGAATTTGATAAGTGCGACCTTTTAAACGAGAGTAATATAGAGCAAATTATCCGTGAAGAAGGTATTCAGGCAAACGTTCGTGTGTACATATATAACATTAGCCACTACACTGAAAACTATACTGATACAGCCCCCACTTATAGAATAGCATCAAATACTGAACTAAGTAGTGTCTATACTTCTCCTACTTGGCTTGGTACTGCTACTAAATATTTGAACGAGCATTCAAACGAAAGTTGCTATATAGTTAGTAATGATTTAGGAAGAAACTATGTATGCTTTTCTGTGGTTGATATTGGCGGGCAAGACTACTATATGTATTTGTCTTATTCTTCTGAACTTATGACAAGCGTGTATTCTTTACTTAACAAATATGCACTTTTGTCTGTAATAGGAATTTTAGCGTTTGCATTTGTTTTGTCTGCAATAGTGTCAAATATAATGACCAAACCTCTTGATTTAATAAGTGAAGATGCAAAGGCTGTTGCTAATGGTAACTATGATATAAAGATAAGCGTTGATCCTAAATTTAAAGAATATAAAAGGCTTGTTGATGCTTTAAAGTTTGCTATGGAAGAAATTTCAAAAGCAGATAAAATGCAAAAAGACCTTATTGCAAATGTATCGCACGACTTTAAAACTCCCCTTACAATGATGAAGGCTTACGCTGCAATGATACAGGAAATTTCAGGCAATGATCCTGAAAAGCGTAATAAGCACGCACAGGTTATCATTGATGAAACGGACAGACTTTCAGGGCTTGTTAGTGATGTTTTGAAGATGTCAAAAATTAGTGCAGGAATTATCAATTCGGAACTTGCAACCTTTAATGTTTCCGAGTTTACTAAAGCGATTGTAGGAAGATTTTCATATCTTACAGAAAGTGGATATAGATTTGATACCGATATTGAACCTAACCTGTTTACTAGAGCGTATCGTAATGAAATTGGTCAAGTTATTTATAACCTTGTAGGTAATGCAGTAAACTATACTGGCGAAGATAAACGTTTGTTAATTTCAGTAAAATCTATTGGTTCGTATATTCGTTTTAGTGTACAAGATACAGGTAAAGGAATTACCCCTGCCGATGTTGATAAAATATGGGCAAGATATAAACGAAATTCTGAAACTCATCATAGAGCAGTCAAGGGTACTGGCTTGGGGCTTTCAATCGTTAAAAGTATTTTGGAGAAACATAACTTCAATTTTGGTATAATGAGTGGAGAGAGAAAGGGCTCAACTTTTTATGTTGACCTGGTTAAAACTCCTAAACCCTTATTTGAAGACCAAATTGTAAGTACTGATGAACCTATCAATTTCTAAAATAAAAGGCAAGTATAACTTGCCTTTTTTCAAGCGAATTTTTAAAGGAAAATATTATGAAAAGAATAATTGTTGCAACTGCAAATAAGCATAAACTTCAAGAGATTAAACAAATTTTGTCTAACTATGAAATAATTTCAATGGCAGAGGTTGGGTATAATGATGAGATTGAAGAAAATGGAACTACCTTTTTTGAAAATGCCTTAATCAAAGCAAAAACCGTGTCTAAAGCAATAGGTGAAACTGTTTTGGCTGACGATAGTGGTCTATGCGTTGACGCCTTGGGTGGTGCTCCTTCAATTATGAGTGCTAGGTATGCAAATAAGCATGGAGATGATAAAGCAAATAGAGAAAAATTGCTTTTTGAAATGAAAGATAAAAAGGACAGAAAGGCAAGGTTTGTTTGCTGTTTGGTTTTGTACAAGCCTGACGATACTTATATTTCTGTTGAAGGAAAAACGGAAGGAGAAATCTTGTACGAAGAACAAGGAGAAAATGGCTTTGGTTATGACAGTTTGTTTTTCAGTACGGAATTAAATAAGGGATTTGCAGTTTGTTCTCAAGAGGAAAAAAACTCCGTTTCTCATAGAGGTAAAGCGTTAAAGTTGTTGGCAGGGCGTTTAAAATGACTACTCTGTTGGTATTAAGCGATACGCACCAAAATGTTGATGAAATTCAAAAACTCTCTCAAATAATTGATGAGTGTGATTATCTTATCCATTTGGGAGATTGTGTTTATGATATGAAGGCGTTTTACAATAAATATCCTGAAAAAATCTATATCGTAAAGGGGAATAATGATTTTTGCTCATTTACGGATAGTGAGATTGTTTTGGAAATTGAGGGAAACAAAATTCTCTTGTGTCATGGCCATAAGTATGGGGTTAAATCTTCATTAAAGTATTTGTGTGAATATGCAAAAGAGAAGGGTTGCAATATTGTTTTGTTTGGACATACCCATATTGCTCAGGTCAAGGAGATTGACGGAATTACTTTAATCAATCCGGGTACTTTGCGTAGACTTTCTGCCCAAAAAAGTTATTGTTATTTAGTAATCCATGGGGGCAAGATTGTCCCTACAATTAAATATGTTTATTAAAAATAACCATCTTTTTTACAATAAAATTTTTTTTGAAAATGTTTTATATTTTGGGTAAAAATGTTTGACATACATTTGCCATAATGTTATAATTTTTAGGCTGTGTGTTGTGCGGGTGTAGTTCAATGGTAGAATTCCAGCCTTCCAAGCTGGCCGCGTGGGTCCGATTCCCATCACCCGCTCCATTTTGCTGAAATTCACAGAATTTATTTTTTATGCGCCTGTAGCTCAGCTGGATAGAGCACCGCCCTTCTAAGGCGGGTGTCAGGGGTTCGAATCCCTTCAGGCGCGCCAAAAAATAAAATGGCGGGAGTAGCTCAATCGGTGGAGCGCCAGATTGTGGTCCTGGAGGTCGTGGGTTCGATTCCCATCTCTCGCCCCATTAAAAAAACTGCATTGGGGTGTCGCCAAGCGGTAAGGCACGGGATTTTGATTCCCGCATTCGTAGGTTCAAATCCTGCCACCCCAGCCAAAATTTAATAATCGCAAAAAACGGACGGTCCATTAGCTCAGGCGGTAGAGCACGTGACTTTTAATCACGGTGTCCGGGGTTCGAGTCCCCGATGGATCACCACTTACTCATAAGTGTCTTGAAAAAGAGAAATGGGTCGCTATTAGCAGAGGCGTTATATCTGCTTATTTTGGACCATTAGCTCAGTTGGTAGAGCACCTGACTCTTAATCAGGGTGTCCGGGGT
>CAZJWC010000010.1:0-44972 GCA_964550125.1 uncultured Clostridia bacterium | reverse complement strand
CCGATTAGTTAATTCTCTTAAGAATGAACTTGTTGGTTGCATTCTTCTTCTTTCTCGTCTTGTAGCCGAGAGCGGGTTTGCCCCAAGGCGTCAAAGGACCGGCATGACCGATAGGAGACTTACCTTCACCACCACCGTGAGGGTGATCGCAAGGGTTCATTACAGAACCTCTAACTGTAGGACGGATACCAAAGTGTCTTGTCTTACCAGCTTTACCGATACGAACAATTTCGTGTTCGGGATTACCTACTTGACCGATTGTTGCTCTACAAGTTACAGGAACATATCTCATTTCGCCACTGGGCATCTTGATTGTTGCAAGTTTGCCTTCCTTAGCCATAAGTTGTGCAGCCATACCTGCTGCTCTTGCAACTTGACCACCACGACCGGGCTTAAACTCGATATTATGAATCATTGTACCAACAGGGATTGAGTCAAGGGGTAATGTGTTACCTACCTTAATATCAGCATTTGCACCGTTCATAACTGTATCGCCAACATTTAAACCGATAGGTGCTAAAATGTATCTCTTTTCGCCATCTGCATATACAAGCAATGCGATATTAGCACTACGGTTAGGGTCGTATTGAATTGATGAAACCTTTGCAGGAATATCATCTTTATTTCTCTTAAAATCTATGATACGATATTTAACTTTATTTCCGCCACCAATATGTCTAACAGTAATTCTGCCCATATTGTTACGTCCACCTGACTTACGCTTATCTTCAAGCAAACTTCTTTCAGGTTTTGTGCAAGTAATTTCTTCATAAGAAGAAACCGTCATAAAACGACGAGCGGGAGAAGTCGGATTATATCTCTTTATAGCCATTTGAATTCTTCCTCCAACTATTTTAATTATGACAATGAATCAAAAAATTCGATTGTCTTGCTGTCAGACTTTAGTTGAACATAAGCCTTCTTTGTTGAAGAAGTGTAGCCTTCTGTTCTGCCTTGTCTTTTTAATTTGCCCTTGCAGTTTGCCGTGTTAACCTTATCAACTTTAACGCCGAAAAGTTTTTCAACTGCTAGTTTGATTTCTGTCTTATTTGCGCCTTTTGCTACTACGAAAGCATACTTTTTATCAGCAATGCTATCATAACCTTTTTCAGTAAGCACAGGCTTAATGATGATGTCTTCTGCTCTCATTATGCTCCGTAAGCCTCCTCAATTTTTTCTACAGCGCCTTTTGTCAAAACGATTTTTGCATTAGCAACTACATCATAAGTATTGATTTGAGCAACAGGTAATGTGCTTAACTTTTCAATATTTCTGCATGCTAAAATTGCATTTTCATCTGCACTATCCATAACGATAAGTGTACGTTTATCTAAATTTAACGCCTTTAAGAATGCTACTATTTCCTTTGTCTTAGGTGCATTAACAGTTAAGTTATCAATTACAACAACTTCGCCGTCAGCAACCTTTTTAGAAAGTGCACTCTTTAATGCTTGTCTTCTTGCTTTAATATTCATCTTTAAAGAGAAGTCTCTGCTCTTGGGTGCGAATACTACGCCACCTTTTATCCATTGGGGAGCACGAGTTGAACCTTGACGTGCATTACCTGTGCCCTTTTGTCTCCAAGGCTTTCTGCCACCACCACGAACTTCCGAACGAGTTAGTGTGCTTTTTGTACCTTGTCTTTCATTTGCTAAACGAGTAACTACTGCTTGATGAATAAGGGGCTCGTTGTACTCACAGCCGAAAACTGCTTCGCTTAGGTTCATATCACCTGCTATTGAGCCGTCCATTTTATATACTTTAATGCTTGGCATATTAGTTCACTCTCCTTATTACGCTTTTACGCTATCGCTAATTAAAACGATGCTTCCCTTTGTTCCGGGGATTGCTCCCTTAACCAATATTGCGTTTCTTTGAGTATCAACCTTGACAACTTCAAGATTTTGAATAGTAACTCTTTCAACACCATATTGACCGGGCAACTTTTTGTCCTTGAAAACTCTTGAAGGCGAACTGTTTGCACCCATTGAACCAGGTTCTCTGTGCACAGGGCCTACACCGTGTGTTTCCTTTAATCTGTGTTGGTTCCATCTTTTGATTACACCAGAGTAACCATGACCTTTTGTTGTACCAACTACGTCAATTTTGTCTCCTTCTTGGAAAATATCAGCCTTAACTTCATCACCAACTTTGTAGTTAGACAAATCTTTAAGTCTAAATTCTCTTAAAACCTTTTGAGGCTTTACGTTAGCCTTTTTGAAAAGACCAAGTTCAGGTTTGTTTAAAGCCTTTTCGTTAGTTTCTACAAAGCCTAACTTTAATGCTGAATATCCGTCCTTTTCGTTTGTCTTAATTTGAACAACGGGGCAAGGACCTGCCTCTACTACTGTAACGGGAATTACTTTTCCGTCTGCCGCAAAAATTTGAGTCATACCAACCTTGCGACCAATGATTGCTTTATTCATTGATAAAGTTCACCTCCGATTTATTTTGCTGATACCTAACTTTTATTAAGTATCGGTTTATAACTTGATTTTGATATCAACGCCAGCGGGCAAATGTACGCTGTCAAGAATTTTTGCGTTGGGAGAATAGATGTCGATTAGTCTCTTGTGAGTTCTAATTTCAAATTGTTCTCTTGAATCCTTGTACTTGTGTACAGCACGCAAAATTGTTACAATTTCCTTCTCTGTAGGAAGGGGAACTGGACCAGAAATTTTAGCACCAGCTTTCTTCATTGTTTCAACAATTCTTTCAGCAGCTTCATCTACTAGGTTGTGGTCGTAAGCCGCTAACTTGATTCTAATTTTTTGACTTGCCATTTTTAAAATCCTCCAATTTATACTAACTTCTTGGGTTTTTCAGTCAACCCAGCCGTGCGTGTCGCAGTAGTGTTCAAAAAATAAAACCTTTCTAAAAGGTTAAACTACTGTGGTTAGTCGCAAGGGTTATACCCTCACAGTTGTCAACAAAAGTTATCTATTTCCAACCTAAAACCAGCATAATTTCAGGGTTTTTGGAATTTAAGTAACCTCTTGTATCTACCCAAACCGTAAATTGCACAGCCTAATGATTATAACACTCTTGTAAAGGATATGTCAACGATATTTTATTAAAATTAGGTGAAAATTTATTTTTTTAAGAAAAAACCTAATATTTATTTTTATTTTTTGTTTTTAATGTTTATTGCCCGTTTTTTCATTGAATAAACACACTTGTTTTTTTCATATATCAAAAAGACTTCACTTTTTCAAGTGAAGTCTTTTACTAAATTTCAGTTATAACATTTGAATAAACAGTTTTTGTAGTTATACCCTCTAAATTGCCTATCTTACCCGACATTGCTGAAATTATATCTTGAGGAGCATCAATAGCAATACTTATTATGCTTACCTTTTTAGCACGATATGGAATTCCCATCCTGCCTATAATATACTCTCCATATTGATGAAGAATATTGTTTAATGTTTCTACTTGTTCGTTATTCTCAACGATAATACTCATTACTGCAACTCTTGTTTGCATTTTTATCCTCCGTAAATTAAAACTACTTTAAAGGTTCAAAATCGCTTGCACCGTGCTTACAAAGAGGGCAAACATAGTCCTCAGGCAACTCCTCACCCTCGTAAATAAAACCACACACCTTGCATACAAAACCTTTTTTACCTTCAGTTTGAGGCTTAGGCTTTACATTTGATTGATAATATGAATACGTCATAGTTTCAACATTTGACAAAACCCTTGCTTCCCCAATCGAACAAATAAACATACCATGCGTTCCTAAATCAAGGTATTGCTCCACCTTTAACGACATAAATGAATTGATATATTTAGGCAAGAAAACCAAGCCGTTATCAGCACGAAGGATAGGATAATTTTCAAACTTATCAACCTTTCTACCACTTTGAAAACCAAACCTCTCAAAAACCTCAAAGGGCGCTTCTTGCGAAATGCAGTTGATGTTCATTTTGCCCGTTTGTTTAATGATGTGGTGCGAATAGTTTTCCTTATTTATAGTAACGGCAAGCATATTAGGAGTATTAGTTACCTGAGTAACGGTATTCACGATTAAGCCGTTATCTTTATTTCCGTCGTTTGATGTAACAACATAAAGCCCATAACCTATATTAAACAGAGCAGATAAATCGTTCTTGTTTGCCGTTTCATCTCGCTGAGCCAAATAGTCCTTGCAAAGTTCGTCAGCAAGTGCTGTAATTTGATTTTTACTCTCATCATTTAAAGCTGATAAAATACGAACGTTATTTTCTGTATAATTTAAGTTTTTGCAACCCTCCAACATACCTTTCATAACTTTGGTAGCCATAGGCGCCCAACTTCCGTTTTCAATAAATGCAACAGTTCTGTTTTGGAAATTTCTTTCAGTTAGATGATGTATAAACTCTCTCATAAAAGGAAAAATATCTGCGTTATAGGTAGTAGTCGCAAAAACAACCCTTCCATACCTAAAAGCATCCTCAACAGCCTCTGCCATATCACATCTTGCAAGGTCGTTTACTGCAATTTTAGGACAGCCATTTGCCTTTAATTTTTCAACAAGTAAATCGACAGCAGTTTTGGTGTTTCCATAAACTGAAGTGTACGCAATCATAATTCCTTCAGTTTCAACCCCATAGCTTGACCAAGTATTATATAACCCTATATAGTAGTCAAGATTGTCAGTAAGCACAGGACCGTGCAATGGACATATAGTTTGTATATCTAAAGTTGAGGCTTTTTTCAAAAGGGATTGTACTTGCATACCGTACTTACCCACGATACCTATATAGTAACGGCGTGCTTCACAAGCCCAGTCCTCATCTATATTCAATGCACCAAATTTGCCAAATCCGTCTGCAGAAAATAAAACTTTATCATAACTATCGTAAGTTACTATAACTTCAGGCCAGTGAACCATAGGGGCAGTAACAAAAGTTAAAGTATGTTTACCAAGATTTAAAACATCTCCCTCTCCCACAACAATTCTTCTATCTTCAAAGTCCGTGCCAAAAAAGTTTTTCATCATAATAAACGCTTTTGAGGAAGATACGATTTGTGCGTTTGGAAAATACTCCATAAACTTTGCAACGTTCGCAGAGTGGTCGGGTTCCATATGTTGCACAATTAAGTAGTCAGGCTTTTTACTCCCAACAACCTTTTGCAAATTATCTAGCCACTCGTGAGTAAAATTTTTATCCACCGTATCCATCACTGCAATCTTATCGTCAAGTATAACATATGAGTTATAAGCCATACCGTTTGGAACAACATATTGACCTTCAAATAAATCAATTTGATTGTCATTTACACCAATATACTTAATATCTTTTGAAATTTGCATACCATTTCTCCTTATTAAAAAAGCCATACTAAAGGTATGGCTGTAAATTAGTTTCCATTTCCTTTCATTTAGATTGAATCTTTATGTTAGGTAAAACTATTATACCATATTTATATGTAAATTTAAAGACTTTTAAACAATAAACATATAAATCATAACTACGAAATTACAAACACCATGCGTCATAATAGGGTAGAGTAGGTTTTCAGTTTTTTCATATATCAGTCCAAAAGTGAGAGCAGGGAAAAAGTAGATTATCATTGCTACAAGTTGCATAAACTCACCGTCAAAAACGACATACTCCCAAATATGATAAAAAGCAAATAAAAGGGCAGTTAAAAATGTAGCAAGGTAAACGCTTTTATTACGCAAACTTCTATAAATAATTCCACGAAAAATTGTTTCCTCAACGATAGGAGCAAATATAGCCGTTTCAAGCAACAACCATATGGTATGGCCTGTACTCTCAATTACGTCTTGATTTGAACTTGATATGTTTAATACGTTATAAACAAAAAGGTAGGCACAACCTTCAATTATTGAGCCGATTACACCTACAATAAAGGCATATAAAAACTTTGATTTTGGGCTATCACTCATATCTTTTATTGATTTGACAAGTTCCTTTCCAAAAAATATAAAAACTACTATTGTTAACAAAAAGTACCAAGAAAAACCTACAAAACCCGTTCCTCTAACTAAATTAGTTAGATTTAACCATTTATAAACATAACCAATATAATTTAATCCTATAACATGAACTAAAAGCAGTATCAAGCCAAATATTAAATATTTTAAATTATTTTCTTCAGCAAATCGCTTATTATTTAATAAATTCTTTTCCATATTAAATTTGTGAAAAAACCTTACCTACTAAATCTTGTATGAACAGTGTTGGTTTAATAGGGCAATCAAGTGGTTCTTTATTTATAATTACTAGATTTTCGCCACCAAAAAATTGTATAAAAGTATTAGCAGGATAAACCTTTAAAGATGTACCACATATAATTAAAGTATCAGCGCTATGTATCTGTCTAATAGTTTCACTTATAGTATTGCTGTCAAGTTCCTCCTCGTAAAGCACTACCTCAGGCTTTATTATTCCCCCACACGAACATAAAGGCACAACCTCGCTGCTATTAAGCACTCCGTCAATAGAATACTTCTTGCCACATTTTATACACTTGTTTTTATAAATACTTCCGTGCAACTCCAAAACCTTTTTACTGCCTGCTTGTTGGTGCAACTCATCTATATTTTGAGTTACTATTGCAGAAAGTTTACCCTCATTTTCAAGACTAGCCAGTTTATAATGACATGCGTTTGGCTTTGCATCTAAATACACCATCTTTTCGCGGTAAAATTTATAAAACAAATCAGGACTACTCATAAAAAAAGTGTGCGACAAAATAATTTCAGGAGGTATTTCTCCCCCTTGACTATATATTCCGTCAGCCGAACGGAAATCAGGTATACCACTTTCTGTACTTACACCTGCACCCCCAAAAAACACAATCTTTTTGGAGTTTGAAATTATTTCTTTTAATCTTTCAATATCTGTCATCTTTTCTCCATTTATCTCAATTCAATTTTAGAATATTCTCTATAATAAATAATAAGCCCGCTATGAAAATAGCGAGCTTGCTTTTTAATTAGTCCTCAACACCTTCGTTAAGTTTTTCCAAAAGACGATCAATATCAACACCATGAACGGAAACAGCCTCTCCAATGGTTTCACCATGAGCCATTGCACAGCCTAAACAATGCATACCTGCAGAAAGTAAAATTTCAGCAGCGTTGGGGTTGATTTTAATGCAGTCAGCAATTAAAGTATCCTCAGTAATTTTAGCCATCCTTAAAATCTCCTTTTTTGTTTAAATTATAACATCTACTATAAAAATAATCAACAATTTAAAAGGCAACCTTTAAAAAATAAAATGCAAAGCATATCCAAAAATAAGACTAGGAACAATTAACATTGCCAAAATAAAAAGATTTTCCTTCATATTTTTATTCTGTTTAAAAAGTACGGTCAAGGCAATGCCTGCGTTAACCGACAAGCCTGCTACGATTGAACCAAAAGACAAAAGTCCTTTCAAATAAAGTTCAGTTATTACAACAGATGATGCACAGTTAGGAATTAGCCCTATCAAAACGGCAAGCAAAGGTTGTAATGCAGAATTGCTTTGTAAAAAAGTTTTTAGGTTGTCCTCCCCAATAAGCATAACCAAAAAACCAAAAATTATATTTATAATAAGAATAAACAAAGTAATTTTTAAACAATGCAATAACGGGTGTTTAAAATCAAATTTTTCGCTTGCTACATTATGCTTACAACAGCCAGTAGCAACTTCGCACGACTCATTTTCAATAACAAGTTCATCTTCGCAGTGATGATGTTCGTGTTCATCTTTATGAATATGCTCACTGTTTTCGCTTTGCACAAGGACATTATCTTCACTGTTTTTGAATATTTTTTTATACAAAAGCATTGATAAATATCCCAAGGCAATACCAAATAATACTTTAACCAAAATCAATAAAAGCAAATCGGGAATTTTAGTATAGTCAGCCAGCATTAAAGGTATCGCCTCATCACTTGTAGAAACATAGACTGCAATTAACGCACCTACCGACAAATTCTTCTTTGAATATAAATCTGTCGATACAACCGAAAAACCACATTGTGGTACGCAACCGAATAGTGAACCAAAAATAGGAGATATTTTACCCTTTAAAAGTTTGCTTCTTTCAAAGGATATTGCCTTTTTATACTCCAACAATTCAATCAAAAAGTATACGACTAATAGTATAGGCACTAGCAACAGAGTATCTTCTAGTGCGTGGTGTAAAGTTTCCCAAATTTCCATTTTGTTTTCCTTTTATTTATCTTTAAATTCAAATATACACTTTAAAAATAATGTTGTCAAGTATAATTTTAGTCATGGTTATCCACAAAATGTGGATAACTTTTTTATTTTTACTAAATTTTACATAAAATTCACTCCTTTTTGTCTTTTATTAAGTTGATACTTTTTAAGTTATCCACATTTTTGTGATTTTATCACAGATTTTGAGTATGTTTGTTCAATTTTGTAAGTTTTAAACACTTTTGTTTTTGAGTTATCCACAATTCCACATACAATTATACAATGTTTGTGTATAACTCGTAAAATATTGACTAGATTTTATAAATAAATACAAATTTCATAAATATATGTTTGACAAAAACAAAAATTTTTCATATAATTCTTATGTTTAAAAAATGAAATGCGCCGTTAGCTCAGCTGGATAGAGCGTTGGTCTACGGAACCAAAGGCCAGGGGTTCGAATCCCTTACGACGCACCACAAAAATACTAAATCGAATATCTATGTTTAGGTGTTTGATACTATTATGTACTATAAAGATAGGGAGGAAATATTATGGAAAGTGAATTTACCGGTGGCTTATTAGGACTTATCGGCATTAAAATTTTGTGTGGTTTACTAAATGCTATTACTCTTTTTATTGCAGTTCCTTGGACTGTATGTATTAAGGAAAAATGGTATGCAAAACATACATATATTGATGGCGAACAACTAACTTTTGATGGAAATGGTTTGCAACTTATAGGAAACTACATCAAATGGCTATTGCTTACTTTGATAACGCTTGGCATATACAGTTTTTGGCTTGGAATCAAGTTAAAAAAATGGACTGTAAAGCATACACATATGGTATCTGTAGCTCCACAAGTTTAATTAAAGCTAATTCTCAAGGCTCTTGAAAAATCAAGAGCCTTTTTATTTATAAAAATAAAAACAAGTGTTGATATTTATTCCCCTAGTAGTTTTCTAAGATAGAACAAAAAGGTTTGACTTAAAGTTAAACCTTTTTTATCCTTTTAAATCAGCACCACATTTTGAGCAGGTTTGTGATTTGGCTTTATTTTTAGCACCACAACTCAAACACAGTATTTCCTTCCCTTCTTTTATTGTATCAATTTTTGATTGTATCTTTTCCTTTTCAAGTTCAAGTTGTAAAAGTTCAACATCTTCTTGCAATGCCCTTTTCTTGATGTCATTATTCTCCTTCCTTTCTATTTTAGTGGCAAACCTTCCACTGTCCGTACTCTTAACTCCCATTATTATAGAAACTGCTAAAAAGAAAATCATACAAAGCAGAATAAGTCCACTCCATAGATCAAAATTGACCGATTGTCCCTCATTGCTTAACAAAATTGTATCGTAACCTTGAATATTTGCTTGAACTAAATCAACAACCTCAAAATTACCATTAGTTGCTAGTGTTTCCTCAATAGTATAACTCTCTCCTGCCGTAATTGAAATATTCGTTAAATACAAATTGTCCTTTAACTTTAGTGTCGGGGTTGAAACAGACAAATGCAACTCAATCTCCGTTAAGTCCTTGTTTGAAACATTTTTTATTGTCCCCTTAATTACGCTGGTATACTTTTGAGAAAGTACTTCCTCTACGGTTGAGGTTATAGTTATGGGCGAAATTACAACTAAAACATCTTCCTCGTTATATTCGGTTTTGTTTTGACTATCAATTAGATGCAATATTAAAAAAACGAAACTTGCAAGGAATAAAACCAAGGAAAGCACGCATATTGCAACCTTTAATTTTTGCCTCATACTCACGAACTCCATTGTTTTGTAATTTTATTTTATAACATAAATATATCAAAATCAAGTAAATTTTACTTTTAGACTTTTGACTTTTGCATATAAATTGTGCTAATATTTATCACAGAGGGAAAGAAATGGCACGCAAAGACAAGACTAGAGTAAAAATTGTAAATAAAAACGGACAATATGAAGTTACAAAAGGTTTAATCTCCACAAAAAACGCTTTTGACGGAGCAACTGATTTAATTGTAAAAAAAGAAGATGTATCTTCAAGATGGAGTATGAACAGAGTTGAAGTTAACTCAAAACTCTTAAACGGCAGTTTTTTAAGAAAGGCTATTTTATACAATAAAAATAACGGAAAATTTTTTGAGTGTACTTTGTATCCAAGAAGATGTATGGGTGAAAATGACATAGCTACAACCTCATACCTTTTAAATAAACTTGGGGCAACTGTTGGAGATACACTGACCATTATATTTGAAAAAGAGTTTTCTTTTGTAAAACCCAAGATACACACAACTGACGATATGAACTATTCTTGTATTTACATAGCAAAAGAAGATGCAAACGGAATAGAAACTTTTATAAATAAAAAAATACAACTATACAAAATATATAACACCTTTACAGGTGCAACTTTAACCGTTTACTATGACCAAATAAAAATTGACAAAACCTTAAAAGCAGGAGAGATACGCCTGAGTAGACGGCAACGCAACTATTTAAATTTAGAGTTGCCATATTCCTTTGAGAATATGCAGTTTGAAAAATTGAAACGACTTGCAAAGGACGATGAAACATTGCAAAGGTTATTGACGCAATGTTACGACAACAACGGAGATATTATATTTGACAATCTTGAAGTTGAAGGGTTAAAACTAAAAAGATATTTAATTGATAAAAATATTTTTTCATTAAAAATACTGCCTAATAGTGAAACATTTTTAAACAAGAATAGATTTTCATTAATCGAAAAAATCACGAGTTTTTTCGTGGGAAAAAGTTCAACTCTTTTAACCTGCGTTAGACCATATGCTGAAGATGAGGAAAACTTGGTTGTTCGATTATCAAAAGACAATATGGAAATTCTTGGCGTACAAAATATGGACAAAGTAAAGTTGACTTTTGGTACGAACACTTTTGTGTGTAGAGTTATGGCTTTTGAAGAAAAAAAGTACCAACGACTTAACGAAACAAATAAAAAAATTAACGTAAATAGTGTTATAGGCGTACCTGCCTTTATTAGAAAAAAATTAAAAATTTTTGATTTACAACAGACGGTAAAAATATCGAGAAATACAAACTCAATGTTTATTAAATATATAAACAAAACTATACCTTCAACTCTTATTTCAATTTATGGAGCGTCAACTCTTTTGTATAATGAAAAATGGTGGGGAGTAGTAGTTTGTATTTTGGCAATACCTATACTTATATTTTTATCTTATGGCGAACAAAGAAATAACCGTGCATCACGGCAATAGGAGTAAGCATTATGGATGTAAAAAATTATAGAGAAGAAATTGATAAAATTGATAGCGAACTTGCCAAACTTTATAATGAAAGGATGCAAATTGCAAAACAAATAGGTTTAGAAAAAGCAAGACAAGGTCTTTCAACACAAAATCTTGCACGAGAAAAGGAAGTTATCAATAAAGTAACCGCACTAATGGACGAGGATTTACAAGTTTTTGGAAAACGTGTTTATGAAACCATCTTTGAAACAAGCAAAGCCTATCAATTAAGATTTGCCAATATGGAAAGTGAGTTTAAGCAAACAATCATTAATGAACTTGAAAAGCAAAGCAAATTCCCTACAAGAGCGACAGTTGCTTGCCAAGGAGTTGAAGGTGCTTACTCATCAATAGCAACAAATAAACTTTTTGAGATTAGCGACATTTTATATTTTAAAGACTTTAACGCCGTTATGACTGCCGTTGAAAAAGGTATGTGTGAATATGGCGTACTCCCCATTGAAAACAGTTCTGCTGGAAGCGTAAACGCTGTTTATGATTTAATGAAAAAGCATAACTTTTATATCGTAAAGAGTACAAAGTTAAAAGTGCAACACTGTTTACTTGCAAAACAAGGTGCTAAACTTGACAGCATAAAAGAAATTTGTTCACACGAACAGGCACTACAACAATGTGCTGAATTTATTAAAAGTTTAGGGGACGTAAAAATCACCGTTTGTCCTAACACTGCCGTTGCCGCAAAGATGGTTAGCGAGCAAGACAGAACTGATTTGGCTTGCATATCTTCAGCCGAGTGTACTAAATTATACGATTTAAAAACCTTAAAAGCGAACATACAGGACAATGACAACAACTATACTAGATTTATCGTTATCTCAAAAGAATTAAAGATTTTTGAAGATGCTGATAAAATTAGTTTGACTTTAGATTTACCCCACGAGGCAGGCTCATTAAATAAACTTTTAAATAAGTTTTCAACCCTTGCATTAAACTTAACAAAACTAGAATCAAGGCCTATCCCTACATCACCTTTTGAGTTTGAGTTTTACTTCGACTTTGATGCAAAAATAGGTACTAATGAAACTTTAAATCTTCTTGCCGAAGTTGAAAGTGAATATAGTGGATTTAAATTTTTAGGAAGTTATAAAGAAGTATAAAAAATAAAGATGTGTTTAATTAGAAAAAATCTAATTAAACACATCTTTTTACTTTACTGTGTAACCTGCTGATATTATGGCATTAACAATATCTTCTTTTGATATTTTTACAGATGACGTTACAACCACGTTTTTATTTTCTAAAGAGGCTACTGCACTTTCAACATTTTCAACCTTCATACAGGCTTCCTCTACATGTGCCTTACATTTGGGGCAAACCATATCATCTACATCAATAATCAATTCCATTTTGTTTATCTCCTTTTCGTTTTTAATATTTTTATCACCTTCAACTTTTATAGGTTTAAAAAAGTTTATAGTTAACGCACTAAGCACAACCGACACACTTGATATACTCATAAGCAAAGAACCAAGCATTGGTGTCATTTTAAATGAATTTGTTAAATAATAAATAACTCCTGTTGATAGGAATATGCAAATTATATTATAAAAAAACGCCCAAAACAAACCTAGTTTAATTGTAAACAAAACTCTTTTAGACAATCTAATAGAATTATAAACGTCAATTAAATCATTTCTTTGAAGGACAATATCGCACGATTCAATCGCAACATCTGTACCAGAACCGATAGAAATACCTAAATCTGCACAGGCAAGTGCAGGGGCATCATTTACTCCATCTCCTACCATCGCAACAAGTCCCTTATTTTCTGCTTTCAGTTTATTTATAATATTAAGTTTATCTTCAGGCAATACTTGTGAATACACATCTTTTATTCCTAAAGTTTCCCCAACTGAATTTGCACAAATTGAATTATCACCCGTAAGCATTACAACCTTAATGTGATTATCTTTTAGCATTTTAACTGCTTGCATAGATGACGGTTTAATTTCATCTTTTAAGGCTATAACAGCCAATATTAAGCCCTCTGTAAACACGACAAGAGGCGTTTTTGCATTGACGGAAAAACCATTAACCAGGTCTGTAATTTCTTTATTGACAAGATTAAACTTATCTAGCATATTTAAATTGCCGATATTATATAAAATGCCGTCTATTTTTCCACTAATACCCTCTCCCTTTACGGCTTGAAATTCTTCCACCTTTAATGATGTCGCATTGTTTTTTGAAGTATAATCTGCAATGGCTGACGCTAAAGGGTGCTCACTTAATGTTTCAATCGAATAAATAATGTTTAATAATTTATCATCATTTGTAAAATTTATGAAATCAGTTACAGTAGGTTTTCCGTTTGTTATAGTTCCCGTTTTATCAAGGACTACCGTTTTAATTTTATGAGTTTGCTCTAAAATTTGGGCGTTCTTTATTAAAATACCATTAACCGCACCTCGACCAGTTCCAACCATTATTGCAACAGGGGTGGCTAGTCCTAATGCACACGGACAAGCAACTACTAAAACTGTAATTGCAAAATTTAAAGACAATTCAACATTTTTGCTTACTATTAAATTTGCAATAAAAGTAATTAAGGCAATTATCATAACTACGGGCACGAAAATGCCTGATATTTTATCTGCTAGTCTTGAAATAGGTGCTTTTGAGTTAGAGGCTTCATCAACCAATTTAATTATATTTGAAATAGATGAATCCTCATATTTAGTAGTCGATTTGATTTTAATATACCCACCTATTAAAATTGAGGAAGCATACACTTTATCATTTACACCTTTTTCTTTAGGTATACTTTCTCCTGTAATGTTCGACTCGTCTACACTGCAAGCACCTTCAATAATTATTGCATCGGTTGGAATTAAACTGCCCTTTTTAACAATTAAAACATCGCCGACATTTATATCTAATGAGGGTTTTATTACCTCTTTATTATCTATTAAAAAAATTGCTTCTTGGGGTTGTAAGTTAGTCAAATACTCAATCGCCTTGGTAGTTTTCTTTTTACTCAAGCCTTCTAAAAACTTACCTAAACTAACTAGCGTTAAAATCATAACACACGCTTCAAAATATAAATACTTATGATACTCAATATGTCCTAAAGAAATCATAAATAAACAATAAACGCCGTATATTAAAGAAAAACTAGCACCTATTGATATTAGCGTGTCCATATTAGGTGAACGCTTGATTAGTCTTTTAAATCCGTTTATAAAATAATTTCTGTATATAAAAACAACAGGTATTGCAAGTATAAATTGTATTAAAGAAAAGCCCATTGGATTTTCATACATACTAAATACCTTTGGCGCATACCACCCAAGCATCATATGTCCCATTGAGAAATACATTATAACAAACATATCAATGAGTGCAAAAATTAGTTTATGTAATGAATAATCCCTTTCTTCCTTCACCTCTTTATTAGTAGTTACTGCTTTATAACCTGCGTTTGAAATACTCTTTACCACCTCATCAATCGAAGTTAGGCTTTCATCTATATCAACCTCTAAGGTGTTTTTAAGTAAATTAACATTTACATTTGAAGTACCTTTAACTTCCTCAACTGCTTTTTTTACATGCGACTGACAGGAGGCACAAGTCATACCTTTTATATCACATTTAAATTTCATCAACTTAACCTCTTAAATAGTTGTAAAATCTCACTGACAACATTACTATTTCCTTTTTCAATATTTTCTTTTATGCAAGAGTTTAAATGTTCTTCTAATACGAAATTAGATAAAGACTTGCAAGAATTTATTATAGCAGAAAGTTGAATTAAAACGTCATCACAATAACGGTCATCCTCAATCATTTTTGCAACGCCATTTAATTGCCCGATAACTCGATTTATTCTACAAATAATTTTCTTCTTTTCATCATCATTTCTTGGTTTTAATTTATGATTGCATACACAATTTTTTACTTGATATTTCCCGTTTTTTTCAATTTTTGATTTAACTACATCAAATTCAAACTCATCAGATTCAATAAAAGCCGTTTTATTTTCTAATGAAACTTCTACATTTTTAACAAAGTTTATTTGTTTTATTTCTTCTTCAAGATATTCTTTACACTCGATACTTTTCATACCATCAATTATAATTTTATTTATCATTTTTCAGTCCTCCAATATTATTGTATACCCCCTAGTCGTATATGTCAAATGATATTTTAAAATTTTATATAAAAAAAGTTTAATACTTACTTTTATTCAAAGTTAGCATTAAACCTTTATTAAATATTCTTTTGTATATAATTATCTATTTTTTATTTTTTCTAAATATTCTATTGCATTAGGCTCATTGAGTTTTGCCGCTTTAATAATAAGGTTTAAACCTTCCTTTTCATCTTTTTCACCACACTCGCCTGTAAAATAGCAATAGCCTAGCCGGAACATACAATGTGGATCTTGTAGGGAACTTCCTGCAATATACAAACTCATTGCCAAGCCTTTATCTTGTTCTGTTCCAAGTCCGTACCAGTGGCAATCTCCCATTTCTCCACTAAAAACCCCCATATTTGAAAGTGGCTCTAATGCTCTAACTGCCTTTTCATAATCCTTATGAGTACCAACACCATAATAATAGCAGTTGCCTAGCACTCGTAAAGCATCGGGGTATTTTTTTTCTTCTACTAGATAGGCATATTTAAAAGCATCTCTATAATTTTTATAGTGATACTCATCGACAGCCATTTGACAAATCTTTGCGCTTTTGCCTTCAACCTGAACCAGCAACGCTGACCACTCTATTGAATATAGTTTTTCCTCAGCAGGTTCATAACCATATTCATTGGCCATTTTTAACCAAAAAACAGCAGACGCTATATCTTCAATTTTAACAGATAAATTTTTGTGATAATAGGCAAGTTTATACATACCTTCAGCACAACCGTTTTCAGCAGATTTTTTTAAACAAGAAAGACCTTCAATTTCATTTTTATCTGTTCCTATTCCGTTAAAGTAAGCATCACTCAATTTTAGTTGTGCCTCAGCATTACCTCTATCTGCCGATTTTTTATACCACTCGAAAGCAAGGTTTAAATTTGCATCAACACCCTTCCCTTCAGCATAGTCATTTGCAACAAGAAGCATTGCTTGATTATTATCTTTACAAGAGGCGATTATAAATTGATTGTGTGCAAGTCTTTGATCTAAACTAGCAAGTTTCAACCCCTTTTCAATTAGTTCCTCTGCTGAATTTTCATTAAATTGTTTATATAAATTTTCATACTCGTCAATCCTAAAAAGGTCAACGCTTCTTTTTAAATAGTTAAGTCCTTTGTTCACGTCCTCTTTTGTGCCATAACCAAAGATATAACACTCTGCAAGTCTTCCTAGTCCTTTTGCAAGTTGAGGGGGAGTATCAAGTTTTTCTACCCACTCGTTATATATGTAAAATGCCTTTATATAATCCTTTTCAACGCCAAAACCAGTTAAATAGCAATCTGCTTGTAATAGTCGTGCATACGCAAAACTGTCACCAAGTGCAAGATACCTACTTATCCAGTAAAAAGCCTTTTGCTTATCTATATCGTCTACCTCGCCATCAACCCCACCATCAACAAAAAATTGATGTAGAGAAATTAGTGAGTTTTTTGCAATAGATTGTGCCTGCGATAAATCCCACTCGTCATTTGAATAAGTTATCTTTTCAAATACGCTTTTTAGTTTCCAGTTGTACTTTTCCTTTATAGGAATTTTTTCCATATTTGAAAGTTGATAAATTGCTTGAATTTCACCGTTGTTTGCTGCTTCACGCATTTTTTCAACGCCATCATCAAACATATCCTCATCATTTAAACTTTCACCTTGTTTACAAAGGACAAAGCCGAGCCTAAAAAGAGCCGTTATATGCCCCATTGACGCCGACTTTTGATAAAACTTTATTACCTTTTTATAGTCCCCTTGTTTTAAAAACTCTAAATTCCTTCCTTTAAGATACAAACCTTGTGCTTTATCATAATTGATATTTTCGGTATTGGGTTGCACCCTTCCAGTTAATTCGTTCCACTTGGAAAAAGCGATATCATTACCACAAGAAATTGCTTCCTCGTAGCATTCAATCGCTTTAGGTATATTTGGAGTTCCATTAATCAGCCCTTCTTCATATTCTTTTCCGTGCTGGATTAAAGATTCAACCGAAATATTGAGTTCTGTCATTATTTCTCCTACAAAGCAAAAACAAATTAGTCGTTTTCAATCCTCTTTACAAGAATTTTGATATCCCTACCCTTTTGACCGTAGATGTGGAATATCTTTTTGTCTGAACAATATAAGTAAACGTCCTTGCCATTATACTCAAACTTTTCAACAGTCGTTTTACCGATATTGATACCAGCACCATCAAACTTTTCATTTGACTTTTGCTTATCCCCTTTATAAAAGTCTAGTTCAACATAATACTCACTAGGTTTTACAGCATCACGGATTGTTATTTCAAATTCTTTGCCTTCAAACTGCACATAAGTATTTGCTATTTGAACCTTTTTAAAAGACGCACCAACAGTTTCTACAAGAGATACTTTTGTATATCTACGTCCCTTTTTAACATTTCTTTGTCCTAGGGGAATAAATACGCCTCTATCCTTTTGAGCCTCGTTGTTAAAAAATTCTCCTTCAAATCTATCACCATTTCTATATTGATAGATGCCAATACCAAACTTTTCACCACGTTCAAAATCGCCTGCGTACTTTTCTCCGTTTTTGCAAGTCAAGATGCCCCTACCATCAGGTTTATCATTGACCATTGAGCCTCTATATACATCGCCGTTTTTGAAAGTATAGATACCTTTTCCGTTTGCAATACCTTCTCTTACCTCACCAATATAAGTGTCGCCATTGCCAAAAATCTTTTTACCTTTGTATCTGCCGTCTTCCATTTCAACGACTTCACATTTATCCCCATTTGCCCAAGAAAAAATTGTTTTCCCACCGTATTTTTCTCCGTTCCAAACGGAATCAATCGAATATCCGTTTGCATATGTCAATTTACCACGGCCTTGTCTTTTTCCAAAAAGCCACTCCCCTTCAAACTTAGTTCCGTCCTTTTGGATTAGAATTCCGTGTCCAAACATATCTCCGTCTAAAAAGTTACCTCTATAGATACTTCCGTCAGGAAATTTCTTTTCTCCATATCCATTTTGGCTAGGATACTCAATATCAACTTTTGTACCGTAACCTAAACGCATTAACTGACAAGTTCTCTTTGATGATACGGGTAAATGTCTTTTCTCCTCAACATTGTCAATCCTGTCGCATTGCAACTCATAAAAAGTTCCGTTTTCATCATAGGCAACGAATTTACCAATGAACTCACCGTTTTCAAAACAGCCACTATAATAACATCTAGTTTTAGAGGAGTATCTAGTACCCTTTCCTGTAAGAGCACCATTTAACACATCTCCTTTATACCAGTTACCATTTGGCCAATAATATGAACCTGAACCGTTCATATAATCATCTTTAAAATCGCCCCTATATTCTTCTCCATTTGCTCTATGGAAAATACCTTTACCTTGACGCTTTCCTCCACGCCACTCACCTTTAAAGTATGAGCCGTCCGAATAAATCCAAACGCCTAGACCTTCAGGAGAAGTCCTCTCTCTGCCGTCCAATTCACCATAATAGGTTTTTCCCTCAATTTTTAAGATGCCGAAATTGTCGCTTTTCAGCATATTTGCAGTATCAAACATTTTTTAACCCCCCTAAAATGTTAAAATATGTAAGCACACCACAAAGCCACATAATCACGCCTGCTCACGAAAAGACCAACCTTTGGGTTAGTCCTACAAATTAACATTTATCATATTCTCATTTGCTACTTATAGCGTCTCACTCTCTATGCAAAATTTGTACCAACTCATTTGATAACGATTATTTTGCATTTTACACATTATACCCCCACTTTTTTGACTTGTCAATATTTATTTAAAAATAGTTTGTGAAATTTTACCATTTTTTGTTACTAATTAAAATAAATTATGCGTAAGCAAAATTGCTTACGCATACATCAAAAATAAAGGAATTAGTGTAATCTTGTTAAAAAATCAAGCATTTTGCTCAATTTATGCTTTAATTATATGAAAACAGCCTTCATTTTTCAAGCAATTTTCATTAAAAAACACTATACATATAATTAAAAAATAGTAGAGCGAGTTTTAAAAATCTACCTGAAGTAGAGTTTGAATATTTTTGCTTGATTTTGAAAAGCATTTAGTGTATAATAATTCTATGGAAGAAGAAAAATTTAAAAAGAATATTGCTCAAAACTTAATCAATTACAGAAAACAAAACGGCTTAACACAGCTTGAACTTGCAGAAAAATTGAATTATTCGGATAAAGCAATTTCAAAGTGGGAAAGGGGAGAGAGTTTTCCTGATATTACTGTACTGTGTTCAATAGCAGAGTTATATAACATAACCATAAACGACCTTGTTAGTGAACAAAAGGTTGGAAAAGTTAAATTTTTAACACAAACACCCAACAAAATTCGTTTATGCTTGCTTACGACCGGTTTAGTATTTTTTATTGCTACCATAATTTTTTCAATACTTACGATATGGGTACCTAGCGTTACAAAAGCTTGGCTAAGTTTTATTTATGCTATTCCCATTTCCTCTATTGTATTGCTAGTTTTTTCAGCAATTTGGAGAAAACGAGGCTGGCAGTTTATTTTTGTAACCGTTCTCGTTTGGACGCTTTGCCTTTCACTCTATCTAACCATGCTTGGCTCAGCGATTTATCTTTTTATCATTGCCGCACCCTTTGAGGCTTTAGTAGTTATATGGTTCTTGAAATTGAAAAAATAAAAAATTACAATTATTTCATTTGGGATTTTGACGGAACACTTTTTGACACCTATCCATTGATGGGAGAAGCCTTTGTTTGTGCCCTTGATGCGTGTGGATTTAAAGTTGAACTTGAGGAAGTTTTAGCCTTAATGTCCTCTACCTTTAATGAAACTTTTAACTATTATAAAAACAAATTCAATTTGCAAGATAGTTTTGTTGACCTATACACAAAAATACGCCACTCAAACGGTCATGAAAAGTATAAGCCCTTCCCTTTTGCTGAAAACATTTTAAGTTTAATTGTTGAAAGTGGAAAAGAGAATTATATTTTTACACATAGAGGGGAATCTATTTTTAGTATACTGAAACTAAACTCAATGACAAAGTATTTTAAAGAGATTGTTACTACCGATATGGGCTATTCAAGAAAGCCTTGTGCTGAAGGAGTAAATTACCTTATTGATAAATACTCAATGGACAGGAGTAAGACTATTTACATAGGGGACAGAAAACTTGATATAGATGTAGGAAAAAACGCAAAAATCTCCACCTGTCTTATTGATAATTTTAATAAAAAGGAATACTTTGACGCAACCTTTCATTTTGAAAGTTTAAAAGAATTATATCAAAATTTAAAATAACTATTATTACCACAAAATGTTAATATTTACATTTTGTGGTTTTTTTACCAAATTTTTAGCATTGACTTAACTTTTAATTTCCCTTAAAATCATTTATATGGAGGTAGGAAAAATGAAAAAACTAAAATCCATTTTCATTTTCTTTGTCATTTCTGTTTTAATGATTAGTGTAACTTCTTGTCAAAAGAGTGAAGCCTATATATCAAACGGTTTTGATGACAACATTTTTGATAGCGAGCCACCACTCGTTGTAGGCAATGAAGATACAGCCGAAGATTTTGAAGAAATCGTTCCACCGTCAAATGAAATACCACCTGAAAACGAAACTCAACCACCTTCTTCAAATGATGATGACAAAGAAAATGTAAAAACTGAAACTACCACTCCAATAGTTACACCAGTCAAAGAGTATGCAACCTATGTTGAATCTATATCTTCCAATCTTAATATTCGTGCTTCAAGTAGCACCTCCTCAAGTTCGCTAGGACAAATACAAAAAGGGGAAAGACTTATTTATCTTGGGCAAGTTGGCAGTTGGTATAAAACCAACTACAAAAACCAAACTGCATACATTTCATCAAACACAAAGTATACCAAACTTGTAAAACAAGAAAAATCTACTAATGAACTGGTTGAAAAGGTTATTGAGAGTGGCTGTAAACTTTTAGGCACGACCTATGTTTACGGAGCAGTAAGACTTCATGACGGAAAGGGTAATTTTTATAGTAGTTTTACGGCTACGAAGTTTGATTGCTCCTCACTTGTTCAATACATATTCTATTATGGTGCCAACAAATACCTGCCAATAAATACACGCACGCAAATTTATCAAGGCGACTACGTAAAGCCTAGCAACTTGCAAAGGGGAGATTTGATTTTCTTTACAAATACAAGCAGGCAATACAATACGGGTATTGAAAGGGTAGGACACGTTGCGCTTTATCTTGGAAACGAATATGTTTTGCATACGGCTTCTGATTATGCTAAGATTGAAAAACTGACGGCTGATAGGTGGAATTTTTATATTCAAGCAAACAGATATTTATAACTTAAAAAGGGTTGAGAAAATCTCAACCCTTTTTATCATTATCTTTAATTGTAAATTTATACAAATCGCTTTTAGAAACTCCTCTATCTTTTGCAGTTTGCTTTAACGCCTCCTTTTTATCTAAACCTTGGGCAATGTAATAATTGATATGTTCAATTTCACTTAAACTATTTAAACTGCACTCTTTCCTTTCTCCACCACTTACAACCAAAACATACTCCCCTCGTTTTTCCCCGTCAAGTCCGTTCTTCAAATTAAAGTGCTTTGCTTCCTCGTGAATTTTTGTAATCTCTCTAACAGCAACACACTCTCTATCTCCAAAAACCTCATATAAAAGTTTTATGTCGTCATCAACATCTTGGGGTGCTGAATAAAAAATCATAGTCATATCAAGGTTGATATAAGGTTTTAAAAAATCTTTTTTTTCAGTATTTTTTCCACGCAAGAAACCTATAAATGCAAACTTATCGGCAGGTAGTGCTGAAAGCACCAAGGCAGATATACAAGCACAAGCACCAGGGATTATTGTAAATTCAATTCCGTTTTCATAAAGTTCCTTGCATAAAATATTACCTGGGTCTGAAACGACGGGCGTTCCTGCATCGGAAACTAGAGCGACATTTTTACCCTCTCTTGCAAGTTGAATAATCTTTTTTGACGCTTCTTTCTCATTAAATTTATGGCAAGAAAATAAAGGCTTTTTTATCTCATATGCGTTGAGTAATTTTAAAGAGTGGCGAGTATCTTCACAATAGATACAGTCTACTAATTTTAAAACCTCAATGGCACGATAAGATATATCCTCTAAGTTGCCTATAGGCGTTGCTACTATATATACCATTTTTACCTCAATTATTTATGTTTACTAAACTATCCAAAATCTCAAGTCCAACCTTTCCACCTTTGGTTGCTTCTACAAGTACAAGATAGGGTTTTGCCCCATCTCTCCCACAAACAAATTGCATCTTTTTGGGTTCAAGTTTATACTTTTTTAATAGATAAAAAAGTTCGGCTAGTCGGTCTGCTCTATGCACAAATGCAAATCTTCCCGAAAACTTTAAACTCTTGCTTACCGATAAGACAATCTCCTCAAAAGTAATGGTTATTTCCTTTCGACAAACGGCTATTTCATATTTGTCCTTTTCTGCTCCACCTCGCTCGTAAGGAGGATTGCAAACAATTAAAGAAAAAAGTTCGTTATATTCCTTGCCTATCTCTTGAAGCTTAGCGTTTACAGCCTTGCAATGATTAAATCCGTTTAAAGATATACTCTTTTTGCAAAGTTCGTATAAACCTTTTTGCATTTCAAAAAAAGTTATACTTTTCGTATCTTTGTGCAAAGCATTATAGTTAAACCCCACAATGCCACTACCTGCACAAAAGTCAGCCACAATATCTCCCTTTTTATGTGTAGCAAATTTTGAAAGCATAATAGAATCGGAAGTGAATTTATATAAGTTTTTGTTTTGAACAACCTTAGTGCCGTCCTGTAAAAGTTCGACCTGTTCGTCCTCTGTTAAAAAATTTTTTGTTTCCATAATGTATAATAAAAGCAAAAAACAGACACCTTAGTGCCTGTTTTTCAACTATGATTAGTTATCTTCTTTAATAGCACCTGTAGGGCAAGCATCTTCACAAGCACCACAATCGATACAAGTGTCATTGTCAACTTCATAACGATTAGCACCCATAGAAATTGCATTTACAGGACAAGTATCTGCGCAAACGCCACAAGATACACACTCATCAGTAATTTTATGTGCCATAATAGAACCTCCAAACTTTATATTTAACACAAAGATTATATCACAATATTTTTAGATAGTAAATAGTTTTTATAATTTAGTCCAAAATTTCTTTAATCTCATCACTCAACTCTTCATCAATCTCTGCCTTTGTATTCGCTTTAAAGCGTAACTTCTTTATAGGATAATCCTTAAAAGTTAAAGCACCGTCCTTTTCAATTTTAACTTTTGCTTCCATTTTAAGCATATTAACACCAACAACAATACCCTTTCCATCAGGTGTGGAAACCTCACCACCAACTTTTGGTGCTTTTTTGTATGCTTCGGCGTAGTATTCGTTTTCATAACTCAAACAGCACATCAATCTTCCACACAAGCCACTTATCTTTGTGGGGTTTAATGAAAGTCCTTGCGTTTTTGCCATTTTTATTGATACTTTTTTAAAGTCAGCCATACAACTGCCACAGCAACAAGGTCTACCACAGGGAGCAATGCCACCTAGCATCCTAGTTTCATCACGAATACCTATTTGTCTTAATTCAATCCTTATATGAAAAACTGAAGCCAAATCTTTTACCAATTCTCTAAAGTCAACTCGTCCCTCCGATGTAAAGTAGAAAATGACTTTTCCACCGTCAAAGGTATACTCACAGTCAATCAACTTCATCTTCAATTTATGTTTTTCAATCTTTTCTGCTGCAATCTTTAATGCGTTAGGAACTTTATCCTGATTTTTTTTATATTGTTCCTTGTCCTTTTCGGTTGCAATTCTTATAATAGGCTTTAAAGGTTGAATAATATCCTTTTCTTCAACTTCCTTTAAAGGAAATACTATTTGAGCGTATTCAACCCCCCTTGCCGTTTCAACGATAACGGGCATACCTTTCTCATACTTATCTTGCTCGCCATTAGGAGCGAAATAATAAACCTTGTTGTTCCCTTTAAATTTTATTCCAACTATTTTTTCCATTTTTTATTTTCCTCCAGAATTCTCGTCAATGCTTTTTCAAGTTCAAAGACGGGTGGTGCGTTGAATTTTAAACTATTCTCTGCGTTTGAGATAATCTCCCCACACTTTAGTAATGCACCTACATCAAAATACTCTTTCAAGCAATTTAATTGAGATTGTCTATCTTTATAATGTATTTTTTCCTTTTCTTTCAAACTTAAAAACAATGCGTCCATATAAATCAATCGCAATATGTTAAAAAGTTCAGTTGCATTTGTATTTTCTGCATAATTTCTTACAAGTTTTATAACTTGCGATTTTGAAGTTGCAGTTGCCAAATCAAACGCTTTGTCCTCAATATCTTTATAACCCATTGAAAGCAAAGATATTGCTTTGCCAATTCTTCCGTTTGAAGCGTAGGCAATTTCTTTAAGTCCATCTCCTGAATAATTTTCAACCAAAAACTCATACACGACATCGTCTTTAAATGGTTGAACTTGTATTTTTGTACTCCTAGACTTTACCGTTTGCAATACATTTTCCTCATTTGTACACCCTAAAATAAAATGAACGTTTTGAGGAGGTTCTTCAAGAATTTTTAAAAGTTTATTTTGACAAATAGTTGACATATTTTGAACGCCGTCTAAAATAAAAATCTTTTTATTCTCCTCAATAGGCTTGACGATGACCTCATCTAAAAGTTGTTTTGTTAAAGAAACTGACCACTTCTCATCAGTTTTAGGGTAGATGCAAAGGTCAGCGAACAACTCTTTATCAATAAGTTCTTCCCTTCTCCGTTTTCCACTTTCTGCAAAAAACATCTTTGCAAGTTCCTTTAAGGTATCTCTCAATAGCACCTCGTCATCTAAAACAATTAGATATGCGTGAGAAAGTTTATCAGCAGATTTTTCGCTTTTGATTATTTTATATGCGTTTGTTGATGAAATAAGTTTTTCAAACATACTAGATTATATTTCTCTCTTTTAAAACGGAAATTATTTTTTGATGAATTTCTTCCTTAGTAGAGTGCCCGTCTATAATGACAAATCTCTCCTTATATTTTTCAGCAGTTTTTATGTAGCCGTCATAAACTTTATTATGGAATTGTATACCTGCTTGTTCAATCCTATCGTTCTCATCAGCACCGTTCTTTCTCGCAAACGCTTCTTCGGGAGAAATATTGATAAAAATAGTTAAATCAGGCATACAGTTTTTTATGGCAAATTCATTTACCCTTTCAACAAAATCACCCAAACCACGAGCATATGACTGGTAAGCAAAAGAGGAATCTATGTATCTATCACAGATTACAAGTTTACCCTCACTTAAAGCGGGCATAACTTTATTTTTTAAATGCTCAACTCTTGACGCTGAATATAAAAGTGCCTCACACTCATTAGACATTGTATCATTTTTTGCGTCTAATATCAAGCCTCTTATTTTTTCGCTAATATCAGTTCCACCCGGTTCACGAGTCAAAAGATAGTTTATGCCTCTTTTAGACAAATACTCCTCCAACATTTTTACTTGTGTTGACTTTCCACTACCCTCACAGCCTTCAAAAGTTATAAATTTTCCCTTCATCTTTTTACTCCGTATCTTTTAACACTTTAATTTTTCCGTCAGTAAATCCAAAAACCGACTTACCCTTTTTTAACAAGTTAACAGACGACCTGCTTATTTTCTCCCCTGCAATAATCAAGGGAGAGCAAGGTGGATATAGCCCCACATTGTCTGCTGAAGTTTTGCCAACTGAATCTTCTAACGATAAAAGCAAGCACTCTCCGTTTATCGCCTTTAAGTATTCCACATGACTGTCACTTTCAATTTTACAAGAAAAGTCCTCTATCTCATGTTCAGATAAAACTCCTAGCGACCCTTTTATTTTATCATATATAAGTGAAATTTCTTCTATTTTTGTCATAGGTGAAAGATAAAAATTTAAATATCTTTCATCACTAAACTCAACATAAATGTTATCCTTTTCTAAAACAGTAGCAACCTCATCGGCTGACCGTTTCGTTTTGATAAGGTCTAAACACAGTTTATATTCGTCTTGATTTTTATAAGCTTCAACATTTATTTTTTTAAGGTTTTCAATCAACCTTTCAATCTCTGCCTTTTGTTTTAAATAAACCTCTTTTTTTAGTCCTGCCAATTTTTTAACTCCATACTCTATTGAAGCCATTATCAAATAGGAGGGACTTGTAGTTCTAAAAAGATTGACACTTTCTTCAACTAATGGTAGATATTTTTCGTTACCTACATTTAAAATAGCCCCTTGAGTTAGGGTGGGCAAGGTTTTATGTGCTCCGTCCACCCAAATATCAGCATATCTCCCTGCGTAAAGTTCTTCATTTGTAAAAGCCAAATGACTTCCGTGTGCTCCGTCAATAAGCATTGGCACAGACCTACTTTCAGTCAATTTTTTTATTCTCTTGTAGTCAATTACATTTCCGTAGTAATCGGGTGAAGTCAACAACACCCCACAAATATCCGTTTCGTCAAATGCTCTTTCAACGCTTTCGGGTGAAGGTGGTTGAAAAACTCCTCCTTCAATCCTTCCTTCTAGCACAATGGGTTCAATGTTGAATAATTTACAAGCAGAAAACACACTTTTATGTGCATTTCTGTTGATTATAAGTTTTTTCCCTATATCCTTAACAGCATAAACCATTGAGTAGATACCACTCGTTGAGCCGTCCGTCAAAAGAAAACTTCTCTTTGATTTTAAAATTGAAGATATATCTTTTTCAGCAAGCCCAATAACTCCACTACTGTCTAATAGGTTGCCAGAAAAGGAGAGTTCAGTGATATCGTATTTGAAAAAATCAAAAAAGACATCTTCGCACCCCTTATGTCCGGGCATATGAAAACGCAAATTATCAAATTTTGAATATTCAATTAACATATCTAAAATGTGATTTTTCATAGACACCTTTTAATAGCGTAATAGGTCAGTACAAAGACCGACCTATTTATATAATTATTTTTTAGGTTTCATAGTAGGGAATAAGATAACGTCTCTAATAGTAGCACTATCCGTCAACAACATAACAAGTCTGTCAAGACCTAAACCTAAACCACCTGTGGGAGGCAAACCGTATTCAAGGGCAGTGATAAAGTCCTCGTCAACCTCTGCCTTAATTCCTTGAGCCTTTCTTTCAGCAACTTGTTTTTCAAAACGTTGCTTTTGGTCGATAGGGTCGTTAAGTTCGGAGAAAGCATTACCCATTTCTCTTGCATAGATAAAGTATTCAAATCTTTCAGTAAAAGCAGGATTTGAAGGCTTTCTCTTTGCTAGAGGTGAATTTTCAACAGGATAATCGTAAATGATTGTAGGTTGTATAAGTTTATCTTCAACAAAAGCATCAAAAAACGCAATTAAAACATGCCCCTTTGTTGCATTATCTTCTTCGGGAACAAACACTCCCTTTTCCTTTGCAACTTTGCGTGCATCTTCATCAGTTGCCCAGTTGTTATAATCAACGCCTGCGTATTTTTTTACAGCCTCAACCATAGTAAGTCTTTCCCAAGGTTGACCCATATCAATATCAACGCCTTGATAGTTGATTTGAGTAGTACCACAAACTTCCATAGTTACTTTTTTATACATATCTTCAATCAAGTTCATCATATCAAAATAGTCGCTATACGCTTGATACATTTCGATTGAAGTAAATTCAGGGTTATGACTTGCGTCCATACCTTCATTTCTAAAAATTCTACCTACTTCATATACCTTTTCAAAGCCACCAACTATTAGTCTTTTTAGGTATAATTCAGTTTCAATTCTCAAAAACATATCAATACCTAAAGTATTGTGATAAGTTTTAAAAGGACGAGCAGCAGCACCAATTTCTAACGTGTGTAAAACGGGGGTGTCTACTTCTAAATATCCTAAATTGTCAAGATATGAGCGAATTGATTTAATTACCTTTGAACGAGCAAAAAATGTTTTTCTCACATCACTATTAATGATAGTGTCAACATATCTTTGACGATACTTTAAATCTTGATTTTTTAGTCCGTGGAATTTTTCAGGCAAGGGCAACAACGCTTTAGCAAGCATTTCAATATGCTCTAAATGTAAAGTCACTTCACCGGTTTTAGTTTTAAAAACCCTACCTCTAACACCAATAATATCGCCAATATCAAAAACTTCTTTGTAGGCTAAAAATTGTTCTTCAATTTCGTCCTTTCTCAAGTAGATTTGAATTAAACCCTCTCTATCTTGCATATGAGAAAAAGATGCTTTACCCATAATTCTCTTTGACATAAGTCTACCAGCAATGCTTACCGTTTGACCTTCAAGTTCATCAAAGTGTGAAATAATGTATTGAGAATTTGAGTTGACTTCATATTTAACCTTTTCAAAAGGGTTTTTGCCTTCTGCAATCAACTTTTCTAATTTTTGTTTTCTAATTGCAAGTTCGCTTGAGTTTATTTCTTCTTGCTGTTGTTCCAAGTCTACTTCTTGCTCTTTTATTTCTTCACTCATTTTAAAGTCCTTCCTGTAACTTAAAATTATTCAATGCTTAAAATTTTAATCTTATAAATACCACTAGGTGAATTAACCGAAACTTCCTCACCTTGTTTTTTATTCATTAAAGCAACTCCTACGGGCGACTCGTTTGAAATTATATCATTTCTAGGGTCTGCCTCTAAAGAACCTGCAATCGTATAAACAACTTCTTCCTCTAAATCGCAATCATAAATTCTTACCTTTGAACCTATGTGGATTCTACCCGTATCTTCATCACTTTCGCCAATTTTTGCATACTCAAGTAAAGTTTCTAATTCACAAATTTCACTCTCTACTTCCATAAGGGCAGTTTTTGCTTCCTTATACTCTTCTGTATCTTCAGTATCGTCTGCTTGATGCATATCTTCAATCTTTTTCACTAAATCAGTCTTAATAACGTTTTTCAACTCATCAAGTCTTTTAGTATACTTTTCGTGTTCTGCGTGAGTGATTGATTCCTCCATAATATCAGCACGTTTAATTTTTGCATCTAGTTCGATAATTTCTGCTTCGTTTGAGGCTTGTTCAAGTTTTGCAGCATCATACTCTGCATTTTCACTTAAATCTCCAAAACCACGAGCAATAGCAATTCTTTTTACAATTTCCTTGCGTTTTTCAAGTTGTAAATACTTTAACCTAGCTTTTGCTTTTCCGTAGCCTCTTGCTGACATCTTAATTGAATCGTCCATAAAATCTCCTTTAATAATTACTGAGTAATTACGGCTTTTCGCCTTCCCCTTTTTCTATGGAAAATTTATTATAAATAAAAGGCCTTTCCACAAGCCTTAACAAAATAAATTGTGATTTCGAAATTACTTTCGAAACCACATATATTGCTAAAATTATAAACTTTACAAAAAATTTTGTCAAGTTATTAAGCCTTTTTAAGAATTTTTGTTTTAATTTTTGTATAACTATTTGTTATTTTTTACAAATTTATCAATACGGTCAACTGCTTCAGTCAACTGTGCCATACTTGTTGCATATGAACATCTTATATGATTTTCACCCACACTGCCAAAAGCAGAGCCGGGTACTACTGCAACCTTTTGACTACGCAAAAGTTCATTGGCAAACCCATCTCCACTCATTTTAGTTATCTCAATGTTAGGAAAAACATAAAACGCCCCACGAGGCTCAAAACATTTTAAGCCTATTTTATTGAAACTATCTACCAAAAATCTTCTTCGCATATCGTATTGCGATTTCATTTCTTCAATCTCTGCAAAGTCATCAGTAAATCCATTTATAAGACCTGTCAATGCTGCGTGTTGTGCCATTTGAGGAGCACACATAATCGTATATTGATGTATTTTTAGCATTGCTTTATCAATTTTTTCAGGCGAACATACAAAACCAACTCTCCAACCAGTCATTGCAAATGCTTTTGAAAAACCTGAAATCAATACGCACCTTTCCCTCATTTCAGGAATTGAACAAATTGAAAAATGTTTTCCACTATAAGTTAATTCAGCGTAAATCTCATCGCTAATAACAAGCAAATCGTGTTTTATAATTGTTGGTACAATCGCTCTAATTTGCTCCTCCGTCATTATTGCACCTGTGGGATTATTAGGGTACGCCAAAATTATAGCCTTCGTTTTTGGAGTAATTGCCCTTTCGATTGCTTCGGGAGTTAAAATAAATCCATTTTCACTATCAACAGCAACACGAACAGGTATGCCATCGCTCATTTGCACGCAGGGTGAGTAGGAAACATAGCACGGTTCAGGAACAAGAATTTCATCTCCCATTTCACAAATTGCCCTCAAGCAAAGGTCAATCGCCTCACTTGCTCCAACGGTAATAATTGTTCTGTCGGGAGATTGCTCAATATTAAAACGCACCTTTAAGTATTTGCAAATTTGCTCACGCAATTCCTTCAATCCTCTATTAGATGTATATTGAGTATACCCCTTTTGTATGCTTTTTATAGCACCACTGCGAATATCCCAAGGAGTAATAAAGTCAGGCTCACCAACACCTAGCGAAATTGCGTCAGGAGTTTCACTTACTATATCAAAAAACTTTCTTATTCCACTTGGTTTTAAGTTGTCAGTTCTTTTATTTACAAAATCTCTCATGGTTGAATTGACATCCTATACGTACTATCTTTTTTATCTGTAATTGTTCCTTCAATTTTATACTTCTTTAATATAAAGTGAGTAGAAGTTGAAATTACCGTATCGAGTGTTGAAAGTCTTTCGCTTACAAAACGAGCAACTTCCTTTAAACTTTTTCCCTCAATCATAACTACCAAATCATACCCACCACTCATCAAGAAAACGCTTTTTACCTCTTGATGATTATAAATATCTTCAGCGATTGCATCAAAGCCATGACTCTTTTGAGGAGTAACTTTGACTTCAATTAGCGCTTCAACGCTTTCATCACTATTATCGTTAATGATTGCTGAATATTTTACAATAGTGCCGTCTTTTTCAAGTTTTTGAATTGCTTTTGCAACTGCTTCTTCCTTTTCGTTTAGCATAACGGCAATTTTTGAAACAGGGTAACGACAATCTTCTTCTAATATTGCTATGATATCTTTTTCTAATTTTGTCATAAAAACTCCTTTTTTAATGCTTTTGTACATTTTAAGCCTTATTTAGCCCCTTGTCAAATGTTTTACTTATTTTTATAAAAATGATATAATACGATAAAAAATTTTGAGGAATTAGATATGCTTAAATTATGGGTTAAAATTTTGAAAGGTGAAAAAATAATAAAACAGTTTACCTATACAAGAGAGGAAAAACTTGTTTATTCACAGTTTTTAGAGTATCTAATGGATATATGCAACTCATTAGATATTCCTACGCCCGTTTTACTTAAAACTCATATCTTTAACCTGGCAAAATTTTCAATGGTCAAGTTCAAACAAAGGGATTTTGTTGAAAGTATTGACTTTGATTTTTTGGTTATTGAAAACGTTTCAGTATCAAAATAATTCTTTTGCAAAAAATAATTGTATGAAAATCACAACTTATATTTGCATCATCTCTTTAATAATTGCAGGAATAAATCAAGGCATCATTTCCCTTTTTAATATAAACCTTTTGTACCTTGCCTTGTTTAGTTCAACCCTGCTATATCGTACTTGCCTTGCAGGTTTTGGAGTTGCAAGTATTTGGTTGATTTTTTGGCTTATATTTTTTAAACCTCTAAAAAACCTATCTTAAACAGTTGATTTATTTTATTAAATAGGTTATATTTTTAACAATGAAGGTTTTCGGTAAACACTTCATATTAAAAAAACCGAGGTCAAGAAAAATGAAAAAATTTACTACTCGTATGCTATGCAGAGCGTCAATTATTTCTGCTTTGTATACGGTTATGACCTTCGCAATGGGTGAATTAGCGTTCGGCTATGTTCAAATTAGACCTGCGGAGGCTTTTTGTTTATTACCACTACTATTTGTTGAAAGCGTTCCTGCACTTTTTATAGGTTGTATGCTTGCAAACTTTTTTTCTTCATTTGGAATTATTGACGTGCTTGTAGGCTCATTGATAAGTTTGCTTGCTTCTCTATGCACCTATCTTATAGGAAAACTCGTTAAAAAGGAATATTTAAAGGTAATTTTAGGGGGACTTCCACCCGTACTACTAAACGCCTTTGGCTTACCTATAATTTGGCTTATTTGTGGAGTAGAGGTTGCATACTTTGTTGAAGTTTTCGCAATTTTCATCTCTCAATCCATATTTGTCTATGGACTAGGAATACCCCTTTATTTTACAATAAGAAGAATAGAAACAAAAAAGAACAACTCATCAATAGATGAAGATTAACTCAAAAAGACTTGGCTTTTAGCCAAGTCTTTTCTTATACTCACCCACCACAATTAATATAAACTATTTACTTTGATGGTTTAATAAGTAGCAAATCCTCTCTGCCTTTAGTGTCCTGCTCGTACGCCTTTTTAAATTCATCAGCAGTCATATCTTCAATTAAAACGGAAACAGCACCCTCGCTACATCCATAAATCTCAACTACATCTTGTTTGATTTTTTCGGCAAGCTTCTTTTTTTGCTCCTCCGTCCTTCCTGCATAAGCCTTTATGTTTATGTGTGGCAAATTAAATCTCCTTATTGTATGACTACAAAAATAACACCATAATATTATTTCGTAGTTAATATTTTTTAAAAAATCTATATTTTCTTAACGTAACAAATTATTTTAGCAACCTCTCTAAAGCCGTTGCTTTCGTGGAATTGTATTCCCTTTACGTTATCAATACCTGTGTCACTGGCAAACTCCGAACAGCCACGCTGACCACACCACTTTTCCACCTCTTTCATAAGTTGACCACCTACTCCTGTATGGCGATATTCCTTATTAACATATATACCCTCAAGATATCCTATCGGGGAAGTTTTTGCCCCTTCAACATATTCGCTTCTAATAGAGCCTTCACCAAAACCGATTACCTTTTTTTCGTCATAAGCCAAAAAGAAACAATTTTTTTCACCAAAAAGCATTTCCATATCTTTTTGTTTTAAACTCTCTGCCTTTTGTTCTCCCCAAAGTTCAATCTGCATTGAAAGTAAATCTTTAATATCATTTACGCTAGCCTTTTTAATAGTCATTTTAAGCCTCCATAAATAAATTTTAACACACTTTTTTCCTTTTGTAAAGATTTATATTTTTTAGTTTAATTATATTTGTAAAACAAAAAAAGGTTTGACCTAGTCAAACCTTTTAATTTTTCTATTTTTAGTTAGCCCAACCTGTTGGCATATATCTAGCAGTTCCTTCTACTGCCAACTCATTTTTTAACCAGTCGCTATCTTTTAATTTTGTGTTTCCATTTGTACAGGCAACTGAAACGACATTGTTTGATGAGTAAACAACGATTGTTCCATTAAGTTCGTTATAGCCTGCATCACTATTTCTCGCAGAAATATCACCTGTTTGGCAAGTAACATATACACTATCAGTATATTGCGAAATATTATCTAATGCCGTTTGTGTGGGAAATTGATTAGCTTCACTTTTAACAGGATACTCTTTTGTTCCTGCCGTGCAAGAGACGGCTACAATATCAGGATTTATCTTTTCTAGTAATTCTAGTGATGAAGAAGTTTTACTTCCGTGATGGCCTGCCTTATAAAAGGCACATTTGGGAAGATTGTTGTTTTCAATAAGTTTACTCTCTGCACTTCCGTCTTCGTTTTCCAAATCGCCCGTCAACAGATAGTTGTTTGTACCATCATTAATCAATACACAAACTGAATAGTTGTTGTTATTACCAGTATAATGGTCATAGTAATAATTGTATAATAAATACATTTTTATGCCATTGCCTAGGTCAAATGTTGTAGACAAATCAGTGTTTTCTTCAAAGTACTCAAAAGCAGCATGATACTCAGCACCATTATTAATTGCTTTTTCTCTTGCAGATTTATAACTTGCTAAATCATTAGAAGCACTTATGCCGTTTACATACTTTATATAGCTCTCTTGCTTTTTATTATTAATTCCTAAAATATCGCCTTCATGATCTCCTTCGGTATACACCGTTTCCAAATCACCAAAGTCAATTATGTACTCGTGATTATAAACCTCATATAAGCCGGGGTAATTTGTTTTACCAAAAAAACCTGATATATGGTCTTGATCTGAGTGTGTACAAATAGTATACTCAAATTTATTGTCAGTTACAAATTGATTGATATATTCTTGTATATAAGTTGTATCCGTTTCATATCCACTGTCAATCAAAATATCATTATCACCAGCCTTGATATAAATACAGTCCTGTGCATGGTATTTGCCTGCAACTATGTGAATTGAAAGATTTGAACTTTTAATAGTTTCTATATTATAATCTGATGAATAATTGTTTGTATTGCCTGCGTAATCGTCTCCACTGTAATCGTCTTCACCAAACAAATCTTCTAATAATTCGCAACCTGTTGCAGAAAAAAGCATCACACATATACATAATAGTAGAGACAGATATTTAAAAAATCTTTTCATTTAATACTCCTTTATACGCCCTCAATAAATAAGATGTTGTGCGTATTCTCCCTAATAATATTATAGTTTTCAAACTCACCCATTAATCCTATTGCCATTATATCTTCATTGCTTTCAATAATTTCTTCCATAATAGTTATCAAATCGTCACAGAAAGCAAACATTTCACTCTTCATAACTCTTAAAAATTCGAAAAAATTTTCTTTTAAAATGACTGTATTAGGTCTAAAAATTTGCCTCATTACTTCAAGCACAATTTTATATATATCATCTCTTTCAGTCAAGTCAATTTCCTTGTGTAAAAGTTCAACAATATCTCTATTATAAAACTTTTTAAACAGTCTACCGTTGCCCTCTTTGTCAAAAATAAAAAATTTATATTCAACCATGGGTTTTAAAGGTTTAAGTTTTCCCGTCTTTGAGTGTGCAGGAGGTTTTTCCCTTATAGGTTTTACAAAAGGGTTACCGTTGAAGCCTTTTTCTTCTATTGACGCTTTAATAGTCTCGTTCTTCTTGTCAGGTTCTGCGTCTTTATGTTTTTTTCTGTTAAAAAATCCCATAAATACACCTTCTTATCTTATTTACTAATTTATGATACCATAAATTGTGGATTAAAGTCAAAGACATACACAAAAGTTTGAAAGTTTTTTTCATTTTTAATTAACAAAAAAAGGTGAAAAGATATCTATTATCTTTCCACCTTAAAATATTATTTTTAAAAATTAAAAATTAACATAACCCGTAAATTATAATTTAAACTCAAGTTGTTTATCTACGGGGTTATCACCTGAAATTTGAGTAATAATCTCCTTTGCCTCCTTACAACCTACTGCATCATAAAAAGCCTGAGTTTCTTTTGAAGGGTGTCCATAGATATAAAGTTTTTTTGCACCCATTTTTTTTGCTTCTTCACAGGCGATATCAAAAAGTTCCTTGCCGATATTAAATCCACGATACTCAAAAGAAACATAAATGCTTGAAAGATATGCGTACTCTTTTTTGTTGCCGTAACGCTCTCCCTCTAGTGTGAAAAATCCAACCAACTTACCGTATTCTTTTCCACCCGAAGTAAAAGCACCCCATACTTTGCCACCCTCTTTTAAGCACTCTTTAATGTCCTTAACCAACTGTGCAATATTATCAATACCCCAGTTTTCAACATATTCCTTATCTTTTAGTTCCCACTTGTCTGCATTTTTAACCCAACATTTTGAAATTTTTTGATATCTATTAAAGCCATCAAACAATTCAACATCAATATCAGCCAAATTAAGTTCGGCATAAGCACGTCTTCCCATAACCACTCCTTTGCCCATAGTTGAGCCTATCATATATTTTGTGAAAAAAGTATACCAGTTTTTTTTAAATCTTTCAATAAAAAAATAAAAATTTATTTTGTGAAAACATTTTTGTACTTTCCCTTTAAATTAAACTAATTTTATGATATACTTAATAAAAAAGGAGAGAGGAAATGAAAAAAATTAAAAAATTATTTTGCACCTTCTTCCTGCTTGTATGTGTGATTTTATCTTGTTGTGGCACCCTAACGGCTTGCAACAATGATAAAACAGGAGATAATGGAAATGATACGGATACTTCGCAGGACACAAACGAATTAACCTGTCAAGAGGGAGTAACATTACATTGCTGGAACTGGTCATACAACACTATAAGAGAAAATCTTGTTTATATAAAACAGGCTGGCTACACCTCTATACAAACTTCTCCAGTACAACAGCCTAAAGATTATAACTCAAGTTGGAAGGACTGGTCAGGACAATGGTGGAAACTTTATCAACCTGTAAGCCTTTCTATTGCAACAAATTCATGGATAGGAACAGCAACTGAACTATCTGCTCTTTGTGCTTCTGCTGACGACTACGGAATTAAAGTAATTGTCGATATAGTTGCAAACCATTTAGGAAATAACGGAAGCGATAATTATGCTCCCAGCACGCAGATACAAACCTACGAACCAACTATTTATTCAAGCCAAAATACTTACTTTCATACCTTAAGGCAATCTACTGATAATTCAAGCATACAAAAGGTTGTTCAAGGTAACATAGGTATGCCCGATTTGAATACAGGCAATCAAGAAATTCAAGACAAGGTTTTAAATCTACTAAAATCTTGTATCGACTGTGGGGTGGACGGTTTCCGTTTTGACGCAGCAAAACATATTGAAACACATGATGACGGCACTTATGCAAGCAACTTTTGGCCATATGTTATAAACGGAGCAACAGAATATGCCAAAACTCAAAAGAATATTGACCTTTACTGTTACGGCGAAGTTTTAGGCAGTGCAGGTACAGGTAGAAGTTTTAATTCATATGCAACTTATATGTCAGTTACAGCAGACACAAGTGGAAACAATGTACGCAAAGCAATTTGTTCAGGCAATGCGTCTGGAGCATCATCTAACTGGTATAATACAGAACTTTTAGCAAACAAAAATGTTTTATGGGCTGAATCTCACGATACTTATGCAAACGATTCAAAAGAGTCAACAGATGTTAGTGAAGAAAATATCAACAAAACTTGGGCAATAGTTGCCTCTCGTGCTGACGCAATGAGTTTGTATTTTGCTAGACCAACATCAAGTAGTAAAATGTGTCAAGTTGGCTCAACTGCTTGGAAAAATGACGAAGTTGCTCAAGTAAATAAATTCCACAATTATTACAACGGAAAGTATGAATACCTTTCAAACAGTGGCAGTTTTGCTATGAACGAAAGATATTTGACAGATAATGATGCTAACGCAGGTTGTGTAATTATTAGCACAAGCAGTGCGACAAGTGTAAGTATGCCAGTATACAAAATGGCTAACGGAACATATATTGACCAAATATCAGGAAACACTTTTACTGTAAGCAACGGTAAAATCACTGGCACACTATCAACAATAGGAATTGCTGTGATTTATAATTTGACTGAAAACTAAAAGATAAAGCCCTGCTTTGTTGGGGTGTAATATAACACACCAGAGCCGATAAAGGTAATGACAAAATTATGTAAAAAAATGCCGAGCTTTATGCTCTGCATTTCTTTTATTTTATACCCTATATTATTCTTCCTCATAGTTATAATTGATTGTGTAACTTCCTGTATTATCGTCCCAATTTTCTGCTTTGTTAATATTATTCCACTCATCGTTAGTGCCGACATAATTAATTGTCGTTAAACTACTGCACCCTTCGAATGCACTATAACCAATCCTTGTTACGCTATCGGGTATTGTTATGCTCGTTAATCTACTGCAACCATAGAACGCTCCATCGCCAATACTTGTTACGCTATCGGGTATCGTTACACTCGTTAAACTACTGCAATAATAGAACGCACGATAACCAATACTTGTTACACCATTACCTATAGTTACGCTTGTTAAACCACTGCAATAATAGAACGCTTCTTCACCAATGCTTGTTACACTGTCGGGTATAGTTACGCTCGTTAAACTACTGCAATAAGCGAACGCATAATTACCAATGCTTGTTACACTATTACCTATCGTTACGCTTGTTAAACTACTGCAATAACCAAACGCTTCTTCACCAATGCTTGTTACACTATCAGGTATCGTTACGCTCGTTAAACTATCGCAATCATCGAACGCACCATTACCAATGCTTGTTACACTATCAGGTATCGTTACGCTTGTTAAACCACTGCAATAATAGAACGCATATTGATAAATTTCATAGTTTTCACCATTGTAATTATTAGGTAAAACAATGTCCGTTTCACTACCGTTGTATGCTATTAAATAATTTACACTATCTACCGATATAAATGTAAAGTTATCTACTTCTACCAATATACTTTCTTCGTCATTAGTCGTATGTATAACTTTTGCATAGTATCCAACGTAGCCGTTACCCCTTGAACCACTTTTTATATTAAGATTTGAATTGTTATATACTTCTACCAATTTATAGCATTCCCCGAACGCATTATCACCAATGCTTGTTACACCATTACCTATAGTTACGCTCGTTAAACTACTGCACACAGCGAACGCATTATAACCAATGCTTGTTACACCATTACCTATAGTTACGCTCGTTAAACTACTGCACCAAGCGAACGCATAATCACCAATGCTTGTTACGCTATCGGGTATTGTTATGCTCGTTAAACTACTGCATCCAGAGAACGCTTCCCCTCGAATACTTGTTACACCATTACCTATAGTTACGCTCGTTAAACTACTGCACCCTTCGAATGCCCTATAACCAATCCTTGTTACGCTATCGGGTATCGATATGCTTGTCAAACTACTGCAATTACGGAACATATATGCATTAATTTCATAGTTTCCACCATTGAAATTATCAGGTAAAGTAATGTCCGTTTTACTGCCCGTATAGTCAGTAAGGTAATTTATACCATCTTCCGTTACAAAAATAAAATCACTGCTGTCGTTAGAGTCGTCACCATTGACGGAGCCGCCAGAATCGCACGCAACTAAAGCGCAAGACACTAATCCCATTGTGAGAATCAATATGAATAATAACAATTTCCTTTTCATTTTTCTACCCCATAATTAAAATCAATAATACTGATACAACTAGATGTTAAAATTATACCCCCCCCCACGAGTATGTCAATTAAAAAATAAGCAATTTTACATATTTTCAAATTTAGAGGTTGACAAAATTTTTAACCAGGTATATAATGAATCAATTATGAAAAAGAAAGTTGTAATTAGTTTATTTACATTTACAATAATCGCTTGTCTATTAAGTCTTGGATTTAATATATATTTTTTAGCCACTAAGCCCTCGTCGCCTAGTGACTTTTTTAATTCTGTAAAAGATAGTGTATTAGAAATAAAAGCTGAAAGTGATGATGTCGGAATAAGTTATGGCTCGGCAGTAGTTATTTCAGAAGACGGAACTATTGTTACTAATGCACATGTTATTACATATAAACAATTAGGTGAAAGTTATCTTTTTGACAACATCTCCGTTAGATTTGTTGACGAAGAAGATTTTAGAAAAGTTGATGTAATCAAATATGACATAGATTTAGATATTGCCGTTTTAAAAATTGATTGTGATAAAAAATTATCCCCTATTAAGATTGGTGACGACAAATCTCTACATCATGGAGATAATGTTTATGCAATTGGAAATATGAGTAATTATGGAATTTCCATTACAGCAGGCATAGTTTCTATTCCACATATAAATGTGTCATACGAAGATAAAGTTAGAAATGTTATTCAATGCGACCTAACAATTTCAGATGGAAATAGTGGTGGTGCTTTAGTTGATAAAAATGGAAAACTTTTAGGTCTTACAACTTTTAGATTAAAAGATAAATCTAACAATGTTATCTATGGTATTTCTTATAGTATTCCTGCAGGTACTATAATGGAATATATATATAATCAATTTAGGAGGAAAATATGACTAAGAAAAGGACAAAATTTAATATTTCAATACTTTCTATATGTTTAGCACTTACTTGCTGTCTTACATACTGCTTAACTAATTATTTCGAAGCGAAACATACAACAGCCTCAGTGGTAAGAACAATTGATGCAACTCCAAATGAAATTGATTACCAAAGCATATTTGCAGAATTTGAAGATGCAAAACTTGAAACTGAAAAATCATTAACTACATTTGAAGGAACAAAAGGAATATCTCTTGAAGATTTTGCAGAACTAGACAACTTATCTGAAAGCGATATTGAAACTTGTGATGCAATATCTGTAACTTACAACTTCAGTTATAACTCAGAAACAAATATAGTAACTCTTTCCGCAACTACAAAAAACGGAGAAAATATTGTTGAAATAGAAGAAATTCAAGGTGTAGCATTCATAAATGAGAAAGGAAATATAGACGCAGTTATGAATATTGATGGAGAAGGATTACTCCTTAGTGAAATGCAGGATATGGGAATAATCCAAAATTGTGGATGGTTTAAAAATTTATTTAAAAAAGTTGTAAAAGTAGTTGCTGTTGCTGCCGCAGTTGTAGCAGTTGCAGCAGTTGTAGTTGCAACAGTTGGAGCAACTGCACCTGCAGTTGTTGCAGTAGGCGCTGGAGTTGTCGCAGGAACTGCAGCTACCACATTGACTTCAACTTGTTTAACAGTTGCAATGGTTTCAGCAGGAATATCTCTTGCAGCAACTGCAGTAGCTTCTATAGATTTTGAAGGTGTTAAATATGAATTAAAAGAATATTCTAAAGTTGCTAAAGAACTAATAAAAGGTTTTTATTACTTGGCAATTGGAGATAAAGATGGTAGAATGTTAGTGTCTCCAATTAGAATACCAACCATAGCACTTGCTTCAAAAGCAATGAAATCTGGATTAAGTATTTATACACCATTGTATACAGAAGCAGAAAAAGTAGCCACTTTAGCAAGCAATGGATTAAAAGCAGTTTGGGATCCAGCTCATCAAAATGGTTATTTTGCACACTATCACTTGGCAGGTAGGCCGAAACCATCAACACACGCATTCTATGGAGTACCAACCGCAAAAGGTTCTTATTTTTAAAAGGATTATATAATATGAATAAAGTTTCAATAAAGAAAATCAACAACTTATTATTAAACAAATACCAAGCTGAGATTATCTCAAAGCAACAATTCAAAGACGCTATTTATGGCTCAAATAGAACAGATTTGGATGATGATACATATTCTCTAACTGAAGGAATTATTAATAGCGAAAATGTTATATTTTATTTAATCAATAAAGTTAAAATCATAAATCAGTACTGCAAATGTATAAATCCTTTATTTCCTAAAGATACTACGGATACTACACCTTTGACTGAATTTATGCCATATATTGTTTTTGTTGCAGAATTATCTGATGATAAACAACAGATGGTAAACTATGCCAAATGGGGCTCGTTTGGTGATAATTTGCTTGAAGAAATATACCAGTTAGAATTAGAAACCGACAAAGAGATGAGATAATAAAATTTTATAAATTTACAAAGGGATAAAAAATTATCCCTTTGTTTTTTATTAATAAGAATCATTACGATAATGAAATTTAAGCCAATTTAATGAAGCAACTTAATCAAATAATATTAATTATTTCGCTAGTTTCAGGATACTTAATCGCCCCCCCGCGAGTATGTCAAGTGCTTACGAATATTTTTTTAGTGTATTTTACTTAAATATCAAGATTTATTTTTTTAAAAATTAAACTCCACCTGCATAGAAAATAATAGATTATATAACACTTTTACTGTAAGCAACGGCAAAATCTCAGGCAATCTATCATCAATAGGAATTGCTGTGATTTATAATTTGACTGACAACTAAAAGCTAAAGCCCTGCTTAAAAGCAGGGCTTTTTATATGCGTGATAAATAACTTAAACTATATTTTCTAATTTATAGTTCTCTAATCCTCTATTTCTGTCCTCACGAACGGTTCTATTATCTCTAGAAAAATCGTCTCCTCCACCATTTGGTCGAACTCCAGCAACTTCATATAATGGTCTTGCCAATCCTTCCCACTCGTTGGTCTCTTTTTGCTCATCATTTCCTTGAAATCTTCCACTTGTTGATCTATCGCCATCAACTCCTCTGGCAATGTTCCCATCACTTCTAACTTCATAAACTTCAAAATGTTTTCCGTCTTGAGATATTCTAACGCTCTCATCCCATACTTTCTCACTTGTTTCATATCCCTCTCGAAGTCGGGGTAGTTGTGCGTTCCCGTCTCTGCTATTTGTTTCTCCATATCCCATATTTCCTCTATCGTAAGATTGTACTTGTTGTGATATGTCTTGCCATAAGGCTTCAATAGTTCGTGAAATGTGATTTTTTTCATTCTTGTGTTCCTCCTTTACTCCTAAATAGATTTTTTTCTATGAATTACCCCGTATTTTTCTCTATACAACTCTATAAATTCTCATTTAAAACTTATCTACCCAAAAGCAATCTTACAAAAGATGAGCATTTCTCAATAGGTATAATTTCGTTTGAATTAAGTGTGTTTGAAAAAATCAGCTAATTCATATTTTCATTTTTATTAATTTTTACTTCACTTTCTATACAATTCTATATAAAAGCATTAATTTTAGCGTGATTTTCGTTTGAACATTATAATTCTTATTATTTGAGTTTATTATTCAAAGTTGTTATACCTACCGAAATAATTGAATTTTTTTGATACACACCTCCTTAATTTCGTTTAAGCACAAAAAATTTAGCAATCGTGAAAAACTTTTATAAAAAAGTCATTTACTTCCTTTTCTTTTTTTATTTCTGCACTGACCGTTATACCAAGAAAAATGTCCTTTTCCTTTACAAATATTGATTTTCCTAACATTGAAATTTTAATCATACCGTTCTTAAAAAAATATCTATATGCTTGCTCACCGTTTGGAAAATCAGTAGGAAAGTATTTTTTTACATCCCAAAAATCAAAAGGTTCAACAGGTATATGTGGATATAGGTTGCGTTGCCTAACATCAGGACGAACTTTTTGATATATTATTTTATAATCGGGTGGAAGATATTCAGGAGATATTCTTTCCATATATGAAGCCTTCTTTTTTACTATTTCAATTTCTTCTCCTTCAAAGACTTCACGCAATGAAATGACTTTTGTTTGGCGAGTAAATTCACAATTTGTTACCAACCATGTACGCAAATCCCACTCATTAAAAAACAGGTTAGAATTATCCTCTTTATCAATTTGTAATTTGAATTTTTTTCTCAAATAGGAACGCACACCCGTGCCATATTTTACATACCTTACGACCGGTTGTAAATTTACTAATATCCATTTTCTAGATACCCTCAATTCATCAATTACTTTTTTCATTGAGACCGTAAAACCTTCATCGCAAAGTTTTTCTGCCCATACAATGTATTCTTCCTTATCTTCCTCGTACTTAACTTCCACTTTTTTCCTCTTTTTTAATTTTTATGAAAATCTATGGTTAAATCTTGTAGTAACCATAACTGAATTGTAGCACACTTCTTTTTATTTTGCAATAGAATTTTGCAATAAAATTAAAATAAATTTATTTTTTTATCCTATTGCAAAGTTTTGTAAAGTATATTATTCTGTTTTTCTCTAATATTTAAATACTTTAAAAGGCAAAATTATATTCATTTTGCCTCAATATAGATAAAATTTTTTTAAAAATGTACAAAAAAAAGCATTACCTTAGGTAATGCTTTAATGGATGCGGCGACTTCCTATCCTCCCAGCCGGTGTCCCGACAAGTACTTTCGGCGTAAAAGAGCTTAACTTCTGTGTTCGGAATGAGAACAGGTGGATCCTCTTTGCCATCGTCACCGCAATGGTTATATAAACTGTAATAAATAATTCTTCAAATTTCTTCAAATTATTTATAGATATTAAACTCAATCGTAATCTTGTTTAATAAATACAGTAGAATATACATGGTTGCGTATTTAATTATAACACAATCTTTATAGATTGACAACTACATAGCCTAATCAATTTAAAAAGCAGACTAATCTCTTCGATTCGTTTGTTGCTCGTAAAAATTATAGTGTTCTTTACTTATTAAAGAATCTGTATCCGCTTTAAATCTCATTTATTTGAGATCAAGCCCTCGACCTATTAGTATCGGTCAGCTACATACATTACTGCACTTCCACCTCCGACCTATCAACCTTGTAGTCTACAAGGGGTCTTACTATCTTGTGATATGGGATATCTTATCTTGTGGTGAGTTTCACACTTAGATGCTTTCAGCGTTTATCTCATCCGCACTTCGCTACTCTGCTATGCCACTGGCGTGACAACAGATGCACAATAGGTGCGTCCATCCCGGTCCTCTCGTACTAAGGACAGCGCCACTCAAATATCCTACGCCCACG
>CAZJWC010000009.1:0-50276 GCA_964550125.1 uncultured Clostridia bacterium | reverse complement strand
CCATACCGGCAGGCATTAAACCATTATTGTAACCTTCCATACCGGCAGGCATTAAACCATTATTGTAACCTTCCATACCGGCAGGCATTAAACCATTATTGTAACCTTCCATACCAGCAGGCATTAAACCGTTCCCCTCTTGCTGAATAGGTGCAACTGCATTGTTTTCAGGTTGTATAGGAGCAATTTCAGTTTCTTTTACTTCCGTTTCTGTTCGCTTATCTTCAACATCTTTTTGCACAAATGCTAACCCACTTGGTGCGTTCTCATTTTTAGGTTCGTTTGTCTGCGAATTAGGTTGGGGGTTTGCATGAACAAAAACATCTTCCTCGCTGTCATTATGAATAACAGTAGGTTGAGGCTGTACTTGTTGAGGTTCTGCACTACCTTGATTTCCCTTTGCAAAATATTGTGAGAAAGCCGTATTGCCATACTTCTCATTTAAGTTTACATTTTGTTGAGGTTGTGTCTGTTGTTGAGGTTGTGCACCACCTTGATTTCCCTTTGCAAAATATTGTGAGAAAGCCGTATTGCCATACTTCTCATTTAAGTTTACATTTTGTTGAGGTTGTGTCTGTTGTTGAGGTTGTGCACCACCTTGATTTCCCTTTGCAAAATATTGTGAGAAAGCCGTATTGCCATACTTCTCATTTAAGTTTACATTTTGTTGAGGTTGTGTTTGCTGTTGATTTGCAAATGGCTGTTGAGGTTGTGCTATTTGTTGATTTGCAAATGGTTGTTGAGGCTGTACCATTTGTTGATTTGCAAACGGGTGTTGAGGCTGTGCCATTTGTTGATTTGCAAACGGCTGTTGAGGCTGTACCATTTGTTGATTTGCAAACGGCTGTTGAGGCTGTGCCATTTGTTGATTTGCAAACGGCTGTTGAGGCTGTGCCATTGGACCATTAGCAAATGGCTGTTGAGGCTGTGCCATTGGACCATTAGCAAATGGCTGTTGAGGCTGTGCCATTGGACCATTAGCAAATGGCTGTTGAGGTTGTCCCATTGGACCATTAGTAAATGGCTGTTGAGGTTGTGCACCACCCTGATTACTCTTTGCAAAATATTGTGAGAAAGCCGTATTGCCATACTTCTCATTTAAATTTTGTTGGGGTTGTGTTTGCTGTTGATTTGCAAATGGCTGTTGAGGTTGTGCCATTGGACCATTAGCAAATGGCTGTTGAGGCTGTGCTTGTTGAGGTTGTCCCATTGGACCATTAGTAAATGGCTGTTGAGGTTGTGCACCACCTTGATTTCCTCTTGCAAAATATTGTGAGAAAGCAGTATTGCCATACTTCTCATTTAGATTTACATTTTGTTGAGGCTGTGCCATTTGTTGATTTGCAAACGGCTGTTGAGGTTGTGCCATCTGTTGATTTGCAAATGGTTGTTGTGGCTGTGCCATTTGTTGATTTGCAAATGGTTGTTGAGGTTGTACCTGTTGTTCAGGTTTCTCCATTTCGGTTTCCTCATTTACTTCTTGACTTCTAGGTATAGGTCTTGAAAAGTATTGAGAAAAAGCACTATTGTTTATGTTTTGATTTGAATTATTTTCCTGATTTTTCTTCATATCTTCATCTTCTTGGGTGTCCCCACTATCATATCCATCGTTTTTAAAGTTGTCTTGTTCTAAACTTTCTTCTTTATATTCATCTACTTCATCTTGAACTTCATAATTTTGCTCACTCACACTACACGATTGTTGAGCATCTTCAATCTGTTCGGTTTCGACACAGGCTTGCTGTTCATCTGGTGGGTCTGCGTCTTGCTCGGGAAGGTCTTCCTTCTCCGTTTCTACATCATTTTGTTCTCTCCCAGTAGGAACTGAATACCTATCATCACTCACGGTTATCTCATCATAACTCTTAAAGAAGTTTATTCTTTCAGGCTGACCTTGAGGAATTTTATACTCATTTACTTCACCACTAGCCGAAGCACCATTTGCAAAAAAGTTCTCTCTTGTTGACGGAATTTTTTCTTGCTCTAAAGTTTCTTCTCGGTTTTCTTCTAGTGTTTCACTTTCCTGACTATATTCCAAGTTCTCTTGAGTATTATCTACAACTTCTTCTTGAGGTTCTTCCTCGTAAGTTTCAGTTTCTTCTACTTGCTCGCCTTCTTGATAATACTCATCTTGTTCATATTGAGGTTGCTTCTCAATATACTCTTGAGTATTCTCTACAACTTCCTCTTGAGGTTCTTCATACTCTTGAGGTTGCTCATTTGTATTAGAGTTTTCATATCTTGAATAAACCATTTCTTCAGCAAATAAGCCGTATGTACGATTTTCAGTTGCCTGTTCAATTTCTTCTTGAGTATTCTCTACAATTTCCTCTTGAGATTGTTCATACTCTTGAGATTGCTCCTCGTAAGTTTCGGTTTCTTCTACTTGCTCGCCTTGTTGATAATACTCATCTTGTTCATATTGAGGTATCTCCTCAATATACTCTTGAGTATTCTCTACAACTTCCTCTTGAGATTGTTCATACTCTTGAGGTTGCTCCTCGTAAGTTTCTGTTTCTTCTACTTGCTCGCCTTGTTGATAATACTCATCTTGTTCATATTGAGGTTGTTCCTCAATATACTCTTGAGTATTCTCTACAATTGCCTCTTGAGATTGTTCAAACTCTTGAGGTTGCTCCTCGTAAGTTTCAGTTTCTTCTACTTGCTCGTTTTCTTGATAATACTCATCTTGTTCACATTGAGGTTGTTCCTCAATATACTCTTGAGTATTCTCTACAACTTCCTCTTGAGGTTCTTCATACTCTTGAGATTGCTCCTCGTAAGTTTCTGTTTCTTCTACTTGCTCGCCTTGTTGATAATACTCATCTTGTTCATATTGAGGTTGTTCCTCAATATACTCTTGAGTATTCTCTACAACTTCCTCTTCAGGTTCTTCATACTCTTGAGGTTGCTCTTCATAAGTTTCGGTTTCTTCTAATTGATTTTGCTCTGTTTCAAATACATCATTTGATACATAATTTTCTTCTTGAGGCTGAATATCTTCATCTTCAAAAAGTTGGTCGTTTGAACTTCCTTGGATTTCTTCCATAAGCGTCTTTTTATAAGGCACTTCTTGGAATTGTTGCACCTCTGGTGCTACCATTGTTGAGATTGAATTCGTTTCAACACTCTTTATATCCTCCTCAATATTGTAGTTAACCTCGGGAGCATTTTCAATATAACTTTCCTGCTCATTATAAATGTAAGAAGGTTCTTGCAAGACATCAATATGTTTAGGCCCGTCAATACCATCTTGTTGACTCTCAAAAGATGTACTAGGCAACCCAAAAGGATCTGTCAACTCGCTTTCCACTTGTACTTGATTTTGATTAGGAATAAGCACAGGCATCAATCCAACTCGTGCATATTTTTCGAACTCAGGATTGATTTTTTTCATATTATCTATAACGCCCTGAATTGACTGTAAAAGTTTTTTACACTCACTATTACAATTAACGCAAGATGAAAAACTATTCTCATTAAAAAAAACAGGTAGTGATATAGGAATCGCTACGCCTTGTGGCGTATCATTTTTATTTTTGCCACTATCACTACTTTCGTTGTAAATATCTCCACTAGGGTTATGCTCATACTCGTACTCTTTATCGTCCATATTTCCCCTCCAAACCTTACCATAAACGTATACAACTACGCATATCAATGATATCAAACAAATAACTCAATGTCAATACCTACCCCAAAATCAATTTGTGAAAATTAACATTGTATGTTACATTTTTGGCAATAAAAAAAGAGAGTTTTCACTCTCTCTTATGTCCTTTTAAAATACATTAAACCTTCTAAATACCCTTCAAAACCTTTGCCACAAATTGTTTTTTGAGCATACATTGAAATATAACTCAACTTTCTAAACCCCTCTCGTGTGTTTATGTTTGTCAAATGCACCTCAACAGTTGGTAATGCCACAGCCTTTAAGGCATCTAAAATTGCCACGCTAGTATGAGTATAAGCACCTGCATTGATTAAAATTCCGTCATACTCACCATATGCCTTTTGAATAAAATCAACAATCTCACCCTCGTAGTTGCTTTGCACAACCTTAACTGACAAATCAAGCAATTTTGCATTTTCTTCTATATAGTCAACTAAATCTTTATAGGTTTGCTTGCCGTATAAATTAGGTTCACGGATACCAAGCATATTTAAATTTACACCGTTTATAACTAAAATCTTCATAATAAATACTCCAAAATTTTATTTGTAGTTAATTGTAAATCGTCATTTTCAATAATTAAGTCAGCAACAGATTTATAGTAGTTTTTTCTTTTCTCGTATAGGTTTTTGATAGCAGTTTTATTTTTTGAAAGAGGTCGCCCCTCGCCAACAAGTTTTTCTAAATCACGCTTGATATATATAACTAAACTGTTTAAACTAATGTTGGTTCGGTTATCCTCTCTTAAAATTGCTCCTCCGCCCGTTGCTATTACCTTCCCTTTTTCCAACTTATATTCGTCAATAATCTTCCTTTCAAGTTCTCTAAAGCAATCCTCTCCTGCATCTTCAAAAATTTGAGGAATTGATTTATTTGCAACCTTTTCGACCTCGTAATCTATGTCAACAAATTCAAGTTCAAGTTTTTCAGCAAGAATTTTACCTATCGTACTTTTACCACAAGAGGGCATACCAACTAAAGCAATGTTGCAAGTTTTTAAAAAGATTTTACGATAAATTAAATCAATAGTCTTTTTACCCTTTTCAAAATCAACATCAATACCCCGGAATAAACAATTAGAAAAATACGCTTGAGCCACAAGCATTTGTAGTCCGCCCACGCAATCAACTGAAAGTGTTTTTGCTTGTTGTAGTAGCATTGTTTTAAAAGGATTATAAATAACATCAACTACAAACTCTAAATTTTTAAATCTGCTTAAATCAACAGCCTTTTCGTTAATATTTGGAAACATTCCCAAAGGAGTAGTATTTATTATAACTGAGGCTTCATCAATATCATAGCAGTTTTCATAATTTATACTTGAATTTCTACCAACAACGTAAACCTCCCTGCACTTTAAATCCTTAACTACTTTTTGTGCAGTTTTACTTGTGCCACCTGTACCTAAAATAAGCACTTTTTTACCCTCAATGCTTCTACCTTTAAAAAGATATTTTAGTCCGTAATAATCGGTATTATATCCATAAAGTTTTCCTTTTTTATTTACAACAGTATTAACTGCACCTATTTCCTCTGCATCTTTTGACAGCACATCAATATGCTTAATTATAGTTTGCTTGTACGGAATAGTTATATTAAGCCCGTCAAAATTTCTTGAACTGATAAATTCGTCAAACTCATCTTCAGCAAGTTCTTTTAATTCATACTCACTACCAAGCAAATTATGTATAACTTTTGAATAACTATGTTTTAAGGTTTTTCCTAATAAGTATAACATTTTAATCTACCAAATATTCGTTATAAATTGCAAGTGCAACCATTGCCTCAACTACAGGTACGGCACGAGGAACGATACAAGCATCGTGTCTACCCTTAATTTGCAATTTAATATTTTCTTTATTTTTCAAATTGACTGAATCTTGCTCTATTGATATTGAAGGAGTAGGTTTAAACGCAACTGACAAGGTAATAGGCATACCATTAGAAATACCACCATTTATACCACCATTATTGTTGCTTTTCGTTCTAACATTTTCTCCATCATAAAAATAACAGTCGTTTGCTTTACTTCCATTGAGTTGTGATATATCAAACCCAAGCCCAAACTCAACTCCCTTTACTGCAGGAATAGCAAAAACGTTGGCTGAAATTTTACTTTCTAAACCGTTGTCAAAAGTATCTCCTATACCTGCTTTTATGCCTGTACAGATGCACTCAACAATACCTCCTACACTATCTCCTTCACTTTTCGCTTTTTCAATCACCTTCAACATTTCGTTGCCATTTTTGAGTACTGGAAAAGAAGTATTTGAAACTTTTTCTATCATCTCTCTGCTTACAAAATCACTTTTATAAGACAAACCTTTTACTTCACCTATTGATGAAATATATGCATTTACAAATACGCCTTTTTTCTCTAAAATTTGTTTAGCAATACCACCTGCAATACACATACAAGCAGTTAGCCGACCTGAAAATTTTCCACCACCACGCATATCATACTCCAAACCATACTTTGAGTAGGCAGAAAAATCTGCGTGTGAGGGGCGTGGACAATACTTTAAATTATCGTAGTCGTTTGACCTTTTTGACTTATTGAAAATTTTAGCAACTATTTTTTCGCCTGTCGTAACATCACACTCAACTCCACTTTCAAAAACAATTTCATCATCCTCTATTCTTGAAGTAGAAAAACTTGAGTTTGATGCTTTTCTTCTTTGCATAAATTTTTTAAGTTCTTCCATATTGATATGAAAGCCTTTTTCAAAACCTTCAACTTCAATACTTATAAAATCAGAGTGTGAGCCTCCAGTTATATTATACTTAATCACATTATTCAACGCTTATTAGTCCTCCAAGTTTTGAAAAATCTTCAGTAAAGTTAGGATAAGATTTATTTATAGCACCAAAATCTACAATGTTAGTATTACCAACCAAAGCACCTACAACAGCAGAAATCATAGCAATCCTATGGTCATTTTGAGAAACAAAATGATAGTTATCGCAAGGCTGAAATCCACCCCAAATTTTTAAACAATTAGTATGATATTCATAGTCAACACAAAGAATATCTAATATATCTATAATCGCCTGCAATCTATCACACTCTTTATCTTTAAGCCTATCCACTCCAGTTATTTTACTCTCTCCATTTGCAAAAGCACAAGCTATTGCAATTGTAGGTATCATATCAGGAATATCAGTCCCATCTACTTCTACACCCCAAAGAGCACTCCTCTCGCATTTAAGCACTCCTGCCTCAAAAGAGATTTTTGCTCCCATTTGTTTTAAAATGTCAACAACCTTTCTATCTCCTTGAGTTGAGTCCTCTTTTAAATTATGTATGTTTATATTGCCATCAAAAACTCCTGCCAGCATAAAATAACTTGCATTTGAATAGTCCCCTTCGATTTTATATTCTCCATTTGAAAGGGAATAACTTTGACCTGCTTTTATATAATAACCATTATGAGTTTTTTGAACGATAACTCCAAACTCTCGCATTATTTGTAAGGTAATATCTATATACCCTACTGATGTTTGCCTACCTAAAACCTCTATAACTATATCTTTTTTTAGATAGGGCGAAGCAAGCAATAAACCTGTAATATATTGCGAACTCTTTTCGCCATTTATTGCAAATTTATATTTTTGCACACCACCAGAAAGTTTTAAAGGTAAACTTTTATTTTCAAATTTTACTCCTGCTTTTTCAAGACAAGAGATAAGTTCAACAATAGGTCTTTGGGCAAGTCGTTGTGAACCAACCACCTCACACTCTACCCCCAAAAAAGATATTAATGGAAGAATAAAACGCAAGGTTGAACCACTTTCAAGACAATCAACTTTACAATTTTTAGGAGAATTGATAGGTTTAACATAAGCACAATCCCCTTCAAGCCTAATATCAGCACCAAGTGAATTCAACGCACCGACCGTAGCAGTAATATCATTTGAAAGAGAAATTCCCTTTACAACACTTTCACTTTTTGAAAGTGATGCACAAATTAAAGCACGATGTACAAAAGACTTTGAAGGAATAGCGAAATAATCGCCCTTTAAACTTGACCTTGAAATTTTTGCTGTTAACATAATAAACTCCTTAAATTTTCAAAGGTGAAAGATTGAGTACATAATTTTCCTATTTTTTCTACTAACACAAAATCAACAGACAGGGCACTTGCCTTTTTATCCCTTTTTATTACCTCAACCATTTCATCTACCGAATAAGGACAAGAGGTATCTATCTCATATCTCTCAATTATTGACAAAATCTTTTTTGTAACCTCTTTATTTAAGTTGAGCGTTCTCTCACTTAATCTTAACGCAAATATTAGCCCTTTAGTAACTGCAAGTCCATGACTAACAGTAAAGTTTGAAAGTTTTTCAATAGAGTGTGCAAAAGTATGACCTAAATTTAAGAACTTTCTTACACCACTCTCTTTTTCATCTTCCTCTACTATATCACGCTTTTGCTTTACGCACTCATAAATAAATTCGTTTAAATCAAGTTCCTTTGCAGATAAAAGATTATAAATACTTTCGTTCATACAAGCGTATTTTATACCTTCGCCCATACCATTTAAAAATTGCTGCTTGGGCAGAGTAGATAAAAATGAGGTATCGCACAACACAACTTTAGGTTGATAAAAAGCACCAATAAGGTTTTTGCCTTGAGGAATATTGATTGCCGTTTTTCCACCAACTGAACTATCAATTTGAGCAAGTAAAGTTGTAGGAACTTGTATAAAGTCAATACCCCTCATATAAGTTGAAGATACAAATCCTGTTAAATCTCCAACTACTCCACCACCTACGGCAATTAGCAAATCCTTTCTAGTAAAATTATTTTCTGCAAGGTAACAATGTATCTTTTCCCATTGAGCAACACACTTACTACTTTCTCCCTGCTCAAAAGAGTACACAAAAAGATTTTCAATATTTTTTAGTTTGTCCTTTATTAAAGATAAGTGGGAAGAAGGCACACCCGTATCAGTTATGATACATACCTTTTTATATCCTTTTACAAAATCGTAAATATTATCTATTGCGTGATTTCCTATGTAAACGTCATAATTGATTGATACATTTACATTTACAACCTTTAAATCCATACTGACCTCATTTTATACTATCAACTTTGTCCTTTTGTTCGTTTCCTTCATCAAAAAGCCTTTTGAGTTCCACCTCATCTCCTTTGGAAATAGCCTCTCTATATTCTTGCAAATGTGATATCATCTCGTCAAGTTCAAAAAGCAAATTTTCTTTATTATCAACCATTAGTTCAGTCCACATATTGCTGTTCAATTTTGAAATTCGTGTCATATCTTTATAACTTCCTGCAGAAAAACCACTATGAAGCAATGCTGTCGGGCTTTTGATATAACTTGAGGAAATTAGATGGCAAAGTTGTGATGTGTAGGCAATAACCCTATCATGCAAGTCTGCTTTCGTAATAATGACCTTTAAAAAGCCTAATGAAAGAAGGAGGTTTTTAATGCTAGCAATGTCCTCAATTTCTGCCTTTACTGGACAAAGCAAAACAGAAGCATTTTCAAACATATTTGAAGTTGAATATCTAATACCACTAAATTCCCGGCCAGCCATAGGATGACAGGCGATAAATTTTAATTTTGGATACTTCTTTGAAGCCTCCTCAAACACTTTTACGATATTCTTTTTATTGCCTGCACAATCCATAATTATTGTACCTTCTTTAAGCAAGTTACCATACTTGTCTAAGTATTCCTCAACTGCTCTAGGATATAATGAAATCATAAGCAAGTCCAACTCTCCTACATTATCAGCAGAAAGTCTTGAAGTAAAAGAGTGTAAAAGTTCTCCTTTAAGCATTGTATCTTCGCTTATATCATATCCGTACACTTCGTTGTCTGTCTTTTTTAAAATTGATTTTGCAAATGAGCCACCTATCAAACCCAGCCCAATAATACCTATCTTCATAATAAACCTACTTATCTATTTTTTTACCAACAATTTCAAGCATAGGGCGTACTTTATCCATTACGCTTGCAAATTGTTCGGGTTTTAATGATTGAGCACCATCACACAATGCGTGAGCAGGGTCGTTATGTACTTCAATTATTAAACCATCACAACCAACACCAACTGAAGCCATTGACAAAGGTTCAACAAGTCGTGAAATACCTGTTGCGTGTGAAGGGTCTACAATGATAGGTAAATGGCTCTTTTCCTTTACCAAGGGAATTGCTGACAAGTCAAGGGTATTTCTTGTATAAGTTTCGAAAGTTCTAATACCCCTTTCGCATAGGATAATATTTTCATTACCTTCCGACATAATGTATTCAGCACTCATAAGCCACTCCTCAATAGTATTTGCAAGTCCACGCTTTAAAAGGATAGGTTTATTAGTTTTTCCTAATTCTTTTAAAAGTTCAAAGTTTTGCATATTTCTTGCACCAACTTGAATAAGGTCTACATCTTTGAAAAGGTCTAGATGATTTACGTTCATAATTTCAGTTACGATAGGTAAACCAGTTTCTTCCTTTGCCTTTAACAAAAGTTGAAGTCCTGTATCTCTTAATCCTTGGAAAGAGTAGGGGGAAGTTCTAGGCTTGAAAGCACCACCACGAAGTAAAGTTGCACCCAATTTTTTAACAGCCTCTGCAATACCGATAACTTGTTTTTCACTTTCAACCGAACAAGGTCCAGCAATTACTTGGAAATTGTCGCCACCGAACTTTCTGCCTGAAACATCAATAATTGAATCAGCAGGGTGGAATTTTCTACTAGCATTTTTATAAGGTTCTTGCACACGCTTAACAGTGTCTACAATATCTAATGAATTGATAAGGTCAATATCAACTACTGAAGTATCACCAACCAATCCAATTACCGTTGAATTTGCACCCTCGCTTATATGAGTGTCTAAGCCTAAACTTTTTACCCAGTTAGTTAAATTGTCAAGTTGCTTTTTGTTACATTCCTTTTTTACTATGATTACCATTTTACTACCTCACAAAAAAAATAGCCACCCTTGTGAAAAGAGTGGCTTAATTACCGAATAATTATTAAAAAGTTACTTTTCAAAAAACCACATATTAAAATTGACACCTCTTAAAATAAAAGCCGCCAAAAAAGTAATATGTAAAAATTGAAAAGTTTTTAAGATTGTTCATAACAATACTTCCTTTTAAATTACGTTGTGATTATAGCACAATGATTTTAGTATGTCAAATACTTTTTTAAAAAATTCGTATAAAAAGCAAATACCATCAAAACGGTACTCTCTTAGTACCATTTTGACAGTATACGCATTTTAAGGAGAATCTTATTTATATGCCCAACCTATGACAAACAGGTTAGAGCGGATATTTAATTTAGTGATTAGATTATAAAATGAATTGTGTATAAATTGTGTAATTTGGCAAAAAACGAACTTTACTAGGCACGATTTGTATCTTTCTTTTCACCTATTTTTCTTTTTATAAAATAAATAACAATACCTGTTATAATCAATAAAACTGCTGTCAGTTGTGAAGGGGAAAGAATATTAAATAAAGTTGAACCTCTATCGTCCCCTCGCAAAAACTCAATAAAAAATCTCCATACTCCGTAAGCAATTAAGTATATTGAAAAAGTGTCCTTGCCTTTAAATAGCAGAAATGAAAGTAATACGAAAAGCCCTAGCAAGAAAATCGCTTCAAACAGGGGAACGGGTAAAACTTTTGAGGTATGCGTAACAAGTTTTACTGCAAGAAAACTATTACTTTCCTTTCCGTAACAGCAACCAGCCATTAGACAACCAATTCTACCGAAAGCGTGTGCAACAAGTATTGAGCAAACTGCAACATTTGCAACCCGCCAAAATTGTTGTAGGTGTATTTTCTCCTCTTTAAAAATAAACTTTCCAACGATAAAATAAATTGCCAAAAATAAACCTACTCCACCGATAAGTCCACCGTAAAAAGTTGCCCCGGTATACTTGTTTATTTCAAATTTTCCTGTGGAAAAGCAATTATAGATTGCTTGAAAAAATATTGCTGAAAAATAACCAAAAATAATTGAAAAAATCGCATTTACATAACAAAGATTTTGCAATTTAACGTTTATTTTTAGTTTATCGGCATATAACCTAAAAACTAGCAAGGCAAAAATAATTCCTACTAGTATTAAAATTTCATACAAGGTTAGTCCTAGGACTATTTCATAGGGGTACATTTTTCCCTCCAAAAGTGTTTTTATAATTTTACTATTAAATATTTGCTTTGTCAAGAATACAAAAAAGGCAACCTAAGGGTTGCCTTTTATATATTTTAGTTTTTATTAGATTGTTTTTCTTTTTCTAGTAAAGATTACGCCAACACCTACGCAAGAAATAACGCCTAGTGCTACGAATAATCCTGTGTAATTGTTTGATGAACCACCATCAATTACACCACCTATCTTACAACCTGCTTTTACAACTTCCCAAGATAAGTCCCCAATGCTGTTGTTAACAAGGTCGTAATTTACAGAGTCGTATACTAAAGTTGCTTTTGCTGTATACTTGCCTGCATCAACTGCTTCGTTATTTTCATAAGTTGCAGTAACACCTGTGGGTAAATTCTTTAAAGAAACAACATGGTTAGTACCGTCAGCCTCAAATGCTGATACATAGTCCCAAGTTACGTCTTTCATATCAATAGTTGCTTTATTGATTGTGATTACAGCACTACCCTTAGCAGTACCATAGTTTGAACCGTTTGATGCTTCATAGTAAATAGTATATGTACCTGCGTTTTTGCAAAGGATTTCATCTGTTGTATATTCACCATTTTCAGTTGTTGAATATTTTACGATAGCATCAGGTAAAACCACTGCTGCACTATTTTTAACAACTACATTAATCTTTTGGTCAGTGTTGTTATAAGTAATTTCAATATTATCAGCAGATGCTGTAATTGAAGCTACTTTAATACTCCAAGATAATTGTTTATTAGCAGTAGTTTCATCAGCCCAAACAGTATTTGTTGTATCTTTTAAAGATACTGTTGTTTTATAATCACTACCAACATCTGTCTTTTTAGTTTCATTTACTTCGATATAGCCATTTTCATAAACGCCTGAACCCTGCTCACTACCATTATAAGTGATATTTGTTGAAACTTGAGGTACTGCAATTTTACGAACATTAATCTTAACAGCAACATTTTCAGTATCAACTGTGCTAGTATCACTGCCATTGATTGCAGTTACTTTACAATAATAAGTTCCTGAATGAGCAACCGTACCTAATACTAAAACATTAGAAGTTGCACCATTGATTAAGTTGGTATCTTTATACCAAGCATAAGTGAAATTTGTAGTTAACTCGTGAGTAGCATTTACTGTAATTGTTACAGTTCCTGCATTGTATGAACCTGAAGATTGCTTCAAATAATAATCAGCACCCTCAGTTGAATCGTGAACTAAATTATTTTCTACATTTTTTGCAACTACTTGAACAGTAGCCTTGGCAAAAGTCATTACTGGATAAACTTTTGTACTCTTTGTAAAGTTAGTTATTGAAGAACCACCAGATTGAGCGTCAACCCAAGCACCGATTGAATAACCAGTCAAAGTATAAGAGCTATGTGAAGGTTTTAATGAATCAATAGTAGTTGTTGCAAAGCCAATTTCCGTAGAAACAATTTGAGGTGTTTCTTCATTTGACATATATTGTACAACATAGATATTTGACAAATTAGATACTAATGAAATAACGTTTTCTTCAGTTACAGCTGTACTAGTATCACTTTCATATGTTATATCTCCATCTGTAAAGTAGAACCCATTTGTAACTGTACCATTACCACTATTTACTGCAATACCATAAACCGTTTTGTCAGTTTCACCTTCAATTTTTGCATTTGAAATAACATTTGAAATTGTACCTGTGTTTTTATTACCAACAAAGCCCGCAAAAGTTACACTACTAGTTGATGAAACTAATTTGCCTTCAAATGAACAGTTTTCAATAGTTCCACTATTTGTAATTGCAAAACCTGAAACATTACTGCCAGTTGTACTGATATAAGCATTAGCCATTTTTAAGTTTTTGATAGTGCCACTATTTTCCTTAAATAGAGCAGAGTTACTTCCTTCGTTTGTATTAGCAAAGTAGTAGCCGTAAATAGTATGCCCATTACCATCAAATGTACCTGAAAAAGTTGAGCTTACATAGTTTCTACCTCCATTATCGCCCAACATAAAAGGATTTCCGTTATTGTTTGAGTTTGTTAAAGCAGTTCCATTATATTCGTTGATATATATATCGTTTGTCAACTTATAATATTTATTAGCAAAACTATTTGCATTAGTAAAAGCTAAATATACAAACGAACAAAATTGATTTGCATCACTTATACAATATGGACTACCTTCAGTTCCAGCACCTGTAAATCCAGCACTGGCTTTAGTTGTATTAGTTGTACCGTCCCAATATTCAATTTCACTAGATGATGCTTTAGCAACACTCTTGGTTGGCATAAGCAGTGCGAACATTGAAAGAGATACAGCCAAAATTACAAACAGACAAGAGAGAATAACCTTTCTTGCGATTGACATAGTTCTCATTACAATCCTCCAAAAACTAATTATCATATTTTCCTACAATCCCCTTAACTGCACATTTTCACAATTAACAATCATAGAATTGTTTTTATTTTATCACACTTTACACTCCTCTGTCAATATTTATAAAGAAAAAAGCAACAACTTTTATAAGCAAAAGGCGATAGAATATTCTATCGCCTTAAAATTAGTTTTCTCTTTTTCTTCTAAACAAAACTAATGTTAACGTTGCTATTATAGGTAACGCAACACCTACAAGAAGTCCTGTTGAGTTATTATTAGTGAAAGCCACCGTTCCACAGCCTGAAGCACTTCCGTTTCCTATGACAAGAGTCATATATCCGTATGCTTCGTTCATATCGCCATATTGAACTTTATAATAAATTTTATATCTTCCTTTTTCAGTATGATAAATTAAATCGGAAGTATACTCACCTGAACCCGAACTTGAGTAAGTAATAATTGCATTATCAAAACCTTCTTTTAATTGAACTTCAGCAGTATGTTCTTGACCGTCATAAGAAAATTGATGAGTTCTTGCAATAATATAATCTTGTATAATTCCGTCAACTATTTGATAATTGTCGTTTATAAACGTTACAGCATAGTTAGAGTTGTCATAAGTACCTGAGATAAGATATTCCCCCAAAGCATTTCCACTTTCTCTCGTAAGCACGATATTTAAATTATCGTCTTCTAAAACTGTGCCTTCACTTATCTTATACCCTAAAGGCATCTCTTGATAACCTTTAAATGCTATTACCTTATTTATTTTTACAGTTACCCTTCTTTGAGTAATCGTATAAGTACCATAATCATTATCACTATTTTCACCTTGGAAAATTACATTGTAGTTGTTGTTAGTCCAACTACCAATTATTTTATAAACTCCAATTACACCGCCTTGTTCTCTTGTTAATGTGATTGAGGGGTCCTGACCGGCTAGTGTTCCTTGACTGACGTAACCAGAAAGTTGCACGTCAGCATCTCCAAATTGAGATTCGCTTGGTCTAATAGTATAAGTGATAGTTCTAGGATTAATTTTAATTGAACCGTTAAGGTTTTCTGTAATTGAGTAGTTTGCAGTTACGTTCTTACCACTTGCATCTTTTATAACCAAATCGGTTGCAGTATATTCCAAATTACCAACTTCAGTTAGGTTTACAGGTGCAGAGAATTGAAGAGTATGTCCTTCACACAAACGATTATTTAAAACGGTTAATTGGGGATTTAAAACTATACCGTCATACTCTTTTTCGTCATGATTTGCAAAAACAGAAATTTCCCTACTTGTTATTTTAACACTTGATCTAATGACTGAATCATTAAAGTTTTTATTTGTTAACTTAACATAAATTGTTTTATCACATACATCTGTAAAACTATAAATTGCATCTTTAAAATTAGAATTATTCAAACTATAATTCACCGTAGTATTCTCTGGAAGATTGCTAATTGAAATAGTATGAGCATTTCCGTCATACTCTCCACTATATGCAACAACCTCACAACCAGCATCACTATAATTCAACTTGTTTATAGTTAAAGTAACATCTTTATAAGTATCGCTATAGTTAGGTGAACCCTCAACCGTTGCTTTTATTTTAATTTGATAGCTGCCTGCATCTACAAACGAGGGAATTGTTGAGGAATAAGAAGAATATGCTCCAGAATTTCCAACACGATAACAATAAGTCAAGGTTACAGGTAAACCATCAAGACAAGTAGCCGAATCCACCACTAATGCAAAAGTTTCTCCATTAGGATTATATGTTCCACCATCAGGAGTGCTGTAATTATGTGTTTGAGTGCTAGCAGTTATAGTTGAGTTAATTTTTTTAATATTCCAGTTTAGAGAAACGTCAGTTGTTGTTCCGTCCCCCCAAACATAGTTGTCTTTGTCCTTAAGTGTTACATTTGCTGTATAGCCATCAGCCGAATAGTCTTTCTTTTGAGTATCACTGTCAGCTGTAAATTCAACATAATCAATGCCAGAGTAACTTTCATTAAATGCAAGGGTTTGAGTCTTCGCATTGTAAGTGTAACTCTTTAAATCGTTATCCTCAGGTTTTTCAATTTCCTTTGGAGAAATTTTTATAATAGAATCTTCCGATTTTTTAATTTCACTGCAAATTTCTCCGTCATATGCCTTAACTTCAACATAGTATTTACCCGATTCATTTACATTTGAAATGGTTATTGTTTCCTCTGTAAAATTGTCAAGTACAGTATCATCATGATACCATTGATAAACAAAAGTAACACCACTCGACTTATGAGAGGGAGTTGCAGTTAAAACGACTGAATAATCATCGTAAGTTAAATTAACGGTATTACCAGTGGGTAAAACATTTGTACCGTCCGTCTTTTTAATTGCAATGCTATCAGGTGCAAGCAAGACTTTGTTACCACCGTACAATGTTACATTTTCAGTTAACGCTGTACTAAAATCAAAAGGAGTTTCCATTGAACTATCGGTAAACCAAGAAACTTGATAACCAGGAACTGAACTAGTTTTATTAAGCATATCGTAACTCATACCACTTACTAAAATGTCAGGTACTTGAACGACTCCTGCATAAGATACAGATATCCAACTTTTTAAATCTCCATATGTACTTAAATTTGTTTCAACCCAAGTATTTAGTGAGCCAACTAAATCACCTCTCTTTATTTGAGAGTTATCTTCATTTTCACTATCATCAACAATCTTTTTACCGGGGACATAATTAGAGTCGCCTACAACAGAAATAGTAAGAGTAGTTTCGTCATTTTCTCCAAAAACATAACTATCTAAATTATAATAGTTATTTGATATAAAAGGTGAGTAAGAATCTTCTTCTTCATTTACATATACAATACTCCCGTATAAACTTCCTACTTTATAGTTGTTACTAAGAGCATTTTCAGTATTTATGGATATTGTACCGTAGGCAACGCAGTTAATCACTTGCCCATAATATTGCCCATTATAATAATAAGCGAATACAAAGGCACTTATTTGTCCAACATAAAGTTCTGTTATATTCTCTTCTCCATAATATTTATCATAATTAACAGATTTATCATCATTAAAGCCACTTTCATCAGCATAGTTATCAACTTGAATAACGCCTTGGTTTACACAGTTGATTACCTTTGAACAATCGCTCATATATATTATTCCACCGATACCTGAGTAACCTATTAAAGTTCCAGTATTGATGCAGTTATAAATAGCACTAAAGCAAGCATATCCACAAATTCCACCGGTTCCGGAATCTATAACCCAATAGGTGTTAGTATCATTTTCTTCATAGCCATTTGCGTAACCCTTGTTGTAAAATTCAATAGAACCATTGTTTACGCAATTAGTTATTGTTGAGTAAGCAGACCAAAGACAACCTGCAATTCCACCCAAATAAACAAGTCCCTCGCAATCTTCAAAAGAATTTTGTACAAGTATGTTAACATTACTAACGCAACCATCTATTTGCACCACCCCTTCAGCCTCTCCAACGACACTGCCGAAAATTTGATTTGGTTTGGTGTTACTACTTTGTGGTGTTACATCAATTTTACCACTAACGGTACAATTTTGAATTATTGCAGGTACTGAATCAGTTTCTGTTTCATTATATACAGTATAACCAACTAAAGCAGAATAAGTGTTGGCTTTGTTTGCAGTTCCATCTGTAACTAGACATCTTTCCACGTTCAAATTTTTAATAGTTGCACCTTCTATTACACCAAAAATACCTAAAAACATATATTTATCAGTATTTAAAAGTACGTTTTTTATTGAGTGGTTGTTGCCGTCAAAAGTGCCTTTAAAAGTTAGATCAGTATTAATTCCTATAGGTACCCACGAAACAGTAGCAATATTATCATTACTCAAATCGTTAAAATACTCGTTAGAAGAAATTTCGCCGTCTCCGTTGCTATCTTTATAACGATATATGGTTATATCACTTGTAAGTTTGTATGATTTACTTGCATATTCTTCATTGCAATCATCGTCATTTACAAGATAGACAAATGCCATAAGTTGATTAAGGTCGCATATTTCATAAGGTTTTTCAGGTGAACCATTATTTATAAAATTTCCAGTTTCTTCATCGTAATTGTTTTCCCACTTTATAATCTTGTTTATAGCTTTTTCATCTTCAGTAAATAGTGAACTTCCGTTCCATACATCAACTATTTCTTCGTCCTCGTCTACACCTTCAGTTGCTCGTGCTTGATAATTGCAATTTAACAAAATCAACGCAATCGTACTTGTGCATAGGAAGATAACCCCTAAAATTATTAGCATTGTATTTAAAAGTCTTTTCTTAATTTGCATCATTTATCTCCATAAAATTACTCATTATTATTTTATCACTTGCATTACGATTAGTCAATAGTGAAAAATATAAAAAAATAACTTGTAAATCCTACTTCGCACCATGTCATTTAATAAAATAGGACAAAAAATAATGCTTGTGATTTTTCTCACAAGCATTTTTATACTTTTATATTTACAATTTGCTCGTCATAAAGGACTTTAAAACACTTTGGTGCGACAATTTCTTCAATCATAGCCATATCAAAATTTTGTTATAAGGATAAATCTGCTAACATTTTTGCAGGACATATCCTCGCACCTTATACTAGATTACCTCTATCTGCTTGATTTTTTTCAATTTGCTTTATGAATTTATTTTCAAGCAAAATATTTTTAAGGGCTGACTCGTCAATATTTTGAGGGAGTGAAAAATAAGCAGTATACAAAGCCATTTCATCTTTCCTTGTAATTTCACAAGAATCAAAATCCTTAATGTTAAATATAGACTTTAAGGTTTCGTCTTCCCTTTCATTGCACTCAAAAACTACTTTAACGATTGGTCTATCAGGTGTGCGTAAAAAATTTATAGGCAAACACAACAAAAGTAAAACTATCATCATAACTATTGTTGCACTTATTGCCACTATGTAAAGTCCACAGCCTATCGCCATACCTATACCTGCTGTTGCCCAAATACCTGCGGCAGTAGTTAAGCCGTGTATTGAGTGTTTTCTGTAAAGTATCATACCTGCACCCAAAAAACCAACGCCGGCAACTACTTGAGAGGCAATTCTCGAAGCGTCATAAGTATCAACATCGCTAAATCCGTACTTTGAAATTAACATAAACAAACACGCACCCAAGCAAACCATAGCGTGCGTACGCATACCTGCTTCCTTTGAACGCATTTTTCTTTCAACACCTATTATAAATCCTATTAGTGCTGAAAGTAGCAAACGCATTGCATAAATAAGTTCAACTTTATCCATCATTTCCCCCATCAAACTTTTTTTAATTATAACATTGTATTTGCATTTCGTCAACGGCTATTTTAATTCAACCCTTCTAATTTTACCACTGATTGTTTTAGGTAGAGCCTCAACAAACTCAACCACTCTTGGATATTTATAAGGTGCAGTATGTTTTTTAACATACATTTGAATTTCTTTTTTTAGGTCTTCACTAGGTTCGGCATTTTTAGTTAAAACGATAGTTGCCTTTACCACTTGACCACGAACTGGGTCGGGTACTGGTGTAACAGCACACTCTAAAACATAAGGAAGTTCCATAATTACGCTTTCAATTTCAAAAGGTCCTATACGATAACCACTCGACTTGATTACATCGTCATTTCTACCAACATACCAAAAATAACCACTTTCATCTTTATAAGCGGTATCACCAGTATGGTAATATCCGTCATGCCAAACAGCCTTCGTCTTTTCTTCGTCATTATAGTATTCACTAAACAAGCCAAATGGAACATTTTCACTCGTCTTTACGCAAATCTCGCCAACCTCGCCAACTCTTGCAATCTCACCATTTTCATTTAAAATGCAAACATCATACAAGGGAGAAGGCTTACCCATAGAACCAATCTTATTAGTTTGACCGACTAAATTGCAAATAGTAAGGGTGGTTTCCGTTTGACCAAAACCTTCCATAATTTTTATTCCAGTCGCTCTCAAAAATTGATTATATACTTCGGGGTTCAATGCTTCACCTGCAGTAGTTGCATACTTTATTGAAGATAGGTCATAATTTGACAAGTCCTCTTTAATAAAGAAACGATACATTGTAGGAGGTGCGCAGAAGGTAGTTATTCCGTATTGACCGATTATATTTAAAATATCGTCTGCAACAAATTTATCAAAATCGTAAACAAACACACCAGCCTCGCAAAGCCATTGTCCGTAAAGTTTACCCCAAAGAGCCTTACCCCAACCTGTTTCAGCAATAGTAAAATGTAAACCGTTAGGGTCAACATTATGCCAATATTTTGCTGTAATAAAGTGTCCCAAAGGATAACCAAAAGTATGGCAAGCAATTTTAGGATAACCAGTAGTTCCTGAAGTAAAGAACATAAGCATTGTATCGTTTACACTTGTATCTTCTTCGCCTGAAGGTCTATCAAATTCTTGTGAGAATTTTTTATATTCTTTATCAAAACAAGACCAGCCTTCACGCAAGCCGTTTACGATAACCTTGATAGGAACATCAACCTTTTGCATAGCAATTTCTGCTTGTGAGGCAGTTTCACCATCAGCAGTACAAACGATTGCCTTAACATTACCTGCCCTAAAACGATACTCAAAATCGTGCTCTAAAAGTTGGCTAGTTGCAGGAATTACAACTGCTCCTATTTTGTGCAAAGCAAGGATTGAATACCAAAATTGATAATGCCTTTTTAATACTAACATTACTTTATCGCCCTTTTTGATGCCTAACGATTTAAAGTAATTGGCCGTCATATTGGTATGCTTTGCCATATCTTCAAAGGTAATTTTCTTTTCCTCGTGATTTTTTGAAATATATATCATTGCAGTTTTATAAGGTGATTTTTCTGCAATGGCATCAACAACATCATAGGCAAAGTTGAATTTTTCACAATTTTTAAACTTTATATCGGTAAGTACACCTTGTTCATCACACTTTGTTGAAATGAATTTTTCATAGACAGGTTGTTTCAATTTTGCACTGTCAGTAAAAGTTGACACTCTATTTGAAACATAGTCCTCAACCCTAAAGTCGTCTTCCTTTTCACTATTCATAACTATTGCATAAAGTTCGCAATCCTTTCCGTTTAAAGCCACCTCGTCATGAGGAATTGAACTATCATAGTATACGCTATCTCCCTCATTTAAAGTTACGCTATTTTCGCCGATATAAATTTTTACCGTTCCTTTTATAACAATATCAAGTTCTTGACCTTTATGTGTAGCCATATGCAAAGGTCCTGAAAGTGCCTCCTCTGAATAAGGAACTACAACATGAAAGGGTTCAGCAATCTTATCTTTAAATAGTGGAGCAAGACGGTTATAAACAAATCCCTCTCTACGAACTATAGGGGTACCTTGCCCTTTTCTAGTAACCGTAAAACCTTTTAGTGAAGGACTAGTTCCCTCCATAATATCAGTAATTTCAAGGCCACAAACATTAGCAAATTTATAAATGAAAGTGAAACTGAAATCTTGTATGCCCGTTTCATACATTGCATACTCCTCGGTCGTCATTTCAAGTTCTTTAGCCATTTGTGCCATTGAAAGCCCAGTGTCCTCTCTTGCTGCCCTTATACGTTCAGCAACTTCTTGAATTTTTTCATTTAATTCATTTCTTTTTTCTACCATAATTTTATCTCCAAAATAAAAAAATCTCAAAGCAAATGCTTTGAGACGATGTAGACCGCGGTACCACTCAATTTGCGTATAAGTATACGCCACTTTAAAGGTTCAAACAAACCCCTTGTCTTAACGGGACAAAACCGGAAACCGTCTACTTGCTTTTATGCTTTCGGGGTTTCAACTCGGAAGGGATAGCACTTGAAAATAAATTATGTTAGTTTCCACCAACCACTAACTCTCTTAAAAAACCTATTTTCGACTTTCTTCGTCATAGTCTTTTGCTTTGATTGATTTTATTTTAGTCAACTATTTATTATTTGTCAAGTAATTTTTTACACTTTATCCAACATATTGCATTTGAGATAATAGGTTTTTTCTAAACTTGTAGTCGGGTAAAATCTGCTCTACTATATCGTAAAAACTTTTTGAGTGATTGGGTTGTAAAAAATGGGCAAGTTCATGCACGACAACATACTCTATACAAGTTACGGGGTAATGAATCAACTCTTTTGAAAATGTTATTATCTTTTTTTTGTAATTACAACTACCCCACCTTGAAGTCATACTTCTAAAAGTAATTTTGGGATACTCTACCCCCACTTTTTGAAAGGGAGGGTAGTTTTTATCAACTAATGCAGTAACCAACCTTTTCAGTTTGCCATCAAGCCAACGCTTAAGTTGTTCTTTTTTATAGTCAACATCATAGTACCTACTTGTAGAAATAAAAATTATTTGACTGTTAGTGCCTATCTTATTTTTTCCCTCAACAACATTTAAGGGCAACTCGTTGCCCAAAAACAATATCTTTTCACCTGTTACATATTGCAAGGCTTTTTCCCTATTCACTCTCAATTTAGAAAATTTGCGAATAGTTGATAAAATAAAATCGGAATTTGCATAGATAAAATCTTCAACCACATTTATAGGCGTGCGTATTTTAGCAGACACACTTACTGTCATATCTGCCTTCACACGCAATATCATATTTTTGACGTTCTTATATACCAAATTGTAATTGATATTCCGTCCATCTAAACAAATAGTTCTTATCATCTTTTGTACCCATATTTATAATATGTTTCGCCGTTCACCGTATGAATATTAGTATCCATTTGATATTTTTTTGATAAATACGCACCTACATTATTAGCACCTATCTTTGTATTAACGTAAACATCAGTATCCTTTTGACTGCATATACTTCCTTGACTAGTTGAACTTGTAAAGTTTGACGCAACTTCATAACTATCAATATATACATCTAATAGTTGATTGCAGGAAGAAAACGCACTCGTACCTATCTTTTCAACTTTACTTGATATCAAAACAGACTGCAACGCAACGCAATTAGCAAATGCGTATTTACCGATTTGCGTAACTCCATTAGGCAAACTTAAACTTTTTAATGCTAAACAGTTGTTAAAAGCACTCTCCTCAATTTCAAGAAGATGTGAGTTCTCTCCAAAATGTAAATTTTTAATATATTGTGCGTGATAAAATGCCCTTTCGGCAATACGCTTTACACTATCTAAAAGTGTAAAACTTTTATCTTCACACCCTGAAGGATAGGCAAGTAAAATGCTTTTATCTTTATTATACAAAACATTGTTTTCAGTAGTATAATATAAGTTTTCATTTGGAACGATAACATTTTCAAGCATTGTATCCCCTGAAAAAACTCCCTCTCCTATATATTTGGTTGACGTTGAAAAAGCAAAATCAGTAAGAGAAGTGCAACCTGAAAATGCGTACTTTCCAACACTTTCAACAGTAGAGGGCAAAGTTACGTTTGCAAGATTAGTGCAGTTTTCAAAAGCATAGTCGGCAATTAGTGTTACCCCTTTCTTAAAACTAAAAGAATTTAATAGAGTAGTTTTTGAGTTGATTAAGTAATTGCCTATATAAAGAGTTTCTCCCTCCCAGTTTGTAAGTTCATTATAGTAACCCGTACCGTAAAAGGCATCTTTCCCTATATACTTTATTGTATCGGGAAGGGTAATTTCTTCAATCTTCGTTTTATTTTTAAATACATTATCTGCAATAGCAGTTACCTTTTTATCATGATATTCACTTGGAATTTCAATTTCATTACTTTTTCCAAGCGAGAGGTAACCTGTTACGCAATAGGTATCGTCCTCCTGTAAGGTATACCTAAAAACTCCGTTATTTAATCCCTTTAAAAAAACAAAAGTAACCAGAGTAAAAGATAAAATTAAAACTGTAGTGATTGAGCCTATAAGCAAAGCCTTTTTAAAAAAGTTGCTCTTTTTATGGGTTGTTATCGTATTGTGTATATATTGCTTACGAACTTCCTCTCTGCGTATTTTAACTTCTTTTTCGACAGTTTGGGAAGCAGGAGGGGGTACTACTATTTCTTTTTCAGCACTTTGCTTTTCTAATTCCTTCTTTGCTTCTTCTAGTTTTTCTTCCCTTGCTCGTTCAAATTCATTTATCTGTTCGTGTTTTTTAATCTGTCCTAAAATTGATTTATATTTCCCTCCTGATTGAGAATCATATTTCAAAATTGCTTGATACTCTTTACTCTCCTCAATCTTTTTAGAACCTATCTCAACCCCCTTTTTAACGTCCTTTCCGTCCCACTCAAAATTCAAGCACAAGAGTAACCACCATATATTTATATCTGTAGGACATACTGACAAAATCTTTTTGCAAAGTCTTTTCGCACCAGGGTATCGTCCGTTTTTTATATATAAATATACGTCCTCAACCATTTGCTCTGCTTTATTATTTAAGGCCTTTATTCTTTCTCGCAAGTTGTCGTCAGCAAAGCGTAAAGCATTTTTATAATTAGTGTTATCGTAAACAGAATATATAGTAGAGTTTGACGGGTCGATAATTTTATCTTCATTTTTAAGTTTTTGCTCTGCAAGGAAAAGGCCCCACCAAGCATTTCCACTTTCTGGATAGTCGTTTAAAATCTCATCATATAACGCCTTTGCTTTTTCAAAGTTGCCCGAACTTAATTCAATTTCAGCCCTCTTTTCTCTTGAGGAGTGGTTGTCCCTTTTAGGTGCGTCTTCCTTATTTCCGTTTTCAAAAATACCTTGTAAGTTTTTCTCTAAATCGGCAATCAAACTTCTTCCGTCAAACAAACCTTGATATTTTGATAAACCACTAGGCAACATATTAGGCTGATAGCCATTTGAAAAAATGGGTATAATCGACTTTTTTGAACCAGATGCAATATCACTAAAACGGCTCCACTCATTCTTTACCCATTGCGATGTTACATTTTTATTATTTGAACAAACCACCAACATTACCTTTGAGGTATACAAGGCGTAATATATATTAGGTTCATATTCACGGAAATTTCCCTTTACATTATTTAAAGATATGGGCGAAAAGAAAACCCTATACTTACTACTTAAATGATTATAAAGTTCCCTAGCCGTCATATTATCAGGTACTAAATCTTTAAAGCATATAAACAAATCGTATGGCTGATTATTCTTTTCAATTTCAATATAGTTTTTTCTTGCGCTTTCAATCTCGCTAGCAATCTTTTTGTACGAACTTGCTTTCAATGGAGAAGTTTTTCCTATATAGGCAATAGCAGTTTTATAACTTTCCGCCTCATAAACGCTCTCCGTTTTCATTGAATAAAAAGATGGGAACGCAACGTCTTTTTCATTAAACTCAAAAACAACATTAAAATCACATAAAAACAAACCCCAGAAAGCCTCGGACAAATCTGCGGTTTTATTGTGTGAAATAACATCATTATAAATTTTTTGTGCTTTTGAAAACTCGGCATTTTGTCTGTAACTTTGTGCAACGGACAAGTCAGCAAGCAACTTGTTATTGCTGTTGACTTTAACATAAACATTACCACAGTTTTGACAAACAAACACTCCGTCCTTGTAGTTACATCTGCTTCCACAAGTAGCGCACGTTCTTGAAATCATCTCCTCCATATTTTGACCACCCTTATCATATTAAACAACTCTCTCTATATAAAAAATAGTAACATTAAAAGTGATAAATGTCAATATCAATAGCGATTTTTCCCCTCAAAATTAAGTTTTCCACCATTTGAAAATAAAAAAATTTTTTAATAATAATTTTTTTTGTGGCTTTTATAAATTTTTATGTTATAATAAAACTATGAAGGATTTAAAACAAATAATTGCTGAAAACATAATAGAGTTACGAAAAAGACATAAAATGACTCAAGCAGAACTTGCAGAGGAGTTAAATTATACCGACAAGGCAGTTTCAAAATGGGAAAGAGGAGAATCGATACCAGATATACAAACCTTAAAGGAACTTGCCTCAAAGTTTGGAGTTACCGTTGACTATATACTCAACGAAAACAGCGATGAGGAAAAAGAAAAATATCTTATGCCTGAAAAAACCAAGTACAACAAACTTGCAATTACTTTGTTGTTTGTAGTTATGGTTTGGTTTGTAGCAACACTGTTTTATGTTTATGCAGTTATCTACAAATTTGAATATGCAAATTTATGGGTAGTTTTTATTTTTTGTATACCTGCCTCGGCTGTTTTACTTTTAATTTTCAACTTTAAATGGGGCAGAAGAAAATACGCCTTTATCATAAACACTGTACTCAACTGGTCAACTTTGCTTTCAATCTTTTTAGCATCACTTAGTTATGTTAAAATGTGGCCTATATTTTTTGTAGGTATTCCCCTACAAATAATTATCTTTTTATGGTCGCAGATACGAAAAGAATAATTTTAATATTAAAAAGGCTTACGATTAAATCGTAAGCCTTTATTTTATTTCATTTTTATTTGGTTTGAATCAAGACAAATTTTATCAATCACGCTGTCCTTAACTTTAAAGGGATATGGTTGTAAATACTTGTCGCCATAAATATTTGTATACTTAAAATACAAATAATATTCTCCATCATCAACAAGGTCCTTAACAAAAAGTGTTATCTTTATATCACTGTTTTTTTCTATTGAAAAAATCTGGCTTGTTTTATGTAAATAGCTATTTTTCTTTTCACCTTTTTTGAACACTCCACAAGTTAGATTGCAAGCACTTCCGTTACCAACGTTTTTTGCTGTGGCAATACACATTTTTTTAACTTGATGTTTTGCTTGCAAACTGCCCACAGTAAAAAATCTTTGAGAAAACTCTTGCACATAGTCAGGCTCTGTAGTTGAAAAGGATACTTTATCTTGCGAGATTGTAAAGTAAAACTCATCAGGTTTAAATTCATTGTAAATTTTATTCTTTTCAAAACTTTCCTTCAAGCCGTCTAAAGTTCCCACAAACATAGGTCTTGAAGCCATAGGTGGTTTGTAGTTTCTTTTTATTGACACATTTGTCAACGCTATGTAGGGCATTATGCTACTTTTTAGATAAGATGTGGCAATCTCTTTATTCTGTGATAAAAGTTCATTATTCATCTTTTCCTGTCTTTTAGTAAGTCGCAAAATAAAGCCGACAAGGATAGCTATTGAAAAGAAAATCAACAAACCCGTAAATATAATTGCAAACTGGGTTCCTGACAAGGGGTAAAAAAGTGGAAATTTCTTTTTAACAATCCAAACATAAACAATAAACGCAATAAAGAACAGAGCAAAACATATTATCGCTGTGAATAACGGATGACTTTTTAAAAATTTAAAGCATCCTTTCACAAAAGAGCAAATTGCCTTAAAGGTAGTCTTGAAAAATTGCTTGACCTTCTTCACAAATTCTCTCATTTTGTTTCTCCCTTTTATTGAGTGAAGAAATTTTAACACTTTTTAGTTGCCTTTTCAATACCTTTTTGGAAAAAAGTTTCAAAAATTGTTAGTTTTTAGTCAATGGAGTGAGCAACAAAAGTGATATGGTCGGCTGCTCTTTCCAAATTTCCAACAAGGTTGATAAATACACCACTAGATTGTGGTTGGCATTTACCCTCCTTCAATCTTAATATATGGTCATTTACAAGAACACGGCGTTTATTATCAATTTCGTCTTCCAAATTATCAACTTGTTTAAGCAATGTTTTATCTTTATTCATATACGCCTCTTTTGCAAGTTCATATAAGTTTAAGATGTTTTGATACATGTCTTTTAAAGCCTCAATTACTGTATCAGAGAAAACAAGTTCATCTTCAACATAATGTTTAGTATATTTTGTAAAGTTGTGAGCAAGTTCGCCAATTCTCGCAGAATCGTTTAGTACATAGTGCAATGCTGAAATCAATTTTTCATCTCTCATATTTACATCGCTTGCCGATACTTTTACCAAGAAATAGGTAATCTCTTTATGCATTTTATTAACTTCTTCAATCTTATCTTCAACCTTTTCATCAAGGTCCCTATTTTTGTCGATAAACCCATTGAAAGCGGTAGTCATTGCGTCCATAGCAGTGGTTAGCATACTTGCAGTTTCATTATATAGTTGAGTTAGAGCGATTGCAGGAGTTTTGACGATTCTTTCGTCCATTTTGACGTATTGAGTTTCCTTCTTTTCAGGTTTATCTTTGATGATTAAGTTGGCAAGTTTTACAAATTGACTTGTAAACGGCAAGAACATCACAACGCAAGCCACATTGAAGAACAAATGGAACATGGCAATTTGAAGACCTGCTTGATTAGGGAACCAACACACAAAAGTTGCATCAAAAAATCCCTTCCAGCACAACAATAATATTGTAAAAATAATAGTACCAAACACATTAAACATAAGATGAATTAAACTTGCACGTTTTGCATTTGTACTAACCCCAAAAGCAGAGATGATTGCTGTAACGCAAGAACCGATATTTGAGCCTAAAACTATATAAAGAACGGAGTTGCCACCTCCACCTATAATTAAGCCTGCACCTGCCATTTGAATTATGATTGTAGTAATGGCAGAACTACTTTGAACTATTGCCGTAAAAACAACACCTAAAACAATTAAAAGTAGAGGATTTGTTATTTTTGCAAGTGCGTTTGTTACAAAAGGACTTGTATGAAAAATTTTCATTGAACCAGATACTAATTCAAGACCTACAAAAACTAATCCAAGTCCAGCAATAGTACTCGCTATAACTTTAACGCTCTCCTTTTTTGAAACCATATTGATTACAACACCAACAAAAGCTAAAAGCATAGCCCAAGGTGCAAACTCAAAACCACCACTTACATTTAAAGTATTTAGCGAAGCCAATAAGCCTGTAACGCAAGTACCGATATTTGAACCCATTATAATTGTAGTTGCTTGATATAGCGACATAATACCTACATTTACTAAACCTACTACAAGTACGGTTGTAACACCCGAACTTTGTACAACGGCAGTAGTAAACGCACCGATGCCAACTCCTACAAATTTGTTGTTTGCCTTATTTAAAAGGGTTTTCATTTTAGTGTTTGTCAATTTTTTCATATTCTCGGACATAATGTCCATACCTAATAGGAAAACACCTAAACCGCTTAACATTTTTAAAACGGCATATAAATAATCCATGATAAATTTTCTCCTTTGCACATAGTGCATTAAAAAATTTTATATAAAATACATTAAGTCAACCAAAACGGAAAAACTTAAAAGTAGTATTAAGCCCACTGTGTGAATAATCGCCTCAACCTTTCTATTAACAGGCTTTTTGAATATCCACTCTATTAGTGAAAAGACAATTCTTGAACCGTCAAGAGCAGGTATAGGAAGTAAATTCATAACGGCAAGATTTACGCCAATCAACCCGATTATATAAAGGAAATTTTCAAAGCCCATTGAGGCAACTTTTGCTGTAACCACAATAGTAGCAACAGTACCACCTGCAGCATCATCAAGACGAATTACTCCAGTCAAAAGTTGACCTAAAACTTTAAAAATTGTAGTTGCCATTGAATTTGCATAACCAAATGAGTGCCCTATCGTTTCAAAAAAATTCAATCTAACATTTGTTGAAGATACGTCATAATACCTTACGCCGTCCCTCTCAACAATTCCAAATCCAAAAACCTTGAATACCGTAGAAGTATCTGTTAAATTAGCGATTTTAGCATCATCTCTCAACTTTATCAAGACTTCTTCGCTGACAAGTTTTCCCTCCTCATTTTGTCGATATACACAAACTTTTACAATATCCCCTTGTGATTTATTTTTTAATGCAGACATAAAATCAGTAGTTGAATAAATAACATGACCGTTTACCTTTGAAATTATATCTCCATCTTCAAAAGAATACTCACTATATATGGCATAGTTGTCAACCTCTCTATTTACGCTATTTACTACATAAAACTGTTGACCGTAAATTGAGAAGGAAGTAATTATAACAAGCATTGCAAGTAGATAGTTCATAGTAGCACCTGCCAGTAGCACTAAAATGCGTTGCCAAGGTGGTTTTGAAGTAAACATACCACTATTATCTTTTTCAGTCTTTTTTTCTATGTTTTTTCTATCTAAATTTACCTCAGTTTGACTTACAAAACTTTCAGTAATCTCGTTATCTTTTTCTAATTCTTTTTGAGCGTCCTCAAAAACATCCTTCTTATCTTCTTCTTTATTTTCTGTACTTTCGCCGTCCTCGCCGTCAAAAGCACAATATCCACCTAAAGGAAACCACCTTATTGAAAAGAGTTCACCACTTTTCAATTTCCATTGTGTTTTTTTAAAAACAATTTTTCTCTTTTGTTTATCCCATTTAGGAAAGCGAGCCAACGGTCCCATACCTATTGAAAACTCATTTATTTTGAATTTAAAAATTTTTCCTACTATATAATGACCAAACTCATGCACGGTTATCATTGCAAGCAAAATTAAAAGTGCAACGATAACATATCCTATGGTAGATAACACGCTTGAAAGTGAAAGTAAATTCATATCCTCTCCACTATTTAATAAATTCGCTAGTTATTCGTCTTGCTTCTAAATCGACAGAAAGCAAGTTTTCATAACTTTCAACCTCTCTATTTGCAAACTTTGATAGAGTTTTTTCTATCATTTCTCCTATCGCAAGGAAGGGAATTTTTTCTTCTATAAAAGCAGAAACGGCAACCTCGCCTGCGCCGTTCAAAACGCAAGGCAAAATTCCACCCTTCTCCCCACAAGTAAGTGCTAAATCATAACATTTATATTTTTTTCTTTCAAGTTTTATAAAACTCAAAGAAGATAATCTATCAAAATCTAAACTTTCAAGCCCACAATAAACTCTTTCAGGATAAGTTAAAGCAAGTGAGATAGGCAATCTCATATTAGGATAGGACATTTGAGCCATTACTGCACCGTCATCAAACTCAACCATAGAGTGTATTATACTCTCAGGGTGAATTATCGTTTTAATTTTTTCAAGTGGAGCATTGTAAAGCCACATAGCCTCTAAAACTTCAAACCCCTTATTGAGCAATGTTGCACTGTCAATAGTAATCTTTTTGCCCATATTCCAGTTAGGGTGGCAAAGTGCTTCCTTTACTGTAACAGCCTTTAATTCGTCCTCACTTTTTTTAAGGAAGGGACCACCACTAGCCGTTAAAATTAAGTTTTTATATTTTGCATTTCTTTTAAAATTTAATCCTTGCCAAAGAGCAGAGTGTTCGCTATCGATAGGGATTATATCTAGTCCTTTTTCTCTAGCGAGTTTAGTAACAAGTTGACCACCAACAACCAAACTCTCTTTGTTTGCAAGAGCAACCTGCTTGCCTGAATTTAGTGCTGAAAGGGTAATTTTTAGGCCTGCAAATCCTGTTACTGCAACAACCACCAAGTCTGCCTTTTCATATGTGGAAGCAAGTTCAACCCCTTCTTCCCCTTTATAAAAATCAACTCCGTCAAGGTCAAAACAAACTTTTGAGGCAACAGCCATATCCCTTAAAACACAAATTTCGGGCTTTAAAAGTTTTGTTTGTTCGTAAAGCAAGTCAGCATTAGTATTTGCAACTAGACATACAATATTAAATTTTTCAGGGTTTCGAGATACTACATCTATAACCTGTTTTCCTATCGAACCCGTACAACCTATAAGTGAGATATTTTTCATAATTTTAAAAAATAAGCCCAAAACGACACATACAAAATGTATGCGTCATTTTAGGCTAAAAATCATACAACAAATAATGCAAATACGAAACAAATAAACATACTTGCAAATAAAGTTCCATCTATTCTATCTAAAATTCCACCATGCCCTGGTAATAAATTACCCATATCTTTAATGCCAACCTTGCGTTTTATAACACTTTCCACCAAATCACCAAATTCAGTTAAAATTGCACAAATAAAACCTATAATTGCAAAAACAATCCAAGGAGAAATAGCAAAATTTAACCCTGTAAACGAGGAAATACAAACACAATACAAATGGTATACTAAAATACTTGAAAGTAATCCACCAATCAATCCACCAATAGCACCTGAAATTGTTTTGTTGGGACTAATTTCTGGACATAATTTTTTACCTTTAAATGTACTACCTACAAGATATGCGAAGGTATCTGCACAGGGAGATATGATAAATATTAATAGCAATGCCAAAGTTGAATAGTACTGCCCAAAATCATTAGCAATTATCATTGTACCTAAAATTATAGTAGGATACAACATTGCAAATAGAGAGCAACCTGTTCCTTCAATGGTAGTATTTTTATCAAATACAAGTAAAGAAAGCACCACTATTGCTATAACGAACGCACAAATAACCATATACATAAATCCTTCACTTAAAAAATGTTGGGTTAAATAGTATACGGGTGTAAAAATTATAGCAAACGCAAATAAAACCACTTTTTGACTAGTTGTCAATTTCTCTTTAAATGCACGCACAATTTCAAAGGTGCCAATTATTGAAAAAGCATACACAAGGGGTAAAAACAAATCGGTAGATATCATCCTCAAAAAGAAAAATCCAACCAAAATTGCAACATAACAAGCCCCTGTAATCGTTCTTTTAAGCATAAAAAACTCCTAACTCTTCTTTTCCACCTTACCAAATCTACGATTTCTACTTTGAAAATCTAAAATTGCTTCTTTTAAACTTTTTTTATTAAAGTCAGGCCACATTTCATTTGAAAAATACAATTCAGCATAAGCACATTGATATAATAAAAAGTTACTTAAACGCTTTTCACCACCCGTTCTAATAATTAGGTCAAGCTTAGGTGAATCACAAGTATATAAATATTTGTTAAAACTCTCTATATCAACTTCTGCATTTTGCTCTTTTATCAAATTTACGGCTCGAACAATCTCTTGTTGACCACCATAGTTGAGTGCAATATTTAATACAATAGTATTATTGTTCACACTCCTTTCCTCAGCCTTTGCGATAAGTTCAATTATATCTTTGGGCATTATTGAGATATCTCCAAGAATATGGAGTTTAACTCCCCTTTCAATCAGTTCATCAAATTGTTTTGAAAAATACTCTCTAAACAGATTAAAAAGTCCATCAAGTTCCTCTTTAGGTCTTGAAAAATTTTCAGTAGACAAAGCGTAAAGAGATAAAGCCTCAACATTGTAATCAATACAACCTTTAACAATACCTTTTATTCTCTCAACACCCTTTTTATGTCCGTACGAACGAGGCATCAATCTTTTTTGAGCCCATCTTCCATTTCCGTCCATAATTATTGCAATATGTTTTGGAATATTATTTTTGTCTAATTCTTTACTCAAAGCCTATCTCCTATAAACCCTTCACAACTAAAATAACATAATTTAAAACAAAAAGCAACTATACAAAAGCACTATTATGTTATTTTAGAATTTTACATTTTTCACAAAATTAAAAATAAAAATAGCCGACAAATGTCGACTATTTTAATTTATTCTCCTTGCTTAACATTGTCACATACAATATTAAATGCGTATGTTTTAATAAACGAACGTTCCTAAAGTATAAGGACTACTTGTTGAACTGCTCTTTACATAATAACCTGTACCATCAACAGCCGTAACAGATTTAGTCTTTGCAGTGTTATTATCGTTCGTAAAGAACACCTCCACTCCAACGGGAACTGACACCTTATATTGTCCTTGATTGAATCCGTTTTCACCGATATAGTTCATATCAATTCCGTTTTCAACCCCGTCTAGATAATACTTACACCATACTCTGTTCCAAGCAAGCGTATCAGTGAAGTAGATTGTAATTCTTTCAGTAACAACCGTACCGTGTCCACCAAGTGCATACATATAATAAGCAACATTATACTTTCCACTACCAGCACTTGAAACCAAGTAATAGCAGTATCCGTCATTATTCTTTTCCTTAATATCAACCGTTTGGGCAGAACTGCTTCCACTATTGAATACAACATAAGCGTCATCAGGAATTTTAATTGAGTAAACGGCCTCGTTGTTGTCATTATTTCCAACATAGGTCATCTTTATACCCGGCCAAGAAGTGCTTGTTCCTGTACCACTTACCCAATAATGACAATATACATTAGACCAGTTTTGGTTGTTAGCAAAGTATACCGTCTTTAAACCATCGTCCATAATCTTTAAGATTGCGAACATTGAAGGGATTTCATTATAGTTTTGAGCGTCCCCTACAAAACTTGCCTCAACTTCATAGTCGCCTATTTCGATTTGTCCGTTGTTAGTGTATGATACTGCAACTCCTTCAGGCAACTCACCTGAAACTGCTATTGAAAATTTAGTTCCTGAATAAATGTAAGATGATGACACGAAGGAGATATTGCTCATATCGTAGTCAGCCTTATTGATTGTCAAACTTGCAGACATAATTACATCATTGTAGTTTGTATCATTTGAAACAAGGTTAGCTTCTACTTGATAATCCCCTGCATTGAAAACTTGACCTTTATCTATCTCTACACCGTTTTGCTTATATGTGTAGGTAGTTGTAAATTTTTCAATGATATCCTTATTGCCTGCAATCAAGATTGACTTTTCACCACCATCATAAACAAAAGTAGTGTTGTCAAAGGTAATGCCTGAAGTATCGTAATCTGCTTTATTGATAGTTAAGGTTGCAATCATTTCGGCAGGATTTTCATATTCTGCGTCAGTAGTTTCAAAAACAGCCCTTATGGTATAGACACCTGCATCTTTTACACCTAAAAATTCCATATCGTCAAGATAATACTTAACTGATATATTAGAAGGTAAAGTGCTAACTTGAAGATTTTTAACCTCCCCGTCATAAGTTTCACTTGAACTGTTAAATTCAACGCTTGTCATACTATAAACATGTTTATTAGTTATAGTTAGCGTGGCAAACAAATCACCTATCGTATTGTAGTTGAGTGTATCAGCAATAGAGAATACTGCCTTTAAATAATACTTTCCCGTCTCTGTTGGTACACTAAAAGTATCACCACTATCAGCAAAGTAATATTCAACCTTAACACCATTTGGCAAATCACCCGATACCTTCATATCTCTATCGCCACCAATCGTAACCGTCTTGCTGTCAAAAGAGATATCACTCATATCGTAGCTTGCCTTTTTAATAGTAAGAGTTGCTGTCATTGAATTAGGGATATTGTAGTTTTCATTTGAACTTGTAAAGTTTGCCGTAACACTATATGTACCTGCGTTTTTATTGCCGTTGTTTATATAATTTACACTTACACCGTCAGGCAAAACGCCCTCTATTTTCATTTTTTGAGTATCACTGTTATATGTTACAGTCTTACTAGCAAAGGAAACCCCACTCATATCGTAGTTGGCTTTTTTTATAGTAAGAGTTGCATACATTGCCTCTATTTGTTCGTAAGTGTCATCCTCACTTGTAAACACTGCTTTTATCGAATAACTACCTGCATTAGAAATACCATTAAACTCACTTCCACCAAGATAGTATTTTACTGAAATGTCAGTTGAAGGCAAACCTAAAACCTCAAGAGAATAAAACTCGCCCGTATAAGTTTTTGTAACACTCTCAAACTTAACATTAGACAAATCATATTTATTTTTTCCAGTGTCAACTGCATCTGCAATAAGTTTACCGTCAACACTATCAATAGTAGCCCAATATCCGTCATCAAAATCATTGTCTACTACAAATAGATTTTTACCCTCTCGTAGTATTGAAACTAATGATTTTGAGGTTAAAGTTTCATTATTATATACGGTTAGAGTAATTGTCCTAAAAGTGCCACCTTCGCTTACATATTTATAATAAACCTTGCCGTCCATTTCTCTAATAATCTTTGAAACATTTGATGAATAATTATCGTCAAACGAAACAACTAATTTCATTTTACTGTCATCAAAGTCAAGATAACTCTCCAAATCAAAATAGAAAGTATATCCGGCAGAGATTGTTACAGGATAGATAATATAGTCAAATTCACCTAATTGATAAAAACCTTGCCCGTCCTTCTCGGTAGGATAATAACCTAAACCATTTTGAGGCTTGCTCACCTCAATAGTTCTACTCAAGCCGTCCGTAAAATAACAAGACGAGCCTATGGGAATAGGTGCAATCATTATATTTTCGCCGTATTCATTTACTTCAATCATATCAAGGGCGATTTTTTCAACTCTAGATGTATTTGTTTTATAAACGCAATAAACATCCTTCCAAAGTTTTGTATTTTGGAAGTATACTGCAATAAATCCGTCAGCTAAATTTACATTTATGTTTGTACTTTCAATAATAGTATCGCCAAAGTATTCACTCCAAACTTCACCTTGATAAATCCAAGAGTATTTACCTAGTAAAAATCCCTCTCCGTCCTCGTCAGTTACAGTTTCAAGTTCGCTACCTGCCTTTCCATTGTTAAAAAGAACATATTTCCCTTCGCTACCATCAGGTAACTCTGCAAAATATAATCCGTCCTGTTCTTCTAACTTAATACCACAATACGTTCCGTCAAAGTCGTTTGTTCCTGTATAAATATAGGCGTAAACATCTTCCCATTGAGTTTGGGCATTATCAAAGTAAACACACGCTTCGTCATTAGGGTCAATCTTTCTAAAAGTATAGTTTGCATTAGTAGTATGTTTACCATCAGAGGCTGTTAAATATAAAACAACCTTTTGTCCGTAAGACATATTCGCACCGATTGTGATTGTTATTCTTGAAGAATAAGAAACTATACTTCCATTTTCACCTATTCTGTAAGTTCCTGAAGATGCGTTATTAAGTCCAAGAGTGATACTGATTGAACTTGTCGTAAAGTTACCACCCTCTTTTGATATATAGTTTGAGGGTACGGTTTTGCTATCTATTTTGCTATATATTACTGCTATTCCACTTGAAGCAAGCATACCCTTAATTACTCCGTTTGAGATAATAAAGGTATTGCCTGAAATTTTATCGATATACTCGCCATCTCCAAGTTTGTTTATGAATAATTCAACTTCAACATTTCCACCTGCAGAGTTTACTATAACTGCACCACCGTTTAAGTAACCTTCCTTTTCATACCTTTCGTTCATAAAAAGTGAGCCGTTTGTTGAACAAAATTCATTTGTACCTATAAACTTGTTATGGAACTGGTTGACTATGCTTACCTCATTACTTTTCCAGTAAGTTGAGCCCATTTGCCCCATATCATTATGTCCTGCACGAGAAAAATAAACGCTTGTTGCGTCAGCCCTTGATGCTAGAATTGCCCAAGTTTTATTCACGTCCAAAATTGATTGCACATTTGCATTATCGTTTGCGAAAGTTTCTTTACTTTCACTATTTAAAACGATTTTATTTGAAGGAGTATCTCCAATATATTTTGAATTAAGCAATGAAAAATCGTTGTTCTCAATCGCTTGTCTTATACTGTCAGTATACTGCGTATCTGTAACCGACATATGTTTTGTATAACCAGTAAGCGTTCTGCCTACTCCTATATCATCTAAAATTTCACCATAATAATAAATAGTTTTTTCTTTTTGGGTGGCATAATTATCTACTTGCGTAATTACGCTAGACCAAAAATCGCTTGAGTACTCGCCGTCCTCATCAGTTTCTATATTTTTAGCATCAACGAAAGCAAATCCGTCAACTCCTGCGTCAACACAGTCCGTCAAAAGACTAACTGCCCTTCCTTGAATATATTTTGAAGATGTATCAAGGTCAGGTGAACCGATATTGCCGTTCACAGTTGAATTTATATCATTACCTTCGGTCAAATACTCCTTTAGATACTCCTCTTGATTTTTGAAGATAGTCTTTTCATATTGCTCGACTTCAGCGTTCAACTTTTTAGCGTCTAAACTATCACTTGCAAGATTGTTTAACACTACCTCACAAACAACCTTAACATCATACTGTTCAGCCTTATTACACAAACTTTTAAGTTCATCTTTAGTGCCTAAATAACCGTTTTTTGCTATAGAGAAAGAGGTAACCTCGTACATCTTGTTAAAATTATCTTGCCATGAAAGATTATCAGTTGAATAATTAGCCGTATTTTGTACAGGGGATACCTGAACAGTTGAAAAACCTGCCTCAACAATTTCTTCTAGATGTTCCTCAATAGTCTTATAAGACCAATTCCAACAATCAAGAGTAACGCCACTTTGAACATCAGGTGCTAAAGTATAATCTTTTTTAGCATTTGCTTTAAGGGAGTTATTGCTTGACGCAACAGCAATGGCAACCACAACCACTGCCGTAAGCACCAATGAAACAAGGGTGATTATTAAATTTTTAATCGTGCGTTGTCTTGCCATAACTTCTCCTTTGTAAAGTTTATTTCTTTAGAAATAAAAATTTAGACTATTAGTGATAAGACTATACACTCTATATTTGAAAACTATGTTAAATTTTCCCCTTTAAATTTAGATTTTACGCAGTTTTTATTTTGTTATCAAAAACTTTTAACAATTTCAACACATTTCTTAAAAGTTTAATCAAAATAAAAAAAAGACTTAACTTTTTGTTAAGCCTTTTAAACACTTTATTTTTCAAATTATTCGGTAACCGTTGTTATATACTCTCCAAATTGGTCCGTCCAAGTAATTGTTTTACCAACAAGCGAACCAGTAAAGATTGAAGAATATGAATCTTCACTAACTTTAACTGAAGCAGGTACTTTATCATAAATGATACTGCCGTCCTTATACCACGCCTTATAAACAATGTTCTCTAGGGTATTAGTTCCGTCTTCGTTAGCCTTTACTGAAGTCTTAACAATCTCTACTTTTTTTAGCAACTTATCAACTGAACCTACTGCATCTGCAATAATACTATCACCTACAAACCTTGTTATACCATCTCTGTCTGTATACGAAGCCTCTACTTTGCCATACACCAAAAGCTCCGCTTCTTCCTCAATTCGCTTTTCTTGTTTAAGCAATTTTGAAACGCGTGATTTATCGCCGTACTGGATTGCTAAAAGCAAGTATTTTTGATTGTCCTCTGCTTTTTTCGCAAGCCTACCGTAATTATGAGTATAAATCGTAACAGTACCATCTTCTCCAAACTCGCTTCCAGTTGCTTTTTTAAAAGCAGATTCACCAACCGTAGTAGTTCCAAGTTTATCAAACAGATTATATGTATCGCTAATTGAATCAAAGTTGATTAAATCGTATTTTTCCAATAGAGATGTCGCAGAATAATAAAATGCGCCACCAAAAAACACAAAGAACATAACTAAACTGATTATCTTACTTCCAATAGGACCAGAAACCGAAGTTATTATACCTTTTTTCTTCGTTTTACCTTTTTCTACTGCCTCACGATTTTTCACTTTCCACTCTTCTTTAACCTCGCAATGATGTATTTCATACTTGATGCAAAAAATCAAAAGAATTATTGCAGCAACCAAAACAACCGTGCAAACAATAAATTCCCAAACGGGATACCAACATCGTATTATACCAACGCCGTCATCGACAGAAGCAATAAGCCCCATCATAACAATAGATAGCACAAAAAGCAAAAAGAAAAGCACAGCAGATATAAATTCTAAAACTCTAATTGCACGTTTGCCAAAAATAGCAGTATATTTTCCAGGACCAATCCAAAATCCTACATCTATAATGCCAATAATGAACGTTATATAAGTAACAACCATCATAATAATAGCTATTATTCCCACTCCGTGCAATTCACTAAATCTATCCCCACTAATTAACGTTCCAAATTCTTCGTTCAAACCGAACACGGTAATTTTAGCTACAGGCAAAAATAACATGAAAAGCAATGAAAGTACTCCGCCGACAAAAAATACTATTGCAGGAATAACATTTAAAATGTTGTAAGTTTTTCTCGTCATTTCTTTCTTTTTGTCCTGTTTTTCAGCAGGCATTTCAGCAACATTATTAACTACTACCTGCTCCTCACTGTTATCATTTAGCATTTCTTCCATAATAATTTTTCCTCCCTATTATGTAATAATAACACATAATAATTCTACTACCCCCCCCCGTATAAAGTCAAGTGTTTTAGCCAGATTTATCTAATTTAATTTATAATTTTTTTGATAAAATTTATCATATTTTTTTAAAAAAAAATGAAATTCTTATTAAAAATAAAAAACGGTGTACAGCATAAAGCGACTTGAATTATTCTATAGCCAATTAAGGCAAAATAAAATCTTCTTCAATCCACTTTCAGCATAACACCGTCTAAAAAGCCAAATATTATAGTTACTTTTTATTATACCGATAAAATTTCCTTCTCTTTTTCAGCAATAACCTTATCTAACTGTTCACCAATCTTTGCAACGATTTTTTCAACATCCTTTTCACAGCCAGCATACTCATCTTCAGAAATTTCTTTGTTAGTTTTTAATTTTTTCAATCCTTCTAGGCAATCTCTACGAACATTCCTTTGTGCAACTTTAGTATCTTCACCCATCTTTTTGATTTGCTTAACAAGTTCCTTTCTTCTCTCCTCTGTAAGTTCAGGGAATACAATTCTTATCACCTTGCCGTCATTAGTAGGATTAAGACCTATATTTGCTTGAATAATTGATTTTTCAATTTCTTTAAGTAAACTTACATCCCAAGGAGAAATAACAAGACATCTTGCGTCTGCTACCGAAATATTACCAACTTGGTTAATGGGGGACATTTGTCCGTAGTAATTAACCATAATTTTATTTAAAATTTGAGGATTTGCTCTACCTGCTCTAATAACTGAATAATCCTCTTTTAAAACGCTTAAAGACTTTTCTAATTTATCTTCCATTGTCAAGAATAACTCTTGTACTGCTTCGTTCTCTATCATTTTTATCTCCTTTAATTAGTTATTATAGTACCTATATTTTCGCCACAAACCACACGCTTTATTGAATCCTTTTCGTCTAGTCCAAATACTAAAATTGTCATATCATTTTCCATACATAAAACATGCGCCTGCGTATCAAGTGCCTTTATATCTTTTGCAATTACTTCCTTATGAGTAATTTGAGAAAGTTTTTTTGCATTAGGATTTTTACGGGGGTCGCTATCATAAACAGCGTCAACATTTTTTGCACAAAGTAATGCGTCAGCCTCTAACTCAATCGCTCTCAATGACGCTCCTGAATCTGTTGAACAAAAAGGGTTTCCTGTTCCACAGGCAAGCAACAAAACTCTACCCTCTTTTAAATACTCAATAGAACGCTTAGTATTATACCTTTCTCCTATCGCCTCAATGCCAAGTGCTGTTTGAACGGAAGTTTTTACCCCTCTCTTTTCAAGAGCATCACTTACGGCAAGTGCGTTTAATACCGTAGCAACCATACCCATTTGGTCGGCTGTAACTTTATTCATATCAAGTCCTTGTCTGCCACGCCAAAAGTTACCTGCACCAATTACAAGTGCAATCTCAATGCCCATATTTTTAATTTCAATAATTTGTTCAACAACCTTTGAAATTATATTGTTATCAAAGCCAAAGCCACTATCACCTGCTAGTGCTTCTCCTGATAATTTTAAAACTATTCTCTTATATTTAACTTCCATAGCCTACCTATATAAATAAAGTTTTTTAAAAAAGACGCACAAAAGTGCGTCTATTTTTATTAGTCTTTCTTCATTTCAGCAACTTGCTTTTGAACTTCAGCTGCTAAATCTTCATTTTTCTTTTCAAGACCGTCTCCCATTTCAAAACGAACAAAACGGCGTACTGTAATCTTTTCACCAATCTTTGCGATTGCTTCAGTAATTACATCTTTAACCTTTTTAGAACCATCTTTAACGAACGCTTGTTCTAATAGGCAGAAATCTTCATAATATTTCTTAATTCTTCCTTCAACCATCTTCATAGCGATTGCCTCAGGCTTACCTTCGTTCATTGCTTGAACTTTAAGAATTTCCTTTTCCTTTTCAAGAACTTCTTGAGGTACTTCTTCAGCAGTAACATACATGGGTTTGTATGCAGCAATTTGAAGTGCGATATCGTGAACTAATTCTTTAAATTGGTCGCCACGAGCAACGAAGTCGCTTTCACAGTTTACTTCAACTAAAACGCCTACTTTTCCACCCATATGGATGTAACTATCAACGATACCTTCAGCAGCAATTCTACCAGCCTTTTTAGCGGCAGTAGCCATACCTTTTTCTCTTAATATTTCAATAGCTTTTTCAACATCACCATTTGACTCTGTTAAAGCTTTTTTGCAATCCATCATACCTACACCAGTTTTTTCTCTTAGTGCCATAACGTCTTGTGCTGTAAATGCCATAATTTTTATCTCCTATTCTAATGAATTTAAAATCAAATTAGTCTTTTGTTGCAACTTCAGCAACTGCTTCAGCCATAGTTTCCATTGAAGGTGCTTCATCTTCTTCAACTACAACGGGAGTTTCGCCTTGGTTAGCCTCGATAACTGCGTTCGCAATTACAGAAGAAATCAACTTAACTGCACGGATAGCGTCATCGTTACCGGGGATAACATAGTCAATGTTATCAGGGTCGCAGTTTGTATCTGTGATTGCTACGATAGGAATATTTAACTTTTTAGCTTCTTGAACTGCGATTGACTCATTGTGAGGGTCAACAATGAACATAACACCGGGGATATTTTTCATATCTTTGATGCCACCCAAAGTAAGTTCAAGTTTTTCCATTTCTTGTTTTAAGCCTTGCGCTTCCTTCTTTGTGTGAAGTTCAAACTCACCTGATTCTTGCATTTTTTCAAGTTTGTTTAATCTTTCAATTCTGCTTCTAATTGTTTTAAAGTTAGTAAGTGTACCACCTAACCAGCGTTGGTTGATGTAGTACATACCACATCTTTCTGCTTCTTCTTTGATAGCGTCTTGTGCTTGCTTTTTAGTACCTACGAAAAGCACGCTCTTACCAGCCTTAACTTGTTCAACTACGAATTTGTATGCTTCTTCAACAAGACCAACTGTAAGTTGTAAGTCGATAATGTGAATATCATTTCTTGCTGCGAAGATATACTTCTTCATTTTGGGGTTCCATCTTCTAGTTTGGTGACCAAAGTGAACACCAGCTTCTAAAAGTTGTTTCATTGTAATAACTGCCATAAAAAATCCTCCGTTTATTCCTCCTCTCTAATTTTTTAACTTTAACCTAACCAAAGGAACGGAAAGTTAAGTGAGAGTGTGAATTTTTAAATGCTTGGGTTTAACCCAGCGTGAAATATTTTACCATAAAAAAATAATAGTGGCAAATGTTTTTGCCACTATTTACATATTTTTACTTAATTATGTTATTTTTCACAATCGCAGTCGCAATCGCACTTGCTGTCCTCACAGTCGCAGTCGCCATCTTCACAATGACAATGTTCGCCACAACCACAGCCACAGCCGTCTTCTTCCTCTAAAATTCTACAAAATTCTGCAAACACTTCTTCAAGCAATTTCTCGTCTTCAACGTTTACTAGAGTTTCTTCGTCTTCTTCACCCTCTATCTTAAATACAGCAACTTCATCAGGGTCAAGTTCTTCCTCGTCAGGTGAGGGTTGGAAGAAACAATACCAATTATCTTTATATTCAATAGTTCCAATATGAACGAAATCATGCTCCTTTCCATTTTCATCTTCTAACTTAATAATTTCAACTTCTTCGTCTTGTGCGTTGTTTAATTCTTCGCTCATTTTATACCTCCAAAAAATCCTTTTTATTTTTTAATTTATTTAGGTAACCTTCCAAAATATAAGAGGCTGCGATTGAGTCAATAGTTTTTTTTCTGTTTTCTCTCCTAACTCCACCAAAAATTAAATCGTCTTCTGCTTGGATTGAAGTAAAACGCTCGTCTTCAAAAACTATGTCAATGTCAGTATGTTTTTTCAACTCCTCAACAAAACTTTTTGTCTTTGCAGTTTGTATGCTTTCACTTCCGTCAAAATTTAAAGGTAAACCACAAACTATTGTTCCTACGTCCCTATCTTTTGCAAACTTCGCTAAGTACTCTATATCTTGAAAAAACCTCTTTCTAAATAAAGTCTCACAAGGAAGCGCAAAGGTATTGTTAGGGTCGCTTATAGCAATGCCTACCGTTTTATCGCCAATATCAAAAGCAATTATTCTTTTCAAACAAAAACCTCTCTACCTTTTTAAATTACAATATTATTATAACACAATATTCTCTTATAGTCTATAAAAAATTTGACAATTATTCCTTGAATAACAAGAAAAACTACGCTTATGCGTAGTTTTTTCTTTTAATTTTGTTGTGATAAACCTTGATTTGATTGATATGACTTTAATTTTTCTTCCATCAATTCATCAAGTTTTTCCTTAAATTCTTCTTGTCCTTTTTTGCAAATGGTTCTCGCTTTATTGCTATTTGCAACAAAACAAGCACCTGCTACTGCGCCTATTAACAAGCCAAAGCAAAAAGATTTGTCCATAAAAAACCTCCAATGGCTTTTGCCATTAATAGTATGTTCTGTTCTTATGATTTAATTCATTTTAACATATATTGTTTTTATTAGTCAGTTTTATTCTGCCACGTAGTATTTCATCACTTTCACGCAATCGCTCATTTTCCTCTCTTAACTCCTCAATCGTTTTGCGTAAGTTTTCGTTTTCTGCTCTAATTGAACTTGCTAATCTCTCATATAAGTTATCAATTTCCTTTTGCAACCTACTTTCCAGTCCGTTATCCTTCTTGTTTCTATCTATTTTAATATTAAGTCCAAGTTTTTCTATAACCTTTTCTATAAGTTCAGGGCTATTTTTATTTATATTTCTAAATTTATTTTGGTATCTTAAAATCTTTTTATCATCACCGTCTGCTACATTTTGTATTGCTTTTCTTATAGAAACACCTTTGCTCTTTTCAAGCAAAATCTCCTCTAGCATCTTATTTATCTCCTCATCTGTAAAAGATACAATTTTATTTGCCGTTAAATTTTTATTTGACATAATATTTTTCACTCGTTCGTCAATTTCTACACTTTTTAAAAACTGATAGTAGTAATTTCTCACACTACCTTTTGCTCGACCATTTAACTCACCATACTCTAAAAACAATGATGATAAAGTTTTACCTTCCTTTTTCCCATTTTCAATAAACTCAATAAGTTTTATGGCTTCTTGTTCGGTATATCCGTTCACCTTTGAATTTAACTTTTCACTACTCATATACGCCTCCATATTATTTATAGAAAGTTTATTGACAATATCTTATTTCTTTATACATATTATAACTAAAAATTAAAGGTTCAACAAAAAGTTGAACCTTTTATAATTAGTGTTTAGTTATTTCTACTGATTTAATGATAATTCTTTGAACGGGAACTGCATAAGTTACATCAATTTCATCTGCAAAAACATCATTTGAATAAACAGTTTTATCCACATTTTCAGTAAACGTATAAGATGAATCTTCCTCTTTCATATCTTCTTTGTATAAATCGATATATGCGATTAAATCTTCAAGTACATCTTCATTTTCAAGTTCACCAAAACAACATTTATCAGCACTGCTAGTTCCTGTATTTAGATTGATACCAAATTGAGAAGTTGCAGCATTAAACTTGTAATCTCTCTTTTGTAATTTATTGTTGCTATCCTTTACATCAACTAAGACTTGACCTGCATAAGACACTTCATCATAGTTGAAGAATAGGTTACCATAATCCCAGTCAACACCACTATTTTTGATACGGAAACCATTAGCCTCAAATTCGCCATATAGAGTATTTAGTTCAGTCTCCCCATTATAAACACTTTTAGTTAATCCATCAGGAAGTGCTTTTTCAACCAACTCGTCATAAGCTGAATCCTTGTCTTCATAATAATATGCACCCGTAACCATCTTTGTTGAGTCATAGTCGTGGATAACCATACCATCATAATAATTATCATCAGCAAGTTCGATAAATCTTCTTACAGTTTTTGAATAAATATTTCTGTAAAGTTTATATTTTAAAGTATAAGTCTTAACCCCACTTGAACCTTCAAAACTAATCGTTACACTCGCCTTGGGATGTTTAGACTCACAGCCTGTAAAAGCAAAGATTGATACAAACACCATACATAGAGCAACTAGTACAGTCATTATTCTTTTATGACTTCTCTTTTTTTGTTGAACCATAATAACTCCTATTTCATATATATTATATTTTTTATTTTACTTTTATTTTTAGGTTTAGTCAAGTAATTTCTTTATTATGAGTAATTATTTTGAAAGATAAACAAAAAAGGATTAAAACTTATGTTTTAATCCTTTAATTATGCTTTTTAAATTATAAACGCTTATTATTCAGCAACAGCGTCTGCACCAGCAGCCTTTAAGTCTGCAACGAACTTTTCAGCATCTTCTTTATTAACGCCTTCTTTGATTACGCCACAAGCTTCAACAGCAGCCTTAGCTTCAGCAAGACCTAAACCAGTGATTGCTCTAACAGCCTTGATAACATCAATCTTCTTGTCGCCGATTGCCTTTAATTTGATTGTAAATTCAGTCTTTTCTTCTGCAGCAGCAGCGGGAGCGCCAGCAGCAGCACCAGCAGCAACAGCAACAGTTGCGCTTACGCCAAATTCTTCTTCCATTGCCTTTACTAATTCATTAAGTTCAACAACAGTCATTTTCTTAACTTCTTCAATAAAATTCTTAATATCCATTATAGATTTCCTCCGAAAATTTTTAGAATAAACTTTTTTAATATCTTTTTACTAAAAGATTAAACTTTTACGCTATTAAGCGCCTTGCTTTTCGCCAATTTGCTTTAAACAAATCATAACCTTCTTCAAAGGTGATTGTAGTGAACCAAGCATTCTTGCAATTAGTTCTTCCTTTGAAGGTAGAGATGCGACAACCTTGATTGCTTCAGCATCATTATATGCACCGTCAATATAACCACTCTTTACAATGATTTTGCCCTCTAAATCTTTAGAAGCCTTAACCATAATTTTAGCAGCAGCGATATTGTCAGCACCAAAAATTGTAGCTGTAGGACCGTTTAAATCGTTATCAAATAAATCAACATTTAAAGTATTGAAAGCCTTTCTAACTAATGTGTTTTTATAAACTTTATATTCAACATTAGCTTCTCTACATTTATTACGAAGAATAGTCGCTTCTTCAACTGTTAAACCTTTATAATCAACCAAAATAACTGATTGGCTATTTTTGATTTTTTCAACGATTTCATCAACAACTTGTTTTTTAAGTTCTAAATTCGCTGACATTGTTTACCTCCTGTTTACATTTAAAAAGCTCTCACACCGTGTGGTACGAGAGCTTATAAATTCATATAAACTAATTACATACCTAAATAGGATTGCAAAGCAAATTAAACCAAAGTTCCTATTGTCTACGGGATGATATTTTTTACATTTTTATTATAATTCTTTTAGAAACTGTAGTCAAATGATTTTGACTACTTTTCATAAAATTAAACCTTTGCTGTATTAATCTTAACACCAGGGCCCATTGTTGAAGCCAAAGCGATACTCTTAATGTATTGTCCTTTAGCAGCAGCAGGTTTTGCCTTTACGATTGCGTCAAGTAAAGCAGTGATATTTTCAGTTAACTTTTCTTCACCGAAACTCTTTTTACCTACAGGACAGTGAATAATAGCAGTCTTGTCAAGTCTGTATTCAACTTTACCAGCCTTAACGTCTGCAACTGCTTTAGCAACGTCCATGGTAACTGTACCTGACTTGGGGTTGGGCATTAAACCTTTAGGACCTAACAATCTACCGATACGACCGATAACACCCATCATATCAGGAGTTGTAATAATTACATCATAATCAAACCAGTTTTCAGTTTGAATCTTTTGAACCATTTCTTCAGCACCTACGAAATCAGCACCAGCCTTTTCAGCAATATCAGCCTTTTCACCCTTTGCGATAACTAAAACTTTTTTAGTTTTACCAGTACCGTTGGGCAATACTAATACACCACGAACTTGTTGGTCAGCTTGTCTAGGGTCAACACCTAGTCTTACGTGAAGTTCCATAGTTTCATCAAATTTAGCCTTTGCAGTATCTAAAGCGATTTTAACTGCTTCACCTAAATCGTATGTTTTTGATTTATCATATGCTTTTACGCTATCAACATATTTCTTTCCGTTTTTCATTTAATAACCTCCTAGTGGTACCATCGAGATGTAATCTCTCCCACTTTCTCCTTTAATTAGTCTTCTACAGTTACGCCCATACTACGAGCAGTACCTTTAATCATACTCATAGCAGATTCCAAAGAAGTTGCGTTTAAGTCGGGCATTTTAAGTTTAGCAATTTCTTCAACTTGTGCCTTAGTAAGTTTTGCAACCTTATCTTTGTTAGGTTTTGCGCTTCCGCTTTCGATTTTTGCAGCCTTCTTAATAAGAACGGGAGCAGGGGGTGTCTTTAATACAAAATCAAATGAACGGTCTTGGTAGATTGTGATAACAACGGGAATAATTAAACCCGCTTGGTCAGCAGTCTTTGCGTTAAATTCTTTTGTAAATCCAGGTATATTGATACCGTGGGGACCTAATGTTGAACCTACAGGGGGACCAGGAGTCGCCTTGCCTGCGGGCAATTGAAGTTTTACAACAGCAGTAATCTTTTTAGCCATTTTTTTCTTCCTCCATCTATGTGGTACAAACGAAAACATCTGTCAAAATAAAATTTGATGCTTCTCCCACTTTATTGAAAGGGCTTTTGCCCTTATAAACTAATTTTCACTTTTAGGCGTTTCTTGAGCATTTTCACCAGAAACAACCTTTTTAATTTGCACATAATCAACTTCAACATCAGTCGTTCTGTCAAACATTTTTATATTAACTTTTGCCTTTTGAGTCGAATCATTAAGTTCAATGATTGTACCTGAAAAATCCTTTAAAGGACCAGCCTCAATCGACACATAGTCGCCAAGATAAAAATCGGCATTGACAGCAACCGTTTCAAGTTGCATTTTTCTAATTTCCTCTTCTTTAAGGGGTAAAGGTCTACCTTGTGGACCTACGAAGCCTGTAACACCACGAGTATTCGTAACTAGGTACCATACTTGATTAGAGTAAATCATTTTAATAAACACGTAACAAGGGAGTAGTTTTCTTTCAACTACCTTCTTTTTGCCGTTTTTCTCCTCAATGGTTTGTTCCATAGGGATTTTAAGGTCAAAAATATCTTCCTTTAAATTGTTATTTTCAATTAGCTTTTCAAGGCTGTCTTTCACCATTGCCTCATAACCAGAGTATGTGTGAAGAACATACCATTTTGCTTGACTTTCTCTTTCAGTCATATAACGGTATCTCCTATTTTTTTAACCAGCCAAACCTGTAAGCGAAGTTAAGCCCCAACCTAATAGTGCGTCAATCCCTGTAATAACTACCAAAAAGATTGCTACTACCACAAGTACTACGCCTGTTGATTGAACAACTTTTGCAAAAGTAGGCCAAGTTACTTTTTTAAGTTCAGAAAAAACGTCTTTTATCTTTCTGCCCATTCTAACAAAGATGTTAGGTTTCTTTTCTCCCGTTTTCGCAGACATATAAACACCTCTTTATATATTATTTAAACAGACAGACTTTTCCTGCCTGCGAGTGTGCGTATCATATAACGCATTTACCCTAATTATTTTGTTTCCTTGTGAGCAGTTGTCTTCTTGCAGAAAGGACAATACTTGTTTAACTCAAGTCTTTCAGGGTCGTTTTTCTTGTTTTTGAAACTATCGTAGTTAGTACGCTTGCATTCAGTACATTCAAGCTTAATTTTAACTCTCATATCTAAACTCCGTGCAAAAAAATTACACCTACTAATCGGTGCAGAATAGATTTTAGCATAGTAAAATGATAATGTCAACGCATTTTTACTCACTTTTTAAATTTTATAAAAATTAACAAAAATAAATTTTTTTAAATATGATAGATAATAGAGTAAAAAATAATTTTACAAACAAATTTAAGGGGGATATATTCATTATTATATAATAAAAGAGTACAAAAAAAAATTAAAAAAATTTTTAAAAAACCGATAAAAAATGCTTGCATAAAAAAAGTTTATTTGTTATATTATATAAGCATTACGGAAGCTTAGCTCAGTTGGGAGAGCATCTGCCTTACAAGCAGAGGGTCGTAGGTTCGAACCCTACAGTTTCCACCATTTAAGTGCGGTTGATTTTTGCGGGAATGGCTCAGTGGTAGAGCGTCACCTTGCCAAGGTGAATGTCGCGGGTTCGAATCTCGT
>CAZJWC010000008.1:0-50896 GCA_964550125.1 uncultured Clostridia bacterium | reverse complement strand
ATTTTATTGCCTTTTAAATTAATTTAAAATTTGCTATGCAGTTGTCAATCTACAATTTTTTGGCAAAAGCCAATAGTTTTAAAACTTTTTTAAAACTAACCATCTTTTCGCGACAGCCTAATTAGTATAGCACCGTTAAGAAGTCAAGTCAAGCATTTTTTAAAAGTTTTTTGAAAAAATTAAACATTTTTCAAAAAATCTTTATCAAAGTTTTAAAGCCTGTATAATATATCAATTTTACAAAGAAAATGCAACAAAAAAGACGGGTTTATTCCCGTCTTTTTTAGTGAAATTTTTGTGTTAATTCTTCTTTGTTGACTTTGCTGATGGCGAGGTTGTCTTTTTAGCACCCTCAGTTTTTGCAGGAGCAGTTTTCTTTTCAGCCGTAGTCTTTTTAGTTTCTTCAGTATTTGCAATCTTTTTATCAGGAGTTGCAGGTTTTACCTCTTTCTTTGCAGGAGAGGGTTTCTTTGAGGCAACTTCCTTTTTAGCAACTTCAGTTTTTGCAGGAGCAGACTTCTTTTCAGCCGCAGTCTTTTTTGTTTCTTCAGCCTTTACAGTCTTTTTTGAAGCAGTTGCAGATTTTTCCTCTCTCTTTGATGAAAGTTCTTTTTCAAACGCTTTCTTCATAATTTCAAGAGATTTTTTTGCACTAGCCTCGTCATTTGCTTTTACACTATAATATATTTTTAATTTAGGTTCAGTTCCACTAGGTCTTACACAAATAAAACTTCCATTTTCAAGTTCATAGTAAACAGCATTTGTTGCAGGACTGTCAAGTTTTTCAGTGTCGCCGTCAATAACTGTTCTGGTTTGTGCTGAATAATCACGCATTGCAGATACTTTGTAAATGTCAAGTTCTTTAATAGTCTTTTTCTTTAAACCATCAACAACTGCGTTCATTTCACTCATAGCGTTTAAACCACTATATTGAATACAAACATTTTCATCTAAAACATAGCCAAAGTTTTCATATAGTTTTTGTAAGCGTGAATATACTGAAACATTTTTAGAAGTATAATAACATACCATTTCAGCAAACAACATACTTGCAACCACTGCATCTTTATCACGACAATGCGTTCCACGAAGATATCCACAACTTTCTTCAAAACCAAAAATATAAGTTTTTGAATTATCCTGCTCGTATTGTTTAATTTTTTCACCGATAAACTTAAAACCAACAGGAACATCTATCAACTCAACACCATAGTATTTTGCAATAGGTTTAGCCATTGAAGTTGATACGAAACTCTTTATTGCAACACCATTGGTTGGCATTTTATTTTCCTCTTTTAAACGTAGAAGTATATAATCCAAAAGAAGCACGCCAACTTGGTTACCACTCAATGCGATAAATTCTCCATCGTTGTTTTTTATTACAACCCCTAATCTATCTGCATCAGGGTCAGTACCAAAAACCACATCAGCATCAATCTTTTGAGCAAGTTCAATACCCATTGATAAAGTTTCCTTATATTCGGGGTTAGGTACTTTAACCGTAGGGAAGGTTCCGTCAGGCGAAATTTGTCCCTCAACGATAGTTGCGTTGATTTTTAATTTTTTCAATATTGTTGTTACAGGTACATAACCACTTCCGTGAACTGGAGTGTATACCAACTTTAATTTTTTTCCTACTTGTTTTACTGCCTTAGGAGATAATGCAAGTTTAGTAAGCTTTTTATAATAGCGTTTATCAACGCTCTTTGAAACTTTATGAACATAAGTTTTGTTTGCAACGCTGTCTTCTTCAGCTTCTAAAACGGAAAAATAATCGGTAATTTGAGATATATATTTTACAACCTCAGCCGTGCCTTCGGGCGACATTTGTGCTCCGTCCTCACCGTAAACTTTATAACCGTTATACTCTTTGGGATTATGGCTTGCAGTAATCATTATACCAGCGATAGCCTTTAAATCTCTTACAGCAAAGGAAAGCATAGGAACAGGGTGTACGTCATCAAAAATGTATGAGTTTATTTTATTTTGCGCCAAAACATTAGCAGCAACCCTTGCAAATTCTTTTGATTTGATACGAGTATCGAAAGAAATAACAACACCTCTATCCATTGCAGTAGTACCAAGAGATTTGATGTATTCAGCCAAACCTTGTGTTGCTCTGCGTACTGTATAAATATTTAACATATTAGGTCCGTAACCGATTAAGCCACGCATACCTGCTGTACCAAAAGCCAATTCACCACCGAAACGATACTCTATTTCCTTTTCATTTTTTGATATTGATTCAAGTTCTTGCTTACCTTCAAAGTTAAGTAAGGGGTTAGTAAGCCAGTTATCATAGTTTACCTTGTAATCCATATAGCCTCCTTTAAGCGTTTATGATTAAACATAAGTTGAAATTTTATTAAAAACACGCTAGTCGCAAGAAAACAGACTTGCAATTAGTGGGTTTAACTATTTAGTTAGAATTTTAAATCAAATTTATCATCATAAAAATCTTCTTTAAATTCTGTCTTTTTATAAGTAACTATTTTTTCCATAGTTATAAAATAATTGCGTTTATCGTTAGTATAGTAATTAACAAATTGTATACAAATCAAGAAAATATAACTTGCAGGTAAAGAGAAGATAACTCCACTTCCTAATGTTAACAAATAGATTAGTATATTTAAAATTACCAAAAGATAGCAAGTTATAAAGTAAATTGAAAAAATCGCCCAAAAATCTTCCTTCTTTTGAGTAAAGCATTTTTTAAGTGCTTGACCTACACTCAATTTGTCAACAACCATAGAGGTCATAAAATTGTAGAAAAGAGTAAGAACAAAAGTTTCTCCCAATACAAGAATTAAAACAACACCACCTATTCCTACACCAATAAAGCCTATCTTTATACTTAACATTAAAAATAGATAAGCCAAAAGACCTGCAACAGCCATAAGTAAGAGAGTACAAGGAACATAGATAATTGTATATAATGTTGCTTTACCCAAATTCTTGATGAAAGCACTATAAAAGGGAACGGAGGTATAACTAGACATCCTACTATTGATAACTTCACCAAAAACAAAGTTGCCTATGCTAGTTAAAATTCTTGAAATTAAAGCAATAACAAAACTAAGTATACCCGTAATGATTAGTTTGTTTTCCTTTGCAGAAAGCAATGCAACAAAGTTTTGCCAAGCAACTGAAATATCACCACTAAAAGCATCAAGTCCATCTACATCATATTTAAATAATGATGTGAAAAAACCTTTTACCAAATCTATTAGCGATGTTAACTCCGAACTCATTATGATAGGTTTAATATTAGGCCATACCAATGCCACAACTAAACACAATGTTAAAAGACCTGTAATAAATTTATATAATGTTAATTTATATACATTTTTAAAATTATCTACAAATAAATTAAATGCGTTTCTAAATCTCACTTTGACACCCCTTTATCAATTATTCATCATCATTGTTTATATAGTATTTTTTAAGGTCGGCTCTTTCCGTACCTGAAACGTCAAAATATATAACATACATACTAACTGCAATATACATAACGTATAAAGAATATAGCAATGAAATTATACCTGTAAACACCCAGCCGTCAAGCAGATTGCCAAACAACACGGCTAGCACACCTGCTATTAATGCACCAATTACACAAGGAAAAAATACTGCACAAAAAATTTTACTCTTTTTATCTGCTGTAAGTTGGTTTGAGTAATTTAATCCCTCATAGAAGGAAAAGCCTGTTAGGTGCAAGCAAGGTAGCCATAAATAAAAAAGCGACATTATAAATACAAGCAAAGCAACCATAACAACCAAACCTACACATAGGGCAATATACAAAGGAACAGTATAATCATCTAATAACATTGTTATTCCGTATATTAAACCCGAAGTAATAAGAGCCCATAATTCGTACAACAAGAAAAATACTAATACCATAACGATAGTTGAAACTATGTTGTCGTTTAGTCTTGAAAAAATCCCACGAACAGACCTTCTGCCATATCTCATATGTTTTTCGGTATAAGCAAAAATTAAAGCTAAAGCAAGAGCAAGCAAAAATACACAAGCAATGCTATACCAAACTTTTTCAAAATTCAACAATGAAAAGAAATTAAACAATCCTTTAAAACCAAGTCCATTATCTTTAATTGCTTTAAAATTTCCTGTTATAAAGCATTGAATTAGGACTTTAGATTCACCAACTTCAGTAGTCATTGCAAAGCCTATACCCGACAAAAGTGCTGCCCAAAATATAAAAATAAAATTTTTATAGATATATTTTATTGTGCTAGCAAAGTATCTCATTTATCTCTCCTTTTATCATATCTTCAAATTGTAAAGAGACAATACCCTTTATACTACCCTATTATATAATAAAAACCAAAGCCTGTAAAGTAATTTTTTTGTTTTTGTATGTTAAGAAATTTAAAAGCGACGGTATGCACCGTCGCTTTTAAACTTAATTATCTGCTCTATAAGATAAATAATCGTATAGAGTATAATAATAAATTCCTAGATAATCAACTGCTACAGAGTCAATGCTGTACTCATCAAACGCCTCTTGTTTGTTAGAAAAAGAAAGATAATATTCTTTTACAAGTTGGTATCTCATATTATAAGATAAGTTTGTATCTACTATGTAGTTTGCACTGCCTAAATCAATTTCATTATCAGTTATATGTTCAAGTTCTAAATTCAAATTTTGCTGTATAATGTCAAGTGCCTTATTATAATTTTGCTCTGCTTTTGTTAATAATTTTGAAAAAACGCTTGAACGCATATTATTGTGTTTAAGCATTTTAGTTTTTATATTGCGTTCAATTTTTTCATAATCACGCAGAGCGTCCTCTGCCTCTGCAATAGCGTAATAAACTTTTTTTAATCCCGAATAGGAAAAACTGCTTAGTTCGGGTGAAGAAACACTCGTTCTTATGTTATAAGTCATAAAATCTCCCTGCTTATCTAATTTTCACTCAATCTACATTATTATATTCAACAACAATCTTTTTAATGAACAATTTTTTTGATTTTGATAAGATTTTTATTTTAAAAGAATTGCCTAGCATTTTTACAGGAAGTTTTTTTGAGTTTATAACTGAATATCTTCTTTTAACCTTCCAGTCATTTTCAAAAATTAGGTCAAATTTGCCAGTACCTTCCACCCTTAATGAGTTTACAAAACTCTTTCCAACACCACCCAGTTCAACATCACAACCATAAACAAACTCCATAAGTTTCTCGTTCTCTTTTTTATAAGAAAATAATCTTCCGTTATGGCAAGCATACAATTCTTCTCCGTATACTCCTTTTGCAGAAATTAAGTTTTCTAAACATTGACAAACAAAGATTATTGAAAGGTCGCTAAAATTTACTAAAGCAACCAACTCGTACTCATTATATCCATCTAAACGCTTTATTCCAAAAACATATTGATTTGAATAGGCAACCCCACCAACATTTCTTAAAATATAACCTTTATCAAACAACTCATCAAAAGAATAATTTTTAAAATTTTCTTTTGACAGCACACAAAATTCTTTTTCGTTACAAAAGACAATTTTATCCTGAAAACCCACCACAGACTTTTCAACAATTTTACTGCCCGAATAGGAAAGAGGTATAATATTAAAATCTTCAGGATTTGAATCTAAATCAATTTTAAAAATATCATAGTCGCCAAAGAGATAGACGTTATCTTGATAAATAGAAATTTTATTTATTTGATTTATATTATAAATCCTAAACCAACCACCTTCATAAATATTGTCCGTAAAATCAGCAACGTCTAGTACATTGCTGTATCTTACTACGCAGGGGGAACTTTCGTCAACGTAAAAAAGTCTTTCCTTATATATACAAGCAGTTTTTATTTTTGAGGTATTTACAGTTATGATAGAAGTACCGTCATAATAATACAAACCGTTCTCACCATATAAAATTAAGACTTTAGTGCCGTCAACTAATGTATGCTCAATCTCGTATAAAGGTTCATTGAAAGTACTGTTAGTCAACAAGATAAACGCTTTATTTTCAAACAGATAAAGTTTTCCCTCTATCAAGCAAATTATTTTCTCTTGCAACTCACCATCATTGATAAAATGGTAAAAAAACACTTTGCTTAAACTTTTATTTTGATTTTTTAATAGAGCATTGATGCTCTCATCTTCCTCAAATCCACCTATACTTTTTAAAGAGCCATCACCCTTTAAATTTAAACAAATGTCCGTTCCCCTCTGTCTACTCAAATTAAAACCTTCAAGTTGTATGTTTGCACTTTTGTATTTTGTTTTTTGAAAAGAATCAAGCATCATAGCCATCTCCTAGAATTCATTTTACCAGTCGGTTTTTTTATAGATAACTGTCCTATCGCCCTTTTATATCTTTTATCCCAATAACTCGCTTGGTCAAAAGCACCACTCACTATTGAAAACTCTGCACATACCCCATAAACCAAAAGATGCATACCCACTTGTAAGGTATATTCACTTGTGCTTGTCAAATCTTTTTTTACTGGCGAATAAGCATACTCTAGTGTCAAATTTCCCTTTTCCGTCATCAAATAATCTGCATAAATTTCAAACTTTTGCTCATTTCTGTTTTTGTCGTATACCTTGACAATTTCAACTGGAGTTTTTGACAGGCTTGAATAAAAAATTTTACCGTCCTCTGTTAATAGTTGCTCTAAATTTTTTAGTTTAATAAAGTCAAGTGCAATTTCATTTTCGATATTGTTATAACAATTAACTAACGAATTTATATCTCTTTTTGCACTTTCTATATCTTCACACACCCCTTTAGAAAGATAGTCTATCAAATCCACACGACCAAGCTCCATAACCACGGATAAAATAACGTCCTTAACTAACATAATTCTCCTTATATAAAAAAGGGACGAGTTAACGCCCCTTTTATTCAATTAGCCTTCTTCGATACCTGACAACATTGCCTGACCACATGGTCTTGTACAAATTAAATCGGCATACTTAACTAGAGTTGCAGTATAGGCAGGTTTACCTGCAATTTGCTTTAAGACATTACCATCCTCGCCCTCAAGCCATTTCCAATCGCATAATTGATGTAAAGCAAAATCATCTGTATTAAGTAGATACATTGTTCCTTCAGGACAGAATCTATCAGCAACGATGGGGATTCCGTTATAAGAGATAGTTTTGTAACCACCTGCAAGTTCCATAATTTCACTATTACATCTTGAAGTAGATAGCATTTTTTGTATCGCTCTTTTAACACCCCACGAGCATACTATAAAGTTTACTCTGCTACCACTCATTTCTTCAAGTTTATCCATTGCAGTTTGAATTTTAGTTTCAGTAATTTCTCCAACTGAACTTGCCATATAAGGAACTAACCAAGCATTGTTTGTTCTATTTACACCATAGATTGAGCCTGAACTTTTGAATATTGCACCCAAACCCGTAAGTTCCAACCCGTAACTATTTTGTACGCAGATAAGCGAATTGTTAGGAACAGTTGTTGAAGTTAAAGTAGAGCCATTAACTGTAATAGTTTTGTTGTTTCTATCAACCGATAAAATTCTTCTTGCAGTAGCAGAGGCAATTTGCGAGCCGTCAGTCGCACTGCAAAAATCTACAATCATACCCTCAACTAAATTAGTTACCTTTGAAACAGTGATAACCCCTGACGAAATACCTGACACCGTACAAAGTGTACCAGTGCCATCACCAAACAACATCCTACCAAAGTTGAAAGATGACGATTTGATTAATCCGTCCATTTCATCATTTAATAAGTTGACAAAAGCACCAACATTATTTTCACTTGCTCGGATTGCCTTATCAGTAATTTCAATAGTACCGTAAAGGTTTTTTAAAGTTGATACAAACTGAACATAATTATTGCTACCAGCAGTAGGCAAGTCCCCTGAATCAGTTCCTGCACCAACACCACCGTTAACTCCATATCTAACCAACTTTCTTATATCCTTGCCCCACACATCAGCCGTAGTTTGCTTAATTTTTGCAAGCAAAGGATTTATTTGTGTATTTAGTTGTTCTGTTACAGCGCCTAAATAGACGCTCTTTAATGCTTCATCAGCACTAGACATAGTTACCATATTTTATTCTCCCTTATTCTCTTTTAAATAATTTTTCAGCCATAAGACCTGCTTCATTTATTGTCCTTGGCTTATTCTCAGGAAGATAGATTGCACTTCCGTTTGAATCAAGCAAGGGTACGGTTTTCATAGAGTTAAGCGATAAAAGATAATCACTTATTATTCTATCTTTAACCCCACTCCTTTTAGTTGCCTTTTCATACACTTCAGTGTCCTCTTCGTTTGAACTTTTTTCAGCAATTTTTTGAAGGGAGTTAATTTCCTCCACAAGAGAAGAAATGCACCCTTCAACAGTACCGTCCTTTTGATACTCCTTTAATTGAGGTATCTTTTCAACGATACTTTGAAAATTGCTATTCTCTTTATTTCCCACTAATCCCTCTAACTCTTTAAGTTTTTGACTGCGTCGGGTAAATTCAGCCTCTAAAGAATTATACGCATCAAGAAGGGCGTTTGCATTTTTAAATTTTCCCAGCACTAACTTGCTATCGTTTTGGTCCTCAACCACATTTTGCTCAATATTATCGTTATCCTTCTTTTCAAATTCACCCATATTTCTAATCACTCACTTTTAATAAATTTTTATGTTTTTTAATATGTTCAATAAAATGAACGTCCATTTTTGCCTTATTCTCCCACTCAACTGAAAGTAAATATTTTGTATGCTGTTCAATATGTAAATTGTGGTCATCAATAATGCTAACCTCTACCTCTCCATCTTCAAGAAGCAAATTCTCTCTATCTGCCTTTTCAATGTGCATAGTTGTAAGGGAAGTATTATCAATAAAATCTAAACCTAGTTCCTCAAGAATTTTTGACCTAACCTTGCTAGAAATATTTCCATTTTCATCATTTAACAACCCTGATTTATACATATCGTAAAGCATACTTCTTTTAGTTGCAATATCGTCATTAGTATTATCTATTTCTACCCTCACATCTTCATTACCCATATCACTACCTTTATAGTAAAAAGTTTCAACAATACTATTTTTACCTGCTATTTTTAAAATGCGAGGATTATTCACAAATTGCTTCACCAATCGTAAAATTTGTTTTCCTACCTCTTTGACGGCATTTTTCATATTTTCGCAAGTAACATTTAGCCTTTCTTCATCCTGTTCAAGCAAAAGTTGTAATCCCGTTCCACTTGTTACATTTGACGGTGTAAACGAACTTCTTGACAGTTCGCTGGTACCACTAATCAAAATAAACTCGTTTGTCAACCTTTCTTCTTCGGCTAAAAAATCACTAGGAATGCTTCCCTCATTAAGCATTTGAGGAGGAGTCGCCCCCTGTCTATACACCAACACCTTTCCAGGAGAAAGCCCTTCCTCCACCAAATCGTCCACATCTAACGAGCCGTCCTCAACTGTTACAACACCCATTGAAAGCCTGTTTAAAAACTCATGTTTTCTATTTTTTACAGCATTATAAGCCCGTTGTATAGGAATCATCCTTTCAACTATTGACACTCCAAAAAAACTTCCTGCCATATCAATACAATTTTGTTTTACAAAAGGATAAGTCCTTCTATGTTCAACTGAATTGATATAGGGTAACTCACCGTAATACAACAATTTATCTCCTGCAACAATTATCAGTCTGCCATTAGGGTAAAGTTTAGTGGGTTTTTCATACCTCTCTATAACAAGTTCGTGGTTATGTTTGATAGACCTAGTAGGTTGAGCAACTCCTTGTTTGTAGTGTGCTGTAGGAGAATATGGTGATAAAGAAAATTCGTCAATATCACGCCCTTCTATTGAAACATTATATTTTTTTTGAATTTCATCAACTGAAATGGCTTTTGCGTGAATAATAGAGTTAGCTTCCTCAATATTCTCAACTGAAAGAGAATCAGGAAAAATTTCAAAAGGAGATATTGCTACTACTTTTACGTCCCCTTCATAAATTTCTTCGCCATCTGCACTACCAACTTTTTTACCCAATTCGTTGTCCCATATTATTTTATAAAAAGCAGAGCCACAAGTTTCACACCACATTGTTGCCTGCCATACAACCTTTTTTAGATTTGTACTTTCAATTTCATTTTCAATAATACTCGTTGATAATTTTGCCGTTTTAATATCGTTTTCTTCATCACTAGCAGGCAATACGCATAGATTAGGAATTTGCTTAATTAGTTTAGCCAGACGAGAATCTATAGTTGGTGCGATATGGTTAAAAACTCTTTTTGACTGCCAAAAAAATCTACTGTCCTCCTCTTGTATATCGCCTAAGTAGTTAATATCGCAATATTGATTTCCAGAAAGAAAATTCATATCTATTTCCCAACATCTCTCCAAATGTTTCCTTTCTTCCTGACGGTTAAAAAAATCCTGTTTTACTTCGTTTACGATTTCCTCAATAAACTTTTTATCTTGCTTATTTTTTACCTCGTTCATTTGACTCCTTTACTTCTTTTAACATATTTAAAAATTTTTCCTTCTCCTTTTTAAGTTCGTCATCAGTAAGTAAAGATAAAACATCTTCCTTTCCCTCTTGCAACATTTTGATTGCCTGTATGTCAGGGGGAACATTTTTTCGTGTTACTTTCTTTTTTAAAAGCACTTCTTCACCATCAGCATAGCCATATTCTTCAACAACCTCATCGCTGTCGTAACCAACTGCCTTTTTAAAAAGCACATTTATTATCTTTTCATCACGCAACCTAAAATCTCCTTGCTCTTTTTATTTGTCTTGAAAGTTTTTCCATATCTTTTTGAATATCCGTTTTTTCAACTTTTAGTTCGTGTTTAGGTTTTGACATAAGGTAGTATCTCAACTCATCTAACGCATGGTCGTCTTTTTTAATAGGATTGTCCCCTGTTCCCCAAAAGTAACCTTTAATTTCTCTAATTAAATTAGTGCAACAATTAAAGATATAAAGATTAGGGTGATTGTTTTTTCTATTAAGATAACTTTTCACACGGGAAATTCCAGCAAACAAGTCTTTATCAACCTTGGTATTTACATTTATTCCACACTCATAAAAAAGTTCAGCCACACTCTTTGAATACGCCAAAGTTTTTTGGTTTGCTGCCGAATCAATTAGGGCTGAAATTCTACCAGAATAGTCCTTTTTCCAGTCAAGTAAATTACAAATATTTTTTATACCTTCTGCGTGATAGTTTACATCTTTTCCTGCAACAAACCACTCGTATATGACATAAATATTTCCGTCATAATCAACTGCATACCAGTGAGCAGATAAAGGATTGTTAAGTCCGGGGTCAATAGAAATATTATCTTGCCACTCTTTAGGAATTTCAAAAGGTTCAATCACAGTTGCAAATTCGTCAAATTCTGTATAAACCAGTCCTTCATTTTGACAAAAATGTCCAAACTTTCTACTCTCAAGTTCATTTTTATCCATACTGTTTTCAAGCAGTTTTATCTCTCGTTTATCTAGGTATGGATTGTCCTTCCACTCAATAAATTCGTACCAAATGTTTTTATCGTTATTTTCGTTTAGGTAAATCTTTTTATAAATAAAAGTTAATCCCTTCAGTGGTGTCATAGTTCCAAAAATGTCCCCCTTTTTATCTATAACCCTCATTTTGCACTCGTTATAAATATCTTCAGGAGGTTCTTCATCAAACCAAACATAATCAAGAGATGAGCCTTGAAACTTTTCTCGTCCTTGGTCGCAACTTTTAAAACCGATTGTTGAAACTCCACCAAAAACATTTTTTACTTTTATCTGGTCGATAACACCACTTTCAGCACTGTCCCTTCTACCTGAAATCATAGTTATGTCAACTATTAGTTTTGGATTTAAGTAAGATAATATCTTTTTTTGGGCAACATCTCTCTGCACTTGTGTAGAAAGAGAAACCACCCACCCAAAAGTGTCCTTCCTGTTTGTTCTATATGGGTGATTCCCTCTTGCCATATATACACACTCAACTGCACCACACTCCGTTTTGCCACTTCTATTTCCACCAAAAACCCATCTATTTCTCTTTTTACACCTATGAAAAGCAAGTTGCTTTTTATGAACCTTTTTCTTGTTATAGTTATTTAATTTATCACAATCTTTTCTCTTTTTTTCCTCTCTTTCTATGAGGAGCAAATTTTTAATAATTTCCTGTTCGTTCATATTTTCTACAAAACATTTTTAAATTCGACAAAAAAGTTTATATTTTATAACCTATTAACCTTTAAACTATTTTTAAAACTTATAAGGAGGCAACTATGAAAAAGATTATTGCATTTATTACCTTCGCTATAAGTTTATTAGTTTTCATTATTATATACTTTTATGATGACATCTTCTTGAACGTAACAAACAAAGAAGACACTCAAGTAGAAGTTGAAAACACTGTTAAAAATCCAACGGATAGATACGCTTGCATCAATCAAGACAATGTGTATTTATACAGTGATGAAGATGAAGATATGGGAATTTTTATTCTTCCCAAAACTTACTATGTAAAAATCATTGCAAACGGAATAAACTTTACCTATGTGCAATATCTTGAGGACGTAAACTGCTATAAATCAATTTACGGCTACTGCAAGACAAGTGAGTTAACATTTGTTGACTACCAACCTCAACAGCCATACTTGTTTTATACCTTTCCCATTGAATACTACTACGGAAATATTAACGACTCAACCTTGCCCGATAAAGAAAGTTTACAGTCTATCACCTTAAATGCGATTTATTACGGAGACTATCTTTCAGGAACTAAAACCTATTGTTATATCTTGCGTGATAATACCTTCGGCTACATCTTAAAAAATAACACAATCAATTTTCAGTCAAACAGCGAATATGCTGAAAGAAATAATAAAATTGAACAAATAGTAAATAAGGAAGATATCAACTTACCCCGCAACAACCTTATTAAAATTATATTGCTTTGTGGGGTAGCCTTTTTAATTTTAGTTGTGATATTCGTACTTGCAAGGAAAAATACACAAAACAGTCAACCCGACTACTACACTATTGATGAAAGAGATAGATTTTATTAACTGATTATAGAGTGTATATTTCTCTTTACTATTTTTGCACTTTTTAATCGAGGAGAAACTATCAATTTCTCTGCCCTTTCAATCCTCTTTAATTTTTCATCACACGCAAGAATATTTTTCTTTCTCTTTTCACAAAAAGTTTTTCTTTCACAATCTTGCACTTTTCTTAAATAGTTCATCATAAAAGCCACCTTTGAAAAAGTTTTTATAAACCAGTCATAAGTAAGTCCCTCCCTGTTGAAAATTTGAAAAAGTTTTGTGAGTAACTTGGTCTGTTTACGAAAATAAGTCCTCTCACAGTAATCAAGTTTAAAATTTTTAAATTCTCCCTTTAAAACTCTATTTCTCCTAAAATATTTATACTCCAAAAGATACTTCTCCTCCATAGACAAAACCTCTATAATTTTACCCATATCATCTTTTAAAATAAGAAAATTATTTTTAATAGTAACAAGCTGAATAACTTGCTGTATTTGACGCTCTGTCTTTCCATTATAATTAAATGAAGCCACTGCCTTTGACGTAATTAAATCTTCAATATCCCTATTGACATAATCAATTCTTGGATAAACATACAATAATACCTTTAAATAATCCATTTCATTCTCCTGCGAAACCATATTTAGCCTTGGATTTTTCCTTTTCCTTACGGCGTAACCTCATTATCTCATATATTTTAATAAAAAGTTTTATTAACTGACATTTTTTTACAAAATATTGTTTTTTTTGTACAATAATATTATAATTTTGAATTGTTTTATAATTAAAGGGTGTACTTTTTTATTTTAAATATCGACAAAACCGAATTGTTGTGATATACTTTAATCAATGGTTGTTTCAAAAACCAAATAAAAATGATGAGAAAACTAAAATGAAAAAAGCATTACTAACTTTTTTAACACTTACAACGATAATATGCTGTACTATGTTTGGCTTAACCGTGGCACACGCTAGTGAGAGCGATACAATCTATAAAGAAGATTTAAACCTCTTATTGCCAAACTCTTACGAACAATATCTTAACCTATCAAACCCAACTGACATTACGGTTGCTGACAATACTTTTGCTATTGCTGACAATGATAAAATTTTTTATTATGACGGAAGCGTATATCAAACTTACACTCATACAAAAAAAATAAATAAAGTGGAGTTTGGAAAAAGAGGGGAGTATAGTTGCATATTCTTTTTAGACATATCTTCCGACCTGTTCGCATTAAGAATTGATTCATTTGACACTCCCGACAACATAGGAAGTTGCCAAGACTTTACTTATGTGAACGGAAAAATATACTTTACCACTATTTCCTCAAAAACTCTAACGATACATTATATTGAAAGCACGCAAGAAACTAGCAACAAAATCACTCTTACACCATCAAGTGGCTGGGACAGTTGTGAGATGTCATCAATCTCAAATGTAAATGAAAATGTATTCTATTCAGTTAATAACAAAATTTATCTAGCAGGAGAGGAAAGTGAAATTTTAAGTACAACGGGCAATATTAGTGAACTAGTAGCCTACAGTTATAACGGAAGTGAATACCTCTGTTACACAAAAAGCACAGACGATACAAAAAATTTACACAGATACAACAAAACTGAAAACTGCAAGGCAAGTTTAGTTAAAGGTAATTTTACTTCAGTAAAACATTTCAACTCATATTTATACTTAATTGAAGGAAAATCAGTAAAAAAATACTCAATAACAGACGAACAAATGACTGACTATGAAATCTGTTCGGCAAGTAGTAGCATAAATCGACTTGATAACGCAAAGCACATTGACTTTTATAAAGACTGCATCTATACTGCAGACTATAACAATAAACGAATTTCAATTTACAATAGCAAAACTCAAACATATTCGGTAATTCCGTGCGTTTTACAAAGTGTTGAATTTGCACCAACGTATGTTTGTGCAGGTGAAAAAGATATGTATGTTCTTTCATTGCAAGGTGAAACAACTCACTTTTATCTATACACTTTTAGTACAGGGAAATGGAAGGAAGTTGCCCCCAGTACAGAAAACAAGGTAGTAGGCGTAACTTATGTTTTTGGAAACTACTATGTTGTTGATAGAAATAGTTACTTCTATAAATACGACACAAAAACCAACGAGCAAACTTCAAAATCTAAATCGCTTACAGGTCTTACACCTGAACTTATAAGCAGTGATATTGATGGAAACGTTTACATTGCTTTTAAGGGAAATAGTGGTGGAACAATTTGCTACCAAGTTAAAAAGTACACTGAGGACGAATTTTTAAGCGATGTACAGCCCACAAGCACAGAGTGTTCATTTAATGTTGACACACTTTTAGCATTTGATATTGACTATCAAAACAACTACTACGCACTTACAAACGACAATAAACTACTTGTCAACGAAGATAAAGAATATACTATTTCATTTGATAATCTTATATTTGAAAGTGGAATACTTGCTAAAAGCTTTTCAATAAACTTTGAAACAGAAACTCTTTACCTTTTAACTGACAATATGATAACGACAACCAATAAATTAAATATTCAAAACACAAACAATATTGCAGTTGATAATGTAGACGAGCAAATTTTCTCTCCCACTTCAATCGGTGTGGACGAGGTGAGTATAGTAACCATTGATGAAAAATCAACTTGCGTTCAATTCAATCTAAATGAACTTAAAGATGCAACAGTTTTCCCCTATACTCAATATTACAGACAGGACACACAAACCAACGCTGTAAAACTTGGAGAAATTGACAAATACAACATAGTTGCAATTTATAACAGCAAAACAAGAGAGTATTCAACTTGCCTTGTAAAAAAAGTAGACTGTAATGATGTTGAACTAAGTGAATATCTAATCTCATCTTCCACTAATACAACAAAATTCACCTCAAATGCTGTATACTTATATAAATATCCTTACTTAACAGCAAGTTTATCTATTGAACGCCTATCTAAAAACACTACGATAAGTGTTTTGGGTGAAATAAATCTTAAAGATGAACTTGACTACAATTACTCTTATGTTCAATACACACATAACGGGGAAGTTTTTACAGGATATATACCTACCAACTTTTTAATTACTATACAAGCATTAAAAAGTGATGACTACTCCGCCTCTATATTATTTTTACAAAAGAAAAGTATAAAGATGTTTGCTGATGACGGAACTGAATTAATTGTTAAAAAGGGCAAACAACTGATTGTATATAACGAGGAAAGAGAGGACGGAACGCTTTTAGCCTTATATACAAACGAAGAAGGAAAAATTTTTTATGCGTTTATAAACAGAAAGGACGTTACACCGTCAGGTATGGAAACGGTAACCAACTTGATACTTGCAATGATTGTGCTTGCAGGTGTGCTTATAGTAATTTGTTATATAGTCATACTAAAGGGAATTATAACCTATAAAAAAATAGAATTACCTATAAAAAGAGAACCTACTATTTAGTAGGTTCTCTTTTTTTATTCATATTTCATTTCATTATACGAAGGCGAAGCGTACAACTCAAATTCACTATCTAAATCAAAATATGACGAACTGTCATAAGACGCAAGTTTGGAGATAGACACCTCATAAGCCGTCATTATTTTAATATCTTCTTCACTATACTTTTTTTGATACTCTCTACTTTGTATTCTACCCGATAATGCAATCTTATCGCCAACTTGAAGATTTTTTACAAACCTTGCATTTCTACCCCAAGCAATACAAGGAATATAATCGCTTTTATTATATGCTCTATTTACAGCAACCAGCAAATCTGCAATTTCTCTATTAAAAGGAGTGGTTCTATAAATAGGTGGCTTACAAATATAACCGTTTAAGATTATGCTATTTGGATTTTTTGTTGTTGAGGGTTCGCACAATTCTCTAATAAACACGGTAAGCATCAATCTCGATTTTTCTCCGTCTAGTTTATTGTAACTTCTAAACTGTCCCCACGCACATATCGTTGAACCGACCTTTAAATCGCCCGTTTCAATCAATCTCTCCGAAATCGTAACAGGCAACACATCAGCCTGACCGGAAAGGCGCATAACTTGAACATACAAGTCATAAAAGCCTTCCCCATAAACCTCGTGCGAAAACACTGCTTCCGAAACAATCTCACCCATAATGTAAACTTTGTTATTTTTCTCAATACTGTAATTCATATATGACCTCCTTAAAGTTCTGCAAAAGTAAATTATTAAATCTTAATTTGTCTGCCGTTACTGTCTACTGAATAATTGTCCTTATAAATTAACTCACCTACGGGTACAAACTGGTACCCCTCTCCACATAATTTTTCAAAGATTAAAGGCAACGCTTCAGCCGTATGTAGACCATTGTTATGGCATAGAATAATTGAACCATTTTGAACTTTGCTTGTTACTCTCCTAGTTATCTCTTCAGCAGATAAATTTTTCCAATCCAAACTGTCAACGTCCCATTGAATTGAATATAATCCCATATCCATAGCCGTATCAATAAGCAAATTGTTATAGTCGCCATAAGGTGGACGAAACACTTCAACCTTTTTACCAATTATTTCTTCAATCGCCTTTGAAGAAGTTGATAGTTCCTCTCTTATCTCCTTTTCATTAAGTTTTGACATATACTTATGTGTTGCACTATGCGTACCTATTTCGTGTCCGTTATCATTTATTTTTTTAACGTATTCTGGGTACTTGGTAGTCCAAAACTCTACCATAAAAAAGGTGCATCTAACATTATACTTTTTCATTTCCTCAAGCAATTTGTCTGTATAATCAACTCCCCACGCACAATCAAATGAGATAGAAATTTTCTTCTCATCTGTACCAACAGAGTAGATAGGTACTTTTTTTTGCGTTTGGAAACAATATACACTATATGCTCCTGAATAAAAAACCATAACTGACATCAATACTATAAATAAAAGACAGATACTTATCTTGACGTATGATTTGCTTAATAATCTATTTATCAAGTTTACCTCACAGCCGTTTTTATAATAAAATATTTTTTAAGGAAAATAATCATTTATTTTGTCGTTTTTTCACGAATTTTAAAATATATCTTTCTTCCTTTCCTACTTTATGATTTTTATTTTTTTAATATAACAAAAAAATCGAGCAATGCTCGATTTTTTAAATTTATCTTATCTTTTCACCTAAAGGCTCTCCACCTAAAATATGGATATGTAGGTGGAAAACAGTTTGACCTGCGTCCTCACCTTGATTGATAATCAATCTATATCCATTTTCAAGTCCAAGGATATTTTTTGCTATTTCAGGAATTTTATTTAAAGTATTTAAAAGCATTTGACCTTGCTTTTCGTTCATATCTGCAAGCAACTTAAAATGTTCCTTTAAAAAGCACAAATAGTGTTTTTTTGCTTGAGGATTTATGTCGTTGATAATCAACATTTCTTCATCTTCATATAATTTTGTAGAGGGAATTTCTCCCTTAATAATTTTACAAAAAATACAATTTTCCATTTTTATCATCTCCATTATATCAATTCGGCGTACAAGCCGTCCTTAACAAGTTTTATACCTTTAACCTTTTTAATTCCCTGACCAACGTTCCCTTCAACATATAATTTAATATAATTTTTACTATACCCCGTTGAAAATCCGTCCACAAACTCCTCAAAGAGAAAATCTAGTTCCTTACCAATGTATTTTTCAAGATATTCGACCTTTAACTTTTCTCCTACATCAATCAATCTTTTTAACCTTTCATGCTTAATTTCACCCTTTAAATCTTTTAATTTAAAGGCGTTCGTTCCTTCTCTTGCAGAATACGGAAAGGCGTGAATTTGAGAGAATTTTACCCTTTTTACAAGGTCTATGGTATCTTCAAAGTCCTCCTCACTCTCAGTAGGAAAACCAACTATAATATCCGTAGTTATCGCACAATCAGGGAAAACTCTATATATTTTTTCAACCTTTTCAAGATACTCCTCACGAGTGTATTTTCTGTTCATCTTTTTTAAAACATTATTTGAGCCACTTTGTAAGGAAAGATGAAATTGAGAGGCAAAATTTTTAAGTTTTTTGCAGTTTTCAAGCAATTCGTCAGTAACCACACTAACCTCTAACGACCCTAATCTAATGCGTTTATCAACGTCAGTAAGCATAGTCATTAGGTCAGCCAAATTATTTCCGTTATAGTTATAAGTAGATATATCAATACCAGTTATAACGACCTCATCGCTTGAACAGTTTTTAATCTCCTCAACAATGCTATCAATATTCCTTGACCTACTCCTACCTCTCAAATAAGGTATTATACAGTATGAACAAAATCTGTTACAACCGTCCTGTATTTTTATAAACGCTCTTGTCTTTAAAAATTTAGGAGTATCCATTTCGTCAAAAACGGTATCGTCATTGCAAACCACTCTCTCTTTTTTTAAGTTTTCTTCTTCGACAATTTCAACAATCTTACTCTTTTGTCTTGCACCTGTAACCACCGTTACATTTTCCTTTTGCAAAAACGCTTCAGGATTTTTTTGACTAGCGCAACCACAAATTATAATTTTGGCATTGTCATTATATTTTTTTATACGCGCAATCATCTGTCTTGACTTCTTTTCAGCCTCACTTGTAACTGCACAAGTATTTACTATGTATATATCTGCAAAGCAAAGTTCATCTGTTACCTCAAACCCTTTTTTTGACAAGGAATTGATAAGAGAGGCACTTTCACAATCGTTTACTTTACATCCTAGTGTAAAAACAACAATTTTTTTCAATTTAATTCACCTAATTCGTACATCACTATTGAGCACATAGTAATGCTTGCCGTTTCGGCACGCAAAATCCTTTTGCCCAAACTCACTAATGAAAAACCATATTTAGTCGCAAGTTCAGCCTCTCTTTGTGAAAAGCCTCCCTCACTTCCTATAACGACTGCTGTACTACCCTTTAGTTTTGACATATCAGTTTCACTCTCTTTTGCGAATTCACAAGCAAAGAGTTTATTCTCAAAATCCTGACAAGAAGACAATGCTTTTTCAAGGTTATCAAAATACTCAACCTTTGGAGCAACCGACCTTAAACACTGTTTTGAGGCCTCCTTTGAAACTTTATTTAATCTTTCAAGTTTATTATCACTCATATACGCAGAGGAAAACTCACTTGAAAAAGTTGCAATCTCTTTTACTCCCAATTCTGTAGCCTTTTGCACCACAAGTTCGCTTTTATCTCCCTTTAAGAAACCAAAGAGCAACCTTACTTTTTGCTTCGTCTCTCGTTCGCCCTCATTATAGCCCATAACATTGCATAAAATTTGTCTTTTATCAACCTTGGCAACTATTGCGTTGTATTCCTTTCCACTATTGTCAAGTAATAAAATTTCATCGCCTTCTTGCAAACGCAAAACATTTTTAGCGTGTTGAAACTCCTCGCCCTCCAATAATGTTTCATTATCTATTCTATCTACAAAAAATCTTCTTATTGATGTCATTTTTATCCTACTTTTTAAACTTAAAAACCAAAGCGTTCCACTCACCTTGAGTTAAACTATCCACAAGTTCTAGGTTAAACTCTGCATACTTATCTACAACCATTTGCTTTCTGCTGTGAATAATTCCACTTAAAATAAGCACTCCATCTTGAGATAAGTTTTTAGTTGTACCAGGTGCTAAATCGCACAAAATTTCTGCCATAATATTTGCCACAACTAAATCACCTTTAACTTCCGTTTTATCAAGAAGGTTTGCTAGCATAATATCCGTTTTATCAGCAGTACCGTTAATTTCACTGTTATGTTCAGCACTCTTTACAGCAACATAGTCTATATCAGTTAAATAAGACTTTTTAGCACCTAATTTTACGGCTGAAATTCCTAAAATTCCACTTCCACAGCCTACATCAATCACAACATCATCTTCGTCAACATACTTTTCAATCAACTGAATACACATTGAAGTAGTTTCGTGTTCCCCAGTGCCAAAAGCCATATTACTATCTAATTTTATAACCTTTTCATTTTCATTGGGAGAATATGAAATCCACTCAGGACAAATTACGATTTTACCAAAATGTATGGGTTTAAAATGTTTCTTCCAAATCTCAATCCAATCGTCCCCTTCAATCTCACGAGTAATCATTTCAAGAGAGCCTAAATCAAGATAATCTTTTGCACGAACAGACAACTCCTCAATGTCGGCACGGATTTGAGGAATAGTTTCAGTGGCAGTATCTACGGGAATATAACACTTTACAAGCACAGCACCACCCTTTTGAATTTGTTCGTTTACCTCATCGCAAACATAGTCGTAAACAACCTTGCCGTCATTTAAAATTGAGATAATATCTTCAACATCGCAAATGGTTACGCCGTAATTAGTATAATTCCAAAAAATATCAGCCACAAGTTCGCTACCCTCTGTTTTTGTATATACGGTAAGTTCAGTAAATTTCATAAATTATCTCCAAATTCTATTTGATAAAATTATAACAACTTATGCTTTTTTTAGCAACAAAAAAAGGACAATTAAAAATTGTCCTTTTGATATCAGTTGTTTTTTATTCAGTTACTGTTGAATCAGTTGTATTTCCTTCTTCCATAGATTCTTCAAATGCTCTAATCTTTGTTTGTTGTTTGCTATCCAAAGTTTTAGCATAGGCTTGCAATTTCTTACGAGATTCTCTTGAAAGTTTTGTGGGAATATCAATAACAGTTGTAACATACAAGTTACCAGCACCTGCTTTTGTTTTTATACCCTTTCCTTTTAGTGGAATAACGTGTCCATTAGGAGTACCTTCGGCTATCATATAGTTGATAGGCCCGTCTACACCAGGGATTTTAACCTTTCCACCAAGAACTGCTGTTTCATAAGAAATAGGAAGTTCAACATACAAGTCTTTATCCCTACGCTTAAAGAATTTATGAGGTAATACTTTAATTACAATAATCAAGTCGCCAGGTTGTCCACCACGAGTTGTTGCTTGACCAAATCTCTTTTTACGTATGTAACTGTTTGTATCAGCGCCAGCAGGAATCATAAATACAACGTGTGTATCTTGAGAAGTATAACCTTTACCATTACACTCAGGACAAGGATCAACAATTTTCTTACCTGTTCCTTCACACTCGGGACAAGCACCTACTCTTACAGTTCTACCAAACAAGGTATCTTGAACCACTTTTACTTGACCAGTACCATCACATCTATCGCACATAATGAACGCTTTATCGGACACAGCACCAGTACCACCACAGTTTGCACAAGGAGTATTTCTTGTATAGATAATTTCCTTTGTACAACCTTTAGCCGCTTCCATGAAACTAATAGAAATTTCTCTAGTAATGTCAGCACCAGTTTTTACGCCTTGTGCAGCAGCAGCACCACCAAAGTTTGAGAATATATCACCAAACATATCAGCAAAGCCGTTGCTTCCGTTAAATCCATTAAATCCACCAAATCCAGCACCACGGCTTGATTCGTTATCGTATGCTGCTCTCCTTTGAGGGTCAGTCAACACTTCGTGTGCCTCGTTAATCTCCTTAAATTTTGCAGCTGCCTCGGCATCATTAGGGTGTAAGTCAGGGTGATAGTGTTTAACCATTTTTCTATACGCCGACTTAATTTCGCCTATTGTTGCCTTTTTGTCTACTCCTAGAATTTTGTAATAATCTTTACTCATAACTATAAATCCTCTTTCTTTATTCCCCTATCACCTTAAAATGTATAGGAATTTATATTATTCTCATTTGCAAGGAATCACCCTACAAAACTTTTAATCAAATAACTTTATTTTATTGATGGAATTCAGTATCATCATCATCTAGATTGTCTAAACTTCCAAAATCAAAATCGCCTAAATCATCAAAATCACTTATATCACTGAAATCATCAAATGTTGCAGGGTCAAAGTTTGCAAAATCATTAGGGTTGAAATCACCCAAATCTTGACCGTTTGAACTTGCTTGTTGATAAATTTTAGTAAATATTGCTTGCGATTCACTAGCTAGTTTTTCAGTAGCCGCTACAATCTTTTCATCATCACCTGTTTCAAGCATTGCAGTTGCATTTTTAATCGCTTGGCTCAAGGTTTGCTTATCGGTAGCCGTTACCTTATCTCCAAGGTCTTTAACCGACTTGTCTACTGCAAACAACATAGCCTCTAACTTGCCTTTGTTTTCAACTCTTTGTTGTCTCTTTTTATCTTCTTCACGGTATGCTTCAGCCTCTTTAACTGCTGCGTCAATTTCTTCTGCAGTCAAGTTTGAAGACGATGTAATAGTAATGTCAGTTGACATACCTGTTGCCATATCTTTTGCTGCTACATTTACGATACCGTTAGCATCTACGTCAAATGTAACCTCAATTTGAGGTACACCTCTAGGTGAAGGTGGAATACCAATTAGTTCAAATTTACCAAGGGTTTTATTGTCCTTTGCAAATCCTCTTTCACCTTGCAAGATGTGAATATCTACTTGAGTTTGGTTATCTGCTGCTGTTGAGAATACTTGACTCTTTTTAGCAGGAATAGTTGTATTTCTTTCAATAAGTTTTGTGAATACGCCACCAAGTGTTTCAATACCAAGTGATAAAGGCATTACATCAAGTAGCAATACATCTTTTACATCACCAGAAAGTACACCACCTTGGATAGCAGCACCAACCGCAACGCACTCGTCAGGGTTGATACCTTTAAAAGGCTCTTTACCTGTAACTTGTTTAACCTTTTCTAATACTGCAGGGATACGAGTTGAACCACCTACCAAAATAACCTTTGCTATATCATTGATTGTAACCCCAGCATCTTTCATTGCTTGTCGCATAGGAAGAATAGTTTGTTCAACCAAATCAGCAGTCATTGCATCAAATTTTGCTTTTGTTAAGTCAATATCAAGATGTTTAGGGCCTTCAGCTGTTGCTGTAATGAAAGGCAAGTTGATATTTGTTGAGTTCATACCTGAAAGTTCAATCTTTGCTTTCTCGGAAGCCTCATTTAATCTTTGCATTGCCATTTTATCTTTTCTTAAATCAACGCCTTCAATCTTTTTAAATTCTTCAACCAAATAATCAGTTATTCTCTTATCGAAGTCATCACCACCTAGCATATTGTTACCGTTAGTAGCAAGTACCTCAAATACACCATCACCAACCTCTAGGATAGATACATCAAAAGTACCACCACCAAGGTCATATATCATAATTTTGTGGTTATTGTCATCTTTATCTAAACCGTAAGCAAGTGCAGCAGCCGTAGGCTCGTTTATAATTCTTAAAACATTTAATCCTGCAATCTTACCTGCGTTTTTAGTTGCTTGTCTTTGGCTGTCTGTAAAGTAAGCAGGGCAAGTGATAACTGCGTCTGTTACTTGTGTGCCAAGATATGCTTCAGCATCTGCCTTCAATTTGCCTAAAGTCATCGCTGAAATTTCTTCAGGTGAAAAGCCTTTTCCGTCAATATCAACTTTGAAACCAGTACCCATATGACGCTTAATTGAGATTATAGTTCTGTCAGGGTTTGCAACTGCTTGACGCTTTGCAACTTGACCTACAATTCTTTGACCGTCTTTTTGGAAGCCTACAACTGAAGGGGTTGTTCTTGAACCTTCAGCGTTAGTGATAACTACCGGTTCACCACCTTCCATAACGGCAACACACGAATTCGTTGTTCCTAAGTCAATTCCTATTACCTTTCCCATATAAATGTATACTCCTTGAATCTTATTCTGTAATCAATAAATTTTGTCTTTCGACTATATATAAAATGCATAAAAACTATTTAGTTACTACTACTTGGGCATATCTTATTATCTTGTCCCCTTTTCTATACCCTTTCGCATAAACTTGTTTAACAATTCCTTCAGGTTCGCCCTCCTCTGGAGGAACTGACATTATTGCTTCGCTAGTATGCACGTCAAATTCTTGTCCTATGGGATTGATTTCCTCAAGGCCCTCTGCAACTAAAAGTTGCTTAAATGCCCTTATAACCATCTCAATACCCTTTCGTGTCTGTTCATCTACTGCCGTTTCTAACGCTCTTTCAAGATTTTCACCTATCGGTAGAAACTTTAATATCACATCGTAACGCCCTTCCAGGTAACTCATCTTTGTCGCTTCCTGTGTGCGTTTTTTATAATTTTCAAACTCGGCAACCGAACGAGTCCACTTTGCTTTAAACTCCTCTACATTTTTTAACGCGATTTGTAATGCCGCATCATCTGATAGTAACTTATCGACATCTTCATAACTTACGTCTTCCTCATCGATTTCAGTATCTTCATCATCTATTTCGTCGAACTCTGTCGCCTCCATAAAATCTTGCAGTCCTTCATCTTCGGTAATAGATTTTAACAGTTCTTCTAATTCGGCCTCTGCATCACGCATCTCGGTATTAGATGTATTATTGTTTTCCATTACTATTGCCACCTTTGTTTATTATATTTTCAAGTATAACGCCAACCTGCTCTAAGACTGAAATAACTTTTGAGTAGTCCATCCTTATAGGACCAATAACGCCGTATGTACCTAAATTTTTTCCTCCTGCTGAATATGTAGCCGTTACAAGTGAACAGTCTTTAGGAACTTCATTATTGTCTTTCTTTTCACTACCTTCATCTGAACCGATTTGAACATTTATATGTATCTGTTCATCTCCCTCAGTTAAGATATCTGCAAGCCTTTCTTTACTAGAAACTACTGTCAAAAAGTTTTTTACATTTTCAATATTCTCATATTCAGGGTGATTAAATATCTTATCTTCACCTGAAACCATTACGTCTTTATCTCTTGTCTTAGAATACGAGCGAAGTACTTCAATTACTTCTTTAAAAATTTCTTTATACTGTGTAAACTCTGCTAAAAGTTCACCTTCAAGTTTAACAACATCTACCATTGCTTTGCCACAAAACATTTTTCCTATTACCCTTGAAGCATTTTCTAAATCGCTCCTTTCCATTTTTTCAGGTATATCAATAATGTTATCACGCAAAATTCTCGTACTGGTTACGATTAAAAGCAACGCTTCCTTTGGTCCACAAGACACGAGTGCAATGTTATCAATTATTTCTTTATCAACACTATGTGCAACTGCTACGGAAGGATAATCCGTAAGATCGCTTATTACTTTAGTTACTTTTTTAATGATATTTTCAATATCGTTTGTTTGAGTTTCAAACGCCTCTGTAATATACTGCAAATCAGTTTCACTCAAAGCGTTCCTCTGCATCAACTCGTCTATGTATAACTTATATGCCAGAGGGGAGGGAACTCTACCACCCGATGTATGATACTGGGTTAAAAATCCAAGTTCTTCAAGAGAAGCAAGTTCATTACGAACAGTAGCAGAACTAACACCTACTAGAGAGTTTTCAGCAACCACCTTGCTTGAAACAGGAACGGCAGTATTTATATATTCATCAACTACCACTTGTAGTATCTTTTTCTTTCTATCCGAAATATTCATTGACCCTCCACAACTCCCTACATTGCTTTGCAAGTTTCTACCTGCCCGATAAATAGTGTGATTTAGCAATAATTTTTCTTATCTGTTAGCACTCTCGCAATTTAACTGCTAAAATTATTTTACTATTACTTTAGTGGTTTGTCAATACTTTTTCTAAAATAAAATGAAAATAGTGTGATATACTGTTACACTATTATATCACACTTTCATCAAATGTCTAATGTTTTTTCACTAAAGTAAAAAATGTTTCATTTTTTCATAAAAAGACGTAAAAAACACCTTATCAATTTTGGAGGTTTAACGCAAACGATTTTCAAAAATTCACCTCAAATAAAATTATTTTCAATAATGAGCAAACAGTTACTGTCGCAGTTTATATACCCTTCATCTTTTAGTAAAATATTACTAATTCCTCTGCACTCTCCTTTTTTTAAGGTTAAATCCTTAATTGGATACTTAAAACCATCACTATCTATTATATGTGCATTTTCTAAAAATGGTAATAATGAAATCGTTTTTCCTTTTAAGTTGTTAAAATTGATTATTCCACTACTTATATAGATTGTTGATTGTTTTGTAATCATCTTGCAATCTACTCCCTCTTTATAGGCTAAATAAAGCAACTGTAAATTACCTAAAAAGTGGTCCAAGCGTTTTCCGTCCCCTCCTAAAATAATAATCTCGTCAACACCTTTTTCAATTAAAAGTTTTATCCCTGACTCCCCGTCAGTATAATCCTTTTCAACAGGAAATCTCTCAACCTTCAAATGAGTGGGCAACTCGTTTAGCGAATCAAAATCGCCCAAAAGCATATCAATTTTTATTTTATCTTTTGCCCAAAGATACGCACCATCGCAACAAACAACATACTCACCGTTGAATATACTCATATCATTTGTATACGGTTCTCCGTTAAGCAAAAGTATTCCTTTCATTATATTTCTCCACGCAAAGTTTTTATGGTTCTTTTCATATCTTTAGAAGATATTACAGAATTGCCTGCAACCAATACATTTGCTCCAGCTTCTATAACCAAAGGAGCGTTTTGCTCGTTAATTCCTCCGTCAACTTCTATATCTACTTTAATATTATTTTCAGCAACAAACTTTTTAAGTTCGCTAATCTTGTCAATCGTAGTAGGTATAAACTTCTGTCCACCAAAACCAGGATAAACGCTCATTAACAAAACCATATCACACATTGAAACAACATCTTTAATTTCTTCAACGGGGGTGTCAGGAGAGATAACCACACCACATTTAACACCACACTCTTTAACTTTATTTAAAACTTTTTTAATGTTATCGCCACACGCTTCTTTGTGTACCGTAATTATATCAGCACCTGCTTTTGCGAACACTTCAACATAATTTTGAGGATTAACAATCATCAAATGAGCGTCTAAAGTTGTTGAGGTTAATTTTCTTATATCCTCAACCATTTTAGGTCCAAATGTAATATTCTTAACAAAAACACCGTCCATTACATCAAGGTGAATCATATCCGTTCCATTATCATCAAGCGATTTTATAGTATCAGCAACTCTAGTTAAGTCGCTCGTAATTATTGAAGGTGCAATTTTAATTTTATTCATCATTATTATCTCCATTTTCTTTTTTATACGAATTGCGAAGTTGACCACAAGCACCACCTATGTCGCTTCCTATCTGTCTACGAACGGTTGCTGACAGTCCACCTTTTTCAAGCAAACCTAAAAATCTATACGCATCTTTATCGGTAACTGAGGACAACCCTCTTTCCTTTACCTCGTTCAATCTAATCAAGTTGATGTGGCAGGGCTTTCCCTTTAAAAGTTTTATGAGTGCGTCAGCGTGCCTTTCTCCGTCATTTTTTCCTCGTATTAACGAATACTCAAAAATATATCTTCGCTTTGTCTTGTTAAAATAATAACCACAGCCTTTTAATATTTCATCTATTGAATACGCCTTTGCAATAGGCATAATTTCTTTACGCTCCTCGTCAAACGGAGAGTGTAAAGAGATAGTCAAATTTACAGGCAGTCCTTCTTCGGCAAGTTTATAAATATTTGGAACAAGTCCACAAGTTGATAAACTTATGTTTCTTGCACTCACATTTATTCCGTTTTCTGCTGTTACATTCTTTAAAAATTCAATAACGTTATCGTAATTATCTAGTGGTTCGCCACTACCCATTAGGACTATATTAGTTACCTTTCTCCTGTCTTTTAGTTCTCCACCTTGAACTTGGTTGACCTTTAAAACTTGAGATAAGATTTCGCCTGAAGTTAAGTTTCTTACCAGCCCGTTCAAACCACTTGCACAAAAAGAACAGTTCATACGGCAACCTACTTGCGTTGATACACATTGAGTGTTTCCGTACTTATATTTCATTAGCACTCCCTCAATTATATTGCCGTCACCAAGTTCATATAGGTATTTTTCAGTTCCATCCTGACCTAAAAAAGTTTTTATGATTTTTATAGGCTCGTCCTCAAAATTTTCTAATAGTTTCGCCTTTAAGTCTTTTGAAATTTCAGTTATCTGTGAAATGCTTTTTCCACGCATTAAACCACGATAAATTTGCCCTGCTCTATAAGACTTTTCACCGTATTCTTGCATTAGTGCTACGATTTGACTTTCCGTTTTATCTTGTAAAATTTCCTTCAAATTGTACCTACACCTTTTTCAGTTTACAAACGTAAAAGCCAACCCCTAGTGAAAGGTCGGGCAAAAATTGTAAACCAAACTTCGTTTTTTTATGATTTAATTTTGAACTAATCTCTTGCACTTCAAAATTTTTATGTTTATCTAAAAATTGCCAAACAACATTATCGTTTTCCTCTCTAAAAATTGAGCAAGTCGAATAATATAAATAACCTCCTTGCTTAACATAATTAGAGCAGTTTTCTAAAATTTGTATTTGTATTTTATTTAATGAGGAAACATCTTCTTCCTTTCTAAATAGTTTTATGTCGGGGTTTTCTGTTATCGTTCCATAGCCTGAACAGGGAACATCACACAAAACACCGTCAAACCTCTCTATAAATTCCTCTTTTAAAATAGTGCTGTCTGCATTGATGGCTGTTACATTTGTAACTTTCATCCTTTCTGCATAACTTTTTATCAGTTCAACTCTATGAGGGTGAAGTTCGGTAGAAATTATACTTTTACATTTTTTTGAAAGAAGTACACTTTTCCCTCCGGGAGCTGAACAACTATCTAAAAATTCTTGGCAGGGTTCAACTATATCGCAAATGGCGATTGAGCCAACCGATTGAAAGGTATATTCCCCTCTATCGTAACCCTCCTCTCGTTTAAAATTTTTAAAGAGATAATTGTTTTCAAAAGGAGTAGATATAAACTCTTTGTCCAAAAATTTTTTTGCAAACTCTTGACTTTCAAATCGTACTGAAACACCACAAGTTTTTGCAGTTAAAATGCTTTCAGCCTGTTTACCGTATTCATTTACAATCTTTCTAACGGCAAACTCCGGATAACTATATTTAATAGATAATCCCTTAACCTTTGAGTTAGGCAGTTGAACTTTACTCTCGTCAAAATTCCTTAAAAAAGCATTTATAAATCCACTCACGCCTTTTTTACCCAACTTTTTACATATTTCAACTGCATTGTCAGTTACCATATACTTTTGCTTATTCATAAACAATAGCATATATAAGGAAATTTTTAAAATTATTCTTATTGGAAGTTTTGCACTCTTTTGTGAAAAACTCTTTATACAATAATCTAAATATATATCGTTTTCAAGTACCCCGTAACAAATTTTTACCGTTCTTGCACGGTTCAATTCCTCTATGATACAACTTGAAATAGCCTCTTTTAAATAAGCCCCTTCACTGTACACCTTAAAAAGAATTTGATAGGGGTCATAAATAGGATTTGTCATTAGTTAAACTTTTGTCCTTTTTGAAGTTTTCGTCCATTACAAAAATCTTTTCCTGTAATTCTTTTTCCACCACTTGCCTGAATTTCAAGAATTTTTATCAAGCCGTCCTCACATTGAACAATTAAGCCTTTTTTCACTTCATCGCACACTATCGTTCCGTTTTCAGCCCTTTCAAATTCTCCCTGCTCTAGTTTTTCAACAGCAAATATATTGTAGTTTTTTCCCTCACAAACAGCATAAGCAATAGGCAAAGGATTCAATCCTCTAACTAGATTGTTTATCTGCTCTCTAGTTTTGTTAAAGTCTATTTTCCCATCTTCTTTACTAATTTTTTTTACTAGAGTGGCTTTGTCTTCCTCTTGTTTTATAAGTCGAGCCTCTCCACTCTCAATCAATTTAAGTACTTCCACAATACTCGCGCTACCTAAAACTGAGAGTTTGTTTGATAACTTTTCAGCGTTCTCATACTCTGCTACATCACAACTCTTTTGCAATAGAATATCTCCCGTATCAAGTCCTATATCCGTCTTCATTATTGTAACGCCGGTAGTTTGCTCACCATTTAATAAGCAAGATTGAATAGGGGATGCACCACGATATTTAGGCAATAAAGATGCGTGAATATTATAAATTCCAAACGGAAAAGCGTTGATTATGTCTTGAGTTAAAATTTGACCATAAGCACAAGTTATCATAATGTCAGCACCTACGCTTTTAATCTCCTCTACATTATTTTTAATTTTTTCAAATTGATAAACAGGCAATCCTTTTTCCAAAGCAAACACTTTTAAAGGAGGGGAGGTGATTTTTCCACTTCTTCCCGTTGGTTTATCTATTTGAGTTAGCACTCCTACCACTTCAAAACCATTTTCAATAATCGCCCTTAAAGGTTCAATTGAAAACAAGGGAGTACCTGCGTATAAAATTTTCATATTTAGTCCTCTTCAATTCTAATTGCTTTATCAATGTATAATATACCGTCAAGATGGTCTAACTCGTGGCAAACTGCTCTCGCAAAAAATCCTCTTGCTGTCCTCTCAAAATAATTACCTTTTCTATCTTGTGCCCTAAATTTTACCACATTAGGTCTTTTTACTATACCACTCTTTCCTTTGACAGACAAACAACCCTCTAAGCCTATTTGCTCTCCACTCTCTTTTAAAATCACAGGATTGATAAGTTCAAAATAGCCTTCAGGAACATCAATAACAGCTATTCTTTTTAGCACGCCAACTTGTGGTCCAGCCAAACCTGCACCTTGTTCCTTTTTTACAGTATCTTTCATATCATCAAGTAAAGTGAATAGTTTATCGTTAAATTCAGTAACCTCAAAACACTTTTGTCTTAAAACTTCATCTCCTACTTGAACTACCCTTCTTAATGCCATAATCTTCTCCTTTAACGCAAGTCTGTGGGGTTTTCCTCAACGACTACTCTCGTATTCTGCGAATTATATTTTAAACTTTTAGAATATATTAAGTCAAGAATATCAGTATCTTTTTTTAATCTAAAAAGCACTTGGTATCTAAACTTGTTTTGTATCTTTTTTATAGGACAGCACATCTTTTGAAAAAATAGTACTTCCTCTTTATATTTTGTTTGCAAAGTTTCAAGTTCGTAATATATACTTTTAAAACTTTCAATCGTCCTTTCCTCATCTTCACCACTAATCAACACTCTAACCACCTTTGCAAAGGGAGGAAAATGAGTCATCTCTCTAATCATAATTTCCTGCTCGTAAAAGTTTTTAAAGTCATAATAGGAAGCATATTTAAAAGTATAGTTATCAGGAGATGTAGTTTGCAATATTATTTTACCGTCTTTCTCTCCCCTACCACATCTTCCACCAACTTGAGTAATTATTTGAAAAGCCCTTTCTGCCGAATCATAATTTGCACCATATAATAATAAGTCAGCGTCAATAATTCCTACAAGGGTTACATTTTCAAAATCGTGTCCTTTTGCAACCATTTGAGTTCCTAGCAGTATGTCAGCCTTTTTGTTTTTAAAATCATTTAAAATATTATAGTGTCCGTCCTTACCTGAGGTGGTATCGTAATCCATACGCAAAACTTTTGCATTTGGAAAAACTTTTAATAAGTCCTTTTCCACCTTTTGCACTCCATATCCACCATTTTTAAAATGAATACCACCACACTCTGGACAGGCTGAAAGAGTATAATATTTTTTTCCACAATAATGACATTTAAGACAACACTCTGTTTCGTGATAGTTCAAACTAACATCGCAACTCTCACATTTAGCCACATATCCACAATCTCTGCATATTAAGTGTTGTGAATAACCTCGTCTATTTATAAAAATAATTGCTTGCTCACCGTTTGAAAAGCAAGTTTCAAGTTCGTTAATTAAAGAATTTGATAAACTTGAAAAATTACCCCTTTTTAACTCCTTACGCATATCTACAATTTCAACTTCAGGCATAGGCTGGTTATTTATTCTATTTTTTAAATAGCACAAATTATACTCTCTATTTTTTGCAAAATAATAACTTTCAAAAGAGGGAGTTGCACTACCAAGCAGGATTTTTGTATCACTAAAAGAGGCTCTCATCTTTGCAATCTCTATCGTCTTATATCTTACTCCACTCTCATTATTATAACTTCCATCATGTTCCTCATCAATAATGATGATGCCTAAATTTTCTACAGGAGAGAAAATTGCACTCCTTGCTCCTATTACAATTTTTGCCTCTCCTCTTTTTATACGCCACCACTCATCATGCTTTTCACCAACTGAAAGTCTACTATGTAATACAGCAGACAACTCTCCAAAACGAGATTTAAACCTTTCTACAATTTGTGGAGTTAGACATATTTCAGGAACTAAAATTATCGCAGTTTTACCTTCTTTCAAGTACCTTTCAACAAGTTGCATATAAATTTCAGTCTTCCCTGAACCTGTTACACCATAGATTAAACTTACCTTTTTATCAGTCTTTAAAATACTGTCAAAAGCATTTTTTTGTTCTTGAGTCAGTTTTTTAGGTTTGTCCTCCTCAATAAATCGCTTTACAGGTGAACGGTTTACTTGTTCACTTTTAACAAGGAGTAGCTCTTTTTTAATTAGGGTATTAACCACACTGCGAGAAAACTCACTGCAAAGTTTTGACATTGAAACTCTTTCTAGAGTATATACCCTTTCAAGCACTTCTATTTGAGTGTTTGATTTATTTCTTAAAGAAACAATCGCTTCATCTAAAGTAAGACTTGATGGATAGATAAAATTTTCAAACTTATCATGCACTTTATCCTTTCTCATTTCGCTTGGCAAAAACAATCTTAAAGCCATTGCTTTTGAAACGTGATAGCGTTGAGATATTTGAAAGGCAAAGTCTAATGTACTTTGGTTGAACAGGGCAGGCTCATTGCAAACCTTTACTATTGATTTAAGTTTGTCTTGATAACTAGATTGTTGTTTTTTGCCAACAACATAACCGTAAATATTTCTACTACCAAAAGGCACTAAAACTTTTTGCCCAACTTGAACTTCAACGTCTGCGATGTAGTCAAAAATTTTATCAACTTGACTTGTAGTTAAATCTACGATTACTTCTAAAACCATAAAACAATTACCTTATAAAAGTTTTGCCCCGACTAAAAAATCGGGGCTTTTTAAATCAAATATAATTAGTCGTTTGAAATACGCAACTTGTCGCTAATAATTTCATTACAAGCAGAAGTCAACTCTTTCGTTTTGCCTAAATATTGTTGTTGCTCTACTAATTGACGAGCACGCTTTGAAGCAACTACGCATAGAGCGTATCTTGATGCATCTTCATTGTTTACACCTAATTTTTTTACCATTACATCTACTGAAGGCTCATTTATCATAACTATATCTCCTAAATAGTTTTGCTTTTATTTATCAATAATTTCTTCAATCAAGGTTTTTTGCCTTGAAGATTTATACCTTTCACAGTCAAGTATTTGCAATACTGTCTGCTTTGTTTTATCAAATTCTTCATTGACTATTAAATAGTCGTACGATTGATAGTCCTTTAATACTTTTTGCAACTTTGTTATATAAGGCTCAATTTGAATATTCGTTCTTTTTTGTTGTTTCATTTTTTCAACAAAAGCATCTATTGACTTTGGCACGATTAAAATTGAAACTGCCTGTGGATAATTTACTTTAACCTGTCTTGTCATATCTGCTTCCATTTCAAGCATAACATCTTTACTTTCAAGTTGGCTTAAAACAAAGTTTTTATCTGTTGCGTAATAACCATCGTATCCCTGTGAATACTCTAAAAGTTCACCCTTTGCCACACGCCCTAAAAAGTCAAGTTTCGAAATGAAAAAATAATTTTTTCCATCTACTTCGCCAGGATTTATTTCCCTTGTGGTGCACCTAATATTTTTTACGATATTGTTGCAAGTTTGCAAAAGTGAAGCCGATATTGAACTATTAAATAGTTGGGCAGGCTCGTAAATAACGAAAAGTAAATTATTCATAATGGTTATTCCTTATCATATATAAAAAATTTTTAAAATTATTTTACTCTACGTTTTGAACTTGCTCTCTAATTTTTTCAATCTCATTTTTTAAGGATAAAGCACTCTGTGTCAAAGTTATATCATTACTCTTTGAACAAATCGTGTTAGACTCTCTGTTAAACTCTTGCACTAAAAAGTCAAGTTTTCTACCAACCAAATCTTCCTTACAAATATCTCTAAATTGTTGTATATGTGAATTTAGTCTTGTAATCTCCTCGTCTACATTTACCCTATCCGCAAAAACGGCAACCTCGTTAAGAATTCTACTCTCGTCAATTTTAGTATCTTTCAAATACTCCTCAACTCTTGTAAAAATCTTATTGCGATATTCTTCAACGATTAGGGGAGCACGCTCCTTTATAACTAAAAGGGTACTTTCTATGTTATCTACTCTCGATAACATATCTTGCTTTAATTTTTCACCCTCTATTTTACGCATATCGTTAAGATTTTCTAGGGCTAAATTAAGTGCAGTTTTTAACGCTTCAATCAACTCGTCATCAGCACCAGTTTTATCCTCTGCTTTAACAACATCAGGGGACTTTATTAAAGCAAGCAATGTGAAATCATCAGTCAATTCAGGAAAAGCCTCTTTTAAAGTTTTTGCAACCTCAACATAAGCTTTTGCCGTTGATACATCAACATTTATATTTTTTAACTTTTCCCTCTTATCGTTTAGATATACGAACAGGTCTGCATGACCACGAGAAAGTTTTTTTCTAATTAAATTTCTAATAATATCTTCATACGCTGTAAAAATTTTTGGTGCTTTTATAACTGTATCAAGATATCTGTTGTTCACAGTTTTTATTTCAACGACAAGTTCAATACCTTCACACTTAAACTCTCCCTTGCCATACCCTGTCATACTATACATAGAGTAATCTCCACTAAATTTCAATACTAGTTAATTGTATCAAATAATCGAATAAATTTCAAGTATTTCCTGTAAAAATTTGTTGCTTTATGGCTATTATTTTGTGATTAGTCTTTCAAATTCATTTTCATCAATAATTTTAATACCTAAACTTTCAGCCTTTTTCAATTTTGAACCAGCCTCATCGCCTGCCACAACTAAAGTAGTTTTTGAGGTTACCGAACTTTGACAAATTCCACCCTCACTTTCAATTATTGCCTGTGCTTGACTACGTTTATACTTAGTCAGCGAACCTGTCAACACAACAAGTTCACCCTTGAACACCCCCTCACTTTTTCTTTCCTCAATAAAGGGAGTAACTCCAAGTGAAATCAATTTTTTTATCTCAGCCATATTTTCAGCATTGTCAAAATATTGCTTAATTCCATTTGCAGTAATTTCACCTACATTTTCAATTTGCAAAAGTTCCTCATACTCTGCTTTTGCCAATCCCTCAATAGTTTGATATTTTGCAATCAAGTCTTTTGCCGACACTTTGCCTATTCCGTCAATACCAAGTGCAAACAAAAATTTGTCCGTTCTCACCTTTTTACTGTTTTCAATGGCAGAAAGCAAATTGTCCGTTTTTGCATCTTTAAATCCTTCAATCTTTAATAAGTCTTCACGCTTTAAGGTATACAAATCACTAAAAGTGGATATATTTAAATTTTTAAAAAGAGTGTCAGCAGTCATTTCCGAAAAGCCTACTATATCCATACCGTCTTTAGAAGCAAAATGGCTTAATTTTGCAATAATTCTTGGCTTACATAAAAGGTTTGAGCAATACAAGTTTGCACCATTTTCAAAAGTATCACTACTACAATAAGGGCACTTTTTAGGTTTTTCAATCTTTCTGCTGTTGTCGTAGTGTTCAACGGTAGTTAAAATTTCAGGAATAACTTCGTTACTTCTTCTAATGAGTACCTTGCTATTTATTTTTACACCCTTTCTTTGAATATCATCAAAATTATTTAAGGTAGCCTTTCTAACCGTAACGCCTGCAAGTTCAACTGCTTTTAAAAGAGCAATAGGAGTAAGTTTACCTGTTCTACCAACCTGCCATACGACATCCTCAACAATAGTTTCTGCTTCCTCTGCCTCAAACTTAAAGGCAATAGCACCTCTAGGGAATTTATCAGTATACCCCATCTCCTCTCGTTGAGCAGTGGGATTGATTTTTATAACTGCACCATCAGTTAAAAGGTCGATAGATTTTCTACCTTTTTCAATCTCTCCTATCGCAGAATACACTTCGCTTTCATTTTTACAAATTTTTAAAAAATCAAAAGTTTTAAAACCTTCTTTCCTTAAAAATTCAATGCTTTGTTGTTGGGTATCAAACCCACCTTGCGACATATAATTTATGTTATAAAAGATAATTTCAGGTTTTCTCTTTTCAGTAACTTTAGGGTCTAAATTTCTAATAGCACCCGCGGCAGCATTTCTTGCATTTTTAAGAGGTTCGCTTGCCGTTTGATTGTATTTTTGCAATACGGATAAACGTATAATTGCCTCCCCTTGTATTTCGATAGTTCCCTTATAACTTATTTGCAAGGGAAAACTTTTTATCGTCAATGCCTGACTTGTAACGTCTTCACCCGTTACTCCATTGCCTCGTGTAGTGGCACGAACAAACTTTCCGTCCTCGTAAGTTAGACACATTGTCAAACCGTCAAACTTATATTCAACGGTATACTCAACCTCACCTACCGTCTTTTTAACTCTGTTAAAAAATGCGTCTAAACTTTCACTTGAAGTTGCCTTGTCTAAACTATACAATCTTTGCAAGTGATTATGTTGTTTAAAGGCTTTTATAGGTTCTCCACCCACTCTGCGTGTAGGCGAATTAAAAAGCACCCTGCCCGTGCTTTTTTCCAAAGCAACAAGTTCGTCATAAAGTTTATCGTAAACTGCGTCCTCTACACTTGGATTATCAAGTACATAATATTCATAAGCAAACTTGTTTAAAATTTCAACAAGTTCTTCTAATCTATCCATAAAAATCTCCTATTCAACAATTTCAAGAGGAGCAATCATTGCAGAGAGTTGTTTTACTCCACAACTATCAAATGAAATGGTAAGTATCATATTTGCTCCACCACCAACTATTGAGATGATTGTGCCTTCACCAAACTTTGCGTGTTTAACTTTAACGCCTACCTTATACTCGTTCAAATTCTTTTGACCTGCGTTAGAAGTTACGGGTGTGGTTGTTCTGTTAAACGAATTAGCAAAACTTCCTATGGAACGCCCATCTCCCGTACTTACTATACTATTGCTTATACCACCTTTTGAGCCGTTCATATTGCTATCGTATATGGTACTAACATATCTTGAAAAATAATTGGCTTGTCTTTCTTCCTTAGATTTAGAAACTGAACGATTGTTTATACCAAGGAAAGAGGCTACTTCAGTAACAAATCTTGACTGAATAGTACGTTTTCGCTGTCCGTACATAAACCTTGAGCAAGCCCTAGTTAAATAAAGATTTTTCTTTGCACGGGTAATAGAAACATACATCAATCTTCGTTCTTCTTCAAGTTCAAGGTTTGAAAAACTTGCTCTTGAAACAGGTAAAATTCCGTCCTCAAGCCCACAAATAAAAACATTTTCAAACTCTAATCCCTTTACGGCGTGAATAGTTGCAATAGTAACATAGTTACCTTCTTCTTCCTCATCACTACTCGATGCAAGAGTTATTTGTTGTAGATAATCACCTATTTTTGCCCCGTAGTTTAACTTTTCAAACTCCTCAACAGAGTTTACAAACTCATTTATATACGCTCTATTTTCAATATTCTCATCGCTGTCGCTTTTTTCAAATTCCTCCATAAATTTTGTTTTAGAAATAACATACTTTACTAAATGAGCGAGGTCATATTCTTCCGATTTTAAAACAAACTCCTTTATAAGAGAATAAAACTCCCTCAATTTTTCTTTAGAGCCGTTATTCAATGGCAATTCGTCAACATCTAGCAATGCATCATAAAAGGTATTTTCATTTTTCATTGCATAGTTTTCTATGGTTTCAATCGTCTTAGTACCGATACCCCTTCTTGGCACATTGATAATACGCAAAATTGCTTCGCTATCAAAGGGATTATTTATAAATCGCAAATATGCAACAAGGTCTTTAATTACCTTTCTTTCATAGAATTTAAAACCACCAAACACCTTAAAAGGAATACCATATTTTGCAAACTCTTGTTCATATGAACGAGTCAAAGCGTTCAACCTCATCAAAACGGCAAAGTCGCTATAATTTGCTCCGTTGGTAACCATATTTCTTATCGTTTTTGCTGTAAACAAAGCCTCCTCTTGTTCATCACTTGCTTGATAATACACAGGGGCACTGCCCTCATCTCCACTAGTCCACAAGGCCTTTTTTCTTCTATGTGTGTTATGTTTTACCACCTCGTTGGCAAGGTCTAAAATTTTTTTAGTCGAACGATAGTTCCTTTCAAGTTTGTAAACTTTTGCGCCCTCAAAATCCTTTTCAAAATTTAAGATATTTTCCACCTCTGCCCCACGCCAGCCATAAATTGACTGGTCATCATCACCTACTACGAACAAATTTTTATGCTTTGAAGCAAGCAACTTTATAATGGCATATTGAACATTATTAGTATCTTGAAACTCATCAACGTGAATATATTTAAACTTATTTGAAAGGACCTCTCTTGTTTCTTCATCAGTTTGAAGTAGTTTTAAAGTATCTAAAAGCAAATCGTCAAAGTCTAGGGCGTTTGAACATATCATGTGTTTTTCATACAACTTGTACACACGCAAAACTTCTTCAATATTTTTTTCGTGAATATTTTTTCTATAATAATCCTCAGGATTAAGCCCAAGCATTTTTGCATTGCTAATATGAAATTTTATACTCTTTAATAGCGTTTCGTTTTCAACATTAAAATCACATGAAATGAAACACTTTTTAATTAGATTTGCCCTTTCAGTTTCGCTATAAATAGAAAAATTAGGTTCAATCCCCACCTTCATGCCAAAAGATCTTAAAATCTTAACACACATTGAGTGTATTGTGCAAATCCACATTGAATTCGCCTCGTCAATCATACTAGACAATCTAGCACGCATTTCAGCAGCAGCCTTGTTTGTAAAGGTTATAGCTAGAATTGATGAGGGATAAGCACCCTTATTTATAACTAAGTTGGCAATTCTTGAAGTTAACACTCTTGTCTTTCCACTTCCTGCACCTGCAATAACTAAAACAGCCCCTTGAGTATCCTCAACAGGTTTAATTTGCGCCTCGTTTAAACCACTTAAAAAATCTTCCATATAGTTTCTCTCTTTTGAATTTTACTTACCAAATTATTATAACATAATAAGGTAAAAAAAACAAGTATGTACTCTTTGTACATACCTGCAATGTCTTAGCACTCAATTTCTCGTTCATTGTTAAATCTTTCCACTGCGTTTAAATACATTGCGGATAAATTTAATGTGTATCTTTGTTTCTCCTCATAATTCAAAGTCGTAAAATGTTCAACATCAATCAATCGACCTATTGCATTGCTTACCTCACCCTCTCGCAAAAGTAACTCTTTTACCTTTAAGTAAAACTCATCGTTATCACGCTTTCCTTTTACAACATCTGCCACCTTTCTTGCACAGTATCTCTCAACCCTACTTTCATTGACTCCTCTTGTTCTTGCCTGTTCCTTCTTAACCTCAAGTTCTTGGTTATAATCCTGCCAAAAACCCTGCTTTAGCCTTTGCTTTGCTTCTTTTGCCACATTTTTAAAGTCTGTTTGCTCGACTAGCATAAATTCTCCTCATATACTTATAGTTTTCCCAAAATTTTTCCCATTTCATAAGCATAGCAATAAATTCCCTTATTTATCAACAACAAACGACAGAATATTCAATTTTTTGAAAAATAAAAAAGCCTGTGAGGCTTTTTTATTATTTGTTACGGTTTCTCTTACGAGCCGCTTCTGATTTCTTTCTTTTTCTAACGGAAGGCTTTTCATAGCACTCTTTACGGCGCAAATCACCGATGATACCATCACGAGAACACTTTCTCTTAAAACGACGAAGTGCATTATCAATAGACTCGTTTTCACCAACACGGATTGTTGACATATTCTACTACCCTCCTTTGCCCTACGGCACTTAGTATCTACATTATACGAAAATACTTATTTCCTGTCAAATTATTTAAATGGATTTTTTTGCCTTTTTTAAAAATTTTTAATTCTTTAAGTAATCTTCGACATCATTAGACAAATACTTTAATGAATATATATTATTTACCTTTGTCTTAATATTCTTATTAGTTTTGAATTTAGTATTGCGATTGTCAACTGGTAATTTTGAAGTATCGATAAAAACAAAACCTTCTTCACCTAAAATTGCAATCGTGTAGTCGCTGTTTGAAAACTCTACAAAGGAAATTATATCGTTACCCAAATCAGCAATTTTAACTCCCTTTCTGTATCTAGCCATTGACTCAACTTGAGTTGCCAAAACCCTTTTTAGCAATCCCCCTTTTGTACCAAGAGTGATAACTTCACTACCATTAATTTGTCTACAAGACACAACTTCATCGCCGTCATTAAGGTTGATACCTCTAACGCCTGCACTAATTCTACCATATTCCGGAATATCGTCCGTTTGACAATTCAAGCACATACCGTTTTTGGTAACAAAAAAGATTGTTTCGTTCTCATCTACTATCTCGTTTTCAACAGAAACTACCTCGTCCCCCTCTTTAAGTTTTATCGCTTGGAAAAATCCTTTCCTAATATCATATTCACTCCAAGAGGTCTTTTTAATATAACCATCTTTTGTAAACAACAATATATTGCCGTCAGGCATTTTTTCAGCAGAAGTTTCAAGTATTGCAACAGGTTTTTCGCCGTTGCTTGCCATAGTGCAAAACTTATTAAACCTTTCGCCCTTATCTTTAAATCTTACTAGTTCAACATCTTCAAGTGAAATCTTTTGAACATTGCCATAGTTAGTAAAGATGAAAGCAATTCTGTCAGTTTTAGACTTGGTTGAATAGACAAGCACATCTTTAAGAGGAGTATTTTCAACAACTTTAGTTGCAGATAAAGTGTAGTTTTTATCGCTTACGAATTTGATAGAATTATCAGCCGTATAGCAAATTACGCAATTAGTTGCCGGTTTGATACTATCAAATCTATCCATTTGAATTTCACTTGCACTTGAAACCAAAATAGTCTTTCTTTCAGTGGGGTACTTCTCTTTTATCTCTAAAAGTTCCTTCTTTACCACTTCCATTTGCTCTTTTTTGCTCTCTACGATTTTTGAAAGTTTTTCAATCAGCATTTTAAGTTCTTTAACTTCTGCTTGTAAATTTTTAATTTCAAGTTTAGTTAATCTTGCAAGACGCAAATCTAAAATCGCCTGTGCTTGTTCTTCACTAATTTCAAATCTTTCAATCAATTTCTTTCTAGCAGAAGTAACATTATCAGCACCTTTAATAATGGCAATCACCTCGTCAATATTAGAAACTGCAATGATTAAACCTTGCAATATATGGCTACGATGTTTTGCCTCTGCCAAATCAAATTTAGTCCTACGTAATACTATCTCTCTTTGGTACTCAACATAATACTTAATAATTTCAATTATTCCCATTTGCCTAGGTTTTCCGTCAGCGATGGCAACCATATTTATACCAAACGTACACTCAAGGTCAGTATACTTAAAAAGCATTTCAAGTATTTTGTCAGCATCGCTATCCTTTTTTAAACGAATAACTGCTCGCATACCCTTTCTGTCCGATTCATCGCATACTTCATAGATTCCTGCAAGTGCGTCTTTTTTATCTTCACGCAAGGAAGCAATCTTTTGCAAAAGAGTTGCTTTATTAACTTGATAGGGCAGTTCTGTAATAACGATATTGATTTTTTCGTTATCTCCCTGCTCTAATTCAACCTTTGCACGCATTGTAATTTTGCCTTTACCCGTACTATATGCTTGAAAAAGTTCGTTAGCAATTATATATCCACCAGTTGAAAAGTCAGGTGCTTTAATGTGCATCATCATTTCCATTAGGGTAATATTAGGATTATCAATATATGCAATAGTACCGTCTATCACTTCGCCTAAATTGTGCGTAGGAATATTAGTTGCAAGTCCAACAGCAATACCTGACGCACCGTTTACAAGCAAGTTAGGAAATCTTCCGGGCAGAGTTTCAGGCTCTTTCAAACTGTCATCAAAGTTAAGTCCAAAACGAACGGTATCCTTTTCAATGTCCTTTAAAAGTTCCAAAGCCAAAGGTTGAAGTCTTGCCTCAGTATAACGCATTGCAGCCGCAGAGTCGCCGTCAACTGAACCAAAGTTACCATGCCCGTCAACCAAAGTTAAACGCATATTGAACTCTTGCGCCATCCTTACCATTGCATCATATACTGAACTATCTCCGTGAGGGTGATATTTACCCATACAATCACCGACAATTCTTGCACTTTTTTTATGAGGCTTATCAGGTAAAAGTCCCATATCATACATAGTGTATAGTATTCTACGCTGAACAGGTTTCAATCCATCTTCAACTCTAGGCAACGCTCTATCTAAAATAACATACTCTGCGTAAGGCAACATTGAAGATGGCATTATCTCCTCAAGGGGTGTAACTATTAAGTTGCCTCTATTTGAATTTTGTACTTCTTTACTCAATGCTTATCACTCCCTTTTTATAGATTAACCTTTTCAATGAAATTATCAATTTTATTAAAGTTTGCATTTTTAGCAATAAATTCTTTTCTTAAATCTACGCTATCACCCATTAGGGTTGTTATCGTTCTATCAGCCTCAGCAGCATCTTCAACAGTAACTTTCATCAAGTTTCTTGTTTCAGGGTTCATGGTAGTATCCCAAAGTTGTTCACTACTCATTTCCCCAAGTCCTTTATATCTTTGAAGTTTATATCCTTTACCTACTTTTGCAATCGCCTTATTCAAGTCATCATCATTGTAAGCATATTCTTCCACATTGTTTTTATATACCTTATACAAAGGAGGCATACCAATATATACGTGTCCGTTAGTTACAAGGTCTTTCATATAACGATAGAAGAAGGTTAACAAAATACATCTAATGTGCATACCGTCTTGGTCGGCATCAGATAGGATTATAACCTTATGATAATTTAAACTAGAAAGGTCAAAGTCATTGCCCAGTCCTGCCCCTAAAGCAGAAATTAAAGTACGCATTTCTTCATTTGCAAGCACTTGGTCAATACGTTTCTTTTCAACGTTTAAAGGTTTTCCTCGTAAGGGTAAAATAGATTGAAATTGTCTAATTCTTGCCTGTTTTGCAGTACCACCTGCACTATCTCCTTCTACTATAAAAAGTTCGTTAAGTTCAGGTTTTTTACCAGTGCAAGAAGCAAGTTTACCAACCAAAGTTAAACCTTCTAAACTACTTTTGGCTCTTGCCACCTCTTTAGCGTGTTTTGCTGCTTGTCTTGCTTTTGCAGCATTTTGTGCCTTTTTTAAAATAGCGTCAAAAGCAGCCTTCGTACCTCTTACATCAGCAAGAGAATTTAAGCCCTCAATAGTAACTTGCTCAACTGGAAGTCTAGCCTCTGGATTACCAAGTTTAGTTTTGGTTTGTCCCTCAAACTGAACATTTTGCATCCTAATAGAAAGTACGGCTGTAAACCCTTCCTTAAAGTCATCACCTATAAAAGCCAAATCTTTATCTTTAATTATGTTGTTTTTTTGAGCGTAACTGTTAAAAGTTCTTGTTATTCCTGAACGGAAACCTTGCTCGTGAAAACCACCCTCTGCTGTGGGAATATTGTTTACAAACGAATACATATTTTCACTATACTCGTCCGTATGCTGAATTGCAAACTCAACAACTATGCCGTTTTTTTCTCCTTTATAATAAAGGGGGGTTTTGTATAGTGTACTTTTACCCTCATTTAAATATTTTACAAAGTCGCTTACGCCACCTTCATATTTATATACTTCAACCTTTTTTTCTGCTAATCTTTCATCAATTAGTTTTATTTCAACACCTTTGTTTAAAAAAGCAAGTTCGTTCAATCTTTTTGATACTGTTTCAAATTTAAACTCGATTGTTTCAAAAACATTTGCGTCAGGTTTAAAGCAAACATAAGTTCCCTTTTTCTTGGTTGCTTTACCCGTATTTTTTAGTTTTGCAGTAGGTATACCACATTGAAACTTTTTCTTCTTTTCATCGTAATAGGACTTAAAGTTCATCTTGTATACAGTACCCTTGTATACCTCAACAGAAAGCCACTCTGAAAGTGCGTTTGTAACAGACGCACCTACACCGTGCAATCCACCTGAATAGGCATAATTCGACTCATCAAACTTACCACCGGCGTGCAGTTTTGTAAAAACCACCTCAACACCTGATACTCCTAGTTTAGGGTGAATATCTGTAGGAATACCTCTACCGTTATCTTCTACGGATGCAGAGCCGTCCTTTTTAAGTCTTACTTCAATTTTACTTGCAAAGCCATTTGCTGCTTCGTCAATAGCGTTATCGACAATTTCCCAAAGAATATGATGTAGACCTTTTGAACCTGTTGAACCGATATACATACCGGGACGGATTCTTACAGCCTCAAGTCCTTCAAGGACTTTAATATCTGACGCTTTATAACCTTTTGTAGCCACCATTTGACCTCCGTAGAAAAGTTTTTATCAACATTTTTGATTATATCATATTTGTTTTTAAAAGACAAATAAAAGAAGCGACACTATATAGTGTCGCTAAATAAAATCAATTATAAGTCTTGCAAAAATTTAAGCATTATATTTAATGCTTTATCGCAGTTTTCAACTTCGTTTAAAAACTCGTGTCTTGAACCGGACAACAATTCCGTTTGTATATGCTGCATACCAACTTTTTTATAATAACGGTCAAGTTTTTTAACAAGTTTTCCTTTACCTCCTACAGCATCTTCGCCACCTGAGATAATCAGTACAGGCATTTTAACTTTCAAACCTTCAGCGTATGACTTTGTATAAAGTTCACTCAAACCGTTAAAAAAAGAAACATAAAAGTTGTTTGATAAAGTAAATCCACAATATTTATCGGCTCTATATTTCTCATTACTTTCAATGTTATTTGAAAGCCACTCTCCGTCAGCAAATTTCTTTTCATAAGCACCAAAGGATAGTTCCTCAATTACTTTTGCGGGTTTCTTTTCATCTTTAAAAATTGAGCCACAATTAGCAACTAATTTTCCCAGTTCAATATCAAAACCTTTTTTATAAGCACTTCCACCTAGAATAACTGCGTCAACATACCTTGAAAATCTGCTCATAAATGCCTGTGCTAAAAACGAACCATATGAAAAACCAAATAAAATGTATTTTAATCCCTTGTATTTTTCACGATAATCCCTTGCAATAGCCGCCATATCACGCAAGGTGTCATTAAACATATCTCCCTCGCAATAACCTAAACTTTCGCTATCAGTTTCGCCGTGTCCTCTGTGGTCATCAGCAATAACTATATATCCGTTTTTGTTCATAAACTTTGCAAAGTTATCATATCTGCCTGAGTGTTCTGCCATACCGTGTGCTATTTGAATAACCCCGCGAGGCTCTGCGACATCAAGCCACTCTCTTATAAAAATCTTTTTTGCGTCAAAACTGCTAAATATCATAATCTACCCTCAAATTAAAGATATATTTATTTTACTATAATTTTCTTATTTTGTAAATAGTTTAGCCACCTTTCTAATATAATAATAAGTATAATATATTAAAGGTATAACTATGAGCAATATTAAAAAAATTGTTTTAACAGGTGGTGGAAGTGCAGGGCATTGCGTTCCTCACCTTGCACTACTAGATGATTTAAAAAAATATTTTGAAGTATACTATATTGGTTCGAACGGGATTGAAAAAAGTATTATTCCAGGTGATGTGCCCTTTTATGATATTGAAGTTGTAAAACTTGATAGAACAAAAAAACTAAAAAATCTACTAATACCTATAAAACTGAAAAAAAGTATCAAGCAGGCTAAAACCTATCTCCAAAAAATACAACCTAATGTTATTTTTTCAAAAGGTGGGTATGTTTCATTACCAGTAGTTTTAGCAAGTAAGTCCTTAAAAATACCTGTTATCACTCACGAAAGTGATTTATCAATGGGGCTTGCAAATAAAATCATATCAAAATACAGCAAGAGTGTTTTAACTTCTTTTGATTTGACTGCAACAAAGATAAGGAACGGAAAATATTCAGGTTCACCAATAAGAAAGGACCTTTTTTACAGCGATAAAGCATACGCTTTAAAGAGATACAACCTACCTACTAGAACAACTATTTTGGTTTTTGGAGGGGGTAGTGGAAGTAGAGCGATTAACAATATTATTAGAGAGTGTTTACCAACCCTTGTTGACAAGTACAATGTAGTTCACATTTGTGGAAAGGGAAATAAAATTGAAAGTAATTTTAAAAATTATTGTCAAATTGAGTACGAAAAGGAGATGAAGTACGCTTACGCTTGTGCTGATTTAGTCATTTCACGCTCTGGTTCAAATGCAGTATTTGAAATACTATCACTAAAAAAGCCTTGCATTTTTATTCCCCTTGAAAACAGGGCAAGCAGAGGGGATCAAATTCAAAACGCAGAATACTTTAAAAATCAAAAACTTTGCGAGATTATACGAGAAGGGAAACTTACCAAAGGGGTTTTAATCAATCAAATTGAAAGCACTCTTTCTAACAGTACATTGCGTAAAAACCTTGCAAAATCTTCAATAAATTCAGGCAACAAAAAAATAATTAATGAAATTTTAAGTATATTACAAAAAGAGTATTGACAGAGTAAGTAGTTTGTCCTATAATTTTTGCAAAGGAGGTAATATTATGGCAGTTTACATTTGTAAAGTATGTGGGTACATTTACAACGAGGAAGTAGAAGATAGAGACTTTGACGAGTTGCCCGATGATTATGAGTGTCCCTTATGTTACGCCTCAAAAGAAGAATTTGAAGAAGAATAAAAATCAAACGCCGTTAAAGGCGTTTTTTACTTCTTTTTTTATTAGATAGTTAATAAAATGGTTGTATGGAGTACACCTTTTTAGAACTAAAACAAAAGGAAGTAATAAATCTTTTGAACGGAAAAAGATTAGGTAGAGTTTGCGACATTATAGTAACTTCGCCTGAAAATAAATTTATAGGTATAGTTGTTCCATCAAGCCAGGGTTTCAAATTTTTTTCCCGCACGGAAAGAGTAATTGAAATGAAGTATATAAAAAAAATCGGTGAGGACACTATTTTAGTTGAAGTAGATGAGGACGAAGATAAAAAGAAAGGCAAAAAAGATTGTGAACGCAAACCTCCTCATCAGTCTTGTAATCCTTGCAACTGTAATTCTTGCAATGATAGAAGGTCTTATGAAGAATATGAATAAAGGAAAGACAAAAGTCTTTCCTTTTAATTTTTAGTTTTCAAAACTGATATTACATTTTATAGTTGAAAGTGCATTTTTTTCAAGACGAGAAACTTGTGCTTGAGAGATACCTACAAACTTTGAGATTTCCGTTTGAGTTTTACCCTCATAGTATCTTAAATACAGTATATTCCTTTCTCTGTCCCCTAAATTTTTAATTGCTTCTGTAAGGATAACCCTTTCAGTCCACGTTTCATCGTTATTTTTCTCATCAAAAATTTGGTCCATTAGCATCAAGGTATCTCCTGACTTATTGTAAACTGGCTCATAAAGGGAAATGGGATCTGAAATTGCGTCAAGAGCGTAGGCAACTTCACTCTCTCTCACTTCTAAAAGTTTTGCAATTTTTTCAATAGTTCCCTCCTCATCTCTCTTTTCAATCTCCTCTCTCGCCTTTAAAACCTTGTACGCTGTATCACGAATACTTCTACTCACCCTAAGCGAATTGCCATCTCTTAAAAATCGCTTTATCTCGCCGATAATCATAGGCACTGCATAGGTTGAAAATCTTACCCCGACAGAAATATCAAAATTGTCAATGGCTTTTATAAGGCCTATCATACCTGCTTGAAAAACATCATCAGCATTTGCGTTTTTTGCCCAAAATCTCTTTACTATTGAAAGAACTAAACGCATATTACCAACAATAAATTTTTGCCTTGCTTCTTCATCTCCAGCCTTGATTTTTTTCATCAATTCTTGGCTTTCTGTATTTTTGAGTAGTGGCAATCCAGAAGTATTTACGCCACATATTTCTACTTTTTGTTGCATAATACAACCCCCTTTTTATATGTACAGGGTTATACTAATTTAGCCATATCCTTTTTTAATCTTGAAATAATCTTTTTTTCTAATCTTGATATGTAAGATTGTGAAATACCTAAAAGTTGTGCGACCTCCTTTTGCGTCATTTCATTTTTGCCTGATAGTCCAAATCTTAAAAACATAATCTTTTTTTCTCGTTCAGGCAATCGCTTTAGCGATTCACAAAGTAATTCCTTTTCAACGGAATATTCAATCTCTTTATAAACGAAGTCGTTGTCCGTACCTAACACATCTGAAAGCAACAACTCGTTCCCCTCTCCGTCTTTATTTAAAGGTTCTTCAATGGAAACCTCACTCTTAATCCTAACCGTTCTGCGTAAATACATCAAAATTTCATTTTCAATACAACGGGAAGCATAGGTTGCAAGTTTAATATTCTTTTCAACGTTAAAAGAGTTAATTGCTTTTATCAAACCTATTGTTCCAACTGACACTAAATCGTCAGTATCATTTTGTGTGTTTTCAAACTTTCTTGCGATATAAACGACAAGCCTTAAATTGTGTTCAATCAGTTCAGCCTTTGCTCTTTCATCTCCATAAGAAAGTTTATTAAGCATTTGTGTTTCAATTTCAGGTTCAAAGGGTAACGGAAGGGCTTCCGTACCACACAAATAATTAATAATGCCAACCTTTTTATGCTTTAGTATAAGCAATTTTAAAAAGTTTAATACGCTCATCTCTACCTCAATCAAACAAATAAGGATGTAAAATTATATCATAATCATTTTCTACCTGTCCAACAGTGATACCACATATCACGTTCTCTATTATATTCTTTTTGTCTTCAATATATATTACTAGTTTATCAATTTTAAAACAATTTATTTGGGTGATTCCATTTAAGGTTCTTATCCTCTCCTTAAAAAAATAGTTTTCTTTGCGTTCACCTTGCATTAAATCAAGTATCGACATTTCAAAAATTTTCATAGCAAGTTTTCTGCTTATTATGATAATCGGCTCTCCTAAATGAGTATAAAGCATATTTCCACTATCCAAAAAGCCCTTCGCTGAAAAAATCTCACCTTCTCTAAACAAGTTGCAATCATAAATGAACGAGTTTAAAACTTTTTTCTTTGAAAACTCCTCTATCAAAATATCAAATAGGATAACGAATACAAAAACGATTGCCAAAACAATTAAAATTGGCATTGAGTTTATAACATAACTTCCGTTTTGACTATAGTACTCAACATTAAATACACTAAAAATTGCAAAGAGTAGCCCACCCAGTATCATTGTAAATAAAAAGAAACCCAAAATCAGTATTGCGTTTTCTTTCATCTTTTGGCTTTTATTTGACAGCAAGCACATTGCAACGCCTACTAAAATTTTTAAGGCAAAAAAAATGACCTTGGGTAATACAATAAGTGGTGTAATTAATGCAAAAAAAGTTCCTAGAAGCGTAGAGAGTACAATACGCCACCTATTTATTTTAAGTTTTGCAAACTTTAAAGCAAGGTAGAGTAATACATAATCAATACAAAAGTTTTCAGCAAAAGCTAGTTCAATGTAGACAACCATAATATAAATTTATATTTTTATATTTGAAATAAATCATAATGAAATTTTAACTTTTGATTGACAGAAAAAAACAGAAAAAGTTGTCATTTTTTGACAACTTTTAGACATTTTATATAAAAAAAAGAGTAGTTAAAATAACTACTCTTATATTTTATCAATTTTGATTAAGCAAGAATCTTTGATACTACGCCAGAACCAACTGTTCTACCACCTTCACGGATAGCAAAACGAGAACCTTCTTCAATAGCAACGGGTTTAATCAATTCAACTTCAATAGTTACGTTATCGCCAGGCATAACCATTTCAACGCCTTCGGGCAATTTGATTGAACCAG
>CAZJWC010000007.1:0-63122 GCA_964550125.1 uncultured Clostridia bacterium | reverse complement strand
GCTTGCTTGCTTGCTTGCTTGCTTGCTTGCTTGCTTGCTAAAAATTGTCGCCGAATCAAAATTCATTGTCAACTCTTTTTACTCCTTTTTTTCAAATTACTATTTATAGTATATCATACTATTTCAAAATCTGTATATGTTTTTTGAAAATTTTTTTGATTATCTTTGATTATTTTGATTTTCGGTTTGATTGTTTGATTTTTTATTTTGATTTTGCGACAAGTTTTGATTTTTTCTAAATTTCCATAAAAATCAAAATTTTTAGACTCCTGTTAGTTTCACAAATAAGACCCAAAACTCTCAAAATCAACATTTTCTCAAAAATCTCACAAAACAAAAAATCGCAGAAACCCTTTATTTATGGGCATTTCTGCGACTTCTTAATTGTTGCAAGAAAATAAGACTTTTCCTACAACACACTTGGAGCTAACGAGCAGATTCGAACTGCCGACCTCAACATTACCAATGTTGTGCGCTACCTCCTGCGCCACGTTAGCATTTTTCTCTTTTACAAGTTAATACAAATTTCGTTTTTAACTTACGACTGTATTATACACGAAACATAAACTTCTTGTCAAACTTATACGATAAAAAAATAAAGTCTTTAGGGACTTTATTCTTCATCATATTTATCTAAAAAACCATATTCTTTTCCTTTTGTTTTATATCTAATTACCGTATCAAGATTTACATTTTGCGAACTATTAAAGATATTAAAATCAATTTGGTCATAAGTCTTTCTCAACTGGGAAATTAAGTTTTTAATCTCCTTACGCTTGCCTTGATTTTCTTCTTGCTTTCTATCGGTAAATCTACAAGCACATTGAATAAATTGCAAATCATTGCCCTTTGCCCAGTTGACTATATCTTTTTCCTTAACAAGATACAAAGGTCTAATAAGTTCCATACCTTCGTGATTAGTACTTTTTAATTTAGGCATCATCGAACGATACTCAGCAGCATAAAACATACTTAACAAAATCGTTTCAATAACGTCATCAAAGTGGTGGCCTAATGCTATTTTATTACAGCCAAGACTCTGTGCGTATTTATAAAGAAAACCTCTACGCATTTTTGCACACAAGTAACAAGGTTGTTCTTTTGCGATAGTATCAACCACCTCAAAAATATCGCTCTCAAAAATATTGATAGGAATATTCAAAATTTCAGCATTTTTTTTGATTAAATCCAAATTCTCCTGCCTATAACCTGGGTTCATAACTATAAACTTTAACTCAAAATTCATTTTGCCGTGTTTTTGAATTTCTTGCATACACTTCGCAAGCAAAAAGGAATCTTTACCACCACTTATACAAACGGCAATTTTGTCCCCCTCTTTAATTAATTGGTAGTTATTTATTCCTTGAACGAACTTTACCCAAATATCTTTACGGTATCTTTTAATAATACTTCTTTCGATTTCTTTATATCTTTCCATTTTAAACTAATTTTACATCGTTTATGATTAAAGAGAATTTTTTACCTAAAAATTCTGCTGCTCTACGACATAATTGCATCCTTCCAAAATAAATTTCAAAGTAATCCATAACGGAAACAAAACTAGTGTCGATAGTTATGTTAAGGTCAATTTCATCAGGGTTATCATAACTTAAAAAGGAGCGTTCAGCCGCTAAATTAACTTTATCGTGAATACTCTTAACACTTGAACGAGTTATATTTTTTCTTACACGACTTTTATGCACATCAGACTTATCTGCAATAATTAAGGCAGCTGAAATATCACTTACAGGTAAACCAACACTTTCGTCATGATTGCCGATAGCCATCATAACTTCAGCAGCCTCTTGAAAGTCCATACCCATTTTTGCAAGCAAATTATAGGCAATCAATGAACCAGATTGTGCGTGATCCACACGACAAACTACATTGCCTATATCATGCAAATACCCAGCAATTTCAGCAAGTTGCACCCTTCTTTCAGCACAGCCTATCGCTTTTAAAATTTCGCCTGACCATTTTGAAACAATTGAGGAGTGGCGAACTGAATGCTCTGTAAATCCAAGTGCTTCAATCTGTTTTTCCGACATATACATTATGGTTTTTACTTCTTTATCTTCTTTTATATCTTTTAAAGTTATCATTTTTCCCTCTCTTAACAATTACACTTCTTCAGCAACTATGTAATTCATAATATCGTCATATTTTTCTTTTGTAAAAGACATATTTCCATACATAGCGATTTTAGCAGTTCCTGCAGCCACACCAGAAAGTAAAATTTCTTTAAGGGATTTACCCTCCTCCATAGCAACAGCAGCACCTGAAACCATTGCATCACCAGCACCAACGGTTGAATTAACAGCAACATTGACACTTTTGCAAAAATAACTTTCAACACCGTTAGTTATAATTGCTCCGTCCTTACCCATAGAGAGTAAGACATTTTTCGCACCCATCCTTGTTAATGCTTTAGCACCTTCAAGCAATTCTGCTCTGCTTTCAAACTCAGTATTTAAAAGGGCTGATAATTCCTCCTTGTTTGGTTTAACTAGGTCAACACCAGCGTCAAGTGCTGATTTTAATCTCCCACCAGAAGCATCGGCGATTTTTATATTTTTAGGATTTACTGCTTCAAAAAGTCGCTTATAATAATCATTATCCACTCCTTGAGGCAAACTACCTGATATTACGCAAACATTTGACTTTTCAGACAGAGTTTTTACCATATCAATCAATTTTTTTTGATTTTGAGGACTGACAGGTGAACTCACATCGTTAATTTCCGTAAGCATTGCACGATTATCAATGATTTTATAGTTTTCTCTTATTCGACCGGGATTCCAAACAAATTTTGAGGTGATTTTTTCCTTGCTTAAAACTTGTTTAAAGAGAGTGCCGTTTTCATCATACATAAAACCAGTTAAAAGTCCTGCCTTGCCTAGTCTTGAAACGCCAAAGGCAACATTGATACCCTTACCTGAATAGGTTATGGACTTTCCTTTTACTATATTCAAACGCCCTACATTTAATGAATCTAACTCCATATTTATATCAATACTAGGGCTTAAACATACTGAAAGTATCATTTTTATACCTCAAAATCATATATTTTGTCAAAACCATTTTACTTTTGACCTTATTGAGACAATTATAATACATATTTGTTAAATTTTCAATACATAAAGGTAAATTTTAGAAAAAAGAAAAAAGTCTTATTAAAAATAAGACTTTTATAGATAACTTTCTTTTTAATTATAAAAAAGAAAACTTTAATTTTAAAATTATTTAGATGCTAAAACTTTCTTTAATTTAGCAAATCTAGGCAAACCGTCTTCCAAAGGTGCTTTTGAATCGCCTTGAATTAGAGGTAAAGCATAGTCAACAAATTCTTGTGAAAGTCCAGTACCGTTGTTGATAATCCACTCTGCAGGAACTTTCTTTTCTGTATTAGCAGCAAGTTCAAGAGGCATTAACTTTGTATTGCAAACATAGTTGCCGTTTGCATCTGTACTTCTTTCAAAGATAACCATTTTATCAGTTTCACCTTCGCAAGCAGCCTTAACAGCAGCAGAACCTGCATTGAACGCTTCTTCAACGTCAGTCGCAGAAGCAAGGTGAGCACCACATCTTTGCATTAAACTTAATTCGATAGGACGAACTTTAACGCCAAGTTTTTCCTTAACGATATTACCAAGAACTGCACAAACGCCACCAAGTTGAGCGTGTCCAAATAAGTCAGTTGAAGATGCTGTAAATTCACCAACATACTTACCTTCAGCAGTTTTGATACCTTCGGAAACAACAGCGATACATTTATTGCCGTTTTTAGCACAAACATTTTTTACATCTTCTACAAACTTATCAACTGAGAAAGGTACTTCGGGTAGATAAATTAAATCAGCACCAAGTCCTTTTGCACCAGCAAGAGCAGCAGAAGCAGTCAACCAACCAGCATTTCTTCCCATAACTTCGATAATACATACCATACCTGTATCGTATACCTTTGCGTCAAGGTTGATTTCCATAATAGTTGTTGAAATATATTTTGCAGCAGAAGCAAAACCGGGGCAGTGGTCAGTACCATACAAGTCGTTATCTATTGTCTTAGGCACGCCAATTACATTGATATCCCAACCAGAATTTTGCATATATTTACTTACCTTGTTGCAAGTATCCATTGAATCGTTACCACCATTGTAGAAGAAATAACGAATATTGTATTTTTTGAAAACTTCAAGTAATCTCTTATAATCAGTATCATCTACTGAAGCGTCCTTTAACTTATAACGGACTGAACCCAAAGCAGATGAGGGAGTATTCTTTAATAAAAGAAGTTCCTTCATATCTTCCTTTGACATATCATAGAAATTTTCTTCAAGCATACCTTTGATACCATGAGCAGCACCATAAACTGCTGTGATATTGTCTTGCTTTAACGCTTCCACGAATACACCTGCAGCACTACTGTTAATAACTGAAGTAGGACCACCACTTTGTCCAAAGATACAAGCACCTTTTAAGTTTTTCATAAATCTTTTCTCCTTGTTGCCAAACGGCAATTAGTTTTTTTAAATTTTATTATAGACTCAAAATTTGAGCAATATTATACAATTTTTCATCAATATCTCTCTTTTGTGCAAGAGCATCTGTAATGTCAACGGAGATAATTTGATTATTTTTGATACCTATAACTCGTCCACCATTTCCAGCACAAATTTGCTCTACTGCCTCGGCTGACATCTTCGCAGCAAGTACCCTATCCTGCATTGTAGGTGTACCACCTCTTTGAATATAACCAAGTTTTGTATAGTGAACATTTTTACCAGTTTTTGTATTTACGGCTTTCTTAATCTCCTCAACCTTATCAGCACAACCCTCGGCTATAATTATAAGGTTTGAAGTTTTACCACGCTTTGCACTTGCGTTTATGCTTTCTGCAATTTCATCAACAGAAAAAGGCCTTTCAGGAACAAGCACATATTCAGCACCACCTGCTACGGCTGTGTAAAGTGCTATATCTCCACATGAACGTCCCATAACCTCAAGCATTAAAACTCTATCGTGAGAAGTCATCGTATCTCTTACATTACCAACTGCTGACAAACAAGTGTTTACGGCAGTATCAAAACCTAAAGTGTAGTCAGTATAGGCAAGGTCATTGTCAATAGTTCCGGGAATACCGATAACGTTGATACCACACATTTCGTACAAGTCCTTCGCTCCTCTAAACGAACCATCACCACCAATAACAATCAGGTTGCTTATTCCACGATTTTTTAGATTTTGTGCACCCTTTTCAATAACTTCCCTTTCTTTAAATTCAGGGCATCTTGCAGTCTTTAAAATAGTACCACCACGATGAACTATGTCTGAAACTGTCCTTGAGTGCATCTCAAAAATGTCGTTATTGATCAAGCCATTGTAACCACGCTCAACACCGTAAACTTGATAATTTTTGTAAATTGCATATCTAGTAACGGCACGAACTGCTGCGTTCATACTAGGAGCATCTCCACCACTTGTCAAAATTGCTAATTTTTTCATACTGACTCCTTTTTTTAGGTTGAAAATCATAATCTAAATATAAGACCTTTATCATTATATCAAATAATTTTCAAAAAGTAAAAGTAATTTATAATGTCATTTAATATTATTTTAGGCAAACACAATCCTTATCTAAAATTGTGTATAATTCACAAAGCAAACCCTTACAATATCTAACACCCGTTGAAAGACTACTAAAAGCACCTCCCGTTTTTATACGAACTTTTATATCTCCTGGATAACTTGCTAGAATTTCAAGCAATTCGTTCATTTCTTCGTCATCAAAATCATTTGCGTTTAACCAAAGTTTTTTAGGCTTTTCTTGGCTTACTGTACGAGTGGAAATTTCAGCATCCTCCTCATTAAATTCATTTATTGACTCTAAGATTATCGTGGGCTTTTTATCGGGTGAAGTTTCAATTTTTCCTTTTAATCTAACTATGGTGTCATTTTCTAGTATTCCCTTGCATTTTTCATAAGTTTTAGGAAACACAACACACTCAATACTTCCATACAGGTCCTCTACGGTCAAAAAACCCATAAAGTCGCCATTTTTAGTCTTTATTCGTTTAAAAGCAGTTATTATTCCACCCATGGTGATACTTTCGCCTGAATTTATTTCAGGGTACAATACATTGCCATCATCATCTTCTTCGGTAACTTGAAGTTTCGCACAAGAAAAAGTACAATCCTCAAAAGAAGATACATATTCCTCAAAAGGATGTCCACTAACATATACGCCAACAAACTCCTTTTCTTTTGCAAGTTTTTCCTTAACGGAAAACTCAGGCACATCAGGAAAATCTAAATTTACAACGTCCTCCTGAACGATAGTACCAAAAATACTCATTTGGCTACTTTCTCTTTCCTTGTTAATTTTGATTACTCTTTCTAAATGTCTTTCATAAGACGAGTAAATCTGTGCTCTTTTTAGGTTAAAACAGTCTAGTGCCCCAGAAAAAAGTAAGGATTCAACAACCTTTTTATTTAAACTTCCTGCACAACGCACAAAGAAATCAGATATGTCTTTAAAATCGCCGTTCTTAACACGCTCGTCAATAATTGAAGCAACAATACCGACACCTACGCCACGCAATGCTCCAAGACCAATTCTTATTGAATTACCCTCTACCGAAAAGTATTCTCTTGAGCGATTTACATTTGGTTGTAAAACTTTAATCTCTTTTTTCTTAAGGTAGATAAGGTATTTAGTTATTTCGTCTATCTTTGTTATTCTATTATTTAAAAGTGCACATATAAATTCTTTTAAATAATATCTCTTTAAGTAAGCAGTTCTAAATGATACTACGGCGTATGCAGCAGCGTGAGATTTATTAAATGCGTAAGAAGCAAAACTCTCCATATCAGCAAAAATTTTCCCAGCAACCTCGGCAGGAACACCACGAGCAACACATCCTTCAACATTACCACCTTTATCAATATCGCCGTAAATAAATCTATCCTTTTGAGCCATTAACTCCTTTTTTTTCTTTTTAGCCATCGCACGACGAACCATATCGGCTTGTCCTAATGAAAACCCTGCAAGGTCTTGAAATATACGCATAACTTGTTCTTGGTATATAATAACGCCACGAGTTACACCTAAAATAGGTTCTAAAAGAGGTGTATCATAATTTATATCTTCGGGGTGGAATCTATTGTGTACATATGTTGGAATAAAGTCCATAGGGCCGGGACGATATAGAGATACACCTGCAACCAAGTCCTCTAAACAGTTTGGTTTCAGGTCCTTCATAAACTTTTTCATACCACCTTGTTCAAGTTGAAACACACCGTCTGTATCACCTTCAGCAATCAGTTCGTAAGTGCCTTCATCAGTAAAGCCTAATTTGTCCCAGTCAACAACTTTACCAGTATTTTCGTAAACGTAATCTAAACATTTTTTAATATCAGTCAATGTGGTTAAAGCTAAAAAGTCCATCTTTAACATACCTATTGACTCGACCTCTTTCATATTGAATTGGGTTGTAACGTCCTCACCGTTTCTTGATAGAGGTACATTGTCAGAGATAGGTTGTCCACAGATAACTACACCTGCTGCATGCATTGAAGTATTCCTTGGCATACCTTCAAGTTTTATAGATAGGTCTACAACTCTACGCAAGGAATCATCACTATCATATATCGCTTTAAACTCTGAATTAAAGCATCGTTCTTTTTCAGTTAATTTTTTTTGAATTTCCTCCCGTTTTTCAGAATTTTCTTCCTTTGCTAATTTTTCTTTTAAAATGGGAATATTAAGCCCTAAACAATCGCCAATAGTTGTTTTTCCGTCCATAATTTTAGTCAATCTATCAGTTTCTGAATAGGGTACTTTTAATACACGTCCTACATCTTTAATTGATGCTTTTGAAGCCAATGTACCAAAAGTTACAATTTGCGCAACACAATCACTACCGTATTTTTTACGAACATACTCAATAACCTCGTATCTTCTTTCAGTGCAAAAGTCAACGTCAAAGTCGGGCATTGAAACACGTTCAGGATTAAGGAAACGCTCAAAAATTAAATCGTACTTTAAAGGGTCTAAGTCAGTAATACCTATTGCGTATGCAACTATACTACCTACACCCGAACCACGCCCAGGTCCAACAGGAATACCATGCTCCTTTGACCAGTTAATATAATCCCAAACAATCAAAAAGTATTCAGCAAAACCCATTTTGATTATTATTCCTAGTTCATATTCGGCACGTTTGATTATTTCAGGTGTTACATCATCATATCTCTTTTTTAAACCCTCAAAAGTCATATCTCTTAAATAGTCCTGTGGAGTTTGTCCGTTTTCGGGGGCATATCTAGGTATAAGTTGAGGATCTCTAATAGGAGTACCATCAGGCAATAAATCAAAGCCACTTTCTGTAACTTTATCAGCAATGACTAACGTGTTTGTAATAGCCTTTGGTATATTAGGGAAAAGGGCAGCCATTTCATCACCAGTCTTAAAATAAAACTCATTTGTCTGGAACTTCATCCTCTTTTCATCATCAATCGTCTTACGCATTTGAATACACATTAACACGTCCTGCATTTCTGCGTCCTCTTTGTTAATGTAATGCACGTCATTAGTTGCAACTACTTCTATACCAAGTTCCTTGCTAATCCTTAAAATATGAGGTATAATCTTTTTTTGTTCAGCAATGCCATGGTCTTGAATTTCAAGATAAAAGTCATCTCCAAAAATGTCCTGCATCTCTTTTGCAAATGCTTTTGCGCCCTCATAATCGCCCTTTAAAAGAAGTTGAGGGATACGTCCAGCAAGACAAGCTGAAAGACAAATTAACCCTTCACTATGCTCCTTTAAGGTCTTATAATCACATCTAGGTTTATAATAATAACCATCAACATAAGCAATTGAATCTAATTTAACTAGATTTTTATACCCGGTTTTATTTTTGCAAAGTAATACCAAATGCTCAAAATCGGTGTCAGGTCTTTTATCGGTATAATCTTGCGTCATATACAACTCGCAACCGATTATTCCTTTAATGCCGTTTTTTATACAACCTTCTGCAAAATGAAGCGTTCCATACATATTTCCGTGGTCAGTTATTGCAACAGCCTTAATGTCGTTTTTAACACAATGGTCAATTAAATTGTCAATTCGTGCCGCTCCATCAAGTAAACTATATTCAGTATGGACATGTAAATGTACAAAATCTTGCATAATCTTTTCTATTCTCCTAATGCCGAAGCAATCTCCATCAATTTACGCATTCTATGATTTAAACAACTTTTTGAAATATTTAATTTAGTTGCCAACTCGTTTAGGGACAAATTCGTGTCTTCAAGTCTTGCAAGTGCTACCACTTTGAGTTGTTCGTCAAGTTCATAAATACCTATCGTTTCATCAATAAGCATAATTGCCTTTAACTGTTTAACTGACGCTGTAACGCTACGGTCAATGTTTCCTTGTATACAGTTTGCAACTCTATTTTTATTATTATTTTTTTCTCTTTCCTGTTTCTTATTTGAAAATTTAAGTAAAGATTTTTCAGCGCGAACCAACTTTAAAAAATCGCTTATTGAATCCGAACTCTTTAAATAAACTATATATTTGTCCTTACGCGTTGTTATCTTTGATAAAATATCAAAATAACAAAGCAGTTCACTAAACTCAATCGCTAACAACTCATTTGAAAAAATAAACTCTAAATGATAGCCCGTTTGGTTTTCCTCACTCGGTAAGGTACAACTCCCATTACCTAAAAATGCACCAATTATGTAAGCCAACTTGCAACACTCGTTTTCAATAACATACTTATCTACCGATATATTCAAATTCAACCCTTCGTCATCTCTCAAAATAATACCTAGTTCAATTAAGGTTTCAACTGAACTTTCACTTATACACTCAAAAGCTAGTTTCACCTTTCCACTCAACTTATCTTCACCAATATTCGTGATTTTAATATTTTCACCATATTGATTTTCTAAAAGCCCTATAAAAAAGGCTGAAATTTCTTCGCTTTCGGAAACAATTTCAAAACCCCATAAATTGTCAATATATTTTAAACTTCCACTTGCACGCAAAAAAGCAGAAAGCCCTGCACGCTTACAGCAAGGACTTTCAAAACCATTATCTAGCAATTCATTTTTAATTTCACAAGTAAAGTTTTCCATCATAGCTTTCTCTGTTTGTATTCCTTAAATCTAAAAGTAGGTTTTCTACCATCTATGTTGTCAATAAGTGAAGTATCAAAATTAGTTCTTGCAATCATCTCATCAACAATTTTCGTATCGCCAACTCTATCAGAAGTATGTGCGTCCGAATTGATTATAAATCTAACGCCCGTTTGTGCCACTTTAAATAATTCTTCATCGCTCAAATGAACTTTTTTTGAACTAATTTCAAGATAAGTTCCGTAATCTCTACAACACTTTGCAACCTCTACTGCATCTGCAAAACATAAATAGTTAAGATGTGTTATGCAATCAATGGGGTTGTTTTTTATAGTGTTTATATAAGCCGTTGTCGTATCTTTAATAAGTCTTTGAGAGGGCTTATTCTTAAACACAGAGGTGAAAAAGTTTTTAAAAAATAGTTTGTTCCAATCCTTTATTGAACTAAATAAAATAAACCTATGTATACCCACTAAAAACACATCAAAATTTTCATAGTCTTTTTCAGTTAGGTCGGTTATTCCTTTTATACTTCTTAAATTTGATTCAATCCCCAGCAAAACATTTACACCCGTTTGTTTTTTTGCTTCTTCTATATCTTTACGCAAAGAGGGGACCTCTCTCCTTCTTAAACCAAACGCTGGATGAGAAAATCCATGGTCGGTAATTGCTATTTCTTCAATGCCTTTTTCCTTTGCTGACATTGCATTATCTAATACTGAGCCTTTTCCATGGCTATAAGTTGTATGTGTATGAAAATCGCAAGTAAGTTGCATTATTTTTCTCCTAAATATCGTATTTCTTCTTCCAACAAAACGCCATATTTATTATTTACTTTCTTTTTTATTATGTCAATTAAAGAAATAATATCTTTTAAGGTTGCATTATTTTCATTTATAATAAAATTAGCGTGCTGAGAGGAAATGACAGCACCACCTACGCCCACCCCTTTTAGATTTGAACTATCAATTAAGTAGCCCGCAGAAACACCAAAATTATTTTTAAAAACGCAACCTAAACTTTTACCATTAGGAAGTTTTTTTCTTTGATTTCTATAATAAATTAAGTTATCTTCTATATGAACGGGATTATCATTTTCAAGTTTAAAAAGTACCCCTAAAACAATCTCTTTCTTTTTGGTAAAAATACTCTCTCTATAATTTGACTTACAACTCTTTTTATCGAGGATTTTTACTTTATTATCTTTAATTGAGTACACCAAAATTTTTTCTAAAATATCAAAAATTTCTCTTTCAAAAGCACCTGCATTTATAAAGGTTGCTCCTCCTATCGTTGCAGGTATTCCATCTAAAAACTCAAAACCACCCAAGCATTTTTGAGGGCATACACTCTTTAAAGATGATAATTTAAAGCCACAATCAAAATAGGCATACTGTCCTTTGATAGAATACTTGTTTACAAAATCAGTCTTTATAATTACCGTTTTATCATCTCCAAGCATTAAGATGTTTGAGCAATTCCCTACAACCTCAAAAGGAATATCATTTTTTGACAGGTAGGCAACCATCTCTATCAATTCAGCCTTGTTTTTAGGATACAAGCCTAACGGAAAATTGTTTCCAACCCCCATTGTGCTATGCTTGCTTGAAATAAAAGGTTTTTCATATTTTGCTTTAGTAAAAACAGATAAAATTTTTTCTATTTTATCTTGCATTTTTCTACTCCTTATCATTTTATCACAAAACATTATATTTTTCAAATATTATAACAAGTATTTTTTTAAATTTTTTAAAGCAGTTAAATCCCCTCTTATTGCCGATTTGGAAAGGCTTCGCATCTCCTCTATTGAACTACTTGATGAGTAAGCCAAAATTGAATTTTTAATTTGTGCTTTTTCAAGTGTACACATACAAATATTATCACTTGAATAAATTTGATAAGAGCAACTCATTAAGCCTATTTTTGTAAGTTGACTTTGCACCTCTTGACTTCGCAAATAATATATAAAATCTAAACACTTTGCAATCTTGTTTTCAGCACTTGAAGTAACTGCTATATACTGATATAAATCATTAAAACTTTCAACAGGTTTAACGCTTACACTAACCCCTCTTGAACTAAATCTAAAAACGTCCCTTTGTGTACCTAAAATATATTTATATTTTCCATCTATAAGTTTTACATACGCTGAGGTTGAAGGCAAAGCATTATACTCTCCCAACCTATCTTCAAGCACGGACACGCACTCGCCTAAACCATTACCCGATTGAGATATTAGCGTATTCTCACTGCTTATGTCCATAAAATCGCTTTCTCCTAAAGCAAAGTAAGCATATCCACCCCTACACCAAGGCACTGCAAAACAATTATCTCCTATATTTGAGTAAGTAAAACTTTCCTTTTCAAGTTTTAAGGCAAAGTTAGTAATTTCGTTAAATCCTGCTCCAAAAGAAATCATGTCTGGCAGGTTTCCACTTTCAATCATTGTCGTTGCACTTTCAATAGTATGACTTGTTACCATAACAAAAACTTCTTTATTCTTCTTTTCAAAATTGATTGCCACTTTTGACAAAAAGTCCGTCCTTGAACCTACTCCACCCTCAAAGGAATCTATCTGCCACAATCTCAAAATTATTTTTTCGTTCTCTTTTACCTCTTTAACTGGCGTTTTTAAGAACGATAGTAATGCTGTAACGCTTAAAATTGTTATCGCCAAAACAGAAAGCATTATCTTTTTAAGGTTTTTCTTCATAAAGTTATTATATTAAAAAAAGTATAAAAAAAGAAGATATAAACTAAGTTTACATCTTCTAATCTTCGCAACTACGCACTAACATACATAACTACGAATTATATATGAAAGCAACAAAAATATACTTTAAGTTGCTGACAATAGTATTATCTGCAACTTAAATTTAATTATACATAATTAGTCGTCAAATTCCTCATCAGGCAAATCAACATTATGATAAACGTCTTGAACATCATCAAGTTCTTCAAGTTTGTCAATCATCCTTTGGAATTTTTCTAAATTCTCACCTGTAAGTTCGATTGTATTTTGAGGAATCATTTTAATTTCGGCTTCCAAGAAAGTAAGTCCCTTTCCTTCTAAAAACTTTCTAACTGTTGAAAAATCTGCAGGAGCAGTATAAATTTCAAAAATGTCATCTAAGGCTTGAATATCGTCTGCACCGGCTTCGATAGCAAGTTCAGTCATATCGTCTTCACTCATTTTTACAGTTCTTTCAACCACAAGTACACCCTTTGTATCAAAATTATATGATACGCAACCGGTAGTGCCCATATTACCACCACATTTGCCAAAAATTGAGCGAACATCGCCTGAAGTTCTATTTGTGTTATCAGTTAAAGTTTTTACGATAACTGCACTTCCTGCTACGCCATATCCTTCATAAGTTAATTCTTCGTAGTTTACATTACCGATTTCACCAGCAGCCTTTTTGATAGCCTTTGTGATGTTATCGTTAGGCATATTATTTGCCTTTGCCTTTGCAATTACATCGGCAAGTTTTGAGTTTGTTGCAGGGTCCGAACCTGCTTTTGCAGCAACGGCGATTTCTCTACCTATTTTTGTGAAAATTTTTCCCCTTGCAGCATCAGTTTTAGATTTTTTGGCTTGAATATTATGCCATTTGCTATGTCCTGACATCTTTTACCTCACATTAAATGTTATTTTTATATTTAAGATTATACATTAAAATTCCAGCCGATACACCAGCATTTAAACTTTCAGCCTCTGCTCTCATCGGTATTGACACGATATAGTTAGCGCTCTCCCTAATTTGAGTTGAAACACCGTTCGCTTCATTTCCTATAACAAGACAAAACTCTCGTTTAGGTGAAAAGTTAAACACACTTTCTCCGTTCATATCAGCACAAATAAGGTCAACCTCTTTTAAGTAGTTTAAAACCTCGTTACTACCTTGATAGATATTTACAAAGAAAAGTCCACTCATTGCCGAACGCACGCACTTTGGCGAAAATGGGTCTACTGAATCTATTAAATATAATTCAGTAATTCCACAAGCATTTGCCGTACGAATTATAGTTCCCAAATTGCCTGGGTCATTAATTCTATCAAGCAATATACCATTTGTCTTTAAAGTTTGTAAAGGTTTTTTAGGAATTTCAACTACTGCCATAATACCCTGGGGTTTTTTTTCATCTGAAAGATATGCAAAAAGTTCATCGCTGACATTTAAAAGTTCAATGTCTTTAACTTCAATTTCATTAATATCAAAGGAAGTAGAAAAAACTATCTGTTTTACATTAAGAGGTGAAGCTAAACACTCTCTAACTTGCTTAACTCCTTCAACAATAAATTCCCCAAACTCTCTACGAAACTTTTTCTCTTTTAAAGAGGCTATCCGTTTGATTTTTTCATTTGATTTTGATGTATAAATAATTTCCATAAGAAAAAAGCCTTCATTTTTTTTGAAGGCTTAATAAATTACGCTTTTTTAACTGCTTTTGAAGCTGTTTTTGCTAAATCTGCAAATGCATTTGCGTCATTTACTGCAAGTTCTGCAAGCATCTTTCTGTTCAAATCAATACCAGAAACTTTTAAGCCGTGCATAAATTGACTATAAGATAATCCGTTTAATCTTGCTGCTGCATTTATTCTTGCAATCCAAAGTTGTCTAAAATCTCTCTTTCTTTGCTTTCTTCCAATATAAGCATAGTTCAAGGACTTCATTACAGCTTCACGTGCTATACGGTAATTCTTACTCTTGCAACCAAAGTAACCTTTAGCAAGTTTTAATATTTTTCTACGCTTTTTAACAGCGTTTACACCTCTTTTAATACGCATATTACAACTCTCCTTTAATTAGTTCTTGTAAGGAATCATTGACTTAACTGTTGATTCCTGTGTGCAAGATACAAGTACGTTCTTACGAAGATTTCTCTTTCTCTTTCTGTTCTTTGTTTCAGCTTTGTGATTTTTACCAGCTTGCGCTCTTTTCACACTGCCGCTGCCTGTTAATGAAAAGCGTTTTTTAGTACCGCTATGTGACTTTTGCTTAGGCATAATGTTCTCCTCCAATAATAATTCACCACTTTAAACTAAAGCGTGTGTTGATTTTTAATTTATTTAGCAGGCTTTGTGCTTGCAGGAACTAAAATCATTATAATATTTTTTCCTTCAGCAGAAGCCTTTTTGTCTATTGCACAGTTTCCCTCACCTACGGCTTGAACGAACTGATTCATAACCTCTAGCCCGTGACTTGCGTAAGCGTTCTGTCTGCCTCGCATTTTAATGTTTACCTTAACCTTGTTACCAGCAGATAAAAATTTTTGTGCCTGACGTGCTTTAATGTTTAAATCGTTAGTATCAATAGTCATTGAAAGGCTGATTTCTTTTAATTCAACTACTTTTTGATTTTTCTTTGATTCCCTTTCCTTTTTTGCAAGTTCAAATTTATATTTGCCATAATTCATAATTTTGCAAACAGGGGGTACAGCGTTAGGAGATATTTTTACTAAATCTAATCCCTCATCTTCAGCTTTTGCTAAAGCCTCTTGGCTTGAAAGAATACCAAGTTGTTCGCCGTTTGAACCAATAAGTCTTATCTCTCTGTCACGGATTTCACCGTTTAACTGATGTTGCTCTTTAATAGTTGTTTACCTTCCTTAAATTTTTATCTATTTAATATTTCAATTAAAAGCAAAAAAACGGGTTGCAGAATACAACCCGTAAAATTACATAATAATCCTAAAACAATTAAAGTAATTAGCACATACAAAAGCAATTATCGTATGGCGAGAAAGGTTATATTTCTACTTGCCATATTATATTAACAAATACCACCTTTAATGTCAAACGATTTTTGGTGCTTTTTAAAAACTTTTCTTTTTATCTATTTCATCAACTACTTTATTTATAAATTCTTCCTTTGTAAGTGAAAAACTTTGTTCATTACCTCTTTGTCTTACATTTACGGTATTGTTCTCATTTTCACTATCGCCAACAACAAGAATATAAGGTAATAGCTCAAGTCGTGCTTCACGAATCTTATAGCCGATTTTTTCACTTCTTAAATCAACTTCTGTTCTAATTCCTCTTGCCTCAAACTCTGCCTTCAAATTTTTAGCATATTCTGCTGAACGGTCAGTAATTGACAAAATTTTAACCTGAACAGGAGAAATCCATAGAGGGAATTTACCTGCATAATGTTCAGTTAAGATACCAATAAATCTTTCAATAGAGCCTAAAATTACTCTATGAATCATTATAGGTCTATGTTTTTCACCGTCAGCACCTACGTATTCAGCCTCAAAGCGTTGAGGAAGTTGGAAATCAAGTTGGATTGTACCACATTGCCAAGTTCTTCCTATACAGTCTTGTAGGTGGAAGTCAATCTTTGGTCCGTAGAAAGCACCATCGCCCTCATTGATAACAAAGTCTAAACCTAAATCTTCAAGAGCATCTTTTAAGCCTTTTGTTGCTAGTTCCCAATCTTCATCAGAACCCATTGAGTTTTCGGGACGAGTAGAGAGTTCAATTTTATACTTAAAACCAAACAAGCTATAAACTTCGTCAATTAGTCTTACAACACCTTTAATTTCATCTTTAATTTGGTCTTGAGTCATAAAGATATGCGCATCATCTTGAGTGAAACATCTAACTCTCATAAGCCCGTGCAACTGTCCTGATTTTTCGTGTCTATGAACAAGTCCTAATTCACCACAACGCATAGGTAAATCTCTATATGATTTAGGAGAAAGTTTGTACACTAACATACCACCTGGGCAGTTCATAGGCTTGATTGCAAAATCGGTGCCGTCAATTTTTGTAGTATACATATTTTCTTTATAGTGGTCCCAGTGTCCTGACGTTTCCCACAATTCTCTATTCAACATAATAGGAGTAGAAATTTCAACATATCCTTCTCTCCTATGAATTTCTCTCCAATATTCGATTAAGGTATTTTTCAAAACCATACCCTTTGGCAAGAAGAAAGGAAAACCAGGCCCTTCATCTAAAAACGCAAATAAACCTAATTCTTTGCCGATTTTTCTATGATCTCTCTTTTTAGCCTCTTCTAACATTGTTAAATATTCGTCAAGTTGGCTCTTTTTTTCAAAAGCAGTACCATAAATTCTAGTAAGCATCTTATTCTTTTCATCACCGTGCCAGTATGCACCTGCAAGTGAAGTTAATTTAAATGCCTTAATTTTACCTGTTGATGCAAGGTGAGGTCCTCTGCATAAGTCTGTAAAATTGCCTTGCTTATAAAAAGATATGGTTGAATCTTCAGGCAAGTTTTCAATAAGTTCCACCTTATAGTTCTCTTTATACTTTTTCATAAGTTGAATTGCCTCGTTTCTCGGTAATTCAAAGCGTTCAACCTCTAAATCACTTTTTATGATTTTTTGCATTTCAGCCTCGATTTTTGAAAAATCTTCTACTGAAATGGGGGTTTGAAAATCTATATCATAATAAAAGCCGTTGTCAATAGTTGGTCCTATCGCTAATTTACAAGTAGGATAAATTTGTTTGATTGCCATTGCAAGAACATGCGAACAAGTATGACGGTATACATCTAAACCCTCTTTATCCTTTAAAGTAATAATTTCAAGTGAACAGTCCTCAGTGATAGGGTAACTTAAATCAACTAATTCACCATTAACTTTGCCACAGATTGCATTGCGTTCTAAACCCTCCGAAATACTCCTTGCAATTTCACGACAAGTTGAGCCTGAATTTGCTTCAATAATTTCTCCACCTTTTAAAGTAATTTTCATAGAAAACCTCCGTTCCGTTAGAAAATGAATAATATAAAAATAAAAAAGCCTTAAACTAAAATACAAAAGTATTAGTTTAAGGACGTAAATACAAAATTACGCGGTTCCACCTTAATTGCCATTGGGCCACTCATAATTAATTATAATGGCGTTAGGTAGTTTCACAATGATTATTGCACCACAAGGTTTTCAGCCACGACCTCGCTCTCTGACGGCCAATGCACACGCTACTTGTCCCACCGCACGATATTGCATATTCTCTTTGCAAAACCGTACTTAAAGTATACTCTTTTGCTTTTTATTTGTCAACGATTTAACTTGACTTTTAAAAGAAAGTAAAAATTTTGACAAAAAGAGTGAAATTTCATAGCCTTGTTATCAATAAACTTGACATTAAAATTAAAAAAGACTAAAATGCAATAAGTAAAAATATTGATTTTAAAACATTTTGCGACAAAAAGTCGCTTACTTCTTCTGGAGGAGAACTATTTATGGATATGAAAAGCGTAGAACAAAAGTGGCAACAACGCTGGGCTAAAGAAAAATCAAACGTTTTTAATAAGAAAAATATTGACAAGAAGCAATATATTTTAGAGATGTTTTCTTATCCCTCTGGTGCTAAATTACATGTAGGACACTGGTACAACTACGGACCTACTGACAGTTATGCTCGCTTTAAAAAGATGCAAGGATATGAAGTATTTCAACCTATGGGATTTGATGCTTTTGGACTTCCTGCTGAAAATTACGCTATTAAAACAGGTATTCACCCTAAGGACTCGACTGAAAAGAATATTGCAACTATGGAAGAACAATTAAAAGCCATGGGTGCTATGTTCGATTGGTCTGCTGAAATTAGAACTTGTGAGGAAGATTATTATAGATGGACGCAATGGTTGTTTTTGAAGTTGTATGAAAACAAACTAGCATACAGAAAAGAATCTCCTGTAAACTGGTGCCCTAACTGCCAAACAGTTTTGGCAAACGAACAAGTTGTTGACGGAAAATGCGAACGTTGTGGTACTGAAGTTCTTAAAAAGAATATGACACAATGGTTCTTTAAGATAACAGAATACGCTGAAGAATTATTAAGAGATTTAGATAAACTTGACTGGCCTGAAAAGACAAAGGCTATGCAAAAAAACTGGATTGGCAAAAGTGTTGGCGCTGAAGTTGAATTTGCCATTGTTGATAGCGACAAATCGTTTAAAGTATTTACAACTAGAGTTGATACCATATTTGGCGTTTCATATGTTGTACTTGCTCCTGAACATCCTTTAGTAAAAGAAATTACTACTGAAGGTCAAAAAGAGGTAGTAGATAAATATGTATATGAAACTTTAAAGAGTAGTGAAATTGATAGACTTTCCTCAACAAAGGAAAAATCGGGTGTATTTACAGGTGCATATGCAATAAACCCTGTAAACGACAAAAAAGTTCCTATTTACATTGGCGACTATGTTTTATACACCTATGGAACAGGCGCTGTAATGGGAGTTCCTGCTCACGATGAAAGAGATTTTGCTTTCGCAAAAAAATACAACTTACCTATCACTAAAGTTATTGAAAGTAAGGGTGAAGAAACTGTTTTACCTTACTGTGATGATGGTTATGTTGTAAATAGTGTTGAGTTTGACGGACTTTACGGCGATGAGGCTAGAGATAAGATTATCAAATCTCTTGCTGTAAAAGGCAAAGGTCAAAAAAAGGTTAATTACAGACTTCGTGATTGGTCAGTTTCTCGACAAAGATACTGGGGTGCTCCTATTCCCATAGTTTATTGCGATAAATGTGGAGTAGTACCCGTTCCATATAAGGATTTACCTGTAAAACTACCTTATAATGTTGAATTTAGACCTGACGGAAAATCCCCCCTTGCCAAAAATGAAGAGTTTGTTCATACAAAATGTCCTATTTGTGGTGGGGACGCAATGAGAGATCCTGACACTATGGATACCTTCGTTTGCTCATCTTGGTACTATTTGAGATATCCTGATGCTAAAAACACAAAAGAACCTTTCAATCCAGAAATTATAAATAAAATGTTACCCGTAGATAAATACGTTGGTGGTCCTGAACACTCTTGTGGACACCTTTTGTATTCCCGTTTTATCACTAAAGCGTTAAGAGATATGGGATATTTGAATTTTGATGAACCTTTTAAATCACTTGTTCATCAAGGTGTAATTTTAGGTCCTGACGGAAACAGGATGTCAAAATCAAAGGGCAACGTTATCTCACCTAACGACTATGTTGAAAAGTACGGCTCCGACATATTTAGACTTTACTTAATGTTTGGTTTTAGTTATATTGAAGGTGGTCCTTGGACGGACGATGGAATTAAGTCGATTGCTAAATTTACAGAAAGAATTGAACGTATCGTAATTAAAGCAAACGAGTTACCTAAAAACAACAACGACAGTATGACAAGTGATGAAAAGGAACTTAACTTTGTACTTAACAACACTATTAAGAGTGTTACGAAAGATATGGGCAACTTCTCGTTCAATACCGCCATTGCAAGACTAATGGAACTTGTTAATGCAATGTACAAGTACGACAATCTTGAAAAGACAAAAAATAACGATTTCTTCAAAGAGGTTGCTAAAAAACTATTGCTTTTAATAGCACCTTGTGCTCCTCATTTTGCTGAGGAATTATGGGAAATGTTAGGCAATAAAACTTCAATTTTTATTGAGGAATATCCTTTGGTTGATGAAAGCGCGTTAGTGCTTGACGAAATTGAATATGGTATTCAAATCAATAGCAAGATTCGTGGAAAGATGGTACTTTCAAAATCGTTGACTGATGATGAAATAAAAGAGATAGTTGTTAAAGACGGAGTAATTGCACCTCAGCTTGAAGGTAAAGATGTTAAAAAAATTATCATTATCCGTGATAGACTAATAAATATTATTGCACAATAAAAATAAAAAGGGCTATTCCACAAGGAATAGCCCTTTTAAATTCAAACTTATTTTAATTTTTCAATAATATCTGCAACATCTTTAACAGTAGCAACTTTAACGATGTCATCTTCAGGTATAGTAACACCATATTTATCTTCAAGTGCCATCAATAATTCAACAACATCTAATGAATCTGCACCCAAATCCTTTACAATATCACTCTCTGCAGTAATACTATCAGCTGGTTTACCAAGTTGACTAGCAAGCATTTCAATTACTTCTTGTAGCATTTTTTATCCTCCTTTTTCTCTTATCTTTTTTATTTTATGATAAATGACTAAATATGTCAAGTTATAATTTTTTAAATTAAAAATTTTATGCCTTTTTTCTAACTTGTTTTAAAGACAAACCTATTCTTTGTTTTTGCACATTTACATCAATAATCACAACGGTTACGGGTTGACCTACTTTTAAAACCTCTGACGGATGCTTAATATATTTTTCAGTTATTTCCGAAATATGAATAAGTCCGTCTTGATGTACGCCTATATCTACGAAAGCACCAAAATCTATAACGTTACGCACGATACCTTGTATTTCCATACCCACTTTCAAATCGTTGATATCCATTACATCCTTACGCAAACGAGGTTTAGGAAGACTATCACGAACATCTCTACCCGGTTTTAAAAGTTCGTTTACGATATCTAGCATAGTCATTGAATCAAGACCTATCTCATCAGCAGTCTTTTGTTGTCCGTAAGCATCAATCTTTTTAGGTAATTCAGTAATATTGCCATTTTTAACGTCTTCAGTAGTATACCCAAAAAGTTTTAATAGTTTTTCTGCCTGTTCATAAGATTCAGGATGAACGGCTGTATTATCAAAAATGTTTTTTCCATCAGTTATACGAAGGAATCCGGCACACTGCGTAAACACCTTTTCACCAAGTTTTGAAACTTGCAAAATTTCTTGTCTTGACTTAAATTTTCCGTTTTGCTCACGATATGCAACAATATTCTTTGCAGTTGCTGTATTCAAGCCGGCAACGAATTTTAATAGAGAAACACTTGCCGTATTTAAATCTACCCCAACACTGTTTACACAATCTTCTAATACGCCTGACAATACGGTATCCAATCTCTTTTTATCCATATCGTGTTGATATTGACCTACACCTATTGATTTAGGGTCTATCTTAATCAATTCAGCCAATGGATCTTGAAGTCGTCTTGCAATAGAAATAGCACTACGAACGGTTACATCAAAATCGGGGAACTCTTCAGCACCTAAAGGACTTGCTGAATAAACTGAAGCCCCTGCCTCGTTTACAACTACATACTCAACAGGTTCATCAATCTCTTTTAATAAGTCTGCAATAAAAACCTCACTTTCATGAGATGCCGTTCCGTTTCCTATTGAAATAACTTGCACACCCCATTTTTTAATCAAATCTTTTATAACCTTTTTTCCTTCATCAATTTTATTTTGAGGGGGAGTGGGAAAGATTACCGTCTTATCTAAAAACTTACCAGTACCGTCAACAACTGCTATTTTGCAACCTGTTCTATAAGCAGGGTCTAATCCTAAAACGACTTTATCTCTAACGGGAGGTTGCATTAACAAGGGCTTTAAATTTGTTTCAAACATCTTTATCGCTTGCTCGCTAGCCTGTTCGGTAAGCACTGAACGCACCTCATTTTCTACGGAAGGATAAATCAAGCGTTTATAACTATCCTCAACTGCTTCAACGACAAGTTTTGAAAGATTATTGTCAGCAGTTACATAGGTCGCACCACATATTTTGCAAGCAATCATATCGTTAAAGGAAATTTTTACCTTTAAAAATCCTTCATTTTCACCTCGATTTAATGCCAAAATTCTATGATTTTTTATTTCTGCAACAGGTTCGCAATAGTCGGCATACATTTCATATGTTTTACTACCTTCATCATCTTTTACAAGTTTTGAAGATATATCGCCATTTTTCATAAGTAAGTTACGAAGTTTTTTACGAACATTTGCATCATCTGAAACTATTTCAGCAATGATATCCTTTGCTCCGTTAATCGCGTCTTGAGCAGTTTTAACTCCCTTTTCTTCATTTATGTATTTCTTTGCTTCTGCATCAATATCAACACCATCAACTTGCGATAAAATAAGTGTTGCCAAAGCTTCTAATCCTTTTTCTTTTGCAACTGATGCTCTTGTCTTCTTTTTTTGCTTGAAAGGTCTATACACATCCTCAATTTCAGTCATTGTGTTAGCATTTTCAATAGCAAGAGCAATCTCATCTGTCATTTTATCCTGTTCAATAATTGATTTTCTTACTTCGTCTTTCCTCTTTTCAAGATTTCTTAAATACGTCAATCTATCATTAAACTCACGCAAAACCTGGTCATCGCACGCACCAGTCATTTCTTTTCTGTATCTCGCAATGAAAGGAATAGTGTTTCCCTCGTCAATTAGAGAAATTATGTTTTGAGTGTGTTCTTTTTTTAATTTAAATTCATTGAGTAATGTCTGTAAAATGTCCATATTAACCCCATATTAGTTCATTTTTGTATTTTTCAACTTTAAAAGTTGTTCTTTTTGTTCTTTGGTCAATCTATAAGATTCTCTCGCCTTTTGAATAGACTTATTAAAAGTCTTTTCATCTATATCTCCCTTTTTTACAAGTTCAACAAGCATTTCCTTACCACTTTCAAAATACTTAACTACAACCTCAGCAAGCAACCAAGCAATGCCCATATGAACATAATATCTTGTTCCATCAGCTTTTGCAATATAATCCTTGATTACTTGAAAATATTTTGGCGTAACATAACTGGAAAGAAGGGATACAAGAGCAAATCTTTGATAAAATTCCTCTTTTCTGTTTATACATTTTTCAAGAAAATTAAGGTGTAAATCTAAATCCTTTATCGACTTTTTTAACGAAGACGCAAAGGCATCACAAGTTGCCCAGCCACAAAGCACGGCTACTGCTCTATCAAAATATTTGCTTTTTTCATTATAGCACAAATTTGAAAAAGATAGACAAAAAAGTTTTAAAATAGTTACCTCAAAATATTCATTTGAAAAGGCAAAAAGTTGGTCAAGTAATAAATCTTGTTTTTCAACACTTTTCAAAAGATTTTTTGATATTTCCTTTAATTTAGGGTATCTCACACCTAATCTTTTTTGTTCGTCCATACCTAGAGATGCTGAAAACTCTCCATATTTTTTATCTATGTTTTCAAAAAGCATTTCTAAAAGAGTATTGTAGGAAAATATACTAATCATCTAATTCGTATCCTTTCTTTTGAGAAAGACCGTTTTGCCTATCGAAATTTTCCTTGTTTTTATCAAGGTATCTTTCAAACAATTCGTTTGCGTCCATACCTGCAAATATTGATAGAGATACGAAAAAATGCAAAACATCAACTATTTCTTCCTTTAGTTTGTCCTCATCAATCTCTTTACTTTTTTTCCACCATTTCCAGTTGGTTTCATCTAAAACTTCAATAAGTTCTGCTTGAATTGCAAAAATCTCGTTTTTTATCCACTCCTCTTTTGAAAAGTTTAAACCTCGCTTTTGAACAATGTAATTGTTCAAACTTTTTTGCATTTCAAAAATTTTCTCTAGTTTATCTTCCATTTTTTCTCCTTATCATAGTGATAGTGGCTTGTCTATTTTTCCCACTACTCCTATTGACAGTTTATTTTCATCAAAATTGTTTTGCGTTGCTTCAACAATATTATCCATAGTTAAATTGTTAATATCTTCTATTCTCTTATTAAAATCAAAAGTACCCTTTTCATACATTAGATATTTACCGTATAAAAGCATTTGAGAAGAAGTGCTTTCTTGAGCGTAAATTAAACTTGATTTAATCTGCTCCTTTCCACGAATAAACTCCTCTTGAGTTATTCCATTTTTCTTAACATCTTTTATTACAGTTTGTATCGTATTAAGACACTTTTCAATATTTTTAGGATTAACCCCAGCATAAATATTTAGCGTTCCTGCATCTTCATACTTGCTGTTATAAGAATAAACAGAATAGGCAAGTCCCAACTCCTCACGCACTTTTTGGAACAGTCTTGAACTCATACCTCCTCCTAAAACCACGTTTAAAACTTGGGTTGCATCGCATAGTCTATCCCCTGTCTTTACTGAAGGATAACCCATTGCAATATGAATTTGCTCTATATCTTTTTTTCTAAAAAGAGAATTATGATTATACTCAATCCCTTTATCTCTCTTGTCTAAAGAGGAATTTTGCATAAAGGGAAGAAAGTATTTTTCTACCATTTTTATTGCATCATCTAACTCAATATTCCCAGCCATTGAAATAATTAAATTGTCGGGACTATATCTTTTTGACATATATTCCTTAACATCATTTAAGGTGAAAGAATTTACATTTTCGGGCGTTCCTAAAATACTTCTTCCATATCCTTTTTTACCATAAATAGCCTCTGCTAAAACATCAAAAACCAAATCGTCAGGCGTATCTTCGTTCATTGAGATTTCCTCAACGATAACACCTTTTTCCTTCCTCGCCTCGTCATCAGGGAAAGTAGCATTTAAAAACATATCTGCTAAAATTTCAAAAGCTGTTTCAGTATGCTCGTAAGTTGACTTAACATAATAGCAAGTCATCTCTTTTGAGGTAAACGCATTTACCTGCGCACCTATTTTATCCATATCATCAGATATTTGAAAGGCATTTCTCTTTTGTGTACCCTTAAACATCATATGTTCAATATAGTGTGAAATTCCGTTCTCTTTTTCATTTTCAAAACTTGAACCAGTACCAACTAGAAAACCAGTCGTAACTGAAAACAGTCCATCCATTTTTTTAACAATCAATCGTAGTCCATTATCAAATGTCTTATTGTAAATCATTATTTCTCCTTACTAACTTATGTAGTAATATTATCAGTAACCGTAGTTACACATAAATTATTTTGCGTATAAAATTGTAAAATATCTTTCAATGCCTCAACTGTATGTTTCATAGGGTGCATCAAAATTAAATCCCCACCTTTTACCTCTTGAGTTGCTCTTTTATATACTAAGGTTTTATCTTTATCTCGCCAATCAATAGTGTCTTTTGACCACATTATAACTCTATATCCAAGTGAAGTTGCACCACTTATTGTTTCTTCGTTATAAGCACCTGAAGGTGGTGCAAACAAATTCATTTGATAGCCCGTTATGTGTTTTATTAAATCGCCACAGTGAGAGATTTCTTCATTATTTTGTGCTAAATTTAGTTTGTTATGTTCCTTATGGAAGTAACCGTGATTTGCAAGTTCATGCCCCTTTTCAAAAATCTTTTTTACAACTGCACTATTGTCATCAGCCCAACATCCACCTAAAAAGAAAGTACACTTTATCGAATACTCGTCAAGTATATCAAGTATTTGGTTAACCTCGTCCGTTCCCCAGTAAACATTGAACATTAACGAAACTTTATTGCTATTTTTGTTTCCGTTATAAAAAACATTTTCATTGACAGCCAAAGCGTCCACATATACATTTGGCATAAAGCAAACAAGACAAACTATTAAAAGCAATGAAAATATAATTCCGTTGGTAATTAAAGAAACCTTACTTTTTATCAAAATATTTTTCTCCAAATAAAATAATCATCTTATTATATTATTGAAAAATATTTTATATGTTGCTACTATTTTAGTTTAACGATAGTAACTCCCGACTCTCCTTCGCCGTACTTTCCTAATCTAAATTCTACAACATTTTTGTTTTGTTTTAGATAATTGCTAACAGCATTTTTAAGCCTGCCAGTTCCAAAGCCGTGAACGATTTTTACTTCCTCAAGTCCGTCTATAATGGCTCGGTCTATAAAATACTCAACCTCAGGCATAGCTTCGTCAACCGTCATACCTAAAATCTTAAGTTCTCTTTGAACTTGCCTTCTCGTTTCAAGATGTTTTACAACTTGAACTTCCTTTTTGCTTTCCTTTTTCCTTGCATTTTGAATAACTAAAACATCAGCGAATTTTAGGTTGAATTTCATACTTCCACATAAAACTTCAACCTCTTTTTTTCTTTCATTTACAGAAATAATTTCACCTTCGGTTTGCATCCTAGTAACATAAACGCTCCCACCAACCTTAACATTTTCAAGTGTGGCTTTTTCATTTGCTTTTGAAGCAGTATCTTGCATATCTGCTTCCATATTATAAGACAAATCGCGCAATTTATTTTTAAGCATCCTCGCTTTGATTAAATCACTTTCGTCAGCCTCGTCTTCAAGCGTCTTTTTTAAAATTTCGTCTATTTGCAAGATGTATTCTTCAGCCTGTTCACATCTTTCATTAACTATTCTCTTTGCTTCAACCTTGGCGTTAGTTAAAAATTTTTCTCTCTCTTTCTTTAATTTTTCTGCTTCCCTTTGAGCCTCCTCTACTTTTTCGCTCCACTCTTTTTTAAGTTTTAGCGTTTCAGCAAGTTCTTGCTCTGCCTTTACTCTGCTTTCCTCTGCTCTACGAATAGTATTTTCATAAATTCTGCTACCTTGCGATAGATTATTTAAAGCTTCATTGATTATATCAACACTCAATCCTAATCGTCTTGAAACGGCAATCGCATTTGAACTACCAGAAATACCTATTTTTATCCTATATAACGGCTGCAAAGTTTGTTTATCAAACTCCATACAAGCATTTGAAATACCCTCTTGTTCGTAAGCAAACTCTTTTAGCGCTGAATAGTGTGTGGTAACAACACCCTTTGCTTTTAAATTTAATAATCTTTTGATTATCGCCTTGGCTAACGCTTGACCTTCTTCGGGATCAGTTCCTCCACCTAATTCATCTATCAAAACAAGTGATTTTTCGTTTGCATTTTCTGTTATAGATACTATATTTGCTATATGTGAAGAAAATAAAGACAAATTTTCCTCAATGCTTTGTTCATCACCGACGTCCACAAAGATATTATCAAAAACGCTAACTTGACTTCCATCAACGGCAGGAATAAATATTCCACACATCGCCATTAAACAAAATAATCCACACATTTTTAGCGTAACAGTTTTACCACCAGTATTTGGGCCTGAAATAAGCAAAAAATCATAATCAAGACCAAACTCAACTGAAACGGGAACAACCTTTTTTGCGTCAATTAAAGGATGTCTTCCCTTTTCAATTTTTATAATGCCTCTGTCATTGACAATAGGTAAAGTGCATCTGTTTTTATAAGAATATTCAGCGATTGCAAAACCCTTGTCAAACTCCTCTAATATCTCAATGTCTAGTGATAACTGACGAGCAAGCAATCCAACCCTACGGGATAACTCTGCCAAAATCTTTTCAATTTCCTGTTTTTCGTCAAAATACAAGTCTTTAAGTTCATTATTCATATCAAGCACTTGTTCAGGCTCTATAAAGATAGTTGCTCCTGTTTGACTTTTGTCGTGCACAAATCCCTTAATCTTGCTTTTACACTCTGCTTTTACAGGCAATACAAACCTATCCTCACGCATAGTAATAATGTTATCTTGTAAATACTTTGAGGTATCACCAGACAAATAAGAGGCTAATTTCTGTCTAATACGTTCATTTAACTCTTTTATAGAAGTTCGTATCCTATACAAATTTTCACTTGCAAAATCGCTCACTTGGTCGCTTGATACAATCTTACTTTCAATATCTTTCTCAAGCACCTCGTCAAAATACACATTTGAAACAAGTTTTTTTGAAAGAAATATTTCTTCATCATTTACGCTCGATATACTATTATAACATACCCTTGCTGACGATAAAAGAGAGTTAATAGACAACAACTCCCCACAAGAAAGGGTTGAACCACGACTTGCTAGTTCTAGTTCGTCTTTAAATGTAGGGAAGTGCATTATCTTACAAATACCGTGTTTAAACAGCAACTTATCGCACTCTCCCGTAAAGGAAAGTTTCTCTCTAACCAAGTCCAAATCTGTCAAAGGCTTAGTCCCTAGAATATTATCTTTCGTACTTTCTAAACAAGCATAGGTAGATATAATATCTAAAATTTTATTAAGTTCTAATTTTTCTAATACTTTTTCTTCCATATTCTTTAATAAATTTCGTTCTTTGAGTAGCCGTATGTAAAATCAACAATCTTTTCTCTTAACAACTTTCCATTTTTATAATTGTTAAAAATATAAGCCGACTTTGCTTTTTCAGTAGCAGACAAATCAAAAAGTGTATTTGTAAAAAGATTATCACTTATATAATCAACACAGTTATAAAGTTCAAACCTGCAAGAGTTTGATTGATATCTTCTCAACACAAATTTTCTTTCATTTTCATCTGTTAAATAATACAAATCCTTTTTATCGCAAGTTGCACAATTTTTTGAGAAAGGACAATATATCAAATCCATAAGTTTAATATTTCCAAAGGAAAGCCTATATAGGTTTTTGCAATTCGTATTTTTAATTATTTTTGATATTTGAGCGTTGGTTAATTCTTTTGAAATAGTTATCTCTTTGGGTGAATACTCTTGAATCCCCCTCATTGCTATTGAATTAAAAATGTTAAATCCCGTACCAACGAACAATGGCTTGTCAGTCTGCTTTGAAATCTCCAAAGCATAAATTGAATCGCTATAAATTCCGTCAAAATCAACAAGTATTTTTTTGTACTGCTCTAAATCATCACCACTTGCATAACAGGGTGTATATAAATAAAGTTTGTTACAATATTTTTTTGAAATGTTTACATCATTTTTAATTTGCGTATTATCGTAGAAATCTTTTGGTTTATAAATTAAGTTTTCAATACTTTCATTAAGTTCAGCCAATAAATTCACGTCATCAAAAATTACTGAAATTGAATCTTGAGCATATTCACTTTCAGCATCATTTTGAATAATCAACTCGCTTATCTTTGATTCGTCTAAATAATTAACCTTTTTATAAGACAATTTTTCAAATACCATTGTATAAACTATGCGTCTATATTCATTAAGTTGAGCCTTTGTTATAAATGCTTCGTTCACACGCAATGATTTATAAGTGATAGCAAAAGGCATTTGATTTACTTTATTGAAACAAGCCTTAACTTCCTCTCTAGTTAAACTTCTTGTTCGTGCTTTAGGAATAATATCCTCACCTTCAAATGCAAAAGTTTGATTCATACCCTCTACTGTAATTTTTGCCTTTTGGTCATAAGATAGGTCAATAGAAAGTTGAATTTCTACCTCTCTTTTCTTCAATGCAACTTTATCACTAATTCGCTTATCGGTAGTGATATGTATGTTATCACCTTCTTTTAAATCACCTGAAACAAGCAGGAAAAACCCATCTTTACTTGCCACGGATGTAGTTGCAGAACCTACCTCTAAATTGTTTCTAATAATCTTAAACGCATCACCCTCAACAGCACCTGTCTTGGTTTTACAATAAGGCTTTCCAGCAACAAAAGTCAGTGTGCCGATTTTTTCACCTATATGACCTTGAATATGGGGATACACTAAACTTTTATCCTGACCAAATGCAAGTCCTTTGGTATAGTTTCCCCTATTATAAGTACGCTTTAAATCACTTAAAGCCTTGCTTATTTCACTCTCGCTTTTTCCATCAAGCAAAGCACGATAATAGGTGATTGCCGTTGCTACATACTCTTTTCTTCTCATCCTTCCTTCTATTTTGAAAGAGCAAACGCCAACCTCAATTAAGTCAAAAATTTTATTTTCAACGCACAGGTCGGCTAGAGAAATTTTATAACTTAAATTTTCGTAGCCGTTACGATTGATTTTGTATTTTTTTCTACAAGGCTGTTTACAATGTCCACGGTTTCCACTATTTTTACCTATAAAACTAGATAAATAACACTGTCCTGAAAAGCAGGTACACAATGCACCCTGAACAAAAGCCTCAACGGGTAAAATTTTTGCAATCTTTTTAATATCTTCAAGTTTAGTTTCCCTTGATAAAATCACCCTTGAAAAACCTACCTCTTGGGCAAGTTTTGCAACATACTCATTACAACAGCCACCCTGCGTACTCAAATGCAATACTACATCAGGGTAAACGCTCTTTATCTTTTTAGCAAGAAAAAAATCTTGCATAATAATTGCATCTGCTCCACAATTATGCACTCTTATTAAAGCCTTTAAAAAGGCTTCCATTTCATTGTCCTTAATTAAAGTGTTTAAAGCAACATACACCTTAACTGAAAACAAGTGAGCATAGTCAATATAAAATTTTAGATTGTCCAAAGAAAAGTTTTCAGCTGACTTCCTTGCTGAAAAATCATTTATACCTAAATAAACTGCATCAGCACCAAAATTTATTGCTGTAAAAAAACTTTCCTTATCACCAGCAGGTGCAAGTATCTCTTTCATCATCCTGTTAAATCCCGTATTCTTCAATTATTTTTGCAACAGCATTTTCTTCGTTGGTACAAGTTATTAAATCTGCGTATTTTTTCAATTCTTCAGTAGCATTACCCACTGCAACTGCAAAACCCGACTCTCTTAAAAGGTCTATATCATTCTCACTATCGCCTATTCCTATACTGTTTTCAATAGGAATATTAAAATGTTTTGATAGATATTTTATAGCCGTACCCTTCGTCTGTCTTTTATCTATAATTTCCACAAGCATAGGACTACTTGTCGTTATTATCAATTTATCTCCAAATCTTTGGTTAAGTTCTGTCATTAAAACGCCCCTTCTTTCTTCAGGTAAAATGCACAGCATTTTTTGTAGATGCTGTCCTCTATCATTTATAAATGAAGACAATTTTTCAGTAACTAAATGACCTTCAACTTCACAAAGTTTTTCATACATTTTTTTGTAAACATCATCTTTATTTGTATAAAACTCACCGTCAAGATAAACATGGATATGCTCGTCTTTTTCCTCTAAAAATTTAGTAACCTCAATAGCAACTTCAAGGTCAATGCCTTTGTCGTAGATGACTTCACCACTCTCGATATCAGCAATAACTGCCCCGTTCGTTGAAACAACTAGACCTTTTAAACCGATTCTTCTTGCTTGAATTAAAATTGATTTGAGCATCCTTCCCGTACAAATAGCAAAAACTCCACCTCTTTCAGCAAAGTTGCGTATCGCTATCTTATTTTCTTCACTTACGCTTTTATCATCTCTGCACAACGTTCCGTCAAAGTCGGAAACAATCAATCTATAATTCATAACTACCTCTATAAATTTTCCTGTAAATATTCTTTAATCTTCTTTGCTAAATCTTTACCAATTCCATCTACTTTACAAAGTTCTTCTTCAGTTGCTCCTAAAATTCCATCAATATTTTTAAACCTATCAAGCAACGCAAGACGCTTTGTTTTCCCTATACCGTTAATTTCCTCAAGTAGAGAAGATAGGGTATTTTTAGAGTGAATACTTCTAAAATAAGTAATTGCAAATCTATGAGCCTCATCTCTTATGCGTTGTAACATACGAAGGGCATAATCTCTTTTATCTATAATAACGGGAAGATTTGAGAAAATCGTAAAAACTTCCTCCTCTCTTTTTGCTAGCGATATTAAATCAATGTCCGTTATGTTCATTTCGTCAAAAATCTCTTTCACTGAAGAGAGTTGACCTTTTCCACCATCTATGATAATTAAGTCGGGCTTTGGAAACCGTGCTTCTTCAGGAGTGCCTAGTTTTTTAAGTCTACGAGATAAAACTTCTTTTAAACTTTCAAAATCGTTAGCACCTTCAACTGTTTTAATCTTAAATCTTCTATACTCTTGTCTATCACTTTCACCGTCAGTCATAACAACCATTGAGCCTACCTTATCAACACCACTAATGTTAGAAATATCGTAGCACTCCATACGGCGTGGATATTTTTTTAATCCTAAAATTTCTTGCAATCTTATGCAAGCATTTTTGGTCATATCTTCTTTATGTTTAATCTTATCAATCGACTTATCAAGGTAGTCGTTTGCGTTCTTTTCAGCCATTTGTAAAAGTTCAAATTTTAAGCCTTGTTTTGCACAAGTAATTTCAACATTTTTTTCTTTACTTTTGAAAAATTCTAAAAGCAACTCTCTTTCAATACTTTCAGGTAAAATCAATTCCTTGGGAATATCGTGGTTTTGATAAAATTGGCAAACAAATGAAGTTATCGCTTCGCTATCCTCTTGGCAAGCGTCGGTAAGTGCATAACTCTTTACACCTTGCATACTTCCCTGTCTTATAATAAGTACTGCAACAGACGAATAAATCTTGTTTGTCTTATATGAAATTACATCTGCATCTAAATACTTATTCATATTTGTTAGACGCTTTTGAGCAATCTTGTCTAGCATTTTTAATTTATCTCTAAAATCAAGTGCCATTTCAAATTCTTCATTTTGAGAATAGAAATTCATTTTCTCTTTTAAAAGAGCCTCAACCTCACTAAAATCTCCCTCTAAAAATCGAATAGCACCTTTAATTTGATTAGCATATTCCTCTTTTTTACACATATGAGCACAGGGGGCTAAACACCTATCTATATGATAATTTAAGCAAGGTTTTTTACCTTTTTGAGTTATGACAGTTTTACACGTACGCACCTTGAAAGCAAGTTTAATAATTTCAAGCACGTCCACTACATTTACACCTGCCATAAAAGGTCCATAAAACTTGTCCGTTTTATTCAATTTTCTACTGATTGAAAGGGTAGGAAAATCCTCATTTTTAGTTATTTTGATATAAGGGTATCTCTTGTCATCTTTAAGTAAAATATTATATTTTGGTTTGTATTTTTTAATCAAATTATTTTCAAGAGAAAGTGCGTCAATTTCAGTATTTACAATTATATAAGAAAAATCAACAACACAGGACACCATTTTCATAACCTTTTCAGGCTTGATTGAGTTATGAAAATATTGACTAACTCTGTTTTTTAAAACCTTTGCTTTACCAACATAAATGACGGTATTATTGACATCATACATTATATAAACACCAGGCTTTTCAGGCAGAAGTTTTAATTTTTCCTTGATATTTTCCAAAATCATATTATTTACCCAAAAATCAAACAAATAACTATATTTGATTATACACTATTATCCTCTAAAATGCAAGAAAATGAGTAAAATCAATAAGACTTTACCCATTTTTAGTTATGTATTATCAATATCCTAAATATTCAACTCCCATTAAAAGCACATCATTAACAGTTTCATTTTTAAGCGAATAAAAAATAATTTTTCCATGCCTGTTACTTTGCACTATGCCAACATTTTTAAGCAATCTTAATTGGTGCGACACAGTTGTTTGATTGATTTGCAACACCCTTGAAATGTCTGTAACACACATTTCAGTAATTGCCAATGCACACAAAATCCTTACCCTTGTAGTATCGGCAAATACTGAAAAGAAGCAAACGATTGAATCTAAAATCTCGCCGTCAGGAACATAATCGTTTACCATCATTTGAGTTCTTCTATCTAATAACAATAAATCTTCCACAAATAATTCTCCTTAATTTTGTTATTAAACTAAATATAATCATTTTTTGGTGATATGTCAATTTAAGCATTTGAGAGATTTTGTCAAAATTTATACAAAAAAAGCATATTTTAAATTTAAATATCATTTTTGCTTTTCTTAGCATAAAAAAAGAGTAACATAGGTTACTCTTATATTCTTAATAAATTATAATTGAAAATGAGCCAGAGTGATTTTCAGCTTTAACTTTAATAAAATATTCAGCAGTATTTTCAATTTCAACCTCACCTGACAAGAAGTTTGTTGTCCTTTCATTAACTAAATAATCGTTAGTAGATAAATCTTGTATTAAGATATTTATCGAACCTTCGGTTGAAGTTATATCATATGTAATTGAACTACCCTTTTTAAGTTTAATTTTCTTTTGTTTAAAGCCGTTAAACCCCTCGTATTCCATAGTCATTTCTTTTGTATTGAATACCGATTTAGTGGTACTTTTTATAGTACCAGAGCCATAAGTACAGCCTACGCACAATAAAAGCATAGAAATTACACATAAAACTGATACAAAAAGCTTTCTCATAATAATCTCCATATTTTATTTTCTCTGTTTATGTTTATTATACAACTTTAATAAAAATATGTCAATGTTTACAATTATTATTGTAAGTAATAAAAATAAAAAGGTTTGACAAAAGTCAAACCTAAATTTTTATTTTTGTTTGAGATATGGATAATCCATAAATAATGGTCTCAAACCATTTACGCACAAGTTGCGATACACAAGGTCAATAAATTTGGTATTTATTGCTAGTTGATTAAAAGACTATTTACTTTCTTTTTTAACAACTTCTACGCCATCATAATAGCCACAATTCTTACAAACCCTATGAGTTTCTTTATATTCGTGGCATTGAGGACATTCCATCAATGTAGGCGCTGTAGCCTTGTAATTTGCAAATCTAGTTGCTGTTCTTTGTTTACTTGTTTTATTCTTGGGAACTGCCATTTTTATTCACCTCTTTATGTGTTTTTACTTAATAAATTATATATTGCAAGTAATCTTGCTAATCTACAAATAGGAAGTATTAAATACATAATACAACTACATTAGTATAATATACTAATTTTTCTTTGTCAACTCATTTTATCGAGATATGAAAAAATGTTTACTTTATTAACTGTAAAGTTTCTCTAGCGATAGCAAGTTCTTCATTTGTAGGAATAATCAATACTTTAACAGATGAACCCTCACCTGTAATATCTCTAATTCCATTTTCTCTCTTATTATTCTTTTCAGCATCGTACTTAATACCAAAAGCCTCTAATCCGTCCAAAATACCTGCACGGACTGTGGGAGTATTTTCACCGATACCAGCAGTAAACACGATACAATCAACCCCACCCATAGCAGCCATATAACTACCTACGTACTTTTTACATTGATAATTAAACATATCAAGAGCAAGTTCAGCCCTTTCATTTCCTTCTTCTTTTGCCTTTATTAAATCTCTAAAGTCGCTTGAAATTCCACTGATACCTTGTACTCCCGATTTCTTATTAAGGTAGTTTACAACTTCAGCCATTGTAAATCCCTTTTTCTTTGCTAAAAATTCTACTGCAGCAGGGTCAATAACACCTGAACGAGTACCCATTAACATACCTTCAAGTGGCGTAAAGCCCATTGTAGTGTCTACACATTTGCCGTTCTCAATAGCAGAGATTGACGAACCGTTACCTAGATGGCAAGTGATAATTTTTGAATTTTTATTTTGCAATCCAAGATATTTGATAGTTTCTTGAGATACAAACATATGACTTGTACCATGGAAACCATACTTTCTTACCTTGTAATCTTTATAATCGTTATAATCAATACCATACATATATGCGTAAGCAGGCATAGTTGAGTGGAAAGTAGTGTCAAAAACGGCAACCATAGGAGTTTTTGGCATTACTGCTTGACAAGCCTCAATACCTGTAATATTTGCCTTCATATGCAAAGGTCCAAGTTCCTCATTTTTCTTGCAAATTGCCAAAACGTTGTCATCAACAACAACAGAGCCATCAAAATCGCCACCACTATGAAGCACTCTATGACCAACGGCATCAATTTCATCCATTGATGAAATTGCACCAAAATCTTTATCAACCAAAACCTTTAAAACTAATTCTAAAGCAACTTTGTGGTCGGGCATATATTCTTCGATAACAGTTTCACCTTTAAACGATTTATGCTTTAAAAGTGAGCCTTCAATACCTATTCTTTCACAACCACCTTTTGCGATTGCTTCTTCCTTTTCCATATCTATAAGTTGGTACTTCAAAGAAGAACTACCAGCATTTATAACTAAAATTTTCATTTTATATTTCTCCTTAATTAGTTAGCAGATTGCAATGCTGTGATTGCTACTGTTGCAACGATATCTTCAGTTTTACAGCCACGCGATAAATCGTTTAAAGGTTGTGCAAAGCCTTGACAAAGAGGTCCTACTGCTTGGAAGCCACCAAGTCTTTCAGCAAGTTTATAGCCAATATTACCAGCATCGAGGTCGGGGAAAACTAAAACATTTGCCTTACCTGCAACTTGTGAGTCAGGTGCTTTTGAAGAAGCAACCGAAGGTACGATTGCAGCATCGAGTTGCAATTCACCGTCTATTTTAAGTTCAGGTGCTTTTTCTTTAGCGATTGCAAGTGCAGATGTTACCTTATCTATATCGTTATGTTTTGCACTGCCCTTTGTTGAGTGTGAAAGCATTGCTACTCTAGGTTCAAAACCACAGATTGTTTGAGCAGTTTTTGCACATTGAATTGCAATAGTTGCAAGTTCTTCACTGTTAGGATTTTGACATAGACCACTATCACCAAACACGAAAGCACCTTCCTGACAGAAAGGGTTACCTTGTTCAGGAGCAATCATTACAAAACAAGCAGATACCATGGGGACGCCGGGAGCAGTTTTTACAATTTGCAAGCCAGGTCTTAAAGTATTTGCTGTTGAGTGGCACGCACCACTAACAAGACCATCACAGTCGCCAGCCTTAACCATCAATACACCAAAATAAGTATTGTCCATAGCCGTCTTTTCAGCTTCCTCTTCAGTCATACCCTTTGCTTTTCTTAATTCATATAATAGTGAAGCATATTTTTGTCTTTTATCACTTGTTTTGGGGTCGATAATTGTAACGCCTGTCAAATCGATATCGGGGTTATTAGCCTTAATTTCAGCCTCATTACCTAGTAAAGTGATTTTTGCAATACCTTCTTTTACCGTTTGTGAAGCGGCTTCAACCACTCTCCTATCCTCGCCTTCAGGCAATACGATATGTTTGTTTAGTTTACTTGCTTTTTCTTTAATTTGTTGCAATAAATTAGCCATTTGTCTGCTCCTAAAAAAATTTTTTAAATTTCTCTTTATTTCTTGTAAAAAATCATTTATAATATTAGTGTGAGAAATATGAAATAGTAACAATTTCAAACAAAAATATTATATACCTTAAAAAATAAAAAGTAAAGGATTTGAGATTAGATATGAAAATTTGTGCAATAATTTGCGAGTTTAATCCATTTCACAATGGACACAAACACTTAATTGAACAAGCTAGAGAGATTACTCATTGTGATGCTGTATTATGCTTGATGAGTGGAAATTTCACTCAAAGAGGTGAAATTGCTTTAATAGATAAATACAAGAGAGCAAAACACGCAGTTATGGGTGGTGCTGATATAGTTATTGAACTTCCCTCCGTTTTTGCTACGGCTAATGCTGAAATATTTTCACAAGGAGCAATAAAACTTTTATCTTCTTGCCCTGATGTCGAGTACCTTGCTTTTGGTACGGAAAGAGGAACAGCAGAAACTTTCACGGAAACTGCAAATATTTTACTTAATGAAACCAAAGAATTTAAGGACTTATTAAAGGAAAACTTAAAAATAGGTAAAAGTTTTGCAAAGGCAAGGCTAGACACTTTGGAAGCCTTAAAGTATGACAATGTAGATTTAGAACTTTTAAAAACTCCAAACGCAATACTAGGTTTAGAGTATACAAAAGCAATTTTAGTAAAGCAAAGCAAAATTCAAATAGTTCCTATTGAAAGAAAGGGCTCTAGTTACGCAGATACTGAACTGATTGAAAACTATTCTTCAGCAACAGCAATCAAAAAGGCCGTTTTAAAAGGGAATATAAAGCCTGTTAAGAAAAATGTACCCGATTATGTTTTTAAGGATTTACCCTTTAAAAAACAAAACAACTTTAAAGATTATGTCCTTTTCTCTTTATTGGCTAGGTCTAAAAAAGAACTTGGACAAATTATAGACTGCAATGAGGGACTTGAAAATAGAATAAAAGCCCTTTTGCTTGAAAATATGGACTATGACCAACTGCTTGAAAAAGTTTGCACTAGAAGATATACCACCACGAGAATTAAAAGAATTTTTCTTTCAAATATGCTAGGTATTTTTGAAAAAGATGTTAGAGAGGCGTTAAAGGAAGATTTATATTTAAAAGTACTTGCTGTTAAATATGATATGATGAACGACTTATTGCAGTCTCTTTGTAAATCTAAATACCCTATGATAACTAGACAAAGCAATGTACAAAATTTAAGAGAAAAACAGGAAAAGTTTTATAATTTTGACGAGTATTGCCAAAATGTTTACAGTCTAATTACAGGTGCTGAAATACAGCACAAACCGATTTTTGTATAAATGAAAAGCCAGCAAGTAGTTACCTTGTTGGCTTTATATTATTTGAGATTGGTCTGTAAGCCGAGTTCTGTCGTGTATGGTCATTTATCTAGACTTATTGTTACCAATAAGTTCAAGCGATATTAACGGAATACGTCAAACGAGCAGTTTATATAACATATTCCCAATCTTGCATCAAGTGGGGTTTACATAGCACCCTTTGTCGCCAAAAGGTCGGTAGGCTCTTACCCTACCTTTCCATCCTTACAACTTGCGTTGCGGTTTATTTCTGTTGCACTTTCCTTGGAGTCGCCTCCACAGGGTATTACCCTGCACCTTGCTCTACGATGCTCGGACTTTCCTCATTGTATAAAACACTGCGACCATATAACCAACTCAAATAGTTGTATTTTTATTATAATTTAAAATGAACTATTTTGCAAGCATATTAAAAGTTATATTTGTCAAAAATTGCGTTTGCGATTTTAATTCCATCAACTGCTGAACTTGTTATTCCACCTGCATACCCTGCCCCTTCGCCACAAGGATAAATATTTTTATACCTAACACTTTCAAACATTTCAGTCCTTGTTATTCTTACTGGAGAGGAGGTTCTACTTTCAATTCCAGTTAATACAGCATCATTACAAGCAAAGCCTTTCAATCTTTTATCCATATCTACAATAGCATTTTTTAAAGGTTCACTTAAATAGTCAGGCATCAATTCGTCCATATTTATAAAGGTTGTACCACAGGGGTATGATGGCATTACTGAATTAAAAGCCGTACTTCTTTTTCCTTTTAAAAAATCTCCCACCAACTGAACGGGGGCATTGTAATTTTCTCCACCTATCGCAAACGCTTTTCTTTCAAGTTCACGCTGATACACCACTCCTGCCAATGCCGAATCGCTTTTAAAATCCTCTTTTCTAACTTGCACAACTAAGGCACTGTTTGCGTTTTTTGCGTCCCTTTTGAAGTTTGACATACCGTTTACTACAACGGCATTTTTTTCGCTAGTTGCTCCCATAACAAATCCACCAGGACACATACAAAATGAAAATACTGCCCTGTCGCTACAATGAGAAACTAATTTATAGTCGGCTGGTGGCAAAAAGACATAATCCTTTCCGTACTGCGATTTTGAAATTTCTTCCTGCAAATGTTCAATTCTAACCCCAACGGCAAAATCCTTTTGTTCTAAAAAGAAGCCTTTGTCCTCAAGCATTTTAAAGGTATCTCTACTGCTGTGCCCTATTGCCAAAACAATGTCGCTTGCTTCAACACTTTCAACCTTATTAGTTTTTGTATTTTTTAAAAATGCTATTTTTGTATCTTGTTCGATATTTTTTAAATCTATAAGTTTTGTATTAAATCTAATTTCTCCACCATTTGAGATTATATAGTTACGCATATTGACGATTACTTTTCTTAAAATATCACTGCCAATATGTGGTTTTGAAAGATATAAAATCTCCTCAGGCGCACCAAACTTAACAAAAGTTTCAAGTACATTTTTATTTAATATGTTGTTGGTTTGGGTATTCAATTTTCCGTCCGAAAAAGTACCAGCACCACCTTCGCCAAACTGAACGTTTGACTCCTCGTTAAGTACTCGTTCAGTATTAAATCTATCAATGGTCTTTAGCCTATCTTCAACACACTCCCCTCTCTCAACAACAATAGGCGTTATACCCATATCAACCAAGGAAATAGCACAAAACAAACCAGCAGGTCCACAGCCTACAATTAAAACTTGTTTAGGCTTGTTTTTTGCGATTTTTTGTTCTTCTTTTGTAAATTCTTCCCTGTCACTAAACTCAATAGTATACACCCACTTTACGTTAGATTTATCTCTTGCATCAAGGGATTTTTTTAAAATTTTAAAATACTTAATTTTTCCCTTTATTCTTTTTTGTGCTATCTTTAAAAGTTCACTCTCCTCTTGGGTTGGAGAAAGTTTTACATTATTTAAAGTTATCATCTATTAAATTCCTCTACAATAGATAGGGCAACTTTTCTTCCACTTGAAAAAGCCCATTGCAAGTTATAACCACCACAATCGCCGTCAACATCTAAAATTTCCCCTGCAAAATACAAACCATTTGTCAAGCGACTCATGAGATTGTCATTTACTTCACAGAGTTTAACCCCACCTTTAGTTACTTGTGAATAGTCAAACCCCAAAGTACCAACCACATCAAAGGAAAAATCCTTGATTAAGTTAACAATTTTCTTCACTTCAAGACCTGAGATATTTTTATCTTGCTGAATATTTAGCCTTTTTAAAATTACTTTTGAGAGTTGATTGTTTACAACCCCACAAAGCAAGTTTTCAGCAATTATTTCTTTTGAATTATCTACCTTTTGAATTAAAAAATTGTATAGGTTTTCTCTCGTAAACTCGGGGAGAAGTTCAATAGAAATTTTTACTCCCTGTTTATCTACAATTCTTGGAGTAAGATAAAAAATGCCGTTGCCACTTAAACCGTAATCTGTAAAAATCACCTCGCCCTCTGCACTTGCAATTTTCTTATCTCCTACAAATGCCGTCAAACAAGTATCAACCCTTACCCCCTTTAAATTTTTATAAACGTCCTTACACTTTAATTGAACTAAAGAGGGATATAATTTTGTTATGCTATGATTTAAACTTTTAGCAAGGTCATAGCCATTACCATCGCTTCCAAAATTTTTTGAAGATTTACCACCATTACATAAAGCAACCTTCCTTGAATAAAAAACCTTACCGTTTTCAAGAGTTATTTTAAAATTTTCTTCCTTTTCAATTTTTGTTACATAGGAAGATAAACTCAATTCAACGGAGGTATTTGCAAGTTTAAATCTTAAAAGGTCTGTAAGCGAACTTGCTTGCTTTGAAGAAGGATAAACCCTATTTCTATCATCAACGGTAGTCAAGCACCCCATATTATTAAAATACTTTACCACTTTTGAATTATCAAACTCATCTATTATACTTTTGACAACTGAAAAACCTTCTACCTCAACGCTATGGTAGTTATCAATAGACAGAGAAAGGTTGGTTATGTTTCCTTGTCCGTTGCCCGTAGAAGATAGTTTTTTCCCTACTCGGTCATTTCTCTCTAAAATAAGAACATCTTGTATTCCATTTTCAGCAAGCGTCAATGCACAGGTCATACCTGAAACACCACCACCTATAATAGTAACATTGTAAATTTTCATAAAACACCTTTTTTGTATTTTAATGTTTATTACATTTTTTGTCAATATAAAAAGATGGTTTGAAACAAACCATCTTTTTACTTTAATTATACCTTAATTGCTTCACCCATATGACAATTAGATATGACTTTATTATTTTCCAATTCTAGCAAGTTTTGCTGTAATTGAATCTAAATCACTCTTTTCATAAGAGTTGTTTTCTTGTGATTCAGTATCAGGTAAATTTGCATTATCTTGCATTGCAAAATCGTAAGGCAAACAATCCATACCTGATTTACCCATTGTTGCAACAAGTGAAATTCCTATACCGTTAGTTTGGATATAAGACTTAGTTACACCTAGTTTTGCCAAAGGAATAGAGATTTCAAAGAAGAAGTCAAGAGCATCGCTGTCGTGTCCTAATTCGTTAAACTCTACCCAGTCGCCAGTTGAAGTATCAAAAGTATCTCCAACTACACGTCCGTTATATTCGCCATATGCTCCGTTTATACCGTAAATTGTATCACTTAAAATACCTGTTCCACTCTTTCCAGTGATACCTGTTTCAGTACGAGCAAAATCTGCTTCTGTTTCAAAACCAGCCTCTTTACAAGTGTAAATGAAAGGACCATTTGAGAATTCATACGACCATATTACTTGCGTATCAATGCCACCTTCCATATCCCAAGTAATGCCTGTATCCCAACGAGTTCCTGTTCCAATCGAACCGTTTGATGTAAATTCAGCACCTGTATTAAATGAGAAGATAAAGGGACAATTTAAGTTACATTTATTTATGTTACCTTGTGAAATAGGATAAGTATCATTAGGAGCAACTATATCTTGTACATTTGTAAACTCAAACATTAAGTACAAATTAGTATCGTCATACGCTGCATATAATGCGTACAAATCAATGGGAATTTCATACATTGAGTTAGGTCTATAAACTCTAGGATCATCATTTGCTAAACCTTGTGCGATAAGCATTGAACTATCCCAGTCTGCTAAACTCCCATCGATTGACATAGTTTTATTTACGCCATATCCAACGGTATTAGTAGTATAATAGCTATCAGTATCAACCATTTCAGTTTTGATTTTTAAAGTAGCAGTCATAGGAGCGATTGCTTGATAATCACTTGAACCTGTAAAGTTAGCAGTTACAGTATATGTTCCAACTTCAGTTTGTCCGTTACCTGTGTATGATACTGTAACTCCATCGGGAAGTTTACCAGTTATTTCAATAGAGTGTGCTTCGCCGTCATAAGTAACAGTTACACTTTTGAAAGAAACACCACTCATATCATATTTAGGCAAAGCATTACCATCGCCATACTCAGCCCATTTATTTGAAGAAAGACTATAAATATAGTTATTACCAGGCAAGATTAAATCGTCAGTTTGATTTCCTGAACCTGAATTGCCATTATTAAAGATGATGTTACTCATTGAATCGTCATATTCATAACTGAATATTCCGTTACCTTCATCAGTCATAAGTTGACCAGGCCAAGCGCCATTGTTCACCGTTGTACTTGACCACATATAACAATATGCTTTAGACCAAGATTTGCTTGACGCATCAACATATACCATATTTTTAGTAGGTTTAACATCTTGTTCATTTATAGTTAACGTAGCAGTCATTGAATAAGTTAAAGCACCACCTTCAAAAGCATATCCGTCTTTTGCTGTAAAAGTTGCTGTAACTTCATATACTCCCACTTTAGTTTTTGCATTATTTACATATTCTACCGTAGCCTTTGACGTAGGATATACAGCAGTCAATGATTTTGCATTTCCGTCATATTCATATTCAGCGTCTGCAAAAGTAAATTCTGATTTTGAAATAGTTTCTACACTTGAACTTATTGTAAGCGTAGCTGTCATTGAAGGAATAGCGTTGTAGTCGCTTGCTCCCTTAAAGTTTGCTGTTACTGTATATGTACCAACAGCAGTTTTTCCATTACCAGCGTAAGATACTGTAACCCCTGCAGGTAGTGTACCTATAATTTCAATAGAGTGTGCTTTGCCGTCATAAGCAACCGACTTATTTTCAAACTTGATACCTGACATATCGTAAGTTTTTAAAGAATTTTCTCTAGTGATTTTTAAAACTGCCGTCATTGAGGGGATAGGATTGTGAGTTAAACTGTTTCCAGTAAAAATCGCTTTAATTTGATACTCACCCTCATCTATTCTACCATTACCTTCATATCTAACGCTTACGCCCTCGGGCAATACGCCAGAAATGGTTAATGATTTTGATTTTCCGTCATATTCAAATGTTCCGTCATTGAACGATACATTGCTCATATCATAGTCTAAAAGTTCAACAGTAGTGCTGTTATTATTCTCACTCTTTTCAACTATTTTTAATTCAGCATACATATCCTCAATGGGCTCATAATTTCCACTACCAGTAAATCTAGCAGTTACTATGTGTGAACCGATTTCCTTTTTGCCGTTACCTAAATAAGAAACGGACACACCCTCGGGAAGTGTACCACTAATTGCTAATGAGTGTACTTGTCCGTCATAAACAACAGTTGCACCCTTAAAAGATACTCCACTCATATCATATTTTGTAGGTTCAGTTTCAACTACATTTGAGGAAGTATTGTCTGTATTACTTACTTGCTCTTTTGAAGTAACTTCACATCCGCAAACTACAAAAGTAGAAAGCATCATAATTGCTGAAATTACTAAACAAAGTAATTTGTTCCTTTTCATTTGGAATCCTCCTATAAATATATCATATTTATATGATATTAAATTATATTGAAAGTATTAAGAAAAGGTTGTTTTAATTATTGAAAAAATGTGTTTATTTTTAACATAAAACTACCACATCAATTACAATTAGTGATTGAAATGTGTTATAAATTAAACTAATTTTTCACTTACAAACACTTATTTTTTAAAAAAAATAAATTATAACATTATTTTATCACTTAAAAGTTGACATTAAAATTTTATTATACTATAATTAGCATACATTTTATTATGGAGTGTGGCGTATTATGTCAAATTTATGTTTTACATCTTCCTTGCTTGCTGCTAACCAAACAGCATTACTTATAGTTTTAGCAATTATAGTTGCTGGTATTATCGGTATTTCAATCGCTTTGGTAGTTCTACATCAAAAGGACAAGAAGGCAGAAAAGAGTGAAGAAGTTGAACCCGTTAAAGAGAAAACGACAGGGGAAAAAGTTGAAAGCAAACCTACAACTAAAAAAGAGGTTTCAAAAGAAAAAGTAGAAGAAAAAACTGTTGCTGAAAAGAAATCAACAACAAAGACTACTGTTAAGGCAGAAAAACCTGCTGAAGCAAAGACTACTGCTAAGACAGAAAAACCTGCTGAAGCAAAAACTACTGCTAAGACAGAAAAGCCTGCTGAAGCAAAAACTACTGCTAAGACAGAAAAACCTGCTGAAGCAAAAACTACTGCTAAGACAGAAAAACCTGCTGAAGCAAAAACTACTGCTAAGACAGAAAAGCCTGCTGAAGCAAAAACTACTGCTAAGACAGAAAAACCTGCTGAAGCAAAAACTACTGCTAAGACAGAAAAGCCTGCTGAAGCAAAAACTACTGCTAAGACAGAAAAACCTGCTGAAGCAAAGACTACTGCTAAGACAGAAAAACCTGCTGAAGCAAAGACTACTGCTAAGACTACTACAAATAAAAGCACTGCTAGTAAGTCTACAACAAAGAGTGCAAGCACCACTAAAAAAGGTTAATAAAAAAGAACGGAAATTTTTCCGTTCTTTTCTTTTTATCAAAAAAGGAAGTCATTGTAGACTTCCTTTTATTTTTTTATTGATATTGTTCGAGTGTTGCCTTAATCTGTCTTTCTTTGTCATAATCTTCTTTTAATATAGCATAATGACAAACATTATGAAATTCACCTTTAAGGTCAATAAAGGCTTTATTTGAAACCCCCTCATACTTAAAGCCTGCATTGGTAAGGATTTTTAAAACTGAAAGATTTTCAAGAACATGTGAGCAAGAAATTCTTCTAAAACCAACTCTTACCAACAAAAACTTTAAAATCTCATTAAAAGCTTCAGTTGCAAAACCTCTATTCCAATATTCTCTACCAACGCAGATAAACAGTTTACAGCTCTGCATCCTTTCAGAAATTCCGTAAGCATAAACCATACCTATAACTTCCTCTCTCGCTTCAATAGCCCAGCAATAATTGTCTAAATTTGCATTGTTTTCAACAAGTTTTTCCATAACTGCTTCCGAATCAGCAAGACAGGTATGAGGAGTGAAATCTACATATTTACAAATTTCTTCATCCTTTGCCCAGTTATTATACATATAAACTGCATCTTCCTTTTTAAAGGGACGCAACAATAATCTTTTAGTTTTAAAAAATAACGTGCCTTTATGTTTCAACATTTTCTTTCCTTTGTTCGATTTTTTAATGTTTATTATTATAACATAAATGCAAATATTTTTCAATTTAAACGCAACCATTTTTCTAAATTTATTGATTAAAAAATTTTGATATTAAAAACATACTTGTTTTTTCTGGTAATACTTTATTCATAAGCAAAAAAACTTTATTTTTTACACCGATTGCCGTAGTTATAGGTGGTTGTTTTTTATCAATCAATTTAACTATTTTTTGAGCGACTGTTGATGGTTTCATACCACCTTGTTCCTCGCTTGCCAAGGAAACAACAGACCTTTTTAAACTGCTTGCATAACTTCCGTTTTCTTCTACTGAATACACCTTTCTCTTAAATGTAAAGTCGGTCGCAGTTCCACCTACTTGAACGCTTGTAATTTTAATTCGATACTTTTTTAGTTCAAGATATAATGATTTAGCAAGCATATCTAATGAAGATTTTGAACTACTATAAAAACCATTAAATACAATGGGAATTTGTGCCCCTATCGAACTTATAAGTATTATTCTTCCACCTCTTTTTTTAAAGTATGGAATAATAAGTTGCAAGCAATTTATTACTGAAAAATAGTTCACTTCAAATAAATATCTATAATCTTCACTTTTTGAAAGTTCAATAGGAGATGCCATAGAAAAGCCAGCAGAATAAACAAGTATTGAGATATACGGACAATTTTCAATCACCTCGTCCATTGCCTTTTTGATTAAACTCTCGTTCGTAACGTCAACATTGATGTTTATCACCCTAGAGAGTGGGCAATTAGTTCGGGAAAGATTTACAACATTATAGTTTTTATCTAGCAATCCTTTGACTATTTCACAGCCTATTCCACTACTTCCACCAACCACCAAAGCAGTCCTCTTGTTTTTATCAACATTTAAAAAAACTTTTTTAGAAGTATTATCTTCACTTAACAATTCATAGTTTTTCATCATACAATTATTTAGTGCATTTATGGAAAATTTATACAATTTAAAATAGAAAAAGGACACCTTGATAGTGTCCTTTTTTTATTGTCTGTTTTGAGGAATATCGGGAATTGAATCGAAACCACGCTTTAAATCTTCTTCGGTAGGAATATAGTCCTCCATAATTCCGTCGTTAAATTTGCCATATGACATCATGTCAAAGTAACCTGTTCCAGTTAAGCCAAATAAAATCTTTTTCTTTTCTCCTGTTTGTTTGCATTTCATTGCCTCGTCAATAGCAACCTTAATTGCATGGCTTGATTCAGGCGCAGGTAAAATACCCTCTACTCTTGCAAATTCTCTAGCTGCCTCAAAAACCTCAGTTTGTTTAACTGTAACTGCTTCTATTTTGCCCTTATGGTATAATTGAGAAATTATAGGACTCATACCATGATATCTTAAACCACCTGCATGACTTGGAGAAGGCATAAACCCACAACCCAATGTGTACATTTTTGCCATAGGAGTCATCTTACCAGTATCGCAATAGTCATAGATATACTTACCACGAGTTAAAGAGGGACAAGAACAAGGTTCAACAGCAATAAATCTTGTATTGTTTTTACCCTCTAACTTATCAGCCATAAAAGGTGTAATTAAGCCTCCTAAATTTGAACCACCACCAGCACAACCAATAACCACATCAGGAGTAACCCCGTACTTATCAAGGGCTATTTTTGCTTCACAACCTATAATACTTTGATGTAAACATACATGGTCAAGCACGCTACCTAAAACGTACTTGCAATTTTCAGTAGATACAGCTTTTTCTACTGCCTCCGAAATTGCACAGCCTAATGAACCTGTTGCGTTAGGGAATTGCTCATTTATTCTTCTGCCTGCGTCAGTAGTCATTGAAGGAGATGGAATAACATTTGCACCGTAAGTACGCATAACTTCCCTACGGTGAGGTTTTTGCTCGTACGAACATTTAACCATATATACAATTAAATCCATATCAAAAAACGAACAAGCCATTGATAAAGCAGTACCCCATTGACCTGCACCTGTTTCAGTGGTCAAGTGCTTTATGCCTTGTTTTTTTGCATAGTAGGCTTGTGCTACTGCTGAATTTAATTTGTGTGAGCCAGAAGTATTGTTGCCCTCATATTTGTAATAAATTTCAGCAGGAGTGCCAAGTTTTTCTTCAAGGCAATATGCTCTTACTACGGGCGAAGGACGATACATTTTATAAAAAGCTCTAATTTCCTCAGGGATTTCTATAAACTTATCTGTAAAATTAAGTTCTTGGTCTATAACCTCATCACAAAATACAGGCTCTAAATCTGCTTTGGTTGCAGGTTTTAGAGTTTTTGGATTTAAAAAAGGTTCGTGAGCAGGCATATAGGCACGAAGATTTTGCCAATACTTTGGAATCTCACTTTCTTCAAGATATATTTTGTAAGGGATTTTATTGTTTGACATATCTTTATACCTCCTAAATTTTATTTAATATGTCAGTGAAAAAAAGGCAACAAAAAAACACGACCAAACTCGCACAATGGGACGATTTGTCGTGTTGCCACCCAACTTCACAGTTAAACTGCCTTATTATAGGAACTTTCATAACAAATGTTATGCTTCGATAATTCCCTCTCTATATAACGGTAGAGTACCGTCAAAGAATACTACTATTTCTTCCTTGCCCTCAATAATCCATTTGCTTACGACAAACTATTTTCTTACACCAACCGAAAACTCTCTAAAAATTTGTACTTGTAAACTACTACTTTATCTCATAGGTTTTTAAATATTATATATTTAAGATTTTTAAAAGTCAAGTAATTTATTTGATTTTACAAATAATATTTATATGAAAAGAAAACTAGCAATAATTATAGCAATATTATTTTTAATACCCTGCCTTTTATCATTTAAAGTAGATGAGGGACAAAAAATCGTATACCTTACTTTTGATGACGGTCCAAACGAAAGATATACCCCTCAAATACTCTCAATACTTGAAAAAGAGAAGATTAAGGCGACTTTTTTTGTTATTGGAACACAAGTTGACACATACCCCGATGCTTTACGAGATATTTACAAAAAAGGGCATAAAATAGGCATACACTCTTATTCTCATAAATATAGCGAAATATACTCCTCACCGTCTGCTCTTTTAAAAGATATATACAAGTGTAAAAAATCGATACAAAAAGTTATTCCTGCGTTTAATGAAAAAATATATAGATTTCCAAGTGGAAGTGATTTAGTCAGCCAAAATCTAATTGATGCTGTAGTGAGTGCAGGTTTTACTTATTATGACTGGAATTGCTATTCTGCTGACGCTGAAATTGAAAAGCCTACAAAAAGTCAGCTTGTAAACAATGTTAAAAAAACTTTTAACGGCTCAAATGAAATTATCGTTTTGCTACACGATTTACGTAGTAAAAAAAAGTATGCTTGTGTAGAGGCACTTGAGGATATCATAATTTTCTTTAAAGAAAAGGGGTATCAATTTAAAACATTATAAAGGTAGCCATTATAGGCTACCTTTATCTATATCTGCTTTTATATTATTCATAAGTTTTAGTTCAAAAGAGGCAAGTCCTTTTATGTGATAATTTTTTGCAACTTTTTCTCCCTTTTGAATAGCGTCTAATGCGCCTTCTTTATCTTTTAAAACATAGGCGTTATAAGAGGCTGACACACGACATTTTATAGGTGTATCAAGATTTGCAAGTTGTTTTTCAACAACATCGTAGTATTGCATTGCAAGTTCAACATCATTGAGCAACGCTGAATAAAAATAACACAATTCCAAAGCAACGCTCTCGGCATATTCGTCAGGTATTTCCTGATATATTTCAACTAGCCTTTCATAATGCTTGATAGCCTTGTCAAAATTTTTAATGTCAAGATAATACATACAACGCAATTGAGTAATTATTGCATATTGAACATCATCAGCAGGAAGTTGAGGTGCTTTAAAATATATATCTCTATCAATTTCACCAGGCATTTTTCCTTTATACATTTCTGCTTGAATTTCAAGCGACTTACAAGCAACGAAGGCTGAAGGCTCTTTTCTCTTTAACTCAAGAGCAATTAAACCATCTGTTTTTCTTCCAAGCACATTTATAGGTGTAACATTAATTGCAAATGAAAAGAAGGAATACGGAATTTGTAGAGAAATTAAAAGGTATAACCACCAACTATTTATAAATGAGCCTATAGTAAATATCAACAGGCAAAAAGCCATGTATATACCTACAAACACCGTTCCACCCATAGTAGTCCAAAAATAGTTGCTTTCAACATTACTTGATGAAGTAGGATAAATTTCGCACGAACCTGCTACTTCGTTATTGTTTGAAAGGCTAACTTTTATCTTTTTGTCCTGTTTATAAAAGACCAAAAATAAAATTCTTAACCCGTTAGTTTTCATACCATTGAACTTTGCAAAAACTAAATGGCCAAGTTCGTGGAGAGTTGAGGCTAACAAGTATGACAACACAAAACTAATTATTAAAATAACATAAAATGAAAAACTTGCACTCGCTTCTGCACCATAAATACTTCTTGTTCTCAAAACAATCAACACGGTAAGCACGGCAAAAACAAACAAATATAGAATATGGAATAAAATTCCTTTTTTATTATTCATAATACAACCTTACTCTTTAGACAAAACATATTGAGCGTAACCTTCTAAATTGTCGCTTTCGGTTACGATAACACTATCTAAATTAAATCTATCTAATATTTCAAGCAATAAAACACCACCACCGACAATCACATCTGCTTTGGTTGGTTCCATGCCCTTTAGTTTTTTTCTTTCTTCAACTGACATACTTCTTAAAAGTTCGACCTTTTCTTCAATTTGAGTTTTCTTTAAGATAAAACCGTCAGCTTTATCACCTTTAACTAATGCACCGTAACAAGTGCCACTACCACCTATTAAGTGAACATTTTTCAGGGGTAAAACATCAAACTCGCCGACATATTCTTTTGTTGTGTCCTTGATTTTTTGCATATCTTCATTACAAATATCCTTCAACTTTACAGCACCTATTGAAATACTCTTTGAATACACTACTTGTCCATTTTCTCTCTTTGAAATTTCAGTGCTATTCCCACCTATGTCAATAATTGCTCCGTCAACTCCACTACCCAAAGCACCATACAAACCTAGTTTCGCTTCAAGTTCGCCAGACACAACATCAACATCTAAATTAGTTTCTTCTTTTACTCGATTTAAAAAAATTTCCTTATTTTTTGCCGTTCTAACTGCAGCAGTGGCAAAAGTGTATATGCTAGCATTATATTCACTTGAAATTTTAACATAATCTTTTAAAACTTGAATACACTTTTCAATACTTTCATTTGAAAGTTTTTGAGTTTGATAAACGCCCTGTCCAAGACGTGGAACTTCCCTTCTTTTTAGCAAAATTTTTCCGTCCGTAAAAATTTTTAAACGGACGGAATTTGAACCTATGTCAATTATTGAGATTATTTTATCTGTCGTTGTCATATTTATATCCAAATGCCCTTGATAATTTTTCCTTCCAAAAGTTTGACTGATATAAGTCCAACTCATCTTCACTCTCATTGATAGTTTGTTCCATTTGAGAGATATTATCAAGAAGTTCAGCCTTTTCCTTTTTTGCAGTTGATATAGTGATAAGTTGATATATTAAAACTGAAAACATAACGAAAAGAAGTAATACGCCAGCAACAACGACTGCAACTATTAAATTTTTATTCTTTTGAATATCCATTTTTTCTTACTCCTTCTCTTTTTAGTTTATTATAACCCTTTTTAAGTAAAATTGCAATAAAATAGTGAAAACTTTTAATATAAATAACTAAACCTAAAAGTACACCGATATACATATATAAACGAAAGGAGGGAAATTCAAAATAAACGGAGAGAGCAACATATAAAATCGACAACACAATAAAGAATATTAGGGTAAAAATATATTTAAATATTTTTAGTCTTACAACTTTTTTTAAAAGATAAAAAAACTCATACACTACTCCAGACGCAATACCTAATGAAAGACAGGACAAAAAGATAAATAATTGATTATTTGTGGCAAACATTTATTTAAAAAGCCTTTTTGAAAGTTTTTCTTTTTTGGAAACATATTTTATATTATAGACTAAACCACTTGCCGAAAATGCACCACTCGTCTTTGAAAAGTTAGTAACTTTTAAGCCTGTTCCAAAAATTTGAAGTTTTAAACCACAGACGGTCAAACTGATTTGCGACTCCGAAAAATTATCAACGCTGTCCACACCCGATATAGTTATCAACTTTTGTTGAAAAAGAGATATTACATTTTTTTCTTCCATTATACACCTCGTATAATATTCTATGATTTATATCTATCAATATGAAAAAACCCTCCCTTTTGATACAAAAAAGGCACACCTTCAGGTGTGCCTTTGTATTAGTTTTCATTTTGTTTCTTTTCTCTTGCTCTTGCCTTTGCACGAAGTTCGCTATCAAGTATTTTCTTTCTTACACGCAAACTTTTAGGGGTAATTTCAAGCAATTCGTCATCGTCAATAAACTCTAACGCTTCTTCCATACTCATAATTTTAGGAGTAATCAATCTCAATGCATCATCGCTTGCTGATGAACGAGTATTTGTAAGGTGCTTTTTCTTACAAACATTTACATTTATATCTTCACCTTTGGGTGAAATTCCTACTACCATACCCTCATAAACTTGCGTACCTGCACCGATAAATAGAGTGCCACGCTCTTGAGCGTTAAACAAGCCGTAAGTTACAGCCTCACCCGTTTCAAATGCAACTAGTGAACCACAATTTCTTCTTTCTATATCTCCCTTGTATGGTTGATATTCATTAAAGATTGTATTTAATATACCTTCACCACGAGTGGCAGTTAAAAACTCACTCTTATAGCCAAACAATCCACGAGAAGGTATCAAAAACTCTAATCTTATGCGTGAACCGATAGGGTGCATATGCAACATTTCACCCTTTCTTTCTCCCATTGCTGAAAAAACCGAGCCTGTGCAATCTTCAGGAACATCAACTATAAGTCTATCAATAGGCTCGTAGATTTGTCCGTCTATCTCTTTGAAAAGCACTTTGGGGGGACCAACCTGGAACTCATAACCCTCTCTACGCATATTTTCAATCAAGATTGAAAGATGCATTTCACCACGACCACTTACCTTAAATGAATCAGCACTATCTGTATCTTCAACTTTTAAAGATACGTCTTTCAAAAGTTCTTTATATAATCTTTCACGAAGATGTCTTGTAGTTACAAACTTACCCTCTTTGCCTGCGAAGGGACTATCGTTGATAGAAAAAATCATTTCAACGGTAGGTTCACTAATCTTAACGAAGGGTACTGCTTCAACATTTTCACTAACACAAACAGTATCACCTATATTTATATCTTCAAGTCCTGAAAAGCATACTATATCGCCAGCGATTGCTTTTTCAACAGGAACTCTTTGTAAACCTTCAATTTGATACAAGTTAACTAATTTGCCTTGTTTTTTAAAATCAGGCTTATTGAAGTTACAAACGGTAACGGGCATATTTGCCTTTGCACAGCCACGCTCAATTCTTCCTATACCAACACGACCAACATATTCGTTGTAATCTATTGAAGAAGTTAAAATTTGTAAGGGACCTTCTGCATCTACTTCAACGGGAGGAATTTGCTTTAAGATAATATCAAACATAGGTTTTAAATCTGGACCTTGTTTATCTCTATCTAAACTTGCCGTTCCTTGTCTGCCTGAACAATAGATGATAGGACTGTCAAGTTGTTCATCTGTTGCCTCTAAATCCATCAATAATTCTAAAACCTCGTCCTCAACCTCTTTAACCCTTGCGTCAGGTCTATCAATTTTATTGATTGCAATAATTAGTTTATGGTTAAGTTCTAAAGCTTTTTGCATAACAAAACGTGTTTGAGGCATAGGACCTTCTGCGGCATCAACCAAAATTAAAACGCCATTTACCATTTTTAAAACACGCTCTACCTCACCACCAAAATCGGCGTGTCCGGGAGTATCAATAATGTTGATTTTTACATCGTTATAATGTATTGAAGTGTTTTTTGCAAGAATAGTTATTCCTCTTTCGCGTTCAATATCATTAGAGTCCATTACTCTATCTTCTACCACTTGGTTATCTCTAAAAGTACCACTTTGCTTTAAAAGTTGGTCAACTAGAGTAGTTTTACCGTGGTCTACATGGGCGATAATTGCTACATTACGTAGGTCTTCTCTAATCAAAATGAGTTCTCCTATAAAATAAAAATTTACTAACTCAAATATTTTAATACTTTTTAGTTAAAAATAGCAAGTGTTTTATGTATTATGTGAGAAAAGTTTTTGATTTATTATGAAAAATATCTTCATACTTCTTTTTAAAAAGTAAAAAAGATGGCATAGGCCATCTTTCTACTCTATCTTAAAGTGATATTTAATTTTTCTTTTAAATTCTTTAAAATTTTGTTTACATAGTTATCAATATTTTCAGGAGTGAACGCTTGCTCATTAGGTTTAAAGGTAATTGTAAACGCCATGCTCTTTTTATCTTTACCAAGTTTTTCTCCACGATAAACATCAAAGAGTTCTACACTTGATATGGTTTTTGCCGATGCCTTAATGACACTTATAATCTCACCACAGGTCATACTTTCATCAACCACAAGTGCTAAATCTCTCTTTACTTCACTGAATTTAGGCAAAGGTGAAAATTTATATCTATTTTTAATAACTTTTGCGAGTTCTTCAAAATTCAACTCAGCAAGTATTACATTTTTATCAACTGCAAGTTCTTCGGCTATGTCGGGAGCAAGTTCACCAAAATAACCTACTTGTGTATTGCCAAGTTTAACTGCTACAGTTTTACCAGGATGTAAGAAAGGTTTGTTTATACGCTCATACTCAAACTTTAAGTTGAACATAAATGCAATACACTCAATTATACCTTTCATAGTGAAGAAATCTTCATTATTACCAAACAAACCAATACAAAGGGTTCTATCTTCGTTAGGCAAATCCTTTAAGGGCAACTCTACAGTATTGTAAGTTTTTGCAAGTTCAAACAATCTACCGTTATTATTTTCTCTACGTAAATTTCTAACAATAGTGTTAAGCATTGAAGGAGCAAGAGTTCTTCTCATTAAAGACAAATCTTCTCCAATGGGGTTTTTGATTTTTATAGATTTTTCAATTTCATCATTTAAACGCAATAATTCGTAATCCTTAGGAGAAATGAAAGAATAAGTAACAATCTCATTAAGATTTTGAGAAATTAAAATTTCCTTCAATCTATTTTCATTTTTTTGTTCTTGGTTTAAACCACCGTTCGTGATTTTTGCAGTAGGTAAAAAAGTAGGCACGATATGGTCATAACCATACATCCTAATAACTTCTTCAGCAAGGTCAGGGAAGCCGTCAATATCTTCACGATACAAGGGAACTTCAACCTTAATATCCTCCCCGTTTGCTTCTACCTTGAACTCTAAACTTTGCAAAATTTCAACAATCTTTTCAGTAGGAACTACAACACCCAAAATTGAGTTAATTTTTGAAATTTTTGTTTGAATAACTTTTGCCTTTCCGTCCTCACTGAACAAGTCAACATTTTCACAGGCAATTTTTCCACAACCCAACTCATCTATCAAGTGTAATGCTCTACGAGAGGCAAGCAAGTTTGTATATGCGTCAATTCCTTTTTCATATCTAAATGATGAATCAGAGTGTTGACCAAGTTTTCTTGAAGTTTTTCTAATACAATCTCTAGCAAACTTTGCAGACTCAAAAAGTACAGCTTTTGTTGTATCTTTAATTTCGCTATTCAAACCACCCATAATACCAGCAAGTGCCACAGGTTTTTTACCATCACAAATTACTAGATTTGAACTATCTAGAGTAAACTCTTTACTGTCAAGAGTGATTATCCTTTCTCCGTCCTTTGCTCGTCTAACATTGATTTGATTATCTTCTAAATTTGAAACATCAAAAGCGTGCATAGGCTGTCCCATTTCAAGCAATACAAAGTTTGTAATATCAACTATGTTATTGATTGAACGCAATCCTGCAACAGCTAGTCTACGGCGTAACCATAGAGGAGATTGTTCAATTTTTATATCACTAACATAATGCCCAACATATCTAGGACATAAATCTTTTGCTTCAACATTTATAGTAACAAAATCACTAGTTTTAAAGTTTTCAGTTTTAAAATCAAATGAAGGGTACTTGATTTTTTTACCTAAAACTGCTGCAACCTCTCTTGCGATACCAATAACACATTGACAATCAGGTCTGTTTGCTGTTACACCAATATCAAACACATAGTCGTCAAGCCCGATTATCTTTTTAATATCTTCACCAAGGGGCGTATCTTTATCCAAAATTAGTAGTCCATTTACTTCAGCATTAGGGTAGTAATCGTCATTTATGCCAAATTCTTCACCAGAACAAAACATACCCATTGAATCAACTCCACGCATTTTGCATTTTTTTATCTTTACACCACCGTGCAAAGTAGAGTTATCCAAAGCAACAGGAACTTTATCCCCTTCCTTCATATTTGTCGCAGCAGTTACAATTTGAACACAACCCTTTTCACCAAGGTTAACTTGACATACTGAAAGTTTATCAGCGTCAGGGTGCTTTTCAATTTTTGTAATTTGTCCAACTACACAGTTATTTATTTCACTTCCTATATAAATTAACTCCTCAACCTCAAAACCACAAGAGAATAGTTTTTCTTGTAATTCTTGTGCTGAGACATCTATATCAACATAATCTTTTAACCAACTTAATGCTACTTTCATAGTATTCTCCTTTCTAGAACTTGAATTGCTTTAACAAACGAACGTCATTTTCAAATAGATATTTCATATTGTTGATGCCATATTTTAGCATAGCAATTCTTTCAATACCCATACCGAACGCAAAACCTGAATATACATCAGGGTCAATACCACAATTTTCAAGCACCTTTCTATTTACCATACCAGCACCTAAAACCTCAATCCAGCCCGTTCCTTTACAAAGATGACAACCTTTACCACCACACTCCGAACAACTAATATCAATTTCTACTGAAGGCTCAGTAAAGGGGAAATACGAGGGGCGTAGACGAGTTTTAGTGTTACTGTCAAACACATTTCTAGCAAATTCATCAAGCATACCCTTTAAGTCGCATAAAGTGATGCCTTTATCTACAACTAGACCTTCCATTTGACTAAACATAGGTGAGTGTGTAGCGTCATCGTCCGAACGATAAACCTTACCCGGACTTAAAATTTTAATGGGAGGTTGTTTGTTTTCCATTACACGAATTTGTCCTGCACTAGTTTGAGTGCGAAGCAAGATTTTTTCAGTAATATAAAAAGTATCTTGCATATCTCTAGCAGGGTGGTCGGCAGGAGTATTTAAAGCCTCGAAATTGTAGTAGTCGTTTTCAAGTTCAGGTCCTTCAAAAATTTCAAAACCCATACCTGCAAATATATTGATTAATTCATTTTTAACTAATGTGTTAGGGTGTAAAGTACCAGTTGATGAAAACTTTGCAGGCATTGAAATATCAATCTGCTCACTTGCGTACTTTTGTTGAAGTTCAAGTTTTTTTAGTTCAACTTCCTTTGACTCGAACTCATTTTCTGCCCATTTTGAAAGTTCGTTTACTACCTTTCCTAAAACAGGTCTTTGGTCGGCAGGAACATCTTTCATGCCTTTTAAAAGGGAGGTAACCTCTCCTTGTCTACCTAAAAAACGCATTTTAAGTTCATATAACTCTTTGCTTGATGAGGCAGAAGAAATTGCACTTATAATTTGTTCTCTTAAATTATTTACCTTCTCTTGCATATATAACTCCTTTAAAAAGTTGTTTGTAAAATAAAAAGCCCTATGAAAAATCATAGGGCGAAAAACTCAATTCACGCTGTACCACCTAAATTCGCAATATAAATTGCCTTTAACTCTTTAACGCAGAAAACGGACTTTATTACTAAATTTATTTTTCACAAAGCCAACTCAAAAGTGAATAACGCATCCTTCAAATAAAAAACCTTTCAGCCTATGAGTTTTTCTCTCTAAAAAGGAAGACTGATGCGTCTGTCTTTTTCACAGTCATTGTGATAATTATATTTGTTTTTAAAAAATAAGTCAAACAATTTGTGCAACTTTTTAACTATGAAAGAAAATCAGAAGCGTCAGTCCACTCCTCCGTTTGTAGATAAGTATCCGGAACATCGCCAACAATTATGCTTTCACACAACAAAACCTCATTTATTGAAGAAAAGGTTAAGTCTTCATTAGGCATAATTATAGAAACATTAGCCACTATGTTTAAATAAATTGAGTGTCTAGTTTGATTGACACCTACCGTTAAGAATCGAGAGATAAACTTACACTTTACATCACTTATTGATACCAACTTAAAATTGACTTTTGAGCCAAAACCAGATAAAATTTCAATCCCAGTAAACGAACCTAACGGCAAATCAATCCCTTGCGACATAGCCTCTTTAAGATAGCCTGAAGAAATTTTTGTAATCTCCCTTGATAAACTATTTATCTTTTTTGAGTTTGCTGATATTGAAACAATTTCACCTTCATTATTCTTATCGATAAAAACTAAATCTTCATACTTTACTTCTTGTAATAAAGTAACTAAAACAGCATCGTTTATAGCCTCAGCCGTAACAGTTCTAGTTCTTGCCTCGCTTGCCTTAATAAGCATAACTTTAATATTGTTTTGGCAAACAATAACCATTGCAAAGATAAAAATGAAGATTAGTAATATCGTTATTTTTACTATTCTTTTAATATTTCTTTTTTTCTTCCTCACATACATATAAAAATATATGCTTTAAATTGAATACTAATTCTTTTTTGTTTTTGATTTAAAAATAAGGGCAAATATATAGGAAAATACGACTGCTGCTGTTATACCTGCACTTGCTCCTGCAAGTGGGTAAGTAATTGCCTCAAAAAGTCCAATTTCAGCCCCTTTCATCGCTGATTTTGCAAGCAAATAGCCAAAACCTGAAATTGGAACGGTAGCACCTGCACCTGCAAATTCAACCAACGGCTGATATAATCCAAGTGCTGTTAATACTATTCCTGAAACCAAAAACAACACCAAAATTCTACCCGAAGTCAACTTTGTATTGTTTATAACAATTTGGGCTACAACACATATCAACCCACCAACTATAAAACATTTTAAAAACATAAAAGCAATTTCAGTATAACTTTCCATATTTACACCTCTAAACTAACTGCGTGGCAAATACAGGGTATTGATTCTCCTTGTCCTGAAGATATAGTTGATAACAATGCACCAGTTGCACAAAACAGCACTCTATCTATACCTTCGTTTATCATCTTTTTATATATATACGAGTTAAAAACACAGGCACTACACCCTGCTCCCGAACCACCTTGAAATTCGTCCTCAATTACCTTATAAATAATTTCACCACAATCAATATGTTGCTTTGAAATATCATAACCCTTTTCCCACATCAAATCTTTTAGCAATCTGCTTCCTAACGCACCTAAATCGCCCGTAACTATCATATCGTAATAGTCTATCGGTCTTTGAGTTTCTTGAAAGTGCATCAATATAGTGTCAGCTGCTGCAGGAGCCATTGCAGCCCCCATATTATTCACATCTGTAACCCCAAAATCTACAACTTTACCAAAGGTCGCAGTTGTTATTTTTACCTTTCTCCTAGTTTTAAGAACCTCTCTATTTTCTAAACTTTCGTCCTCAAAACTCTTTTCCCTACCCGAAGTTGTTACCTTATCGTCATTTGAGCCTATTCCCTCTGCACCTCGTTCAACTCTGTTTATGTGGTTATTTGAAGTAATTAAGGTTGCACCTGCACCTGTTACCGTCCATTGTGCTTGAGGTGGTCTTGTTGTGCCTAATTCTAATGGAAAGCGATATTGCCTTTCAGCCGTAGCAAAATGACTTACAGTACCTGCCACAATATTATCAACATAACCACCGTCTATTAAGCAGGCAGATATTGCAAGAGCCTCACTCATTGTAGAACAAGCACCATATACTCCTATAAATGGAATATTAAAATCCCTTGCTGTAAAGGAAGATGAGATGATTTGATTAAGCAAATCCCCTGAAACAATCATATCAACATCGTCTTTTTTAAGTTTTGACTTTGCAATGGCTTTATCAATAACATAAGTCAGCATTTTGCACTCTGCCTTTTCATAAGTGCTTTCGCCAAACATATCATCGTCAAGGCGTCTTGAAACATACGAACCGATAATTCCTTCACACTCTTTCGTACCTGCGATAGATGCTGTTGAAAATATTTGTGGTTTATTATTAAAAAAAATTGTATGTTTGCCCATATATGCACCTATAAACCTAAAATATAATAAATAATTCCCACACTGACACCTGATAAAATACCGTAAACAATAATAGGACCTGCTATGACAAACATTTTTGATGCCATACCAAGTATTAAGCCTTCCGTCTTAAACTCCATAGCAGGAGAACATACTGAGTTGGCAAATCCTGAAATTGGAACTATCGAACCTGCCCCTGCATTTTTGCCTATTCTGTCATATATACCTAATCCAGTTAAAAGACAACCTAAAAATATAATAATCATAGATACGCAAGAGGCTAAAATCTCCCCGTCAAGCCCTGTAAGATAAAAAAGAGTATATCTACAAAATTGACCTATCGTGCAGATAAAACCACCTACCATAAAGGCACGGAAACAAGTTTTAAAATGCTTTGTAGGTGGAGAAAATGACTTAACATAATTTAAATAGTTTTTATTATAATTTTGATTATTGATACCTGTCATCTATTTGTCCTCATTATGAGAGAAAGGTGAAATCGCACTTTCCCTTTCATCAGCGTTTTTACTATTTGTATTATCTGGAAAATTTGTATTATTCATACAAATAGATTGAGCAAGAAAGGATAAAATATTCTAGCCAAGCATCATCTTTTTTATATCGTCTACAATTTTATTTTCAAGTCTTGAAACTTGAACCTGCGATACCCCTATCGCCTTTGCAACCTGACTTTGCGTCATATCACGATAATATCTCAAAATGATAATCTGTCTTGACCTTTTATCTAGTGAATCCAGTGCTGATTTAAGTCCCATTTTATCAAGAATTTCCTCCTGATTATCCACGATAGGAAGTCTATCTAGCAACTCCTTTGTCTTTTCGTCCTTATAGTCGCTTTGTTCGTAAATTGAGATAGGCATTTTAGTTGAACCTAATGTAAATACCACTTCACTTTCGTCAATTTTAAACTCTGTTGCTAATTCCTTGATTGAGGGTGAATTATTATTCTTTAAAGAATATTCTTCTATAAACTTATTCATTTCTCTAGCAAGTTGTTTTAGCGAACGAGAAACTTTTATATCTCCGTCATCACGCAAAAATCTTTTAATTTCACCTGCTATCATAGGAACGGCATATGTTGAAAACTTCACGCCAAATTCTTCGTTAAACCCCTTTATTGCTTTTATTAAACCGATTGAGGCAAGTTGAAATAAATCGTCATACTCAACCCCCTTATTCAAATATCTTTTGATGATACTTTTTAAAAGGAGGGTATTGTGCGTCAGCAGTACTTCCTTTGCCTTATCTTCTCCTTGCTTTGCCTTTTGTATGTAGAATAACGTTTCCTCATCACTCAACATCTAACTTTGCAACCGTATCCCTATCAATGTTTTTTGTCATAAACACTTTTGTGCCTTTACCAAGAGAGGATTCAACTGAAAATTCGTTCATAAAACTTTGGATTATCGTAAATCCCATACCCGAACGCTCGTCATCAGCCAAAGTAGTAAAAAATGGCTGTAATGCCTCATCAACGTTCTCAATTCCTACGCCCTCATCACTTACAGTAATATTGATTGTGCTATTTTTAATTTCACACTCAACTGTTACATTTCCACTATTTTTTTGATAACCGTGTACTATTGCATTTGTAACTGCCTCACTTACTGCCGTTTTTATGTCGTTTAATTCTGCAAGTGATGGTTCAAGTTGAACGCAAAAAGCACCTACTGCGTTTCTTGCAAAAATTTCGTTTTCCGATTTTGATAAAAATTGTAGTTTCATATAATTATCCATATAAATCTCCTTAAATTTTAGATATGAGTGAATAAATTCCACTTATTGATAAGACTTTATCTGCACAAAAGTTGGGATTTTGCAAAAACATCGCTATTCCTAACCTTTTTAGTCTTTTGTATCTGCCTATTAAAAAACCTATCCCCGTTGAATCCATAAATTTTACTTCCTCTAAGTTGAAAATGACTTTATCAACATATGAATTATCGTCAATTAGGTTATCAACGATATTTCGTGATTTGCCTGCGTTATATTCGTCCAGTTCACCACTCAATAAAATAAAAAGTGTTCCATTTGATATTCTTGAAGAAATTTGCATTTTTAACCCTTTTTTTGCTTGCTTTTTTATTTAAAACATTGTATCATTACAACTGCTTTGAAAATATGACAACTTTTGTAGAAAAATGTTATTAAAAGTAGAAAAAATTTTTACTAAATTTTTTTTGAAAAACATTAAAAAATTAGTTGACATAAATTTAAATATATAATAAAATAATCAAGCGTTGTGTGTGTGACACATTTATGACACAACGTCCCGTATTGAGGGCCTTTAGCTCAG
>CAZJWC010000006.1:0-74038 GCA_964550125.1 uncultured Clostridia bacterium | reverse complement strand
GTCCTATGACTCCTTGGGGTAAACCTGCTTTGGGTTATAAGACAAGAAAGAAGAAGAACACAACTTCTAAATTTATTATTAAGAGAATTAACGACTAATTGGAGGAGATAATAAAATGAGCAGAAGCGTTAAAAAAGGCCCCTACGTTGAGGCTAGACTACTAAAAAGAGTAGAAGATATGAATGCTGCTAACGAGAAAAAAGTTATTAAAACTTGGTCTCGTGCATCTACAATATTTCCTCAAATGGTAGGTCATACAATTGGTGTATATGACGGAAGAAAACACGTTCCCGTATACATTACAGAAGATATGGTTGGATGTAAGTTAGGTGAGTTTTCTCCTACAAGAACGTTCAAGGGCCACGCAGGTGGCAAAACCACAGGTAAAAAGTAAGGAGGTATAGTTAAATGGCAGGCAATATGAAGAAAAAAACTGCAAGAGTAGCAGAGACAAGAGAAAAGCGTCCCTATGCTACTGCAAAAAATGTAAGAATCTCTCCTTATAAGGTAAGAACAGTTTTAGCACTTATTAGAGGTAAGAGCGTTAATGAAGCTGCAGCAATACTTGAGTATTGCACAAAGATTGGCAGTGAACCTGTTAAAAAGGTTTTACTTTCAGCAGCAGCAAATGCAGAGCATAACAAAGGTATGGATAGAGGCGACTTAGTCGTAGCCGAGTGCTATGCTGACCAAGGTGCAGTTATGAAGAGATTTCAACCTGTATCAAAAGGTAGAGCACATAGCATATTAAAGAGAACAAGTCATATTACAGTTGTTCTTGATGTAAAGAACTAGGTCAAGGAGATTATTTATGGGACAAAAAGTTAATCCCCACGGTTTAAGAGTGGGCGTTATTAAAGGCTGGAATACTCAATGGTATGCTGATAAGAAAGATTTTGGTAAATTCTTAAAGGAAGACTACGATATTCGTACTTTCATTAAAAAGAAATATTACGCAGCATCAATCAGCAAAATCACTATTGAAAGAGCAGCATCAAGAATAGTTGTAACAATCTATACTGGCAGACCTGGTGTACTAATCGGTAAGGCTGGTAGCGAGATAGAAGTAATTAAGAAAGATTTAGCAAAGTTAGTAGACAACAAGGCAATAGTTATCAATGTAACTGAAATTAAAAAGCCTGATACTGACGCTCAATTAGTTGCTGAAGCAGTTGCTGCTCAACTTGAAAAGCGTATGTCTTTCCGCCGTTGTATGAAACAAGCAATCGGCAAGGCAATGCGTGGTGGCGTAAAGGGTATCAAAATGATGGTTAGTGGCCGTCTTGATGGTGCTGAAATTGCTAGAAGTGAACAATACCACGAAGGTTCAATTCCTCTACAAACATTACGTGCTGATATTGACTATGGTTTTGCAGAAGCACATACAACTTTCGGTGTAATCGGTGTTAAGGCTTGGATTTACAAGGGTGAAGTTTTAAAAGCACCCAAGGTGGTAAAGGAAGGAGGCGAAGCATAGTATGTTAATTCCTAAAAGAGTTAAGAGAAGAAGACAACATAGAGGTAGAATGAAGGGTGAGGCTCACAAGGGCAACACTGTTGCGTATGGTGAGTATGGTCTAGTTGCTACTGAATGTGCTTGGATTACTTCAAATCAAATAGAAGCAGCTCGTATCGCTATGACAAGATTTATCAAGCGTGGTGGTCAAGTTTGGATAGATATTTTCCCTCACAAGCCTATTACTAAAAAGCCCGCTGAAACAAGAATGGGTTCAGGTAAAGGTTCAGTAGAATACTGGGTAGCAGTTGTAAAACCTGGTAGAGTGCTATTTGAAATGGCAGGCGTTCCTGAAGATATCGCTCGTGAAGCAATGCGTCTTGCAGGACACAAGTTGCCTATCAAAACAAAGTTCGTTAAGGCTGTAGATTTAAAAGCCAACGAAGAAAAAAAAGTAGAAGGTGGTGAAGAATAATGAAAAGTAAAGAACTTCACAGTATGACAACTCAAGAACTTACTGAAAAATTATCATCTTTAAAGAGTGAGCTTTTCAATCTTCGTTTCCGTCACGCATCTGGTCAATTAGACAACCCTGTTTCAATTGCCAACGTTAAAAAGGACATTGCAAGAGTAAATACAGTTCTTCGTGAAAAAGAACTTAATGCAAAGGCTTAATTGCGAGGTAAATTATGGAAAGAAATTTAAGAAAAGAAAGAGTTGGTACAGTTGTATCTGACAAAATGGATAAAACTGTAGTAGTAACTATAGTAAACAAAAAGAAGCACCCTCTTTACAAAAAGACAATCACAACTACAAAGAGAATCAAAGCACATGACGAAAATAACGAGTGTGGTATTGGTGATACAGTAAGAATTGTTGAAACAAGAAAGTTAAGCAAAGACAAGTGCTGGAGAGTAGCCGAAATCGTAGAAAAGGCTAAATAGTATAAAGGAGAAGCAAAATGATACAACCTCAATCAAGACTTAAGGCTGCTGATAATTCAGGTGCGAAAGAACTTATGTGTATCAGAGTTTTAGGTGGTTCATTTAGAAAATCAGGTAACATCGGAGACGTAATCGTGGCTTCAGTTAAAACTGCTACTCCTGGTGGCGCTGTTAAAAAAGGCGACGTAGTTAAAGCAGTTATCGTTAGAACTAGCAAAGGTTTAAGAAGACCTGACGGCACACATATCCGTTTCGATGATAACGCCGCAGTTATTATAGACAATCAAAAACAACCCAGAGGTACTCGTATTTTTGGGCCCATCGCTAGAGAGCTTAGAGATAAAGACTATATGAGAATTATCTCCCTTGCTCCCGAGGTATTATAGGAGGCTGAAATGAACATTAAAGTTAATGATAATGTATTAGTTATCACAGGTAAAGATAAAAACAAGACTGGTAAAGTTATTTCTTCTTCTCCTAAAACAGGTAAGGTTATCGTAGAAGGCGTTAATATCCAAAAGAAACATCAAAAAGCAAGAAGTGCAACTGATGTTGCTGGTATTATTGACGTGGCTGGTCCTATTGATGCTTCAAACGTTATGGTTATTTGCGATAAGTGTAACAAAGCAACAAGAGTTGCTCACGCTATCGTAGATGGAAAAAAGGTAAGAGTTTGTAAGCATTGTAACGCATCTTTAGATAAGGCGTTCAAGAAGGAAACTAAAAAGACAACAGCAGAACCTAAAAAGAAAGCAACAAGAAAGAGAACTGCAAAAACAGAATTAGCAGTAACTGAAGAAGATGCAAAATTAACAATTACACCTGAAGCAGAAACTACTGAAGCTAATTCATAAATTGGAGGAAGCAGAAAATGGCAACTAAAAAAGATACAGAAACTAGTGTAGAAGAGGCTAGTGCGACAGAAGTCAAAGCAGAAAAGAAAACTACTGCAAAGACTACAACAGCAAAAGCGAGTACAGCAAAGACTAGTAGTACTACAAAGGCTACCGCTTCTAAAACTACAAAAACAACAACTACAAAAACTACTGCTAAAAAGGCTGAAGCAACAGCAGAAGCAAAACCTGCAACTAAAAAGGCAACAAAGCCTGCAGTTGAAAAGGTATACAATAGCAGAGTTAAGAAGCAATATGAAACTGAAGTTGTTCCTTACCTAGTTAAGAAATTCAATTACAGTAACATAAACGAAGTTCCCAAGTTGGTTAAAATCGTAATCAATGCTGGTCTTGGCGATATTAAAGATAACGCAAAGAGTATGCAAATCGCTCATGATGAATTGAAGTTAATCGCTGGTCAAAAGCCCGTATTTACTCAAGCAAAGAAGGCAGTTGCAAACTTCAAGATTAGACAAGGGATGAATATCGGTTTAAAAGTAACTCTACGTCAAAAACAAATGTACGATTTCTTTGATAAATTCGTATCAATCGCACTTCCTAGAGTTAGAGATTTTAGAGGTGTAAGTCTTAATTCATTTGACGGTAGAGGTAACTACGCACTAGGCGTTAAAGAACAATTAATCTTCCCTGAAATTTCTTACGACCAAGTAGAAAAAATCAGAGGTTATGATATTTGTTTCGTAACAACTGCTAAAACTGATGAAGAAGCAAGAGAGCTTCTTAGAGCGATGGGAATGCCTTTCGCGGCTAAATAAGGAGAATTATCATGGCAAAAAAATCAATGATTATAAAACAACAAAGAGCGCCTAAATTTTCCACAAGAGCATACACAAGGTGTTCTATTTGTGGAAGACCTCACTCAGTGCTTCGTAAGTATGGCATCTGCCGTATTTGTTTTAGAAATTTAGCGTACAAGGGTGAAATCCCCGGCGTTAAAAAGGCTAGTTGGTAAGAGGAGGTATATTATGACAGACCCTATAGCAGATATGCTAACTCGCATTAGAAATGCAATAAAATCAAATCACGAACAAGTGGAAATCCCTGCATCTAACATCAAAAAGTCAATCGCAAACGTATTGCTTTCTGAAGGTTATGTAAATGATGTAAAGATTATAGAAGATGGTTTAAACGGAAAAATCAATATCACATTGAAGTATGTTGATAAAAAGTCAGTTATCTCTGGTTTAAAGAGAATTTCTAAACCTGGATTAAGAAATTACGCATCAACAGCAGATTTACCCAAAGTACTTGGCGGTCTAGGTATTGCAATAGTATCTACTTCCAAGGGAATTATGACAGATAAGCAAGCAAGACAAGCCGGCGTTGGCGGTGAAGTGCTTTGCGCAATCTGGTAATAGGAGGTAATTTATGTCAAGAATAGGTAAGTTACCTGTAGTTATCCCTGCAGGAGTTACGGTAGAAGTTAAAGATAACGTAATGACAGTTAAAGGACCTAAAGGAACTTTAACTCAACCCGTTGATTCATCAATCACAATTTCAATCGAAAACGGACAAGCAACTCTAACAAGAAGTTCAGATGTTGCAGAAGTAAGAGCAAAACATGGACTTTACAGAGCATTATTACAAAATATGGTTACAGGTGTAACTGAAGGATTTAAAAAGACTTTGGTTATCTGTGGCGTAGGTTATAAGGCTCAAAAGCAAGGTAACAAGTTAGTTATGAACCTTGGTTTAAGCCACACTGTAGAGTTTACAGATACAGACACAATCAAATTGGACGCACCTACAATTACTGAAGTTACAGTTTCAGGTATTGACAAGGTTGAAGTTGGTTTGATGGCTGCTAAAATTCGTTCAGCAAGAAAGCCTGAACCTTACCACGGTTATGGTATTCATTATTCAGATGAAGTAATCGAGCGTAAAGAAGGCAAGACTGCTGGTAAATAAGGAGCGTTGATATGATTTCTAAAATTGATAAAAATGAAGATAGAGTTAAAAGACACGCTAGAGTAAGAAAAAAGATTTCAGGCACTGCTGACAGACCTAGACTTTGTGTTTATAGAAGTTTGAACCACATCTACGCCCAAGTTATTGATGATGTTAAAGGCGTAACATTGGTTTCAGCATCTACAATGGAAAAGGGTGTTAAGGACAAAGTTGCATCTTTAACTAAATCTGAAGCCGCTAAATTAGTTGGCGAAACAGTTGCTAAAAAGGCTCTAGATAAAGGCATTAAATCAGTTGTTTTTGATAGAGGCGGATACATTTACACAGGCCGTGTAAAGAGTGTTGCAGACGGCGCAAGAGACGCTGGTCTTAATTTCTAAAAGGAGATATTGATAATGGAAAAAGAAAACAATAGACCTCAAAGAAGACAAGAAGAAAACGACGGTCTCATCAAAAAACTAATTCAAGTAAATAGAGTAACAAAGGTTGTAAAAGGCGGTAGAAATATGCGTTTTGCAGCGTTGGTAGTAATTGGAGACGGAAAAGGTTCAGTAGGCTGTGGTATTGGTAAGGCAGCAGAAGTTCCCGAAGCAATCGACAAGGCAACTGCTCAAGCAAAGAGAAATATGCACAAAATTAACATGCTTGAAACAAGTATCCCTCATGAAGTAGTAGGTAAGTTTGGCAGAGGTTCTGTACTTATGATTCCTGCTTCAAAAGGTACTGGTGTTATCGCTGGTGGTCCCGTTCGTTTGGTTATGGAAGCCGCAGGTATCAAGGATATTAGAACAAAATCTCATGGTACTACAAATCCTATCAATATGGTTAAGGCAGTTATTGCTGGTCTTGATGAGCTTAAAACAGCAGAGCAAATTGCCGCAGTTCGTGGTAAGAGCGTTACTGAAATTTTAGGCTAGGAGGATTAAAATGGCTAAAATTAAAGTTACATTAGTAAAAAGCACTATTGGTTCAACTGAAAGCCAAAAGGCAACAGTTGCAGCATTAGGTTTAAAGAAAATAAGAGATGAAAAAATTCACGAAGATTGTGCAACAATCAATGGTATGATTGCCAAAGTGAATCACTTAATCAAAGTAGAACCTGTTAAGAAAGGAGGAGCAACGAAATGAGAATAGATACTATTCAACCCGCAGAGGGTGCAAAGACTTCTTCTAAAAGACTTGGTAGAGGTATTGGTTCAGGTCTAGGTAAAACATCAGGCAAAGGCCATAAAGGTCAATGGGCTAGAAGTGGTGGTGGCGTTCGTCCTGGATTTGAAGGTGGTCAAATGCCTTTACACAGAAGAATTCCTAAAAGAGGTTTCAATAATGCAAACTTTAGAAAGGAATATGTTATTGTTAATTTAGGTCAACTTAATAACGTTCCTGCAGGAACAGTTGTTGACTATGATTACGTTATGACAAATGGCTTGGCAAAGTCAGTTAAGGACAATGCTGGTCTTAAAGTATTAGGTTCAGGCGAATTAAAAGTTGCATTGACTATCAAAGCAGCAAAGTTTACTGAATCAGCAAAAACTGCTATTGAAAAGGCGGGCGGAAAAGTAGAAATTTTATAATTTCTACTATCTGCACGAAAATGAGAGGTTAAGATGTTTGAAACATTTAAAAATGCCTTTAAAGTCCCTGAAATTAGAAAAAAGTTAATAATAACACTTTTGATTTTGTTGGCTTTTAGGTTGTGTTGTTTTATACCCGTTCCTGGATTGAATCCCATAGCCATTTCAAGTATACTTGAAGGTAACGACTTTTTTGCGTTATTAAACAGCATTACGGGACAGTCGTTGGAAAACGGAACAATTTTCGCTTTGGGTATAAGCCCTTATATTAACGCATCAATTATCGTTCAATTATTGTGTGTTGGTATACCTAGCCTTGAGGCTTTGTCTAAACAAGGTGAAGAAGGCAAGAAGAAAATCAGTAACATTACAAAAGTAATTATGGTTATTCTTGCTATAGTTCAATCAATCGGTACAGTTGCTATTTTCCAAAATACTCAAACAGAAGCAGGGGATAGCGCTTTAAGATTAAACTTCTTCTTTAACCAAACTTGGCTTGCTTATGTTGTAATTACTATTGTGTTTACTGCAGGTGCTTGTATCACAATGTGGTTTGGTGATAGAATTACTGATTATGGTATCGGTAATGGTATTTCGCTAATCATCTTTGTTGGTTTAATTTCAACTGCTGGTAGCACAATCATTGAAGTATTGAGTGGTATTACTTCAACAGATATGTCAGGCTTGTATGAAGTAATAGGATTTATTGCTTTAGCAGTAGTTATCTTTGCTTTAATCGTGCTTGTTGATTTGGCTGAAAGGAGAGTTCCCGTTCAATATGCTAAACAAGTTAAAGGTAGAAAGATGTACGGTGGTCAATCTTCAGTGATTCCCATCAAAATTTCTGCTGGAGGCGTAATGCCTTTAATCTTTGCTTATGCAATCATCAGTTTCCCTGGTATGATTATGAACTTGTTCTGGCCAAACAGTAGTGCATCAACATGGTGGTCTACAAACTTTAGTCAAGGTACTTGGGCTTATGTTTTGGTATTGAGTTTATTGATTTTCGGTTTCTCGTTCTTCTATGCTCAAATATCTTTCAATCCTGAAGATATTTCAAAAAATATCCAAAGCAACGGTGGATTTATTCAAGGTATTCGTCCTGGTAAACCCACGGCAGATTACTTAAAGAAGATTTCAAACAGAATTACTTTATTTGGTGCTATTTATTTAGCATTAGTAGCCTTCCTTCCTTCGCTTATATTTGCGTTGGTATTAGGTTCATCATCACAATTAGTTTCAGTATTCTCTGCAACAGGTCTACTAATTATTGTATCGGTTGCCCTTGAATTTAATAAACAACTTGAATCACAATTGATGATGAGAAATTATAAGGGATTCTTAAAATAAGATAAAGTTAACTAGTTGTTGTATGCTTGCATGCAACAACTGGATAAACTAAATGATTTAAATAGAAGGTTATTATGAATATAATACTTTTAGGTGCTCCTGGTGCAGGCAAAGGCACTCAGGCAACCAAAATTTCTAATGAGTATAAACTTCCTCATATTTCAACGGGAGATATATTTCGTGAAAACATTAAAAACCAAACCGAAATTGGTATGCTTGCTAAATCGTATATTGATGCTGGCAAGTTAGTACCTGATGAGGTTACTTGCGATATCGTAAAAAACAGACTTTGCGAAAAGGACTGTGAAAATGGATATTTGCTAGACGGTTTTCCTAGAAATGTCGCACAAGCCGAACTTTTAGATAAATTTTCAAAGGTCGATGCAGTTATAAACATAAATGTAGATTTGTCGTTGCTAATGGCAAGACTTTGTGGTAGACGTGTTTGTGGCAAGTGTGGAGAAAGTTTTCATATTGATTTTTTAAACGGAAAAACAACTTGTAACCTTTGTGGTGGCGAGTTAATTCAAAGAAAGGACGATAACGAAGATACTGTTTCTTCAAGGTTGTCAGTATATAGCGAACAAACTGAACCCTTAATTGACTACTACACAAAAAAAGGTGTAATAATCAATATAGACGGTGTAGGTGAAATAGATAAAGTTTTTGAAAATATTCAAAAAGAACTAAACAAACTATGATTCATATTAAAACACCCAAAGAAATTGAATTGATGAGAGAGCCTTGCAAAATCGTAAGAGATACCCTTGAGTTTATTCGCACGAGAATAAAAGCAGGTATGACAACGCTTGAAGTTGATAAATTGGCTTACGATTACATTTTGTCGTGTGGGGCTGAACCTTCTTGTTTAGGCTATGAGGGTTATCCCAACAGCATTTGCATTTCAATCAATGAACAAGTCGTTCACGGAATTCCTAACGAAGATGTTATAATCAAAGATGGTGATATAGTTAGTGTTGATATAGTAGTCAACAAAAACGGTTACCATGGAGATGCAACAAGAACATTTTTGATAGGAGATGTTGACGAGGAAAAGAAAAGACTCGTAAAGGTAACTGAGGAGTGCTTTTTCAAAGGAATTGAAAATGTAAGACAAGGAACTCCACTTTACGATATCGGTGCAAAAATACAGCAACACGCTGAAAGCAATGGCTATTCGGTGGTAAGAGTGCTTGTAGGACATGGTATCGGCAGAGAAATGCACGAAGACCCCAATGTTCCAAACTATGGGAAGATGGGGACAGGCATAAGACTTAAGGCTGGTATGACTTTGGCAATTGAACCAATGATAAATATGGGCGTGAAGGACGTAGAGGTTGATAAAGACGGCTGGACGGTCGTAACTAAAGATAGAAAGCCTTCTGCACACTATGAAAATACTGTTCTCATTACTGAAGATGGCGTTGAAGTTTTAACGCTTTAAAAACAAACTATTGAAGGTATAAGTATGAAAGTTGAAAAACCTGTTGTTGGGGCTTTATGTAAAAGCTTAATGGGTAGAGATAAAGACGTATATTTTATAGTTTATAAAGTTAATTTGGACAATACGATTTATATTGTTGACGGAAATTATAGAAGACTTGAAAAGCCAAAACTTAAAAAATTAAAACATGTACGTTTATATCATATAGTATTTGAAAGCATTGCTGAAAAGATTAACGCATCAAAACAACTATTTGATAGTGAAATATATTCAGCATTAAAGCCATACAACAATGGCGAAATTGAAATAAAATAGAGCAAGCGTTAACTTGCAAAAAAAATTGGAGGAATAATTGTGTCCAAAGACGATGTAATTGAAGCAGAAGGAAAAGTTATTGAGGCTCTTCCAAACGCAACATTTAAAATTGAACTTTCCAATGGTCACGTAATTACTGCTTACATTTCAGGCAAATTAAGAATAAATAATATAAGAATTCTTGAAGGCGATGTAGTTAAACTTGAAATGAGTCCTTACGATTTGACTAAAGGTCGTATCACTTGGCGTAGTAAAGGTTAATAAAGCGTCAAATTAAAAATGCAACTATATACGAACACAAGATTTCTCGCAATATAGACAAGCGAACATAAATTTTCAGGAGGATGAAACAATGAAAGTTAGACCATCAGTTAAACCTATGTGTGATAAATGCAAGGTAATTAAAAGAAACGGTAAAATAATGGTTATTTGCTCAAAGAATAAAAACCACAAACAAAGACAAGGTTAATTTTAAAAATAATGTCAAGTAGAGTATCAAAATTTTCCACTTTTTCTACTCTATGCGAATTTATATAAAATTTCTAATTTATTAAATTTATAAAACGGAGGTTGAAAATCAATGGCGCGTATTGCCGGTGTGGATTTACCCAGAGAAAAGCGTGTAGAAATCGGTCTTACCTATATTTATGGTATCGGTTTAACTACTTCAAAAAAGATTCTTGCGGAAACAGGCATCAACCCTGACACAAGAGTTAAAGATTTAGATGAAAACGATGTATCAAAATTAAGAGAATATATCGACAAAAATATTACTGTTGAAGGTGAACTTCGTTCGGAAGTAAGCCTTAACATCAAGAGAATGATGGAAATTGCTTCATACAGAGGTATCCGTCATAGAAAAGGTTTACCTGTAAGAGGTCAATCTACTAAGAGAAATGCGAGAACAAGAAAAGGTCCTCGTCGTACAGTAGCCAAGAAGAAAGGCGTATAATCGAGAAGGAGGTAACTAAATATGGCAAATGAATCTGCAGCAAAAAAGACTGCAACAAAAAGACGTAAAGAATTAAAGAAAGTTGATAAAGGCCAAGTTCACATTCAGTCCTCTTTCAACAACACATTAGTTACAATTACTGATATGAACGGTAACGTAATTAGTTGGTCAAGTGCTGGTAGCCTTGGTTTTAAAGGCTCAAGAAAAAGTACTCCTTTCGCAGCGCAACAAGCTTCAGAAACTGCTGCAAGAGCAGCAAAAGAACACGGTTTAAGAAGTGTTGAAGTGTTCGTTAAAGGTCCTGGTTCTGGTAGAGAATCTGCTATCCGTGCATTAGCGAACTGTGATATTGAAGTAACAATGATTACTGATGTATCACCTATCCCTCATAATGGATGCAGACCTCCCAAGCGTCGTAGAGTATAATAAAAGGAGAGTAAGATAAATGGCAACATATAGAGATGCAAAATGCCGTCTTTGTAGAAGAGAAGGTCAAAAACTTTTCTTGAAAGGCGATAGATGTTATACTGGAAAATGTGCTTTTGATAGAAGAGCAACTGTTCCCGGACAGCATGGTGCTGGCAGAAAGAAAATTTCTGAATACGGACTACAATTACGTGAAAAGCAAAAGACAAAGAGAATTTATGGTGTACAAGAAGGTCAATTTAGAAAGTACTATGAAATGGCTGATAGAATGAAAGGTATCACCGGTGAAAATATGCTTACTTTATTGGAAAGAAGACTAGATAATGTTATTTACAGGATGGGTATTGCTGTAAGTCGTAACCAAGCACGCCAACTTGTAAACCATGCTCATTTCACTGTAAATGGTAGAAATTGCAATATTCCCTCATTGATTATCAAGGCAGGCGATGTTATTGCAGTTAAAGAAACAAGAAAGAATATTGCCTACTTTGAGCAAATCAAAACTATGAAGGTTGGAACTATGCCCAAGTGGTTAGAATTCAACCCTGAAAAGTTAGAAGGAAAGATTTTAGCACTTCCTCAAAGGGAAGATATTGACAGTCAAATCGCTGAACATATGATTGTCGAATTGTACTCTAAATAATAGAGTGTAAAAGGAGGTAAATTCTTATGATAGAAATGGATATGCCTAAAATTGAGGTGGAAGAAAACGAAGATAGAAGTTATGCTAAAGTAGTTTGCGAACCACTAGAAAAAGGCTTTGGACTTACCATTGGCAATTGCTTAAGAAGAATACTTTTATCCTCTTTGCCTGGTGCAGCCGTTCAAGGAATTAAGTTTAATGACGGTTCAGTAAAACATGAATTTACAGCAGTTAAAGGTGTAAAGGAAGATGTTGCTGAAATAATTTTGAACTTAAAGTCATTGGCAATCACAACTGCGACAACTGATAAAGATTTCAAGAAGGTTATTCGTCTTGAAAAACAAGGACCTTGCGTAGTAACAGCTGCTGACTTTGAACCTGATGCAGAGGTTGAAATTATCAATAAAGACCAATATATCTGTACACTAGATGCTGACGGAAAGTTAGATTTGGACGTATACGTTGGTAGAGGTAGAGGTTATAAGGGTGCTGATAATAACAAAACAGGATTGATTGATTATATCCCCATTGATTCAATATATACACCCGTTAAAAAGGTAAACTATAACGTTGAAACAGTGCGTCACGGACAATCAATTGACTCGGATAAACTTATCGTTGAAGTATGGACTGACGGAACATTTTCAGGTAAGGAAATCGTTTCCTTGGCTGCAAAGATTATGCTAGACCATATCGGTTTATTCGTAAATTTAAGTGATAGCATTAAGGGAATGGATATCCTTGTTAAAAATGAAGATGATAAACATCAACAAGTGCTTGCGATGGCTATTGAAGATATGGATTTATCTGTCCGTTCATACAACTGCTTAAAGCGTGCAAATATTCACACCGTTGAAGACTTGACTAAAAAGAGTGAGGACGATATGTTAAAAGTTCGTAACCTTGGTAGAAAGTCGTTAGACGAGGTTATTCAAAAATTGGAATCATACGGTCTTTCATTAGACAAAAAGGAGGATTAATCAATGGCTAGGAAATTAGGTAAAACTAGCGAGCAAAGAAATGCTATGCTTCGCAACCAAGCTTCTCAACTATTGTGGAACGGAAGAATTGAAACTACTCAAGCAAGAGCAAAAGAACTTCGTCCCTATGTTGAAAAGATAATTACTAAGGCTATTAACACTTATACAGATACAGTAGAGGTATCAAAAACTATTAAAGATAAAAAGTCTAAAGAAATTACAGTTACTACTGTAAAAGACGGCCCTAAGAAACTTGCTGCAAGAAGACAGGTTATGGCTAAACTTTATGACTTACAAGAAAAGAAAGAGTTTAACGAATCAAAGTCTGCTTATAAAGCAAGAACAAGTGATGTTAAACACCCTCTAATTGAAAAGTTATTCAATGAAATTGCTCCCAAATATGCTGAAAGAGCAGAAGAAAAGGGACAAAAGGGTGGCTACACTCGTATTTACCTAACAGGTGAAAGACGTGGTGATGCTGCTGAAACTGCTATTATTGAATTAGTTTAATAATTAAATACCAAAAAGGCGTAAATATTTACGCCTTTTTTGTTGCATTTTAAAAACATTTAGCATATAATAAATGAACTAATAAGGGTATTTGATAAGAGGAAAAAATGTTTTTTAATACGAGTTTTTTAAGAGATGATAAAATCTTTTTAAAAATATATAAAAAACGCAAGGCAGACTACTGTTCAGGTTTTGTTCCTACATACTACTTCAATATTTGTAAAGTGGGTAGTAGGACACAACTAGGTACTTGTGATTTTAGGGTAGGCTTTAACGAAAAAACTTACTATGGTGGTAATATCGGTTATAATGTGATAAAGGAATATAGGGGAAACGGTTACGCAGGTAGAGCAGTAAATTTACTAAAAAAATTAGCTGTTTTGCACGGCTTTACTTATTTGTTTATAACATGTGCTCCTAATAATATTCCCTCCAAACGCACCTGCGAAAAGTGTGGGGGTAAATTGATAAGAATTGAAAATTTACCCACCTATAACGATTTATATATTAGAGGAGAAAGAAAGGTTTTAATATTCAAGTTCGATTTGAGTGATGATATAAATCAAATGAAACAAGTTTTTAAAATATAAAAAAACCAACGCTATGCGTTGGTTTTTTTCTTTATCAATTAGTTTGCTAAAGGCATTGTTTCTTCTTGTTTTGTATCATCCTCATCATAACCTACTAGGTCATCAATGGAAATGTTAAAATAATGTGCTAAAGTTTTTAATTGATAGATTGAAGGTTCACTGTTACCCTTTTCCCAATGACTGATTGCCATTTTTGTTAAAAATAACATATCAGCAAGTTGTTGTTGAGTAAAACCTTTTGATTTTCTTATTTCTCTAAATCTGTCTTTAAATTCCATAACTTTCCTTTAAATACTCCACAAATTTTACTGTGTATATCGTAACATATTAAGTTACGGGTTTTATTATGGATTGATTATAAGTTTGTGAAAATTTGTTATTGGGCAAGTGATTTTATCGCATCATAATAAACTTTTAATAAAAAATCAATTTTTTCAAATGAAATATATTCGTCTGCTTGATGAATAACTGGTTCGTCAGTTTCAAACATAGGACCAAAAGCAACGCAATCTTTTATAAATCTAGCATAAGTTCCACCACCTATCGCAATGGGTTTTTCATTTTTGCCAACATGAGAATTGTAAACGGACATCAACTTTAGTACTACGGGATTGTCTTGGTTAACAAAAAGAGGTTCTTTTTTCATAATAACGGCAAAATCAAGTTTAGTGGAAAGCAAAAGTCTTTCAATTTGCTCATAACTATAAGTTGCAGGGTATCTAATATCACAAGCAATGCTCAAAACATTGTTAGCGTAGTTGATTATGTTAGGTGAAAGGCTCAAATAACCCGTTTCATCTTTTATTTGTGTTAATGAATAGATATCGTCAAATAATGCCTGAATAATAGGAGTGATTCTACTATCGAAAACTGAAAAATATTCAAGCATAGGTAGTATAGCGTTTTTGCCCTTTTCAGGAGTAGAGCCGTGCGCTGATTTACCCTTTGAGATAATAGTGTCATCTTCAAATTTTAAGCCGTGTTTTGAAAGTAAAGGGTAGTTTATCTTACCCTTTGCTGTGCAATAATCACAAACCATATTAGGACTTTGGCCACCGTTTAAAATTGTAAAAGGTGCATTAGGCAAGTTAAAGTCAAAACGGATATGAAGTATTCCCTTTTCAGCATAGATTACTGGAAATTCAGCATCAGGAGAAAAACCAACTGTTGGCATTTCAACTTGTTTAGCGTAATGTTTCATACAATCGCAGGAAGTTTCCTCTCCACAACCTACAATTAGTTTTATAGTCTTTTTAGGTAAAAATCCTTCGTCTTTTAATCTCTTTAAGCAGTAAAGGCAAATTATGGCAGGTCCTTTATCGTCAACAGTTCCTCGTCCGTAAATCTTGTCGTTTTCAATCGTTGCGTTAAATGGGTTGTGTTTCCAGTTGTTTCCTGCAGGTACAACATCAAGGTGGGCAAGTATACCAACTGATTCAGGCGACTCTCCTTCAAATATAACCTCACCTGCGTAGTTGTCGTAGTTTTTAGTAGTAAAGCCAAGTGCTTTTGCCAAATCAAGAAAATAATTTAACGCTTCATAAGCACCCTCACCAAAAGGTTTGCCGGTTTTTGCAGGGGAGAGCGATGAGTCAAATTTTACTATTGCTATGATATTATCAACAACGTCATCAAAATATTTTTCCATAAATTTTCCTTTTTTGCTTTTATATGTGTAAATAATTATACACTTTTTTAAAAATATGGTAAAATATATTTAATATAGTTTTTTAAAAATTTTTGCAAACGAGGATAAAAATGCACGAAGGGCATAGAGCAAGAATGCGTGAAAAATTAGAAAGGAATCCAGAATCTCTTGCTGAACACGAAGTTTTAGAGATTTTGCTGTATAGCGTATTCCCAAGGAAGAATACGAACGATATTGCTCACAACCTACTCAATGCGTTTGGGAATTTGCAAGGAGTAATGAGTGCAGACGTTTCCAAATTAAAGGAAGTTGTTGGTATGGGCGAAACAAGTTCAGCCTTTTTAAAGACAATCTCGTTATGTATGGAAAGGATAAACTATATTAAAAGTCAAACGCAAGACGTAGTTTTAATAAATTCAAATCAAGTTTTAAATTTTATTAGAGATAGATATAGCGTACTTGACCACGAACAGTTTGATATATTTTTATTAGACAAAAACGGCAAACTTTTGGTATGTAAAAGTTTTACTGAAAATCAACGCACTGAGGTTTCAATCAGTCCTCAAGAGGTGTCAAAGTTTATATCAGACCATAAATGTTCGCAGGCGATAGTGTCCCATAATCATTTAAGTGGTTATGTCAAACCTTCTGCAAGTGATGATAATGCAACTAGGATGTTGGCACTAATATTCAACATAAACGGAATACGCTTTTGCGACCATGTTATTTATTCAAATGGTGAAATATACAGTTACTTTTTAGAAGGAAAAATGCAAAGTATAAATAAACAATATTCTTTAAAGGTGGCTGCAAGTTATAAAGAGAAAGAGTAGATTGAGAGGTAAAAAATGTCAGTAGTAAGAACAAGATTTGCACCAAGCCCCACAGGTTATTTACACGTAGGAGGGCTTCGTACAGCGTTATATGGCTATTTGTATGCAAAAAAAATGGGTGGCGAATTTATTTTAAGGCTTGAGGATACCGATTCAAAGAGGTATGTTGACGGTGCTGTTCAAATTATATACGATACTTTAAAAGATGCAGGAATTATGTATAGCGAAGGACCTGATGTTGGTGGAAATTACGGACCGTATATACAAAGTGAAAGAAAGAGTATTTATCAAGAGTATGCACATAAACTGGTTGAGTTAGGTGGAGCGTATTACTGCTTTTGCGACAATGAGCGTATTGAAAGTTTGAAAGATGAAAATGGTGTTGGTAAATACGATAAGCATTGTTTAAATTTATCTAAAGAGGAAATTCAAGCAAAGCTTGATGCGGGCGTTCCCTATGTAATACGCCAAAATATTCCTCAAAGTGGCACTGGTTCATATACCGATTTAGTTTATGGAGATGTTTCAGTTGACTATAAAGATATGGAAGACGGAATACTTCTTAAAAGTGATGGTATGCCTACTTATAACTTCGCAAATGTTATAGACGACCATTTGATGAATATCACTCACGTTATCCGTGGAAGTGAGTATCTTTCAAGTACGCCTAAATACAATTTAATGTATGATGCGTTTGGTTGGGAAAGGCCTGTTTATATTCATATGCCTCCTATTATGAAAAACAGCAGAGAAAAACTTTCAAAACGAAATGGCGATGCGAGTTATCAAGACCTTGTAGAAAAGGGATATATTAAAGAGGCAATCATTAACTATATTGCTTTGCTTGGTTGGAGTCCTAAAAGTAATATTGAAAAGATGACTCTCGCTGAAATGGAGCAATTATTCTCCCTTGACGGAATTTCAAAGTCTCAATCAATTTTTGATGAACCAAAATTAAGATGGCTTTCCGGTGAATATATCAAGGAAATGTCAAATGATGAACTTTTAAAAAGAGCAATGCCTTTCTTTGAAAAGAGTAAGGTTTTTGATAAAGGTTATGACCTTGAAAAATTGGTAAAACTTGTTAAAACAAGAGTAGAGATTTTAAGTGAAATCCCCGAAAAAGTTAATTTTTTAGAGGAATATGGTGATTTTGATAATGAACTATATTCTCATAAAAAAATGAAAACTGATATAGAGATTGCAAAGCAAGTATTGCCTGAAGCGTTGAAAACTCTTGAAAAGATTGATGAAGAAAATTTCTGCCACGATTCAATCTATGCCTCAATGGTTGAACTTGCTCAATCGATAGGTATGAAAAACGGACAAATTCTTTGGTGTGTGCGTGTGGCAATTACAGCAAAAGAGTCAACGGCTGGTGGTGCAACTGAAGTTGCTGATATTTTAGGTAAAGCCGAAACTATTAGAAGAATAAAATTTGCAATTAGCAAACTTAATTGATATGAAAAATAATAAATGGCGTAATAACAACTTAATAAAAAAACTATCATCATATAGTTTTTATACCATTTTAAGAGCGTCAATATTAGCATCACTTGTTGTGATGCTATTTATCTTAACGGGTTATGAAATCAAGTTTAATCCTGATGCAACCATATATATGTTTGTTTTAGCCGGTGCGTTGCTTGTTTCTACTATTATCAAGTTTTATCTTTTGCAAAAATCGCGCATAAGATTCGTTTTGTATGTTTTTGATGTGCTTGTAATGTTGGGTATGCTTGTACTTTCAAGCAGTAGTTACGTTGTAACCGTTTATATACTTATTTTGTCCGAATACTATTATAGTGCAACTTCAAGGTATTCCCGTACGATAATGGGTATATCAAGTTTTTTGTCATATGCAGTTTGTTTTGTTTTGGTTACAAGTCTTTCTCCTACAAGAAGTTTTGATGTACAACGGATTGTATCTCAGTTGACAAACGATTTAATTTTCTTTGCAATTCATTTTACTATTTTTAATCTTACGATTGCATTGTTCAAAAGAAATAAGATAATTGAAAAAAATCTTGAGGAACTGCAAGAGGTTAATGATAAACTACAAAAGGCTTATAAAAAACTTGAAGAAGTAACCGTTTTGGAAGAAAGGAATAGAATTTCAAAAGAAATTCACGATGTAGTTGGACACTCCATTACTACAATTATTGCTCAAACGGAGGCTGGAAAACTGTTGATTGACAATAATCCTGCTGAGGCAAAAGAAAAACTAATTTACTCAAACATTTTAGCCAAAGACGCCCTACAAGAATTACGCAACAGTGTACACAATCTTTCTGCAAGAGAGGTAGATGTTCCCTTGCGTAGTGCTATCAAAAACATTTTAGAAAGTTTTGGTTCGAGTTGCGACATCAATATTAGGTATGACGTTGACGATATTAGTTTAGAAAAAGAGGTTGAAATTTTTATAATTTCTTCCTTAAAAGAAGGGCTTTCAAATGGTTTAAGACATGGGAAAAGCACTGCTTTTTATTTTGAACTAAAACAAATTGACAATACTTTACAATTTGTTTTGACGGACAACGGAAAATGTGATGAAGAAAATATTGTCGAGGGGTTTGGACTTTCAAAGATGCGTCAACAGGCTGAAAAACTAGGTGGAAAAATAAATTTTTCAGCAGAAAAGGACGAAGGTTTTGAAATAAAATTGATATTACCATTGAAAAAGAAATAAATTTGTGATAGAATCAAATTATTGATGAGGTTAAAAATGATAAAAGTTTTAATTGTTGATGACCAAAAATTATTAGCCGAAGGATTAAAAAGTGTATTGCAAACAGATGAGGAGTTGTCTGTTGTTGGTATCGCTTTGGACGGATTAGAAGGATTAAATAAATGTGAAGAACTTTCCCCCGACGTCGTGCTTATGGACGTTAGGATGCCTAATATGAACGGAGTTGTTGCAACTGACGCAATCAAGAGTAAGTTTCCTGAAATAAAGGTGATAATTCTTACAACTTTTGACGATAGCGACTATATTTTAAATGCAATAAACAACGGTGCAAACGGATATTTGCTTAAAGATACAAACGCTGTATCATTGATAAATGCAATAAAGAGTGCATATAACGGAGATACTATTTTGCCTACGAGTATTGCAAAAAAAATAGCAAGTGCAGCAACAATGGTTTCTAACGACAGGGAGATAAAACTGAAAAAGGCTTTTTCTTTTTCGGATAGAGAAATTGAGATTGCACTTATGATTTATGAGGGATTCACTAATAAGCAAATCTCCTCTGCTTTAAAGTTAAGTGATGGAACGGCGCGTAACTACATAAGTTCAATTTATTTAAAAATAGGTTGTGAGAATAGAAATGAAGCAATAGAAAAGATGAAACAACTACTATAAACGGTTAGCAAAAGATGAAATTAATTAAAATTGAGAAGAAAAATCAAATTAAACAGTTTGTTTTAATGGCAGATAAAATTTATAAGAGCGATGAAAATTATGTCCCTTATATGCACAAAGATTTAATGAAAACGCTAAAAAAATTGCTTTTCGTTGATAAGTCGTATGTGGGGTTGATGATTGAGGATGAGGGGAAAATTATTGCAAGACTTGTTTATACCATCAGTAGAAATAAGCACAAACAAGAATTTGAAAAGAGTGGCTTTTTTGCTTTGTATGAGTGTACGAATAGTCAACTTGCTTCAAATATGATGTTTGATTTTATGGTTAAGGATTTGAAAAAACAGGGAGTTAATTATCTTGAAGGTCCATTTTTTTGTGCCGACCCTGACAACAGAAGGGGTATGCTTATAAATGAGTTTAATGCTCCACCCATAATTTTAACTTCTTATAATCCACCCTATTATGCAAACTTAATTGAGGGGTATGGTTTTTCAAAAAGTCTAGATACCTTTTCATACAAGATTGATTTAACAAAGTTTGATTATGATAGATATGTCAATATGAGTTTTCGTGTGCAGAAAATGTTGGGGATTACTATTAAGTCTTATGAGAATAATGAGGAAAACTTGCGTGCGATTGAGTATATTATGAGGGAGGCATCAACTGAAACTAATTACCAAGAAGCACCTTCAATGGACTTGATTTTGCAGGTTGCAAATGAACTTTCATCTTTCGTTGATTTTGACTTTATCAAACTTGCATATCGAACTAGAGATATGTTGCCTATTGGGTTTGTTATGTCCGTGCCAGACTTAAACCAAGTTTTTAAACGGATGAAAGGAAAAACAAATATCTTTTCATTAATTAAAGGTTTGAGATATCGTAAAAAGATTAACTCAATGCGTGGTATATTGCAATATGTTATTCCCGCTTATCAAGGGAAAGGCGTCTTGGGTTGCCTATATACAGAAACTTTCAAGACAGCGATTGATAAAAATATGTGTTATATTGAGGCAGGCACGATAGTAGAAAACAACGTTCAATCAAATAATGCAGTAAAGCAGGCAGGTGGACAGTTGTATAGAATATACCGTTTGTACGGTTTAGAAATTTAAGAGGACGGGAAAATGATGATAGGAACGATTATAGGGTTAGTTTTGGTGCTAGCCCTACCTGCGTTATGGATGTGGGGAACAACTAAATCAAAATTTTTAAGGACAATAGGTTCGGTTGGGCTATGTTACTTTACCGGTATTATTATTGCCTTAATTAACTTCAATGGAAATTTATACGATAAAGAACTTATGGAAACGGTTGCTTATATTTTTGTGGCAATCTCCTTGCCTTTAATTCTTTTTGGGTTTAGTTTAAAAAGTGTTAAAGGATTAGCAAAGAGTGTATCAATTTCCTTTTTGCTTATTTGTGTAAGCGTTATCGTAGTTTGTACAGCAACCTTTTTTATAGTCGATTTAATAAACCCTGAAATTTCAGCATACATAAGTGCAATGGCGATTGGTTTGTATACTGGTGGTACACCAAACCTTGTTGCAATAGGTGGTGCTTTGGGTGCGAGTACTGAACTTATAAACTTTGCGAATTTTAGCGATGTTATTATAGGAGGCGTTTACTTTTTGGGACTTGTAACCTTTATTCCTAAATTATACAAAAAGATTTTAGGGGAAAAGAAGTTGACAAGCGAGGACGAGCAAACGGACAACCAAAATGAAAAAGAATTTGTTGAAAAATATACAAATAATGACGATTCTCTTTTCTTCTTAATAAAAAACAAAAAGTTAAAGGGACTTTTACTTACCTTGCTTTTGGCAATAGGCTGTGTGGGGGTGTGCTTTGCAATATATCTTTTACTTAATAGCTTTATTGAAGGCGTATCAATGGTGTTAGTGCTTTTGATTGGAGTGTCCGTTTTAGGATTGCTTTTTTCTTGCGTTAAAAAAGTGCGTGAAACAAAGGGTAGTTATCAACTAGGGCAGTACTTTGTTTTAATGTTTTCAATTTCCTTGGCAATGTGTTTAGACTTTACAAAATTGAAGGATTTAATAACTACGATTATCGTTATGGCAATCATAATGTTGCTTTCTATTTTGCTACACATATTGCTTTGTAAACTATTCAAGATTGATGGTGGTACAGCACTTGTTACCTCTGTTGCGGGAGTTTATGGACCTCCTTTTATTCAACCTGTTGCCAGTGCTTTGAAACAGGACGAACTTATTCCTGCTGGGATTATTTGTGGAGTAGTTGGACTTGCCATAGGCACTTTTATAGGCGTTGCCTTTGGTTCATTATTTTTAATTATTTAAAAAATAAAAGCCGTTGCGTATGCAACGGCTTGTTTTTTCTTATTCACCTTTAAAGGGAAGAAGAGAAGCAATTCTTGCTCTTTTGATAGCAGAAGTTAATTCTCTTTGATGTTTTGCACAAACACCAGTCATTCTACGGGGTAAAATCTTTCCACCCTCAGTAATGAATTTCTTTAAACGATTTGTATCTTTATAATCGATTTCTTCTACTTTTTCAAGACAGAAAACACAAACTTTTCTGCGAGGAACTTTTTTAAAACTCTTTTTAACGGTTTTTTCTTCCATAATAAACCTCCATATTTGTGGCCATTTGCCAACTATTACACCGTCAGCATAGACGGTACTTCATAATTAAAAGGGTGCATCTTCATCGTCATCTTCAACGGCTTGTAAGGTAGGTTTTGATTTTGAAGTAGGTGTATACCCTTCGCTTGAAGATTTTGAAGATAAAAATTCAACCTCAGATGCAACAATATCAACTGCTGTTCTTTTAATTCCGTCTTTATCTTCATAGTTGTGTAGTTGGATTGAGCCAGTTACAGCAACTTTATTTCCTTTTTTGCAAAACTTTGCTACATTTTCAGCAGCACCACGCCAAGCAGTTATGTTAAAAAAGTCAGTTTCTCTTTCATTGTCGCCAGAAGCGAAGCCTCTATTTACGGCTATTGAAAAACGACACATACTAATACCACTACTTGTTTCGCTTAATTCGGGATCCCTTGTTAAATTTCCAATCAAAAATACCTTATTCATAAATACCCTTTTCCTTATATATTACTTGCTCAATTTTGTAACCATTCTTCTAACGATTTCGTCAGTTATGCCACAAATTCTGTCAAGTTCTACCAATGCCGTACTTTCTGCTTCAAATGTCATTAAAACAAAGTAAGCTTCTGTCTTATACTTAATGGGATAAGCTAATTTTTTAACGCCCCATTTATCTGTTGATAAAACAGTGCCTCCAAAAGCAGTAACGGTTCCTTCGATTTTAGCAATAACTGACTCTCTCTTTTCATCAGATGCTGCTGAATCAATTAGGTAAAGCATTTCATATTTAGTCATAAATAATGCACCTCCCGGTCTTATTCGGCGTATCACTAGATACGCAAGGTTCTCGCTTTTTCGCCGTATTGCTATTGTACAATATTAAAAAATTTAAGTCAATTATTTTGCTTAATAATTTATAAAAATCAAAAGTTTAGGTGCAACAAAAAACCGAGGATAATTCCTCGGTTAAGTATTATTTTAATTTTTTCATCAAGTCAATAATCGTATTTTTATTTTCAGTAGATAAACTTGAAAAAAGTTCAATAAGGTTTTTATCTTCCTTGTTGTAATCCTTTCCTAAATAGAAAAAATCTTGTAATGTAATGTCAACCACCTCACAAAATTTTAAAAGCGTACTAACTTTCAATTCAATCTTTTTGCTTTCAATAGTAGATACAAATTGAGGATTAAAGCCTAATCTTCCACTCAACTCTCTTGCTGATAAATTTGCCTTATTTCTAAAATATCCAAATCGGTTTATCACTTCATCATAGTCAATCTCTTTCATTTCAACCCTCCTATATCTATTTTAATATGTATAAGCATAAAGGCTGTTTGAGTGGTTGCATAGAAAAAATTTAAAACGATAAAAATTGAGTTAATAATTCAAACATTTGTGGTATAATAAATTTATGATTAGTTCATTTTGATTTAATTATTGCTATAAAATTATCAAAATAAAACAATCACTAACTCATAGGAGAAAATAATGAAGAAAAAATCGTGCTGTTTTTTAGGGCATAGACTGGTGTTTTGTAAAAAGGAGATAAAGGAAAAATTAAAAGAAGTTGTGGAAAGTAAATTGAAGGAAGGGTACAAATATTTTTTAATGGGCAATCACGGGGAGTTTGATGAAATTGCTTTGTCCGTATGCAGAAGTTTAAAACAAAAATATACAGATATTCAAATTTTCCTTATTATCACTAATCTCAATCATTTGCATAGCAAAAGGGGCTTATATGATGATATACAAACCGTGGTTTATGATGTTGAGGTCGAGCATTTTAAAAAACGAATAACTTTAAGTAATAAATTTATGGTGGACGACTGCGAGAGTGTAATCTGTTGGATTGATACAAATAAGGTTAACAGTGGGGCAAAAACTGCCCTAAAATATGCCTTGCGACAGAACAAAAAAGTCATAAATATTTTTTGATAAAAAAGAGCATATCCTTTTGATATGCTCTTTCTATCTTGTTAAGGTAATTGATTTATGTAGCCTATTAGTTCATCAATCGTAAACTCACCTAAATTTTTTGTTACACCATTATAGGTCAAATTTTTATCAAGGTTGCCCGATAAAAATCCGTCAGTTTTCAAATCTGCAAGAGATGCCTTTGAAATATTTTCCTTTACATTATCCATTGCAGAGTCAAATTCTTGTATTTTAATAAATTGCTCAGTTCCGTCTTTGATTAGTAGATACTTCCAAATGCCATATATATTTCCACCCGTATAGTAATCCACGCCACTTTCAAATTCAGTTAAGGCTTGGCATTTTGTATAGTTTACATTGTCGGTAGTCGTATAATAATTTACTCCACTTTCATAACTTGTAGCCAAAACATAAGTAGAATAGATGTCCGTATAATACAAATCTTGTACAGTCAAATTGTTTATATCGTCATTTAGAGTATTTAAAGTAGATGACTTTAAGTTACATAAAATTTTGTCATCATCACTAATTTCAATAATATCTTTTAAGGGCAACACATTTAAATCGTTACTAAAGCCGTTTAAAGTGCTTGTTTTTAAAGATTGTAAAACTTTTGGACTCGTAGAGTCTATTGTTAATAAATCGTCAAGAGTTAAGTCATCATAAATAGTGTTTAGTTTACTGCTTATTTCATCAACCTTGCTTGCTCTAACTTCTGTTTCTCCATTGTAAAGGGTAACGTCTTCTATGGTAAGTTTTTTTCCGTCATTTCCTAAATAAAATCCATCAGCATCAGTATACGCATCTGTGCCCGTATTCTTTTTTAAGTAATAATCATCTCCAACTTTAGTTGCTGTCAGTTTTTTAGAGTCATATAAAATAGTTTCATCTGCAGAAACACCTATTTGGTTTTCAGCAGTATATGTATATTTTACTTTATCAAACTTTCCGTATGCTAGATACATCATAATGGCTGAATTAGGGTCTACATCAGTAAAGTCAGCAATCTCAATATTGTTTATAAGTTCCTCAAATCTAGTTGAAATGTTTGAGATTGTTGTTCTAGTGCCCGTTACCGTGTTATCTTCATTCACAACATAATCATCTCCAAAGCAAAGACGCATTAAAAGTTCGTTTTGGGTTGAATAGTTTGTATCACTGTCAAACAAAATTTTTGCAACTTCTGTTTGCTCTACGGTGTCTTGTAAAAATTCACCTAATTTACTTAATTGAGTGCTTTTCAGTTTGTCAACATCAATAGTTATAACATCAAGGTCGTTTATTTTTTTAACCAACTCGTCAACTTTTGTTGAGAGTATGGGGGATATGTCGGTAAAATCGCTCAATGTTGACTCTCCCTCAAACTTGTTTGATATTAGCGTAAACAAGTCTAAAAGTGTTCCCTCACAGGCTTCATCGCTTAAAATTTCAAGTTCCTTTATTGATGAACCTGTAAAACCTGCTTGAAAATCGTCTACCTCATTTATAGACTTTTTTGCTACAACCTGGTATACGACTAAGGCTGTTACTCCAAAGGCTGAAACAAAGCCGAATAAAAATACTAAAAAGTAAATTAGTATTGAAAGAAAAATGTTTCTTCTTTTTTTGATGTACTTCACTTCAACTGTGTTGTTTTGACTGTTATTCATATTTTCTCTCCATATTTAATTGTTTTAAAAAATTATTTGCAATTCCAAGTAAAACCTCTTTGCTGTTTAGAGTGCTGTCAACTACACAAAGGTGTAATAGTTTTTTTAACATTAGTCCAATGTTCTCTTTTTTGCAACCTAGGTTTGCAATGTCGTTTCCATTTACCTTTAATTCTTTAATGGTAAAAGGAACTTTCTCGCTTTTCATTTTTTGAATAATATTTGTCCATTTTTCTATTGTAGGGCAAATAGATAAATCGTCCTTACAACCTGAAAAATCTGCTTGTTTTAAATAAATCAACTCATCGTAATATTCAAAGTTATCTACGATAAATTTTCTAACCTTGTTTTCACTCGTCTTTAAATCTAAATCATACATATGCAAGGATATAAGTTTGCATACTCTTTGGGTTAAATGTTTGGGTGCTTTCAATCTGTTTAAAATTTTATTTGCAATCTCTTCACCAACTATTTCGTGTTGTGAAAATTTACCTGTGGTTTGTTTGCAGTATGGCTTTGCTACATCGTGCAATAGTGCTGAAAAACGAACGGAAGGGTTTGAATATTTTACCACCCTTAAACTATGTTCTAAAACATCATGGTCATGAAAATCTTTTCGCTGTTCCATACCCCTTCCCTTTGTAAGTTCGGGTATAATTTTATCTAGCACTCTAGTGTTATCTAGTATCTTTAAAGCTTCGTAATGCTCGTTGCCCTTTCCGTTTAAATATACGCTATCAGCATGCAAAATTTTGTTTAATTCATCAAAAACTCTTTCGGCTGAAATATCTTTTATTAGGTTGGCATTTTTCTTTGCGCCTTGCATACAATTTGCAGTGGGAGTAAATCCAATTTGTCCTGCAATTCTTGCTAATCGCATAAGCCTTAAACCGTCTTCAGCAAATACACAATCACTATCTCTAGTTGTTGAAATTAGTTTGTGTTTTATATCGTGTAGTGCTCCAAGGGGGTCAACAAATTTCTCCCCTTTTATATCATAATATATTGCGTTGCACTTAAAATCACGCCTTTTTGCATCTGTCAAAATGTCTGTTGTAAACTCAATTTTAACAGGAGTGTGTATTCCGTCAATATACTTGTCCGTTCTAAAGGTTGAGTATTCAATTTCCCCCTGTTCGCAACAAAGTTTTGCTGTCCCCGTACGCTTGTAAATTGCATTTGTAGTAAATCCTAACTCCTCTGCAATTTTTAATATATACTCAAGGGGGGCTGGAGAGGATACATCAATATCAATACTCTCTTTTTCCTTCTTTGCAAGAAAATCTCTCACGCTGCCACCAACAATATATAACGGATATGCTGATTTTTCAGCAAGGGTGTATAGTTTTTCAAAAACAACTTTATTCATAACAAAATCATTATAACAAAATTATGTTTAAAAATCAACGATTAAAAAATTTTTATCTATTGCAAACTTATAGTAAAAGGGGTATAATAAATAAGGGTACGCTATGAAACATATAATTCTTAATCCTTATAAAAATGATGCTATAAATATTAAGTTGGCAGAAGTATGTCAAATGCTGGACGGCATGTGTATCGACTATCAAGTACATAAAACCACTCAACCTAAAGAAGCGATTGAAATTACACGTGATTTGACTGAAAACGGACATAAGGAAATTATTGCTCTAGGTGGGGACGGTACATTAAATGAGGTGCTTAACGGATTTACTAACTTTGAGAGTTGCCGTTTGGGACTTATTCCTTGTGGAACGGGAAATGATTTTGCTTCTTGTGTGCAAATTCCACACGATACAAAAAAATCCCTCGATATTATTTTGGGTTGTACTCCCAAATATACCGACTTTATGCAAATGCCAACCGTTAGAGGTATAAACCTAATAGGCGCAGGGATAGATGTAGATGTACTCCGTAAATATGAAAGCAAGAAAAAACCTACAAGGTTTTCATATATGACAAGTTTTATATATTCATTATTTCACTTTAAAAAGTATAATTTTTCATATGAGTGCAATGGTAAAAAGGGCAAAAATGATTGTTTTATTGCTTGTGTTGCAAATGGAAAAACTATCGGTGGTGGAATAAAAATGTGTCCTGAAGGGGTAGTAGATGACGGGCTTTTAGATTTTGTTGTGTGTAAGTATCGCAAAAAGATTTTACTACCTATCGACTTTATTAGCGTTATGCGTGGAAAGATTTTAGAAACTTCTTTTACCGAACATCAAAGATGTCAAAAGGTAAAAATTGAAAGTGATGCTTTATTCTCCGTTCAGGTTGATGGCGAAATTTATGACAATATACCCTTTGAAGTAGAAATTGTTAAAAATAAATTACTTATGTATAGACCATAAAAAAACGACCACTTTTGTGGTCGTTAATTTTATTTTAAATATGGATTGTTTACTCCTGCTGGTGTAAATAAAAAACAATCCTTTTCAATTTGCATCATTGAGCCGTTTAGTGCATATATAGCACCACTCAAAATATCAAGCACACGAACTTTAGTTTCCTCTGCAACTTGGTCAAGGTAGGTTATTACCGTTCTGTTTGCTTTTAGGTTGTCCATAATTTCTTCTACATCTAAAAATGACTTTGGTTTTCTAAACTGAACAGGCATTTCATTTATCGTTTTATTGTTATTGTCCGTACTAAAAAAATTGCCAAATTGTGTTTTTTTGTTATCTTCCTCCATAATTTTCATAAATAATACTCCTTAATTATAGGCAATTTGCCTCCCTTTATATTTGATATTCTCTTTTACCAAAAATTCCACTGCCAACTCTAATCATATTGCTACCAGCCTCTATACAAACTTCATAGTCACCACTCATACCCATTGAAAGATAACACATATCTTTGTTTGTCTTTTTATATTTGTCAAATATTTGTCGCATATTTGATGCTAAATCAAATAGATAATTTTTATCTGTGCTAGGTGGAAGCATTGTCATAAGTCCTTTAACTTTTAGGTTTGACATATTCATAATTAACTCATAGTTTTGCTCAAAATCTTCAATTAAAAAACCACTTTTGCTTTCTTCTCTGCCAATGTTTATCTCTAGTAAAATGTTTGAAGTTAGTTCTTTTAATTGAGAGCGTTTGTCAAGTTCCTGTGCTAAATTTAGTCTTCCTACTGAGTGGTATAAGTCTACTTTTCCTAAAAGATATTTAATTTTATTAGTTTGCAAGTAACCGATAAAATGCTTTTCACAAGGAAGTAGCAAATCATACTTGTCGCAAAACTCATCAGCCTTGTTTTCACCTACAACTTTTAAACCACTTTTTATGGCGAGGTTTATGCTTTCAGTCGTCTGCATTTTAGTTGCACCAACGAGAGTAATTTGTTCGCCGTATTTATTTCCCTTTGAAATTTGACTAAGTATATTTTTTACATTTTCTTCTATCATAGTGGCAAACATTTTATCACAAAATTTTTTATTAGTCAAACATTTGAAAAGCGTATACACTATGTGCAAAACCTTTTAAGTAGTGGTATAATAAAAACAAACTCATTTCATAACTGAAATGAGTTTGTTTAACTAACTTGGTGAGCCAATTTGAGCGTAAAACGAACAATTTTTACGCTCTTTTTTATTGTAAAATTAAGGGCAGGACATTTAACCCCACCCCATATATTATGTTTTATATTAGTTATGATACCCGCCCAATATTATTTAATAACTGTTTGTTGTTTGTATAATTTTTCATAAAAAGCAAGTTTAGACCTGTATTTTTCGTCCATATTTTCCTTAAAATATACAACTTGAATACGCTTTTTGTCTTCACCTAACAATTCAAAATTTTCAACTTTTGAAAAATTAAACCTTGTTTTTCCTGGGTTTTTACCAGCCTTTAATACTCTTGTTCCATAATGTGGTTCTAAAAGACCATTAGGCATACAAATTATTGAGATGCACAATATATCCAAGTTGGCTTTATCGTATAAAATCGTGACAAAATATGATAAGCATATTTTTTGATTTATTTTACCTTTATTATAAAATGCGGGCAAATGTGGAACATACGGTCTTTCTTCACCATTAACCAACATATTGCCTTTATAACTATTTTGATTTTCGCCAACAAAGATACTAGTTGTATAATCGCCAATATTATCAGTTTGAACTGTCTTCAAGTCAATATGAATATATGCATCTTCTACTTCAAAAAACAAATCCGAGCCAACAGGAGCAGAATTAGGTTGACCAATACCTTTACCATTAAGTAGCGCATAAACTATACGCTCTGCACCAACAGCAAAATCAGAAATCCCCGAAGAATAATATGTAAACCAATCGTCTTTTATCTTTTCTTTTGTCTTAAAACCCTGCATCATTTCATCTTCTGCAAATTTTAAGAAATAATAATATTTTTTAAGATATTTATACTCTAATTCTTCTATGGCTTTCATTAAAATTAACTCCTTTGTAAATTTTATGAATATTATATCATATATTGCCGAAAAATCAAACAAAATATAAAGGGGGCTTTTTTGCCCCCTTATTTGCTCATATCTAACATTTCTTTTACTTTTTCTGCAATTTTTGTTGCCATTAAAACGGGAACTGCATTTCCTATTTGTCTATATTTAGAATTTAAACTACCTGTAAATTCAAATTCGTCAGGGAATGTTTGAATAATCGCACACTCTCTTACTGACAATCTACGCATTTTATTAGGGTGTATTTCAGGTTGCGTTGCAGTAATAGTATCGCTAGGTCTATCCCAATTTGAAATTCTTAAACTTTGTTCAAAAGTAATATCTTTCAATTCAAGCGTGGTGACTTGCTTGTCATATTTATCGTCAAAGCCAAGAATTTTCTTTAATTCCCACCAATCGCTTGGTTTTGGAATACTACCTGAATTATTATCTTTTCTAAACCAATGCCCAGCAGTATATTTATATCCAAAGTGTGCGTCTATTTTAGAAGTAGTCCAACCTGACTTTGCTCTCCAATATTTTAAATAATCACAAATATCGTGCTGATTTACGGGGTATTTTCTACCCCAAAAAGTATCGGCAACTTTTTCTGATGCAATATGGTCGCTAATATTTCTTCCATTACAATTAAAAGGAAAATCTCTTAAACGTTCATCGGCTAAAAAGCCAATGCTTTCTTCTACCGTTGGCGTTTTAGGAAGTTTGGGGTTAAATTTATAATGCTTATATTCAGTAGTATGCGTTGGACTTGGATATAAATTTTTCACACCTAATCTATTGCCAATGATTATAACTCTTTCCCTTAATTCAGGAACACCATATTCAGCCGCCAAAAGTAAGCGATATTCTACAGTATATCCTAATTCTTCAAAATCTTTTTTTATCATTTCAATTACTTTCCCTTTTTCCATAGAAAGTAATCCTTTAACATTTTCTGCAACAAATACTTTTGGCTGCTTATCTTTTACAATTCTCAATAATTCCTTATATAAAAAATTGCGTTTGTCTTCCATGTTTCTTTTTGTATTGTTTACGGAGAATCCTTGACAAGGGAAGCCACCAATAACAACGTCGATATTATCAGGTATATCACTACTTGGTATTTTAGTAATATCCCCCAAAACAATATGGTCGCCAAAATTCTTTTTATAAGTATTTACGGCATCTTTATCAAAATCGTTAGCCCATACAATATCAAAGCCAGCGTTATGGAAACCCTTATCCATACCACCTGCACCCGAAAATAAAGAAACTAATCTATAAGCCATAATTTTTCTCCTTACAAATTGAAATCGCCACTTTCATAAATATTATAGCAAAATCAATCCTAAATTGCAAGCCTTGCGATATTATCTACAAAAATATTTTAACAAATTTTCCCCGAAATTGCAACTATTGCCACACACTTTATTAAAATTATAACATAAATATTTTTGCAAAGCAAAAGTGTGAGAAAAAAGAGGTGCTTTGTGAAATGTAAGGAAACATTTGTTTTTGACACCGAAAAAAGAATAGTTTTGACGCCGATTTTCGACACCGTAAAGGCAAAAAGACAAGAAAAAAAGCACTTTTAAGCCTGTTTTTGCTTAAAAATGCTTTTTTTTGGTGACCCCTGCGAGAATCGAACTCGCGTTACCGCCGTGAAAGGGCGATGTCTTGACCGCTTGACCAAGGGGCCATAATATGTTACCTAGTTGGCAATCTATTTTTTGATTGTCAACATATAACATAATCGATAATGTACTATTGGTAGCGGCGGTCGGATTCGAACCAACGACCTGCCGGGTATGAACCGGCCGCTATAACCAACTAAGCTACGCCGCCATTTATTATTCATCATTAGTACATGTTAACTAACTGGTTGCGGGGAAAGGATTTGAACCTCTGACCTTCGGGTTATGAGCCCGACGAGCTACCGAACTGCTCCACCCCGCGATATAGCCGTCTTTCTCAAGACGCTATGTAATTTTATAATAAGTGATAACACTTTGTCAACCTTTTTTTAACAATTTTAAAAAAATTTTTAAAATTATTTGAAAAATAAAACAATTATTTACCACTTGTGGTATAATGTCAAAAACAACTATTATTTTGGTGATAAATGACTATTGATTTTTCAAAATATAAAAACAAAAAGGTTTGTATTGCCTGTTCAGGTGGTGCTGATTCAATGTGTTTGTTGCATTTGTTTTTAAGCAATGCAAAACAGCATTTGGTGGAGTTTTGTGTTGTAAATGTTGAGCACGGAATTAGAGAGGAGAGTTCAATTAAAGATTCTCTTTTTGTTGAGGAATATTGCAAAAAAAACGGAATTGAGTTTTTAGGATATAAAGTTGATGCCTTAACCTTTTCAAACCAAAACAAAACAAGTTTAGAGGAAGGGGCAAGAATACTTCGTTATCAATGCTTTGAAAGAGCGTTAAAGGAGAGTAATGCTCATTTTGTTGCAACGGCTCATCATAAAGAAGACAACGCTGAAACCGTATTGTTTAATTTATTTAGAGGAACGGGACTTACGGGACTTACAGGAATAACGGATACTGATAAATTTATACGCCCTCTAATAAGTTTTACAAAAGAACAAATTTTAAACTATCTTGCATCAAATGGTGTTGATTTTGTTACTGATGAAACTAACTTTTCAAACGATTATACTCGCAATAGGTTGCGTAATGTAATTTTTCCTCAAATAAAGGAAGATTTCCCTCAAGTAGATGAGTCTATTTTTAGACTTTCAAAAATTGCTCAAGAGGACAACGACTGCCTTTTTGATATGTCAAAAAAACTTATTGAAAAGTGTTCAAGTGTAATTAAGGTTGGTATTGACAACCCTAAATCCTTATTATCTCGTGCTATAATTTTAGCAATGTGGGATTTAGGAATTAAAAAGGACTATACAAAAACGCATATTGATGATGTATGTTCTCTTGTTTTAAAAGAAAATGGAAGTTCAATCAATTTACCTCAAGGAATTGTGGCAGTAAGAGAGTATGATAAAATTTGTTTGTACAAAAAGGAAACAACGAAGGACTATGAGTTTGATTTTTATGTTGGTGAAATTAAACTAAATGATAAAATCCTTATTATTGAAAGTGTAGAAAAACGAACGGACGAAAAGGGTGTGCTGTTTGTAGATGGCAGTCTTTTATTGGGAGCAAAGATTAGAAATAAACGGTTTGGAGATACTTTTAATAAATTTGGTGGTAATAGTAAAAAACTGTGTGATTATCTCACTGATAAAAAAATCCCGATTAGAGAAAGAAATCAACTTCCTCTTATTTGTAAAGGAAGTGAGGTATTGGTCGTTTGTGGTATTGAAATTAGCGAAAGCGTAAAAGTAACCGAACAGACAAAAAAAATTTATAAAATACAAATGAAAGGAGAATAAAATGCAAAATGACGTTGAAAAAATTTTGCTTACAAAGGAGCAAATTGCTGAAAAGGTTGAAAGTTTAGGAAAAGAATTGTCTAATGATTTTAAAGATGAAAAACCATTGCTTGTATGTATTTTAAAGGGTAGTGTGGTTTTCTTTGCCGATTTAATTAGAGCAATTTCTATTCCTATTGAAATTGATTTTATGTCAATCTCCTCTTATGGATTGAGTACAAAATCATCGGGCGAAGTTAAGATTATTAAAGACCTTGATACAAGCATTGAAAATAAACATATTATCATTGTAGAAGATATAGTTGACTCTGGTTATACTTTGTCCTACCTAAAGAGATTGTTGTTTTCAAGAAATCCTAAGTCAATTAAAATTTGCACATTGCTTGATAAGAAGGAACGCAGAGTGTGTGATATCGAACCTGACTATGTTGGTTTTGATATTCCTGATGAGTTTATTATTGGTTATGGATTAGATTATGCAGAAAAGTATAGAAATCTTTCATACATAGGTGTATTAAAAAGAAGTATATATGAAAAATAACAAAAAACGCATCACTTTAAAGTGATGCGTTTTAATTTATACTGAAAAAATATATTCAGTTAAATCGTAATTGATTGTGCCTAAATTATAAGCCATGGGACTAACAATCTTTAATAGTACATTTCTGTAAGTGTTAAACTCGTTAGAAATTTTTTTAGCAATGTGATACTCTTTAGTAGTTCCTTTCATTGTTGAACTGTATGAAAGTTGAGCAACATTTGTTGTTATTTTTTCATTATCAAAAGTCCTTTCATTATTCCAGTTTATGTTTGAATATTCCTTTTCAACCGATTCCTTTGTTGAAAGATACATTGTCTTTCTGTCTCCACCCAAACTGTCAACTATACTTAAATTAAGTTGAAAGTTTTGTTCCTCAAGGTTAAATCCTCTCAAAGCAAAGATTAGTTGTTCATTGTCAAAAGTATAGTAGCCAAGTTTGGTTATATCTTTTATCGTGGCGTATTCTTCAGTGGGGTGGTCAACTCCGTTATCAACTGAAATTACATTTGCATTGCCATCTTCATAGGTTGTTTTAACGGAATAATTCATCACCGTTTTTGAACTTTTTGTTGTGGGAGTATGGCTATATACCTTTCTTTCACTTTGTAACGGATATAATGCTCTATCAATATTTGAAAAAATGCAAGAGGTTTCCGTCCAGTCGTTGTAAACCTCATCACTGTCGTTATATTTAACGGCTACATCTAAACGGGTATCAAGTTTGTAGTAGTATTCTTCTTTTCCTTCAGGAATAACTGAAGTAAGTTGTGTAGTGTAAGTGCCTGTCATTGATTCTATTTTTAAATCACTGCTAGGGTTTTCAGGTTCTGTATAAGATACTGTATAAGTCATCTTTTCATTTATTGATGAACTGATTTTTCTAATTGATGTATCCTTGTTCCAGTTTGAGTCAAAAGATACAGTCGCACTGCTTGAACAAGCAGACAAGACAAAAATTACACTGCATATAATTACTAAAAAAGAAAGTTTTTTCTTCATAATACTCCATAATGGCAAATGCCTTTTTATTATTTGTACAAGATTATAGCATAAAAAATTTTTTTTGTAAAAACAAAAGGTATACAAATGTAAAATTACTTAAAGTATGCTATAATAATGTAACAAATAGAAAGGATTAGGAAAAATGAAAAATAAACTGGTGATATGCAAATCTAATTTAGAGCAAATTGAGTATGTTAGTCAAAATTTAAGTGATGAGAAAAATGTGATTTTTTGTCCTAAAGAATATAGAGATGAGTTAAAGACTTATCTTTCAACTAAAATGGGTATCCTATTAAATACAAGCATTGAGGATTTTGTGTGTTTTGGTTCAAACGAACTTTTAAAAAATAGATTGTCTAGTGAAAACGCAAATTGCAAAATGCAACAAATAATAGATGAAAATTTATCAAGGTTATCTTTAATTTCAGGTGGCAAACTTTCTAAAAACTGTGGTGAAATAATTGTAGATACTATTAAACTTTTAAAAAGTAATGCCATTGATTTTAAACATTTAAAACAATTTGAAAGCGAAAATGAGGTTTTAAATAAGAAGATTAAAGACCTCTCTTTTTTATACGAAAAATACCAGGAGTTTCTTCAAAGTGGATATTGTGATGAGGTTGATTGCCTTAATTCAACTTTAAAAATCTTAAAAAACGATAGAACAACCCAAAGGACAAATTTTTACGTTTTTGGTTATTCCTCTTTTAGTAAGGTTGAATTAAAAATAATTGATTGCCTATTTTTAAATTCAAAAAGTTTAACCTTACTTTGTAATGGTGGCAAGTCCTTTTATTCAAATATAATTTTAAATCAACTTGCAAAACTTGATTTTGAAAAAACCTACTTTGAAGGGGAAAAGATTGATGAGGTGAAAATTCTTGAAGAAAATCTCTTTTACCCTACATTAACTTGCGAAAAGAAGGTTACGGATAGGGTGGTAGTAAATAAGTTTGCAGATGAGGACGAGGAAGTTGAATATGCTTGTGCTAAAATTAAAGAGTTGTTGTATGAGGGGGAAAAAGCAGACGATATTTGCTTAACGGTTACCTCTTTACCTTTGTATGAAGGGTATATAAAAAAGTACTTTCAACTATATAATATACCCCTGTCTTATGAGTATAGCAAGGCTGTAATTTCCCACCCCTTTGCTGAATTTTGGATTTCAGTTTTTGATTCTATAAATAGTTTGCTTTCATCAAACTGTGTTTATTCCGTGTTGTCAAATCCTTTTTTTGCTACAAGCGAAGATAGTAGCCTATACGAAAACTATCTTTTAAAATATGCTAACTTTATGGGTGGCATTAAAAATCAAATTAAAAAGGAGGTAGAGTCAGCCTCTCTGTTTGAAGAATTGCGTGAAAAGTTTTTAGAGATTGTCAGTCAATTCAATAGTGAGGACACCCTAAAAAATTATGTAGATAAAATTCTCACATTGACTACAAAGTACGAGATGGTTGATGCTAATGCACAACTGTTTTTTGAGAGTAGAAGTAAGTTCATTTTTGAAGGGTTTGATAAGATAATAAAAATTTTAAATTCACTTGCTATCTTGTCAGGGGACAGAAAAATCACCCTTTTAGAGTTTACAAACTTAATAAAGGATAGACTTTCAAAAACAAACATCAAACTTAACGAAAAAACTAGATATGCAGTAACCGTTAAGTCTATTGACGAGCCTATTGTTGAAAGAAAAAAATATCTGCTTGCACTTGGCTTTACATTGGGTTACCCCGTATACGATACAGATACCTCATTTTTATGTGATTTAGAAAGAGAAGAACTTTCCACTAAAGGTATAAACATTTTTGAAAGAGCAACTTTAAACAGTACGATTAACCTAGAAAGAACCTGCTTATCAATACTGCCTTTTAGTGAGAGACTTTATCTTTCAATGCCAAAATTTAGTTCAGGCGAAGAACAAGTGGAAAGCGAGGTTGTAACTTACCTGTTAAATCTTTTTGAAAAAGGGTTTGAGAAAAAGGACTTGTTCCCTTCTTCAAAAATTCTCCCCAATAAATTTGCTTCAAAGGTAACAAGTTACCTAAATGGAAATGAGAGTGATAAACAAGAGTGCGATACTTTGTATTTTGCAATGCAAAAATATAATTTAGAAAAAAATGAAAACGCCCAAGAGAAGATAGACGAGTTTTTATACAAAAAAAATAACGGATTAGAAGATGAATCTACTTTACCTCTTTTAAAAGAATTGCTTTTAAAATCAAGTAATATTGCTCCTACAACGTTAGAAGGGTATTTTGGCTGTCCTTATAAAACTTTTTGCGATAAAGGTTTAAAACTTTCTACAAGAGAGGAAAAAAATCTTATGGAGTATGATTATGGAAATTTCACCCATGAGATTTTACAAGACCTTGCCGAGTATTATAAATCAAATTCTCAAATAAGCGTGGAGGAGTGTGGGGAATTTGCCAAGGAAAAAGCGATGAAACTTCTTTCCGTTCAGCCTTATTCAAGTATTTTTGATTTACCTAGTGGAGAGTGGACAGCAAAGGCATTGATTGAGGAAAATGTTGTTATTGCAAAAGCAATGATAAGTCAAATAAAACAGTCCTCATTTTCAATTTTGGGTGCAGAAGTTGAGTTTAATAGCATAAAGGAAAATGAGATTTCTAAAATTGAAATAGATAAAGACACCTATGTTTTTGGAAAAATTGATAGAGTTGACGAGTGGCAAGATTATGTGAGAGTGATTGACTATAAAACGGGCTTTTCAAAAGATACCTCTATAACTTCCTACTATGTTGGCAAAAAACTGCAACTGCAACTTTATTTAAAGGCACTTACCTCTTTAGGTAAAAAACCTGCAGGAACTTTTTATTTTCCTGCTAGCGTGCAGTATAAAGACCAAGAAGAAGTTGGCTTTACAATGACTGGTTTTTATAATAAAGATGAAGGGATTATTAAAGCACTTGATAATAATATTATTGAAGGTGAAAAGAGTAAAATTTTTGACGGAAAAATTGGAGACAGGTCGTCAAAGGGTATGACTGATGAGGAGTTTAACGACTTTATCGACTATTCGTTGTTGGTTACTAAACAAGCCGTTCGTGAAATACGAGAGGGGTTTATTAAACCATCTCCTTATAAAGATGCCTGTATGTTTTGTAGTCTGCAGGGTATGTGTATGTTTGATGACGGAATTTCAGGCAATGAAAGAAGTGTTGGCGAGGTTAAAAAAGAGAACATTATCGCCCTAACGAGAGGTAAAAGAGATGAGTGAAAAACTACAACTTACAAAAGAACAGCAAACTGCCCTTGAGTGCAAAGGTGAAGCGATTGTTTCAGCTTCTGCAGGTAGTGGAAAGACTTTTGTTATGATTAAAAAAATAACTGATTTAATTTTGTCAGGCAGTTGTGGGGTTAATGATATTTTGGCAGTAACTTTTACAAAAATGGCTGCTAATCAAATGAAAGATAAACTCAAAGAGTCTTTGATAAAAAAGATAAACGAGGTTGACGAAGGGGAAAGAGCAAGGCTTTCAAACGAGCTTTTTTTAGTTAATTCTGCTGACATAAGCACTATTCACTCCCTTTGTGCAAAACTTTTAAAAAGGTACTTTTTTGCTGTTGATATCAATGTTAACTCTACAATTATTGATGACGAGGAAGCCAACGCTTTGCGTAACCGTGCCATAGAAATGCTTTTTGAAGAAAAGTACAAAAATGGAGATGCTGACTTCGTCTTCCTTTTAAAAATCTTTGCACAAGCGTCAAAAAATTATAAACTCAAAAATGAAATTTTAAAACTTTACTATAAGGTGGTTAGCATTGCTGACTATGAAAATACTTTACGGAAAACTCTTGAAAGGTATGATGAAAAGTATTTTGAAGAAATTTGTAGTGAACTACTTTTGTTGTATAAAAAAAGGCTTGGCTTAATTTTATCACTCTATGAAGAAGCCTTTTGCGAGTGTAAAAATTTTGAAAAGAAGGTTTTTGAAAAATATATAAGATACTTTGAGGAAAGGCTAGATTTTATCAAGGAACTTAAATCGAAGGATGATTTTTTCTCCTTTGCAAACACAATTCCTCCTAAATTTTCAATGAAACCGAAAGTTGCTGAAAAGTTAAAAGATGACGCAAAATTAGTTGCGTTTGATTTAAAATTAAAAGAGATAGGAAAAACTTTTAAATTATTTATTGACGGATATATAAAAAAGGAATACTCAAAAGAGGAAGAACTTGCTAAATTTTTAAACTCAAAGGAAACTGCAAAAGCAATGACTAACTTGCTTTTAGAGTTTGCAAGTCTTTATCAAAAGTTAAAAAGGGAAAGTTTTAAACTTGACTTCAACGATTTGGAACATTACACTTTAAAACTGCTTTCAAATGAAAACTATCGCAAACAAATTGCAGGTTCGTACAAATATATCTTTATTGACGAGTATCAGGATGTAAACCCCGTACAAGAGGCTATATTGTCAAAACTTTCAACTGATAATGAGTTTATGGTTGGAGATATAAAACAGTCTATTTATGCGTTTAGAGGTTGTAAGAGTGATTTCTTTTCAAATAAATTTTCTTACCTTAATTCAATAGATAAAAATGCCCTAACATTAAATGCAAATTTTAGAAGTTCAAAACAGGTAGTTGATGCTGTTAATAAAGTGTTTTGCGAGATTATGACAACACAAACGGCTGGACTAGATTATGCAAATTCTTCCCTTATGGTATTTGGCTCAAAAAATACAAACGGTTCATATCATATCCATTGCACTTCAACATTGGAGAACGAAAAAAAAGAGGTAGACGAGGTGTATTCCGTTCGAGATAATGTCAACGCAGGCAAGGACAAAAGTTCAAGCGAGGGAAAACTTATTACAAATCTCATTTTAAATACGGTAGGCAAAAAAGATTATAAGGATAGGAAATATACCTTTGGTGATATAGTAATTTTAGTTAGAAATACTACTGCAAAAACTAAAAGTATTATAACTGAATTGACAAATAGAGGTATTCCTGTTTCTTCAAGGGCAGAGGTGAATATTTGTCAGTATAGTGAGATTAAGCAGTTAATTGAAATTTTAAAATATATCGACTGCCCTAATCAAGACATACCACTTGCTACCACACTAAAAAGTCCTATTGCAAATTTCTCAAACGAGATGCTTGCACAAATAAGACTTTACGCAAGGGAAAATTACCCCTTTACAGACACACAACCTACCTTTTATGAGTGCGTTGAATTTTATAGACAAAATCAAAATGATGAAATTAGCAAAAAATTAAATCAGTTTGTCAGGTTTATGCATGGTGTTAAGGTTATGAGTACAACTTCATCAGTTAAAGAAGTTTTTGAAATGATAATCTCTCAAAAAAACTTTGAATTTTATTACTTGACCTTGCCTTGTGGCGAATTGCGTTTACGCAGAGTAAAAAGGTTTTTGGATGAAATGCGTCCAAACGGAGTTGATTTGAACATAAAAGGCTTCCTTTTACGACTTAAAAATCTTGACTACGATATAGGCTTGGTTGAGGCTGGTGGATTAGGTGCTGTGAGGGTTTTGTCAATTCACGCTTCAAAGGGATTGGAATTTCCTATGGTTATCTGTGCCGGTATGAACAACTCAATCAATACTCAGGATTCAAAAAGTCTTATATTTTTTGAAGACGAGTATGGCATTGTTACCCATAGTTATAACACCCAAAGTTTAGTTAGAGGAAACACTTTGCTTCGTCTTTTGATGAACGAAAAGAGAAAACTAGAAACTTCTAAAAATGAGATGTTTTTGTTTTATGTTGCTATGACAAGGGCTCAAAACGACTTACATTTGATTTTTACAAAGAGGGAAAACTTTTTACTAGCAAATGTGCCTTATGCAAAAAGTTATGCAAACTTCGTCAATATAAATGACGAGGAGCTTGACGATGTGCCCTGTGTAAGAGAGGAACTTGAAAAAGAAAAAAGGCAGTTTTTAGCTAGTTATAGAGAGAAAGAAAAAATAGAGGAGATTGCAAAAAAACTAGCCTTTGAATATACAGACGAACGATTTAAAGAGAGTTCGTTAGACACTACTGCGTCAAAACTTGTCGCCCTTGAATATAGCGAATTTGTAAAGGAAGATATGACCGAAAAGAACGTTATCCAGTTAAGCGATGAAGACGTAATTGATACAGATAAAAAGTTTAAAGCAAATGAAAGGGGAACTGCTTACCATAAGTTTTTGGAACTTATTGATTTTAACAATATAAATTCTATCGAAGATGAACTTGATAAAAATTCAAGCAGTTTAGAAAGTTATAAAGATTTGTTGTCAACTGATAAACTGCAAAAGATTTTGTCAATGGACTGCTTTACAAGAATTAAAGGTTTAAAAATTATGCAGGAGTGCGACTTTGCAACTACCCTTGACGGAAAAGCCCTTTTACTTGATTATGACAAAGTTTTTGTTACAGGTTCAATCGACCTTTTGGCAGTAGGTGATAACGAGTGTTATATATATGATTATAAGTTTACCTCAAAAGATAAAGAAAGTTTAAAAACCATTTATCTACCACAGTTAAGACTGTATAGTGAGGTTGTAAAAAAATCATATCCTGATAAAAAGATTAAGGTGAGTCTTATCAATATAAAAAAACAAGAAGAAATTTTTATTGAAATCTAGTATATTTCATTTAAAAAAAGTATATACTCAATCAAAAGTTTGTGAGGTTCAAATTATGGTTGAGTATTTTTCTTATGTCTGTAATTATATAGTGGGGGCAATAGGAAGTTTAGATATTATGGATACTTTCTTTTTTCTATTTGCTTTGCCTGTCTTCATCTTTATAATTTTAATTTTTATGTGTGCGTTTTCGCAAAGAGTAAGAACAAGCAAAAAAGGTTGGTATAATGTTTTGGGTAGTGTTTGTGCTATAAGTCTATTTTGTTTTTGTATGTGTAAGTTGCATAACACAAATATAACTAAATTGTCCTTTTATGCCTCTGTCTTTTACGCAATGCTAAATAAATTGCTGTCTTATATATTATACAATATTTTGAGTATCATAAAAGGAGATAATCCTACTTCAAATATCGTAGTGAGCGAAAGTAATAAGCATTTTATAAAAAAGGAAGAATTTCCCCCAAGGACAGTACAACTTGATATAAAACTTGAACATGCCTTGGGTATGATTTCACTTTTAAAAGATAAAGATTTAAACGAGTATGATGAGTTAGAAATATCTCAAATAGAAAATAATTTATTTGCTCTAAACGGAAAAAAGAATTTTACCGAAGATGAAGCCCGTACTCTCAATGACGAATTATCCTCTCTTATCAAATTTATGTCAAAGTACAATGTCAATTCATTAGAGTGTTAAGGGTTAACTCAAATAGTTTTCCGTTATTCAAAGCCCTCTTTACAATGTCAGGTGTAATTAAAGTGCCTTGTGCAATTATAAGTTCGCCAAAATTGTTATAGATGGGTTTTTTTATTTTTTTACCTGTAAGCATAGGGGTTGTATTTTCTGCCTGTTTCTTTTCAGGTTTGTTAGTATTTTTTTCTAAATTTAAAATGATAAATTCCTTGCTTAAAATTTCAACCTTTTTTGTTTGATATTTTCCTTTTGTAGTTATCAAATAATTAAGGCTGTTTCCATCAAACTCAAAGTCAATCACTTGTCCAAGGTCGTTGCCACGCTTGTCTATTACAAAAATTCCTAATGGAAGTTCGCTTTCAATTTTTAAACCTTTAACAAGTTGCCCCATTATTATTCCTCCACTGCCGATATGCTCAATCGAACAAAAAGAAAAAACTATTTCTTCCTCCTTTTCATCAAAAAGATAAATATTTTTAATTTTTGTATAATCTTTATTTGCAGTCAACTTAAAAACCGTTCCAACCAACTCTCCGTTACTTTTAATACATTTTTTTCCTATAATGTTACTCAAAAATTCACTCATAAAATTCTCCTTGCGTCTTATAATTTGTTGTTGTATTTTATTTTATATTAAACTTTTAATTTTTATGTTATCATTTGATTGTATCAAAATAAAATTTGTGCTAAAATTAAAAGGCATTGGGGTGTCGCCAAGCGGTAAGGCAACGGACTCTGACTCCGTTACGCATAGGTTCAAATCCTATCACCCCAGCCATTTTTATTTAATAAGGGAAGAATAAATGAACGATAAAGCAATCGAGTTTTTTAAAAACAATCCATTGGTTTTTGAACAGTATAATGAGATTTTAAAGGAAAATCAATCGAGCGTTGTAAGGTTTGAAAATAAACTGCAAGATATTAAAGAATATGCTATCAAGCATACTAAGTTTTATTCAAAGTACAAAATAGATGATGTTTTTCCTGTATTGACTAAGGCTGATTATTTGTCGAATTATGACGATTTTTTGAGTGATGAGAGTTTTGCAAAGCCCTCACATATATCTCTTACTAGTGGTTCAACGGGAACGCCCTTTCAGGTAAAACAAGATTTTGTAAAAAGGGCAAGAGCGATTGCTGATTTAAAAGTTTATGGCGATTATGCATTTTATAATTCGCACGATAAAATGCTTCACTTACGCTCATTAATTGGCAAGCAAGTAGATAGAGAGGTCGATAAGAGAGAAAATATTTGGCGATATGATATCTCAAAGTTTGATGAAAATAATATTGATAAACTTATTGACTTTATTTTAGATTGGAAACCGATAACGATATTTGGTTATTCTTCTATACTTGAAAATATAGCAAATTACATTATTAAGCAAAATAAGGATTATGAGTTTGGGTGTAAATCAGTTATTGTCAGTGCTGAAACTTTAACTGATACCGTTGCTGAAAAAATCATAAAGGTTTTTAAATGCCCACTTTTTGATAGATACGCTGATATGGAAATGGGTACTCTTGCACAAAAAGAGTTTGGTAAAACAAATTATAAGATAAACAAATCGTCTTTTTATATAGAGGTTTTAAAACTGGATTGTGATGAAACTGCAAATGAGGGTGAGATTGGTAGGCTTGTATTTACCGATTTACACAATCACGCATTTCCTTTGATTAGGTATGATACGGGTGATTTGGGTAGTTATTGTATTAAAGATAATCAAATTGAACTTGAACAGATATACGGCAGGCGAGTGGATTCTATTTATGATACTAAAAACAATTTGTTGTGTCCATTTGATATTTCACACTCAATGTGGGGTATGAGTAATATCTTGCAATGGCAATTTATTCAAAAGGGGCAATACTTATATTGTTTAAATGTTAATGCTATTTCAAAAGTAGACGAGGAAAAACTAATTACTCTACTTTCAAGGGTATTAGGTGATGATGCTGTTATAAAAATCGAGTATGTTAAAGAAATACCCGTGCTTTCTTCTCAAAAAAGAAAATATATTGTAAACGATTGGAAAAAATAAGAGAAATTTTATATATGGTTTCAGTAAGCAAGGAAAGTTTAAAAGAATTTGTATTTAGTATGGATTCACAGTATAAAACACCTCTTTCAAAACAAGTGGATTTGTTGGAGTATACGGATAAGTTGTATGAAAAAGCCTATAAAGTTGTTAAAACAGATGACAATGGAAAAATCATATCAGCAGTTATAGGTTATACGACGGACTTGGTGGACGGATTTTCATATATATCTTTGGTGGGTACTTTGCCTGAGTTTAGAGGAAAAGGGTATGCCTTTATTTTGTTAAAAGAATATATTGAGTATTGCAAAGGTTTAAAAATAAAAGGAATACGATTAAAAACTTCCCCTGATAATATTACTGCAATTAACCTGTATAAATCGTTCGCGTTTGAAGGGGAAACTCTTAAAAGTGATTCAAACAGTTTAATGTTCGTTCTACGATTTTAAATTTAATGATTAAAAAGCCATCAACAAGGTTGATGGCTTTAATTGTGTAATTTTTCTACTAAGTTTGTAAAAATTACACGAAAAACTAAAAAGCGACAATTTATTTGTTTGTTCGATAACATAATATATGCTATACTTTGCTTGTTTTTAAATTGAAATTTTAAATGGAGAATTTATATGCAAACAATAAAAGAAATGAAAAATAACGCTACTAGCAAATTGAAGGGCAAGTGGGAACAAATTATTGCAGTTAGTATACTCTATATGCTTATTATGATGGCAACTTTTTGTTTGTTTTTAGGTGCTGGTGCGTTGCTCGTTGAAGGTCCTTTGCTTTTGGGCTATGTTACATATGTTTTAAAACTATCAAGAAATCAATCTCCCGTTTATGATGATTTGTTTTCTGCTTTTAAAAAGTTTGTAGTTCCTGCACTTACATATCTTTTGAGATGGATAAAGGTATTTGCATTTTCACTACTTTTAATAGTTCCTGGTATTATTAAAGGTATTTCATATTCAATGGCTATGAATATACTTTACGATAATCCTAAAATCACACCTAAACTTGCACTTGCAAGGTCAAATCAACTTATGAACGGCAACAAGTGGAACTACACAAAGTTTTGCTTATCTTTTATAGGTTGGTGGTTACTTTCAATTATCACATTAGGATTAGTTTATTATCTTTTCTTTAAGCCTTATTTTGAAATGGCAAAGGCAGAATTTTATGAGCAAATTAAAAATGGAGAAAAAGTAGAAAAGGCGAGCAGTGTTGAGGTTGAAAGTGGTGAAAAAAACTCTACTAAGAAGAAAAAGAAGAACTCTACTGCTAAATCTACTGACGATTCTAATGTAAAAAATGAAGAAAAAAAGGAAGTAGAATAAATTAAAATTTTTAAAAATTAAAAATGTTTGATTAAATTTATTTTAAAAGGAGGGCAAAACACCCTCCTTTTTCCCTTTATTTATGGGATGTTCTACTTTCAGTTTACCTAAATTCTACTTTTATTATATTTAAAATTTAATTCTCTATTTAGGTTGCTTCAAGTCTACTTTACTAAAAATTAGTAGTTTATATCAAAAACAAAAGGGTAGACCAAATTTTGTAGATTTTATCAAAATTTTCATTTACAATATAGGTACACATATGAGATGTGGATTATTTTTGAATTAGTTAAAAACGAAGGAGTAATTATGACAAAACAAATTCCTATATTTTTCGCAACAGATGACAATTACGCACCTTTTCTTGGGGTTGCTATTCACTCACTTATAAAAAACGCATCAAAAAAATATTTTTACGATATCAACGTTTTAACGGCTTCATTGAGTGAAGAAAATAAAAAAGTAATAGGTGCTATGGCTAACGATTATGTTAAAATCACTTTCGTTGACGTAAGCAATGAACTTGAAAGAATTAAAGACAAGTTGCATATGAGAGATTATTATACGAACACTACTTATTTTAGATTTTTTGTTCCTAAAATGTTCCCTCAATATGACAAGGCTTTATATCTTGACTGCGATGTTATAATTGCAGATGATATTTCAAAACTGTACAATCATAACATTTTAAACAATTATGTTGGTGCAATCGTTGAAGAAGTTATGACTCAAGTTGATGTATTTGGTACTTACGCTGAAAAATTGTGTGGTATTCGCCGTGATAAATTTTTCAATGCAGGCGTACTTGTTATGAACTTAAAGAAAATGAGAAATGATGATATTGAAGGTGGTTTTATTGAGTTACTTTCTCGCTATAAATTCCAAGTTACTCAAGATGAAGATTATTTAAATGTACTTTGCAAGAATAAAGTTTTAATGATTGATGTTGCTTGGAACAAAACTCCTATCAAGGAAATTCCCTTTGATGAGAGTAGAGTAAAACTTGCTCACTACAAAATCAACTGGAAACCTTGGCATTTTGAAAACGTTATGTTTGGTGATTTGTTCTGGAGTTATGCAAAGGAAACTCCCTATTTTGACAAGATTGATTCAATTCTTAAAAATTATACAGAGGAGCAACGCCAAAGAGATTTTAAGCAATATGCAAATTTGGAAGCACTTGCTGAAAGCGAAATAAAAAGGGTTGAGAGTGGGGAATTAAAGCCTGCTACTGAACTTGAAATGAATTTATTTGAAAAAGCAAATAGAATTGTAGAGGGAGCAACTAGTCTACTTGCAGATACCGGTAAACAAGTAAGCGTTGTTGGTTAATATGGTTGAAAAATCAGCAGAAAGGCTTGCTATTTTAGAAAAGATAAACGAGTATGAAAAAAAAGGTTGGTGGGACAAAGATGTTGAGGACGATCCTGAAACTATTCCTCTCCAACCTGATAAAGTTGACTATTTAGGGAAAAAACTATCTAGTAAAATAAAATCATACTTTGCAAACAAAGTCGCAATAGCCTATTTTGATAAAGAGATAAAGAAAGGCAATTTAATAATAAAAGAGATTATTGGTTTTGAAAACTATTTGTCAGTTAAAGGTGGGGCAATGATTACTTGCAACCACTTTAATCCTTATGACAACTATGTGGTTTTCAAAGCGATACAAAAAAGTTTAGGGAAAAAGCATTTGTATCGTGTTATTCGTGAGGGTAACTATACTAACTTTAAGGGTATATACGGATTCTTTTTTAGGAACTGCAATACATTGCCTTTGAGTAGCGTTCTTGCTACAATGAAAAACTTTTTAAGAAGTGTAAATACTTTGCTTACCAGAGGAGAAAAGATTTTAATTTATCCCGAACAAGGTATGTGGTGGAATTATAGAAAGCCCCGTCCTGTTAAAAGTGGTGCTTTCAAATTTGCCGTAAGTGCAAATGTGCCAATAATACCTGCTTTTATAACAATGACCGACAGCGACAAAATAGGTGCTGATGGCTTTAACTTGCAAGAATATCATTTACATTTTTTACCTCCTATCTATCCTAAAGAGGATTTTACCGACAAGGAGAATATTGAATATATGGCACAAGAGAATTATCGTTTATGGAAGGAAACTTATGAAAAGTTTTACGGTGTGCCACTAACTTATGAAAAGGAATAAAAACAATGTTGTTTTACATTTTGACGATAGGCTTATCAATGCTTGCAATAATGGCTTTTAACATTGCCTTTAATACCTTTGAACTTTCAATTTTATACATAGTGCTTTCCGTAGTTATCAATACAGTTGCTGTAATTGCTGTTGATGGAATTTTTGCAACCATTATAAGAAGGTGCTTGCCTGCAAAATGGTTTGATTACAATGTAAAATGGGCAAAGGCAAGTAAAAGAGAAATTCGTTTTTACGAAGCGATAGGTATTAAAAAGTGGAAGGATAAAGTTCTTGAACTAGGTTGTTTTACAAGTTTTAGCAAGAGCGAAATAAAAGACCCTAACAACCCTGAATATATAAAAAGGTTTATTTTAGAAAATAATTATGGTGCAGTTATTCATTTGGTGCTTGTATTTGTAGGCTTTTTAATTCTTCTTATACAGCCTAAATATTTTTATATGTTTGGATTGCCCGTAGCAATCGTAAATATGTTTTTAAATTTTTTACCTCTATTCATTTTGAGGTACAATACACCTAGACTTCAAACTTTGCTTAAATATACTTTACGAAAGAGTATGCGTGAGCAAGAAAATAAAGAAATTGTAGAATAAAAAACGGACGTTTTAAACGTCCGTTATTTTTTTATTATGCTGAAATCATTTCACTAACCGTTGTAATCAAAGATTGTAAGGTTTGCATAAGGTCAATTCCAACAAGTTTTGTTAAAATAAAATATGTACCTACTAATAGTGCAACCATTACCAAAAAAAAGATAAATGATGCACGGATAAAACTGCATCTATTTTTATTTCCTACACCAAAAAACCAAAGTATCCAGCAAACGATATTAACACCGGGGATAATACCAAGCAAAATTGTACCTATCCAAGCACCTACGCTCATCTTAGGTTGATTTTCTTGCATTTCCATATTATAAAATTCTCCTTTTAAATGCTATACGACAAACTCACATATATTTGCACGATAAATAAATAATATCATAATAAATAAAAAAAAGCAACGATTTTAATATTGTTGTTTTTTCTCTTAAAAAATGCTAAAATTTATCCAGGTGAATTTATGACTAATTTTAATCAACTTATGAAGGAAAAAATAAATAGTTTAAATGGCAAAAAGAAACTTTTATTGCATAGCTGTTGTGCTCCTTGTTCTTCTCATTGCATAAAGGTATTAAAAGATTATTTTAATATAACGGTGATTTACTATAACCCCAACATTGATGACCAAACGGAATATCTTAAACGCAAGGCTGAACAGATGAAGTTTTTGCAAACTACGGGCTGGGCGAGTTTTTTAGATGTTGAAAGCAACATTGATGATTTTTATACCTATATTCGCGGATTGGAAGGAGAAAAAGAAGGTGGTGCAAGATGTAAAAAGTGCTATAAACTTCGTATGTCTAAAACTGCTTGCGTTGCAAGGGAAAAGGGGTTTGACTTTTTCACTACTACCCTCTCTGTAAGTCCACTGAAAAACGCAAACTGGATAAATGAAATAGGCTTTGAACTTGAAAAGTTGTACCAAATTGAATTTTTACCCTGTGATTTTAAAAAGGAAAACGGCTATTTAGACTCAATAAATCTTTCCAAAGAATATAATCTTTATAGACAGAATTATTGTGGCTGTTCTTTTTCAAAAAATAATATCTCAAATGTATAAAAGTATTTGACATATTTATAATAAAGTTATAGAATAATTGCGACCAGTTTGGTTGCAATTATTTTTTGGAGAAAGAGATGAAGTTATCATCAAAATCACAATACGGTTTAAGAGCCTGTTATATTTTGGCACTCAATCCTGACAAGCCTATGTCGGCATCAACTCTTGAAAAGGAGATTTCAGTATCAAGCAAGTATATTGAAAAAATTATGAGGATGCTTTGTGGGGCAGGAATAACAGTTGCAACGAGAGGGGCAAACGGAGGTTATGTGCTTTCAAAAAGTGCAGAGCAAATTACAGTTGGTGATATAGTTCGTACCCTGGAGGACAATATGGAAATTGTAGGTTGCGTTACAGCCTCTTGTAAAAAGTGTGCCTCAGGTTCGGTTTGGAAAAGATTGTATGACGGTATCAATAAAGTATTAGACGAAATTACTTTGCAGTCAATGGTAGATGATTTTAAGCAAATGCCAGCCTGTCATTGTAAGACTGAGTGTGATTGTAATAAATGAAATTAAAAAAGTAATCAATTTTCTTTAAGAAGGTTTTATATGAAAAATATATATTTAGACCATGCGGCAACTACTCCGCTTGATGAAGAAGTTTTTAAAAAAATGATGCCTTATTTTACTGAAGTGTTTGGCAATCCTAACTCTCAACATGTTTTTGGCAGAAATTCAGTAAAGGCTGTTGATGAGGCAAGAGATGAAATTGCTAAACAATTAGGTGCTAAACCTAATGAGATATATTTTACCTCTGGAGGTACCGAGGCTGACAACTGGGCTTTAAGGGGCGTTGCTCATGCTTATAGTTTAAAGGGAAAACATTTAATTATCAGCGAGATTGAACATCCTGCAATGCTGACTACTGCAAAGGAACTTGAAAAGGAAGGTTTTGAGGTTCAGCTTGCAAAGGTTGATGAGAACGGAAAGGTTGACTTGGAATATTTAAAGAGTATTATTCGTGATGACACTATTTTTATAGGTGTTATGATGGCTAATAACGAGATAGGAACAATTCAACCTATTAAAGAGATAAGCAAGATTGCTCAAGAAAGAGGAATTGTTTGTTTTACTGACGCTGTGCAAGCAACGGGCGCAATTAAGGTAAATGTTCAAGAACTTGGTGTTTCCCTTTTGAGTTTTTCTGCTCATAAATTCTACGGTCCAAAGGGCTGTGGTGTTTTGTATGTTAAGTCTGGGACAAGACTTGGCAAAATCATTACAGGTGGGCATCAAGAGAGGTCGATGCGTGGTGGAACTACTAATGTTCCTAGTATCGTGGGTATGGCTGAAGCATTAAAACTTGCAAATGAAAAACTTGAAGAAAATGCTAAATATGTGTCTTCCCTTCGTGATAGATTTATAGATAGAGTAATGGCTGAAATTCCCTATGTTAAACTAAACGGAGATAGATATGACCGTTTGCCCGCAAACGCTGATATTTCATTTCAATATATTGAGGGCGAATCGATACTATTTAAACTAGATTTAGCAGGAATTAGTGTGTCTAGTGGTTCGGCTTGTTCGTCAGGAACACTTGAACCTTCGCATGTGCTTTTGGCAATCGGCTTGCCTGAGGGGTTGGCACACGGCTCAATTCGTTTCACTTTTGGCAAACACAACACTATTGAGGAAGTTGACTATACTGTTGACACACTAAAAAAGATTGTTGCTGACTTGAGGGCAATGTCCCCCCTATATAACAAGTAGAAAGGAGTTTATATGTATAATGAAAAAGTAATGGATGCTTTTCAAAATCCACAAAATGTAGGTTTTATTGAAAATGCTGACGGCTACGGAAAAATCGGTAGCGAAGCATGTGGCGATATAATGGAGATAACTATAAAGGTAGAAAACGATATAATCGTTGACTGCAAGTTTAGAACTTTTGGTTGTGCAGCAGCAGTGGCTACAAGTACTACTGCAACTCAAATGATTAAAGGAAAAAGCATTGAGGAAGCATTGCAACTTACTAACAAAAAGGTTATAGAAGTTTTAGGTGGTTTGCCCCCTCAAAAAATACACTGTTCAGTTTTAGCAGAGCAAGCAATTAAAGAGGCTATTAACGACTACCTTTCAAAGAAAAAAGCACAATAAAAAATTTTTTAATTGTTGGTATCTTTATATTTTTGATTTCAATAGAACGGGTGAAAACCCGTTTTATTCTCATTTAAATGTGTAAGGATTGTGAAAATTGTAAAAATAAAATGAAAACAGAAATTTTATAAAGAAAATTGTAAAATTATGTGTTTCTATAAAAGCAAAAGTAAATAAAATTTTTATTATGCTTCTGTAACGGGGAAAATTGTTTAGGGAAAAGGGTTAAAAGTAGAATATGGGTGAGATTTTTATATTTTACAACTCAGGTTGTTTTAAATAAATTTACAATCTCAAACAAACGTTTGCTGAAAAATGAATTTCAGCAAATGGTGGCTCAAACAAACGTTAGACAATATCGGTGCTATGATGGACGAGTGTGTATTTTTTAGCACTTGTTCATCAAAGTATTCCGTGGAAAAAACAATGACTTATAATCCAATGGAGTATTAAGTAAAATAGACGAGGGCAGTTTGTTGTAAACTGTCCCTTCTTTTTTGAAAATTTTTAATTTGTTAATTATTTTCGACAAAAATATCAAACAATCACAGTTTTTTTATATTTTTTCACAAAACCTACAAGTGTTTTTTATAATTATAAGTTATACTATGAGTACAAATTCGATAAGGACAAGTTGGTGCGTAACTAAATGGTGTGAGTTATGTGCAGGGCTTGATGTAATATTTTGAAAGGACAACTGTGGGTTGTCTTTTTTCATTTTATGATATGTATCAAATGAAAATAGTATCTATAATTTAAAAAATATTTAAGCCATAGGCAAATGCCTATGGCTTTTTATTTAATTGTTATCTAATATTATATCGGCAAGTTGGGCAAATTTTTCAGGGGATAAAGTTTCCCCCCTTGCATTAAGGTCAATTTCACACTTTGTAAGCAAATCTTCGGCTTGTTCTCTGGTGAAGTTAAAACTTGTCATCAGGTTGTTTTTAAAAGTTTTTCTTCTATTTATAAAGGCAGAGCGAACTACATCTTTATAAGTTTTTTCATTTTTAACTTTTATTCTTCCGTCAACAAAGTCAATTTTTACTATTGCGCTATCAACATTAGGAACGGGGTAAAACATATTTCTATTTACCCTCTTTACCGTTTTAGCAACGCCACGCAAGGCTATGTTAGCAGTAATTGCTCCATAGTCTGCTGTGTTCTCTTTTGCTGAAAATCTATTAGCAACTTCCTCTTGTACCATTATAACAAGTGATTTTGCTTTTTTGCTGTGTTCCACAAGTTGCATAACAAGTGGTGTAGTAATGTAATAAGGCAAGTTTGCAATCACTGTATATTGAGGCATATTCTTTTCAAATTCATCAAGTTTTTGTTTTAAAAAATCTCTAAAAATAACCTCAATGTTGTCAAAGCCTGCAAGAGTTTCAGCCAAAACGGGTTGGAGTTTTGTGTCAATCTCAAAAGCGAAAACTTGTTTTACTTTTTTTGCAATTTCTCTTGTAAGCGTTCCTGCACCACAACCTATCTCAACAACGGTGTCGTCCTTGCCAACTTCTGCAAGGTCAACTATGCTTTTTAATAGGTTCGTGTCCGAGATAAAGTTTTGACCAAACTGTTTTTTAAAAGAAAAGTTGTGTTTTATTAAAATACTCTTTAAATCGTTCATTTTAACTGTCTTGTATAAATTCTCTAATTCTTAAAGGTAATCCTACCTCTTTTGCAAGATTTTTACACCTTTCAATTTCCTCATTGCCTATGCAGTCAACTATTGAAAAGTGTGCGTTCATCTTTTCAGCAACGCAACATCTACCAAAGTCAAGCATACTTTCAAAAGCCTTTTCCTTATTGATAGGTCTGCATAGTTTGTTGTAAAACTCTTTTGAAGATGCGTTCATACTAATATTTATTTCATCAATTTTTAGTTTTAGTTGAGGCACTACATTGTAACCATTTATTAAATTAGCGTGTCCATTTGTGTTAAGACGGATATGCTTTGCTCCCAATTTTTTTAGTTCATCGGCAATCGTTATAACCTCATAAATTCTATAGGTCGGTTCGCCGAATCCACAAAAAACTATCTCGTCATATTTTTTTATGTCGTCAATGGTTGATATAACTTCCTCAACTGTAGGTTCTTTATCTAACCATAAGTAGTTGCCGTAGTAACTTGCTTTTTCATTTCTAACGCAAAATGTACAGTCATTTGAACAGTTGTTTGTAATGTTTAAATATAAATTGTTGTCAATTTGATATGAGTAAGTATTCACTTTTAATCACCATTTAATTTTTTAAATAAAGTGTGAGCGTTTTTCCAAATGATTTTTTTCATTTCTTCTGTGCTCTTATTTTTTACTTGTGCTATTTTTTTAGTAACGTAAACTACATTTTTAGGTTCATTTTGTTTTCCCCTAAAAGGTTCGGGGGTTAAATACGGGCAATCCGTTTCAGCCAATATCCTGTCGTCAGGAGTATATGAAATAACATCTTCTTTTTTGGCATTTTTAAAGGTTATAGGTCCTGCAAATGAAATATACAAACCTAAATCTAAAAAGGTTTTCATACACTCTTTGCTGTGCGAATAGCAGTGCATAACACCACCGTTCAAAAGTAAATTTCTATTTGCCTTTAAAATCTCTTGCATATCTTCAACATCATCTCGTGAGTGAATAATTATAGGCAGTTGCAACTCATTAGCAAGTTCAATTTGTCTTATAAACGCTCTCTTTTGGTCTATCTTATCAGTATTGTCATAGTGATAATCAAGTCCTATTTCACCTATTGCCACACACTTTTTGTGAGTTGAAAGTTTTTTAAAAATATCAATATTCTTTTCATCTACTTGTTTGCTGTCAGCAGGGTGTACACCAACTGCAAAGTAAATACTCTCGTATTCATTTGCTAGCCTTTCACCCCACAATGACGAGTCTAAGTCGTAGCCTGCGTTTATAATTTTTTTAACACCATTTATCTCATATTCATCAGTTACTTTTTTTAAATCGTAACTGTCATAAGTTAGGTGGGCGTGCGTATCAATATACATCTTTAAAAAATACAACTTCCGTCTTCAATATCTTTATCGGGAGTTAAAAGTGCAAGTTTGCCTTCTTCATTTTCAGCACATAAAATCATGCCTTCACTCATAATTCCACGAAGTTTAGCAGGTTTAAGATTAGCAAGCAAAACCACTCTCTTGCCTACCATTTCTTCAGGGGAGTACGCTTTTGCAATGCCACTTACAACAGTTCTTGTTTCATTGCCTAGTTTTAAGGTAAGTTTTAAAAGTTTATCTGATTTTTCAACTTTTTCGCAAGCAGTTACAAGTGCCACCTTGAGTTGTATTTTTGCAAAATCGTCAATACTTATTTGTTCTACTGTTTTAATTTCTTCTACTTTTTCCACTTTTTCCTCCTTTGCTTTTCTTTCTTCATACATTGCCAAAACTTTATTCATAATTTCGTCATTATCAAGTCTATTAAATAAAAACTCATGTTTTGAAGTAACCTTAGTTCCGTTTGGAATAAGGTCTAGTTTTTCAATATTTTCAAATTCAACTGCATTGCAGTTCATTTGCTTTAAAATTTTCTCACAAGCGTCAGGCAAGAAAGGCGCCAATAACGAAGTTCCTGCAACTATTGCTTGTGCTAAATTGTATAAAACGGTTGAAAGTCTGTCTTTTTTTCCTTCATCTTTGGCTAGCACCCAAGGACAAGTTTCATCTACATACTTATTTGCTCTACGGAAAATTGCAAAAATCTCTCCCATTGCATCTGCAAATCTAAATTCTTCTATCCTTCCGTTAAGTTTTTTATATGCACTAGCGATAATGTTTTTCAATTCATCATCAACAGGTTCGCATACATTTTTGTTTTCAAGTACGCCATCAAAATATTTGTTTGCCATTGAAATGGTGCGTGATACAAGGTTGCCATATACGTTTACGAGGTCGGAGTTCGTTTTATTGATTATACTCTCCCAAGTAATGTTTCCGTCATTATCAAAGGGCATTTCAGCAAGTAGATAGTATCTTACAGCGTCAACACCTAAAACATTTACAAGGTCGTCCGAATATATAATGTTGCCTTTGGATTTACTCATTTTTAAGCCGTCTTGTAAAAGCCAAGGATGTGAAAATATCTTTTTAGGTAAGGGCAAGCCTAATGCCATAACAAATATAGGCCAGTAGATAATATGGAATCTTGCAATGTCCTTTCCAACAATATGAACATCGCAGGGCCAGTATTTTTTAAAGTTTTCAGCGTTATTGCCGTCCAAATCATAGCCAAGTCCTGTAATGTAGTTTGTTAAAGCATCAAGCCAAACATAAACTACGTGTTTAGGATCGCTATTTACAGGTATACCCCAGTTTATTGTAGTTCTTGAAACGCACAAATCTCTCAAACCTGGTTTGATAAAGTTGTTAATCATCTCTTGTGCAGTGCTTCTAGGAGTTACAAAATCAGGATTTTCTTCAATATGTTTTAAAAGTTTGTCGGCGTAGTTGCTCATTTTAAAGAAATACGCTTCTTCCTTTTTAGGTTGACAATCTCTACCACAGTCAGGGCATTTTCCGTCAACTAATTGTGAACTTGTCCAAAAACTTTCGCAAGGAGTACAGTACATACCCTCGTAGTTGCCTTTATATATATCTCCTTGTGCAACTAATTTATCAAAAATCTTTTGCACTTGTTTTTTGTGATGCTCGTCAGTAGTACGAATAAAATTGTCGTACTTTACATTTAAGTTTTCTTGTAGTGCTTTAAAAGTGCTTGAGGTTCTGTCTGTAAATTGTTTAGGAGTAATTCCCTCGGCTTTTGCTTTTAACTCAATTTTTTCGCCGTGTTCATCTGTTCCCGTTTGAAAAAATACATCGTAGCCTTGCGTTTTTTTGTATCTGGCTAAACTATCGGCAACGACCATTTCATACATATTTCCTATATGTTGTTTGCCAGAGGCGTAGGGTAGAGATGAAGTTAAATAATATTTTTGCTTTTCCATTTTTTCTATTACTCCTATGAGTTACTTAAATTCTTTTTCATTATAACCCATTTAAGAAAATTTGTAAAATATTTATCAAAGTATATTCTCTTTTGTTTGTTCATAAATTATATAAAGTTATGAATTCAGTTTTTTTTATTATATTTTTGCTTTCGACTATAATTATCACTATTGCCAATCCCAATATTTTTTTATCATCTATGCTTTCAGCGTCAAAAAATGCACTCAATTTAACTTTTACTCTTTGTATCAGTTATACTATTTGGCTAGGATTGTTACAAATAATGAAAGATTGTGGTTTAATGGCAAATCTATCAAAACTTTTAAAACCTATCAATCGTAGGCTTTTTAAGACAAATGATAGAGAGGCGTTAGAATATATTTCAGGCAATATTTCAGCAAATTTTTTAGGTTTTGGTGGAGTGGCAACTCCGTTAGGGATTAAAGCAGTTGAACGTTTTGATAAACTTGAAAATAGAGAATATTTGCAAGGTATCTTTTTAATTATTAACTCAACAAGCCTGCAACTTATTCCGTCAACTATTATGGCACTTCGCAACGAATTTGGTTCAACAGCCTCCTATGATGTTATCTTGCCTATCTTAATAAGTACAGCCATATCTACAATAATAGGAGTTTTAATTTTAAAAGGATACTATAAAATAAAAAAATGTGGTTAACTGTCTATTTAATTCCTTGCATTTTTATTATCGTTTTTATAATTGCAAAAGGGAAAAAGGTAAAGGTGTATGATTCTTTTGCAGAGGGAGTAAAGGGTGCAATTCCCTTGGTTTTTTCAATTTTTCCATTTATCGCTACCATTATGCTTATGATGGAACTTTTTGAAGTTAGTGGATTGTCTAGCAAGATGATTACCTTTTTAACTCCAGCTTGCTCATTTTTAGGTATACCTAAAGAAATTGTTAAACTTGTAATACTCAAACCTTTTTCAGGAAGTGGTTCAACTGCTCTTTTAGTAGAAGTTTTTTCGGTTTATGGAGCAGATAGTTATATAGCAAGATGTGCTTGTATATGTTACGGCGCGTCCGAAACTATTTTTTATGTTTCAGCCGTTTATTTTTCCACCGTGAAGGAGAAAAAACTTTTTGTGCCTATTCTTGTCGCTTTGCTTTGTAGCCTTTTTGCAACAACTCTTGGTTGTTTTTTGTGTCGGTTTATATAATATAAAAAGTCAATAAAATTGTTACAAATTTTCAAAATATGTAAATAAACATAAAAATAAAAATTTTTTTTATTTTTTTAAAAATTTGTGGACATATTTTTTTAGATATTGTATTATATAACCACAAACAAGAGGCGAGGCAAATCGTTTCAAGTTTGTATTAAAAAGCTCATCATTTTCCCCCTTATCATATATTGTTTTTGGACAGTACGTTTTGTAAATGTACTGTCCATTACATTTATGTCATCAATTTTATTATTTTACACATAAAAAATATAAATTATTCAACTGTTTTACTTATTTTTTCATACAATTAACTTTAAATGATAACAATTAATTGTTATTATATATGCGTAATCAAGGAACGAGAGTTCCAAGGTTTTAAAAAGCTCATCATTTTCCCCCTTATCATATATTGTTTTTGGGTAGTGCATTTTGTAAATGTACTACCCATTACATTTTATTTAGGACTTTTGCAAAAGCAAAGGTCTTTTTTGTTCTTTTCTCCAGTTATTAAGCATATCTTTTAATAAAAAGCAAGGAGATGGTAAATGAGTAATCAAATTGACTATGCTGAAATGATAGAAATTCCTGTAAATACCTTAAATGTCGTTCAAAAAAAATCAAAGAAAAAAAAGAATATTGAAGATTTAAAACAACAAACTATTGACGCAATCAATGATAGGGTGGAGTTTTCCCCTAATATTGAGGAGAGTGAGGCATTAGAGGAAGGCAGAGTTACTAAAAGTGGCAAAGTATATGAAAAGGAAGGATTTTTAAAAAAACTAAAATTCTTTAAAAATAAAAGGACAAAGGCGATAACAGAGGGTGAACAAATTAAAAAGAGTGGCAGTAAAGTTTTACTTGCTGAATTTATTTGTGTATGCGTGCTATCAGCCGTTATCTTGCTGACTAACTTGTTTATGGAAAATAGTGCAATAAATTCATATGCAAGAAACATATTTTTCCCAGAAGAAGTTGTGTTTGATACTCGCAGTTATCTTGATTTTGATTGTCAGCCTATCGTTAGTGCAAATGCTCAAAATATGCTTTTTGAGGTTGCTGATGATGGCGTTATTTCTTTTGAGGGAGAAAGTTCAATTTATTCTCCATGTGAAGGAAAGGTAAAGAGCTTTACTCAAGATGAGTTTGGTTATAATGTTGAGGTTGAACACTCATCTTTGTTTACTACAATTTTTTCAGGTTTGAAGTATCTATATAATCAAGTTGGTGATAAAGTTTATCCCAACGTGCCTATTGGCTTTACTGAAGGTGGTTTAAGCGTTTGTATGTATGAAAATAATGAAAAGGTAACCTCTTTCGCAGTATCAAGCGACTATAACATTGTTTGGCAAGTATAATTTAAAGTTTTCAATTCATCCGTTGTTTATTATATTAGGTGTGTTCTTTGCTTTTTTTGGAGGACTGTTTTCCTTTGTGATTTATTCATTAGTTGCAGTTATTCACGAGTGTGGGCACGCCTTTTATGCGTATAAAATAGGTTTTAAGTTAAATCGTGTAGTGCTTATGCCTTATGGTGCTGTGGTCAACGGTAATATTGACGGCATAACCTTTTTAGATGAAGTTAAACTTTTATTGTGTGGACCTTTATGCAATTTTATCATCTGTATAATCTTTGTGTGTTGTTGGTGGTTTTTCCCTCTATCCTATCCATATACTGATACAGCAGTATATTCAAGTTTTTCAATAGGCGTTTTAAATTTATTACCCTTTTATCCACTTGACGGTGGTAAGATTGTTTATAGAGTTATGAGTGAAAAAATCAATGAAAAGTTTGCCTTTCGTTTCGCACTAATTTTAAGCATATCTTTTGCTCTGTTGCTTATAATTGTTTTTATAATAGGAGAAAAGAGCATAAATTCATTTACCCTTTTGTCCTTTGCATTTTTGCTTGTTGTAGGGGTTTTTTCAGCAGGTAAAAATAAATATACAAAAATTGATTTTTATATTGTTGATAGTATAAAACGAGGGTTAGAGGTAAGGACGGTTGCTGTTGATATAAACGTAACATTAAAAAAGTTAATTTCCTATTTGCAAAGTGATAAATTTTATAAATTTGATGTTTATAAAAACGAGGAGTATCTTTTAACGATAACTCAAAATCAACTTATGCTCTACTTTGAAAGAGAAAGTATTTATGAGAGTTTGTCAACTATTTTAAAAAAAGAAAATATAGGCGATTTGTAAACTTTAACCTATTGCAAAAAAAAATTATGTGTGATAGAATAGTTACACTAAAAAAGAAAATAGGTACTAGTTTTGATAATTGATTTAGATAAGATAAAAGGCGTACTCTTGTCGGTAGAAAAACCTTCAAGATATATAGGTGGTGAATATTCTACAACCGATACTGATTGGAAAGATATAAATTTTTGTATGTGCTTTCCTGATGTATATGAGGTTGGTATGAGTAATTTAGGCACTAAAATTGTTATTGAAAGTTTATTAAATAACGGAATAGGTACGGATAGATGTTTTGCTCCTTGGCAAGACTTTGGAAGTGCTTTAAGGCAAAATAAGATTCCCCTATACGCACTTGGTTCAAAGCGTTCTCTTGATGAGTTTGATGTTCTTGGTTTTTCTTTACAATATGAACTTTCATATACGAACATTTTATATATGCTGGACCTTGCAAATATTCCTTTAAAAAGAGAGGAGCGTAGTAAAAATCACCCGTTAATAATATGTGGTGGCCCTTGTGCAATCAATCCTGAACCGTTGGCTGACTTTGTTGACCTCTTTTTAATCGGGGACGGAGAGTATCATACGGCAGAGGTTGTTAAATTACTAAAGAGCACTTCATCACGAGAGGAGTTTTTTGAAAAGGCAAGTCAAATTGAAGGTGTGTATGTACCTGCACTTATTGAAGTAGAGTATGAAGACGAAAAAATTAAAGGTTTTAAATCGACTGACGGAAAAGAGTTTAAAAAGGTAAACAGAGCAGTCGTAACTGACCTTGAAAATGCTCCTTTTCCTAGGAGTTTTGCAGTAAGTAATACCGAGGCTGTTTTTGATAGGGCTTTCGTTGAGATAATGCGTGGTTGCTACCGTGGTTGTAGATTTTGTCAAGCAGGCTTTTTGTATCGGCCAGTTAGACAAAAGAGTGTAAATAAAGTGGTTGAGCAATCCTGTTCGATTTTGAATAATACGGGTTTTGATGAATTGAGTTTAAACAGTTTGTCAACGGGCGATTATCCTAGGCTTAAAGAGTTGATTTTAAGGTTAAAAGAGGAAATGCCTAAAGATACAAAAATAGCCCTTCCCTCCCTTCGAGTTGACAGTTTTGATAACGAGTTTGTCCAAGAGTCTAGAAGGTCTTCCCTTACCTTTGCACCAGAGGCTGGTTCGCAACGATTGAGGGACGTTATAAATAAAGATGTAACTTTAGAAGAAATTTTACACGCAACTGAAAGTGCTTTTGATATGGGTTACTTTGCTGTAAAACTTTACTTTATGCTTGGACTACCTACTGAAACTGAAAAAGATTTAGAGGGAATCAAAGAAATTGCACTTGCTATAAAGAGTGTTTATAATTCAAAAAAGAGAAAAAAACCATTAACTATTTCAATTTCAGTATCAACCTTTATACCAAAGCCGTTTACACCTTTTCAATGGGAAAGGCAGGTTAATGAGCAAGAGGTTTTTGAAAAGCAAAAGTTTTTAAAGGAACAGTTGTATATGAAGGGAATAACTCTCTCTTATAACGACTATTTTACTTCACGACTTGAAAACGTATTTGCTAGAGGGGATAGAAGACTAGGCAAGGTTTTACTGAACGCATATAAAAACGGTTGTATTTTTGACGGCTGGAACGATAAACTCAATAAAGAGGGTTGGAACAAAGCGTTTGAAGATTGTAATGTGAGTTATGACTGGTATACTCGTGAGTTTGGCGAAGAGGAAATTCTTCCTTGGGATTTTATAAACATATATATAACAAAAAGTTTTCTGCTTAATGAAAGACATAAAGCGTATGTTTCAAAAGTAAGTGGAAGTTGCTTGGCAAGTTGTAAGCATTGTGGTATGGATGAGTTTTGCCCTATATCACGAGATAAGTAAGATAAAAAGTTTTAAATGTGAAAGTCTTTTAATAAATCTATCACAAAATAAGTAAAAAAGTATGATATTATTTAGATATACAAAAATGGACGGAGCAGAATATATTCCACACCTTGACACTTTGCGTCATATTATTCGTACTCTAATTAGAGGTAAAATTGATGTAAAAAAGAGCGAGGGATATAATAAACATCCAAAAATATTTATGTCAGCACCTATAGGTGTAGGTATTAAATCAAAAGCAGAGTATTGTTGTGTCGATACTGATTGTGATATAACTGCGATTGAATTTAAAGAAAAATTTAATCAATTTTCGCCAAAGGGAATAAAGTGTGTAGAAAGTGCTGTTGTGCAGTCAAATCCCAACGTGGCAGGCTGTATAACTTCGTGTGAATATAAAATTACAAATATAGGCAAAATTGATATTAAAAGTGTACTTGACTCGCAAGAGTTTTATATAATTGATAAAAATGAAAAAAGAGTAAACGTGCGTAGTAGGATACTCTCAGCACGGTTGGAAGGCAAGGACGTATATTGCGTCTTAAAGACGGGCAATGAGAATTTGCGTCCCGACTATTTTGCCAAATCATTAAACCCTAACTTTATGGGTGAGATAATTAAGATTCAAGCATTTGGGCTTGATAACTTTAACTTTGTTTAAAATTTTTATTAAACCTACGATATTCGTGTATGTGCAGTAGCCTTACGGTATTTGCGGTTTACAAAGGAAATATAATGAATAAGAGTATTTACATTGATAGTTTCTGTGGCGACTCTTATGCTGCACTTGCAAAAGGCAGTACACTTATCGAGTATCATATCGATTCGGCAAATGCCCCCAAGGAAATTGTAGGCAATATCTACAAAGGTAAAGTTACAAATGTATTAAATGGTATGCAAGCCGCATTTGTAAATATCGGTATGGAAAGGAACGGCTATTTGTCCCTTGACGATGTTGTTGCTGATAAGTCAACGCTGTCTGATAGTGTTAGCGTGCCACAAAAGTTGAAACTTCGAGTAGGCGATGAGATTATGGTTCAGGTAACCAAAGTTCCCGTAGGGAAAAAGGGAGCAAAACTAACAGCCCATTTGAGTTTCGTTGGTAAGTATTTAATCTATCTACCCACAACTAACTTTTTAGGCATCTCTCGTAAAATTGATGACGAAGAGCGTAGAGATGAACTTATGCAAGAGGTGGATAAACTTAGAAATGTCGGTTCAGGCTTTATTATTCGTACGGCTGCAAGGACTGCAAAAAAGCGTCAACTTAAAGTTGAAGCAGAATATTTAAAGGGCTTATATAAAGAGGCTCTTGAAAACTACGATAAAGCAAAAACAGGTGAAATCGTTCATAGTGAAGATGACCTACCTTTAAGGGTAATAAGAGATAACTATGATGAAACTGTTGATAAGATTATTGTAGGAAATAAAGATTTGTATGACAGGCTTGAAAACCTTTTAACTTTGCGTGGAGAAAACGCAGCAAAACGACTTGTAATGTATTCAGGCAATAGAGATATGTTTACCTTATTTGGTCTTGCCAAAGAGGTTAAAAAACTCACTGATTCAAAGGTTGTTTTAGAGAGTGGTGCATATCTTATAATTGACAAGACGGAAGCACTTACGGTAATTGACGTAAATACGGGTAAATATGTAGGTAACGACAATTTAGAAACGACCGTATTTAATACGAATATGCTTGCTGCAAAAGAGATTGCACGACAGGTTAGACTTCGTAATATAGGTGGTATTGTTATAGTCGACTTTATTGATATGGAAGATTTAGAACATAGAGCAAAAGTCGTAAAAACTCTTGAGGAAAACTTAAAGGACGATAGAGTTAAGTGTAACGTTATAGGTATGACAGGATTTGGACTTGTTCAGTTTACTAGAAAGAAAGATAAGCGTGATACTATGTCTGCTCTTACGCAACCTTGTCCTTACTGTGAAGGTAGTGGTTTAATTCAATCTGACGACTATATCTTTTATAAGTTGTTTTCAGCAATTAAAGACTGTTTGGCTGATGGTTATAACAAGGTTATTGTTGAACTTAACGATCACATTATGGAAGTGCTTATCAAAAAGGATTTCCCTGAAGATATGATCAAGTTTATGCGTAATAAACGTATATATATGATACCTCAAGTTACTTATCACGAAGAAGAATTTAATGTTAGAGGAATTGACGGAAACAATGTTTTAGCACCTCCCAACGCAATTCTTTTAAATAAGGGCAGTTTTGAGGAACTCGAAAATTTTGAGGAAGATAACGATTTTGAGTTTGATATGCGTTTTAGAAGAAGACAATAATTATGAATATAATTAAAGTAGGTACCTAAAAAGGTATCTACTTTTTTGTTTAATTTAAATAATTATGTTTTATGTATAAATTTTGTTACTACTGGGAATAATTTTCACACAATTTTCAAAAAAGTATTGAAATCGGTAAAGTTTGATGTTATAATTAAATCATATTTTAGGGGGAAAACTTAATATGGTAGCAAAAAGGGTGGTAAAAATGCTTATCATCTCTATTACTATCCTATTTAGTAGTATTATTTTAGGTTCTTGTGCTATAAAAATTGGGTCGATTGGAATAGATGGTTCTAATTATTATGAAACTATAAACTGGGATGATACAAAAAAGGCTGATAATAGAGAGGGGTACAGCGAGATAGATATGTCGGTTATTAGGTACGCATCATCTATCAAAAAAACAGATAACCTAATAGCAAATTCAGTTGAAAATATGCAAATCATTTATGATAGTATTATTTTACGCCAAGATAAAAGTGCAAAAATTTATCTTGATTTAAGTGATGAAGATAAACTTGTATATGGCGAAGATATTACTAATGATGTTGCCAAACAAATTTTTGACAAGGTAGTTCACTCCTCAACTATTCAAAATTCACTATTCATCACTCATAGGGAGTCATTAAATAGTGGTTATGATATAGTTTTTGATTTTACTAAACTTGACTATTGGGAAAAGGCAACTGTTCAAACATCATATGATAAAACATATTATCAATATAACTCATTGAACTTTGGCAATGAATCTTCTACTAGAACTGAAACGTTTAATGATTTCAAGGTAGAAAGTATTAAAAATACTTTTCTATGTACTGATTCAGACCAATTATGGTATACATTAGAGATGGGCTTTAAACCTGTTTTTGTTGAGGGCTCATCTGTAGAGGCCATTTATAAGTCTGCTAAAAGTGTGCTTCGCAAAATATGCGATAATGATATGAGTGATGTACAAAAAGTTAAAGCGATTTATGAATGGCTAATCTATGATGTATCTTATGATAATGAACTAAAAGATATGGTAGGCGATAAAAATATAACTGATTCGTCAAGTGTCAACCTTAAAAAGTACAACGGCTTTTATCTTGAGGGTGTGTTCAACGACCATAAAGCAGTATGTGATGGCATTTCAAAAGCGTTTGTGTTGCTTGCAAATATGGAAGGAATTCCTTGCGTTAGAGAAACGGGATTTGGTGAAAATCAAAATGTAGGGCATGCTTGGAATAAAGTGTTCGTTGAAGGAAAGTGGTATTTGGTCGATGCAACAAGTGGAAATTTGTTGTACGGTGATAAGGAATTTATCGACTACAACTATTTGTTGTTCTCACAAGAAAACTTTGGTTATACGGGACAAAGTTTTGAAAACATCATTGCAAATGAAAATTATAATATATTCGACATAATGACTATCGAGTATATGGGTGATGAGGTGTCTTTACAAATTGAAAGTAAAGCAGAGTTTGATAACCTTTTATTTATCTTTGAGGAATTGACTGAAGGAGAAAGTAGAATAACCTTGCAAATTCAAATGAGTCAAGAGATTTTAGATAATATGAGCGTTGTTTCTTATGCAAATGAATTAGGAATTGAGAAAAGTGTAAACGGATATTATACAAATAATTCGATTATTCTTTACTTATAATTATAATTTAAAAAGGGAGTGGCTTTGCCACTCCTTTTATTATAGATATTCTTTTAAATCTTTTTCAAAACCTTCTTCAAGTTTTAAAAGTTCGGTTGCAATGTCTACTATTTTTTGGTTGGGTTTGTTTTCTACTTTACTCAACGAGGTTTTAAGTGCTGTAATTCCCATTACAGTTCCTTGTATCATCATATCAGCAATGTGTGAAGTGCTGTTGTCGGTTAATGTGTTCATTTTAATTGAACTCCACATCATAGCTTTTTTAATAGGATTTGGTTCTTTTGTTTCAAGCCCTAATTCTGTTGCAAGCAGGGTTGATTTAGAACAAATTTTTTCATATTGTTCGTGCTGAGAAACAAGTTCTTTTTTTATTTTTTCATCATCAACAGAAGGTAAAATATCTGTGATTGATTGTTGGGCAAGAGAGGCGTTTCTAAAAACCTCTGCAAGAACTTCGCTATCTGCTTTATTGCTGTTTTTTTCCATAATTTTACTCCTTTTTTCAAAAATATGTTACAAATTAAAGTTTTACCATTTATCGCAATAATATTCATTTTTGCTTGACAAATAGTTGCTATTATGTTAATTTATACATCGAGCCGTTCGTATCGGGCAGTAAAAGTTCACATTGTTGACGCCTTTGACAACGACGAGACTGGCAAGAGGAGGTATAAAATTTTGTACGCGATTATTGAAAATGGAAATAAGCAATATAAGGTTGCTGAAGGCGATATCGTTAGAGTTGAAAAACTTAATGCAGAAATTGGTGCTGAAGTTGAATTTAACGTAGTTATGGTTTCTGATGATAACGGTGTTAAAGTTGGCAAAGCAGTTGCTAATGCTAAAGTTACAGGAAAAGTAGAAGCACAAGATAAGTTTAGAAAGATTATCGTTTTCAAGTACAAGGCTAAAAAGAATGAGCGTAAAAAGCAAGGTCATAGACAGCCTTTCACAGCAGTGAAAATCGAAAAGATTTCATTGTAAGCAGATTTATTTAGGAGGACAAAATAAATGTTATTAATTCGTTTATTTGCTCATAAAAAAGGTACTGGTTCATCACACAACGGTAGAGACAGTGAAGCAAAGCGTTTAGGCGTTAAACGTCAAGACGGACAATCTGTATTGGCTGGTAGCATCATTGTTAGACAAAGAGGTACTGCAATCAATCCCGGTAACAACGTTGGTATCGGTAAAGATGATACTTTGTTTGCATTGATTGACGGCGTTGTTAAGTTTGAAAGAGTGGGCAAAGATAAAAAGAAAGTTAGCGTTTACGCTAAAGAAAACTAATTGAAAAATTAAAACGGATAGTAAATATACTATCCGTTATTTTTTTACTTTAAACATATATTTAATATGTCTTTTGTATTTCCGTCCGTTACAACATAAGTTGCCTTTTTGTCCGCATCTTCTACTTCCCCTCTAATATAAATACAGTCAATTCCAAAATTGTTAGCACCTTTTACGTCGGATTTTAAGTCATTACCTATGTAAATGCTTTCTTCCTTTTTAAGTTTGAATTTGTTAAAAAGCAACTCAAAATATCTCTTGTCGGGTTTTGAAACTTTATAATCGGAAGAATAGAATATTCCGTCAAAATACTTTTTAAGTCCAAGTCTTTCAAATTCAATATTCGTAAAACACGATTGTGCGTTTGAAAGAAGATAAATCTTTTTGTTTTTCTTTTTAAGGCTTTTTAAAATTTCAATCGTGTTGTCAAATAAACTGATGTGTACCATTGATAACGCTCTCATAGTTTGTGCAAAGTGCTTACCCTCAATGGTTGATAACTTTCCACCAAACACTTTTGTCGTGTTTTGTAATGCCTTTATTATGTCAATTTCAGGATTTTCAAACTTCTTTTTTCCTTGTTCAATTTGCCTGTCATAATCTTTAAAAAATGCCTCTTTCAATTCCTCTGCATTTCCTTCTGCACCGTAAAAGGCAAATATCTTTTTCATTTGTTCCCAAAGTTTTAAATCGTATTCATCTGTTTTAATATCAATCAAAGTTCCGTATAGGTCAAAAATAATATTATTGTACATTTTTTTTATCCTTGCAAAATATTTTGTTTTTTAGGTTGGCAATTTTGTTGCGTAATGAGTCGCTCTTGGCTTCGTCATCTCCGTTATTGTTGTTTTGCTGTTCTTCTTTTTCGCAAATGGTGTCTTCACCGTTTGTGTCGTCTTCGGTTGAATCAAGTGTCTGCTCAACATTGTCTTCGCCTTCGTTTTCCTTCTTTTTTAATGTTAGTTTATCTTTTAAAGAGGAAAATGAATTCTTTATATTTTCCTTTTTATTAACAGCACTTTGCTTTAACTCAACTGCACTTTCCTTAATGTTGCCTACAACTTTTTTGGTGGTTTTATTTATATAATAAAGTATATAGGTAAGTAAAAGTGATAACAGGTTACTACCTATCGAAGTCCATGCCAAAGTAATTTCAGTTACGGACGCTCCGTTTTTGTGAGCAAGGTATAAAGTTTGTATAGCAACATATAAAGTGATTAGGGTTACGAAGATTTTTAAAATCTTTTTAAAAGATTTAAGTGGCTTTTTTATTGCCTTTTTTTTGGCTTTGTCCATACCACGTTGCAAACCGATTATAATCAAAACGATAGAGGCAATAAACGCCAAAATTGATAAAATCAAAATTATCATATTGAATATAGTTGGTTTATCATAATAGGTTTTTCCCATTTTAATTATGCTATAAGTTAAATAACAAGCGTAAATAATGTTTACAATTTGAAGAATTTTATATATTAGGTCGGCTACCTTTTCTTTAAAAGTTCTTTTTTTAGGTTGTTCGTTTTCCATTTTTTCACCTCAATAATTAAATTATATAACAATATAAAAAATTTGGCAAGATAATTTAATTGTGATATAATTTTATAAAAGGTGGTTTTATGCAAACACATATTTTTCCCAAAAAATACTTTAATCCACAAGATGTTTTAGAGTGTGGACAAGTTTTTCGTTATAGACATTATAAAAAGGGGTATCTTGTAAATACCCTCGATAAGGCAGTTTATCTGTATTGTGATAGTGAATATACCTATTTTACTTGTAATGACGAAGATTTTGACTATTTCAAAAATTACTTTGACTTGTCAACAGACTACGCAAAAATTGTGGATAACTCAAAAAATTATTCATATAAAATTGTAGAAAAGTCTGCTCATTGTGGAAAAGGTGTCCGTATTTTAAAGCAGGATAAATTTGAAATGATAATCTCATTTATCATTTCTCAAAACAATAATATTCCTCGTATTAAAGGAATAATTGAAAAACTTTGTATGGCTTTGGGTAAAAAAAGAAGTTTTGAACAGGAGGAGTATTATTCCTTTCCTTCGTTGGATAAGTTGGCTACTCAAACGGTTGAGTTTTATAAAAGTTTGGGGACAGGTTATCGTGCGGAATATATTTTATTAACGGCAAAAAGATTGCAAGTTGAAGGACTTTCACAATTTGACGGTTTATCTACAATCGAACTTAAAAATAGACTGCTTACCTTTAAAGGTATAGGAGAAAAGGTTGCAAATTGTATTTTACTTTTCGGTTTTAATAGGCTGGATTCCTTCCCTGTTGATACTTGGATTGAAAAGATATATGTTGAGGATTTTAAGGGTTTGCTTAAAGATAGGAATAAAATATCTAATTTCTTCGTTCAACTTTTCAAAGAAAATGCAGGCATATATCAGCAATACCTGTTTCACTATAAAAGAAATTTAAAAAAATAAAAAAGCCAAACTTGTGTTTGGCTTTTTTTATATTATCCGTGGAAATCATCACGCTTCTTTTTAGGTTTTGGTGCTTCAAAGGGGAGGTCTAATAGTAAGTCGCTAGGTAGTTTTTTCTGTGCTTGTGAAAAGGTGTTTTCTTGCTCAAGCGCTTGTTGTTTAGCCTTGGCTTGTGCTTGTTGTTGTGCTTTTTGTTTTTGTAGTGCTTTCTTTTTTGCCTCGTTCTTTAAATATGATTCTACATAATCGTCATTTTCATAATCAGTAGTTTGTAAAGGTTTATCCATTGTCGATTGAATTTTTTGTTTAAGGAATAAAAATGCAAACCACAACGCAACACAAACAATTCCAACTACTAGGGTTACAATTCCACCAACCATAAGTGCCGAACCTGTCGAACGGTCATATTCTTTGCCGTTGACAATATTGTAGTTTGTTCCCTTGGGTATATTTGTGTTATAAGATGCTCCACAAATTAAAAGTATGATGCCTAAAACGGCAAGGACTACGCAAGTGCAAATAACTATAATATTTTTTTTCTTTTTTGATTCTCTGTATGCTTTTAGTTTCTTTTCGTTTGCAAAACCTTTTGAGTTTTGTCTTATGTAGGCAAGTTCCTTCGGGCTAGCAAGAGATATTGCTTTATCAAGGTTTTTCATGGTAACTTCATAGTTTTTAGTGGAAGAAAAACCTTTTGAAATTGCTTTTGCAAGTCCAAACCAACCAAATACCATATCGGGATATAGATATATAATTTTTTGACAGGTTTGTTTTGCTTTGTCGTATTCTTCAATACTTAAATATACAACAGCCTTTTTTTGCAAGGTTTCAAAACTGTCAGGGTCAATGTCAAATTCGTCCTCTTTTTTTATATCGCTGGCAATAAATGCGTGTCCACATTTTTCGCATACACCCGTGTCTTGTAAACTATCATACTCGATAAGTTCGTTACATTTAGGGCATTTACCTTTACTCAATCCCATTACTCTTTTCTCCTTTCATATAAGATTATAAAAATTTTATCACAATACATTATAAATTGCAATAGCAAATTTTATGATATTTTTTCATTTAAATCTGTTTGCTCCTCACGCTTTCGTGTATCAGTAAAGTGGTCTATGAGGGTATAAGGTAGATAAAAGTGGGTTGAGGAGTGGAAAATGAATATATAAAAAATCTGTTTGCTCCTCTCACTTTCGTGTATCAGTAAATTTTTTTGTATTTAGGACATTAAACTTTACTAAATCTTTTTGCTTTCTTTTCCTTACATTTAAAATTATAAATTTTATCACAATGCGTTATAAATTTGAAACGAAAATTTTATATTGATTTATCAAAATTTACATACTTGTTTGTTAAAAATAATTGTTTTTTATACAATAGATGTTTACAAAAAATGGTAAAAGTTGTAGAATGAAATTGTTTTAGATGTATATTGATTTTTAGAATTGCATAAGAGGGGTTTTATGAAAAATAAAAAACGGAATTTAATAATATTTACAATTTATAATTTGATTATTTTAGGATTAATAATATTTGTTGTTGTTGAACATTTCTTTTGTTTAAATCCGAATAAGATATTTAATAAGACTATCGATTCAATTATTGAAGTGAAGGCTAGTAGTGAAGATATTGGAGAGTCTTTTGGAACAGGTATTATTTATAATAGTGATGGCCTTATTATTACGAATGCACATGTTATTTGTTATACTAGATTAGGTGAAACGAATACTTTTGACAATTATGAAATCAGATTTGCGACAAAAGAAGACTATCAAAGTGCAAGCCTTTTAAAATATGATATTGAATTAGATTTAGCTATTTTAGAAATTGGCGATAATTCAATAAAATATAATCCTATTAAATTTTCTAAAAATAAATGTTCTTATGGTGATAAAATATATGCTATTGGAAATACATCTAATTATGGAATTGGTATTAGTGAAGGAGTAATTAGCGTTCCACTTGTGAATATTAAATATGATGAAATATCAAGACTAGTAATTCAGGCTGATATTAATATTTCATCTGGAAATAGTGGTGGAGCATTGCTAAATGATAAAGGACAGCTCATTGGAATAACTACTTTTAGAACTAAAGATAATCAAGGAAATGTTAATTATGGATTTACTTATTCAATTCCATTAGATACAATCAAAGACTTTATAAAAGAGGAATAAAATGAAGAAAGTATTAAAAAGATTAAGTGCATTAATATGTGCTTGTTTAGTTACTGTTTGGTTAGTTTGTACATTTGTAACTAATAATAACAGTGTTTCTACACCAATAAGAGATGTGGAATTAAAAGATGAAAGGAATTTAGTTGATTCAAACTTTCAATTATTTGATAACTATGAATTAGAAATAGAAGAGGAAAAAATTTATTTTACTGGATATGATACAATAATGTTATCAGATTTATATGAATTAGATCTGATTTCTGAAAGTAATGATGAAAATGTATTGACTAGATATAATTGTTCATTTGATTATGAGAATGGAATAGTTTCACTATCAGTTTCAATGATCTCAAATGAGGAAACTTCAATTATTGATACAATTTATGGTGTGATTATCATGGATTTAGATGATGAATTCGATGTTATTTTTGATTGCGGTGATGGTGATACATTATTATTAAGTGAATTAGAGGAGGCTGGAATGATTGATAATTGTGGTTTCTTCTCAAAACTTAAAAAAGTTTGGAATACCACAGCTGGTAAAATAGGAACTATAGCTACAGTTGCTACTTGCGCAGTTGTTGGAGTAGTTTGTGCTGTTGTTCCTGGTGGACAACTTGTAACTGCAGCATGCATTGGCGTTGCTGTAGGTGCTATCGGTGGAGCAGTAACCGCAGGTGTTGCAACTTATATTGAAGAAGGATTAGTTGATTGGAATGTTGTTTTGTGTTATGCTGGAGCAGGTGCAGTTGTTGGAGGTGTGACAGCAGTAGCATCATATAAAATTACAAGTGCAATTAAGCAATTATTCCCTAAATCAAATCCTTCAAATCAAGTTAAAGGTTTTGACAGTTATAGTAGTTTTAAGAAAGAATATGGAAGTGCTTCTAATTATGTTAATGATGGTCAATGGCATCATATTGTAGAACAAAACACAGTTAGTAAAGGAATAAATCCAGCTCAAAGTGTATATAATTCACAAAATACAGTTGCAATACCAAAAGATTTACATGTAAAGATTTCTTCATATTATAGTTCATATAATCCAGCATATGGTATGACTAATAGAGCATATATTAACACTTTGACTTATAACGAACAATACAAAATAGGTATTGAAATATTGAGCAAATATGCTACTGAAATGGTGATTACACCATTTTGGCTATGAGTAGGAGAAAAAATAAAATGAATTTTGATATTGTATTGGAAAATATAAAAGTAAAATTAAAAGAAATAAAAAAAATAAGTGATTTTAATAATTTAACACCTGAAAATTCAAAAAAAACAAGAAAATTAGGGAATGAAATTGAAAAAAATATAATTAAAATTGTTAATGATGATTTGGGAATTCTTAAATATAAATTATGGTTAGATTCAGAAGATTTGGATTTAAAATGGAATGCAGCATTTAATTTGATACCATTGTATCCTATGGAATGTTTCAAAAAATTAATTGAATGTGAAGAAAAAAACAACAATGATTCATTAGAAAAGCTATCAATGAATAATGTTATTAATGCTTATAAATGTGGACTTACATCTGATAATATATTTACTCAAAGACTAAAGAGAATATATAAAATAGATGATTTAAATCAATTAAATAGAGAACATCGATAGTTAAAAATGAAAAAAGAAAATTTATGAAGATTATTCAAATCAATATAAAATCATTATTATTGAACTTTATACTTATAATACTGCTTCGAATTTGATTAACAATGAGAAATTTGATCCTAAAAAACAGTAAAGATGGGAAAAATAAATATATAAAGTTTCTGTTTGCTCCTCTCACTTTCGTGTATCAGCAGGATTTGTTTTTTTTAAACAAAATGAACCCTGGGATAAACTCAGGGTTCATTTGATTACTTTTGTGGTGCCGCTGACCGGAGTCGAACCGGTACGGTTGTTACACCGAGGG
>CAZJWC010000005.1:0-87030 GCA_964550125.1 uncultured Clostridia bacterium | reverse complement strand
AGCAAGCAAGCAAGCAAGCAAGCAAGCAAGCAAGCAAGCAAGCAAGCAAGCAAGGTTAACCTTGTATTTTTTTCATGTTCAAAAATTAAATATTTGATAATTAAGGCATTATATATTTGCGTACCCGCACGCAGATGTATAATACCTTTTTTGTTTGCCTAAAAAACAAAAAAAGGAGAAATATATGATAAAAAAAATATTAAGTTTTATTTGTGCAACTTGCATTATTATTCCATGTGTTTTTATGTTTTCAGCCTGTAAAAACGATGACAATAATAATGAAGATGCAGGTGGTTCGACTGTTGTTTATACCGTCAATGAAAGCGAGTGGGAAACGAATTTTAAAATAACAAAAGTTAGGGAGCAATCTCAAACAGTTGCCTGTTTGACAGTGATTAACGGCGAATCCTCGTTGGCAGATATAACATCTTATACACTTAGTGCAACAGGTAATATTATAGAAGGAGATGAAACAACACCAGGTTCAGGAGTTTTGAAAGTTGCTCCTAATGGTTTAGATATGGAATTCTATATAAATAGTGTACAACAAGCAGAACAAACAAAAAAAGTACCAAGCACCGATTCGCAGTATATTGGATTAACAGCAACATTGACAAGTTTTTTTGCCTTCTCTGGTAAATACAATGATTTTACATTTGATACTAATAAAAACGCTTATGTTGCTGAAAATTTGACAGTTTCTGTTGTAAACGAAGACGATATTTCTACAACAATGAATTTATATAATAAAAAAGTTGAAGTAACTTTTGTTAATGGTTATTTAAATACCATATCCACTGAATTGTGTGATGAAACTTTTGAAGAAGAAACGATTTTTCAAACATTTGTATTTACTTTTTCAAATATAAACAATACAACAGTTACGATAGATTAATCTTTTATTTGCGGGTTGTAAAGATGATAAAAGGGAACTTTAAAAAAGTTCCCTTTTTGCTTGTATTTAATTTTTTTAAAATATAATAGAATTTCAACATTTTTTGAATATTTGTTGTTTAAACTTTTTATATCTTATGATATACTTAAATCATAAAATAAAGGAGATTATAATATGAATACAGACAAAATTTATGCAGAATCAATAGCAAACGAATACTCAAAAAAAGAAACCTCAAAAGTTGTTGCTTTAAAAAAACTTGATAGAAAAGCAAAACAGCCTTCAAACATCTTTGCTTATACCTTTGGAATAATTAGTACTTTAATTTTTGGTACGGGTATGTGTCTAGGTATGAAAGTTATAGGAAGTGGCACAGGTGCATTTATTGCAGGTATTGTTATAGGCATTATCGGTATAGTAGGATGTTGTGTCAATTACCCTATCTATAAAAAAATTAGAGAAAAAGGTAAAAATAAATATGCAGGGGATATAATATTGTTGGCGAAAGAAATTACAGAAGAAAAGTAATTTTGAGGTAAAAGATGGAGAAGTCATCAAGCAAGTATTTTAACACTGCCAGGAGAATAGATGAGGCGTTTTTAAAAATTTTATATAAAAAAGATTTTGAGTATATTACCGTTAAAGAGATATGCGAAGAAGCAAAAGTAAATCGTTCCACCTTTTATTTGCATTACGAAACATTAGGCGATTTGCTTGATGAAACTATGGAATACATTGTTGAAAAGTTTTGTAACCACTTTGACGGCATAACCATTGATGTAAAAAATACTCCCGTTAAGGATTTGTATTTAATTACACCTCAATATTTAGTTCCTTGGCTCAATTTTATTAAGGAAAATCAAAAAATCTTTTTAACCATTTTTAAACGTCATAAAACTTTAAATATATCACGTTATTATGATGAGATTTTTAATGATTTTATTGTTCCTATTTTAGAGAGAAATAATGTGCCTAAAAGTGAGCAGGAATATATTTTTTTGTTTTATGTTGAAGGCATTATGGGAGTTGTAAAAAAATGGATAAAGGAAGGTTGTGAGAGTTCTGTTGATTATATTACAACCTTGATATGCAAATATATCAAAAGTCATAACGATTAATAATATACCCCTCTTGACATATCAAGAGGGGTTGTTTTATTCAAAATTATAAGTAGGAACTATTTCTTTTATAAGATTTTTTGTTTTATTTGATTCTTTATAAATTTCAATATATAAACTGTCAAGTTTTTCAAAAAAATCTTCTGCGACTTTTAAAGGCTTGCCTATAAAAATTAGGTTGTTTGAAGTTTTTTCAAGACCTTCCTCGCTCATAAGTTTTTCTTCAAAAAGTTTTTCTCCGGGGCGTAGACCTATACACCTAATTTCAATATCAACATTTGGTTCAAAACCACTTAACTTAATAAGATTGTAGGCAAGGTCGTAAATTCTTACCTGCTCTCCCATATCAAGCACAAATATTTCTCCACCTTTTGCAAGAGAGCCTGCTTGAAGTACAAGTTGTACTGCTTCGTTTATCGTCATAAAATATCTTATAATGTCTTTATGAGTTACCGTTACAGGACCACCTTCTTCTATCTGCTTTTTAAATAAGGGGATTACGCTACCATTACTACCCAAAACATTTCCAAAGCGAACGGCAACAAATTCTGTTTTTGATTTTTTCGAATATGCTTGTATAATCATCTCGCAAATTCGCTTACTTGCACCCATTACATTGGTAGGGTTTACAGCCTTGTCCGTGGAAATTTGTACAAATTTATTCGTATTATACTTATCTGCCATTTTTACAAGGTTTAAAGTGCCAAAAACATTGTTTTTTATAGCCTCATTTGGACTTGTTTCCATAAGTGGCACGTGTTTATGTGCTGCAGCGTTAAATACTATATCAGGCTTATAATTTTTAAATATATCTTCAATTTTGCCTTTATCTCTTATACTAGCAATTAAAACAAGCAAGTTTAATTCAGGACAATGTCGTTTAAACTCTTGTTCAATCTCGTAAGCGTTATTTTCATAAATATCTACTATAATCAATAGTTTGGGAGAGTACTTTGAAATTTGACGACAAAGTTCACTACCTATTGAACCTCCACCTCCCGTAACTAAAACAGTTTTATCTTTTATGTATTGTGAGATGGAGTTGTTATCAATAGTAATTTGTTCTCTGCCTAGCAAATCAAGTACATCAACATCTCTAATTTGAGGTAGGAAGATTTCTTCATTTACAAGTTGTTCAACAGAGGGCAAGGTTTGTACTTTGCAAGAGGTGTTTTTTGCAAGGTTGTATATATATTTTAACTTTTTCTTACTGACTGACGGCATTGTAACAATAATGTTATCAATCTTGTACTCTTTGCAGTATTTTTCAATTTCGTCAATTTTCCCGACTATTTTTACGCCATATATTCTTTTGTTTAGTTTAGATGTGTCATCGTCTAAAATACAAACGGGTTTTAAACCTAATTGATAGTCGTCAAGTGCCTCTCTAATAAGTAAAGTTCCCGTGTGTCCACCACCGATTATCATAACTCTTTTATAGTCTGGTTTTTTTAGGTAACTATACAAACAAGATAAAATTCTTTTTGAAAATCTAATTCCCACTAATTCAAATATTAAAAGGCAAACCATTAGGATAAGCGTGTCAATTTCAATCAACTTGAATACAAAAACAAAAAGCAGATTTATTAAAAATAGAGTTACAGAACAAAGTATACATTTTATTCCGTCCAAAAAACCTACATTAGAAAAAAGTATTGTATAAAGTTTAAAGCATACCAATAGTAAAAAGTTTAAAGGTACGTTTATTGTATACCATATTAGCACATTGTTCATTTCCTTAAATCCAGTGGTAACTGTTGTTGATAAAAAGATAGCAATAGTTATTGCTAGTAGGTCGCATAATATCATGGTAAATATTTTATTTTTATTGTTTGAAAATTTTATCATAAGTATTTCCCCTATTTTCAGTAGGTAGTATACCACAATTTATATATTAAGTCAAAAATGTATACTTGTATTAAAAATTTAATTTATTTAATAAATTGTACAGTAAAATCCTTTTTTAAGTTTAAATCTATTAGTTTTCTATCAAAAATTGTTACCTAATTAACACTTAAAAGATAATAATTTTCAAATTGTGAAAACTAATCTGGAAACAAAATTGTTACTTTTCATATATTTATGATACATATTTCATACCTGCATTATATATTAGTGATGAACAGAGAGATAAAATTCATTTCCATTTTAGGCACTGTTTTCATTAAATTTCCTAGATAAAAAACATATTCTTGTGGGTGCGTGGAGATGATTTTATAGTTAGGGTAAGGTATTCAAAGCCTTACCCTTTTTTCTTTTAGTTTATTTTTGAAAGAGTTGAATAGCAGTTTGGGCAAAGTTCCATACAAGCACAATTATCGCAAAAATAAGAGCCACACTCATAACATATGTTCATATTTTCATTTGTTAATTCCTTGCCACAGTTGTTGCATACAAAAGTATAGTCATAATTTTTCATATTAGTATTTTGTTAAATAAGTGCAAAATTATACTTTCTTATAAAATATGGCTTAAAAGACACGAAAAGTAAAAACGGTATAAACGTCAAAAAACACTTTTTTCTTGTTATAAGGCAAATTTTGCGACATTTTGGTGATTAAACGTTTTACTTATTTTATCAAATGTGGTATAATTTTAAATGTAAATCTATAAAGAGAGATTATAGATTTGGAGGATATTATGGCAGATAAAGTACAAGGAAATTATGGCGAAGAACAGATTCAAGTTTTAGAAGGTCTTGAACCTGTAAGAAAGCGTCCGGGTATGTATATAGGTTCAACTGATGAGCGTGGTTTACATCACTTGGTGCATGAAATTGTCGATAACTCTATTGATGAGGCGTTGGCTGGCTACTGCGACACTATAAATGTAATTATCAATAAAGATGGTTCTTGTTCAGTGCTAGACAATGGTCGTGGTATTCCTACGGGTATTCACGCTAAAGAGGGAGTATCTTCAGTTGAATTGGTGTTAACAAAACTACACGCAGGTGGAAAATTTGGTGGTGGCGGATATAAAATTTCAGGTGGTTTGCACGGCGTTGGTTTATCCGTAGTAAACGCACTGTCTGCTTGGCTTATCGTTGAGGTCGACCAAAACAATAAGCACTATAAGCAAGAGTACAAAAGGGGTGTTCCCCAAACTGCTTTAGAGGTTGTTGGAGATAGCGATTGTACAGGTACTAAAGTTACTTTTTATCCTGATGACGAAATTTTTGAAACGCTTGATTTTAAATATGAAACTTTAAAGGTAAGATTAAGAGAACTTGCCTATTTAAATAAGGGTTTGACGATTATATTGCAAGATGATAGAGAGGATAAATGTCTAAAAGATACTTTCTATTATGAAGGTGGTATTTTGCATTTCGTTCAAGATATAAACAAAAATAAAGAGGTGCTTTTTGATTCACCTGTATACTTTGAAGAAACTCAAGATGACTATATTTGCGAGTGTGCTATTCAATACAATGAAGGTTATAGCGAGATGATTTTAAGTTACGCTAACAACATTGATACTCGTGAGGGTGGAACTCATCTTGAAGGTTTTAAAAATGCATTGACAAAAGTAATTAACGACTATGGTAAAAAGTTAAATGTTTTAAAAGAAAATGATAAACTATCAGGTGAAGATGTAAGAGAGGGTATTACTGCAGTAATTTCAGTAAAATTGCCCGAACCTCAATTTGAAGGACAAACAAAAACAAAATTAGGCAACTCTCAAATTCGTAACTTCGTATACAAGTCAGTATGTGAGCATTTGGGAACTTGTTTAGAAGAAAATCCTGCAAAGGCAAAAGAATTAGTTTTGCGTTGTATTACTGCCCAAAAGGCTAGAGATGCAGCAAGAAACGCAAGAGAATTAACTAGAAGGAAGGGGCTTTTAGAGTCAACAACCCTTCCCGGAAAACTTGCAGATTGCTCTGAAAAACGCTCGGAATTATGTGAAATTTATATCGTTGAGGGCGATAGTGCAGGTGGAACTGCTAAACAGGGTAGAGATAGAAGATTCCAGGCAATTTTGCCTCTTCGTGGAAAGATACTTAACGTTGAAAAAGCAAGATTGAATAGAATTCTTGAAAATGCTGAAATAAAGAATATGATTACTGCGTTTGGTTGTGGAATTTCGGATGACTATGATGAAAGTAAACTTCGTTACGACAGAATTATCATAATGACAGATGCTGATGTAGACGGTTCACATATTAGAATTTTATTGCTAACTTTCTTCTTTAGATTTATGCGTCCACTTATTGAAAATGGACATGTTTATGCTGCTCAACCTCCCTTATATAAGGCGACAAAGGGTAAGGAAGAAAAATATATGTATTCTGATAAAGAATTAGAAGAATATAGAAATGCAAACCCCGGTAAGTTCGAATTACAACGATATAAGGGCTTGGGTGAAATGAATAAGGAGCAACTTTGGGATACTACTATGGACCCTGCAAAGAGAACCTTACTTCGTGTAACTATGAAAGACGCTGTTGAGGCTGATAGCATATTTTCAATGCTTATGGGTGAACAACCTGAACTTCGTAGAAAGTTTATTGAAGAAAATGCAAAATTAGTTGCTGAACTTGATATTTAATAATCATTGGACAAAAGATAAAGTTGCTTATTGAAAGACCTAAACGAAGGCCTTTCAATAAAGAACAAAAAGATAAGAGATACACTTTCAAAAAATTCTTTTTGAAGTATAGATAGAGGAATAAATTTATGGCTAAAAAGGAAACGAGTCCAGAACTTACCGAAGAATTTAAAAAGACTTTACAGATGACAAATGTCATTGATATTGAAGTTAATGACGAATTGAAAAAATCGTTTATCGCCTATGCAATGGCTGTAAACGTATCAAGAGCAATACCAGATGTTCGTGATGGTTTAAAACCCGTACATAGAAGAATTATGTACTCAATGCACGAACTTGGATTATATAACGATAAACCTTTTAGAAAATGTGCGAGAATTGTCGGTGATTGCTTAGGTAAATATCACCCCCACGGCGATAGTTCAGTATATGACGCATTAGTTCGTTTAGCACAGGACTTTTCAATCAACTTCCCTCTAGTTGAAGGACACGGAAACTTTGGTTCAGTTGATGGTGATAGTGCTGCAGCAATGCGTTATACAGAAGCGAGGATGTCAAAACTTGCCGCTGAAATGCTAAAAGATTTAGACAAAGAAACAGTTGATTTTTATCCTACATTTGATGATACAGGTATGCAACCTACCGTATTACCAAGCAGATTTCCTAACTTACTAGTAAATGGTAGCGATGGTATCGCTGTAGGTATGGCAACTAATATACCTCCACACAATTTAGGAGAGGTTATTGACGGCGTTATTGCTCAAATTGATAATCCTGAAATTACTATTACAGAATTGATGCAATATATTCCTGCTCCTGACTACCCCACAGGTGCTATACTAATGGGCAGAGGTGGAGTTAAAAAAGCATATGAAACTGGTCGTGGAAATGTAATTTTAAGAGCAAAATGCGAAATAGAGGATTACCAGTCAGGCAACCAAGTTAGACAAAGGATTATCGTAACTGAAATTCCTTACCAAGTTAATAAAGCAATGCTTATTACCGATATGGCAAACCTTGTTAGAGATAAGAGGATTGAGGGAATTTCCGACATTAGAGAGGAATCCGATAGAGATGGTATGCGTATTGTTATTGAAATCAAGCGTGATGCCAATGCACAGGTTGTATTAAATATGCTTTATAAACATACTAACCTACAAGTATCAAACGGTATAATTATGCTTGCTTTGGTTGATGGTACTCCTAAATTATTATCTTTAAAAGATTGTATTAGTGAATATATTAAACACCAAGAAGATGTTATCGTTCGCCGTTGTCGTTTTGATTTAAACAAGACAGAGGAAAGGGCACATATTGTTTCTGGACTTGTTTTGGCTTTAAACAATATTGACGAAGTTATCAAGATAATCAAAGGTTCAGCAGATAGACAAGGTGCTAACCAAGCATTGACTTCAACTTTTGACCTTTCGGAAAAGCAAGCAAATGCAATTCTTGATATGAGATTGCAAAGGTTGACTTCACTTGAAGTTAATAAATTAAAGGACGAGTTAGAGCAACTTGCCTTGACTATTGCTGATTTAAAAGATATTTTATCGTCAAGAGAAAGAGTCCTTGAAATTATAAAGAACGACTTATATGAAATAAAGGCTAAATATCCTTCACCTAGAAAGACAGAACTTTCAAATGATTATAGCGGAATTGATATTGCAGATTTAATTGCTGAGGAAGAAGTTGTTGTTTCTATGACTCATACAGGCTATATCAAACGCCAACCTTTGAGTGAATATAAAGCCCAAAAGAGAGGGGGCATGGGAATAACTGCCCATAAACCTAAAGACGAAGATTTTGTTGAAAAGATGTTTATTTGTTCATCACACGCAGATATTCTACTTTTCTCAACAAAGGGTAAGGTGTATTCGATAAAAGCCTACGATATTCCCGAGGCGCAAAGACAGGCAAGGGGAAGAGCAGTTGTAAATCTTGTTCAAATTGAACAAGATGAAAAGATAACTTCAATTATTCCCGTTGAAGATTGCGAAAACGGCTATATTGCAATGGCAACAAAGAACGGCTACATCAAAAAGACGGCTGTATCCGAGTTTGCTTCAATAAGAAAAGTTGGTAAAATAGCAATTAAGATAAATCCCGAAGATGAATTGATTTCAGTTATGTTTACAAACGGAACAAATGAACTTATAATTGCTTCTCGTGAGGGTAAATGTATTAGATTTAGTGAAACAGAGGTAAGACCTCTAGGTAGAGATACCCAGGGTGTAAAGGCAATGTCATTAAATCCTGAAGATAAACTTGTCGATATGCTTGTCGTTAATGAGGAGTGTGATGTGTTAACACTTACTTCTAACGGCTTTGGTAAGCGTTCGTCATTTGATGATTATCGTTTACAAGGCAGGGCAGGAAAGGGTGTTAAAGCAGGCGTATTTAACGAGAAAACTGGCTATCTAGTTAACTTAAAACTTGTTAACGATGATAACGATATTATGGTTATTTCAAGTAATGGAACTGTCATTAGGATGCACGCGAAAGATATTTCAAAGATAGGTAGAAATACTCAGGGTGTAAGAATAATGCGTTTGAAAGACGGTTTTGTAGCAACTGTTGCTGTAACTAATACGGAAAATGACGAGGATACTGAAAAGCCTTTGGAAAGTACTGAACAATTAGAGGAAACGGTTGAAACAGACAACAACGAAGAATAAAATTATTAGGCGACTTTTTTAGTCGCCTAAATGAATATTATGAATAATAATTTTTTTAATCTAGTTTATAAAATTGTGCAAACAATACCGTGTGGAAAAGTTGTAACGTATGGTCAAATTGCAAGGGTAATAGGACAACCGAAGATGTCAAGACAGGTAGGATATGCTTTGCACGTCAATCCAAGCCCACTACAAATACCTTGTCATAGAGTAGTATTTGCAGACGGAAGTTTGGCAAAAGGATTTGCTTTTGGTGGAGAAAATGCCCAAAGGTTGTTGCTTGAAAGTGAAGGAATAATTTTTTCTAATGATAATAAAGTTGATTTAAATATTTATAGATGGGAGTTTTAATATGGCAGGAATTTATATTCATATCCCCTTTTGTAAGTCAAAATGTACATATTGCGATTTTGCTTCATATCCTTCAAAACTAGGGTTAGCCGAAGCGTATATGGCGTGTGTATATAAAGAGATGAGTATGCGACAAGATGAACTTAAAAATAAGACTTTTGATACCGTTTATTTTGGTGGAGGGACCCCTTCAATCATAGATGAAAAGTACATTTTAGGTTGTATGAATCAAATTAAAAAATGTTTTAACCTAACAAGTGATGCTGAGATTACTATTGAGATTAATCCAGGCACTATAACTAAAGAAAAGGTTGAAACTTATAAAAAAGGTGGCATCAATCGTTATAGTATTGGTATGCAGTCTGCTTCCAACTGTCAATTAGTGGAACTTAACAGAATACATACCGTAGAAGATTTTATTGAGTGTAATAAATTGCTAGGTGATGTAAATAAAAATGCAGATATCTTAATAGGATTAAAAAATCAAACCATACAAGATGTTAAAGAGGCTATTGATTTGGCCTGTAAAGTCAATTCCTCTCATGTTTCAATGTATGCTCTAACTCCCGAAGAAGGAACACCTATTTTTACGCAATATTTAAACGGAGAATTGCCTGACAGTGATGAAACTGCTTCCCTTTATGACTATGGTTATAAATACCTAGAAGAAAAAGGTTTTTTGAGATATGAGGTGTCAAATTTTGCTAAGGAAGGAAAAGGTTCAAGGCATAATTTGAATTACTGGAAACGTGGTGAATATATTGGCTTTGGCGTTGCAAGTTCCTCATTTATCAACGATGTTAGATTTACTAATACTTTGGATTTAGACGAGTATATAAAGTGTATTTTAACAAACCATTATCCCGTTATAGATAGTGAAAAAATTACACCTGAAGATGCAAAGTTCGAGTTTGTTATGTTAGGTATGAGAACTATTTTTGGCATAAATAAAGATGAATATAAGAGCAAATTCGGTACTGATTTTGATGAAGATTTTAAAGAGGCAATCAAAAAGAATACGCAATATCTTTTAATGAGTGATAGCAGTGTAAGGATAAAAGATGAGTATCTATTCGTACAAAATCAAGTCATTGTGGATTTTTTAAATAATTAGTTTGTTATAGTTTTAGTGGCAATTACTTTGCCACTAATTGCATTTATAAGCAAAGCATTTATCTCTTTGTTTTTATCAACGATACCAACGTAATAATAACAATTTTCATCTTCATAAATAAGACGAATTTGAATTTCTCCCTGAAAAACTCCGTTTGATAAAAGAGCATTTACTTTATCTGGGTAATTTTCCATTGCAATAGAAAGGATTTTATCTGTTGAAATTGCGTTATCTGGCAGTACAGCTTTTGATGAAACAACACTTTCAAAATTTTGACTAATAATTTTAAAATCTATATTTGCAGGTAAACTTTCAGTGAAGGTTTGTGAGTATTTATAGCATTGTTTTAAATTGTCAAAAGACAGTTCACCTGAATAGTTAACGCCCTTTATATCAAAGGACAATATTTGACCGTTTTCTCTTAGTTGTGTGGACACACAAACTTCAAAAATAGGTGAGATATTTCCACATAAGCCGTCATTACAGTATGGAGTTTCTCTCTCTGTAAGTGTGGCTGTAATTTTATAGTTTTCATTTTCTCCGTAAAAAATGTTTTTTCTATACTCACTTATGTACTTTGTTAAATCGGTTTGTTTTTGGCAGGAAGTTAGACAACATACAAGAATTGTCGTTAATAATAAAATTCTAATTTTTTTCATTTTACACCATTTAATAATTATATTTCTATTTTTATGAATTTAATGTTAAATTTATAAGTCAAACATTTGATTTTTTAGTTTTATTATGATAAAATATTTTAAATATTCTATTTTAATAGAATATAAATTATTTTGATTATTTAATTTGTCTGTCAAGATGATTTCAAGGAGGAACTGTGGGGAAAACAATACTAAAAACAGTTTTGATTACTCTATCGTGTTTAATAGTCTTTGAGTTTTTACTCTTTGGTTTTCTTTACCTTGTAGTTCCCTCATCTATCGTTAAAATGAGCGATGATTTAGGGCTTGTAAATCTTGAAATGTCGGCAAGGGAAAGAGAGTATAAAAGGCTTGTTAAAAAAGAGGACGATGCTTTTGAATATTTGGTTGAACTTGTTGAATTTGCTTGTATAAACGATAAGTATTCAAAGATAAATGAATATGGTGAAGAATTAATTTCTTCAAGTAATTTTGAAATTTACGCACAAACTACTAACAAAACAAATTATAAGCAATCAATTTATGGTTATATTTCCGTGGCAAAATATCGTTTGGGTAATTTGCAGGAAGGGGTTGATTTGGCTGTATCAATAAATAAAAGTAGTTTTACCAAAAATAATGCTGTAGTTTATTTGATAATGGACGTAAGCGATAAAAATGTTGTAGCAGATAAAGAAACTTTGTATAATGAGTTATCGAATAAAATAGATAGCACTTTATATACCCCCGTTGAACAACAAGATTATTTGCTATTATTAAATAGTTTAAAAAAATAGTTATTATATAAATTTTACATATTTACATACAAATTAAGGAGTTTTCTATGAGCAGAATCGTAAAAGAAGGTTTAACTTTTGATGATGTACTTTTAATACCTCAAGCATCAAATGTTTTACCCTATCAAGTTGATTTAAAAACTAAGTTGGCAGAAAATATTCAATTAAATATTCCTCTAATTAGTGCTGCAATGGACACAGTAACTGAAAGTAGGATGGCTATTGCGATTGCAAGAGAGGGTGGTCTTGGTATTATTCATAAAAATATGAGTATTGAAGAACAAGCAAGCCATGTTGATAAAGTAAAGAGAAGTGAGCACGGTGTTATTACTGACCCCTTCTTTTTAGAACCTGAAAATTTAGTTGCTGAAGCAATTAAACTTATGGAAAAATATAAAATAAGTGGTGTGCCGATTACAAAGGAAGGCAAACTTATCGGTATTTTGACTAATAGAGATTTACGTTTTGAAAACAACTTTAATCAACCTATTTCAAACGTTATGACAAAAGATAACCTAGTTACAGCACCTGTAGGTACTTCACTAGAAGACGCTCAAAAAATCCTAGGTAAACATAGAATTGAAAAATTACCTATCGTTGATGATGAAGGTTATTTGAAAGGTTTGATTACAATTAAAGATATTGAAAAATCTATTCAATATCCTAATTCTGCAAGAGATAAAAATGGTAGACTTTTAGTAGGTGCAGCCGTAGGTATTGCTGCAAATACTTTTGATAGAATACAAGCATTGGTAGATGCTCGTGTTGACGTTATTGCAATAGATACAGCACACGGACACTCTGCAAGTGTTGTAAAACAAGTTGAAAAGATTAGAGCAATGTATCCTAACTTAACTTTGATTGCAGGAAATATTGCAACAGCAGCTGCTGCTGAAGATTTATTTAAAGCAGGTGCAGACATTGTTAAAGTTGGTATCGGTCCTGGCTCAATTTGTACAACTAGAGTTGTATCAGGTATCGGTGTGCCTCAACTTACTGCAATTATGGATGCGTCTGAAGTTGCTGAAAAATATGGTAAAACAATTATCGCTGACGGTGGTATTAAATATAGTGGAGATATCGTAAAAGCACTTGCAGGTGGTGCAAATGCAGTTATGATAGGTAGTCTATTTGCTGGAACTTTAGAAAGTCCCGGTGAAACTGAAATTTATCAAGGAAGAAGTTTCAAAGTTTATCGTGGTATGGGTTCACTTTCAGCAATGGCTTGTGGTTCAAAAGATAGATACTTCCAAGAAAATGCACAAAAATTAGTTCCTGAAGGTGTTGAAGGTCGTGTTCCTTATAGAGGAACTTTAGCCGATACCGTATATCAAATGTTGGGTGGTATTCGTTCAGGTATGGGTTATTGTGGTAAGGCAACTATTGACGAATTGAGAAAAAATTCAGAGTTCGTTAAGATTACAAGTGCTGGTCTTATTGAAAGTCATCCTCACGATATTTCAATCTCAAAAGAAGCACCTAATTACAGTTCAAAGAACTAATTGGAGATAAAATGCAACACGAAAGAGTTTTAATATTAGACTTTGGTGGTCAATACAATCAACTTATCGCAAGGCGAGTAAGAGAATTAAACGTATATTGTGATTTAGTTCCTCACACTTGGTCTATTGAAAAAATTAAAGAATATAACCCTATCGGTATCATTTTTACAGGTGGTCCTAATAGCGTTTTTGAAGAAAATTCACCTAGAGTTCCTAAAGAAATTTTTGATTTAGGTATTCCCGTTTTAGGTATTTGTTATGGTTGTCAACTTATAGCACATACATTGGGTGGTGAGGTTGTTCATGCAACTACTCGTGAATACGGAAAGTGCGAAATTAACTATACAAGCAGTAAACTTTTTGAAGGAATTGAGGGCGATAGCATTTGTTGGATGAGTCATACTGACTATGTTCAAAAAATGCCTGAAGGCTTTAAGGTTACAGCAACAACAAAAACTTGCCCTGCAGGTGCTTTTGAAAATAAAGAAAAGTCAATTTATGCTATACAATTCCACCCTGAAGTAGTTCATACTAAAAACGGTCAAAAGATATTAGGCAATTTTTTATATAATATTTGTAATGCAAAAGGCGATTGGACAATGTCAAACTTCGTTGCCCAAAAAGTTGCCGAAATTAAAGAAAAAGTCGGCGATAAAAAAGTTTTGTGTGCAATGAGTGGTGGTGTAGACTCTGCTGTTGCTGCAACTCTACTTTTCAAGGCAGTAGGACAAAATCTAACCTGCGTTTTTGTTGACCACGGACTTCTTCGTAAAGGAGAGGCTGATGAGGTTGTTGAAGTATTCGGTAAAGACGGATTAGGTATGAATCTTATCAAGGCTGATGCAGGTGAAAGATTTTTAACTAAACTTGATGGTGTAGCAGACCCTGAAAGAAAGAGAAAGATTATTGGCGAGGAATTTATCAAGGTATTTGAGATAGAGTCTAAAAAAATAGGTGCTGTTGATTATCTTGTTCAAGGAACTATTTATCCTGATGTAATTGAAAGTGGTAAAGGCGTTTCAGCAGTAATTAAAAGCCATCACAATGTAGGTGGTTTGCCTTCAGTAGTTGATTTTAAAGAAATTATTGAACCTTTGAGAGATTTGTTTAAAGATGAGGTAAGAAAGGTTGGTTTTGAACTTGGCTTACCTGCAAGTGTAGTAATGCGTCAACCCTTCCCTGGTCCAGGTCTTGCTATAAGAATAATGGGTGAGGTAACTCGTGAAAAACTTGAAACTTTGCGTGATGCTGACTATATTATGCGTGATGAAATTGCAAAAGCAGGTCTTGATAAAGAAATTTGGCAATACTTTGCAGTAATTACAAATTCTCATACCGTTGGTGTTATGGGTGATGAAAGAACTTATGAAAATGTTATTGCTTTGCGCGCTGTTACATCCCTTGATGCAATGACTGCTGATTGGGCAAGAATTCCTTATGATGTTTTAGAAAAAATTTCTACAAGAATTGTAAATGAAGTAAAACACGCTAATCGTATCGTATATGATATTACAAGTAAACCCCCTGCAACTATTGAGTGGGAATAAAAGTATAAATTAAACCTTGCAATACAGCAAGGTTTTTTTAGTTATGAAATTGTAGTATATATAAACTTTATTTAAATGTAAAAATTATTTTAAAACTTTAAATGATATGCTATAATTGAAATAATAAATTGCATTTTAATTAAAGTAAAGGAGTAAAAATGAGTAAAATAGTTATATTGAACGGTAGTCCAAGAAAGGACGGGAACACATCAATTTTAGTAAATGAATTTATAAAAGGAGCCTCAAAAAATGATAATGAGATTGAACATATTTCAATACTAGACTACAAAATTAACGGCTGTCTTGGTTGTAATGCTTGCTTTAATGAAGAAAAGAAATGCGTTCAAAATGATGATATGAGTGAAGTTTATACAAAATTGAAGGACGCCGATGTGCTCGTTGTTGCTTCACCCTTATATTTCTTTCAGTTAAGTGGACAGCTAAAGTGTATACTCGACAGGCTACATAACCCTATTAGAAACTCATTTTTAATTAAAAAACTTGCGTTTATCGGTACAAGTGGCTCAAGCAAGGAGAGTGCTTTCAGTTCAATTAAGGATATGTTTGATAAGGCTTGTAACTTTTTTAAGTTTGAAGATATAGGTTTTATCATTGCTGGTGGTATGCACGAAAAGGGAGATGTTCAAAATACACCATATATGATGCAAGCATATAGTTTAGGCGAAAGTATTAAATAACAAAAAAGTGGACTTAAACAGTCCACTTTTATTATTATCTATTAAAAATTGTTCCACCGTGATTGTCAACACCAACTATAACAGGGAAATCTTCTACTTGAAATTCATAAATTGCTTCGCTTAAAAGGTCCTCAAAGGCGATTAGAGTGTTCTTTTTTACGCAATTTCCATAATATGCACCGGCTCCACCTATCGCACAAAAATAGACTCCTTTTGTATCGACTACGGCTTTTACCGTATTAGGACCTATATCTCCTTTTCCTATAATACACTTTAAGCCGTGTTCAAGCATTGTTGGCGCGTATTTTTCCATACGACCACTTGTAGTAGGTCCACAACTTCCACTTGCTTTTCCTTTAGGTGTGGGGCAAGGTCCTGCGTAGTAGATAGTTTGATTTTGCAATTTAATGGGAAGTTCGTCTCCTTTTTCAATCATTTCATATAGTCTTTTATGTGCACAATCTCTTGCAGTATAGATTGTGCCTGTAATCAAAATGTTATCTCCTGCATTTAATGAATTTATTTCCTCTTGAGATAAAGGTAAAGTAATTTTTTTCATATTTATCTCCTTATAGTATAATGTGTTCGTGTCTTACGCAATGGCATTGTATGTTTACAGCAACAGGTAATCCTGCAATATGTGTAGGGTGTGCATTGCAACTAACTGAAAGTGCAGTAGTGTCTCCACCAAATCCTTGTGCACCTATTTTTAAGTCGTTTATTCTCTTTAATGCTTCCTTTTCAATAAATGCAACATCCTCTCTTGATGAGTTTTCTCCTATTTTTCTTAACAATGCCTTTTTGGCTAAAATTGCTGATAGTTCAAAAGTGCCACCAATTCCTACACCAACGCAGACGGGGGGACAAGGCATACCACTTGCTAGTTTGACTGTTTCAACGATTGAGTTAATTATTCCTTCAACACCGTCAGCAGGCTTTAACATAAATAGCCTTGATTGATTTTCACTACCAAATCCTTTTGGCATCATAAAAATTTCAATTTTATCACCCTCTACAATACTTGTATGAATAATCGCAGGAGTATTTGTCGTGGTATTTTTTCTAGTTAAAGGGTCGCAACAACTCTTTCGATAGGGAACATAAGCCCTTTCAATCGCCCTATTTACAGCTGTTGAAAGCAATTCACCTTCAATGTGTACCTCTTGACCAATTTCAATAAACAATACAGCAAGCCCCGTGTCTTGACATACAGCCATATTCTGCTCACGGGCAATATAGGCGTTTTTTACACAAGTGTCAAGTGCAAATTCAGCATATCTATTAGTTTCCTTTTTTTGAGCATCTTCTAATGCTTGTAAGCAATCGTCAGCCATATAAACTCCCGTTTTAGTGGCAAGAGCGAAGATTGCTTCTTCAATTTCTTTTGAGTTAATCGTTCTCATTGAAAAGCCTCTTAAATTTTTTCTTTGATTATAACAAAAATTTTCGAAAATGAAAATGATTTTATTTGCTTAATTATAAAATTAAGATATAATATTCTTATGGAAAATAAAAATATTCAAACAATTAACGAAAATCTTAATATTTTATTACCACTTTTACCAAAAGACGCAGGGCTGACATATTCATTTTCAATAGTATTTTATCTACTTTTATCACTAATCTTTTCCTTCGTTACAGGTGGAATTGCTAGTGCCGAAAGCAAACCTATTTGGTATGTTTATGCTTCTTATTGCATTGCACCTATCGCATTATGTGTAGTAGCATTTGGAATTAAGCATAAAAATAAATATACATTTAAACAAATAGGCTACAAAAAATGTCATTATAAATACTTTTTGTTAGCATTAGGTATAGTCGTTGGAGTTTTAGGTTCACTTTCTTGGGTAAACGTCCAGTTTGCTAATCTTTTAGAAAAATTGTTTGGCTATAAACAACCAGTTTCTTCACTAAATATGCAGGTTTTAGGTGGGGCAAAGGTACTAATTGCACTACTTGTTGTTTGTGTTTTGCCAGCCGTTTTTGAAGAAACTATTTTTAGAGGATTTATTCTTGAGGGAACAAAAAAATTAGGCACTGTTCTTTCAATAGTATTTTCAGGCTTGCTATTTTCTATTTATCATATGAATCCCGCCCAAACGATTTATCAGTTCGTTTGTGGTTGTATATTTTCATTACTTGCTTTGCGTGCAAATAGTGTTTTGCCTGCAATACTTGCACACTTTTTGAATAATGCACTTGTAATAATTTTTTACATTTGTTTTGGTGAAAATTTTGTTTTTCCTTGGTATGTGATTATTGTTTCAGCACTTATTTTAATAGGTTGTTTGGTTTATCTAATTGGCTTTGACAAAGAAACTAATTCAAAACGAGAGGAAAAAATTAGTCCACTTTTCAAAATGGGTGCAATGGGTATATTTGTATGTGTTGTTATGTGGATTGCAGCATTGATAGAGGCTTTGGGTTAATATGCAAAAGGTTAATATAGTTTGCGTTGGAAAAATTAAAGAAAGTTTTTTTAACGAAGGTGTAAACGAATACCTAAAAAGACTTTCCCGTTTTGGAAAATTTGAAGTTATTGAATTGCCTGAAAAGCCTGACCTAAAAAGAGAAGCTGAATTGATTTTACCTAAGATGAAAGGCTACTCAATAGTTCTTGCTGTTGAGGGGAATATGCTGTCAAGTGAAAAACTAGCCAGCAAAGTGAAATCTCTATGCGATAGTGGAAAGGAAATAACTTTTGTTATTGGCTCAAGTTGTGGACTTGATAATAGCGTTAAAAACAAGGCTGATTTTTTGCTTTCCTTTTCAAATATGACTTTCCCTCATCAACTTATGAGAGTTATACTTTGTGAACAAATTTATCGTGCTTTCATGATAAATTCAAATTCAGAGTATCATAAATAAAGACTATAAAATATAATGCCTTATGGGTGTTTTAGAAGATTTGCAAATTTTTTACGATAACTATAATGGCGAAAAGTTTATTTTAGGAAAAACTATTTTAAATAAACCTATATACTGCTTTTTTATTGGAACGCACGGAAATAAAGAAATAATATCAACTTATTCAATCCATGCGAGAGAGTGGATAACTTGCTATCTTGCTTTAGACCATATAAAAAATGGATTAGTTGAAGGTGGAGTATATATTATTCCCTGCGTCAATCCAGACGGTGTTGAAATTGCAACTAATGGTACAAAAAATCTTTCTAAAACTAGGGCAGATTTTATAAAGAAAATAAGCAGTAACTTTGATTTATCTCTTTGGAAGGCAAATGCTAACGGAGTAGATTTGAACGTGAATTTTGATGCGAAATGGGGGGAGGGCAGGCAAAATGTTTTTTCTCCTTCACCAAGCAATTATGTTGGTTTAAAACCTTTTTGTGAGAGGGAAAGTAGTTTGTTGAGAGATTTTACTTTACAATTAAAACCGAAGTCAACAATTAGTTTTCACAGTAAGGGTGAAGAAATTTACTATGAGTTTAATCAAAACTCAAGAGATTTAAAGCGAGATGAGGAGATTGCTATACTTCTTGCCAAAAGTAATGGGTATTTTCTTAAAAAAATAAAGGGTAGCGTTGGAGGGTATAAAGACTGGTGTATTCAAAAACTAAAAATCCCCTCTTTTACGATTGAAATAGGAAATGACAGACTTTCTCACCCCATAACTTTAAAGAATTATAAAGATATTAAAGAAAAAAATATTGACATTTTAAATGTGCTTATTAGGAGTGTTTAATGATTGAAGAAGATAAAATTAAATTTATGAAAACAGCCCTTAAATATGCCGAAAAAGCACTAAAAAAGGGGGAAGTTGCAGTAGGGGCAATAGTCGTTTTAGATGGAAAAGTTATCTCTTACGGTTACAATATGAGAACTAAAAAACAACTTGCAACTGCTCATGCAGAGATGATTGCCATAGATAAAGCCTGTAAAAAGTTAAAGAGTTGGAGAATCCCTGAGTGCGAACTTTTTGTAACTTTAGAGCCCTGCCCTATGTGTATGGGGGCTTGCTTAAATAGTAGGATTAAAAAAGTGTACTTTGGTGCTTATGAACAAAAAGGGGTAACTCTTACAAATGAACTTGCAAATGCAAATTTACTCAACCACAAGATTGAAATTGAGGGGGGAATTTGTGAGGAGGATTGTTCAAACATTTTAAAAAGATTTTTTTCTATGATAAGACAAAAAAATAAGAGATAAATACTTTTACAAAATTGTGAAACTTTTTGTGAAAGTATTTTTTATGTGGCAAATCAGTTGACTAAAAACTAATTATTTTATACAATTAAATATGCTAAGTGCAGTCTATTACTATCGGAGGAAATTTTGAAACATGATAACTCACGGCAACGAAATTAAATTATTTGCAGGTAACTCAAATAGACCTTTTGCAGAAGCAGTAGCAAAAAAGCTTAATACTGAATTAGGTGGTATTGAGGTTACAAAATTTAGCGATGGTGAAATCAGCGTTCACATCGAAGAAACAGTTAGAGGTAGAGATTTATTTATTATTCAATCTACTTCAGATCCCGTTAATGACAACTTAATGGAACTTTTAATTATGATTGATGCGGCAAAGCGTGCTAGTGCTGGTCGTGTTACGGCAGTTATTCCTTATTTTGGATATGCTCGTCAAGACAGAAAGGCTCGTTCAAGGGACCCTATTACTGCTAAACTTGTGGCTGACCTTTTAACTTCAGCAGGTGCAGACAGAGTTTTGACAATGGATTTACACGCATCTCAAATTCAAGGTTTCTTTAATATACCTTTGGACCATCTTTTAGGTGGACCCACACTATATAGTTATTACAAAAAGAATAAACTTGTTGATGATGACTTCGTTGTTATATCTCCAGATATTGGTTCAGTTGGTCGTGCAAGAAGTGTTGCTTCAAAATTAAATTGTCCTTTAGCGATTATTGACAAGCGTAGACCTAAGGCTAACGTAATGGAAGTTATGAACATTATTGGCGATATAAAAGGTAAAAAATGCTTGATGGTTGATGATATGATTGATACAGCAGGTACAATCGTAAACGGTGCTCAAGCACTTGCTGATAATGGAGCAAAAGAAATTTATGCTTGCTGTACTCACGCAGTATTCTCTGGCCCTGCTATTGAAAGAATTCAAAATTCACCTATTACAGAACTTGCAGTGCTAGATACTATTCAACTTCCTGAAAGCAAGAAGATTGATAAAATTAAAATCATTTCAGTTGCTGATATTTTTGCAGCTGCTATTGAAAATGTATATCTTGACAAACCTATGTCAAAAATTTACGACTAAAATTAAAAAAAGATTATTCAAAAATACCGCCGAAAATATTTTTAGCGGTATTTTTTAGATATTAAAAAAAGAGGAAAAAATGTATTTAATTGTTGGACTTGGGAATCCTGAAAAAAAGTATGAAAAAACTTTTCACAACATAGGTTTTTTGGCAGTTGGAGATGTTGCTGAAAAACTTGGCGTAAAGTTTAAAGATAAAGAGTGCGAAGCCATTACAGCAACAGCCTTCGTTGGTGGGGAAAAGGTTGTTTTGGCAAGACCTTTAACCTATATGAATTGTAGTGGTAGAGCAGTAAAGCAACTAATGACAAAATATAAAATCTCTCCCGAAAATTTGTTGGTAATATATGATGACTATGATTTACCCAAGGGAAAAATTAGGATACGCTCGTCAGGAAGTGCAGGAACGCACAACGGTATGCGTTCAATTTTGGCAGAAATAGGTGTGAATAATTTTCCCAGAATTAGAATAGGAATTCACGATGATGGCGACATACCTTTAATCAACTATGTCTTGTCAAATATAAAGCGAGAGGACTATGATTTATTTATATCTTCTTGTCATAAAGTGGCTGATGCAGTCGAGTGTTTTGTTTCAGGCGAAAAAATTGAAAATGTAATGAGTAAGTTTAATTAAAATGAAAAAAGGTTTCTTTCAATCTAAATTCTTTACAACTGAATATCAAAAACTAGATAGGTTGGTATCTTCGGGTACGCCTTTAACCGTCTATGGTTTGTCAGCCACTCATAAAGCACTAGTTTGTTCAATGCTTGACAATAAAATAGTTTATGTTTGTGCAGATAGTGTTAGTGTTGATAATATGGCTAATAAAATTGAGGGGTTAACAGGTGAAAATGTTGTAGTCTTGAAACAAAAAGACGATGTTTTACTTTATAAAAACGCATTTTCAAAGGATAGAATTTTTGAAAGACTTTTCGCTTTTAATAAAATTAGAAAGGGTGCAAAAATTATTGTAGCAGAGGTTACTGCCCTACTTCAACTTTGTAATATAAATTTTTTATCAATTTCATTAAAACAAGGGGAAAATTCTTCCTTTTCTGCCTTTGTAAAAACCTTAATAAAAATGGGCTATAGTCGTGATTATGAGGTGAATAGTAAAGGTGTTTTTTCGGTAAGAGGGGATATTATTGATATATTTCCCATTAATCTTGAAAATCCAATTAGAATTGATTTTTTTGGTGATGAGGTAGAGAACATTAAGCCTTATGACTTTTTTACGAAGGAAAGATTGTCCCCATTAAAAGAAGTTGAAATTATCTCAGCGCAGGAGGTTGAAATTGAAGACAATGAGATTGACGATATAGTTTCATTTTTGCAAAATGAAATAAAAAGAGCACCAAACTCACATGCACAAGAAAGGTTGAGTACAATAAGTAACGACCTTTGCGAGAAATTAAGGAATAATAAGCAAATAGAAAATACTGGCTATATCTTGCCTATCTTAAAGAAAAAAAGTAATTTGTTTGAGGTGTTTCCTAAAGATACTCTTTTAATTTTTGATGAGATTAAAAATATTCAAGATTTGCTTTTTGCTGTGCTCGAAGAACATAATTCACGCTTTAAAAACTTGTATGAAAATGGAGAGTGTTTTTCATTTTCCTATGAACAGTTTATGAAAATAGAGGAATTTAAGGAGCATATTAAAAAGTTTAGATGTCTTTCATTATCTCAATTTATAACAAATAACCAACTGTTTAATTGTGTAAATACTATGTCTTTTAACTCTACGGCAGTGGGAAAGTATTATGGAAATTATCCTGCCCTTGAAAATGATATAAAAACTTGGTTGTTTAATGGATATAGAGTAGTTTTATATACGGGAAGCGTATCAAGAAGTTTAAAACTCAAAGAAAACCTGCTAGATAGTCATTTTCCTTTAGAAAGAGAGGTTGATAATGTTTCTCAACTCAATAAAAGAGTTATAGTTTTTGCTGATAATATGGATAAAGGGCTGATTTTACACGAAGAAAAACTTGTTATAATAGGCTCTAACGATTTGTATTTAAAGGTTGATAATAGGAGAATTAAAAAAAGAAGGAACGATGTTTTTGTAGCACCGGAGATAGGTGATTACGCCGTTCACGAAATTCACGGTATCGGTAAAATTATCGGTACTCAAAAGATAGAAACAACAGATGGTACTAAAGAGTATATCTCCCTTGAATATCGTGGTGGAGATATATTACACGTTCCGGTTGAACAAATGGATTCCCTTTCAAAATATTTAGGAGGGGATAACCCACAATTAAGCAAAATAGGTGGAGCAGAGTTTGAAAGAGTAAAGCAAAGGGTAAAAACTGCTTTAAAGAAAATGGCTTTCGATTTACAAAATCTATATGCAGAAAGAGAAAAACAGAAAGGCTTTAAATGTGAAGAATACAACGAACTTTTAGAAGATTTTTGTGAAAGTTTTGAATATCAAGAAACGCCCGACCAACTTGCTTCTTTTGAAGAAATAAAACAGGATATGTGCAGTGAAAAGGTAATGGATAGATTGCTTTGTGGCGATGTTGGATATGGAAAAACGGAAGTGGGACTTCGTGCTTGTTTTTTAGCTATTTTAAACGGAAAACAGGTTGCTTTTATGTGCCCTAATACAGTTTTATGCCAGCAACACTTTAATACTGCTTGTAAAAGATTTACAAAGTTTGGTGTTTCTATTGCATCTCTAGACCGTTTTAAAACTCCTAAGGAGCAGGAGAGGATTTTAAAAGAATTAAAAGAGGGCAAAATAGACCTTTTAATAGGTACTCATAGATTGTTGTCTAAAGATGTTGTATTTAAAAATCTTGGACTGCTAGTTTTAGATGAAGAACAAAGATTTGGAGTTGAACATAAAGAAAAGATTAAAAACTTAAAAAAAGATGTCGACTGTCTTACAATGACTGCAACTCCTATTCCACGTACTCTCCATATGTCTTTGTCAGGTATAAGAGATATTTCAACAATAGAAACTCCACCTACCGAAAGGTTACCCGTTCAAACATATGTTGTTGAGGAAAGTGAAAGTTTAATGAGAGATGCTTGTTTAAGAGAACTTTCAAGGGAAGGACAGATATTTATATTGTATAATAGGGTTGAAAGCATAAATTCCTTTGCTTTTAGAATAAGAGAGATTGTTCCAGAGGGAAAAATCTCGATAGCCCATGGGCGTATGTCAAAACAAGAACTTGAAAACAGCGTGATAGATTTTACAAACGGAAAATCAAATATCTTAATAACTACAACAATTATTGAAAACGGAATTGATATGCCCAACGCAAATACGATTATCGTTATAGATAGCGACAAGTTAGGTGTATCACAACTTTATCAACTGCGAGGAAGGGTAGGAAGAAGCAATCGACTTGCTCACGCTTATTTTACCTTCAAACCTTCCCGTGTGCTTACTGAAACGGCTACTTCAAGATTACAGGCTATTATGGAATTTACTCAATTAGGCTCTGGTATAAAAATCGCTATGCGTGATTTAGAGATAAGAGGAGCAGGAAATGTTTTGGGTGCACAACAAAGTGGTCATTTAGAAAATGTAGGTTATGAGTTGTATTCAAAGCTACTAAAGGAAACAATTACGGGGGTTGAACAGTCCTCTGTTGAACTTGATATAAGAGCAACGGCATTTATACCGGAGAGTTATATTCAGTCAAGTGCAGGTAGGCTAGATTGTTATAAGCAAATTGCTGAAATTAAAAATACTGCCGATTATAAGCGAGTGTATAATTCTATTGAAGATAATTACGGACCATTGCCTAACGAGGTTGCATCATTGTTAATTATCGCAGTATTAAAGGCATATGCGAGTGAATTAAATGTAAATAAGATATTTGTTCAAGATAACATTTGTAGGCTTTATATGTCTTCAATCAATAATCTTAATAATAAAGGGGTTATGGCAGGATTAGATAAGTTTAAGGAATTTATCACTTTAGAAATGTCCGTTAGCCCCGTAATTAAGATTACAAGTGGCAATTCATCTTTAAAGGTAATGCTTGAAACGATTAATTTTTTGAAATTTGTGCTAACTTTTAAATAAATCAATATGTAAATCATTTGCACTTATTGGCAAAATGATATATAATTATATAAGCTAGTTGTATGGGCGATTTTTACGGTTGACTCAACGACTGATTGGAATTTAAAACATTCGGAGTAGTCTCTATGAAGAAAAAAATTATAAGTTTATTATTAGTATTTGTTCTTTGTATTGCTTGTCTTACAGGTTGTAGCCTACTGACGACAAATTCAAAGAGAAATCTAAAAGTAGTTGTAGCTGAGGTTAATATTGCTGAAGTTTACAAGGCGGAAAGTGATTGCGAAAGAAAAAATGACTTTGCAACAGTTTTAGAAGATGAAAAAATCACAAAACAAGAGGTTTTAGAGTTTTACAATAGTAGTGAAGCATCTAATTATGAAGGTAGTGATTACGAAACAACTCTTGTTAATATTTTAAAGGAAATTGCTAGAAGAAGAGTTCAATTACAATATGAAATTATGTATATCTTTGAACTTGCTGAAAAAGATAGTGCATATAGCAATTATTCTTATGATAACTATAAGAGTTATATTGAGGCTTATAATGAGGCTGAAGACGGTAATTTTGACGTTTATAAGTGGAAATTCTTTTTAAATCAAGAGCATATTGATGAATATACTTATAGTCTTAAAAAGAGTTTTAACAACTCAATTGATACTTATGAACAAAGACTTTTAGACGAAGATGAAAAAGAGTCTAATGCTGATTTAAGAACAGTGCCTACAAACGCTGGTGTTGAAGATAGCGAGTTTTATGATACAGCTTATAAAATCTATACAGGATTTAATGATGCAAATAATTGCAGTTATGAGGTTTTAGAAGGCTCAACTAAGAAAACAAGACAAAAAGCGTATAACACACTTTTAACTAATCTTAAAACAAACGGCGATTTGAAGGATAGTGAAGATGTCAACAATGTTGAAAGTCTTGAATTCTATCAAAAATTGCTTGCAAAACAATTTAGAAATGCAATTTCAAGTCAATTTGATGAGATTTTAGAAGATGTTATTGCTAAAGAAGTTGCTACTGAAGAATATATTACAGAAAGATTTAACAAAATTTATGAAAACCAAGTAACAATGTATGACGCATCTTGTTCAGATTTTGAAAGTGCATTTAGTTCAATTTCTGAATCATCAAGCGTTTTATATACACCTACTGCTGGAAAGAATTTTGGTTATGTTTATAACATTTTGTTGCCTTTTAATGCAGAGCAAACTCAAAAGTTAAGCACTGTAAAAAACAACAATGCTTTGTCTTTAAAAGAATACTATGAAAATCGTGAATTGATTTTAACTGAAATTAAAGGTAAGGATTTGAGAACAACTTGGTTCGGTGGCGCTGAAGAATATGAATTTATTGCTACTGATTATCAATTAACTGCAGGTAGTGATTTCTATAAATCTACAAACGGTAGTGATTATCTATTCTTTGAAGATAATTTTAATGGAAACTACAAATTAGGCGAGAAGTCAAAATTTGCTACTATTGAAAAATATACTGGTAAATATGCTTTTAACGGTAGCGTAAGTTATGACAAAGACAAGGATAAATATACTTTAAAGGCAAACGATGTTACTATTGACGATTTGCTTAACGAGATAAAAGCATACCTTGAATTTAATGGTGTTGCAAGTAGTTTTACATTGTCATCTTCTTATGATGCGTCAAATTCAGTAAGTAGTTCTGGAGATGTTGATTATAGCAAGTTCATATATGCAACAGGTAGTGCTGACATAGGAACTGTTGATTTGAATACTTTATTGGTTGATGATACTTCAAATAAAGCGTATACTGCAATGTCTGCAATCAATGAATTGCAATTTGTATATTCAACTGATCCTGGTTGTTTAAACACTTATTTAGGCTATTCAATTAGTCCTTATACAACTGATTATGTTAAGGAGTTTGAATATGCTGCTCAACAAGTTGTAAAAGCAGGTGTAGGTAATTTTGCAGTAGTTGCTACTGACTACGGCTGGCACTTTATTTACTGTACTTATGCAGTAACAACTGAAGGTGATAACTATACTTTCAACTGGGCTGATGTAGAAAGTGAAAATGAAGGAACTTTCTCATATACTTTCTATAACACTATTAAAGATACAATGATAAATCAATATGTAACTAGTTTCAAAAATGACATCATTAATGTATATTATGAAGAAGACGATACAGTAAACATTTTTGAAAAGAGATATCAAGATTGGAAAGTAAATAGTTAATAAAAATATTAAAGGACTGCGTTTGCAGTCCTTTTTTTCATTAAAATAAAATATTTTGCATATATTGTTTGGGAGTAAATTATGAGTTATTTTCAAGCAATTTTTTTGGGATTTATTCAAGGTATAACAGAATTTTTGCCTATATCGTCTAGTGGGCATTTATATATTTTTAGTTTAATTTGTGGTGTGGACGAGAGCTCAAATCTCTTTTTAGGCATAATACTTCATATAGGTACGTTGTTATCTGTTTTAATATGTTTGCGTAAAAAAATTGTAAAACTATTTTCCACCGAAAAGAAGTATTTATTCTATTTAATGCTTTCATCAATACCGTCAGCTTTGCTAGGTGTGTTTGCTTCCTCTATAATTGATTGTGTTTTTTATAATATTCAGTATGTGATATGTGCATTTATGTTTACAGCCATATTGCTATTTTATGAAAATTTTTTACCTAAAAATACAAATAATTTCTTTTCAAAAAAACAAGCAATTTGCATGGGATTTTCGCAATGCTTGGCACTCTTTCCTGGGGTGTCAAGAAGTGGAACAACAATAGTTTTTGGAAGAATAAGTGGTGGCAACAAGGAAGATTGTGTAACTTTTTCATTTTTAATGAGTATACCTATAATTTTAGGTAGTTTATTTTTTGAGATTATAAAACTAAGTCAAGGTGAAATACAAGCATATTTCTCTCTTGAACTTCTAGTTGGTTTGTTTTCAAGTTTTATTTTTGGACTTTTATCAATAAAATTTTTGCTAAAAGTTTTAAACGGCAAAAGTTTTATAGGATTTAGCATTTATCTAATTTTGCTTTCCGTTTTTTGTTTTTTCTATTTTTACGCATAATTATCCTCCTTTTGAGCAACATAATTGTATAAATCTTATGGAGGTATATTATGAGATTAAATAGTGGTGATACTGCTCCCAAGAGTGGTTCTTACAAAGTTATTGGTAAAAATGGTGAGGTTGTAAATACCGTTCAAATGGAAAAGGGTGATACTTTACCTCCCACACAACAATCTGGTTGGCATTATGAAATCGAGGAATAATTCATAGTAAAAAAACGGCGATTTTCGCCGTTCTTTTATTTTTTTAGTTCATCTATTTGTAATCTTTCTATTGACCTAGCTAACGCATTTTCACAGCCACGCCATGGAGCGTTTATGTTTTTATGGTCATTTTTATCGCAAAACCAAAGTAGGTCAGCAATACTTTTTTCCATATTAGCCTTTTGCAATTCATAAATTAAGTTAGCAAACTCAACTTGTTTGCTTTTTGCACAGTCGCTATGCTTTAAAAGTTGTGCGTAATGGTACATACAAAAACCTTTAGTTCCAAGTAAAATTCCCTTAAATTTTTCCTCTGCATAATACATTTGTGCAACTGTCATTGCATATCTAGTCATTGTGTCTTCAACGTCATCGCAAATTGCACAAGTTTGCGTTTGCTTCTCCAAAAGTTCAGCCTGTGCAAGAATTTGTTTTTTGTCTTTCATACTTTTCATTGATGAAATAACAGTTTCCATCCTAGTTGAATTTTGGAGTGCAAGAGAAAGTTTACTTTCTCGTGAGTGCATAATTTTCTGGTGTTGTAAGCAAAACCCCTTTGCGTTTACGATTTTTCTACAAGTTGGTTCCATAACTTTTTCATTGAGATATTGATTTATCAGTCTATCTTCAATGATTTTTCTAATTTGACATAGAGGACACTCATTTTTATCGTTAAATTCTTGATATATTAGCAAATTGCCAATGTGGTAATTCATATCTTTTCTCCCTTTTTCATAAAATTGAATATGTATTCTAAATATAATTATAAATCAAAATTGCAAAAAAATAAAGGTATTTTTATAATTTTTATTGTAATAGTATTTTCTCTTTGTAGTTGTACTAAAAAAGACTATTTGCAAATCAATAAAAGTTTTTTTTTGATAAATGCTTTACATAGTGAATATGAGGTTGTTGTATCCTCTGCAATAAATACTGTTTACATCAATGGTGGTGCAAATTATTTATTTTCCTATAAGGGAGAAAACTATCTCTCCCTTGCTTGTTATGATGATGAAAAACAGGCAAAGGTAGTAGCGTGTAGTTTAAAATTAGGCGATATAAATGTAGAGGTTTTAAAGGTTGAAATAGAAAAGTTTGAATTTAATGAGAAAGATAAAGATAGGTTAAGCATAATTGAAAAAAATCTTTATTTTTATATTGATTTAATTTCCACATTAGGTGATATTGCCTTAAAATTAGACAGTGGAGATTATACCCAAGAACGAGCAAAAAAGGAGATTGTTCAACTTAATAAAGAAGTTAAAAAACTATATAGCCAAAATACAAAGGAGAAACTTACTTCCTCAAGATATTCAAATTTTGACTCATTAAATTCAAGTACAATATTGAAATTGCAAAAAATAGTTTCAAATATAGTTTTATCTTCTCAAATAAGAAATCTACAACTAAATGTTTTAAAAAATATAACTGCAATCTGTCAATAATTAACCGTGTAAATCCTTGCAAATAAAAAAAAATTGTATTATAATAGTGAAAGTATTGTGAGGTGGCAATGAAGTGTATTTACATATATAACCCAAATAGTGGAAAAGGTAAGTCTGAAAAGAATAGAAATTACATTGTTGAAAGATTAAAAACGAAATACGATATCGTAGATACTTATGCAACAACTGCTCCTAAAGATATGACGGTAAAACTAAAAGAGATTGCTAACGACTACAATACTGTTGTTTTTTCTGGTGGAGACGGTACCTTTAATGAAGTTGTCAATGCCCTTGCTCCCTTGGAGAAAAAACCTTCATTGGGTTATATTCCCACAGGTACTTGCAATGATGTTGCAAGAACTTTGAAAATACCACGTACTATTAAAAAGGCAGTCCAACTAATTCTCAATGGAGAGGTAAAATCTGTTGACTGTATGCGTGTCAATGAAAGATATGCAATGTATGTAGTTTGTGCAGGAGTATTAACAAAGTCAACATATTCAACTCCCCAAAACAAGAAAAAGTCTTGGGGGAAAATTGCCTATGTCTATAATGCTCTTTTAGAAAAGAATAAAGTTCCTACCTTTCATATCCAGGCGTATAACTGGTATGGTGATTTAGTTGCAGAAACTGACTGTATTTTGATTTTAATTATGAATTCTAAATCAATAGCAGGTATGAGAGTTAATAAACACGCTTCCTTGGTTGACGGACAAGTTGAAGTTGCAATGATTAAGACAAACAAGCCTAAATCAAAGAGAAGTAAAATTATGGCATTGCTTGCTATCGCAAAAATGTTTTTGTTTGGTTATAGAATTAAAGAAAAGCGTATAGTTCGTATAAAAGGCGATTATTTTGAGTTCAAAACAGATGAAAATGTAGTATGGAACTATGACGGTGAAAAGGGCGAAGAAGGAAACGTTATTTACAGTATTGTTCCTAAGGCGATTGATATTATTTTAAAAAAGAATATAAAAAATATATAAAGGCGTTATCGCCTCTATGCTACTGTGGCTCAGTTGGTAGAGCAATTGATTCGTAATCAATAGGTCGTGAGTTCAAGTCTCATCAGTAGCTCCATTTTAATAAGATGTTTTTATAAAGAAGGTAGGTTAACCTATCTTCTTTTTTTTTAAAGATATTTTGTTACGAGGTAAATTATCTGTCTTGTAAAAATTACAAGTTTTGTGTTTAATACGCAGGAAATCTGTAATAACTGCTTGGATATTTCAACTACAACTGTTGACTTAAAAGTAAAATTTGTGATATTATATGATTAAGAAAAATAAAGTAATTACATAAAGAAAAAAAAGGTGTGTTTATGACCGGAGAAGAATTATCAAAAAGTATTCCTGAAAACGTACAAAATAACCTTCAAAAGTATTATAATACCTACAAAAAATGTCTAAAGGTACTTGTTATACCGATATGCTTGTTGGTTGTATCCGTAGTATTGTTTACGACTCAAATATTAACAGGTAATATTTCTGTCTTTTTTATGGTATTCGGTATCATATTTTTGGTGGTTTGTATTATCCTATGTTGCTCAAACCATAAAAACTTGAATAAACTGTACAAAAATGAAATTTTGAGTAGGGTTTTTTCATCTACCTTTGATAACTATAACTATCAACCCAATTCACATGTCCGTGATGATTTAATTTGGAAAAGTAGGCTAATTAGTAGACAAGAGGTAGATATAGTTCGTGGAGGCGATTTTATATCAGGAAGTTATAAAGGTGTTCCTTTTTATCAATCTTTCCTTGATTTGATTAGAGTAGAATATACAACCGATTCGGAAGGGCATGTAGAAAGACATGAATTTTCTGTTTTTAAAGGTCGTTGGATGTGTTTTGAATTTAATAAAAATTTCTTAACTGACATAATGGTATGTGAAAGATTTAAAAGAGGTGATACTTCAGGCATGACGAAAGTCTGTCTTGAAAGTGAAGTGTTTAACAAAAAGTTTAAAACTTATGCTCAAAGTGAACACGACTGCTTTTACATATTGACTCCACAAATTATGGAGAAACTTTTGGAACTAGAAGCACAAAATCCAGGTGCATTTATGATGAGTTTTCAGGCAGGAAACTTAACTATCGCACTTGCTAATAGTAAAACCTCTTTTTCAGTTTCTACAAAGGGAAAATACGATATAGTTAAATTATGTGATAATGCAATGCTTGAAATTAAGATAATAACTGATATCGTTGATATGTTAGAATTAAACAAAAAAGTATTTAAATAAATTTCAAAAGAAAAAGGAGTAATATATGAATAATTTATTATTAGGTACAGGTGCTGTTGTTGGCATCATCGCTGGTGTAGTACTTTTCATCATTTTAATTTGGGGTATTTCTACAAGAAATACTTTAAAGCGTGGTGAGTTAAAAATTGACGAGGCTTGCTCTGGAATTGAAATTGCGTTGACAAAGAGATATGATGTTTTGACTAAACTTTTTGATATCGCAAAAGGTTATGCAAAACACGAAAAAGAAACTTATGTTGAAACAATCAAAATGAGAAGTGGTATGACAGTTGCTGAGCTTAATGAAACTCAAGAAAAAATTTCAAAAGCAATGAGTCAAGTTTATGCGGTTGCAGAAAACTATCCTCAATTAAAGGCTAACGAACAATTCAAGCAATTACAAGTTGCAGTTATGGATACTGAAGAACATTTGCAAGCATCTCGCCGTTTGTACAATAGTAACGTAAACGCTTATAATGCTAAAGTAATTTCTTTCCCTTCTTCAATCATTGCATCAATGTGTCATTGCGAAAAGAGAGAGTTCTTTGTTGCTGAAGAAAGAAAACTTCAAGATGTTAAATTTGATTTTTAATCAACAAAAAACACCTATGTCAAATAGGTGTTTTTATTTTGTGAATAAACACATTTTTCGTAAATTCTAAAAAAATTTATTGTCCTTTATATTAAGATGTGGTATACTTAATCTAGTTTTAAAAACAATGAGGTGTTTATGGGACTAAACAACGAGAGTGAAAAAATAGAAGATGTTGAGGAAAGAGTTGATTTACAGATTAAAAGGATAAGCAGATTCGCTAAACTAATGAGTATTGTTTTTGTGATGACAATGATTTTTAATGCAGTACTTATGCTTATTTCAAAGCATCCTTTTATTTTAATAATTGCAACCTCAATTATTGATATATCCGTTATGATTGCCTTTTATTATCTAATAAAGATAAATTATAAAGAAAGGACGATTGAAGGAAACAACGGTTTATATAAAATCATAAAAATGTTTATTTTTGGTTTTATGGCATCATTACTATTTCCTATTTCAATTACTTTACTTTCTGGAACGACACCTATTGATGATATAGTTACCCTTTTGTACATTGCATTAGCAACAATTTTTTTCTCCATTTTATTAGGTATATTGTTAGATGTAGTGATAGGCCATATTTTTTATAAAAAAAATATTATTCATGTTAGGAGTATTGCCAAAATAGTAATAAATTTCATTTGTATTGTAGCAGGAATATTTATTTCTTATTATTTTTTTAATGCCCTAATTCTTTTGAAAAATACAGGAGAAAACACATCTTTTGGTGGAGTGTTTCTTTTGGTTTGGGCATTTATATTTATAATGTGCGAGATTGTGTTTTACTCTGTAGGTCATCTAATTATTCACGGTGTTGCCAAAGGAAAAAAGAAGCAAACCAAAAATAACTAAACAATTAAGCATAATGGGTAAGTTTTTACCTGTTGTGCTTTTTATTTTATAAGATAAAATTTAAGAATATAGTTGAATAGTTTGTTTTTTTTCTTTTTTATGGTATAATTTATAAAAATGTGATAAGGAAAAGATTATGTTAAACGAAAAACTGATTGCAAATACAAGACCTATTGCAAAACCTGATAATGTGCTTACATTTAACGATTACAGAATTACTGTATTAGCAGATAGACTGTTCCGTGTGGAAAAAGATGAAAATAGAGTTTTTAATGATGAAGCAACTCAAAGCGTTTTTTTTAGAGATGCAGTTTCTCAAATTTTTACTAGTTATGTAAACGATAATAAGTTGTTTTTAACTACTAGAAAAACACAACTGGTAGTTGATGGCAATGATTTTGCAAAAAGCTATGCAGTGGTCAATGGAAGGAACGTTTTACTGACAAACGAACATAATCTTGAAGGCACGGCAAGAACTCTTGATGGTTGTAACGGAGATATTATGCGAGACGGTAGTAAGTTGAAACTTGACTACGGCGTGTGTTCCAAAAATGGTGTGGCTGTTTTGGACGATTTAAACTCCTTAATTTTAAAGAGTACAGGGGAATTGGCACCTGCCTCAAACGAGCAACTTGATATTTATGTATTTGCTTACGGCAACGACTATCGTGGTGCAGTAAAAGCGTTATATCAAATCACAGGGCATACTCCTTTGATTCCTAGATTTGCTTTGGGAAATTGGTGGAGTAGATATAAAGCCTATACTGACAAAGAATACCTATCTCTAATGGACAAGTTTGCAAAGGCAGATATTCCTTTAACGGTAGCAACTATTGATATGGACTGGCATTATTCGTTTGATGTTGATAATGAAAAAGAAATTACTTCAACAGGGAAAAATACCCCCTATTACCTAGGTGATGAGTCGAAATGGGGCATCGGTTGGACGGGTTATTCTTGGAATAATAGGTTTTTCCATAATCCTAAAGAATTTTTAAAAAAATTGAAAGATAGAGGACTAAAGGTAACCTTGAATTTGCACCCAGCACAGGGTGTAAGATACTACGAAGACTGCTATGAAAAAATGGCAAATGCGATGGGAATAGATGCCTCTACGGAGCAACATATTCCATTTGATATTGCTGATACCAGATTTATAAATAATTATTTTGATATATTGCATCACCCTTTAGAAGAACAAGGCGTTGATTTTTGGTGGGTGGATTGGCAACAGGGTACTTCCTCAAAAATGGAAGGGCTGGACCCTTTATGGTCATTGAATCACTATCATACTTTAGATAAAAATAATTCAAATGAGCAGATTATACTTTCAAGATACTGTGGAGTGGGTGCGCATAGATATCCTCTTGGATTTACGGGAGATACCATTATGTCTTGGAACAGTTTGGACTATTTGCCCTATTTTACTGTAAATGCTTCAAATATAGGATATACTTGGTGGAGTCACGATATTGGTGGACATTATAACGGCGATAAAAATGATGAAAGATATTTAAGATATATACAGTTTGCAGTGTTTAATCCTATCCTACGTATGCATAGTACCTGTAATGAAGTTACGACTAAAGAGCCTTGGACGTTTATGAACGGAATAGGTGAACTTGCGTCAAAGTTCTTGCGTTTACGACATAGACTTATCCCATATTTGTATTCTGCGAACTATCAAACGCATAAAAACGGTATTGCCTTGTGTGAACCTTTGTATTATGAGTATCCAAATGAAAAATTTGCTTATAGATACAAAAATGAATACCTTTTTGGTGGGCAATTATTGGTTGCTCCTATCACTAAACCTAGCCAGTATAAAAATCTAACTCAAATGCGAGTATGGTTGCCCGAGGGAACTTGGACTGATGTTTTTACAGGAGACATCTATCAAGGTGGACGAGAGATTGAAATAGTTAGATGGCTAGATAGTATACCTGTATTTGCTAAAGAAGGAGGAATTATTCCTCTTGCAAAATATGAGCATAATAATTCGATAGAAAACCCTAAATCGCTTGAACTTGAGGTGTATAACGGCAAGGGTGTTTTTGAATTGTATGAGGATTTAGGTGAAAAATCAGCCATTACAAGATTTGAAAATAGCATAGAAGATAAAACTCAAATTACAGAGTTTTATACTACCGGTTATTCAAATATTTTGCCTAAAAATAGAGAATATGTTTTCAGTTATAAAAATATTGGCAAAGTTAATTCAATTTTAGTTACTGCAAACGGAGTAGATGTTCAGTTTGATTACAAGATAGATGATTGCCTTGAAATAACTCTTAAAAATATTGATTTTATGGCAAATTATAAGATTAAGGTTTGCTTTGAAAGCATGTCTAGAATTGAATATTTAAGGGACAGAATTAAATATTCATTATTGCGATTGGAAGGAGATACAAAGGAAAGATATACCCTTCATGACGAACTTTATAGATGTGAAAGTGAAGAAGAATTTGAAAGTTTAATAGAAAAGAGTGAGTTCCATAAAATTTATAAAATTAGACTTTTGGAAGCACTTTTAAAAGGAGAATAAATGGACGAGTTAAATTATAGTGAAAAATTGTTTTTCTGTTTGTTGAATAGAAACGGAGGCTTTTCAATGTTAAGGGAAGTACCCGTTAAGTTATCGTTATTTTCTAGTTGTATACTTGAACTTATTGAAAATAAAACTTTTAGCATTGATACAAAATATGATGCGATTTTTTGTGAAGAAAGATATAAGGGAACTGATGAAAGATTGAAAAACGCTTTCAATTCAATCATCGTATATTCAACAAAGAGATACCATATATTGCTAAAAGGTTTTATGCATGCTAAGAAGAATTTTACGTACATTTATAAACTGTATGGTCAAGATTTGCTTCATAAAAACTATGTTTATAATGAAAATAATTACGATAGATTTTTCCCTATGAGAGATAAACAACTTCAAATAATCGAAAATGTAAAACCTTTTGTTTTAGAGGGCAATACAGATATAAGTAAAGATGATGCACTTTTCCTTTTGTTTATGAGAAAATGTAAACTTTTAAAGCTGTATTTCAAAAAAGATGAAATTAAAAAAGTTAACATTTATTTAGATAAGATTATGTCGGGAGAAATTCCTGCTGTAAGTCCTGAAATTATTGAGGCTTTTAAAATGTTGACCGGTTGTTATGGTTCGGTCGTGCTTTAAAATTTAATTGTATGAGGCTTTTGGCCTCTATCGAGGCGTAGCGCAGTTTGGTAGCGCGCTTGGTTCGGGACCAAGAGGTCGCAAGTTCAAATCTTGTCGCCTCGACCATAAGACAAAAAAGGTCTGCACAAATTGTGCAGACCTTTTTTGTTATATATACTGGCGAGATATCGTCAGTTTTTTATTTTCTCCTAAAGGTGTAAAATATTATAAAGTTTTTATCACAAATACCCAAAAAATACTTGTAAATGTCAACTCATAGAGAGTGTTTTATTTGTAAAAATTTAGAAAAGGAGATAAATTATGAAATACAAAAAATGGTTGGAAAACTGGCTTGATAACTATATAAAACCTACTGCAAAAGAAAGGACTTACACAAGGTATTATGAAATCGTATCTCAACACATCGTTCATCATCTTGGACATTATGAAATAAACGACTTAACACCTATGATTATGCAGAAATTTATAACCCACCTATCACAATGTGGCAATTTGAAAACAGGTGCTGGACTCTCACCAAATTCTGTAAACTCTATTATCACGGTAATTCAAAGTTCGCTTGAAACGGCAAATAGAATTGGTTTATCTAACAAATATATTGCAGACAAAATCAAAAGGCCTAAAATTACTGAAAAACAAGTTTCTTGCTTTACGCAGACTGAACAAAAAATGATTGAAAAAGCAGTAATAAACCACAAAAAAATTAAAATGTTCGGTATTTTGCTGTGTCTATATACGGGGCTTCGTATAGGTGAGGTTTTGGCGCTTGAGTGGACTGATATTAATTTTGCAAAGTGCGAACTGACTGTTAATAAAACTTGCCATGACGGAAAAGATGAAAACGGTAAGTTTTGTAGAATAACAAATACCCCCAAAACAGAGTCCTCCCACAGAATTATTCCTATACCTCGGCAGTTACTATCCCACTTGAGAGAAATAAAAAATAAAAGTTCAAGCAAATACGTGGTAAGCGACCGTAATAGGATTATATCTGTAAGGTCATACCAAAAAACATTTACCTCACTGCTGAAAAGGTTAGGTATTCAGCACAAAGGATTTCACTCACTACGCCACACTTTTGCTACTCGTGCTTTGGAATGTGGAATAGATGTAAAAACTCTTGCTGAAATACTCGGTCATAAATCACCAACAATAACGCTCAACCGATATGTTCACTCTCTTATGGAGCACAAGAGAGTGATGATGAATAAGTTGGGTAAACTTTTATAAAAAAAATACATCTACCATAGTCGTAGATGTATAAACAGGATCACCTATTAGTGTAATAGGTGATTTTTCTTTTCTTAATTCTATCACAAATATATTAAAAAAACAATATTTTAACAATATTTTTTTTAAGAAACATATACAAATATTCCACTTTTTAAAAAAGTCAACTCTTATGGCACTTAAAGTTCACCTATTACACTAATAGGTGAAAATCAAATCATAAACAGTTTATCTATGTATGAATAGAAATTGAGGTGCAATAGTGAAATCTATAAAAAAATTTTTCTTCTTAACCGTTGTTCTCTGTTTAATGCTTTCATTTTGTGGCGTTTTAGCGTCATGTGATAAAAGCATTTCAGTCGGTTTGTATGACGGTGAGAGTTTAATAAAGGAAGTAAAAGTGTCCAAAAATAAAGAATACGATTTTGGAACGCTTGATAAAACTGGATACACTTTTTTGGGTTGGTATAGTGATGCAAATTCAGGTACTGCTTACACTGATGCAGAAGGCGTAAGTGCAGGTATGACTTGGAAGGAGAGTAATTCAAAAAAAGTATACGCTCATTGGAAGGCCAATAAATACAAAATATCATTAGATTATTGTGGAGCAACGGCATTAAATACGGTAACAGATATTTCTGCTACATATGATGCTGAAATAACAGAAAGGTTGCCTGTACCACAAAAAACTGGATATTCCTTTGTTGGTTGGTATACAGACATGACCGCTGGAACACAGATTACAGATGCTTCAGGCGAGTTTCTTAATGAGGCATTAGTTTATAACAATACCATTTATCCATTAAGTGATGAAGGAACAACATTGTATGCTCGTTGGGGCGTTAAGACGGTTACATATATGTTTTCAACAGGAGATGGAACGGCTGTGTCAAATGTAACTTATCCTGTTGGTACAGTTTTATATGAAATGCCATCTTCAATCAAAGATAATTATTGCTTTGCTTCGTGGTGTTTTGATTCAACAATGCTTTCAGTAATGAAATTCCCTTATACAATTCCTGATAGTTCAGCAGAATATGTAACTTTATACGCAAACTTTGTTCAAGGAACGACAGACGTTCTAACTTTTGACCCAATAAACAATGATAAAGAGTATGAAGTTTCATATGAGGGAAATGCAACCCAAATAGTTATTCCCGATTCATATTATGGCAAAAAGGTAACTCGAGTAAAAAATATCACTTCAACGACAGTAGAGGAGATTATTCTTCCCCAAACTATTAGTGAAATTGCAAATGGAGCGTTTGCAAATTGTACTTCATTAAACGAAATAAATATACCTTTTTCTGTTAAAGCAATCCCTGTAAACTGTTTTTCAGGTTGTAGTGCATTGACAGAAATTATAATACCACAAAAGGTTGAAACAATCGGCAAAGAAGCGTTTTTAGGTTGTTCGGGGATAACTGAAATTAACCTTTCTAAAAACGTATCATCAATTGGCACAGGCGCATTTGGAAATATGTCCACACTTGTAAAATTCACAGTTGATGCAGAAAATACGATATTTATGGTTAAAGAAGATGTTTTGTATAGAAAGCAAGGTACTTCAATTTATCTGGTACAGTATCCTGCATCAAAGCAAGGTGATACATACACCATTGATGCTTCTACCACAAAAATACTTGATTATGCTTTTAGTAGTTCAAAAATATCTTCAATAGTTATCGGTGGAAAAATATCTTCTATCGGGAAAGGAGCATTTGAAAACTGCACTAGTCTTGTAAATGTATCTATTTCAGGAAGTGCAACATCTTTCACAATAGAAGAAGATGCGTTCAAAAATTGCTCTAATTTAAAAGCGTTGAAGATTGAATTGTCAAAAGTTCCAACTTTAAATGCAACTGCATTAGATGGTGTTTCACAAACTTTTTCAGTTTATGTAACAAGCAGTATGATAAATAATTATCAAAAATCAATCAACTGGAAAACAATTTCATCTCAAATTTATTCTTTGGGTACGATTTTTGGAAATTACGCAGTTGAAGAAGTTGAAGGTGGTTATGCAATAAGACAATATTTTGGAACAGAAAAGGAAGTTGTAATACCTGAAATACTTAATGCGAATAAGATTGTTAAGATTTCTACAAATGCTTTCTCGTTCTCAAATATGGAAAAAATTACAATTTCACAATATGTTACAGAGATTGGCGATAATGCCTTCAAAAATTGCACTTCGTTGAAGTCAATCATTATGGAGTGTAGTGTGCCAACTTTAGGAGAAAACGTATTTGAGAATATTAGCAGTGATTTTGGTATTTATATCAAAAATACAACTGATGTTCTTAATGAGTATAAGGTAGCAGATAAATGGAGTGATTTATCTTCACACATTTGGACCTATACGGAAAATTAATTATATGGTTATTGGAGGATTAAAAATGAAAAAGTTGTTGATAATTTTACTTTCCATGTTAATGGTGCTAGGTGTCGGCTTTGCTTTAACTTCCTGTTCAAAAGACGAAGGTGCAAAAAGCATAACAAACCTTACCTATAACGGCGAAACAATTACTTGGAGTCGAGTAAAAAACGCTAAAAACTACAAAATTAGCATTAATAATGGAACGGAGGCAATAGTCAGTCAAACAAAGGACACAGTGTCTTATAAATATGACTCAAATGGTGAGGATTTTGACTTCTATGTTGAAGCCGTTATTAAAGAAAATAGTGATAAAAATCCTACATATCAAATTCGTTTTAAAAATATTGGACAAGTTACAGGTCTTGCAGTTCAACAAGGTTCTTTGACTTGGGACGTGTTAGAAGGTGCAGAAAAGTATGAAATTATGTACAACGGTGATATTGTTTCAAGTAATGTAGGAACTAACAGTTATACAATGCAAACTGGTCAATTCTCGTATAAAGTAAGAGGATTGAAAGGTCAAGCTGAAAGTACAGACGGAAATATTCCTTATTATTCTATATGGAGCGATGCAATTACAGGTACTGTTTTAGCATCTCCTACAAATTTGACATACGACTCCGAAGTGTTTACTTGGGAAAAAGTAAATGGTGCAACTTCTTATGTTATTAAAATTGGCAATGAAGAATTTACTACAAATACAAATAAATATGAGTATGTTGCAGGAACAGATGATTTTTCAGTTTCAGTATATGCAGTAGGCAAAACTGCTGATAGAATATACGATTCTAAATATAGTGAAGCAAAACAATACACTTATATCGCTCCCATTGAAGGATTAAATGTGGTTGACGGTGTATTAAAGTGGACTGCTTCAAATAATGCAGTGCGTTATAAAATCAAAATTAATGGTACTGTTAATAATGAGGAATTAACTACTAACGAATACTCTGCTTTGCAAAGTGGTACAAGTTATAGAATACAAATTTTACCTCTCGGCAAGAGTGATTTCTATTTCTCTCATTGGTCTAATGAGATTACTATAAATATTTTGCGTAGTCCTGTAGTTAGTTATAATGATGGGGCAATTAACTGGAATCAAGTAACAGGCTGTGCTGGTTATGAATTAAAAATTACAAAAGGTGATAGTGTTGTTTATACAAAAACCGTAGGTGATGAAACTTTTACTGACAACTATGATTTTGATGATGCAGGAGATTATCTTGTATATGTAAAAGCAACAACTCTTGGTACAGGTGGCGTTTACGAGTCTAAATATAGCACTGCGTACCCTGTAAAAAGACTTGCAACTCCATCAAACGCACAGATTATTAATAGACCTTTAGAACAAAACCAAGTATCTGTAAACTTTACTCCCTCAGTTGGTGCGTCGGGATATGCTTTGCTTGCAAATGATGTACAAATTGCATCTATTAAAAGTGGTTCAACCTTCTCTGTTGATTTGTCAAAAATGACAAGTAAGACTGAAGAATCAGTTGTAAACTTTCAAATTACAGCCCTAGGTTTAGTTACTAATGAAGGGGCTATACTTGATTGTAAAATTCCACTTGAATTTAATGTTACAAGTCTTGCGACACCCCAAAATCTTATGATTAATGGTAATCAAATTTCTTGGGACACTGTAAATAACACAAGCAAATATATTGTAACCATTGACGGTAACCGTACTCAATTAACAACCAATTCGTACACCTTGACCGACCTTTCTGCTGGTTCTCATGATGTTTACGTGCAAGCAATGGGGGATGGTGAAGCGGTAATTACAAGTGGACTCTCTAACAAATTAGACTTGACAAAACTAGCCACACCTACAAGTCTAGTTATTACAGATGGCAATTTAACATGGGGTGAAGTAGATGGTGCAACAGGATATAAAGTAATACTTGGTACTGCTACTTATGATGCAGATACTGCTGCATTTAACTTGCTTGGTTATGAAAGCTATATTTCAGAGGGCGTAGGTACACAGATTAGCGTTTATGCTATAGGAAATGGTGGTGTTATTATAAATTCTAATGTTTCGGCAACTAGAACTATTAGTAAGTACAATCGTCCTACCAGTGTACAGGTAAATGGCGATACTCTTGTATGGAGTCCTTCTTCAGTAAATAGTATCAACTGTAATTCTTATAACTTGATTATTTCTAAAAATGGTGGTGAGGAATATACTGTAAGTCTAACAGGAAGTTCTTATTTAATGAGCAATTTTGAAGCAGGCAGTTATACAGTTAAAGTTGTGGCAGTTGGCGACCTTATTCAAACTATAGATTCTCCCGAATCTAATCAATTTTCATTTACTAAACTTGCATCTATCTCTAATGTAACCAAGAGTGGTAGTACATACACATGGGAGAATATTTCTGGTGCAAGTGGTTATGAAATTAAGTTGAGTAAAGATGCAACTTGGACGAGTATTAATACAAATTCTTATACACCTAATTTCACTAACGAAGGTCAGTTTGAAGTAAGTATAAGAGCAGTAGGAGATGGTGTAAATACTTTCGATTCTGAAATTTATTCGTTTACACAACAGGTAACAAGACTTACTCAACCTGTTAATCAAGATGCAATGACAAATAGTAACGCATTTAAGGTTGAGGTTGATGGAAATACTATTACTGTAACAATCAAAAAACAAACTGGAGCAACCGGTTATAAGTTGTTTATTGGTGGTATTGATAGAAGTACTACTGCTACCAAAACTGAAACAGATACTGAAGTTGTATATACTTTTACAATGACAACTACGGGAGCAACTTATAAGGTTCAAGTGCAAGTGCTTGGAAATCTATTTGATTCAAACGGAAGCTATATGATTGATTCCAACAAATCAACTGAAGTATCGGCTGTTTACGCAAATTAACGAGGTAATATGGAAATTATAACAAATTTCCTCTATCAAATTGTCTTTACGGTGGGGGTAATTGTAGCCTTTGGACTATTGATTGCCCTTTGCCATAAGGCATTTTATAAGATAGCAGGAGATAATGGAACAAAAGCAATGCTTATAACAGGTGCTGTTGGCACGCCCATACACGAGTTGAGTCATGCTCTAATGTGTATAATTTTTGGGCATAAAATTGTAGAGATGAAATTATATCAACCTAACAGCGAAGATGGAACGCTGGGTTATGTAAGTCATACCTTCAATGAGAGAAATATATATCATCAAATTGGTAACTTTTTTATCGGCGTTGCACCTATACTTTGTGGAAGTGGCGTTTTGTATCTTTTGATGTATTTATTAGTCCCCAGTGTTTTTACTGAAGTAACGGAAGAATTACAATTTATCGGCTTGCTGTCAACTGATTTTTTAGACATATCAACTTATGCAGGCTATCTTGATTTATTCTTGCAAGTCATAGCTGATATTTTTGATTTTACAAATGTAGGTAATGTATTTTGGTGGATATTCATAGTGCTTGCTCTTATGATTGCAAGTCATATGGAATTAAGCACTGCTGATATTAAAGGCGCTTTTAAAGGCTTTTTGTTTATGGTGGGAGTGCTACTTATTGCTGATATAGTTTTGTATTTTGTTTCCCTTTCTGCTTTGGAAGGGGTAACAGCGATAATGACCTCTTTTGCATTGTCTATTGCAGGTTTTCTTGCAATTTCAGGCGTTTTTTCAGGGGTTATGCTCTTAATTGCATTAGCAATAAAGGGTATTATTAAAATTAAAACAAAATAAAAGGAAAAAAAATGAAGAAAAAAAATTTATGGATTGCAATTTTGCTATTAGTCTTTTCTATTTGCCTTACTCTGTGTTTGACTGCTTGTAGTGATGGTAAAAAGAAATACGAATTGACTTTAGAAAAATATAATTACGATTACGATGTTGGAGAAAAATATAATCTTTCTTGGGAGTGGCCTCCTGAAAGTGAGGAAGTACACTATACAAATTACCATGAATTTGATTTTAGTGAAAATACGGCAAACGCAAGTGTTGAGTGGATTGAAACAAGTGATAATCCTGGCTGGTATGATGCGTATATTTCTGCTACGGACCAAGGAACGGCTATTCTAAAAATTAAATATGACCACCTTAATGAAACGGCTACTTCAAAAGACATACAATTTAATTTTAGATATAAAACGATTACAACGGTTGATGAATTAAAGGCTATCGCAAACACTAGCAAATCTGTTGTTCTTGGTGCAAACATTGACCTTTCAAGTGAAACAAACTGGACTCCCATTGAAGGCTTTACAGGAACGCTTTTCGGTGGAGGATATAGTATTTCAAATCTTACAATAGATTCAGTAAATGAGGAAAATATTGGATTGTTTGGCACTTTAAAAGGCTCTGTTAAAGATTTGAAAATTGAAAACGCACAAATTACTGCTCGTGGCGATGCAGGAAAGGCTGGTATTGTTGCAGGAACAAATAAGGGTACAATTTCTAATGTAACGGTAAGTGGCAACATTGCTCCACAGTATTATAGTTATGTTGGTGGTTTAGCGGGCTACAATGATTGTGGAACAGTTGATAATTGTACTAATCAAGCAACTGTAACAGGTGCTGATTATGTTGGTGGTATTATAGGAAGTGTCCTTGTCAACACGGACGATGCAATTACCTCTTGCACTAACGAAGGTGTTATTACAGGTAAGGAAAATGTAGGTGGTATTGCAGGTTATGTAACTTGTGTTAGAAGTAATGCGACCTACAAGATATCAAATGATGCAAATAAAAACACTGTTACCGGAAATAGTCAAGTAGGTGGTGTTTTTGGTAAAGTTTATGCTTTCTATGAGTATTATTATTATAAAGACTATAACAGTTATTTTGAAATGTCCGTTTTAACGAATACCGCTGAAGTTAACGGTAGTTCTACAGGAGAAAGTACAGGTGGTTTGATTGGTGAGGCTAACCGTCTTACTCTACTTACAACTTGTGAGAATACAGCAGATATAACAGGTGGAAGCTATGTAGGTGGCTTTGTTGGTAATGCTCCAAATACAAATATTAAGGCGTCTGGCACTAGAAATAATAATACTATAACAGGTAAGGGTTATGTTGGTGGCTTTGCAGGAAAGACTGGTATTATTGAATATGCAGTAAATGATGGTGAAATCGTATCAACGGGTGTTATAATTGAGGATAGTTATAGTAGAGCGTACATAGGTGGTATTGCAGGTTATTGTACAGGACTTATTGGCTGTGAGAACAATATAGATATAAATGTTCAAAACAGTGGCAGTTATGTTGGTGGGCTTGCAGGATATGTCGTTGTATCTTCTAGTAATTGTGTTGACAACAATACCAACAATGGTAGTGTACAAGGGGATAACTGCGTAGGTGGTATTGTAGGTTATGTAACCTGTGTTAGAAGTGATGCGACTTACAAAATATCAAATAATACAAATAAAAACACTGTTACCGGAAATAGCAAGGTAGGTGGTGTTTTTGGTAAGGTTTATGCTTTCTATGAGTATTATAGTTATCACGGTTATAACAGTTATTTTGAAATGTCCGTTTTAACAAATATTGCTGAGGTTAACGGTAGTCCTACAGGAGAAAGTACAGGTGGTTTGATTGGTGAGGCTAACCGTCTTAGCCTGCTTACAACTTGCGAGAATACAGCAGATATAACAGGTGGAAGTTACGTAGGTGGCTTTGTTGGTAAAGCTCCTAGTACAAATATTAAGGCAACAGGAAGTACAAATTACGCTACAATCACTGGTAACTATATAATAGGTGGTTTTGCTGGAAAAGCCGGTGTTATAGAAAATGCAGTAAATAGTGGCGTTGTTGTTGCAAACAGTAAAGATACTGACGGTAAAACTTATTTAGGTGGGATTGCTGGTTATTGCTCAGGTGCTGTTAGTTGTGTAAATAATATGGATATTGAAATTTCTACTGACGGATGGTATGTAGGTGGAATTGCAGGCTTCATAGAAGTGTCTAATACAAACATTGTTCACGATAATACAAATTATGGTCAAATCAAAGGCAAAAACTATGTAGGTGGTATTGCAGGTTATGTAACTTGTGTTAGAAGTGATGCCACATATACATTGACTAACAATAAAAATAATGCTACTGTTCAAGGTGGTGAGTATGTCGGTGGAATAATGGGATATATTCGTGGTTTCTATGAGCATTATAGTTATCACGGTTATAACAGTTATTTTGAGATTTTAAATTGTACTAATGAAGGAGAAATTTTAGGTTCGTCTTACGTTGGAGGAATTGTAGGTGGTAACGAAAGACTTAAAACGGATACCAACTTGATGGATACTAATACAACCCTTTATGGAGATAAATTAGGACAAGCTAATGATCAAACTAATGATAGTGAGTAATCTTAAAACAGAATTGCGTACGCAAATAGCGTACGCAATTTTAATTATTTCATTTGTTTTCTTTTATAAAAGGATAAAAAGGTATAAAAAAACACGCTTTTTAAAAAGCGTGTTTTGTGTTTTTTTAGTACATACCACCCATACCACCTTGAGCAGGCATAGGAGGTTCGGGTTGAGGAATATCAGTAACGATACTTTCAGTAGTAAGCAATGTAGATGCAACTGAAGCAGCATTTTGAAGTGCTGAACGAGTTACTTTAGTAGGGTCAATGATACCTTTTTCAAACATATCAACAAATTCATTATTTAATGCATCATAGCCGAAACTTGACTTGTTGCTTGTTATGATTTTGTCAACGATAACTGAGCCGTCAACTCCAGCGTTTGAAGCGATTTGTCTAACGGGTTCTTCAATGGCTTTAAGAATAATTTTTGCACCTGTTTTTTCATCACCTTCAAGTGAATCAACAAGTTTTTTCAATGCAGGGATTGTTGAGATAAGAGCAGTACCACCACCGGGAACGATACCTTCTTCAACAGCAGCACGAGTTGCAGCCAATGCGTCCTCAATTCTCAATTTCTTTTCCTTCATTTCAACCTCAGTAGCAGCACCAACTGAAACTACTGCAACGCCACCTGCAAGTTTTGCAAGTCTTTCTTGTAGTTTTTCTTTGTCGTACTCTGAAGTTGTTTCAGCCATTTGTGCTTTGATAGAACCAACACGAGCCTTAATGTTTTCTTTTGAACCAGCACCGTCAACGATTGTAGTGTTGTCTTTGTCAACGATAACTTGGTTTGCTTTACCTAGCATATCAAGAGTTACGTCTTTTAATTCATAACCTAAATCAGATGAAACAACTGTACCACCAGTTAAGATAGCAATATCTTCAAGCATTGCTTTTCTTCTATCACCAAATCCAGGGGCTTTTACAGCACAACAGTTGAATACACCCTTTAATTTATTAACAACTAGGGCAGCAAGAGCATCACCTTCAACATCTTCAGCGATAATTAAAAGTCTTGCACCTTGTTGTGCTAAAGGTTCGATAATAGGTAAAATTTCTTGCAAATTTGAAATCTTTTTGTCAGTGATTAAGATATAAGGGTTATCTAATACGCACTCCATTTTGTCAGTATTAGTTACCATATATGCAGAGGCATAACCTCTATCAAATTGCATACCTTCAACAGTATGCAATTCAGTATTCATTGTTTTGCCTTCTTCAACGGTAATAACGCCGTCTTTGCCAACAGTTTCCATTGCGTCAGCGATAAGAGTACCGATAACTTCATCACCTGCTGAAATTGATGCTACTTGTTGAATTGAAAGTTTTGAATCAACTGTTTTTGAAATCTTTTTAACATTTTCAACTGAACAGTCAACTGCTTTTCTTATACCATTTTTTAAGATGATAGGGTTTGCACCTGCAGCCAAGTTTTTTAACCCTTCACGAATAATTGCTTGTGCTAATACCATAGCAGTAGTAGTTCCATCACCTGCAACATCGTTTGTTTTTGTAGAAACTTCTTTAACTAATTGAGCACCCATATTTTCAAAAGGGTCTTCAAGTTCAATTTCTTTTGCAATAGTTACACCGTCATTAGTAATAAGAGGTGCACCATATTTTTTATCAAGAACTACATTTCTTCCTTTAGGACCTAATGTAATTTTAACAGTATCAGCAATAACATTAACACCTGTTTCTAATGCTTTTCTCGCTTCATCACCATATTTAATTTGTTTTGCCATTATAATGCCTCCAATTATTCAATAATTGCTAAAATGTCGCTTTGACGAACGATAGTAAACTCTTTTCCGTCAATCTTAAATTCACTGCCAACATACTTTGAGTAGATAACAGTATCGCCAACTTTTACTTGCATAACAACTTCTTTACCGTCCATTATTCCACCAGGTCCTACGGCGATAACTTTAGCCATTTGTGGCTTTTCTTGTGCAGAAGTGGGAAGAATAAATCCACCTGCTGTCTTTTGTACAACTTCAACACTCTCAACGACAACCTTGTCAAATAAAGGTTTAATGTTCATTTTATACCTCCATAACATTATAAATGTTTGACTTTCTTTGACCTTTATTATTATAACCATACTTTTCCATAATGTAAAGCGTTTAAGACAAGTTTTTAAAATTTTTTTTATTTTATAGTTTATCTTTATAATATTTAATTATAGTTTATTGCAAAAGAAATTTTTTTTTGCTATACTATTTAAATAAAGATTTTGTTTCAAGGAGCATTATATGAATAAATGGGACGTTAGATTTATGGAAATGGCTGAAACTGTTGGCTCTTGGTCAAGTTGTTTTCAAGATAACAGACATGTTGGTGCAGTTATCGTAAAAGACAAAAGAGTTTTGACTACGGGTTATAACGGTGCGCCTTCAGGAATAACGAGTTGCAAAGATAACGGTGAGTGTTTAAGAAGAAAAATGAACATTGCAAGTGGAACTAGAGCAGAAATTTGCTATGCCGTTCACGCTGAGCAAAATGCCATTATTCAAGCGGCAAAGTTTGGAATTTGTATTGAGGGAGCAACTTTATATTGTACTCATCAACCTTGCGTTATATGTGCAAAGATGATTATAAATGCAGGTATAAAGAGAGTTATTTATAAAGAAGGTTACCCTGACGACTTTTCTTTAAGATTATTTGACGAAGCAGATGTAACCCTTGAAAAATTTGATGAATTAAAATAAAAGGTGAATAAAAATGAGCAATCCTATCGTAACTTTTGAAACTGATTTTGGCAACATTAAGGTTGAACTTTACCCCGATAAAGCACCTAACACGGTTAATAACTTTGTAACCCTTGTTAATGAAGGCTTTTATAATGGTTTAATTTTTCATAGAATTATTAAAGGATTTATGATTCAAGGTGGCGACCCTGAAGGTACAGGTATGGGTGGTCCTAAATATAAAATAAAAGGTGAGTTTCAGTCAAACGGATTTATGCAAAACGACCTTTTGCACGAGAGGGGTGTAATCTCAATGGCAAGAGCAATGAATCCTAACTCTGCAGGTTCACAATTCTTTATTATGCACGAAGATGCTCCTCATCTTGACGGAGAATATGCAGGCTTTGGTAAGGTAATTGAAGGATTAGAAGTTGTTGACACTATTGCTTCAGTTAAAACAAATCCTTACAACGACAGACCTTTAGAAAACGTTGTTATGAATAAAGTTACCGTTGAAACTTTTGGAAAAGACTATTCTAGCGTTGAAAAAATCTAATTATACATTTGTGGTTAAGGAGAAAAAATGAGTAAGGCTGACAAGATTTTTATAGAAAATTGTAGACAGATTATAGATAATGGCTTTTGGGACACCGATTTATCCGTTAGACCTAAATGGGAGGACGGAACTCCTGCTCATACAGTAAAGAGTTTTTGTATTGTAAATAGATATAATCTTCAAGAGGAATTTCCTATCTTGACTATAAGAAGAACTTTTTTAAAGAGTGCAATAGACGAGATGCTTTGGATTTGGCAAAAAAAGAGTAACAATATCAAGGACTTAAACTCACACGTATGGGATTCTTGGGCAGATGAAAACGGTTCGATAGGTAAAGCATACGGTTATCAATTACGCCAAAAACACATCTACAAAGAGGGAGAATTTGACCAGGTTGACAGAATTTTATTTGACCTAAAAAATAATCCTGCTAGTAGAAGGATTCTTGCAAATATCTATAATTTTACAGATTTACATGAAATGAATTTATATCCCTGCGCTTACTCACTTACTCTTAATGTTTCAGGTGATACTTTAAACGGAATTTTAAATCAAAGAAGTCAAGATATGTTGGCAGCAAATAACTGGAACGTTTGTCAATATTCTGTCCTTTTAAAAATGTTTGCCCAGGTTAGTGGATTAAAGGCAGGTGAACTTGTGCATGTTATCGCAGATGCACATATTTACGATAGGCATGTTCCTTTGATTGAAGAAATTTTGCAAAATGAACAATATGACGCTCCTAAATTTATTATGGACGAGTCAATAGATGACTTTTATAAATTTAGTGTAGACAGTTTTAAACTTGAAGATTATAAATTTGCTGAATTTAGCAAAAAAATTCCAATCGCTATATAGGTGTATTTATGAAAATTATAGTAGCAGTTGACAATAAATGGGGAATAGGAAAGGACGGTAGATTGCTGTTTAAAATCCCTGATGATATGAAATTTTTTAAAGCAAAAACAACAGATAAAATTGTTGTAATGGGTAGCAAAACTTTAAATTCATTTCCAAACTCTGCCCCCTTGCCTAATAGAAAGAATATAGTGCTTTCAAGAAAAGGTAATAGAGATGATTGTATTATTGTAAATGATTTAAATATGCTTTTTAAAGAACTTAAAAAGTATAACTCTGATGAAATTTTTGTTATCGGTGGTGCAATGATTTATAAATTATTGTTACCTTTTTGTAGAGAGTTGTTTGTTACAAAAGTCAGTGCAGATGGAAACGCTGATGCGTTTTTTGAAAATCTTGACAACAACGATAATTTTGAGTGCGTATATGAAGGCGAGGAGATAGAGTCAAATTCATATAAAATTAAATTCACTCAATATATCAATAAAAATGTAAAAGAGTTTTAATATTATGAAAGAGAATAAGGAAAAAACTCCTGCAATTTTACTTTTTGAAAGGCTTGAAAAAAAATATATTATAAACAAAAAGCAATTTGACAGCATAATGGAAGTTTTTACTGATAAAATGAAGGAAGGTGCGTACGGAAAGTATACCATTTGCAACATCTATTTTGATGATGACACCTTTGAACAAATTCGCTTATCATTGTTGAAGCCAAGTTATAAGCAAAAACTACGTTTGCGTAGTTATGGTCAGGTAACTGACGATGATATGGTATATTTTGAAATCAAAAAGAAGTATAAAGGCGTGGTATATAAGAGAAGAATAAAAATAACATATAGGCAGTATCTTGATTATATTGAAAAAGGTATTAAGCCTGTTGATAACGAATCTTTTAGAGAGATTGATTATATCAAAAAGCATTTTAATTTAGTTCCAAAGTGTTTTTTAGCCTACGATAGACGAGAATTTGTTTGCAAGGAAGATAAAACTTTGCGTGTTACTTTTGATGATAATATTCGTAGTCGATATGATAAATTAGATTTAAGAGAAAAAATTGACGGTACCCTATCGAAATTTGACGGGGATTACATAATGGAAGTTAAAGCAAATCAAATAATGCCTTTTTGGCTTTGTAGATTGTTGAACGACCTAAAAATTTACCCTGCGTCATATTCAAAGTACGGGCAATCATATTTAGATAAATTTATAAACGAGGAAGATAAAAAATGACGTTTGAATCAATATTAAAGGCAGGCACTTCTTTAAGTATAGGTACATATTTGTTGTGTTTAGGTGTTGCACTAGGCTGTGGCGTAATTGTTTCTATCGCTAACTATTTTTTAGGAACGAGAAGCAAAAATATGTTTGTTTCAATTTCAATTATTCCTATGGTTGTAACCCTTGTCGTAATGCTTATGAACGACATTTTAACTGGAGGTATAGGAACAGGCATTGCTATTGCAGGTGCGTTTGCTTTGGTTCGTTTTAGGTCAGTACCCGGAACGGCAAAAGAAATTGCAGTTGTATTTTTAGTAATGGGACTAGGTATTGCCTGTGGTCTTGGCTACTTAGGTTTAGCTGCTATATCTTGTGTTGTAATTACACTATGCTTTTTATTGCTTTCCTTAACTCCTTTTGGTAGAGAAGATGGAGAAGCAAACGATTTACGAATAACTATACCTGAAAATTTAGATTATACAACTATATTTGACGAGGTGTTTGCGAAGTATACAAAGAAGATTAGACTTGAAAAAATTAAAACTGTAAACCTTGGTACTATGATTGAATTGAAGTATCGTATCTGTTTAAAGGATAAAACCAAGGAAAAAGAGTTTTTGGACGAAATTAGAATTAGAAACGGTAACTTGACCGTTATTCTATCGAGAGCATCTTTGAGAGATGAACTTTCTTTATAAGGAGTATTATGGAACAAAAAAATATTGATTGGGAAAAATTTCCCTCCCCTATTAACAAAAAATCCGATTTGATAAATAAAATCCTGTTTTGGTTGTTATGTGGCACAGCAATCATAACCTTGTTTTTAGTATTTTTTGACGATAGTTCAAAAGCGTTGCAAATTTTAACTTATGTGTTTATGGTTTTGGTAGTTGCTTTGTTTGTTATGAACATAGTTTATACCCTTATGATTAACTCAAAATTCAAAAAATATGTTGCAGATTGTCTTCATGCAATGTTAAATGATGAAGACGCTTTGTTTGATGAAGATTTAGAAAGTTCGAAATATACTCTAGCACAAGACAAATCGGGCAAAAACCTTTCTATCATATTTAATGGTAATCTTGATTGTATGTATACGATTAATTGCGAAAGATTTGAAAACTGTTCAACATATCATGTTGTGTTGCAAAAGGCTATAATTGAGTATTATGCTGATAGGTATTTAAATAAATTTTTAGGTGATGATGAAAGTGAAATGCCTAACGGCAAAAAGTATAAGGATATCGTGTTTTATTACGATTTAATTACTAAGCCTAAAAAACAAAATTTTTTGCAAAGATTATTTCTTGAAAATAATGTGCCAAATTTACAGCCTCAATATGTTGTTAAAGGTGGAGAATTTAATACTAAATATTTAAAATAGTGTGCATACAAAAAACGACAATAATTATTGTCGTTTTTTTATTAAAAAAAGAATAAATAAAATTTTCTATATTAAAAAACAATACAAAATACTTTTTTTATGTTATAATGAAAATGTTAATATAAGTTTGAGGTATGTAATGTTACAAGTAAACAATGTTAGTCTACAATATGGTAGCAAAAAACTATTTGAAGATGTTAATATTAAATTCACAAAGGGAAACTGTTACGGAATTATCGGTGCAAACGGTGCTGGTAAGTCTACCTTTTTAAAGGTTCTTTCAGGTGAGGTCGAACCTAATAAAGGAGATGTAACTATGGATAAAAACGAACGAATGTCCGTTTTAATGCAAAACCAAAATGCTTTTGATGAACAAACTGTTGTTATGACCGTAATGATGGGACATAAGCGTTTAGTAGAGGTTATGACTCAAAAAGATGCATTATATGCAAAGGAAAATTTCACTGAAGAAGATGGTATTTTAGCCTCTGAGTTAGAAAGTGAATTTGCTGAACTGGGTGGTTGGGAAGCTGAAAGCGAAGCACAAACTTTACTTAATGAATTGAGTATTCCTAATGAAGAACATTATATGTTAATGAAAGACCTTGACGCTAAGGAAAAAGTTAAGGTTTTACTTGCACAGGCACTTTTTGGAAATCCTGATATCTTATTACTTGATGAGCCTACTAACAATCTTGACATTAAGACTGTTCGTTGGTTGGAAAATTATTTAATGAATTTTGAAAATACTATTATTATTGTGTCGCACAATAGACACTTTTTAAATAGGGTTTGTACGCATATTTGCGATGTTGACTATGGTAAAATTAATATTTTCCTAGGAAATTATGATTTTTGGTATGAAACAAGTCAACTGCTTGCTCGTCAACAAAAAGATGCAAATAAAAAGGCAGAGCAAAGAGCAAAAGAATTGCAAGAGTTTATTGCAAGATTTGCTGCTAATGCGTCAAAATCAAAGCAGGCAACTTCTCGTAAAAAGGAACTTGAAAGACTTACTATTAATGATATTAAGCCTTCGTTAAGAAAGTATCCCTTTATTGATTTTAAATTTGAAAGAGAAATCGGTAATGACATTTTGCGTGTTGAAAATTTAACTAAAAAAGGCTATTTTAAAGATGTTTCCTTTACTATTCAAAAAGGAGACAAAGTTGGCGTTTTGTGTGATAAAAGCACTTCAATAACTATGTTGTTTGACATTTTGTCGGGCAAGGAAACTGCTGATAGTGGCTCTTTTACCTTTGGTAAGACTATTACCACTTCATACCTTCCTCAAAATAATAATGAGTATTTTGAAAAATGTGATTTAACTCTTGTTCAATGGGTGAGTCAATGGACAACTGAAACTTTTGAAGAATATTTAAGAGGTTGGCTAGGCAGGATGCTTTTCTCTGGAGAAGAAGCATTAAAGAAGGCTAAGGTTATTTCAGGTGGAGAAAGAGTTAGATGTATGCTTGCTAAAATGATGATTGAAGGACACAATTTTATCATTATGGACGAGCCTACTAACCATTTAGATTTGGAATCAATCACAGCACTAAATAAAGGTATGGAAAATTTTAAAGGTTGTATGATTTTTACTTCACACGACCAAGAACTTATGAATACAGTTGCAAATAGAATAATAAATATTGAGCCCGAAGGTACTAAAACGTTCGACAAGTATATTACTTATGATGAATTTTTAGACCAAATCGGCTAAAAAAAGAGAAAATAATTTTCTCTTTTTTTTTGATAAAAATGAGAAAAATTGAAAAAGATACAATATTCGACAAAATTATGTATAAAATGAAATAATTTTGTACAAAATTCATTTAACAATTTATGTTTTTTGTTGTATAATTTAAAAAAATAGAGCATTTCAGGAGGAGTGTAATGCAGACGACTAGAGTAGCCATATTAGAGGGTGACATTGACTTTTTACAAAAACTTACAACTTATTTTACAGAAATACCAACAATCCAAGTATGTGTTTCAACAGACGATGGTGAAAAAGGATTCGAAATGATAAAAGAAACATCTCCTGACGTTATTTTAATCGGATTAGTCTTAAAAAGTATTGATGGTTTGGGTGTAATGGACAAGATTAAAACGCTTGAAAAAATGCCAAAAATTATAGCAATGGGTTGTTTTATTAGCGAAGATATTATAAACAACGCTATTCAAAGAGGAGCGTGTTATTATTTGGCAAAGCCTTTTTCATTAGATATTTTGCACGCAAGAATTGAAGATGTAATGAAAAAGAAAGCAGAAATTAAAACGGAAAATAGTGCGATTATTAAAGAGAAAAAAATATCTCAAACACTTGATGAAAGAATTACAAATATTTTTATTTCAATCGGTATTCCTGCCCATATTAAAGGTTACACATATTTGCGTGAAGCAATAAAAATGGCAGTTAAAACACCTGCCATAATAAATAATATTACCAAGGAATTGTATCCTAATATAGGCGATAAATACAATACAACTGCCAGCAAGGTAGAAAGGGCAATTCGTCATGCTATTGAGGTTGCGTGGAATCGTGGAAGGGTTGACACTATAAATGCAATTTTTGGAGTGAGAGTATATATTGGTGCAGAAAAACCTACTAACAGTGAATTTATTGCACTTATTGCTGATAAATTATTACTTGAAATAATTATGGCTTCCTAAGTATTATTTTATCATAAAATCACATACTAGCAATGGAGGATATATAGATGAGAATTTTAAATATTATCGCATTTATCACTCTACTAGTCGGTGGTATAAACTGGTTGCTAATCGGGGTAATTCAATTTGATTTAGTTGCTTTTATTTTCGGTGGTATGACAGCAGTATTTAGTAGATTGATTTATATTCTTGTAGGGCTTGCATCAATTTGGTTGATTATTGCTGCAAGTGTACAAAAAAGAATTACATTTTCTTCAGATGAAATCTAACAATATGTAATTAATAAAAGGAATAGCAGAAAAGCTATTCCTTTTTTATTATCTTTCAAACTGACTATTATATAGTTTTGTATAAAAACCGTTTTGAGCAATAAGTTCATTATGGTTTCCCTGTTCAACGACGTTGCCGTTATTCATAACGAGGATTTTATCTGCAGTTTGAATTGTTGAAAGTCTATGAGCAACAATAAAACTTGTCCTACCTTTCATAAGTTCGTTAAAGGCATTTTGAATTTTAGTTTCTGTCCTTGTGTCAATAGAGGATGTTGCTTCGTCAAGGATAAGGATAGGAGGTTTGCAAAGCATTACTCTGGCAATACATAAAAGTTGCTTTTGACCTTGAGAGAGTTGTCCTCCGTTTTCATCAATCAAGGTGTCGTAACCCTTTTCAAGCCTTTTAATAAAGTTATGTGCGTGTGCAAGTTTACAAGCATTAAGTACTTCTTCGTCTGTTGCATCAGGATTGCCTAAAATAATATTTTCACGGATGGTTCCTGCTTTAAGCCAGGTTTCTTGCAAAACCATACCATAGTTTTCCCTCAAGGTTTTTCTTGCTATATCCCTTATATCTGTGCCTTCAACACAAATACTTCCTAAATCGACATCATAGAACCTCATAATTAAGTTTATAAGGGTTGTTTTTCCACAGCCAGTTGGACCAACGATTGCAATTTTTTCTCCCGATTTAACTTCTAAATTGAAGTCCTGTATGAGTTTTTGCTCCTTGCTGTATGAAAAATATACATCTTTGAATTGAATATCTCCGTCTGTGGAAAGATTTTTTATACAATCTTCTTTGTCAGGTATTTGAGATTCAGCATCAATAAGTTCAAATACTCTTGTTGCACAAGCAAGTGCGTTTTGGAATTCAGTAATTACCTCGGAAATCTCATTAAAAGGTTTAGTGTATTTATTCGCATAAAGTAATAACGAAGATAACCCGCCTACCGTTAAACTTCCTTTAATTGCAAATATTCCTCCTAAAACGCCTACAATGGCATAAATTACGCTGTTTATACATCTAGTTGAAGGATTTACCAGAGATGAATAAAAAGTCGCTTTAAGAGAGCATTTTTCAAGATTTTCATTTATTCCCTTAAACTTATTAGATACTTCTTGCTCTCTACCAAAAGCCTGTACAACCTTTTTGTTAGTTATCATTTCATCGATAAAGGCAGTTTGTTCCCCTCTAGTTTTTGATTGAAGTTGAAACATATTGTATGTGTTTTTTGCAATTAGCCAGGCAACTATTAAGGAGATAGGCGTTAAACATACTACTGAAAGGCTGATAAAAAAGTTTTTGGTAAACATGATTATTATAGTTACGATAATAGTCATAATCCCAGTAAAAAGTTGTGTAAAACCAAGCAATAATCCGTCTGCAAAGGTTTCAACATCACTTATGACCTTGCTTACAATTTCACCACTTTGATGTGAATCTAGATATTTAAGAGGTAAAATTTCAATTTTGTTGAAAGCGTCCGTCCTAATGTCCCTAGTTATTCTATAAGCAATTTTATTATTTGATACGGACATAATCCATTGAAAAATTGCTGTAACTGCGATGAATATGATCATTTCGATTAGGATTTTTGTTAGTTTTAGAAAATCGACATTATTTACTCCAATTATTATATCAATTCCGTTACCCGTTAAAATGGGAAGGTATAAAGTTGTCAAAACGGTAATTATTGCCGATAAAATTGAGAGAAAGCACCAACCTTTGTATTTACCGATATACTGAAAAATCTTTTTATAGGTAGAACGTGGTGTTTTTTCTTTTTTAGCCATTGCAAGCACCTCCGTTTACTTTTATTTGCGATTGATAGATTTCTTGATATACAGGACAAGAATTTAGTAGTTCTTCGTGTTTTCCTTGACCAACAACCTTTCCGTCATCTAAAACTAATATTTTATCTGCAAATTGAATAGAAGATACCCTTTGAGAAACTATGAAGGTTGTAGGTTTGTTTTCCATATTTGATATTGCCTGTCTTAACTTTAAATCGGTTGCAAAATCCAATGCAGAAGCACTATCGTCTAGAATTAATATTTTAGGCTTTTTAATTATCGCACGGGCAATGGTAAGCCTTTGCTTTTGACCACCTGAAAAGTTAGTTCCACCTTGCTCTACTTCAGCGTTTAACCCTTTTTTATCAACAAATTCCTTGGCTTGTGAAATTCTTAAAGCTTCGTCCATTTCCTTAATGGAGGCATCTTCTTTTCCAAATCTTAGGTTGTCTGCAATAGTTCCTTTAAACAAACTTGCTTTCTGGGGAACGATAGAAATATTATTGATAAGTTGCTCGTTAGTAAAGTTTGAAATATCGTTACCGTTAATTAGTATTTCTCCACTTGTATTTTTATAAAAGCGTGGAATAAGATTGACCAAAGTACTTTTTCCCGTTCCCGTTCCACCGATTATACCGATGGTTTCTCCCTCGTCAGCAAAGAAATTTACACACTCCAAGGCGCTTTCACTTGCGTCTTGATAAGTAAAGGAAACATCTTTAAACTCAATTAAATGTGAATTTTGCTTATTTGAAGTATTTCCCTCAATTTCCTCCTCGATTTGTATATCAAAAACACTTTGAATACGCTTTTGGCAGGCAATCGCTTTTGTAATTAAAATAATCATATTTGCGAGTTTTATAAGTTCCACCAAAATTTGAGCCATATAGTTCACCAGTGCCACAACCTCGCCTTGAGTAAGGTTTCCACCGTCAACTTTCACGCCACCAATCCAAAGTATGACCATTGTTGCAACATTGATTAAAACATAAGTTACAGGATTTAAAAGGGCTGAAATTTTACCTACAAGCATTTGCATCTTGTTGAGTTCAAGATTGTTTTTTTCGAAATTTTCAATCTCTTCATCTTCTTTATTAAATGCACGAATAACTCTTACACCGGTTAAATTTTGTCGGGTATCTTTTAAAACTCTATCTAAATTACCTTGTACTTTTTTTGATAAAGGTATGCAAGATAATATTAAACCAAAGGTTGCTATTGCAAGTATAGGAATTGCTACAACAAATATAAGTGCAGAGCCTGCATCAATCGTAAAAGCCATAATCATAACACCAAAAACGATAAAGGGAGAGCGTAAAAATAAACGTAAGAACATATTTACCGTATTTTGTACTTGATTCATATCGCTTGTTAGTCTATTGATAAGTGTAGAACTGCCTAGTTTGTCTATTTGAGAGTATGATAGACTTTGAACATGGTCAAAAAAGGCTTGCCTTTGTTTAGTTCCAAAACCTACTGCTGCTTTTGCTGAAAAATATTGTGCCGTTATTGAAAAAAGAATACCAATTACTGCAAAAGCAACTAAAACAAGTCCCATTTTTACAATATATGGTATATCGTTGTTTGCAATGCCGTTATCAATAATTTCTGCAACAATTAAAGGAACAAGCAATTCAAGGACGGCTTCTAGCATTTTAAAAAGTGGTGCTAGAATACACTCTTTTTTATAACCTTTTAAATTTGATAGTAAACTATTCATTTTAAAACCTCTTTTTCAATTTGTCATTTTAGCACATTTGACTTTTTATAGCAAGGATTGTAAACAAGTGTAGAATATTATCTTTTGACAACTTATAAAAACTATGTTATAATTTCAAAAATTATGGGGATAGTAATATGGTTAAATTTAAGAATAGAAAACTAAAAATTGCCTTGATTATTGCATGTGATTTTTTAGCGTTAGCATTGTCAATCTATTTATCTGTTATAATTACTGGTCAGGGCTGGGATAAGTTTGTCGACTTGCTTTTTTGGGCTTGTCTAAATGTTACTTTTATGTATGTCATATATTCCCTATTTAATTTGTATTCTTTTATTTTTTCTTCCGTAAGCATTAACGATGTATTGAGATGTTTTATATCGGTTAGTTTTGTTTACGCACTAGATTTATGTTGTGTTTTCCTTGTAAAAATGACAACCTTTTCTACTGCAACGATAATGTGTCTTTTTCTTTTTGCTTTTTGTCTTATTATTCGTTTTTCTAAAAAAATTATCTTAAACATAAGAGATTATTTTAGTAGCGATAGCAATAAAATACGAGTTATGATAATTTCAATAAATACAAATTGCCAATATTTGATAAATCAAATGAGTGAAAATCGTAAACTCCTTCCCGTTTGTATTTTGGACGATAATTCCTTTTTACAAGCAAATAGAATATGTGGAGTAAAAATAGTAAGCACTCTTGACGGTTATGAAGATTTAGTAAAAAAATATAAGATTGATAGAGTTATAATATATAGAGATGAGATTGAGAGTGATAGATATAAAGAGATTAAAGAAAAAATAAAAACAAGTGGCATCACTTGTTTTGATATAATTTCAGTTGATAAGATAATAAAATAAAAGGCTTGAAAATTTTTCAAGCCTTTTTCTTTAATGTTATTCAGCAACGACAAAAGATTTATATCTTTTATCGTAATCTTTAAAGGTTTTAAGATAACCTTTTGCGATTTTCTTATTTTCCTTTTCAGGTTTTTCATTTGATTTAAATTGCGACATTTCAATAAAAGTATTTGCAATTTCTAAAACAAGTTGTGCTTTTTCGCTATCGTCATCAGGTAAAATGCTATCAAGCAACGCACGAGAAAAAATCAAAGCCCAGTCACTGAAAAATTCAACGGTAATTTCACCTTTGATAAATCTATTTACACCATCGCAAGCACTATCAAATTCAAAATAATCGCCTACTTGTACACTTTCAGTTGCTAAAAGTTCAATTAGTTTTTCATAAGAAAGGTCAAAATCAATAGCAGAAATTATCTTCTTTTTTTGAATAAAAGTTGCGTTAGCATCTTCACTAGTAGCCTTTAATGAAGTAGTTATAGTATCAAAAACAAATCTTGAAATTTTAGTTGCATTGCAAGGATTGTTTGTATCAATAATTTTACCAACCTTTGAAATTGCCTCATTTGTTACTAGTTTACAACTTTTCTTTTTAGCGTCCACCTCAATAATGTCAACATGTTCCTTTTTCTTGTCAGTTGCAACAGTATAAAATCTTTCTACGTTAGTGTTTGGTTTCATAAGAAAGCCCCCTTTAGTAAATGTTGAGTTTATTATATCATATTCTTTCATAAATTTCTACATTTTAAGGCAAAAAAAACAAGAAAAGTGAAAATTTTGTGATGAATAATTAATCTATGAAAAAGAAAAAATTAAAAAAGATTAACATTACCCTCTTTTAAATATTCTTTTTGTTTTGTTCAATTAATAAATCCCTAATTTGTTTTAATAGTTCTTCTTGAGTAGGGTTGCTAAGTTTTTCCTCAAGTTCCTTTTTGGCTCGTTCTTCAGCCTCTTTTTTTGCTATTTCTTTTTGTTGTGTTTCATATTCAGTCCAGAGTTCCTCAAAAGGTCTTTTTTCAATCTTTGCTTGTTTTTTTAGTTTCTTTCTTTCCTGAACAAGCTCTTTTTTAGTTTTGTTAGTTATAATATTTTCAAATTGTCTAAATTTTTCAGTTGATAGGTTGATAATTTTTACGATTGTAAATATTGTTAAAGCAATTATGAAAAAATTGATGATTGATGTAATAAATGCACCCCAGTCAATATAAATACTGTTAGCAAGGTCGATACCCCCTTCACTGTCGTAAGCCTTTTTTAAAAAAGTAAAAGCAGAAGTTAATCCATCGCCACCAAAAGATAAAAGTAGGTTTACGATAGGCATTATAATTTTATCGGTAAACGCAGTTACGATTGCAGAAAAAGCACTACCAATAATTACAGCGACTGATAAGTCAACAATATTGCCTCTTGAAATAAATTTTTTAAATTCTGTAATAATTTTTTTCATTTTTGCACCTTTATCTATTAAAATACATTTTTTTATAGTAGTTTTGATATTCGCCTGAAATAATCTCTCTCCACCACTTTTCGTTTTCAACATACCAATTAATCGTATGTTTTATGCCTTGTTCAAAGTTTGTTTGAGGTTTCCACCCAAGTTCCCTTTCTATTTTTTCAGGATTGATAGCGTACCTCAAATCGTGTCCTTTTCTGTCCTTTACAAATGTAATTAAATTTTCGCTTTTGCCAAGTTCTTTTAAAATTATTTTTACAATTTCAATATTTGACTTTTCATTATGTCCACCAACGTTATACACTTCGCCGTCTTTTCCGTTATGAATAATTAAATCAATCGCTTTGCAATGGTCCTCAACATAAAGCCAATCCCTTATATTTTTTCCATCACCATAAACGGGCAACGGTTTGTCGTTTAAAGCATTTATAATCATTAGAGGAATTAACTTTTCAGGAAAATGATAAGCACCGTAGTTGTTGCTACACCTTGAAATTGTTACATTTTGATTATAAGTCCTGTGATATGCTAGCACCAAGAGGTCAGCACTTGCTTTTGAGGCACTATAAGGACTTGAAGTATGCAAGGGAGTACTTTCACTGAAAGTCATATCAGGTCTATCTAAAGGCAAATCTCCATAAACTTCGTCAGTAGACACTTGATGAAATCTTTTCGCCTCATATATCCTACAAGCATCAAGTAAAACTTGAGTTCCCAGAACGTTAGTTTGTAAAAATATTTCAGGATTTTCAATGCTTCTATCAACATGAGATTCTGCAGAAAAATTGACAACATAGTCAGGCTTTTCCTTCTCAAAAATTGAGTAAATCTCCTTTCTGTTACATATATCCGTTTTATAAAAAGTAAAGTTTTTTTCTTTTAAAACACTCTCTAAGGTTGATAGGTTGCCAGCATAAGTTAGTTTGTCAATGCAAATAATTTCATATTCAGGGTGGACCTTTTTCGTGTAAAAAATAAAGTTTGAACCTATAAATCCTGCCCCACCACACACTACGATTTTCATTACCTTTTCTCCTTTGATAAAGCAATTAGATATTTGCCGTAGTCAGTCATTTCAAGTTTTTTTCCAATAAGATATAGTTGTTCGCTTGTAATGAAACCTCGTCTATATGCAATTTCTTCTATACAAGATACATAAAAACCTTGCCTATCTTGCACTGTTTCAACAAATTCGGAGGCTTTAAGCATACCTTGTGGTGTTCCTGTGTCTAGCCAAGCCATACCACGACCAAACAAGATTAAATCTAATTTTTTTTCTTTATGATATTCTTCAATTATAGTTGTAATTTCAAGTTCGCCTCGTTGTGAGGGAGTTATTTTTTTTGCATACTCAACTACTTTATTATCAAAAAAATACAGGCCGGGAATAGCATAGTTTGACTTTGGATTTTTTGGCTTTTCTTCAATAGAAAGTATTTTAAAATTTTCATCAAACTCAACTACACCAAAATCGGTAGGGTTTTTAACAGGATAACCAAAAATGGTTGCACCATTTTTATTGCTTATTGCTTTTTGGAGGGATTTTGTTAAATTTTGACCATATAAAACATTGTCGCCTAAAATTAAGCAGACATTATCATCTTTAATAAATTTCTCTCCTATTATAAACGCCTCACCTATTCCGTTTGGCTTCTTCTGTATGGCGTAGGATATTTCAATTCCCATTTCTTTACCATTTGAAAGTAAAGTTTTATACCCGTCTATATCTTCTGGAGTTGAAATAATCAATATTTCTCTTATATTTGCAAGCATCAAAACAGATAGAGGGTAATAAATCATAGGCTTGTCATAAATGGGCAAAAGTTGTTTAGATACTGCTTTCGTCATAGGAAATAGCCTTGTACCTCGTCCACCTGCTAAAATTATACCTTTCATCTTTTTCACCTCTTTAGTTCAAAATTATATTGCAAATATCGTCTACCTTTTCAATGGGCAGGTCTGCAAACATAGGCAAAGTTAAAATTGTGTTTGCAACAAGTTTTGCATTATTTAATTGATTGCTTTTATATTGTTTACAAAAAGAAAAATCACTTGTTAGAGGGTAAAAATATTTTCTAGCAAAAATATTTTTATCTTTTAATTTTTCAAAAATCTCATCTCTAGTGTACTTGTAACCATCAAAACGAACAGGAAAATATGCGTAGTTGGAGATAAGTCCTTCTTTAATTTTGTTTAAATGTATTCCTTTTATATTTTTTAAGTTCAAAAAGTATCTCTCATATACCCTTTTGCGTTTTAAAATTTCCTCGTCAAGATGTCTTAAATTGCATATGCCCATTGAGGCTTGAAATTCACTCATTTTTGAATTTCCACCGACATACTCAACCTCTCCGTTTTGTGAAATTCCAAAATTCTTTTTGCTTTCTAGTTTTTCTTTTATGTGCTTATCACGAAAGACTACTGCGCCACCTTCAATCGTGTTGAATACCTTTGTGGCGTGAAAACTGAACATTGAAGCATTGCCATAGTTAGCAACAGATAAATCGTTATATTTTTCATTAAAGGCGTGTGCTGAGTCGTAAATTACTTTAAGGTTATGTTTTGTAGCAATTTTTTCAATTTTATCAAATTCACAAACGTTACCATAGACGTTTACAGGTAAAATTGCAACCGTTTTATCGGTAATCAATTCCTCTATTTTCAAATAGTCTATTGTATAGTCAGTAATGTTTATATCACAAAATACGGGCGTAAGCCCACTACGAATAATCGCTTGAGTTGTCGAAGCGAAGGTGAACGGAGTGGTTATTACCTCACTTCCCTTACTAAACTCAAAAGCAGACAATATTCCTTCAAGTGCAAGGTGTCCGTTTGTGTAAAGTACAACATTTTCACAGCCAAAAAGTTTTTCAAGTTCCTTTTGAAATTTTTGATGTTTTATTCCGTTGTTGGTTAGTATTCTGCTATTCCACAACTCTTTAATTTCATTGCAATACTCCTCAAAACTTGGCATTGACGAGCGTGTTACGTTAATTCTTTCGTTCATATTTCTCCCTATTCTATTTCAATAGTTATAAAGTTGGTCATATTTTCAATTTTATAAAGCATTTCGTCCATTGATTTAAATTTGAGCAATATAATGCCTAAAGTACAGTTTGCACCTTTAAATTCTAAAGCCTTATCACCGATTGATTTTACCATGTTTTTTTCAATTATGTTTGAACTGATTTCAGTAGAGAATTTTATATCTTTGATTGTTCCTGCTTTTTGTGAGTTTAAAGCATAATACGCCCAAAATCCTTCAGGGTTAATATTTTTGCGAAACTCAATGTCCTCACCCATAGCAAAACGGATTGAGTATTCAACTAGGTCAATGCCTGTTGCATATTTAGTAAGTTGTGGTATGTAGTTTCCACCACTTCTAGGAGCAATTTCCATTAAATACACATTAAAATTTTCATCAATTCTTATATCAAAATTAAAGGTAGAGTTTTTGATTTGTAATAGATTAATTAATTTTTGTATCGTTTCGTGTATTTTGTCTTGTACTTCTTTTGGTTTATTGTATGGAAAACTTGCAGATACAGGAACAAAAGGATTTACATTTGTATGAATAAAGTGGTCATTTCCAAAATATCTAAAAACTAGATTGCCGTTAATTGCAAGACCGTCTCCTGCGACTTGATAACCAAAACTTTCTACATATTCTTCAATTATAATCCTCTTTGAACGAGAAAACTCTAGTGCGTTTTTGATTGCTTGTTCAAGTTCGGTTTTATTGCTGACTTTAGTTACGCCTTTACTACCTGAGGAGTCAACAGGTTTTACCATAACGGGCAATTTAAATTTATTTATATCAATTTTAAGTTGTTGTAATTCATTTTCATAATACCCTTTAGAAAAGGGAACATTAAAGTGGTTATCTCTTAGAAAATCCCTAAACTTGTCTTTGTTTGAAAGTATGTCAACTGCTTTAAAAGGAAGGGTAGGAAGATTTAATTTTTCAGCAACATAAGCCGAGGTTGAGATTGCAGGGTCAGATGCGTATGCTAAAATTCCGTCTATTCCCTCTTTTTTTGCTATTTGAAGAATTTTCTCTTTATCAGTAGTGCTTGCTAAATAAAACTTGTCTGCAACATACTGTCCAGGGTTGTCCTCTAAGTAATCACATACGATTGTATAGTAACCCATTTTTTTTGATTTTTCAATAGCAATCAACTGTTGTTTTGAACCACCAAGTAATAAAATCTTTTTCATATAAAACACTCTTTATTCTTCAATTTGAGTTTGATTGTCTTGCGTATCTTCTTCAATGTTGTCTTTTTCCCTCTTATTCTTAAAGTAACTGAAAATTAATTGTTTTGAGTAAGTGTAACTTTCAAGTTTAAATAGATGAGAAAATAAAACATATAAAACTACTCCCAAAGGAACTTGTATAAGTAAAGTGAGCCAATTTGATAGTCCTATAAAAGAAACGCAGTAGACGATTGCACCCATCAATAAAGTGATAAAAATGGTCGGTAATAAGTCTTTTAGTTGCTCCCAATATCCATAATTTAAAAATTTTTTATTAGGAAAAGCATTTATAAACATACTTAATAAATTTACAGCAAGCAAGCTTAAAGCTATTGCCATAACTCCAAAATTCATTGAAATAATTATTGCCGTCAAACCTATAACTTTTTTAATTATTTCAAGAATTAAATAAGTTCCACTTTTTCCTAGCGCCTTCATAGCGTTAAGGTTTGCCGTATGCACAGCATAGAAGGAAAAGGACATGCAGTAAATTTGCATATATGGAACGCACCCTAGCCATTTGTCAGTTAAAATCAAACTTATTATAGCAGTTGCACAAACGGCTAACCCCACCATTGCTGGCATTATAAAGTAAGAACTGATTTTGATTGAACGCCTAGTCATTTGTTTTACTCTTTCAACATCTTGTTGTTCACTTGACATCGAAGGAAAAAGCACGCTAGTGATTGAACTATTGACAATGTTGATTAGTTTTTCAGGGTAATTTTTTCCTTGATTATAATAAGACAAATCATTTTTTGTATATTTTAATCCTATTACAGTTTCACGAACTTTGCCGTAAGTAGTATCTATCAAGGAAGATACTAATAATTTCCAACTATATTTTAAAAGAGTTTTTAGCCTACTAAATGAAAACATCAACTTTGGACGCCATTTAACTGAAAACCATAGGAAAACCGTATCTACAAAAGCGTTGGTTAAACCTTCCCAAACTAGAGCCCAAACTCCGTAGCCTGTTAAAGCCAGGACAATTCCAACAATGCCTGCACATATAGTACCCAAAAGTGATGCAAAAAAGAATTTTTTAAAGAGCATATTTTTGGATATATAAGCCTGTTGAATATTTTTTACTCCTGAAATTAGTAAAGTAATACCCAAAACTCTTATAATTGTAGTTAATTCAGGGAATTTAAATGCTTTAGCAATTAGTGGAGCAAATAAAAACAGAATAAGATATAAAATTGTGCAAATAAAAATGTTGAAGAAAAAAACCGTTGAAAAATCTAAATCATCAGCCTCTTTTTTTTGAATAAGTGCACTTCCAAGTCCACTATCTACAAAAACTTGTAAAATAGCAATAAAGATAGATACGATTGCAACAAGAGCATAAGCCTCAACATCAAGGACTCTTGCTAAAATTATACCTATAACGACCGTGAAGATGACATTACCAAAATTTTCTAAAAAACGCCATATGAAGTTGTTGAGTACTTTTTTACTATCCATCATTACTCTCTATTTTTTGCAAAATATTAAAAGGAAGGGGAAGGTTGCTTTTAGCCAAAGTTTAAAACAGTAAATTGCCCCTCTTTTCTTTCTTATTTCTTTAAATTTTTCTTCTCTACATTTTTTAAAATTTTTGTCAAGATATAATGCCGTATATTCATATTTTAAAATTGCTTTTTGAACGCTTTTTTCATATTTATTATCAGTTTCTGCATTAAATTTTTTCAAATTTGATATAATTTTATAATAAGTATTTGAAAGGTTACTTTTCCTTTGTGTCCAACTATTTGGTACAGAACTTCGATATACACTCATATATTCATCAAAATAGTAAATCCCTCCTCGCAAAGCCCCATATATCTTAAAATAATAGTCTAACGAGTTTAATTTGAAAAAATCGGGAGCATCTACAAATAATTCTTTACGATAGAATAATGAATTTAATTCGAGTGTATTATTTTCAATCACATCTTCTACACTAACAATATTGTTTTCAGCCATAGGTTCAAGATGTTTAATAAACTTTTGTTTTACACAATCTAGATAGTTTGTTTTATGCCCACACATATAAATTTCAGGGCGACTTTCCATTAAATCATATTGTTTTTGGAGTTTTAGTGGGTCAGTCCAGTAGTCATCACCCTCACAAAATGCAAAATATCTGCCTTTTGCTCTAGGGTGTTGAATATCTAAAGTGATATTTACACCTTTTGAATACTGATTTTTAGTTTGAAAAATAGGTTTAATTATTTGAGGGTATTTTTCCTGATATTCTTTAACTATATTAGCAGTATTGTCTGTAGAACAATCGTCATGAATTAAAATCTCAAATTTAAAATTAGTTTTTTGCATTAAAAAACCATTTATTGCATCTTTTATATATTTTTCGTGATTGTATGTATTACAAACGATACTTACAGCAATATCTTCGCTGACACTCATTTATAAATCTCACTCCTTTTTTTCCTTATATAAACAATGTAATTATAGCACAATTATGTAAATAGTACAAGGGTTTCAATTCTCTAAAATTAAAGCGAAATTCGCATTTGTTGCTTCATCTTTACATATTTTTCTATTTGTGTTATACTTTGAATAATTTACTAAACGGAGGAAATGATTTTAATGAATCTAAGTATTGTTGTTCCAGTATACAATGTTGAAAATTACATAGATAAATGTTTTGAGTCATTATTAAAAAATAACGCTCAAGAAATGGAAATAATCGTAGTCAATGATGGTTCAACCGATAGTTCCAAGGACAAGTGTGAAAAATGGGCAAGCAACGATAACCGAGTAAAAATTTTCAGCAAAGAAAATGGTGGTTTGATGTCTGCTTGGAAATATGGAGTAAGAAAAGCACAAGGGGAATATATAGGATTTGTTGATTCTGACGATTGGATTGACGGAGATATGTTTGAAAATATGCTTTCATTTGCTCAAAATGAAAAAGTGGATGTTGTTTGCGTTGGCTCAATTATGGAAACTGGAAACGGTTCTATTCCTGTCCCAACCAATTTTAATGGTTTATACCTTTTTGAAGATATAAAACAAAAAATCTTTCCTTGCATTTTTTATAATAAAAACACGCATAAATCAGGTTTAAATCCGGCAAGATGGGTTAAATTAGTAAGGCGAGAAGTTTTACTTCAATGTTTAGGTGAGTGCAAAGAGAACGTCTCAATAGGCGAAGATTCGGTAATGACTTTATCTGTTTTTAATAAAATAAAAAATGTTTTTTTTATAAAAGATTTTTATCCATATCATTATCGTATACACTCAACTTCAATGTTAAAAAAATACAACCACAAAAACTATGAGCAACTTAAAAATCTAAAATTTGCACTCGATGAGATAAATTCAAAAGTTGAGCATGATTTTTGTGAACAAATAAATCTTCATTTTATAAATTTTGTATGCTATGAGTTTGAAAAAATAATTATTGATTCTAAGTTGAAGAGAAAGGAAAAAAGAAGAATAATAAAGACGATTTATAAAGATACATTTTTTAAGAAAACTTTAAAAAAAACTCCTATTAAATATTTGTCAAGAAGATTGCGAATATATCTTTTCTTTATTAGGTTAAATATGATTAACTTCTTGATTTTTTTAAGAAAGATAAGAAAAGTATAAAAGAGGCAATAGCCTCTTTTATGTTATATTCTTTAATATATCAACAACATATTGACCTATTTGATTGTATAGTGCGTTATTAGGGGTTACTCCGTTTATTAGATAATTTTCAAATGTGTTTTTATTTACAAATGAACATTTATCTAGTTCAACGCATGGTAAAGAATAATAACTTGCAACCTCTTTTATAGCAGTATTTAATTTTTTTAAATTAAAATTTATTGTTTGGTTATTTTGTACTTCATATTGCGTCATTAAAACTATTTTACAAGTTGGTTTGATTGAAAGAATTTTTTCAACAAGGTAGGAGAGTGCACCATATACTGTTGCTGTGTTTTTTGATGAGAGTTCATTGTCGAGTTCGCTGTTATCACCGATAGTTGCTAAAGAACTATACAAGTCGTATAATCCACCCCAAATTGTAATAATGTCAGGGTTATTAGGTAGCAGGGTATTGACTGTGTTATCGTTTATCGTAACTAGGGTTGCGTTTTCGTACTCCCCTATTCCTAGTCTTTCATCACATGTTAAACCGGTTGAACCTGTCAAGATAGAGTTATCAAGTCCACAATTAATATGGGTTAAAGTTTTAAACTTTGAGAGTACATAACTTTGCCATTTTCCACTTCTCGTCATTGTGTCGCCTAATGAACACCAAATTTTGTTGGATAAGTTATGGTAGACTATATCTCCATATATTGCGTTTGCATTTATTGTAATTTCGCTTTCACCATTTTCGATAAATAATCCTAAATTTTTTTCGTTATTATCATCAATAGGAGTGTTTAAACCAAGATAACAGGCATTTTGAGGTGCTGTAAACTTTGTGCCGGAGGTGATGCAGGAAATGAAATTTAGATTTTCATCATAAAAGATGCATTTGCCGTCTGTTTCTTCAAGGTTAAAATTCGCAAGGAAAATTCCACCTTGAGTTTTTCTTATGTCTATCAAATAAAAATCCAGGTAGTTTGAACCAAGCATTTCTCCTTTCAAGCCTAAATAAAATCTGGTATTTTTATAGGCTGAATTTAAAAGATTTGCGTGAAACGGAAGGTCATTTTTAGATATCAATTCTCCACCAAAATATTCATCTTCTTGTATTATATTTTTTACTACAACTTTACTAGGCATTGAGGTATTGACCACTATATATTTAACTTCGCTTGAGAGTATTTTAATAGTGCTTAGGTAATCGTTCACTGCCAAGTTTTGTATTCTCGTGTTTTGAACGTATGCTGAAATATATTCTCCTGTAAAAAGAGTGGCTAATGGACTACAACACTCAAGAATATTATCCTCACCATCTAGTGCTGTAATTGAAATTTCATCAAGTGAATACCAAGTAGGCCTATCAACATATAAAAAACCTTTATTTATCAATGAGGTAGGAATTTTTACATAGTAGTGATAGCCGTCATCTGCGATTGTTCCGTCTTGCTTATAATATCCTTTTTTTATTGTGCAAAATGGAAGTAGATTATTTGATAAAGTGGTTTTTTTGGCAGTTATTGTTTTATTTTCAATGCAAGCCGTTTTAGAAATCTCATTTCCATTTTGGTCTTTAAGCAATAAAAATTCCCCTTCAGTAGAAATTTCCTTTCCATAAGATGTGTTGGCTGGTAAGCCGTCAAGTTGCTCAATAGTAACTTTGTGAGGATTGTCAGTATTGCTGATATGAGAGGAAAAACTTTGTACAATGTTTTGATTTTGTAGAGGAATTTGACTGTCAGCATCTATTGAAGAATTAACAACAATATCTTCAATAGAAGTGCTTAATATACAGTCGTTGCTGTTTTCAAAAACGACCTGTATTTTAATTATTCCTTCACCTAATTGAGAGCGTAAAAAGGTCAATGAAAGAGTAATTTCTTCATCGTCTATTGACATTTGCATAGGTTCTTTAGAAGTGCTTTTGTCTTCAAATTCAAGTTTAGCGTAGGCTAAAAAGGTTGATAAATCCTTTTCGTTATAAAATCTTTGTGCAGTTACAATCAATTCGTCAACATTGTTTTCATCTTCAAAAAGCAGTGTTCTTTCGTAAAATACTAATTTTTTTTCAATAATTTTTGCTAACATTTTTTCTCCTTATAATAACAAAATTATAATTGTAAAATGAATTTACTTTTTGTTTAACTGACAAGAAAATAAATTAAAAACTGTTGCAAGAAAGGAATAAAGGTGGTATCATAAAAAACTGTTAAAACAATTTTTCAAAATAAATTATATTTGAGGTAAAAAATGGAAGCCGAGTTGCTTTTATCTAAAGTAAAAGTTCAAAAAGAAAGTTTAATAAATAGCAAACTTAAAGATTTGAATTATAGAATAAGTATGCTAAAAAAATTGAAAACTAATATTCTTGATATGGAGGATGAGATTTGTCAAGCATTGAAAATCGACCTAAACAAGTCAGCAAGCGAGAGTTATATGACGGAAATAGGTATGGTTTTAAGTGAAATTTCTTATATGGTCAAAAATGTAAAAAAGTTTGCAAAAAAACAAAAGGTAAAAACTTCCTTATCTTTATTCCCTGCCAAGAGTTATAAGTTGCCTTGTGCGTATGGACAAGTGTTGATTTTAAGCCCTTGGAATTATCCTTTTATGCTTACTCTAATACCTTTAATAGACGCTGTAAGTGCTGGTAATAGTGTAGTTTTAAAGCCTAGTGAATTTTCCACTCAAACACAACAAATTATTAAAAAACTAATTGACAAAACCTTTAATGACGAGGAGGTTTATACTGTAATAGGTGGAAAAGAGGACGCTGAACTTTTATTAGAGCAGGATTTTGATTATGTGTTTTTTACGGGAAGTACAAAAGTTGGAAAAATTGTACTGAAAAAAACAGCCGAGCGTTTTATTCCTGTTACACTAGAACTTGGAGGTAAAAGTCCCTGTATTGTAGATGAAAGTGCAAATCTAAAATTGTCAGCCAAGAGAATTATTTTTGGAAAATGCTTAAATGCAGGTCAAACTTGTATTGCTCCCGACTATGTTTTGTGCGATAAAAAAATAAAGACACAACTTATTGAAGAACTAAAAAAGCAAATAGTATTGCAATATGGTGAAAATCCTTTAAAAAATGATAATTATCCTAAACTTGTAAACAAGAAGCAGTTTGAATCATCAAAAAAGTTGATTGATGAAAAAAACTTAATTTACGGCGGTAGATTTGATGAAAAATCGCTAAAAATTGAACCAACTTTAATATCTTCCACTTTTGATGAACAACCTATGCAGGAGGAAATTTTTGGACCTATATTGCCTATCGTGGAATATAATACTTTTGACGAGGCTATAAAAAAAGTAAATTCTTTAAACAAACCTCTTGCTCTCTACCTGTTTTCTTATTCGAGAGAGAATATTGATAAAGTAATTGAAGATTGCGATTTTGGTGGTGGTTGCATTAATGACACCATATCTCATATAGTTTCAAACGAATTGCCATTTGGGGGATTAAAACAAAGTGGAATAGGGGCTTATCATGGTAAGACGGGATTTGATACTTTCACTCATTATAAAAGTGTCGTAGAGAAAGGAACTAAGATAGATTTATCTATGAGATATCAACCTATCACAAAAAAGGACGATAAGATTATTAAAAAATTCTTAAAATAAAAGAAACAAGTTTGGCTTACGCTAAACTTGTTTCTTTTTTTCTTATTATTGAAATGAAGGTACATATAAGACCTATAAATAGAATTTCAGGTTTTTGATAGAATTTTACAAGTAGAATATCCGAAACTAATAAACAAATTGCCATTGATATAATCAATGCTCTATATCTTCTATCTTTTATTTTAATTGCTGACGAAAAGATATAAACATAAATTGAATAGTAAGCAATTAACAATACTAATCCACCACTTACTAACAGTTCAATGTAGTTGCAATGCGAAAAGGTATTAAAAATGGTTGAAAAATAGTCGTAGCCAAATCCAAGTAAAGGTTTTTGTAGGAACAGTAACCAACCCTCATTTAAGTAAGTAAGTCTAGTAGTTGTAGAACCTTCATTTATACTTGATTGTTGACCTGATAATATCTCAAACATCGATTCAATTCTTATTCCTAATACATTGTAAAACAACTCAACTTTGAAAATTAGATAATATAATGTAAACAGTCCTGCAAGAAATAGGATAATATATCTTAGTCTTATTTTGTAGTTAAGAATAAAGAATACGGATATACCACATCCCCAGCACAATAAACTTGTTCTTGAACCTGTTAGCAAAATTCCTAAAACAGAAAAAATAAAGGCTATTAGTTTAAGTACACTAAATTTCTTTGACATTTCTGCGAATGTAAAAATTGAAAGACAGGATATATAAATACCTATTGTATTTTGATCACCGATTGAAGTTCCCAATCTAGTTCCTGAAAAAAGATTTTCATTTAATAAAAGATATAGTACGACAACTATTAAAGTAAAGTACAATATTTGACATATTTTTTCAATTCTTTCAAGACTATCAACATAAAGCGTTAGAGAAACTACAATTAAAAGTATTAAGCAGATTGTAAACAGTTTGGAAAAACTTACGCTAATATCTTTAGCAAGTAGAGTGCATAAGCAACTTATAAGGATGAAAGCGAGATACCATAACAAATATGTCCAATTTTTAACTCCTCTGTCAAAATTAAATAATACACATAATCCACAAAATGCCATTATTATAACATTTACTATGTTGTTCCAGCCAGATGAGTAGTTTAAAGTAAATAACAAAAAACACATTATAGCAAAAACATAGTCAAGTATGTCAAATTTTATTGTTTTATCAAGTTTTAATTCTTTTTTGTTTTCAATTACATTTTCCATTTATAATTTCTTCATATAATTTTTTATAATTCTTTTCCATACTTATTGATGAAAATTCATTAGATTTTTCTTTTGCTTTTTTAGCAAGTTTTTCTCTAAAGTTTTTATCGCTAATAATCTTTTCTAAACCGTTTGCGAGTTCGTTTGCATTTACATTTACTAAAATACCTGAAACATTATCTTCAAGCATATCTGCTATTCCACCAACTTTTGTACAAACACATACAAGGGAGGAAGCCATTGCTTCAATTAAACTGATAGGCATACCTTCGTATAATGATGATAAAACGAAAATATCACTCATACTTAAATATTGGTATACATTTTCTTGCAGTCCAAGGAAGTTTATGTCCTTTTCTAAACCTAGTTGTTTTACATAGTCTTTCACTTCGTCAACTTCTTCTCCCGTACCGATAAAGGATAATTTTATGTTGTCAAATTTTCTCTTACATATAGAAAAAGCCTCAACAAGCATTTTTTGATTTTTTTGTTCACTAAATCTGGCAACATTTATAATATTAATTGTCTTGTCATTATGAGTGGTTGTCGTGCATTTTGATATATCTATTCCGTTAAAAATCATAGGAACTTCAAATTTGGGTTCGTACTCGTTTTTTATACTTTCCTTTATTATTGGGGAAATACCCACAGGAATTAGTTTTTTTCTTTTTATGAAAAATTTAGTAAATAGTCTATCGAGTTTTCCCTGCTCTTTTGAAGCGATATTATGAACGGTATGTATAACTTTTAGTTTTTTATTATGATTTGATGCAAGCAAAGCATATTTTACTGCGTATAGATGTGAGTGAATAATGTCAGGATTAAACTCTTTAATTATCTTTTTAATTTTTTTGATTATTCCAGGCTGGAAACCTCTTTTTTTATCAAGGTAAAAAATTTTTACGCCTTTTTTTTCAAGATTTTCAGTTATCCAGGTCTTGTTAGAATATAGAGATATAACTTGTACTTCATTTTCTTTAATTTGTTCACAAATTAAAGTTTCACACATTTTCTCTGCACCGGCAACATCAAATGATGGAATAATTTGTATAATTTTCATCTTTTCTTTATCCTTTCGAAAAATTGCTGGTTATTTTTTTTTGCATCAAACCTATCTAAAACGATTTGCCTTACTTCTTCTCTATATTTGTGTGTATCACTTTTAAAAAACTCAACAATTTTTTTTGCAAAATCATCTGCAGTTGCGTTTTTATCAAGCAATAATTCAGGTAAAACCACTTCACTATTTCCACCTACATCTTTAGCAATAGTGGGTATTTGGTGAAGTTGTGCTTCCATAATTGAAACGGGAATACCCTCGCTTATTGAACAGTTTATAAAAAGGTCAACTCGTTGAGTTTGGTAATAGTTAAGGACAATATCGTTGGCTGTTTCTCCTTTAAATTCAAAAGAAATATTGTTCTTGCAAGATAGAAGATTTTGTGCTAGGTTTTGAATTTTAATAAACAAGTCACCACTTCCAAAGTGAATCCATTTAATATTTATATCGTCAATTTTCGATAAAGCGTCAACTAAAAAATCAAGGTTTTTAACTTGTTTGATATATGAACAGGTGCAAATAACCTTATACTCTAAAGGTAGAGAGTTGTTTTTCTTTGCTTCCATATTTGCTAAGCCTAGTCTTGAAAGATAAAGTTTGCTATTAAACTCTTTTATAGTAGAGCAAACTCTCTGTTTAAAATCGTTTAATCCGTCTTGCGACACAAAATATATTTCATCTATTCCCTGCAAGATGGTTTTTCTAAATGGCAAATAATTTCTATCAACATAACAATCAAAACGGTGTGAACGGGAAACCGTTTTTTTGATTTTACCCTTGAGTTTAAGATTAGCCATTGTATAAGCACGAGAGGACAACCAGTATGAATAAACAACTGTATCGTTGTCGCACAATTTTTCGATTTTTTTTGAGATTAAACTTTCGCAATAATAGTAATTAAAAATGCCTTTAATTTTTGTCAACCAAGAATATTGCTTAAAGTTTGTTTTTGAGTAATTTAATTCATCTTTAGTTGTTTTTGAAAATAACTTAAAAAAGCATTTTATAAATTTGAATAAATTAAATTTTTGTATATTTATATTGAATAAATCAACATTTTTAGGTAGCGTAACGGAAAGTTCCCCTTTTTTATTTGTTGATAGTATCGTTACCTTTTCAAAATTTTCGCATAGTAAGTTGAATTCGTTTTTTATAAAAACATTTTCAGTTCCTATTCCATACGGAAATTCTGCACAAACAAGCAACGCTTTTGAATAGTTTTCCATTATAAGTCACCCTTTAAATATTGCAAGAATTTATAATAATCATATCATAATAAGCCAAAATTAGCAAGTATATGACTACATTTTACAATGTTCTCGTAAAAGATTGAAGATTAAACTTGTATAAAACTTGTTTGTTTTCACTATAATATAAATGAAAATGAATTAAAGGGAGATTACAATGATAGGTTACGCAATGTTAGAGATTGGAAAAACAGGTTGGATTGAAAAGGAATTTCCCACTTGTGGACCATTAGATGCAATTTGTAAGCCTATTGCATTAGCACCTTGTACTTCGGATATTCACACCGTTTGGGCTGGTGCGATTGGCGATAGACATAATATGATTTTAGGACACGAAGGTGTTGGAGAAGTAGTTGAGGTTGGTTCATTAGTTAAAGATTTTAAGGTAGGAGATAAAGTTTTAATTTCTGCAATCACGCCCGACTGGAACGCTTATGCCTCTCAAGAAGGCTATTCAATGCACTCTAGTGGGATGCTTTCAGGTTGGAAGTTTTCAAACTTTAAAGATGGTGTTTTTGGTGAGTTTTTTCATGTAAATGATGCTGACGGAAATTTAGCCTTACTACCTGAAGGTATGGATTTAGGTGCTGCTTGTATGTTAAGCGATATGGTGCCTACGGGATTTCACGGCGTTGAACTTGCTGATATTCAGTTTGGGGATAACGTTGCCGTTATAGGTATTGGACCTGTTGGACTGATGTCTGTTGCTGCTGCTTCCATTAGAGGTGCTGCAAATATTTATGCAGTAGGCTCAAGAGAAAATTGTTCAAAACTTGCATTAGAATTTGGTGCAACTGATGTTATCAACTATAAAGAAGGAGATATTGTTGGGCAAATATTAGACAAAACACATGGTAAGGGTGTTGATAGAATTGTTATTGCAGGTGGCAACAACGATACTTTTGACCAAGCAATTCGTATGCTCAAACCTGCTGGAAAGATAGGCAATGTAAACTATTTAGGTGAAGGAGATTATGTTAAAATTCCTAGAGTTGAGTGGGGGTGTGGCATGGGGCACAAACTCATAGTTGGAGGTTTGATGCCAGGAGGTAGACTTCGTTTGGAAAAACTTGCAAGATTAGTTGAAACAAATAGAATTCACCCTGAAAAATTAATTACTCATAAATTTAAAGGATTAAAAGGAGTAGAGCCTGCCCTACAACTTATGAAGGAAAAACCTGCTGACCTAATTAAACCTTTAGTAATAATTTAAACATTAAAAGCCTGAGAAGTTTCTCAGGCTTTTATCTTTATAATCTCCAAAAAGTTAGTCCACTTGCTTCAAGTTCTGCAACTGAATACAAACCTTTTACGTCTATTAGTATCTTTTCCTTTTGTGGTATATTTTTAAACATTGAGTCAATTTTAGTTAGTCCAAGTTTTTTAAACTCGTCATGAGCAACTGCAAGAATTATACAGTCAGCATCATTAACTTCCTCCATATGACTAATTTCAATATTATATTCAAGTTTTGCATCATTTTCGTTTGCCCACGGGTCAACTACAATGGGTTTTATATTATATTCCAAAAGTCTTTTGTATATATCAACTACCTTTGAGTTTCTAGTGTCAGGGCAGTTTTCTTTAAAGGTAAGTCCCAAAATTACTACCTTTGTCTTTGCAGGAGCCTTGCCTGCCTTAATCATTTGTTTAATAGTTGAATCTGCCACAAATTTGCCCATACTGTCATTGATTATACGACCATTTAAAATAATTTGGCTATGATAACCAAGATTTTCAGCCTCATAAATAAAATAATACGGGTCAACGCCTATACAGTGGCCACCTACAAGACCAGGACGGAAACCAAGGGAGTTCCATTTTGTATTCATACCGTCAATTACTTCGTTGGTGTCAATACCCATACTGTCAAAAACCATAGAAATTTCGTTCATAAAGGCAATGTTTATATCACGTTGGCTATTTTCAACAACTTTAATTGCTTCAGCCGTTTTTATGTTTGAAACGGGGTAAGTTCCAACCTTAATAACAATGTCGTATACCTTTTTAATCTCATCAAGTGCTTTTTTATCGCAAGCAGAAACTATTTTTTTAATATTTTCAAGTCTATGGATTTTGTCGCCTGGATTTATTCTTTCAGGTGAGTAGCCTATTTTAAAATCTACTCCACACTTTAACCCTGATATATCTTCAATAATTGGTCGGCAAATATTATCCGTTACACCGGGGTAAACGGTTGATTCAAATACAACGATAGAATCTTTTGTTAAATTTCTAGCAATAATTTTGCATGCTTCTATAATTGGTAATAGATTTGGTGTGTGGTCTTGATTGATAGGAGTGGGAACGGCAACTATATGAAATTTAGCCTTTTTTAAGTCCTGTTCTTCATAAGTGAAGTTTACACTTGTATTTTTTATTACTTCATCTCCTACTTCGTTTGTAGGGTCTATTCCACTTTTATAAAGTTCAATCTTTTCTCTATTTAAGTCAAAACCTATAACTTTTACGCCCTCGCTAGCAAAGGCAACGGCGATAGGCATACCGACATATCCAAGTCCTATAATAGAAATAAAAGTTTCTCCTGATTTAATTTTATCATAAAGCGTAGTCATTTGTTGAAAAACTCCTTTTTAGATTTTAGGTGGCGTATAATTTTTTGTGTATTTTTTTGAGAATAAGCAAAATATACCTTTCAATGAACCCAAACCGTATGATATATGAAAAATGGGAAATAGGTAGAGCAGTCTAAAAAAATCTTTAATTTTTTTTGCTTGTTTTATTGAAAAAAACAGGTCTAGCATAAGATATAGCAATATTTCAAATGCTAAAGTCCATCTTGCCAAAGGCATAATCAAACTTGCTATGCTTAAAACTAAAATTGATAACACAAGAGCAAGGGGAACAAAATGACGAATACTCATAGACCCAGGGCATAATTTCATAGTTATTACGTTCCAACGTCCGTTTAATAGAGCCATTTTTGAAATTTCGCTAACCGAATTTCTGCAATAATAGGAAAGTTTTATATCTCTTGATAGATAAATTTTTCCTCCGTTTTTGCGAATTCTATAATTCATTTCGTTATCTTGATTTCTAGTTAATCGTTCGTCGTATCCACCATATTTTGAAAAAACTTCCCTACGGAAAGCCCCAAAAGGTACGGTATCTACATAACCACTTTCTCCGTTTGTTCTAAACTGTGAGTTGCCTACGCCGAATTTAGAAGATAGCATCAAAGCAATAGATTGTCCTACCTCGCCTTGTCCTTTTGTTTCAGCAACCCCACCTACATTGTCAGCGTCAGTAGTGTCAAGATAATGTACGCACTTGCTTATATAGTCGCTATTATATTCTGCATGTGCATCAAGGCGTACTATATATTTGCCTTTTGAATTTGAAATTCCTATATTCATGGCGTAGGGCACGGTTTTGTTGGGATTATCAAATATTTTTATTAAATCAAAATATATTTTTTGATAATTTTTGAGTATTTCTTTAGTCTTGTCAGCAGAGCCACCGTCAACAAAAATCCACTCCATTTTCTCTTTTGGGTAGTCCTGTGTAAGCAATGACTCAACGCATTTTTGTATGAATTTTTCTTCGTTGTAAATAGGCATTACAACTGACACTACTATATCAGTCATTAGTTAGAATTGTCCTTGTCTTTATATTCTTTACCAAGTACGGCAAATAATGTCATAAACATAATTTTTATATCACCCCAAAAACTAAATTTTTTAATACTTTTTAGATTATAATACATCTTTTGAGGTAATATTTTTTCTATGTAAACTTTATCAGTATCTTGTACTCCGTCAAGCAGTTTTGCCTCGTCTTTATAATAGATGCTTGTCAAACTTGTAACGCCTGCTGGCAAAAGTAAAGTTGCCATCATCTCGTTTGTGTATTCAGCAACATAATTAGGACTTTCAGGTCTTACTCCAACCAGTGTAAGATTTCCCGAAAGGGTATCTAATAACTGGGGTAATTCATCTAATCTACAATGACGGATAAATTTACCGACTTTAGTAACTCGACTGTCGTTGTTGACAGTTATTTGTGAACCTTTATCAGCATCTTGCACCATTGTTCTAAACTTGTGAATACGGAACTTTTTTCCATATTGAGTTATTCGCTCTTGTCGATAAAAAACAGGTCCTTTAGAATCTATTTTAATTGCTATAGCCAAGATTAAAAAGACAGGTGATAAAATGATAAGTAAAATCAAAGAACAAATAATATCAAAAACTCTCTTAATAAAAAGACTAAATTTTCTTTTTTTCAGTATGTCATAATATTTTTTAACGGCATCTGTTTGCATTTCAAGTGGTAGTTTTTCCCACTTTATTAGTCTCATTTATATATACCTGCCTAAAATTGATTTATAAGTATTTGCAACATACTCAACTTCTTCATCAGTTAATTTTGTATGAAGGGGAAGGGTAATTGCGTTTTGGTAGTGGTTAAAAGCGTTAGGGTAATCTTTTATATCAAATCCTAAATTTTTGTATGCAGTAAGCATAGGTAAAGGCTTATAATGTACATTGCAAGCGATTCCTTTTTCAGCCATTTGAATAATTATATCATTACGCTGTTTTTCGAATATATTAGGCACTCTAGTGATGTACAAATGTGCACTTGAACGATTGTTATTTGTAAAGTGTGGTAAAACTTTAACTCCAATAGGTTTTAAGATATAGTCATACCTTTCTACAATTTCTTTTCTTCTCTTTAAAAGTGCTGGATAGCGTTCTAGTTGGGCTAGACCTATTGAAGCTGAAACATCTGTCATATTGCATTTATACAAGGGGGCGACAATGTCGTATTCCCAAGAGCCTAGTTTGTTTTTTGCAAGTGCGTCTTTTGATTGTCCGTGCAAGGAAAGTAACATTGCTTGTTTATAAATTTCTTCATCTTCAACACCCTCAATATGTCGCCAAGTCATTGCTCCACCTTCAGCCGTAGTAAGATTTTTTACTGCGTGAAAACTAAAATTTGAAAAATCTGCTATCGCACCTACCATTTTTGAATTGCGTGATGCACCAAGCGAGTGAGCCGTATCAGCCACAATAGCGATTCTTCCAAGTTGACTTTGAATAAAATTTGACGGTTTAAATAGTGTTTTTTTTCTTTCTACTATGTCATAAATTCGTTCGTAATCACAAGGTATTCCTGCTATATCTACGGGAATAATTGCTTTTGTTTTTTCTGTTATTGCTTTTTCAAGTGCGTTATAGTCCATTTCAAGACTATTGTCTTGACAATCTATTAAAATAATTTTCGCTCCTACATGATAAATAACTGATGCAGTTGCAGTATAGGTATAAGCAGTTGTGATTATTTCATCACCCTCTTTAATGCCTAATATTCGCAAGGAGGTTTCAGCACAGGCTGTCTGTGAGTTTAAACATACGCACTTATTAGTTCCTACCATTTGTGCTATTTTATTTTCAAGTAATTTAGTTTTATGTCCTGTTGTAATCCAACCCGAACGAAGTGTCTCCGTTACAATTTCAATCTCCCTTTCACTTATATCAGGAGGGGAAAAGGAAATATTAAATTTTTTCATATTTACCCCCATAGGTTTTCTTTGTCTAATTTAAATATAATTTTATTATCGTCAATTAAACAGGGTTTGTCAAGAATTTTAAACAAAAGCGTCAGGATATACGGTAAAATCTTTTATATGCTTTTGCATATTTTTGAACTGCGTTTGTGTAATCTCTCGTTTCCTTAAAAGGTATTTTAATAAGTTTTCCGTTAAGGGAGTATTTCTCATTTTTTAGCCAGTCGTACACCGTTCCTTCTCCTGCGTTGTATGCAGAAAGCACCTCCCTTTCCGTCTTAAATTTTTTGAATAAATACTTCAAATAAAAAGTACCATATTTGATATTTTTATCAACTTCAAAAAGATTTTTTTCTTCAAATTCTTCATCAAGCAAATCTGCTAAATACTCTGCTGTCGAGGGCAAAATTTGCATCAATCCACAAGCCCCTGCATTGCTTTTAGCGTTTTTATTGAAGGAACTTTCTCTCTTTATCACAGAGTAAATTAAAGATTGGTTTATTCCATATTCTTTTGAATATTTTTCAACTTCCGTTTTAAAGTGAACGGGATAAGTAATAACATAGATACTAAAAAAATAAAAAATAGGACAAATAATTAAAAATATTAGTCCTATTAAAATTAAGTATCTATGCTTTAAGTTCACTCAAAATTACCTTTACCTTTTCTTTTAAATCTTCAACACTTGTGTTGTTCTCTACTATAATATATTCCTTTTTATTTAAATTATCATAGTTATATTGAGATGCGATTCTTTTTAAAATCTTTTCATAGGGTAATCTATCTCTTTCTTTTATGGCTCTTATTCTTTGTTCAATAGGACGATATACCACTATTACCTCATCAAAATACTTTTCAAAGCCAGTTTCAAAAAGAAGGGGTACTTCAGCAAATACGGTTTTATCAGCACAACTGTCCATATGTAGTGCAAGTTCTTGCGTTATGGCAGGGTGAGTTATTTCATTAAGCCTATTAAGTTTATTGTCGTCATTGAATACTATATCTGCAAGCATCTTTCTATTTAAGTTGCCTTTTGCATCAATTACATTACCGAACTCGCTATTAAGTTTATTTTTAAAACTTTCTCTTTTTAAAATTTCGCTGTATGCTTTATCGGCTGAACAAACATTGTAACCCATTTGCTTTATAATATTTATTACTGCCGTTTTTCCACTTCCTATACCACCAGTAACGGCAATTTTACGCTTTTTCATTTTGAACTCCTATTATTTACAATCAAACCAACAACGACCTCTTGATACGCTTGCTGTTAAGGGAACTGTTAGTTTTACAGCGTTTTCCATTTCACTTTTTAGTAGTTTTTCTACTATGTCAGCTTCTTCTTCTAAAGCGTCAATGATAAGTTCGTCATGTACTTGAAGTATAAGCTCTGACTTCAAATTTTCATCTTTTAAACGCTTTGATACATTTAACATAGCAATTTTGATTATGTCCGCACTACTGCCCTGTAAAGGCATATTCATAGCGGCTCTTTCGCCAAAAGAACGGATGTTATAGTTTGTTGATTTAATTTCAGGTATTTTTCTTTTTCTGCCAAGAAGGGTTTGAACATATCCGTTTTGCCTTGCAAATTCAATGGTTGAATTCATATACTCTTTTACGGCAGTATAAGTTTCAAAATACTTATTTATATATTCCTTTGCCTTTTGAGTAGGGATTTTTAGTTGTTTTGCAAGTCCGTAATCACTTATTCCGTAAATTATACCAAAGTTTACAGCCTTTGCACTTCTACGCATATTGCTTGTAACTTCCTCGATGGGGGTTTCAAAAACTTGTGAAGCCGTCAAAGTATGAATATCTTCATCATTGTTGTAAGCCTGAACTAACTCCTTGCAATTTGAAAAATGAGCAAGTAGTCGTAATTCAATTTGTGAGTAATCGGCATCAATCAATATGTGTTTTTCATCTTGAGAAACAAAAAATTTTCTAATCTCCTTTCCCTCTGTATCTCTTGTAGGAATATTTTGTAGGTTGGGATTAGTGCTAGATAATCTACCTGTTGAGGTTACAACCTGGTTAAAACTAGTATGGATTAAACTTGTTTTTTTATCAATCAAAGGTTTTAAACCCTCGATATATGTTGATAAAAGTTTTTGTATCTGTCTATACTTGATTATCTGTTCAATTATAGGGTGCGAATTTGTAAGGTTTTCAAGAATTTCGACATTGGTTGAATATTTTCCTGTCTTACCTTTTTTGCCTCCTTCCAGTCCTAATTTATCAAATAGAATTTCACCTAATTGCGAGGGGGAATTGATATTAAAAATTTGCCCTGAAAGTTCATAAATTTTTTCACTCAAAATAGTAAGTTCTTTTTTCAGTTTTTTACCTATCTCATCTAGTTGATTTTCATCAACTTTAAAACCTGCCTTTTCCATTTCAAAAAGGCATATAGATAAGGGTAACTCTAAATCGTAATATAATTTTTCTTGCTTTTCAGTATATAATTTTTCAATTAAAATGGCGTAAATTTTACTTACCGAATAGGCAGGACAATTTTCATCAAAGCCGTAGTATTCAATAAGATAATTTAAATCATCGTCCTTTCCGTTGTAGTCAACGATATATTTTAGAATAGATATATCTTCAAATTTGCAGGACAATTTAATTCCATTTTTATCTAAAATGTGGCGTAGATTCTTGCTGTTGTTGGTTATTAAACAACCCGTATAGTCTTTTAAAACTTTCCCAAGCGTATCTATAATCTCCTCATCTGTAAAGGCATCATCGATTAAGTTTAATCTTATAGGCATTTTATATTCAATTCCGTCAATAAATGCAAATAAACCATTTGAATATACTAAATATAATTCCTTTTGAGATTTGCATAGAGAGATAAAATTCTCTTTTGAACGAACTAACTCTGTTCTTATTTCTACCCTTTCTTGATTTTGAAAAATATCAAGAGAAAGTAAAGACCTAAATTCTAGTTGTGCAAATTTATTTTTAACTTCATTTGAAAATTTATTTTCTAGTTTGCATTTTTTTAAATCAATGTCCAAAGGAACATCCGTCTTGATTGTTGCTAAGGTTTTTGACAAAAAAGCCATTTCTTTGTTTAGTTCAAGTTTAGTTTTTAAAGCCCCTTTGATGTTTTCAATATTATCATATACATTTTCTAGCGAGCCGTATTTTTCAATTAAGTCTTTTGCAGTTTTTTCACCAACTCCTGCAACGCCGGGAATATTGTCCGATTTATCTCCCATAAGAGACTTTAAATCAATAATTTGTATAGGATTGCAACCAACTAAACATTTAAAATTTTCATAGTTTAATTTTTGTAATTCGGATACACCCTTTATGGTGAAGTGAACGTCTGTATTTTTGTCGACAAGTTGATATGAATCTCTATCTCCCGTATAAATATATGAGTGAACGTCAAACTTTTTAGATAAAGTACCTATAATGTCATCAGCTTCAAATCCTTCCTTTTCACAGATAGCAATATTCATTTGTCTTAATAAATCTTTTAAAATAGGCATTTGAACGGCAAGTTCATCAGGCATACCTCTTCTGTTACCTTTATAATCTGTATATAGTTTATGACGGAAAGTGGGGGCTTTTAAATCAAATGCAACGATAAGATACTCTGGTTTTAAATCCTTAATGATATTTAGTAATAGTTTTACAAAACCAAATACGGCATTTGTGGGCGTTCCATCTTTAGTTGTAAACATAGGTGTAGCGTAAAATGCTCTATTAAGTAAACTGTTACCGTCTATCAATACTAACTTTTCCATTTAATACCTTCCAGAAAATCATTGCCTTTTTATAATAACACTTATTTAAAAATTTGGCAAATAATATCATTGTAGAGTGTTAATTTATCTTGAATAAGTTTAAAAAAATTTATTCTTAATTTTTAATAATGTGTAAAAAATGCTTGCAAAATTTAATTTGATAATATATAATGAGAAAGCTGGTTTGAATCAGTTGATAATTTTAAAAAAAATGCCGCTGTGGTGAAATTGGCAGACGCACGGGACTCAAAATCCCGCGGTAGTGATACCGTGTCGGTTCGACCCCGACCAGCGGCACCACAAAAAGACTAAATCGAAACCGATTTAGTCTTTTTTCTTGCTGGTATTATTATTTATCTTCTTTCTTCATATCGAGTAATAGTTTGTTATTTGAATTTTGCAATACTCGAAGTTGAGATTTTGCCATATTGTTTAATTGAACAAGTCTTTCGCTTTGAGGGACTTTTTGCTCAATTAAAATTGCATTAAAACTTTCCATATTTGCAATTACAAGCA
>CAZJWC010000004.1:64071-137340 GCA_964550125.1 uncultured Clostridia bacterium | reverse complement strand
ATTTACTATTAGATATTTGTTCGGGTGACCAAGTTAAAGAAAGTTTTTCTTCTACGTAATCTAAAACCTTTCTATCCCAAAACACACCTTGATGACGATATGAGTTTCTTAAATTGCTTTTCTTTTGAGCAGTATATGGATAATATCTAGGTATATCTCGATAGAAAGTGCAATTTCTTCTTAACTCTCTTGACACCGAACTAACGTTTCTGCCTAATAGTTTTGCAATTTCACGATAACTTTTCCCTTTTACATAGTATTCTCGTAGACAACAACGCTCTTCTATGCTAAAATGACGGTAGTTCATATATTTCTCCTTGGTACTAGTTTTGTGGTTATTACTATTATACCATAGATTTATATGAACTTCTTTTTTATTTCTAACTGTTGCACTTAATAGTATAATTCACCATAAAATATAAAAACCATACTTGAATAGTATGGTTTTTTATTTATTCTTCTTCCTAATAAAGTATTTTCTATCTTTTAAACTATTTGGCAAGTATTGTTGCTCTACATACCCACCATAATCGTGAGGATATTTATAATTCTTACTTTGTGGCGTATGGTTCTTAAGATATGGTGGTATATTGTCATCCGCATGATTCTTTGCATCATCTTGTGCCATATTCATCGCTACCACTACCCTATTGTCTTTTGGAGATTCACACACATAAATTATTGCTTGAGTAAGTACTAGGTTTCCCTCTGGCATTCCCAGATGATCTAATGCATACAAAGCGGCACTCGCCTGCAACACAGCATTAGGTGCAGAAATACCACAATCTTCCGCCGCATGGCAAAGAGTCCTTCTAGCTATGACCTGTGGCTCAATTCCACCTTCAATCAATCTATTAGCATAATATAATGCTGCTGTTGAATCACTACCACGAAGACTCTTGCAAAATGCACTAAGTAGTTCATAGTATACATCTTCATTTAGGCTTGTTGCCTTTTTTTGCAAGCACTCTGCCGCAATTTCTTTCGTTATAACTATTTCTCCATCTTTGTTCATTGGAGTCGTTATAGCACCGATTTCGAGCCCATTTAATGCACTTCTAACATCTCCACCACAAGCATGTGCAATGTATGTTAGTGCATCATCATCTATTTTAATGTTAAAGTGTTTTAATCCATCCTCAGCTTCCATTGCTCTTTTTAGAACACTCTTTACATCTTCAAGTCCTAGCCTTTTGAACTCAAATACAGAGCATCTTGAAACTATGGCTCTTGTCATACTATAATTTGGATTTTCTGTTGTACAACCCACAAATATTAAGTATCCGTTCTCTAGTGATGCTAAAAGAGAATCACTTTGCGCTTTGCTCCATCTATGGCACTCATCTAATAATAGATATGTCTTTTTACCATATAATTGGAAATCACTTTTTGCTTGCTCAATAACTGCTTTTACATCTGCAACACCACTTGATATTGCATTTAATTTTACAAACTTAGATCCACTTGTATCTGCTATGATCCTAGCAAGTGTTGTTTTACCAGTTCCTGGAGGTCCATAAAAAATTACACTAGGCACTCTTTTTGCTTCTATCAATCTTCGAAGCAATTTGCCATATCCTAGTATGTGTTTTTGGCCGACAAATTCATCCAAATTCTTTGGTCGCATTTTCTCTGCCAAAGGTTTTTTATCATTATGTAAATCTTCAAATAAGTTATCCAATTTTAATTAATCTCCTATTTCCATCATATATTCCAAGTTGTTTGCTTTGTTCTGTGTAATCTATAAGCCCCTTATCCAATAATCTATTTACCATTCTCTTTCTTATACACTCTGTCATATTGAATTGTTTTGCTATTTCACTTTTTGTTCTTGGTTCTTTACAAAATTCTATAATATCACTTTCTTCGTAAGTTTTGTACTCTACTTCAGAGTTTATATATTTTTGCTTGTTGCTGTATGGTGAACTTGGTATTGTGAATTTTAGTTTGCCCTGTTTCATAAGTTCAGCAACATACTGTCTTGCATTCGTTGTTTCTATGTGTTTTTCTATTTCTTTTATACCTTTAGGTTCTTTGCATAATTCCAATATCATTTCCATTCTCTTAGGTGTTAGTTTGTCTGCTGTTTTGTGTATATTTATAAGCATTTCTGGTGTGACATCCACCTGCGAATTTATGTATCTTTGGTTATAATGACATTTATAATTATGCGTGTATTTTAACCTACCATCTCTTAATAATGGGTTTATAAAATGCCTTCTAACGGCATCTCTGGTTGTTTCTAGTTTTGTATAATCTTTTATTTCATCTAAGCTTCTTGGTTGTTTGCAGAACTCTAATACTGCCTGTTCCATATCAAGTCGCTCATCATTCTCTACATTTATTAAAGTTTTCTTATTATTGAGTGGGATATACCTTACTATTTCTAGTGTTGTTTGTCTTGCACAATGTGTCACACTACTTCAGCAGAGTGAGCAACCAACCTTCTTGCAATAATCATGGGGTCGCACCCACCCTCAATCAAGCGCATTGAGTAGTAGAGAGCAGAATTTGGATCACTTCCTCGCAAACTTTTACAAAACGCTGACAGCATATCATAATACATATCATCGTCATACGACAACGCCTTACGCTGAATTGACTCCTCTGCATCTTTAAGAGTAACTTTTATACTTCCGTCTGGATTAGCCTGTGTTGTAATAACTGCCATTTCAAGAGCATTATATGCCACACGCAAATCACCTGCAGACACATTTGCGATATGTTCGATAGCACTTTCTTCAATATCAACTTTATAATCTTTAAGTCCGTTTTTATGTGTTAAAGCCTTATGCAAGGCTTTTATTATGTCCTCTTTATCAAGTCGTCTAAACTCAAAAATTCGACATCTTGAAACAATAGCCGGAGTTAACGAAACATATGGATTAACCGTAGTTGAACCTATAAAAATAATCGTACCTTGTTCCATTGAAGGAAGCAATGAATCAAGTTGTGCCTTATTAAATCTATGACACTCGTCAAGCATAAGATAGGTTCTTTTGCCTGACATTTTTAACAAAGTTTTTGCATCTTCGACTGCCTTTTTTACATCAGCGACCCCTGCTTGAACGGCGTTCATTTTAATAAAATTTCCATTTGTTGTAGAGGCAATTATATTAGCAAGAGTCGTCTTTCCACAACCTGGAGGTCCCCAAAAAATACAGCTACCCAAATTATCCATTTTTATCGCACGGCGCAGTAAACTATTTGGATAGACAATATGCGTCTGCCCAACAAAATCATCTAGTTTATTTGCTCGCATCCTCTCGGCTAGTGGTTGGGCTTTATGTTCGTTTCCCAAAAAATCAAATAAATCCATATTTCTCCTATAAAATCATATCACTTATTCTATCAAGCACATTTATACCCATAGCATAGCCTTCGTCATATGGAACTTCTAAATCCTTAAACTTATACTGAAAAACATCATTCATATCTGGTACTAACATCATATCAACATATTTATCGTAAATATGTACGTTCATTTTGTGTGCGTTCATATCGGCTATATTGAGTAATCTAAAAACAATATCATAAACGTTGTTTTCAAACTTATACGGTTCAAGTTGTTTACCAACCACATCAACACAAAGAATAACATCACACCCCATTTGCCTACATTGTTTTATGGGAAGACGCATTCTTGCAGTTCCGTCAACATAAAAGCTATTGCCAAGTTGATATGGTTTTAAAATAACGGGAAAATTGCTTGATGCTAAAACTGCATCAGCCACCCGCCCTGACCTAAAGTTAACTAAATCGCCACTCATAATATCAACAGCACTACAAGTAAAAGGTACTTTAAGTTGGTTAAACTTTGTATCACCAAGCATTGAAGACATAGTTCGTCTAAATTTACGGCATTTAATTAATGCGTTAGTAGAAATAGGAGCAGTTGTAAAGTCCACCTCTCTGCTTGAACTTAACTTGATAATTTCCTTCTTACACTCACGCATAGGTATTCCCATACAAAAACAGGCACCTGCAAACGCACCGATTGAAATACCCGAAATGCAATGTGGATTAATACCCGCCTCCTCAAGAACTTGTAAAAATCCAAAATGGGCAAAGCCTCTTACTCCCCCTCCCCCTAAAACAATGCCTAGTTTTTTAGTTGGTTTATTTATCATATATTTCCCCTTATTCAAAATAGAATAGTTTATGTTTAAAAAATTTTATAAGTTTACAGTTATATTATTTATAATTTGCATTATAGCAACTTTAATTGCCTTTCCTGAAAAGTATTCCTCAATTTGTAAAGAGGGCATTTTACTTTGGTGTAATAGCGTATTACCTAGTCTATTTCCCTTTTTATTTTTAAGTTCGCTTATGAACAAACTTAACTATATTTCTAATCTATCAAACAAATTTTCACCATTGACCAAAAGACTTTTTAACTTAAACGGAATAAGTTCATACTGCATTTTTATGAGTTTAATTTCAGGTTATCCCGTTGGCAGTAGGGTGATATACGATTTAAAAGAAAACGGCTTAATCACTAAAAATGAGAGCACAAAGATGAGTCCCCTATGTTCGACATCAGGTCCTATTTATGTAATAGGAACTGTAGGAACAAATATGTTTAAAAACAGTTTTGTTGGTATATTGATTTTTATATGCCATGTTTTTTCCGTTTTTATTTGTGGCATTATATTTAGACTTTACAAAAAGGAAGATGGCATTCAAACAACGGGATTTTTGTCTTATAAAAATGTGGACAACATTATAGGCGAAAGTGTTTACTCTGCAATCACTTCAATTTTAAGTGTAGGTGGTTTTATAACTCTATTTTACACTTTAATTAAAATGCTCACAAACTGGTATGTTTTAATGCCTTTTGCTATGCTTGTTTGCCTTATTTTAAAGCCCTTTAATTGTAGTAATCTTTTAGCACTTGCTTTTGTATCAGGGCTTATTGAAAGCACTACAGGTTGTGTTTTACTTTCAAACTACCAAGGAGTATTGTCCTATGCACTTGCTTGTTTTTTAATAACTTTTGGAGGAATTTCAATACTCTCGCAACAAATCTATTACTTAAAAAAGAGTGAAGTTAAAATTAGTTATTTTTTACTTTTAAAATTTTTACAAGGAATAATCGCTTTCTTCCTTTGCTATCTTCTTTGCTCTATATGTATAAACTAATTTAAGTATCCAAAAACAACAAAAGAAAGACAGAACTACACCAAAAAATCCACCTAGCGTGTCAACTAGTATATCTTTAATTTCAAACACTCTGCCATCTACAAAAAGTTGAATTACTTCATCAACAATAGCGATAAAAACCGAAAATAGAAATGAGAAAAGCAAAGTAAATCTATGAAAAACAAGACTTATTTTAATATTATAACAGCCGTATCTTTTAAAAGAAAAGTAGAAGAAAAATGCACTTATTCCTAAAACAAAAAACTCAAAAAAATGAGCAAACACACGCACATTGCTTTCCTTAATCGTCTTATCTATCCCTACTGAATTTACTACATTTTGAATTTTGTTAGTAACGCTTTGTGATGCAGAAGTAGATTTTGAAGCAACTTGCAACGAATTTGAAAATATATAAGATACAACAATTAAAAGCAATATTCCACTGGCAACTCTAAATGCTATTTTAAAAAAGTCTTTTTGCATTTATCTCTCCAAATAAAATTAGGACAAATTTTCAAACAATTCCATCAATATCATTTTCAGTTCATCAATGGAGACTGAACGAAAAATTCTATCCTTATACTTATTCATATTTCTTTCCCCCTTCAAATAGAAAACAGCCATTTTACGCATTTGCACCAAAACATAATGACTATCAAAGTATTTTTCCATTTGAGATATTTGAGAGAAAATTGTATTTTTTCTATCCCACTCTTTTTTATCTTTATTAAACACAATTTGACTAAAAAGATGAGGATTAAATAAAGCACCTCTTGCAATCATTATACCATCTGCACCCGTATTATTCAATAGCAAATTTGCATCTTCTTTATCAAAAACTCCACCATTTGCTATAACAGGGATTGAAACGACTTGCTTCGCTTTTGCTATCTCATCAAAGTGTACCTCACCATTATAAATAGCTTTTCTAGTCCTTCCGTGTATAGTAATCAAGTCGGCACCCGCATCTTCACACATCTTTGCAAAATCCTGGGTAATATACTTGTTATCGTCAAGTCCTATTCTAAATTTAACGGTTATTATTTTTCCACTTTTTTTACACTCTTTAATAATTTTTTCAGCGAGATGAATATCTCCTAAAAGTGCACTTCCTTCACCGTTTTTATAAACCTTTGGCACAGGACACCCCATATTTATATCAACAATTTGATAGTCATTTAACACTTCATTTTCACAAGCGAAACGCATTGTTTCAGGCTCATTGCCAAAAATTTGAACGGCGTGAATAGGATTATTATCTAACAAAAGAAGTTCCTTTGTCTTTTCACTGTCATACTTCAAGCCCTTTGCACTTACCATTTCAGTAAAGGCAAGTCCTGCACCAAAATCGTAGCAAATATCACGAAACACGCAATCGGTATATCCTGCTAATGGGGCTAAAAATAGGTTGTTTTTTATTATTAAATTTCCTAGTTTAATATTATGTAATTCCATTTTACTTCAAATTTTCTTTTGCTAATTTATAGTAACTTTCCATTTCTTCAAGACTCATTTCGCTTAAAGTTTTTCCTTGAGAGATGACAATTTTTTCCATTTCAATAAAGCGTTTTGCAAACTTATTTGCACTATCTCTTAAGGAAATTTCACTGTCAACATTTGATTTTCTTGCAATATTAACTGCAGAAAAAAGCACATCTCCTGCTTCGCTTGCAATTTCTTTTTCATTTTTATTTGAAAGTGCCACTTTCAATTCTTCAAGTTCACTCAATAAATCCTCAATGGCTTGGTTCACATCTTTGTAGTCAAAACCACTTTTCCCTGCACGCTTTTGTACTTTTTGAGCGAACATTGCAGAGGGTAAATTTTTAGGAATATCATTGATTGCATCGCTAGCAGTATTTTGATTTTTTTCAATGCTTTTATTCTTTTCCCAAACATTTAAGGCTTGTTTTTCATCATTTGCTTTATCATCTCCAAAAATGTGAGAGTGTCTATCAACAAGTTTTTTACACAATGCTGAAAGCATATCATCTACCGAAAAAGCACCTTGTTCTTCCTTAATTACTGCATGAAAAACTGCTTGCAGTAAAACGTCCCCACTTTCTTCAAGAATCTTATCGTCATCATCAAGTTCAATTCCCTCAACAAGTTCGTACGCTTCTTCAATGGCACAAATACGAATACTCTCGTTTGTTTGCCCCCTATCCCAAGGACAGCCATCAGGTTCACGCAGGCGCATAATTATTTTAACAAGGTCAGCAAAAGAAAACCTTTCCTTTGATTTTAAGGGAATTTCATCAATTACAACCCCACAAGAATAGTTATATTCTTTTTGCCTATCAAGTTCAAAAAGAGAAATCTTTTTAGATTTATTATTGCATATAAAAGTTGCCTTTGCTTCATCGCCATATGCAGAACATAATTTAAGTTTAATATCTCCTGCCAAAAAACTACTATCTATATCATATACAACTACGGGTAAACTATTAAATGAAAAATCTGCAACCTCATAGGCTGAAACACTACTACATTTTGACGATGAAATATTTGAAAGAGATAGGAACGCACTTACCTTTGAAACGCCCTCAAAAACCTCGACCTCTTTATGTCTTTTTATAATCTCTTTGGCTGAATTATCTTCACTAACTGCCCCATCTACGCAGTACACAACTTCCTCACTCTTTGCAAGGTTTAAAACCTCGTTGGCTAGATTTTTTGATAAAGTATCAAAATTTCTTGATTTTTCATATACGAAGTCAAGAGAGATATAATCTACTGAGAGATTTTTAACATTATCAAATGAATTTGTTAAAGTAGTCCTTACAACTATTTTTTTTCCACTTTGCAAAAGGTTTTTACTTGAAATCGAAATATCTCCGTCTTTTTGTCCAAGTCCTACAATATAAATTTTCATTTTGAACTCCACAATCAACCCTAACAAGACTTTTGCTGTTTCTTGAATTAAACACAGCTAACAAGTAACTTAAACTTCCATAAAATAAAAGGTAAGCAATCCCCACTACAATTATGTTTTGACTACTTATTTGGTTTACAAAAATAACTGAAATGATTGAAATTATTGCCGTTTGCATAATGAAAGTTAGGGCAGATAATAAATTTTTTCCTTTAATACTATACAACAAAACAAAAATTCCTGCAATTAAATAACAAACAAAAGTAGCAAAAGCACCTGCTTGAATATTATAATTTTCATTTCTTATAAAGGTTAAAATAATTATTGTTTTTGCTATAATGCCTATCAATAATGCAAATATTGATTTTCTTGTTTTCCCTATTCCTGCTAGACATGAAGATAAAGTTTGCACATTTGCAAGACAAAAGGGAACTAACCACATATTCTTTAACAATGTTGACGATATTGCAATACTCTCGACAGGCAAATTTCTAAATAAAAAGGAAACTATTTGCGTAGGATAAAACAAAATGAAAATGCTTGTTGGCAATGCAATTAAACTTGTTATCTTAAAAGCAAGCAAAATCTTATCATTTGCTTTTTTCATCTCACCTTTTGCAAAATATGTTGACAGGATAGGAACGATTGAAACGGCAACACCATAACAAATCGACACAGGCAAGTTGATTATAGTTAACGCACAACCTGAAAACAGACCATATAAGGAAGTAGCGTTGGACATATATGATAACCCTCTAACTATTAAAACACTATCTAACACGCTTGACAGGGGAGTTAGAATTACTGAAATAGTTATCGGCAGAGAAACTGCCAAAATTTGTTTACTTTTTATCTCTTTATTTCCACACAAAAAAAATGTATTACTTTTTCTATAAAATATAAGCATAACCATTAGCGATATTGCTTCGCTTACCGTTACTGAAAGTAAAATAAAAGGCAAAATTCGTACTACACTATAACCCTTTTGCAAAAAGTAACTAGCAAAAAACAGCCCTAAAATTGCTTTAACGATTTGTTCAATAACATCGCAAAGGGCAGAAGGAGTCATATTTTTTTGACCTTGAAAGTACCCCTTAAAACAAGAAATAAGGGAAACTATAAAAACACTTGGAGAAAGAGCAAGGTAACTAAATTTTAAGTTGGGATTAGTTTGAAAATCGCTAATAGCCCCACTTAAAACAGCCATTAAAACGCTACCTAAAAGTCCCAAACAACCAAAGAGAAGTAGACATTTTTTTAAAACTTTTTTTGGAGAGTAACCATCTTTTACAGCAAGTGAAGAAGATACAATTTTTGAAATTGCCGTGGGCAAACCTATTGCCGATAAGGTTAATAATAGGCAGTATAAAGGATAGACAAGTTGATACATACCCATACCGTAACTTCCTATCATATTAGTTAATGGAATTTTGTAAAATCCACCTATCATTTTTGCAACAAAACTTGCTATTGAAATTATCAATGCACCCTTTATAAAACTATGTGTTTTCATATATGTATAAAAAGGCTTTCGCCTTTATATTTCAAATTGATTTGCTAAAATATTAGCAGTTAACTGACACATTTTTATCTCATTACTTCCAAAGGAAACACCTTCCTTTGTGGATAACATAATTACACCGCCTAAACAATCTCCCCCTGCAACGATAGGAACGATTATCTGTGCAGAAAACTCTATTGAATTATCATTTAAAGGAACTATTGTTTCCCCCTCTTTTTTTGATGCTATATAACTTTTTCTATCTCTTAAAATATCCACAAGTTTTGTGGATAAGTCCTTATTAGTAACACTCTTTTTATTCTCACCATAAGCACAGAGTATCACATCTGTATCGCACACAACTGAAAGATGCCCACTCATTTCGTTGAGGGATTTGGCAATACCTTCAGCAAAGTTATCTAAAGTTGTGATAAGAGAATATTTTTTTAGCATCAACTCATCTCTTTCAGTAAAAATCTCTAAAGGGTCCCCCTCCTTAATCCTTAAAGTCCTTCTAATCTCTTTGGGAATAACAACTCTGCCAAGTTCGTCAATTCTTCTCACAATTCCTGTGGCTTTCATAAAAAAATCCTCCGTATGAACTTATTGTGTGTAACACAAATAAAAGTATACGAAGGTAAAAATCAATTATTCGATTGTTACAGGAGAACCTAAATCTCCCTTTTGAACCATATATTTTTCCATCATTGCAATAATCAGCCTACCGATTGTTTCGGTCGTTTTACAGTTAGTCAATATTGCACTGGCAAGTTCGTTATTTCCTATCTTTAAATCTAGCGTTAAAACCTTTTCACCACTAGGAATAATTATCGGCACAAACAAACTCTTTAGGGCAAGGTCGGAGAAATGTACCCCCTTACAAGCCCAGTCATAAAGTTTTTCAAAGTCATTAAAGTCTTTGTCAATTTCTTTTTTTAAATAACTGTCCGTAAGTTTTCTGTCGTCCTCTTTATTTCTATAATCGCCAAACTTTTTTCCTCGCTTTATAAGTCCAACACATCTATCAATGCCAATTATACTTGACGCTTTAGTTGCAAGACAGCAGTCAATTAAAAGTCGCATCAAAGAGATTTGTACACTAATATTATTTTTTTCACTTGCGTCAATTATTCCGTCTATAATATCGACAGCCTTTTTTGCAATAGCTGACATGAAAAAATGTAGGTTATACAATTTATCGCAACTCAATGCAACTTTCTTGGTGTACTCTAAAATATCAAGTTGACACTTTTTTAAATTTTGAACCGCTTGTCTTTTATCAGCCATTTATTCTCCTTTTAAATTACACTCCTTTGCAAGTTTTTCAAAAGAGGGTAATGAATTTTTAATTCTTTCATAACTTACACAATATGAAATACGCACATATCCTTCTAAGCCAAAATCATCACTAGGAACAACTAAAATCTCATATTTTTTTGCTTGCTCATAAAAATCATAAGCGTTTCCATTAGGGGCTTTTACAAATAAATAAAATGCTCCGTCAGGCTCAACGCAGGTGTATCCATAACAGCGTAATGAATTAAGCAATAAATCTCTATTCCTTTTATATTCAGCAATATCACCAGTTACGTTTAAACATTTTGCAACCACCCTTTGAAAGAGAGAGGGTGCACAAACATAACCAAGTGCCCTACCTGCACCACATACAGCCTTATAATGCTCTAACCAATTTTTCATTTTAGGGGACACTGCAATATAACCTATTCTTTCTCCCGGTAAAGATAAGGATTTTGAAAATGAATAGCAAACGAAGGTATCCTCATAGTAGTTCATAATATAGGGAACTTTTACATTTGAATATACAAGTTCTCTATAAGGCTCGTCTGCAATCAGGAAGATTGTTTTTCCAAGTTCAGCACTTTTTTCTTTAAGTAAATTGCAAACTTTTACTATAATTTCCTCACTATAAACAACACCACTAGGATTGTTTGGAGAATTTAAAATAATTGCTTTTGTATTTTTAGTTATTCTATTACTTAAATCGTTTATATCAATTTGCAAGTTCGAATCAGGTTTTGACAGTACAAACTTGCCTCCAGCACTCTCAGTGAACACTTTATATTCAGGAAAAAATGGAGCAAATGCAATAACCTCGTCCCCTTCTTCCATTAAACTATTTAAAGTTATAGTAAGTGAAGCAGCAGCACCACAAGTCATATAAATTTGATTTTCAGTTATACCTACTGAAAATTTTTCATTTATGTTTTGTGCTATCGCTTTTCTAGTTTCAATATCACCTACGGCTGAAGTATATCCGTGTAATACAATCTCACTTTGATTTTCAAGTAAGTTTAAAAGAGTTTCTTTAACTTCTTTAGGTGGCTTCACAGAAGGATTGCCTAGACTAAAATCATAAACATTTTCCTCACCTATCTCTAAAGCACGTTTTTTCCCGTACTCAAAAATTTCTCTAATGGTTGAACTTTTATTGCCCAACTCATACATTGCTTTATTTAACATTGTGTTCCTCTTAAAATATTTTTTTATATTTTAGCACAATTTTATGTTGACAGCAACCTTTTAAAGCAAAAACAACCCATTGATGAGTTGTTTTTTAATCTTTATTTACTCAATCCCAAGGGAATTGACATTTTATTCCTAAATCACTCCTAACCTTGTTAAATTCTGCTTGAACGGACTCATTTATCGTAACACCAACATCTTTACGCTGTTGCCATACAAGCCACTCTTTTTCTCCTGCCGTATAAATTCTTTCAGCATCAGGGGCTTTCTTTGAACCTCTTAACTCACGCATAATTTCTCCTGCAATACTCTTGAAAGTTTCCTCACCCTCAAAAGCATTAGTATCTATTGCAATAAAGAAATGTCCCAAATGGTAAGGTTGCTTGTTTCCTTCCTTGTCTTTTCCCGTTAGCATCTTTAAAAAGTTTCCTGCTTGTAAGGCAGCAGATAAAACCTCAACTACAGTTGCATAGCCGTAACCCTTATAACCAGCCAAGTCTTCCCCTATACCACCTAAAGGAGTAAAGGCTGCTCGTCCTTCCGTCAATGCCTTTAATATTTCAGGAGAATCAGTCATAGGTTTTCCGTCATTTCCTATAACCATACCTTCAGGCGTGGGTTGATTTAGTCTTGCATAGTACTCAATTTTTCCCCTTTGAGAGATTGAGGTTGCACAGTCCAAAATAAAAGGAAATTCCTCATCAGTAGGAAAGCCTATCGTTAAAGGGTTAGTACCTAGCATATTTTCAACGCCAAAAGTAGGTGCAATGGAGGGCCTTGCATTAGTTCCTGTAATTCCTATACAACCCTCTTTTATTGCCATTGAAGGATAATAGCCTGCAATACCATAGTGGCAAGAATTACGAACTGCAACCATACCCATACCATATTTTTTTGCTTTATCAATAGCCATTTTCATTGCTTTGTAACCTATAACCTGTCCCATACCATCATGTCCGTCAACAACTGCCGTTGTAGGTGTTTCCTTAACAACTTCAAAATTAGTTACAGGGTTTTGAATTCCGTCCTTTATTCTATCAATATAAATAGTTTTAAATCTATTTACACCATGAGATTCAATCCCTCGTTTATCCGACTCTAAAAGAACGTCTACTACAATTTTAGCGTCCTCGTCAGGAACTCCAACAGCCACAAACGAATCAAAAACAAATTTTTCAAGAGTGGTCCAGTCAATAATTTTATTAGGCATTACTCCCTCCATATCAAATATAATTATCTTTTAAAAATGTGATAATTTTTCACACTTAATGAAATTATTATAACATTTTCGTCACCATTTTACAATAGATATATCAAAAAAATATGCAATTATTTAATTTTTGAAAATGGTTTATAACAAATTTTTATGTTAAAAATATATATCTTTTTATAGTTTTTCACTAAATACGGTGGAAAGGTATTAAAGTTAAAATCACTTGACTTATTATATCTATTAGTATAGAATAAAATTGTTTTGAAAAAGTTTTTTAATACAAAAGGAAAAGTGAAAACACTATGAAAAATATTAAAATATTAGTTTCCTGCCATAAAAATAGTTTCGTACCAAAAAACAAGATACTTACCCCTATTCATGTTGGTGCTAAAAACAAACCTGTTTTTGACGGCATGTTGAGAGATGACACCGGAGATAATATTTCATCAAAAAATCCACGCTACTGCGAATTGACTGCTCAATACTGGGCTTGGAAAAACTTAGATGCTGATTATTACGGTTTTTTCCATTATCGTAGATACCTTTCATTTAACAAAAATGTTTTACCCGCAGATAACTATAATAACGTTATGGTAAACAATTTTGATGACTCAACCGTAGAACTTTTAGGTTTAGATGAAAACAACATTGAAAAGGTGATAGGCGACTATGATATTATAGCCCCTGTTGTTTCTGATTTAAACAAATTTAACGATATCCCCTTTTCACGACACACTGTTTATAATCACTATAAGGGTGCACCTCAACACAACATTGAAGATTTTGATGAAACTTTAAAAATACTATATAAACTTTATCCTGAATACAAAAAAGACGCTCAAACATTTATAAATTCAAACAAAACATATTTTTTAAATATGTATATTATGAATAAAAAATGGTACTTTAAGTACTGTGAGTGGCTATATCCCATATTGGATGAGTTTGACAAAAATAAGGACTATCAAAATTGTAGCGTATATGAACTACGTACACCCGGGTTACTTGCTGAAAGATTGTTTGGTATTTTCTTATACCATCAACAAAATATTTGCCCTGATTTAAAGGTGAAATTTTTACAACAAGTGTTTATTCAAAACGATGCAGAGCCATACCTCTCTCCTTATTTTAAGGAAAACAATATTCCTGTTTGTTTAGCGTCAAGTGATGAATACTCACCTTTTGCAAGTGTAGTTATTCAATCAATAGTTAATAATTCAACTGAAAATAATAACTACGATATTATTTTATTAAGCAATAATATAAGTGAAAATAACAAAATTAGACTATCTAAAATTGTTGAAGAATACAAAAACTTCTCTTTAAGATTTATAGAGGTTGCTAATTATTTATCAAATAAAAACCTAGCCTCTTCAATGCATATTAGTATATCTACTTATTTGCGTTATACTACCCTTGATATTTTAAAACACTATGACAAGATTTTATATCTTGACTGCGACCTTGTTGTAAATGCTGATATTGCTGAACTATACAATACAGATATTTCTAACCACCCTATCGGTGCAGTTGTAGATACTATACAAGCTGGCTGGTATAAAATGCCTAGATATGAGCATTGCAAAAAATACAATACCAAGGTTTTAGGGATTAAAGAAGACTACACTTACTTTAATGCTGGTGTTTTAATAATGAACCTTAAAGAAATTAGAAAACATCACACAACAGCAAGTCTTTTTGAGTTGTCTACTAAAAAGAATTATACCTGGCTTGACCAAGATGTTTTAAATGAACTTTTTGCAGATAAATATTATAAATTACCTATCGCTTGGAATTTTACAGAACATAACAATAGTCCTGATGAAATGCCTGAAAATTTTGCTCCTGCAGAAATCAACAAGGAATACTTTGCAGCAAAGAAAAATCCTAAAATCATACACTTTGCTGGGAGGTGGACGCCTTGTTACCTGCACGATACTGATACAAATGGTATTTTTTGGAAGGTTGCAAGGCAAAGTCCTTTTTATGAAAAACTTCTTTGTTTAATGATTAATGAGATAAACAATACCTCCAATTCAAATACAGTCAAACGTTCTTGGAAAAGAAAAATGGCAGATAAAATGTTCCCCAAAGGCACAAAAAGGCGTGAATTTGCTAAAAAAATTTATAGAAAAATAAAGAAAAAATAAAGGTGCATTATGAAAGTTGTTATTTTGGCAGGTGGATTTGGAACAAGAATTTCCGAAGAAAGTCATTTAAAACCCAAGCCTATGATTGAAATAGGAGATCAACCTATTTTATGGCATATAATGAAATACTACTCTAGTTTTGGCTTTAACGAGTTTATCATTTGTGCTGGCTACAAACAACATGTAATTAAAGAATATTTTTCAAATTACTATTTGCATAGATCAAATATTACTTTTGATTTTTCAGCAGGTAGTAATGGAATAATCACACATACAAATGTTGCTGAACCTTGGAAAGTTACCATTGTTGACACAGGTTTAAACACTATGACAGGTGGTCGTATATTGAGAATTAAAGATTTTATTGGCGATGAACCTTTTATGCTAACCTATGGTGACGGTGTATGCGATGTTGATTTAAATAAACTTTTAGAATTTCATAATTCTTCAAATCAACTAGCAACATTAACTGCCATTCAACCAAACGGTCGTTTCGGTGTAATGGAGTTTTCATCTAACAATACTGTTGAACGCTTCACTGAAAAAAGCAAGGAGGACGGTGGCTGGATTAATGGTGGTTTTATGGTATTAGAGCCTAAAATATTTGACTATATTGAGGGCGACCAAACTATGTTTGAAAGAGAACCACTTGAAAATCTTTGCAAAGATAAGCAACTTAACGCTTATAAGCATTACGGCTTTTGGCAATGTATGGACACCTTAAGAGATAAACAATTCCTAGAAAGTTTATACGCAAAAGGCAACGCACCTTGGAAGATTTGGAAGGAGTAAATAATGAGTTGCAAATTAGATTTAAACTTTTATAAAGATAAAAAAGTACTTGTTACTGGTCATACAGGCTTTAAAGGAAGTTGGCTTTGCAAAATACTTATAAATGCAGGGGCTAAAGTTACAGGTTATTCAACCAATCCCCCTACTACTCCCTCTTTATTTGAAATAATCGACCTAAAGAGCAAGATGAAATCTGTTATTGCAGATATAAGAGATTTTGACACTTTAAAGAAAACCTTTGATGAAGTGCAACCTGAAATAGTTTTGCATCTTGCCGCCCAACCTATTGTAAGAGATAGTTATAAAGACCCTAAATATACCTATGAAACAAATGTTATGGGTACGGTTAATATTTTAGAGTGCGTTAGACTAACTGATAGTGTAAAATCCTTTTTAAATGTTACAACAGACAAGGTTTACAAAAATAATGAGTGGGAGTGGGGTTATAGAGAGAACGAGCCTTTAGACGGTTTTGACCCTTACTCAAACAGCAAGTCTTGTTCGGAACTTGTAACACACAGTTACAAAAATTCATTTTTCAACGATAAAAAGGTGGCAATATCAACTGCTAGAGCAGGTAATGTTATAGGTGGAGGAGATTTTGCAAATGACAGAATTATCCCCGATTGCGTCCGTTCAGCGATTGCAAAGCAAGATATTATTGTAAGAAATCCTCACTCAACAAGACCATATCAACATGTTTTAGAGCCCCTATTCGCATACCTAATGATTGCACAAAAACAATATGAAGATATAAAGTATGCCGACTATTATAATGTTGGACCTGACGATTGCGATTGTTTTACAACAGGTAACATTGTTGACCTGTTTGTAAAATACTGGCAAAACGACTTAAAATGGATAAACAAACATGACGGAGGTCCTCACGAAGCCAATTTTCTAAAACTTGATTGTTCAAAACTGAAAACTACTTTTGGTTGGTCGCCGAGGTGGAATTTACCCAAAGCGATTGAAAAAACAGTTCAATGGGTAAAATGTTGGAACTCTAACGGTGATATAGACCAATGTATGAATAGTCAAATTGAGGAATTTTTTAAGGAAGGAGTTTAAAATGCAAAAGGCAATAGTTACGGGAGCAAATAGTTTTGTAGGAAACTATTTTATAAGAGAGTTAATCTCTCATAACGTACAAGTATTAGCACTTGATATGAAAGGCTTCACCAACAATATTCCTAAAAGTGATTTAGTAGCAGTTTGTGAGTGTTCACTTGATGAAATTAAGACTGTATCGCAAAAAATTACGGAAAGAGATTTTGATATTTTTTATCACTTTGCTTGGGCTGGTGTTTCAGGTCCTGTAAGAGCAAATCCCGAGGCACAACTTAAAAATGCACTATGGACTTTTGACTGTATGTATTTAGCAAAGGAAATGGGCTGCAAACGATTTGTTTGTGCTGGTAGCATTATGGAGCACGAAACCCTTGCAAGTGCATTTACTCCCGGTAATAAACCTGGTATGGGATATATTTACGGTAGTGGGAAACTCGTTGCACACACAATGGGTATGTCAATCGCAGCAGATTTAGGCATTGACTTAATTTGGCCTGAAATTACAAACACTTTTGGAGTTGGTGAACTATCACCTAGACTAATCAATTCAACATTAAGAAAAATTTTAAACAATGAGCCTTTGCAATTTACTGCAGGCACTCAAAACTATGACTTTGTTTACATCACTGATGTTGCAAGAGCCTTTTATTTGATAGGTGAAAAGGGTAAGCCCTTCACAGAATATTTGATAGGCAGTGGAAAGGCACAGCCTTTACGCAATTTCATTTTAGAAATAAAAAATACCGTAGCACCTGACAAGGAGTTTATTTTTGGTGATATTCCTTTTACTGGAACTGACCTTCCCCTTTCAAAATTTGATATTACAAGAACAAAAGAAGATACGGGTTTTGAAGCGACAGTTAGTTTTAGTGAAGGCATAAGAAAGACTTTTGAGTGGATTAAAGAAATAAATTAAACCTAATATAAAACAAAAGACTGATTGAAATCAATCAGTCTTTTTCTTATTTCTACGGAAAATTTTTTTTACAAATTTTCTTCTTTTTGAGCCGACAGGCAGGAAGAAATTAAGCACTTTCCTCTTAAAAGAAATCTTTTCAGGTAGAACGGGTATTTTTGAATTAAACTCCCATGCGATATTATTAATGGAAGTTCTAAACTCTCTATAAATAACATCCTCATAAAACTCTGTCCGTCTAATATACTTCCAAAAATATTTTGCAAGGTCTGCCTCGGGGTTTTCCCAAGGTTTATTAGGCCCTGCATAGTGTATAATTTTAGGATTTTTTCGTCCTTCCATATACATATCATATAAATAATGAGGTGCTTTTGAAATAATTTTATCAATTCTTAAATAACGCCAGTCAAACATTATATTCCAGCTAATATCAACGAATTTAACATGGCCTTGGTAGAAATAATTTAATACGTCTTGGTCAAGTAGTTCCCAATCATATGACAAAGCGAACTCAAGCATCTCTTTCGTTGATACGTTTTTTCTCAATTCTTTTAAATTGAACAACATTACACCTGCTTGAAAATACTCAAAAGGATTTTTAATTTTAAGTATGTTATCCATATAATGCTTCTTGTTAGGTGAATAATATCCACCCAAATAAAGTCCAGCCGTATCAGCGTCCTTGCAAGCACCTACCCAATAATTTTCAAGGTCAGTGTTATAAAGTTCAGCCACATCACTATTTGCTATAATATCTGCATCTAAAAATAGCACTTTATCGTAACTTACTAAAACATCTTGTATGAAAAATCTAAAATAGGTTTCAATACCAAAATGTCCTCTAGTAAATATACCTTTTAGTAAGGGCACAAACCCAGCAACACTTATAAATCTAATACTAAAGTTAGGATTATTTTTTATTTGAAAAAGAATTTTTTCCTTATTTTGCTCGTTTATATCCTTATTTAATATTAAGATGTCATAGTTGTTCTTTTTAGTAGAATTATCAATTATTGATTGAATAACTGCCGATAAATATGGTGCAAAATGGTTGCTTGCAGTCATAACGATTGCACAATTATTTTCTTTAAATGCAGGTTTAGGTAAATCTAAAGGTTCAGTATTTAAAAATAAAGTTCTTTGTAACTCCTTAATCTTTAAATCCTTATTTTGATTAAGCCACTCCAAATAGATACCACACAACCTTTCAGCTAAATAACCTGAAACTCTATAACTTTGTGCGTCATAATCCTCGCAGTCAACTTCCTTTTCAAACTCATCTAAAATATCAAAAAGCCATTTTGAATAATCCATAAAAATTCTTTTTTTCATTATAAACATATTGCAAAAATATCCCTTAGTAGAGTGAATATATTTATTAGCAACTTCACTCATTTGAGGATATTTTTTGTTTATAACATTTAAAACAAAATCTAAATCTTTAATCTTATGAACATCAGCAATTTCATATTGTTGATAGATTGTTAAATCATCAGAAAACGAACCTTTTTCTGGGATAATCAAGTCATACTCGTTTATCATCTTTTCCATATCTTCTTTACGACAATTTATTTTGCTAACAACATCGTCATCGATACAGTCAAAAATAGCATCACCGAATTTGTTTGTTTCAAATCTTTCGCTTGAGAAAGATAAATATCTTCTATAATGGAAAAAGCCATAGTAATCAGCTTCAACATTTTTCCAAACCCAGTATTGTGCAGTAAGTTCACAATATTTTTTATTTTTATTTGATATATTTTCACCTTCATCATCATGCAACATATTCTCAAAACGCTTGGGTGCAATTTTTGAGCCTACTTGAATTGGATATAACAAAGGATTTTTTGCCACTTGCGAAGGTTTATGACAAGATACAAATATCTTAATTGAACTATTTTTATTTTCCATAACAACAACCTTTTATATTTATTTTCTACATTTTATCATAAAAAAATAAATACATCAATTAAAAAAGGATAGCCCTAGCTATCCTTTAAACGTTAAATTAAGTCAATATGTTTTCGTTTTACAATCCTTCTTTCAATAAACTTTTGAATCTCAACAAAGGGGATAATCACAAAGGAACAACCAACTGCTATAAGCGTTTCTAACAAGTTCAATGAACAAGCACCAAATACGTCATTTACTCCTGGAATTGCGATAGGAAGTATAGTAAGAATACAACCTACAAGGAAGGAAATATTTAAAAATTTATTTTCAAAAATATGCTTACCAAAAATTGAGTTATTCTTTGAACGCAAATTATATGAGTGGCAAAGTTGAATTAAACACAATGTTAAGAAAGCCATAGTTGTTGCTACAACACTATCATTAAACGCATAATAACCTGTAAAATACGATAACAAGACAAGAGAAGTTTGCATTATGCCTTGGATTATAATATCAATACCCATTTTCCCTGCAAATAAACTCTTATCAGCCTTCCTGGGTTTATGAAGCATTACATCATTTTCAGCAGGCTCAGTACCCAAAGCCAAAGCAGGTAACGAATCAGTAACAAGGTTTACCCACAAAATCATAACAGCCGTTAAAAAACTAGCGTTAGGCACAGCCAAAGTTACCACAAGTAGACAAAGAACCTCTGCTATATTTGCAGAAAGCAAAAATTGAATTGCCTTTGTAATATTTGAAAAAATCTTTCTTCCTTCCTCAACTGCTCCAACGATTGTAGCAAAGTTATCGTCAGCAAGGACCATATCGGCGGCACCTTTACTAACGTCAGTTCCCGTAATACCCATGCCAATACCTATATCGGCTGACTTAATTGAAGGTGCGTCATTTACACCATCACCTGTCATTGCAACAACCTTACCTAAAGACTTATAAGCCTTTACGATACGAACCTTATTTTCAGGACTGACACGAGCAAAAACTGAATATTCTTGTATTATTTTTACAAATTCTTCATCAGAGTAACTATCAATTTCAACTCCGTTCATAACCTTTTGTCCGTCTTGCAAAATACCGATTTCTCTTGCAATAGCAGAGGCAGTATCAGCGTGGTCGCCTGTAATCATTAAAGGACGAATACCTGCTTTTAGACAAGTAGCAACAGCATCTTTAACTTCTGCTCTAGGAGGGTCAATCATACCAACTAAACCCACAAAAGTTAAATCTTGCTCAAGAGATTTTTTATCAATCAGGTTTTCTGTTTTAATTGCTCCACCTAACACACGCAACGCCTTATCAGCCATTTTTTTATTTGCTGAAATGATATGTTCTTTGTCCTTTTCAGTAATAGGACGAACTCCCTCTTTAGTCATAATTTTTGTACATTTTGAAAGCAAAACATCAGGAGCACCTTTAACATAGGCAATACTTTCCTTGCCATTTTTGTTAACGGTTGTCATCAATTTTCTTATGGAATCAAAAGGAATTTCATCAACTCTTTGCCATAGATTTTTTAAATCAGCAAAAGTTTTTTTACAGTCAATTAAATATTGAACTAATGCAGTTTCAGTAGGGTCGCCCACAAGCGAGCCTTCACTCTCTTGAGTATCATTGCAAAGTGCTAAAGTACGAACTAAAAGTTCATATTCTTTATCACTTGTTACTTCATCAGCAGATGCAATTTTTTCGTTAGTATAAAGTTCTTTAACCGTCATTTTATTTAAGGTTAATGTACCCGTTTTATCAGAGCAAATAATTTCACAACACCCTAAAGTTTCAACTGAGGGCAAATTTTTAACTATTGCTCTTTTTTTAGCCATTTTTGATACACCCATTGCCAAAACAATGGTAACTACTGCAGGTAAGCCTTCAGGAATTGCTGCAACTGCAATAGCAACGGCTATCATAAATGCACTGATAATTTCATCAAGGTTATCAAACCCACTTCTAATACCCAGAATTAAAAAAATTACCAAAGCGATACCTAAAACTGCAACTGAAATAACCTTTGCAGTTTTTGCAAGTTGCTTTTGAAGGGGTGAATCCTCTCTAGTTTCATTATTAAGCATTGTAGCGATTTTACCTACCTCAGTGTCCATACCAATAGCAGTTACAACACCTGTTGCTCTACCATACGAAACTATACCACTTGAGTAAGCCATATTTTTTCTATCTCCTAGTGCAGAACCTTCCTTAACAACAGCAGTAGCATCTTTTTCTGCAGGAACAGACTCGCCCGTAAGAGCAGCCTCCTCTACTTTTAAGGATGCAGAATCGATTAAACGAATGTCTGCAGGAACAATATCACCAGCCTCTAAAACCACTACATCACCTACTACAATTTCTTCACTTGGAATATGAACAACTTTTCCGTCCCTAAAAACTTTTGAGAAAGACTTATTCATATTTTTAAGTGCATCCATTGCAGCATCTGCCTTATTCTCTTGTATCAATCCTATAACAGCGTTTAAAATAACGATAAATAGAATAATTCCACTATCAATTAAGTCGGTATAATTACTCTCTACTATTGCCAAAACGGCTGATATTAAAGCCGCTACAAGTAAAACGAGAATCATTACGTCTTTAAATTGAGCGAAAAATCTTGAGATAAGGCTTTGCTTTTTTGCTTCTTTTAAAGCATTTTTTCCGTTTTTTTCAAGACGGATAGATGCCTCCTCACTTGTGAGTCCTTGACTTGACGAATTAAAATTTTTGTAAACATCATCAAGTTTTTTAGAATAAAATTCTTGCATATATACCTCATATATTTTTATTATCTTAACTAATTAAAAAGACTTTTAGCATTATTGCTAAAAGTCTTGTTACCCTAAAATAAATAAGAGCTGCTCTGCCAGTCATTGCCTTAATCAATGACACGCTGTTGACAAAAGCATATTCAACTACTCCCTTTTATATATTCATTTTACAAAATAATATATTTAATGTCAAGCAAATAAGTTGCTTGTTTTTTAGATTATTTTTCAGTATACGCTTTAAATCTTTCAACACACATTAAAAACATCTTTGCAAGTAAAAAAGCATATACGCCCTTTGTTTCTATCTCAAATTTTGTATCGGGGGCTTCTGTCTTAATAACCACTCTTGACTTATTATCGACAAGTTCATCTTGCTCTATGTATTTTACCATTTCTAAAGGAATACTTTGCAACAATTTACCCCTTTTTTCTTTTGAACTAGTAGGCAAGCAAACATCTAACACTGCGTGGTAATCACTTATACTTCTAATATATACATTTTTATTTGTTCCCTGCAAATAGGGTACTTTTGAGCGTTTTTGAATTTTTGAAATATCCCCTTTAATTATATTGTTGCCAAGTTTAAAATAGTTCCTCGTTAAAACAAAAATATAAATATCAATAGCAATAATTGCAATTAAACATTTTGTCAAACAAATTGTAAGAATAACTGCACTTTCGCTAGCATCATAAAACAAGTAAAATGCAACCAAAGCCCAACAAATCACTTCAATTATTGTTACCGTTTTCATTGTCTTTACAAATTTACTTATCGAAGATTTACCTATATTTTCAATATCATTATCGTTTAGGGTTATATTCCCGTACTCACAATTAAAATCTGTTTTACTCATTGCTTACCCTCCTTTTTCCTATTATAAACAAAAATTATTAAATTATCAATAAATTGGGATATAAATTTTAGTTAAGACTCACATCGAATAAATAATCGTATTTTTTCTTTAAAAGTTCATCAAGTTCAATTAAGTTTACTCTGCCGTTAAACATTTCTTCACTTATTTGTTTTGCCTTAGTTATAACATTTGCAGGGTATTTTAAACCACTTATCCCTTTGATAAATCTACCACTTTGCCTTGTTCCTATAAAGTCGCCACCACCTCGCATTTTAAGGTCGCACTCGGCAATTTCAAAACCATTTAAATGATTTTTCAATATATTTAGTCTTTCAAGCCCTTCTTCGCTTTCCTTACCAACCACCAAAAAGCAAAAACTCTTTTCATTACCTCTACCAACACGCCCACGAAGTTGATGGAGTTGCGAAAGCCCAAAACGCTCTGCATCAAAAATAACCATTATTGTTGCTGAAGGAACATCGACGCCAACCTCAATAACCGTAGTTGAGATTAAACAATCAATTTGCTTATCCTTAAATTTTTGCATTATATCAATTTTGTCCTTATCTTTCATCTTTCCGTGTAAGATTGAAAAATGAACAGATGGCATACGTTTTTGAACATCCTCAAACAATTCTTTTAAGGCTGTTACATCACTTTCATCTTCCTCAATTTTAGGACAAACAAAGTACGCCTGCTTCCCCTTTTTAAACTCCTGTTCAAGATAAGTAAACATCTTTTCATATTTATATTTTTTGACAATATGCGTGCCAACTGATTGTCTACCCTCGGGGGATTGAGTGATAGTGGTAATATCTAAATCACCATAAACAACCAAAGATAAAGTTCTTGGAATAGGAGTTGCACTCATAACAAGCATATCACAACCATTACCCTTGTTTAAAAGTTTGCTCCTTTGAGATACACCAAAACGCTGTTGCTCATCACACACGCAAAGTGCAAGTTTTGTAAATTGAACGTCTTTTTGGATTATAGCGTGAGTTCCACAAATTATATCAATTTCTCCACTCAAAAGTTTTTCCTTAATCTCTCGTTTTTCCTTTAACGGCGTACCTCCACTTAAATATGCAACATTATAATCAAAAAATACTTCTTTAAGTTTTTCATAGGTTTGTTTTGCCAAAACTTCGGTTGGTGATAGCATTACACTTTGATATCCACTTTTAACAGCCATAAATATTCCACAAAAAGAAACTGCTGTTTTTCCAATGCCAACATCACCTTGCAAAAGCCTATTCATTGTATAGTTTGATTTTAGATTTTTATAAATTTCATCAACGGCAGTTAATTGACCTTGAGTAAATTCAAAACTAAACCTTTTTATAAACTCGGTTATTTCCTCTTTTTTTATTTTATAGAGATTTTTTCTTTCCGTTAATAAGCCGTTTTTAATAAATTTAAAGGCAGTAATAAGAGAAAAATACTCCTCAATTGCTATTCTTATTGCACCAAATTCTTTTTCTTTAAATGAATTAGGATTATGAATAAACTCATAGGCTTTTTTTAAAGACAATAATTCATATTTTTGTTGTAAAGGTGATGGAATTAAACTACAAAAATCGTATTTTTGTATAGCGTCAGTAATTATGTTTCTTAATACTTGTTGTTCAATTAGCCCTTTCGTTGAATAGACAGGTGCAAAACCGTTTAACTTTTTTACTCTATCAATTCTTTCAAATGTAGGGTTAACCAACTGTATGCCATAATCCGTACGCACCCTTCCATAAAATAAATATTCTCCTTGCGATAATTTTTCTGCAACATAAAGTTGATTAAACCATATTATTGTAAAATGCTGTCCGTCTTGCTCGCACATAACACGGACAAACCCTTTGCCTTCACCTTTATCAACCTTTTCAGGTTTTGAAACCACATTACAAACAGTTAAAATAAAATCATTATGATAAGCATCAAAAATTGAACTAATAGAAGTGAAATCACGATAATTTTTGGGGTAAAAATTAAGCAAATCTTCAACAGAAAAGATATTAAGTTTATTTAAAATTTTAACTCGAGCCGTTGATACACCCTTTAAATCAGTAAGCAACATAATTTTACCTAAATGAAAGGAAAGGTTAAAAAACCTTTCCTTATTATTATTCTAATGAAATTAAATAGTAGTAAATAGGCTGGCCTCCAAAGTGGAAATCAACATCACAATCGGGGAACTCAGCACCTACTTTATCGGCAAGTTCTTCTGCTTGTTCTTCAGTTACATCATTGCCATAGTAAAGAGTGATAATCTCGTGAGATGAATCCTTCATCTTCTTGATTAGGTTAATTACTACCTCATCAACCTCTTTACCTTTAGTTAAAATCTTTTTATCGTCAAGACCGATTATATCGCCTTCTTTTACTTTGATATTACCTAAATCGGTAGTTCTAACAGCATAAGTAACTTGTCCAGAAGCAACATTATCAATAGCATGAATCATAGCCGTCTTGTTTTCTTCAGGAGTAGCATCAGGATTATATGCTAATGCTGCTGAAAAACCTTGAGGTATATTTTTTGTTGGAATAACGTGTATACGCTTTTTAGGTACTAACGCTTGGGCTTGGTTAGCAGCCAAAATTATATTTTTATTGTTGGGGAACACGAATATTTGGTTTGCATTGATTCTTGAACAAGCATCAGCAATGTCGCTTGCACTAGGATTCATTGTTTGACCACCTTCAATGACATCGTCAATCATCAAATCCTTAAAGATATCAGCAATACCCGTACCAGCACAAATTGCAAGCATACCAACTTCTTTCTTTTCAGCCTCACGCTTCGCACGAAGTTCTCTATTTTCTTGCAACATATTTTCAATTTTAAGTCTGTCAAGTTCACCAAGTTCTAATGCATAAGTTAAAGCAACACCGGGTGTGTTTGTATGAACATGAACCTTTACAAAATCTAAATCACCTATACAAATTACGCTATCGCCCAACTTCATAAGTTTTTCTTTTAGTTTTTCAATATCAGCAAGGGTTGTACTCTTTTTTAAGTTTACAATGAAAAATTCAGTACAATATGCAAACTCGATTTCACCTAAATCAAGACTAATAATTTTTGAGTTATCGTTTACATCTTCAACCGAAGCACCTTCGTTAAGTTTTTCAACATCGTCTGCACCTTCAATTTCTTCACCAGTAACAGAGCGTAAAAATCCTTTGTAAACAAGGATTAAGCCCATACCACCACTGTCTACAACACCTGCTTTTTTTAGCACAGGCAACAATTCGGGAGTGGAAGCAAGCGCTCTTTCACCTTCTTCAATAACATCAGTTAAAAATGTTTCTACATCTTTATGTTTAGACGCAACTTTTTCAGCATGTTCACTCATAAGCCTAGCAACAGTTAAAATCGTACCTTCCTTTGGTTTAGATACTGCACTGTATGCAACTTGAGTTGAACTAACCATTGCCTTTGCAAAAGTTTTTACGTCAATATTTTCTTTTTCTTTGAATACGGAACACATACCTCTAAAAAGTTGGGATAGGATAACACCTGAGTTACCTCTTGCACCTTTTAAAGCACCCTTTGCAACACACTCAGCCAAATCTACCAATCTGTTTGATGAGCACAAACCCATTTCCTTGACTGCTGACTGAATAGTTAACGACATATTCGTTCCTGTATCTCCGTCAGGCACAGGGAATACGTTAAGAGCATCTACCTTTGTTCTGTTTACTTCAAGTAATTTAGCCCCGGCTGATACCATTTTCTTGAAATCAGCACTGCTAATTGCCTTCTGCATATATAACTCCTTAAACTTGGTTTACATTTTTATATAAAGCTACAGTTTAACGCCCAAAATATTAACGTTGACCGTATCAACAATCATACCCGTAAACATTTCAACCTTGTATTTAACACATTGTTTAAGCGATTCTGCAACTGCATTGATGGATACGCCGTACTTGATTATAACATATACATCAATATAAATTTTATCTCCAGAAGTCATTACCTTTACGCCACGACCTTCAGGTGATTTTTTTAGAAGTTCTGACAAACTGTCAGTAAAACGGCGTGATACGGTTTCCACAATTCCGTAACATTCCGTTGCGGCTTGTGATGCGACTTTTGCTATAGCAAAATCCGAGATAGAAATTTTTCCATAAGCGTTACTAGTATTTACTGACATTTTCATTTTCTCCTACGCTAAATTATTTTACAACATTTCATTATATTTTGCAAAGAAAATATACTGATTTTTAAAATTTTATTTTTTTTTATAAATTTTGCCATTTAAGGCAATGTTTTTGTTTGCATTTTTCATTTATATTTGATATATTAGATATGCTCGTAATTGGGCAGTTTTAATTTGTAAAGATAAATTTCTTACCTATGGAGGTGTAAAAATATGTCAAGAGTATGTTGTATTTGCAATAAAGGTCAAATTTCAGGCAACAATGTAAGCCACTCTCACAGAAAAACTAGAAGAGTTTTTAATGCAAACGTAAAGCAAGTTCGCATTATGATTGATGGCAAGGTATCAAACGAATATGTTTGTACTCGTTGCTTAAAAAGTAACAAAGTAGCAAAAGTTTAATTTTAAACTTAAAATGTAGGTTAACAGCCATAGTAGAAATTTATAAGATATAATCTTGTAAGCAAGGATGAAATTTTTTGTTTCATCCTTTTTGTTTTACATTTTTCTACTTTTTTAAGCAAACAATCACATATTATTACAACTATAAAATATTATAATAGACTTCGTTAAGGAGAACTATTATGATATTTTCATTTTTTTTAGGTATTTTTTATCTTTGTGTTATTTTCTTTTTATGCACTAGTACAATATGCTTTATTAAAAGCAAATTGTCAAACGTTGTTGTTAAAAGTGAGGTTGAAAAACCTTCAACAGAAAAAGACAAACATGAAAAAGAGAAAGTTGTATATTATATCGTTGAAAAGGCTTCACATAAACCTAATCAACCGATAAAAAAGATAAACTTTGAAGAAGACTAATCTTCATACCTAGTAACATTTGAGCCGTCTTCCCAAAGTCTTTCAAGATGATAAAAAACTCTTGACTCGTCATTAAAAAGATGAACTAAAACATCACCATAGTCAATAACAGCCCATCTTCCTTCCCTTATTCCTTCGGTACGCAAAGGCTGTCTATTTTCTTTTTTTGAAAATTCTTCGTCAACATACTCTGCAAGCGATTTTACTTGAGTTGTACTTCTACCACTTGCAATTACAAAGTAGTCGCAAACCCCTGTTTTTTCAGTTACGTTTATTTGAATAATATCTTCTGCCTTTTTACTTGATAAAAAGGCAGATATTTTTTCTGCTAATTCTTTTGATGTCATACTACTTTTTACTTTTCCTTTGAAAAAATTTTATTTTTTATACTCTCATAACCTTCTAAAGTGAGAGGATAAATTTTGCTTTTGCTTTTCTTTAAATAATTTATTTGATGTTTGAAACACTCGCATAAGCACAGGTCAATATCTTCATAAAAAAGTTTTCTAAGTTTTTTGATTGAGGGAAAATCTCTTGTTTCCTCAAGCATATCACTCAAAAAAACCACCTTTTCAAGCATTGACATATTTGCTCTACCACTCGTATGATATTTTATTGCGTTTAAAACATCGTTATCAGTTTCGCCTATAACCTGCCGAGCAACAAACTCACCTGTATATTGATGTAAAACTTGATTAGGAACATCTTCATACTTTTTAAAATCAAATCCTTCAAGTTCATTGCTGTTTTTATCAAGATACTTTGCAACATCGTGCAAACCACAGGCTAAAATGATTTTTTCTTCGTTTAAACCATACTTGTTTGCTACGCTAATTGCCATTTTGGTAACATAAAAACTATGCTCTTTTCTTGACTTTTTTAGATAGTTCAGTCCCTTTGAAACTTTGGGATTATTGTATAGGTGTCTTGCGTAGATATAATCTGCAATCTCGCTTTCAACATAACTTTCAAGTTCCATACCAAATATTGAAGCAACTCTCACTGCCGTTGAAGAAGTGTTGGTGCTAAAATACTTCATAGGTAAAACTTCTACATTATATTTTTTTGAAAGTTCATCACACTCTATTAAAAACTTTTTATAGTTTTTATTTTTATCTGCTTTACTTGTTCCGTTTTCGCAACGCATAAAGGGAACTATTGAACATACTTTTGCAATTTCTTTAGGCTTTTTCCACCTATCAAACGAAAGTAAGCAATCTTCGCCAAAAATGAGATACAAAGCGCTATTAGGATATTCATTTTTAAGTTCGTTCATAGTGATATAGGTATAGTTAGGCGAACTAGGATTATACTCAATCATACTAACCTCAACTTTTTCTACATCTTTAAAGGCTAATTTAACCATCTCAACCCTATCGTCAAAATTTGCAAGTTTTTTCTTTTCCTTAAAGGGTGGAACATATGCAGGCACGACGATTAGTTTATCTAGTGATAGAGTTTTTATAGCCTCTAATGCAATATTTTTATGTTCCTTTTGAATAGGGTCGAACGAACCACCAAAAACACCGATTTTCATATTAAAATATTTATTTCCAAATAATCTAAATTTAAATCAATTATACTACACTGTATATTAAAAATCAAGGTTAAAACAAAAAATTTCTGTCAATAACAGAAGTATGAAAAAAATACGAATACCTTTTTTATTAGATAGTTTATTTACATTAGGAATTACATTTATAATACTGTTTAGCATTTTTAGGTTTTATTTACGCTCCCTTATTTTAGCAATATTTTTATCTTTAATTTTTGCAATAATGATAACTTTGTTGATTTCTTTTTTAATGAGAAAAAAATATCAAAAGCGAATAATCTCAAAAGAAAACAACGATAAAGAGCAAAAGCTTATGATTACTTTGGCAATATCAAAAAAAATTGAATTAAATAATTTGCTTACCTCTCTATTTGAAAGGGAAGGTTTTAAAATAACCGATTGCAACAAATATTTACTAGCAACTAGAGGGGAGGAAGTTAAAGCACTTTATCACGCCTTTACGATTGAGCCGTTAGATGCTGACAAACTAATTGAAATAAGAAAAGATTGCCCTAAACTTGAAATACTTTTATTTTGTAATTCAATAAATCAAAAAGCAACTCAACTAGCAAGCACTCTTAAAATTGAAATTAGGGAAATAAAAAACGTATATTCAGCCCTTGCAAGATACTCCCTTATTCCTGACTTAATTGAATTAGAAGAAAAAAATACTAATATAAAAGAGCGTCTTTTAAACTCATTAAAACGCTCTAATTATAAACCTATTTTGCTGTCAGGATTGATGATACTTTTACTAAGTTTTGTATCATTTTACCCTATTTACTATATAGTTAGTGGTACGATACTACTATTTGTAGCAACTTTTATAAGATACCTTGGAAGGACTTAAAATTCAATATGTTTTATGTCCTTTCTTTTTGATTTTCTATATAAAACCACCTTTCTACCTATTACTATAACCACTTCAGCTTTTAACTTTTGAGCAAGTTCTTCACCAATACTTCTAGTTTCGTCATCAACGCTTGATAAGATATTAACCTTAATCAACTCTCTGCCTTCTAAATTTTCGTCAAATGCTGAAATCATATTATCATTAATGCCACCCTTACCCACTTGTCCTATGGGAGAAAGGTTTGATGCTAGTCCTTTTAATACACTCCTTTGTTTACTTGTTAACATTTTAAACTCCTTACTCTACAAAGTCGAACTCTACGTCCCCGATAATGATCGTATCGCCCTCGTTTACTCCTGCTTTACGCAAAGCCTTTATAACACCTTTTTCTTTTAATATATTTTGAAAATACGCCATTGAATCGGGATCATTAAGGACTACATTTCTACATAACATATCAACTAGTCCACCCTCTACGACATAAATATTGTCTTCCTCATCAAAGATAATTTCGAAAGAATTTGAATCAGGCTTTTCAAATTCAAAATATTCATCAATAGGTAAAGGCTCTGATTCAGGTAAAGTTTCTAAAACCTCAAATATTCCTTCAATCAACTCTCTTGTTCCCTCTCCGTTTACAGCAGTAATAGGAAACAACTTATAGTTCTTGCCTAGTTTTTCTTGTAATATTTTTAGATTATCTTCTGCACCAAATATATCACACTTATTGCAAACTACTAATTGAGGTAGAGATGCAAGTTTTTCACTGTATTGTTCTAATTCTTCATTAATTTTATAAAAATCCTCAAGAGGTTCTCTACCCTCTACTCCTGAAACATCTACAACATGGCAAAGCATACGAGTACGCTCAATATGTCTTAGAAAGTCGTGTCCCAGCCCTACTCCTTGACTTGCACCTTCAATAAGTCCCGGAATATCAGCCACAACAAAGGATTTATCATAAAACTTTACCACACCCAAATTGGGGGATAGTGTTGTAAAGTGATAGTTAGCAATTTTAGGGCGTGCTTTGGTTATCTTTGAAAGTAAGGTACTTTTACCTACATTAGGAAAACCGATTAAACCCACGTCAGCAATAACTTTTAACTCAAGCAACAAAGTGTGAGGTTGAGTTTTTTCACCCGTTTGAGCAAAGTGAGGAGCATGTCTTTTAGACGAACAAAAATGTACATTTCCCTTACCACCGTTTCCACCTTTTGCAACAAGTTTTACCTCACCGTCATTATACATATCGCAAATCACACGACCACTTTCATAATCACGAATTATCGTGCCTAACGGAACGGAAATAGTTATGTCTGAGCCAGTCTTACCAGAGCAAAGATTTGTACCACCTTTTTCGCCGTTACCTGCTTTGTATTTAGACGTAATAGTAAAAGTGAACAAATCGTTCATATTTTTATCTGCTTTAAAGTAAACATCACCACCTTTACCACCATCTCCACCATCAGGTCCACCTTGAGCAATGCCTTTAAAACTTTTAAACGACTTCATACCATCGCCACCATCACCTGATTTAATTGTGATTTTTACTTTATCGGTAAACATAGCAACCTCCTTTAAATTCGCACTTTTAAAGTATAATAAAAAAATTTTTAAGTGTCAATTCATTTTAACTTGTTTAAAAAATGATTGCTCTGCCGATTAAACAGAGCAACACTATTATTTGCTTTTTATATAATTTATAATTCCAGTTGCAGCCTTTTTGCCTGCACCCATTGCCAGTATTACTGTAGCAGCACCTGTAACAGCATCACCACCAGCAAAAATACCTTTTATAGATGTCATCATATTTTCATCAACTAAAACGGTCCCCTTAGGAGTAACCTCTAAATTGGGCAGAGTTTGTTTTAAAAGAGGATTAGGGGTTGTGCCAAGTGCAACTATTACCATATCGCAAGCAATATCAAACTCACTGCCTTTAATTTCAACAGATTTTCTTCTACCTGACTCATCAGGCTCAGTAAGTTGCATTTTTACGCAAGTGATTGACTTTACCCAACCATTTTCGCCATTGATTTTTGTAGGATTAGCCAACAACTCAAAGTTAATACCTTCTTCTTCGGCATGTTCAATTTCAGCTTTACGGGCAGGCATCTCCTGTCTACCTCTACGATAAACGATTGTAACATCTTCTGCACCAAGTCGAAGTATCGTTCTTGCTGAATCCATTGCCACGTTACCAGCACCTATAACAACAACCTTTTTGCCCTTATATACGGGGGTTTCACTTTCAACCTTATACGCTCCCATTAAGTTAATGCGAGTTAAAATTTCATTAGCAGAGTATACGCCGTTAAGTCCTTCTCCTTCAATATTTAAAAAGATAGGCAAGCCTGCACCTGAACCGATAAAAACTGCGTCATATTCTTGCAAAAGTTCATCAACGAATAGCGTTTTTCCTATAACAACGTTCTTTTCAAACTTTATGCCAAGTTCTTTAAGGTTATCTATTTCAGTTTGTACAAGGCTTTTGGGCAACCTAAATTCAGGAATTCCGTAAGTTAAAACGCCACCAAGTTTATGAAAAGCCTCAAACACAGTAACATTTACCCCTTCAAGTGCCAAATCACTCGCACAAGAAAGTCCAGCAGGCCCTGAACCTATTATTGCAACCTTATATTGATTTTTTTGAGGTTGTTGGCGGTTAACCTTTTTGTTTTTTAATGACCAATCTGCACAAAAACGCTCAAGAGCACCTATTGAAATAGGACTACCCTTTATTCCACGGATACATTTACCTTCACATTGATTTTCCTGAGGACAAACTCTACCACAAATGGCAGGCAAATTGTTAGTTTCTTTTATTTTATTTATAGCCCCTTCAAAATCACGCTCTTTAACCTTTTTAATAAAGTCTGGAATTTGAACATTAACTGGACAACCTTTCATACAAAGGGGATTTTTACAAAGTAAACATCTCTTTGCCTCTTTAACAGCAAGTTCCTCATCAAAGCCTAAAACAACTTCCTTAAAATCCTTACTCCTTTCCTTTGCATCACGCTCAATCATTTTTTGTCTATCATCCATCGTTTTTTCCTCTAATCTTGCAATATTTGTCTGTCTCAAACACTTTATATGCCTTTGAACGATTTATCGCTTCATCAAAGTCAACCTTATGTCCGTCAAACTCAGGGCCGTCAACACAAGCATACTTAATCTTTCCGTCAACACGGAGTCTACAACCCCCACACATACCCGTGCCGTCAACCATTATAGGATTCATACTTACTATAGTTTTTACCTCAAACTCTTTGGTAAGATTGCATACTGCTCTCATCATAGGCAAAGGGCCTACTGCAAAAACACAGTCAATATCCTTTTCGTTTTGCAACAGCATTTTTAAGGGTTCAGTAACAAACCCCTTTTCACCATAACTTCCGTCATCAGTCATAACAAAAAGCCGTTCGCTATTATTTTTAAAATTATCTTCATACATTATGAGAGATTTTGTCCTTGCACCGATAATTGAGATAGGTTTTTTATTATCTTTTGCAAGTTGTTTAGCTTGAGGATTTAGTACTGCTGTGCCTATTCCTCCACCAACTAAAACTATTTTTTTAAATTCGCTTAAATCAGTAGCATTACCCAAGGGACCAACAAAATCAGCAATATACTCCCCTTCATTTTTTTGAGCCAGTCTTGCAGTTGTTGCCCCTACTTCTTGCACTAAAATAGTTATCGTTCCCTCATCTCTATCATAATCACAAATAGTAAACGGGACTCTCTCCCCATCTTCGTCCACATGTAAAATTATAAACTGTCCACTCAAAGCGTGTTTTGCCACAAGGGGTGCTTTTATAACATACTCAACTGTCTTTTCAGCTAGCGTTCTTTTTTTAACAATTTGATACATTTTTACTCCTTACTTAAATAGTATTTACAAAACTCTTTCAACTTACACCCTTCACAGTTTGGTTTTTGAGAGTGGCACACCTGTCTTCCATGATAAATTAACCAGTGATGAGCAAACCTTAAATCCTTTTTTTCTATTGCCACATTTAACCCTTTTTCAACCTCTAAAGGTGTTTTACCCTCAGCGATACCCGTTCTGTTAGAAACTCTAAAAACATGTGTATCTACGGCTATAACGTCCCCCTCAAAAGCAACTGAATATACTACATTGGCTGTTTTTCTACCTACACCTGCAAGGGACATCAATTCCTCTATCGTTGAAGGAACTTCGCCATTAAACCTTTCTATTATATCTCTGCTCGCCGACAAAATATGTTCAGCTTTATTATGATAAAAACCACAAGAATATATATATTTTTCAAGTTCTTGAACGGTTAATGTAACCATTTGTTCAGGCGTATTATATTTTTTAAACAACTCGCTTGTAACTTTATTAACCCTTGCGTCAGTACATTGTGCCGATAAGACTACTGCGATTAAAAGTTCATAAGGAGTTGAATATTGCAAAGCAGGTTTAGCGTCAGGGTACAAATCTTTTAGAATTGAAATTATTTGATTAGTATATTTATATTTTTTAGACATCTTTATTCCTTATATTATCAACACAACAAGCATATATAGTCCGTACAACAAAACAAACTGCAATGGATAAAATATGTAGAAAAAACACTTCATCTTTAATCTCCCCCTTTCGCCAGAGTATAGGCAGATTAAAGGGATTACCAAAAGGGAGAAAAACTGAATATATGCTTCAAAGGTATAATCGCCAAGTAAGAAAAATGAAAACAAACTTTCAAGTGACAAAGCAACTAACCCAACTGCAAAAACTGAAATTTTTAACCATTTATTTTTAAAAATATATGCAAGAAGGGGTAAAATAACACCAAGTAACCCGTAGTCAAATTCACAACCCTCAAAAAAGAGCACAAGATAAGTATTTGATAGACTTTGAAATAAATAAATCGCTACCAAAAAAGCAAATATTAAAAGGTAAAAAATTATTTCCTTTAATAACCTTTTGTCAACAAACGCACACTCACTTTGTTGATAAAGATAAATTAACAAAATTGAAAAGGAAAAGGTAATTAGTACATTAAAATACAAACCACCCGTAAAAAGAATATAGCCTAGCATACAAATTAAGCCAACTAATAAGACAGTTAAAAAATATCTATCTTTATGCCTTGTATAACGGCAACCTTCTGCTATAAGATAGGCAAATATAGGAAAAGCCAACCTACCCACAATTCTGCAAAAACAGTAAACACTTAACGGTAATAACTCAACAAAAATTACTGCAAAGTGATCAACAACCATACAAATTGCACCTATTACTTTTAAATTGTTTGAATTTAGCCTTATCTTTTCCATTTTTATCTCCAAACATATTTTATCATTTACATTTAGACTTTGCAACCATAAAAAACACACTTGTTTACACAAGTGTGTTATCTATTACTATTTTTCAGCAATTTCAAGATAAATTTCAGGGTCAATCATTTTCCCACCTTGTACTACTTCAAAGTGCAGATGTGAACCTGCCTGATACTCATCACCTGTGGCTTCTGCCACAAAACCGATAGCCTGTCCTTCAACAACCTTATCCCCAACTTTTATGGTTGAAAGTGGGTTGATGTAGGTATAAACGGTCTTTAGTCCATCGCCATGGTCAATGGTTATTTGATTTGAAAGCAATACATCATCAGTTATAATACTTTCAATAGTACCAGCATATACAGCCTTAATTTCAGTACCAGCATCACAAGCAAAATCAACTCCCGTATGAAGATAATACCAGTTTAAAGTTTGGTTATGGAAAAACCCGTAAGTATTTGAAACCTCGGCACTCTCAACAGGGTTAACAAATCTAATCACAGAAGCGACTTCTTCACTAGGTTCTTCAACAACAATAACCTCGTCAGTAGGAAGTTCAACAACTTCATTATCTTTTTCAAGTTCATCTACAAGAGGCACTTTTTTGTTATTTGATACAGCAACGATTGTTATAACGCTTCCTAAAGCCAAAATTGCTACTACAACTGCACTAATAATGTACATTAACGCTCGTTTATTACCTTCTTTTGCATAATTCTTTCCTTTCATAATAATCCTCCATTACTATTTGAATTGATTATTGACTATGCAAAATTTTTTATACGAAATTTTTTAAAAACCACCAAAAATCAGTGGACTGCCCACAGCAACCATCTTTTCATTTAAACTGAAATTGATTGCAATATGCAAATTAACCTTTACGCCATTAATCAAAACAAAGTTATGTAGGTTTTTACTATAAAAGTAATAACTGCAAGTATTTGTACATTTCTCCTTTAAAACAAAGTTAGCGTCATATGTTTTTATAATTTTTTCTGCTTCATCTATGCTGTCATACACCGTACTTTCTCCACAAATCACTTCAAGGTTTTGTTTATAAGTAAGTGCGTCAACCTTACTAGATGTAATTATTTGAGCATTTGAACTTTGACTACCAACATAAAATGTATAAGTATCTCCACTCTTAAAAAGAAGTTTTGTTGTATTTTGTGTATTCATACAGTAGGACGCTATAAGTAAAAATATGCTAATAGAAATAAGTATCATCTTTTTCATAGATATGTTATTGACACATATTTTTATTTTAAACATAAAAAAGGCAACTTTTTAGTTGCCTTTTTAATTTATTCAACGATACCTTCACACTCACTATCAAAAGCAAGGTTAATAGTTTCTTGAGAAGGTTTTTTAGTAAACATACTGACAATCCAGGTTGACAAAAATGAGTATGCCATACATATTACACCGATTAGTGCTGATTGCGAACAGCCTTTTTGCAATATATTACCAAAGGACATTGTAAGTTCGTTTTGATTTATATACATTGTTCCAAACACAAAAATCAATGTAACGGTAATTACAAGCGTACCTATAATAGATGCGAAGCAAGCCTTTTTAGTGATTTTTTTACTCTTTAAGCCTAATACAAAAGGACCTATAAAGCAACCTGAAAGAGTTCCCCAACTTAAACTCATAAGAGAGGAAATTGCTGCAACCTTGCTTACCGTATTCCAAATAGCAATTCCTGCAGAAATAGCGATAAAGATAAAGCACATAATTCTCATTGCCCAAGTAACTTGTTTGTCAGTTGCGTCCTTTTTGATAACGCCTTTGTATAAGTCAACTGAAATAACTGACGAACTTGATAAAGATACTGAACCTAGCGTTGACATACTTGCTGAAAGCAAAAGCACTACTATCAATCCCAAAAGTCCTGATGGAATAACCTTTGCAATCATTATTGACATATTTTCTTCACCGTTGGTGCTGAAATTAAACAATGAACCTAAAGCGCCTGTAAAATAGGCAACAAAACCTACGATTAAAGCAAAAAGAGTACTAATTATAACACCTTGTTTGATTGCCTTTTTATCTCTAACCGTATAGTATTTATGTACCGTTTGAGGCAAACCATATACACCAACGGAAGTAAGTAAAATTAAGGAAATAAGGGATACCGTACTTCCAAAAATTCCACCTTCCGTTTCAAATAAGCCGTATTGTTCGCTTTCAAACAAACTTTTAATACCTTCACTTCCTACACGAGAGTCAGTTATAAAACAAACTAACATGACCAACACACCTACTAGCATAATACAACCTTGAACAAAATCACTTAATGAAGTAGCCAAATATCCACCAAAACACAAATAAAGTGCAGTGATTAAAGCAAGAGCGAGAATAACCACGATTGCAAGCCAGTTTGATTGAATATTAAACACGGTATTAAAGATAACCCCAAGTCCATTATAAACTGATGCCCCATAGGGAATTAAAAAGACAAAAATAATAACGGCAGAACAAATTTTTAGGGCATTGCTTTCATATCTTTTTTCAAAGAAAGAGGGCATTGTTTTAACACTTAATCTAGTTGTCATATTTTTAGTAGATTTAGCCATTAAAAGCCACGCTACTAAAGCACCTAACAATGCGTTAAATATACCTATCCATACGGCAGAAAGACCAAACTTTAAACCAAAATTACCCGCATAGCCTATAAACACAACTGCTGAAAAGTAAGTAGTTCCGTAGGCAAACGCACTCATCCAACCATTTAAACCCTTTTTACCAGCCATCAAAAAGTCGCTTGATGATTTTGCTTTGTTTTTAGTATAGATTGCAATAGCAACCATACTTGCAACAAATAGCACTAACATTAAATAGTCAAGCCAATTCATAATAATCTCCTTTACATAAAAAAACGGCTTGCATACGCAAACCGTCAAATATCATTTTAATACTCAAACAAATCTACGCAGTTTAAAAAACTATTTTTAAATAGTTATAATAATAGCAGTAGTAGTTGTTTGAATAAACATTATACATCTTCTTTTCTCCAATAATTAAATTATATAACCTGAAAAAAATGGTGTCAAGCAAATAAAATAGTCAATTTGTATTTACTTTATAATTTTTCCTTTTTCGCCTAATTTAATTTGTGCCTTTGCATTTAGTGAGAGGTCAGCAAAATTACCTGCCATATATTGAATAACTCCTTCCTCTGCAATCATAGAGGCGTTATCTGTACAGTACTTTTTTTCAGGCAAAACCAACTTATAGCCATTTTTATCGCAGGCATCTTTTAAACTTTCGCGCAAATAAGTATTTGCAACAACGCCCCCTCCTGCTGTAACCGTTTTTATTCCAGTTTTTTTACAAGCAGAAATAACCCTTTCAACCAAAATGTCAATAGCACTTGTTTGAAAGGACTTTGCAACATCTCCAACTGGAATTTGCTCACCCTTTTGTTCTAAAGTATGGCAATAGTTTATTACTGCAGTCTTTAAACCACTATATGAAAAATCAAAAGTATCTTCACCTTTTAACATCTTGGGTAGGTTTAAACTATTATTACCCTCCTTTGAGGCTCTTTCAATGTTAGGTCCACCTGGGTACTGCAAAGATAAAATTCTTGCAACCTTATCAAACGCCTCGCCAACAGCATCATCTCTAGTTGAACCTAAAACTTCAAAATCAGTATAAGAGGTAGTATGAATAACTGCCGTATGCCCACCACTTGCCAAAAGGGTAATAAAGGGAGGTTTTAACTCTTTATCGTCAAGGTAAGCGGCTGCCATATGACCACGAATATGGTTTACAGCAATTAGAGGAATATTTAAACTTAAAGCCAAAGCCTTTGCAAAAGATACACCTACAAGCAATGCTCCCAAAAGTCCTGCTCCGTAAGTAACTGCAATTCCGTCCAACTCCTCTAACTTGATATTTGCACTTTTAACGGCTCTCCTAACAACCTCGTCAATAGCGTCAGTATGGGCTCGAGAGGCTATTTCAGGTACTACTCCACCATACTTTGCTTGTTCTGTTGCTGAAGATATTATTTCATTTGCCAAAATCTCCCTTCCACGAACGATAGCACAAGCCGTTTCATCACACGAACTTTCAATGCCTAGTATTAAAGGATTTGCCTTTCTTTTCAACTTTTGTATATTTTCAAAATAAGTCATATTACGCCTTTTTTAAGTAATCAATTATAAAGCCTTGAATATCTCCATCCATTACAGCGTTGATATTGCCGTTTTCATAACCTGTACGATGGTCTTTTACTAGAGTGTAAGGACAAAAAACATAACTTCTAATTTGACTACCCCACTCAATCCTTTTAACATCTCCTTTTAAACTCTGCTCCTCTGCCATACGTTCTTCTTCACGTTTTTCGATAAGTTTACTGCGAAGCATCTTCATAGCCTGTTCTCTATTTTGCACCTGGCTTCTTTCATTTTGACAAGAAACCACAATTCCAGTAGGAATATGCGTAATTCTAATAGCAGATTCAGTTTTGTTGATGTGCTGTCCACCAGCACCAGAGGAACGGAAAGTGTCTACCTTTAAATCTTCACTTCTAATTTCAATCTCGCTATCATCCTCAATTTCAGGCATAACTTCAAGTGAAGCAAAGGAAGTATGCCTTCTGCTATTAGCATCAAAAGGAGAAATACGCACCAAACGATGTACGCCCTTTTCAGCCTTTAAATATCCATAGGCATTTTCACCTTCAATCTTAATGTCAACCGATTTATATCCAGCGTCATCACCTGCAAGTCTGTCAAGTTCAGTAACCTTAAAGCCGTTCTTTTCAGCATAGCGATTATACATCCTATAAAGCATTTGAACCCAATCACACGCCTCAGTACCACCAGCACCTGCGTGTAAAGAAAGTATCGCATTGCAACTGTCATACTTGCCCTTAAGCAATGCGCTTATACTCATTTCTTCAATCTCTTTTTCAGCAACTTGAATAATCTCATCAAGTTCATCAATCAAATCTTCTTCTCCCGTTTCCTCAATCAAATCAATAACTTGACTTGCATCATCAACAGCCTTTTTGCATTTTTCAAAAATTGCTAATTTATTTTGTATTGAAGATATTTCTCTACCTATTTTTTTAGATTTTTCTAAATCTCCCCATACTTCAGGCTTTTCATTTTCAAGTTGAAGTTCCTTTAACCTCTCCTTTTGCTCTGTCAAACTCAAAGCATAGGCAGTTTCTTCAAGAGTTTGATTAAATTCTTTTATACGAAGTCTATAATCGTCTGCTTTAAACATAAACCTTCCTTTATATAAGTAAGGGCATATTAAAAATATGCCCTATATATTAAGCGTCTTTACCACAACAATTTTTATACTTTTTACCACTACCACAGGGGCAAGCATCATTTCTTCCAACTTGTTTATCAGTCTTTTTGATAGGAGCATTTCCTTCGCCACTATTTGTTACAAGATTTTTAGGTGCTACCTGCTTGGGTTGTTCAACAGGTTTATTGATTTCAATTTTCAACTTTAACAATGCAGCAACCGTTGAAGACTGGATACGCTCAGTCATTTCGTCAAACATATCAAGCCCCTCTTGTTTATATGCAACAACGGGGTCAGCATTGGCATATCCACGCAAAACAATACCCTTTCTTAATTGGTCCATTGCGTCAATATGGTCAATCCAATTTCTATCAACAGTCATAAGTAAAATTCTGCGTTCTAATGCGTGGTAGTCAATACCAAAACGCTCTTTTACATCAACAATCTTTTGCTCGTAAGTTTGAGTTACTAAATCAGTAAGTTTTTGTATAACTTCGCCTGCTTCCATCTTTGCAAGTTCGTCATGAGTTGCAAAAATTATATTTTCAGGTAGAAGCCTTGATTGAAGTACCTTATTCAAGTAATCAACATCCCAGTTTTCAGGTAAATCCTCAAGATTTACAGTTTCGGCAAGCACAGTATTTACATAGTCAGGAATATACTTTAACACTTGTTCGTGAACATCCTCGCCCTTCAAAACTGCAAGTCTTTGCCCGTAAATTACTTCACGTTGTTTATTCATTACATCGTCATATTTTATAACATTACGGCGAATTGCATAATTTCTACCCTCAATCGCTCTTTGAGCATTTTCAATAGACTTTGTAAGCATCTTTGACTCTAAACAATAGCCCTCGTCTGTGAAAATTCTTTGAATCAATGAGTTACCAAAACGCATTAAAATATCGTCTTTAATTGAGATGAAGAATATTGAAACACCAACGTCTCCTTGACGACCAGCACGACCACGCAACTGATTATCAATACGCCTTGACTCGTGTCTTTCAGTACCTATGATACATAGACCACCTGTTTTTATAACTTCAGCCTTTTCAGCGTCCGTACCAACTTTAAACTCTGCGTATAATTTTTTATATCTTTGTCTTACCTTTTCAGCTTCTTCATCAAGTTCTGCATATGAAGTAGCCTTTTCAATCAATTCTTCATCAACATTTTCTTCACGCAAGCGTTTTTTTGCAAGGTACTCAGGGTTACCACCAAGCAAAATATCCGTACCACGACCTGCCATATTTGTAGCGATGGTTACAGCACCTACTCTACCTGCCTGTGCAACAATTTCAGCCTCTCTTGCGTGATTTTTTGCGTTTAGTAGGTTATACTTAATACCTGTTTTACGAAGTGCTTTGGCAATTTCCTCCGATTTTTCAACAGTTACAGTACCTACTAGGACGGGTTGTCCTTTTTTATTTCTTTCAATAATTTCTTCAATAATAGCACGCTTTTTCGCTTCTTGATTTGAATAGATACGGTCGTTCATATCGACACGAGCAACCTTTTTATTTGTAGGAATTTCTAATACATCAAGGCTGTAAATTTCTCTAAATTCAGTCTCCTCAGTTTTAGCCGTACCGGTCATACCTGACAATCTTTTATACAAACGGAAGTAGTTTTGGAAGGTAATGGTTGCGTAAGTTTTGTTTTCATTTTTAACCTTCATACCTTCTTTTGCTTCAATCGCTTGGTGCAAGCCATCAGAATATCTACGACCTATCATCAAACGACCTGTAAATTCGTCAACGATTAAAACCTCATTGTCTTGAACAATATATTGGTCGCCGTTAAAAAATAATTTATGTGCTTTTAAAGCTTGTTGAATATGGTGATTCAAAGGTGCATTATCAATATCTGCCAAATTAGCGATATTAAAATATGCTTCTGCCTTGGTAGCACCGTTTTCAGTTATAGTTACTGATTTTTCCTTTCTATTGATGATAAAGTCCCAGTCAGCAGAAGAAATCTTTTCTTCCGTTTCAGTTTCAGTTTCCTTATCCTCGTTTTCTTCATCACGGTATTCGCTTTCAACCTGCTTTGTCTTTATCTTTTTTTGAAATCTAGCAGTTGCCTTATCGCTTGCAAGATTAGACTCTAGTTCGTCCTCATAGCCACCTTTTAGCGTTCTTACAAATCTGTCAACTTTTGCATAAAGTTCTGATGATTCATCTCCTGCACCTGAAATAATCAAAGGAGTTCTTGCCTCGTCTACTAGGATTGAGTCAACCTCGTCTACGATTGCATAGTTAAGTTCTCTTTGAACCATCCTTGAAACATCACCTTTCAAGTTGTCCCTCAAATAGTCAAAACCTAACTCGTTATTAGTTGCATAAGTAATATCACAAAGGTAAGCCTTTCTCTTTTCATCGTCATCCATACCAGGTACAACTACACCTACCGTTAAACCTAAAAATCTATGGACTTTGCCCATCCACTCAGCATCACGCTTTGCTAGGTAATCGTTTACCGTTACAACATGGACGCCCTTGCCTGTTAAAGCATTTAAATAAGCAGGTAAAAGTGCTGTTTGTGTTTTACCTTCACCAGTTTTCATTTCAGCGATTCTGCCTTGATACAAACAAATGCCACCCATCAACTGAACATGATAATGTTTTGTATTTAGTACACGATACGCAGCCTCTCTTACAACAGCAAATGCCTCGCATAAAATATCATCAGTAGTTTCCCCATTTTTAAGTCTTTCTTTAAAAATTGTCGTTTGATTTTTCAAATCTTCATCAGTCATAGCAGAATAAGTACTGTCTAAACTTTCAATTTTAGTTGCAAGTTTATCAAGTTTTTTTAAACTTTTTCTACTATCGCTTTCAAGTAAGTATCTGATTAATCCCATAATACACCTCAAATCATTTTACAAACCTATTTTTGTTTGTCCTTTTTATTTTACTATATTTTCTATTAAAAGTAAAAGCTTTTTATTTGCATTTTAAATATTTTAGGGATAGATTGCCCTTTAAATATTCTTTTTTAAGGTTACAGAAGATATTGTAAGCACATACACAGCCAAAGCACCACTTTCCTTCAACTTTTTTGAAAGTACATTTATCGTTGAACCAGTAGTCATAACATCATCTATAAGTAAAATCTTTTTGCCTTTACAGCCCTCTCTTTTAACAACTTTAAAGCAAGAAACAAGATTTTTCTCCCTTTCCTTTCTTGATAAAGTTTTTTGCATTTTAGTTTTCTTTACCTTTTGCAAAAGTTCAACGACTGGAGTATTTACCCTTTTAGATAATTCATCAGCTAAAAGTTTTGCTTGATTATAACCACGCCTCTTTTCATCTTTTATATACATAGGAGTAAAAGTAATAAAATCAGCGAAACTAAACTCTTTTATATATATTTCTTTTAAATAATCGGCAAACAAACTTGCAAGGTATCTCCTTCCGTTTTTAAAAGAGTGGATTAGATGTACTACATCATCTTTATAGTCAAACACGCTCCTCGCTTTTTCAAACTCTGCACCATGCGTTTTGCAGTCAATACAAGCATTATCTTGATTCTCCTTTCTTCCACAAATCCTACAATAACACTCATTATTGAAGGGAAGTTTTTTAAAGCAATCTTCACAAAATCTTTCCCCTTTAAAAACATCTTTACCACAACACTCGCAAGTTATATTCTCTTTAAAAAGTATATCTTTTAATTTATCAGCAATTTTAATCATATTAACACAAAAATCGGGGTATTCCCCGATTTTTTTATCTTTTATAAATATTTCTTTAAAGTATCAACCATATCAAGTTGTTCCCAAGGGAACTCATTTCTGCCAAAATGTCCGTAAGCAGCAGTTTTTTTGTAGATAGGTCTTCTTAAATCTAACTTTTTGATAATTGCGTTAGGTCTTAAATCAAATTCACTTTCAACAATTTCAGTCAACTTTTCACTAGACAACTTACCTGTTCCGTAAGTATTTACATAAACGGAAACTGGCTTCGCGACACCAATAGCATATGCAAGTTCAATTTCACACTCGTCAGCAAGTCCACTGGCAACGATATTTTTACAAATATATCTTGCCATATAAGCAGCACTTCTATCAACTTTTGTACAATCCTTGCCAGAGAAAGCACCTCCACCGTGTGCACATCTTCCACCATAAGTGTCAACGATAATCTTTCTGCCTGTAAGTCCACTATCTCCTTCAGGTCCACCTATTTCAAAACGGCCTGTAGGGTTAATAAAGTATTTTGTATTTTCGTCAAGCAAGTTAGAGGGAATAATCTCCTCTATAACATATTTTTGTATGTCCTTTCTTAATTGTTCAGTAGTAACGCTTTCATTATGTTGTGCCGAAACAACAACAGTATCGACACGGGTAGCCTTACCATCATCATACTCAATAGTAACTTGACTCTTTCCGTCAGGACGCAAGTAGGGTAAAGTACCATTTTTTCTAACTTCTGTTAGTTTCATTGCCAACTTATGAGAAAGCATTAAAGTTAAGGGCATAAATTCTTCTGTTTCATTACAAGCATAACCAAACATCATACCTTGGTCGCCTGCACCAAACTGGTCAGCATCATCGTTTGCACCGTTCTTTTTTTCAAATGAATTATCAACACCTAATGCAATATCAGGGCTTTGCTCGTGAAGGGCAGTAATTACAGCACAACTATCATAAGAAAAGCCTTGTCCGTTATAACCAATTTCCTTAATGGTATTTTTTGCAGTTTGAGTAATATCAACATAACAGTCAGTAGTAATTTCTCCCATTACCAAAACCATACCGGTAGTTGCACTACACTCTACAGCAACTCTAGCGTTTTTATCTTTTTTCATAATTTCATCTAAAATTGCATCTGAAATTTGGTCGCAAACTTTATCAGGATGTCCTTCAGTTACACTTTCGCTTGTAAAAAACTTTTTCATTACATTACTCCTTTCGGCTAGCCGAGCAATAATTTTTCATACAATGGCAATTATATAATTTTACTTTCAAATTGTCAACGCTTTACATACCTTTTTAAAAATGATAAAATTTAACTATGAGTGAATTATTTGACCTAACAAAATGTAATATGTGTCCTATAAAATGTGGAATAAATAGGACGGAAAGTGTAGGAGTTTGCAAATCGAAAAATTTAAAAATTGCAAAATACTACCTTCACCCTTTTGAAGAACCTTGCATTTCATTTATAAAAGGTTCAGGAACGGTATTTTTTTGTGGCTGTCCTTTAAAATGTGTTTTTTGCCAAAACTATGAACTTTCTCGCAATGAAAGAGGTAAAGAGATTACAATTAGAGAACTTGCCAATATTTTTAAAGAACTTGAAAATATGGGTGCTGAAAATATCAATCTTGTCAATCCTACACACTATCTTGAACACATTGCTCAAGCATTTGAAATTTATAGGCCTGGTATTCCCGTAGTTTATAACTCAAGTGGGTATGAAAATATTGAATCTTTAGAAAAATTTGATAAATATGTTGACATTTATTTACCAGATTTAAAGTTTTTTTCAAAAGAAACTTCAAAACGATATACAGGTAAAAGCAACTACTTTGAAATTGCAAGTGAAGCCTTAAAATTTATGGCAAAAAAAACACTTGTCTTTAATGAGGGTAAGATGCTTTCAGGTACAGTAGTTAGGCACTTGATTTTACCCCTCAACACTGACGACTCGATTGAAATTTTAAAATGGTATGCAGAAAACCTTTCCACAAACACCTATCTATCTATAATGTGTCAGTACACTCCTTATGGTGAGATAGACGATTTTCCTGAACTGAAAAGAAAAATCACATCAAGAGAATACGACAAGGTGATTAATTTTGCTATGGAACTTAATCTTGACAAGGTATACTTACAAGAGAGAAAATCGGCTAGCGAAAGTTTTATACCAAAATGGGATTTCTAACTATAAAAATTCTTCTTCAATTTTATGAGTTTTTTTAGGAGTGGAGCAACCTTTTCAGGAGAGGTGAACTCTATTCTCCTTTCTAAATTTAAAATGTTTTGATAATCTATTTTTTTCATAAAAATAGTATGCAATAAAAGGAAAAAATAATGCTAATAGACTTACAACACGTCAGTTTTGGTTTTGATGACGAAGATATTTTAAAGGACATTTGCCTGACAATCAATGAAAATGAAAGACTTGGATTTATTGGTCAAAACGGAGCAGGTAAGACAACGTTATTAAAAATTATAACAGGAGAATACTCCTCTTATAAAGGTAACATTGTAAAAAAGAATAATTTAAAAATAGGCTACCTGGAACAAAACAGCACTTTTGAAAGTGACAATACAGTTTATGTTGAGATGAGGTCTGTTTTTGAGGAAGTTTTGAACGCTATTGAAAAACTTGCTGTAATTGAAAAGGAACTTTCAACAGTTGAGTTTGAAAGTGTTGAGTATAAATCTTTATCCCAAAAATATGAAAATTTAAGAAAATATATTGATGCAAAAGATGGTTATCAAGTTGACGTTAAGGTAAAGACTATTTTAAACGGTATGGGTTTTGAAAAAATGTACGACCAACAGATAAACACAATGAGTGGTGGTGAAAAGACAAGGTTAAAACTTTGCAAACTACTCCTTGAAGAACCTGAACTTTTAATACTTGACGAACCTACCAACCATCTTGATATAAAAACTCTTTTTTGGCTTGAAGACTACCTTAATTCCTTTAAAGGCTCAATACTGATAGTTTCTCACGATAGATATTTTTTGGACAGGCTTGTAGGAAAAATTATTGAACTTGAAAATAAAAACTTACATCTATATAAAGGCAACTATTCAAAGTACAAGATTTTAAAAGCTGAAAAAGTTGCACTTTGGGAAAAAGAATATGACAAACAACAAGAGGAAATTGCAAAACTAGAGGACTACATTGCAAGAAATATTGTAAGGGCAACGACAGCAAAATCTGCACAATCACGAGTAAAAAAACTTGAAAATATGGAGTTAATTGAAAAACCTTATAAACCTGAAACTCCACCCGTATTTAAATTTGAATACGACACAGAACCTTATGAAAATGTTTTAAAAATAGAAAATTTAAATCTAAAGGCTGGAGAAAAGGAACTGCTTAAAAAAGTAGACTTATTGATAAAGCGAGGAGAAAGAGTTGCTATTTGTGGGGACAACGGAACGGGAAAATCTTCACTTATTAAAAAATTTATTTCAAGCGAAAACGATGACAATATAACGCTAGGAAGATTTGTAAAGGTGGCATACTATGACCAAGAAAATGCAAACCTTAACAAAGACAACACTCTTTTATACGAGTTTTGGAGTAGGTTTAGAACTTTTGACCAGACGCAAGCAAGGAAAAGACTTGCGCGTGTTAAACTGACCGAGGAGGACATTGACAAAAAGGTTGGAAACCTATCTGGTGGTGAAAGGGCTAAACTTGCACTTGCAATATTTGAGGCAGAAAAAGGTAATTTTTTAATACTCGACGAACCTACAAACCATTTGGACTTACTTTCACGAGAGGCGTTAGAAAATAGTTTAAAGGAATTTTCAGGAACTCTTTTATTCGTTTCGCACGACAGATATTTTATTGATAGACTTGCAAGTAAAATCATCTATTTAAAAGATAACTCAATTACAATATTTGAAGGAAGTTATAGCAAATATATAGAAAGCACCAAAAATCAACAGTCAAAGCCTAACCAACCTGTAAAAAGTGAAAAAATTCAAAACTCATATTACAGAAGCAAAGAGGAGAGAGCGTTAGAAGTACAAAAAAAGCAAAAAATAAAAGCCATAGAAAAAGAAATTGCACAAAAAGAAGAATTTGAACAAACTATTTTAAACGATATGGCTTTACCTGAAAACTCAACAAACTACAAAAAAATAAAAGAACTTACACTCACGCTTGAAAAAACGAGAACTGAACTTGATGAACTTTATCTTGAGTATGAAAAGTACATTTAAAAAATAAAAAACACTTCATAGAAGTGTTTTTTTGTTAGTTTTTGAGTTTTGAAAATAACTGTCTTCCTTTTCTACATACAAAAATGTAAAGTCCGTAATAAAGCACTAACATAATCAAAAAGAACATTATTGTAAAAACTTGAATAGGTATATAATTTATTAGTACCACAGCAAGAACTATAAATATTAAAAGAAAGAGTAAATTTGCTATCATTGACACACCAACGCTTGCACTTTGTTTAATTGCGACCGTTTCATTAAGCCAGTCAAATTTTGGCAACCATAAGTTTACGATAACGCCAAACAACCCAGTTAAAGCGACATACATACATGGCACAAAAAGAAGTAATAAAAATTCAACAAAGGTAAATCTCATAACGATTGAAAGGACTATGGCTGAAAGAATATTTACAGGCATACACACTATCATATGTGTATACGCTTTTGCCATAATAACGTTTTTTGAGTCAATCGGTACAACCTGTAAAAGCCAAATATTTTTTGCTTCAAGTGAAATTGAGGGAGCAGAAACAAAATTTAAGCCAGAAAACCAACAAATTAAAGCAATTAAAACATAGGGGAGATATTTGCTAAGGTCGTAATTAAGTACTTCACTATAATGTCTAATAACTGTATCTAGTTGCAATGTTGCAAACAAAAAGAAAATAAATGTAACTATAACTCCGATTGAGGAGTTAATAATATATGCCGGTTTAGATATAAAGTTTGAAAAATCCTTTTTTATCAATGCCAAAAGTTGAGTTGTCGATTTTAAAGGTTTTTCTTTGTACTCAATACGGTTCTGTTTTAAGGGCGAAGTTGCAAGTTTTATAAAAGTTTTTGATAATACCCAATAGGTCAGCACCATGGGGATTATCAAAATTGCTGTTGAAATAAGGAGCGAAGTCCAACTTGCACCACTCATTGCCAAACCAAACTGATAAAAAGAGTAAAAATAGGTTTGACAAATATGCGTTAACTTATCTGTACTAGCAAGGACTGCGACAACTATATCTTTAATATAGAAGCATAAAACTATATAGCCTGCCAATAGACACATACCCCCGAATACGCCAATCGCATTTGCATACCTTACCTTTGCAGAAAACCAAGTAAACAGCCAACCCAATACACAGTTTATGAACAAGGAAAGTAATGGCAATAAAATTAACAATATAATATAGGAAACCACCATTTGCGAATTACAAGCGATTTTAACAAAATACACTATACCTGCTGGCAAAAGTACAATAGCCTGAACAATAAAGATAAAAAGATACAGCGTGATAACTCTTACAAACAAAATATCGCTACTTTTAATAGGCATAGATATAAGCAGTTTATTATCTTTAGCGTTATAGAGAGTTGACTTTGTTGAAAACAAGGTAGTTAAAATTGAAACAACTACGGCAAGAAAGGTTGCAATAACAAAATAGAGCCATTGCTCATTTTCACCTTTAAGCAAAATAGCCAAACCATTAAAAATCATCAACATGAAAAATACTAGATAGCACATCAAAAACAAAATGACCGCCATTACACCTAATAGTTTACCTTTGCTTATTTTTTCCTTTTTATTACCTTTAAAAAGTCCAGAAAACAAACTTAAAAATTGAACTTTAAAAAGTTTACTAAACATTTTTATCCTCCAACTCTAAAAAAACGTTTTCAAGAGATTCATCTCCTATCACATCTTCAACTACACCCGATTTAATCAATTTGCCATTTTTTATTATTGCAATTTTATCGCAAAGTTTTTCAGCAACAGAAAGGACGTGAGTAGAAAAGAAAATTGCTCCACCATTATCGCAATGTTCACGCATTAACTGTTTTAAAGTATAGGAAGCAACAGGGTCAAGGCCAACAAAAGGTTCGTCCATTATTATAACTTTGGGACGATGTATCAATGCTGAGATTATTACCAATTTTTGCTTCATACCGTGTGAATAAGCACTTATAGGAAGTGCCAAGTCGGCAGTAATATCAAAAAGTTCGGCATACTTATTTATATCTTTTGTTCTATCTTTTATTGAAATATCATACACATCAGCGATAAAATTTAAAAACTTAATTCCTGACATAAAATCATATACTTCAGGATTGTCAGGAATATATGCCAACTCTTTCTTGCACTCAACGGGGAAGTCTAAAATTGACTTATTATTTATTAAAATTTGACCGTAATCAAAAGGCAAAAGTCCAGCACAGGCTTTTAGCGTAGTTGTTTTACCTGCTCCGTTGTGTCCTATAAAGCCATAAATCTCTCCTGCACGAATATGCAAGTCTAAATTATCAACGGCTTTTTTATCTCCATACGACTTTGTAAGATTAGTTATTTTTAGCATTTTGATACTCCTAAATTTTAATACATCTTAATTATACACTAAACAAATCATTTTATCAATAATTGAAAATATATTTCTGCAACATAAATTATAGGTTATCGTTTGAATTTAATATATTTTATATTTATAATTAGTTAGAAGTGTTTTATGATAAATAAATTAAAAATCAAATATCCTATCGGCATAGAAAATTCAACTCTACTTATAAAAAAAAGCAACAAGTTTTACTTGTTGCTTTTATATTTATTATTAGTTTCTAGGGAATTTAAGATTTGCTTGAGCAGCAGCAAGTCTTGCGATGGGAACTCTGTAAGGTGAACAACTTACATAAGTTAAGCCAACCTTATGGCAGAATTCGATAGTTGAGGGATCGCCACCGTGTTCACCACAGATACCAAGTTTGATATCAGGGCGAGTAGACTTACCTAATTCGCTAGCCATTTTTACAAGCTTACCAACACCTGTTTGGTCAAGTTTTGCAAAGGGGTCAAACTCGTAGATTTTTCTATCATAGTATGCTGAAAGGAACTTACCTGCGTCATCACGGCTAAAACCAAAAGTCATTTGAGTTAAGTCGTTAGTACCAAATGAGAAGAATTCTGCTTCTTTGGCAATTTCATCAGCAGTTAAAGCAGCACGAGGAATTTCAATCATAGTACCAACTTTATAGTGCATTTCAATACCTGCTTCTTTAATTTCAGCGTCTGCAGTTTGACAAACTACATTTTTAACATATTTTAGTTCGGCAATTTCACCAACTAGAGGAATCATAATTTCGGGAACGATATTCCAATCCTTATGAGTCTTTTGAACGTTGATTGCTGCACGGATAACTGCCTTTGTTTGCATAACTGCAATTTCAGGGTAAGTTACTGCAAGACGGCAACCACGATGTCCCATCATGGGGTTAAACTCATGCAATGATGAAATGATAGCCTTAATATCATCAACTGTTTTTCCTTGAGTTTTTGCAAGTAATTCGATATCCTTTTCTTCTGTAGGAACAAACTCATGCAAAGGAGGGTCAAGGAAACGGATTGTAACGGGGCAACCTTCTAATGCTTCATACAACTTTTCAAAGTCGCCTTGTTGCATGGGTAATAGTTTATTCAAAGCAGTTTCTCTTTGTTCAACTGTATCCGAACAAATCATCTCTCTAATCGCTGAAATTCTGTCAGGCTCAAAGAACATATGTTCAGTTCTGCAAAGGCCAATACCTTCAGCGCCAAATGAACGGGCTTGTTTAGCGTCAGCAGGAGTATCAGCATTAGTTCTTACTTGCAATGCTCTATACTTATCAGCCCAAGCCATTAGTCTGCCAAAGTTACCTGAAAGTGATGCGTCAACAGTCTTGATAGCCTCGCCATAGATGTTACCTGTTGAACCGTCAAGTGAAATCCAGTCACCCTCTTTATAAGTCTTTCCGGCAAGAGTAAATTCTTTCTTTTCTTCATTGATTTTAATTTCGCCACAACCAGAAACACAGCAAGTACCCATACCACGAGCAACTACTGCTGCGTGAGAAGTCATACCACCACGAACTGTTAAGATACCTTGAGCAAAGTGCATACCTTCAATATCTTCAGGTGAAGTTTCAAGACGAACTAGAATAACCTTCTTTTCGCCTTTATTTTTAACCCAATCACAAACATCTTCAGCAGTGAAAACAATTTTACCACAAGCAGCACCGGGAGATGCAGCCAATGCTTGAGCAACAGGTTTTGCTTGCTTTAATGCAACTGAATCAAATTGAGGGTGCAATAAAGCATCTAATTGCTTAGGGTCAATGGAAAGCACTGCTTCCTTTTCAGTAATCATACCTTCATCTACTAAATCACAAGCAATTTGAAGGGCTGCAGCAGCAGTTCTTTTACCATTTCTTGTTTGCAACATAAATAATTTACCATCTTCAATAGTAAACTCCATGTCTTGCATATCTCTATAATGTTGCTCTAATGAATTTGCAACATTTACGAATTGTTCATATACTGCGGGATTTTCTTTTGCAAGTTGGTCAATAGTTTGAGGAGTTCTTACACCGGCAACTACGTCCTCACCTTGTGCGTTCATAAGATATTCACCGTATAGTTTTTTCTCACCAGTTGCAGGGTTACGAGTAAATGCAACACCTGTACCAGAAGTGTTACCCATATTACCAAATACCATCATTTGAACATTAACGGCAGTACCCCAACTTGAAGGGATATCGTTCATCCTTCTATAATAGATAGCACGAGGGTTATTCCAACTTCTAAATACTGCTCTTACGGCACCCATAAGTTGCTCTGCAGGGTCCTGAGGGAAGTCAACACCGATTTTAGATTTATACTCTGCCTTAAATTGATTTGCAAGACACTTTAAATCTTCGGCAGTAAGTTCAGTATCTTGAGTTACTCCCTTTTCTTCTTTCATTTTATCAATCAATTCTTCAAAGTACTTTTTACCAACTTCCATAACTACATCGGAGTACATTTGAATAAATCTTCTATAACTGTCGTATGCAAAACGAGGATTACCCGTCTTTTTTGCAAAACTTTCAACTACTGTATCATTTAAACCTAAATTCAAAATAGTATCCATCATACCAGGCATTGACGCTCTAGCACCTGAACGAACTGATACAAGTAGGGGATTTTCTAAATCGCCAAACTTCTTACCTGAAATTTCTTCAAGTTTTTTCAAGTTTTCAAAAATTTCTTTTTTAATTTCTTCATTGATAACTTCGTTATCATCATAGTATTGAGTACAAGCCTCAGTTGAGATAGTAAAACCGTGTGGAACGGGCATACCAAGACCTGTCATTTCAGCAAGGTTAGCACCCTTACCACCTAAAAGTTCACGCATTGTTGCATTACCTTCGCTAAAAAGGTAAACGAATTTTTTAGACATTTATTTCTCCTGCTTATTTATTTTATTGCTTTATAATTGTTAAATTATTTAAATATTTTAATATAAAAGATAAAAAAATACAAGTATATTAACCACCTTTTAAGTGAAATTTTTAATAATTTGTTAACAATATAAAAAAACACTAACTAAAATGGCTAGTGTTTTTGTGAAATCTAATTTTTATCTCCTATAAAGTTTCCGTTTTCATCAAAAATTTGTGTAGGAAGCACAAGTTTTTCCTTTCTTGGAAAAGAGGTATTAAAAGTATTAACCTTTGAATAGTCAATATTAAATGCTTCGTCCTCAATAGCACTACCCTCTTTATCTTTTAAAAAATTCTCCTCAAGTTCACAACACAAGAATTTAGGGAAAAAGTCCTCCCCATATTTAATGCCAAACTTTTCAGCCTGAACAAAACCAAAACGGGAATAATAGTTTACATCTCCAACAAGAAAAATACATTTATATCCTATCATCTTGCAAATCTGTTTTGTTATACCTATCAAACCTGCACCCACCCCTTGATTTTGTAAGTCGGGCAATACAGCAACAGGTCCTAAATTAGCACAAATATACTCCTTTCCTTTGTTTGTTTTTAAAGCAATCTTTGTATAATACACTGCCCCAACAATTTGTGAATCCTTTTCTCCAACGAATGCGAGTTCAGGGATAAAGCACTCCTTTTCTCGCAAAATATGTACTAAATAATGCTCAACACAGCCTGGCATATATTTATTCCAAAACGCTTCTCTTACCGTTTGTTCAGCATTATGCTTATCTTTCTTTTCCTCCTGTCTGTAACTAACCATTTTCCAACTCCTTTAAGCGTAGTAATTCATTTATACTATTTATTTCAATCTCAAAATTGTATTTTAAATACGCATACAAAAAACGCAAAAGTTTTATATCTACATCCCTACTTTCAACAATTTTAAAGGACAGCCCTAAAAACTTTTTTAAATCATTAAAGGTCAATGCAGTAATCATTTTTCCATTTGGACAATCCTTACAATAAAACTCCCTTTCGTCAAAACTAAAAAAAACATCATCAGTTAAAGGTTGTCCACATTTTTTACAGTTATCAACCACAAGTTCATAACCTAAAATAGAAAAAGCGTTTAACATAAAAGATATGAGAGCAGTTAAACAATCGCCTAGGGAAATCTCCTTTAGAGTATTGACAGAAAGAGTAAGCATATCGGTACAAGATACACCTTCTAGAAAAAGTTTATCACACATTTCAAGGACAGCATAGGCTGAATAAGTTTTTAAAATATCACTGCTTATTTCAAAAAAACTTTCAATTAGTGTTCCTGAAGTTATCGTATACCTATCTGCTTTTTTTACAAGAGAATACTCACAAAAAGCAAAAGGCTGTGCCAAAAATTTTAATTTAGCGTTTTGTTTAGTTACTCCCCTTGCGATAGCACCTACCTTACCCATATCATCTGTAAACAAAGTAAGCATCTTATCATTATCTTTATATTTAACGCTTTTTAGCATAAGTGCTTTTACTATTTGAGCCATAAAAAACCTTTTATTTTTTTAATTGTCTATATAACATATAGTAAGAGATACTGCCTGTTTTTTCAAATAGTTTCCAAGCAACATCTGCTGACTCATTATCTTTATAAAAATTTGACATAAACTCCTCCTAATTTATTATACGCAAGATTTATGTCAATATTCTTATATTTCAGTTGTCATTTTCATCATAACCATATTCTTTTAAAAGATTAGGTCTATCTCTCCAAGCCTCTTTAACCTTTACAAACGCAGTAAGATACACCTTTCCACAAAGCAATTTTTCCATTGACTCTCTAGCAAATGAAAGAGTATCCTTTAAGGCTTTTCCTTGCTTACCTATAATGATTGCTTTATGGTTATCCTTTTCACAAATAATATCAAGGTCAATATCGTAAATATTACCACTTTCTCTCTTTTTAAATTTATTTACTATAACTGCTATACCGTGAGGAATTTCCTTGTCATACTTAACTAGGATTTTTTCTCTCATTATTTCAGCAATCATAAATTTATCCGATTTATCAGTTATAATTTCTTCCTCAAAAATATTATCTCCTTCGGGTAATTTTTCAACTATTGCTTTTTCAAGTTTAGAGATGTTTTTCCCCTTTCTTGCTGAAATGGGATAAAAATCAACATCAATCCCTTCGTTATAAAGTCTTTCAACGTCAGCAGGAATTTTTTCCTCGTTCATAATGTCAATTTTTGTATAAGCCATCAACATATCTATACCGTTTGACTTATATTTTTTTATAAGTTTTATGTCATCATCACTGACACCCTTATGTCCGTCATGAACATATAAAATCAAGTCCACATCGTTTGCTGAAATTTCAGCAGTATGTAACATCCTTTTTGAAAGTTCAGTATCTGCTTTATAAATACCGGGAGTATCAACAAAGACTATTTGATAATCCTCCTTAGTTAGTACCCCTAAAATTCTATCTCTTGTTGTTTGTGGTTTGGGTGAAACGATTGCCACCTTCTCGCCAACAAGTACATTTATTAAAGTGCTTTTTCCTGCATTTGCCCTACCAACAACGGCAACATATCCACTTTTCATAATTAGTTCCTCGTTATATTTAATCTATTTAGTATTCTCTCCTCAAGTTCCCTCATTTGAAACTTATCTTCCTCAATCATATGGTCATACCCTAACAGATGCAATATTCCGTGAACAGCAAGATAATACAACTCCCTCTTTAAAGAGTGTCCGTATTCTTCAGCCTGTTCTTTTGCACGCTCTAAACATATGACTATTGAACCTATAAACAGGTTGCCCTCCTCGTCAACATCATAAGCAAAGGATTTTTTTAATAATTCTTTTCCTCTTATTCCGTCAAGCGTAGGGTAACTCAAAACATCTGTTACGCTATCAATATTTCTAGTTTCCCTATTGAGTTTTTGAATTTCATCAGGCTCAACAATTAAAACCTCAGCCGAAAGTGGAACATCACTTTGCACCAAATCTAGTACAGCCTCTCTTAAAATAGAAAAATCTAAAATCTTTTCCTCATAATTATCTCCACTGTTGAAACAGATATTTAAAAATGCTTTACTTTGTTTCATCAACTTTTACCTCATCTTCGTTGCTATCGTCTTCTTCAACAGCAAACCTAATTTTAGGATAATTTACACGGCTATGATTGATACCTGTTGAACATCTAACAATAGTATCTTTAATTATATTTAAGTCTTTTAATGTAATTTCACACTCGGTAAACTGGTCTAGTTCAACACGCTCCTCAATTACCTCACGAACTGCCCTTTCAACATTTTCAATTTTACGGTCAGGCAACGCTCTTGTACACGCTTCCGATGCATCGCAAATCATAATTATTGCAGCAAGTTTTGTCTGTGGTTTAGGTCCAGGATAAGAAAAGTCCTCAATGTTTACTTCACCGTCCGTCATTTTTAATGCTTTTGCGTAGAAATATTTTATAGGCAATGTACCGTGGTGTTGCAAAGCAATATCAGCAAGTATTTGAGGCAAGTAGTGGGCTTTGATAAGGTCGTAACCGTCTTTTGCGTGCGAACGTATGATATCTGCCGACAATTCAGGAGAAAGTTCGTCATGTGAGTTTCTGCCTGACTGGTTTTCAGAGAAAAACTCACTTTGCTTCATTTTTCCAACATCGTGGTAGTATGCAGCCGCCCTTGCTAGAGTGGGGTTTTCGTTCAACTCAATAGCACACGCTTCGGCAAGATGGGCCAAAATCATTGAGTGGTTAAAAGTACCCACTGCTTTATTTTTTAAATCCTTCATCAACTTGTAATCAGGCTCCGACAACTCTTTAAGTCGATAATCGGTTACAACATTAAAAGCAGTTTCGTATACAGGTAATAGTACCGTATAAAAGCCTACTGAACCGATTGCACCTAATAAACCAAAACCCAACATTGAAAAAATATTGTTTATAGTATTAAGTTCAAGCAGTAAGATGATTATTCCCATAGGAATATAAATAAATAATCCGTTTACCATTGAACTAAATCTACTTGTATCGTTATCAATAATATATATTGCCGTCATTTCTGCAAAAAAACTTACAAGAAGGGTTGAGTACATTAGCAATTCTTTTTCCTCTGGCAACAATATAAAATAATCAAAAGAAAACATTGTTACAGTAAAAATCATACTTAAAAATAAAGTATCACGCCTGTTTATCAACATTAGAGAAAGCAGTGTAAATGTAGCAACGGGACGTGAGTAGATATTTACATACTTACCGAATATAAAGTTTAAAAATACGCAAACAATAAAAACAGCAAACAACAAGGAAACGGCTCTAGTATTTTTAAGCATTATTCTATGTTCACAAAAATAGTAAAAATAGACTATTGCAAAAATCAATAGAATTGATAAAAACAAAAAGGAAATCTTTTTTGAATTAAGTTGCATATAACTTGCTAGCGAGTCGTAATTTGACATAAAAATCATCAAAAAACTTACAGCTATCATAATACAATAAAAGCCAAAGAAAAGCCCTATACTTTTTAATGCGTCTTTGATATTCCATTGTACAGCATTTCTTCTCCTGTTCATTAAAGTTTAGCCTCCGTTTTTATTATCTTCCTTGTCATACGCTTTAATAATTTGCATAACTAAAGGATGTCTTACAACGTCCTTTGCTGTAAGCTTTATTATTGCTATATCGTCAATATTTTTTAATATGTTTATAGCGTGTTTCAATCCACTCTTTTTTCCTTCTGGAAGGTCTATTTGAGTGATGTCACCCGTTATTACCATTTTACTCCCTTCGCCCATCCTTGTCAAAAACATTTTCATTTGTTCTTTTGTTGAGTTTTGAGCCTCATCTAAAATTATAAATGAATTATTTAAAGTTCTACCACGCATATAGGCAAGAGGGGCTACTTCGATAACCTGCTTTTCCATAAGTTTAGTATAGTTATCAATTCCTAACATTTCTTGTAAAGCGTCATACAATGGCCTTAAATATGGGTCAACCTTCGTTTGCAAGTCTCCAGGTAAAAAGCCTAGTTTTTCGCCTGCTTCAACAGCAGGTCTTGTTAATATTATCTTTTCATATTGCTTTGACTTGAAAGCAGCAACTGCCAAGCAAACTGCAAGATAAGTTTTACCCGTTCCTGCTGGACCTACTCCAAAAATGACGGTATTATTTTTAATAGCCTCAACATACTCTTTTTGACCGTAAGTCTTACATTTAATCTGCTTACCACGAGAAGTTATTGCAACTACTCCGTCAGTAATTTTACGTATATCTCCACTTCTGCCTTCCTTGGCTAATTCTATACAATAGACAAGTCTTGACTTATCAATATTTTCTCCATTACCGATTAAATCTAGCATACTTGAAAGCACCTCAATGCCACAGTCAACATTACTCTCCTCACCTGTAAGGCAAATATTTTCACCTTCAATTTTGCTTTCAAGCTGCAACTCTCTTGCAATAATCGTTAAATTCTCGTCAAAAGCCCCCAAAAGTTTTTGCAATTTATCAAAACTTTCTGCGTTTATTTGTTTAGTAACTATCTTTCTGTCCTCCTACGCATTTATCATATCATATTTATGCTCTCTATGGATAAATACTCCATAGAAACTTCATAAATTACCTTTTCTCCGTCATTTATTATCGTATACATTTTTGATAATATTTCATATCCGTTTAAATCAAGTACGCCTACACCCAAAGCGTTTTGTAAATTTTCCTCGCTTTCACAATCAGCCGAATAAGAATAAGTATGCAGGCACACAAGTTCAACCTTGCCGATTGCCACCACTTTTTGCAAACCGACTTGCTCTATCAACCCATCTTTCTCTCCTCTTATCAGCAGTTGTCCGTTTATAACTTCATCTCCAACTTTTACGCTTGGCATACCACTTACCGTAATAATTGAACGAACCACTCCGTCATGAGTAGAATACAAATTTTCACCAACCTTTGAGCGAGTAATTTCAGGTGAAGATGTATTGAGTTCAACATTTAAAATTGAGCCATTTTTTTTAATAGAGCAAAAGTTTACACAGGGTAATACTAAAATTTCATTTTGAACCTCTTTAACGATTTGGCTATCGTAAAAGGAAAAAACTTTTAACCCATGCGAAGAAAGGATTGAAACGACCTCGCTTTGATAATAACTACCCGTTCCGTATACATTGATTTTTAAAATTGTCCTGTTTGCAAAAAATGAGCAAACAAAAAACAAAACACAACCTAATAGTATAAACGGGTTTATCAAAAATCTTTTTATACTACTAATCAACTTTGAATAGCCTACTACACTTACATTATAACACGAGCCATTGAAAATTAAAAGAACTTTTTTATATTCTTTTGAGCAAAATTGTATGGTAGTCTTATCAATCCTTTTTAAGTCAAAAATTTCAATATTTGCCTTATTAAGTTTCTTTATTGCACCCTCAGTATTTAAGGTGCAAACTTTGTAAGTATAGTATATTAAAGGTTTATAACTCATTTTTACCCTAATCTTTCAACCCTTTTTATATTTCCTACCACTATCAAGTCCTTGCCTGAGTATTTTTTTATCATAAGGGAATCGCCAACCACCTTCAAGCACCCCTTTTTTATAGTTAAGCAGATTTCAGTTGAGGTGAAGGACATAACCCCCTCAATACTTTCAAAGTAGCCTGAGTGTCCGTCTAAAATTAAATATTTAACTCCACCAAAAACTAAATTTTCATCTAATGAAAGCCTACACAAAATATCATCAATCAGTCGCATAATTATCCTTATAAAATAAAATCATAATTATTTTATGATTTTAAAAATATATATATACAAGCAAAAATGAACCCTTAAAAAAGGGTTCATTTTATTTTAATTATACACTTGTTTTAGTTATTGTGATTAGCCTCACAAGATTTATTTACATTTACTCCGTCATATCTATTCCAAAGATATTCACAGAAGAAATTGTTTGAATAGTCAATTTCGTTTTCAGTAACTAAAAACTCTAAAGTGATTGCTACATCAATCGAGTTATTGCATTGTGTTTCAATATCCATACCTTCAACATAGGCAAACTCAACTACAACTGTATAGTTACAAGTTAAAGTGTATTTACCGATTGTTTCTGTTGATGAGTAAGTGTATGTATATCTACATTGATACATTGCAACATACTCAGTATCTCCTTCAACATTAGATACTGTCTTGTTCCAAGAAGTAAATTCAAACTCAACAGTAATAGTAGCATTTACTACTCTGTCTTCTCTTGAAGTATTCCAAGGGCATTTAGGAGTATCACCATAATTGTAAGTTTCAACATACTTATCTTCACCGATTGACCAAGTGATTTGATACAATCTCTTTTCAACAGTGCAAACCGATACATAAACTGAAGTTACATTGCCGAACTCGTCAACAACAGTTTCAGTCTTTTCCCATTGTTCATAAGTATATGAATATTCAACAGTCATTGTTGAAGTGGGGATTTGAGGGATAACAGTATCCTCGCCATAACGGTGAGTATTAGTACAACTTTCCTCTCTATCACCGTTCGTATACTCAACATAGTAAACTTCAGTATAAGTTACATAACTCTCAGTATAAGTTGCTGTATATACAATTTCAACTTCTGTTCCGTCTACGCTTTCAGTTCTAGTTTCAGTCCAACTTTCAAACTTATAATAATAAGTTTCATTGTAGTAACCCTCGCTAATTACAGGAGCAGTCCACCAACCAAAGCCTTTATCTCTACCACAGTATTCTGTATTGCCTGCATAGTTGTAAGTAACAGTATAATAAATTTCAGTAGAAATATAAGTTGCAATATAAGTAATTGTTACTTGACTTCCGTCTGCTGAAATTTCAGTATCCTTTTCAATCCACTCTTGGAAAGTGTATGTGTAGTAGCCGTTTGATTCTCTTTCAGCAACTACTGAGTTTTTATCCCAACCACCAAAAGTTGTTGAGTTAACTCTTTCAAGTTCAACCCCGTCATAATCTTCCCAAACGATTGTGTAACTAATTTCACTGTAATCATATTCAGCAATATATGTTTTATCGCCATCAACAACAGTTTCAGTATCCGACCATTTTAAGAAAGTATAAGTAAACTGTCCGTCAGCATTTCTTACAGGGATTGAAGGGAATACAATATCATCACCATAGTGATAAATTGCACTTGAAATAGTTTTTCCGTCCCAATCTTTAAATGTGATTGTATAGTTTTTATAAATTAGTGAATATTTAGCAATATAAGTAACATCGCCAACAACCGTTGTTATCGCTTTATCCCAATTTAAGAATTTATATTCATAAGTTGCGTTACCAGTATAGTGTTTATTGCTAAATTGAGGAAGTTCACCATAATAATACTCAACTACCAAAGATTCTTCATTGCCGTTTTCATCAGTATAAGTCCATGTAACTGAATATTGATTTTTAACTTTGCTAGTCATCATAACAAAAGTAATATCACCAGTAACGGTCATACCTTCAGTCAATCCCATCCAGCCGTCAAAGTTTATAGTCCACTCGGGTGAAACCCATTTAGTTATTCCAATAGTATATGAATCAGGTGCAGTAATTATATCACCATACTTTTTAGTAAATGAGAATAATACAACGCCGTTTTCATCAGTAAATTTAACTGAATAATAAAGTTGCAATTTTGAATATGTTGCATTATAAACAACATCGCAAGTAACGGGGCTAACCACTTTATCCCAACCTGCAAATTGATATTCAAAACCTTCAAACTCAAAGTCTTTAACAACTGTAGGAGGCGTGGGCATACTGCCAAAATCATATCTATCTTCAACAGTTGAAACTTTAAGTTCGTCCTCGTCAAGATAGTATGAAACCCATTTTACTAAGTAACTATTAGTTGTACTTTCAAAGTCAGGTTGATATGTAACATCGCCCTTCATTACTTGAGTACTACCCTGTTCAATTCCGTTCCAAGTACCTTTAAACACGTATGAATTTTCAGCGTCTGCACTCTTAACAATGTCTGTGTAAACAGGAATAGTGTATTCGTGATTATATTTTGCTGAAACACTACCTACAAGCAATAAGCCGTTCATAAAAGTAGCAGTATATTCTTTAGCATCATAATTTACATTAAAAGTTGAATCGCCTTTGCCCATTGTGAAAGACAAACTTTCAGTAATTAAATTGTAGTTTTCAAAAGTATGTGCTGAAACTAAAATTTCTTCATCTCTCTTTAAAGACAAAGTGATAGAGTCTTGCATCTCCTCATTTTTTTCATTAAGATAGTTGATTGTTAATTCGTACACTTTTGAACTTAGATAGATTTTAACAACCTTGTTTTCAAGTCCCATTATACCGGAAATTTCACCGTCGCAGGTAATATTGTAGTCTGTTAAATCATAACCTTGCTTTTTGATAGCAGGGATTATATCGTTATTTTCAATCGTATACTCGCAATCGTATTCTACTACTTTTGATGAACTAATTTCCTGACTACCATCAACGAAAACTAAATAGTTTACATTGAATTTTCTTGCCCTATAAACAAATGAAATTTTAACATCTTCAGCAGGCATCTTAGCACTTTCAGTAGTTTTAATTTGATTTAGGATATATCCGTCAAAAGTTTTAGCATCGGCAGAATATTCTTCATTAAATTCAATCTCAGTAGTTGTTGTATCTAAAGTTTTTTCTCCACAAACATAATCAACGGTAAGTAGGTATTTGTTAGCATCATACAATACATTGATTGTTTGGTCGGTTTCTTCCATTTTACCTTGTACAACTTGCTTGTCAAGAGACTTGAAAGTATAACCTGTAATAATAGGTGAGTTTACAGTAAACTCCTCACCTTTAGCCAAGCTTTGTGTGTAAGAATCGGCAATTTTGTTACCTTTACAAAGATAGTTGATTGTCAAAAGATATTTATCTTCAACAACATTTTCATCTTCTTCGTTTTTCTTATTACCATCATCCTCTTTTGCATCTATGTAGAAATCTTCTTCTACTTCGTCTTGTGCTTCAGTCTTTGTGTTAGCGTCAATAACATCCATTGGTGTTTTATCATAATCCATATTAGTAATTAAATAAACACCAGTCATTATTGCACTCACTACGAATAACGACAAAAGGGACAATAGAACACGAGTTCTTGTTTTCATAGTTCTTTGTACTCCTATAAATAAAATTAAAAATTTTATGTAAACGCACCCAAAGGATACGCCTTTAACATTTATATTCAAGCAACAATAATCTAGCCACCACAAATTAAATATATTTTACTCTTTATATGTGAAAAGGCTATTGAAATAAAGGTGAAAAATTAGATTTGTCCTTTTTTTTCTTTTTGTCTTCACAAAATTTTCACATAAAATAAAGTTTTTTAAATTTTTAATACTTATATGTCGTAAATTGCAAGCATTTAGTAGGAAAAAATTACTTTTTGAAATTAACACACAGTTTTCTTATAATCAATTTTGTTTAACTTGATTTGTGTAGAAAAAAAGAAAAACCCATCAATATGATGGATTTTTTCACATATTTTACTTTTTATTTATTTTTTTTCGTTTTGTGTTAGTTCCTACACGAGAACTATATTTAACTATGAAATAAGAGGCAATAGTTGTAAGTATTACAGCAATACCACAAACAATCCAAAATCCCCAAGCACCTAGATTTTCAAACGGAACGGAAACGTTCATACCCCATAAACTCGCTATTAAGGTTGGTATAGTGAAAATCATTGTAATTATAGTCAGCATCTTCATAACGGTATTAACATTATTTGAGATAACTGATGCGTAAGCGTCCATTGTTCCACCTAATACATCAAAGTAAATATTACACATTTCAAGTGCTTGTTTACTCTCAACAACTACATCATCATATAGATCTTGATAATCTTCATTATTTTTAATTTGTTCGTTACGCTCCAACCTATTATAAACTCTTTCATTAGAGGCAAGTGAAGCCTTAAAATAAACCAAGGAATTTTCAAGTTCCATAAGTTCAATCAATTCTTTGTTTTTCATACTCTTACGCAAAGAGGCTTGCACACGCATATTCGCTCTATCAATTTGTTTTAGGTATAACAAGAATTTGTTGGCGTTTTTAAGGAAAAAGGTCAACAAAAACTTTATTGGTTTATCAAAAGATATTCCCTTTACACGACCTGAAATAAAGTCTTTTACGATAGGACAATCTCTAAGTGAGATAGTTACTATGCATTTTTCATTATATATTACTGCGATAGGAATTGTGTTGTATGAATATACACCGTCATCATCGTCCATTACGGGAAAATCGACAATATACATTGAGTTGCCTTCATCAACTTCATAACGTGCTCTTTCTTCCTCATCTAGTGCAGCCTTCAACATATCTTCAGGAATATTTGTAACTTTACAAATATCTTCAACCTCGTCATCTGTGGGATTGACAAGATTTATCCAACACTTATTTTTAAATTTAGCCGACTCAACAACTCTGCCATCTTTGTCGGTAATGTAAAAATTTTGCATATGCTACCTCCTTTTGCTTTTTTGTGCTTTGGGGCAACATTTGCCTATAAAAAAAGCACGCAAAGACTACTCCATTGCGTGCGTATAATCAATTAGAATAAATACTCAACTAATGGAGATAAAATATAAAATGTTTTTGCTTACTTGGAACCGTATCCATATTACTCCTTCGCCGAATATTCTATCGACTTTTTCATTATAAAACTTTTTTTTGACTTTGGCAACTGTTTAAAAATAAAAACTTATAATTTTTATATAACTACGCTTCCATTGATGTAACTTTCAAAAATGCTTTTCACCTCTTTGTTTTGACTTTTAAAGCAGTCGATTAAGCCCTCCACAGTTGAAACTTTATAAGAGTAGCTTTCATAATAATTTCTTAATGAGTTTTTAAACTTATCTTCGCCTAAAAGTTGATAAACACTATTAAAGAGCAATATACCTTTATTATAACTTATATTTGAATATTCATACTCGCTTAAATATTCATTAACTTTTCTATTCATAGTGGTATCAACTTCCCCAAAAATTTGATTATAGATTGAAAAATATGCTTTATAACTTTTTATTGCGTTATCAATCCTAGTTTGACCTTTAATATTGTATTCCTCTGCGTCATTAAAAAACATAACTGTTGAAAACTCTGTTAAGCCTTCATCTAAAAATGAACTTTCAAGTTGGTTATTACCTACAACTGAATACCACCACTGATGTGCATTTTCATGAACAATAGTTGTTAAAGCGTCCTCTCCATTGCACTCATCACTTATCATTGTTAATGTGGGATACTCCATACCACCATAACAAAATCCCGTTTGAACGACTGAAAGAGTTAAATAAGGGTAGTTGCCAAATGTATTATTAAAATAATTAAAACTATCAACAATAACTTTCATATTTTGTTGTATGTTTTCATCATTATAAAAATAATAGGAAAGTTCAACACCGTTTGATACTTGTTTTACAATATTAAATTCAGTAGACAAAACCAAAGCAAAATCTCTTGCGCTCTCTAAACTCATTTTATAGGTAGTTTTATTTCCGTCAATATGCGATTCCTTTTGAACACCACTGCTCGCAACAACATACTGACCGTCCACCTTTAATTCAACATTATAATTTGCACACTCGCTATAAAAAGGATCACCATTAAAGTAATACTCACACTCGTAAAACTGACCATTTTCATACACACATAAAATGGGATAAAAATTTCCCAAATTGACAGTGTGTTGAGTAATACCCGTCCTATGATTTACATTTGCTAATTTTAGAAAATACTCAATACAAATTTCCGTTTTTTCTCTATGAGATACAGGTTTTTCAAAATTAACCTGCAAAATATTTTCATCTAATCCGGTGATAAAATAATCCTTCACATTTCCCGTAACACTAGTAACTCCCATACTGCCATAACTTAATCCTTGATAATATGCACTTTTTTCATACAAAGTTGAAACGGGTTTATATTTTGCGTCCCGTCTATACGCATTGCCATATAAATTAAACTTGATTGTTGAAATTTCATCTCCTGTATTATTGACATATACAAAATCAACTGTTCCTGTTAACTCACCTTGCTCATACTCTGCTTTTATGTCATACTCACACAAATCAACCTGACTATTTTTACAAGATGAAAGGAAAATGCAAAAAATAAAAGTAAAAGCGAAAATAATTATTAAAGATACTGCCCTTTTTAAATTTTTAAACATAAATGTCCTCACATAGAAAAATATATGCAAGTTACATTTTGTTTATGAAATTAAAATAGAGAGAGGGCAATTTTTCCGTCTGCTGAATACATTTTGTAAAATCCCACGAAAGACTGATAAACTTTGTTTTTAAGCAACACTTTTGACCTTGTTGCATATTGATAATCAATCTTTATAGACAATCCACATCCAACGTTTGCCTCTTTGGGTGTATTGATTATTTCTAGTTTAACACCCTTATCTTTTAAGTAACTAGAAAAATTCATTGTTTCTGCTCTTGAACGAAAAACTATTAAAATGCTACTCATTTGTATCACCTCTTTTTTAGTATGTATTGTGTTTAAATTTATTTTATAAGCATAATATAAAACAAAAAATAATTTTTTGAGGTTATATGATTTATTTTGATAATGCAGGAACAAGTGGAAAAAAACCTGATAACGTTGAGAGGGCTTTAAAAAATGTACTTTCTCAAACAAACGCAAATGTTGGTAGAAGTGGACATAAACTAGCAGTGATTGGCGCTGAAAACGTTTTTAAAGCAAGATATGAAATGGCACGTTTTTTTGGATGCGTAAACAGTGAAAAGGTTATCTTTACTAAAAACTGCACTGAGGCACTGAACATAGCCATACTTGGTTCAGCACAAAAGGGCGACCATTATATAACTACCTCTCTTGAACATAACTCAGTGTTGCGTCCATTACAATTTTTAAAAGAGCAGGGCATGATTGAATATGACATAGCAGGCATAAATGAAAGGGGAGAGATTGAAACGGACTCAATAATCAATCTACTTAAACCTAACACTAAAGCCGTAGTATGCACTCTTGCTTCAAATGTAAACGCAAAAGGGGTAACTATTGAAAGTTTATCTAAAAAGTTGCCCGAAAACATACTTTTAATTTGTGATGGAGCACAAGCCGTAGGGCATAAAAGAATTGATGTTAAAAAGCATAAGATTGATGCACTTGCCATAGCAGGTCATAAAGGTTTATACGGCATACAAGGAAGTGGTGCGTTGCTTTTGAGCGAACGATTTAATCCAAAACCTATAATGTATGGTGGAACAGGCAGTGAAAGTTATAACTTAAATATGCCAAACTACTACCCAGACCTTTTGGAGAGTGGAACACTAAACTATCCGTCAATAATATCAATGTATGAGGGCATTTTATATCTTTCCGTTCATCAAGAATACAACGAAAAATACTTGTATAACTTAACCGAATATATACACAAAAATCTTCTTAACGAAAAAATCAAACTATACACAGAACCTAATGGTTTAGGAATTTGCTCTTTTAACATAAATGGGTACGAATCAAGCAACTTAGCAAATGTACTATCTCAAAGTTACAATATAGCCACTAGGGGAGGGTTACATTGCGCACCCATCACACATAAGGCTCTTGGAACATTTGATATAGGAGGTTGCGTAAGAGTAAGCCTTTCACCCTTTAATACGGCTAGAGAGGTTGAGTACTTTGTACAATGTATATCAAAAATTATTAAATAGATTTTATTTTAGCAATTACCTCTTTTAGTCTTTCCCTTCTTTTATCGTTAAGCATAGGATATAGTGCACTGTAAAAAACATCAAGGTCGGCATTTGAAAGAGTGCCTTGAGCCTTGCGTTGTTTTGCTTCATTTACAATAGCACTCATTACTTCATTTTCATTTTTCCCTTGTAAATTTTTAGTAACGCTTTTTATCAGGTTTAAAACTCCTTGAGAAAACTTTCCTTCATAGTTTTCTTTTTGTGATGAATTTGAAAACTCTTTAAAATCTTTCATAAATAACTCCATAAATGTTTATATTAAAATATATGCCAAAGGGGTAGGTTTTTGCCACGCAGGGAGAAGTATGCAAATTCTTATATTTATATTGATAATAGTTGTAACCTTACAAAACAATAGGGAAAATAAAAGTAGTTTAATCTCAAAAATTTTTGAGGAAATTTTAAATTTAGATTTTGTAAAAAACACTCTTTCAGGTTTTGATACAGAAGATATTTTGAAATCAGTAAAAGAATTTAATTTTGAAAAAATAATTAAACTTGCTATTGACAACCTACCTACTTTAATAAAGTTTTATGAATTTTTTAAATCAAATAATTTATTTTCAAATGAAAAAGAGGAAAATGAAAGTAAAAAAAATCCACTATCTCCCATTGAGGAAATAGCAGATGAAAATATTCTTAATTTTTTAAAGGAATACCTTTATAACCGTTAGCCAAGTGAGGACAAAAAGTTTTCAAGTTCACTATCGCCGTACTCAACCTCTTTTGCATTTAAATTTACGTTGCAACCATTTGAGGCTAACAAACCAACTCCATGTATTGATGTATCACTCTTTGGCCAAAAAATTTGTGCTGTAGTTAGTTTAACTGCAACATCTCCGTTAAACTGTGGATAAATTGTTTGCATTATACCCTTGCCATAAGTTTTTGCAACACCGTCAATTTCACTCAAATAGATATCGTCATAGGTAATTGTGCCGTAGTCGATTAAAGCACCTATAAATGCCTCTGAGGCTGATGCAGAGTTTTTGTTTGCAAGAATTTTTATACTTGAATCCTCCTGGAAATAATCGTTGTAATAATTCAAACTTGAATAATAAACTTTTTTAGTACCGTCTTTATATTTAGCAACACATACAGGATTTTTATCCTCTGTTGCGTCCTTTAAAAAGTATTTTAAAATTTTTTGCAAAATAGACAACTGACCACCGCCGTTATTTCTTAAATCAATAATTAAATCTTTACAGTTTAAGTCATAAAACTTGTCCATTGCTTTATTTATTTCAGTACTTGCTTTACCCATAAATTCATCAAGACGAAGATACATAGTTCCGTCTGGCAAATTTGACAGTCCCTCATCTTTTTCAACAAGTTTTGTGTTTGCAGAATAATCATCACTTTCAAATGTATAAGTTTTTTCATTTGTAGCGAATTTAACATAAGTGCGTTGATATGACTTTTTGCTTAATTTGTAGTTAGTTATATTTCCGTCAGGTGTAGTTGAAATACCTAAATAAAACTCCTCGTCAGTTGCAAAAGTTGAAAGTTTAGAAGCAAATCCGTCATATAAACTTCCGTTTACACTTGTTATTTCCTGCATATTTTCGGTAGCTTCACCTATCGTTCTTAGATACATACCATCTTTTATACCAACCTTATGAGCAGGAGAATTATATACTACTTTATATATCTGCAAGTTATTTTTAACAATAGACAATCCTATACCAGCACTCTCTCCATTACTATCATCAAGATAGGAAGCGTATTGTTCACTATTCATAAAATAAGAGTAATCATCAAGCAAAGTATCATTTACGCCGTTTATACAAGCATCATAAAACTGCTCATCTGTAATATCAATATAATAGTTCTTTTTGATTTGTTCTTTAAGCCACATTAAATCTTCAAATTTTTTATTGTTGACACCATAATAACTTGTTATATAATTTTCGCCTATTATAACACCCGTAAGAGATGAGGCAACAATAGCAAGCACTGCCAAAATGCTTAACAATGTCAAGTAAATTTTTTTTGAAGTTTTCTTCCTAACCATATTTGTCCCCCTAATGAAAAGTCAATAAAATTATATTGTATCACTGCCAAAATGTCAATGCAGAAATAAATTATAATTGCTTTTTTAATTTTTTCACCTATTAAATTTTTTGTTAAGTATTGACACTTTTCACGTTATAAAGTATACTAATTATATGTAACATTTTGCTATTTTACGCAAGTATATACTTCGTTAGAATAATGAAAATATATATGTAATATATGATAGAGGAGTAATTATGCACAACACCTATGAAGGAACACTTAAAATTTCTGTGAAGAATAAACATCTCCACAAGATAATTACAATAATATCAAGTGTGGCAATTTTTGTTTTAATGGCGTTTTTCTGGAAGGAGTTTTTCAAAGTTGTAGCCAAGGCAGGCTTTGGTAAAACGCTTGGCAATATTTTTGCATTTAAAACAGGTATTGCAACATCATTTATGTACCTTTCGTCAATCGGCGTTACATTTTTTGCAATAGCAACAATAATAGTTGCACTAGTTTGCAAAAACAAAAAAGCAGTCGTAATGATGAATCTTTTGCAAAATGTAGCAATCTTATGTATATACATAATTCTATTTGCAGACAGCAAAATTGATTTAAGTAAATGTGCTGACTTTATTTCAAGCCCTTTAAGAATAATAGGTTTAGTAATTGCTTATTTAGGTTTATGTGGGTACAGATTTTGCACAAGTTGCGTTAAAGGGTATGAAAGACCTTTACCTATTATAATAAAATTATTATTGTTAGCAGTATCAATTATTTCAGTTTGTGGAATTTTTTATCCTATTGACCTTCGTGGCAACTGTTGTTTTGATTACTTACTTGCTTTAATTAAAGTTACTGAAGTACAAGATATTACTTCAATAACAAGTATTTTATATTGCTTATTTACTTTTTTAATTATATTAGGTATTGCCCATACGCTTATCTTTTTAGACACTTACGGCAAACTTTTTGATATGATAAAAACTTCAGTGTTTTTCGTTTTCTCTCTTTATTGTATCATTATGTTGCTTACAAATCATATAGCAGTTTCGCAGTTATCTCATTATCGTGGTTCAGTTTTGATGATGATTGTAACTCCCATAGGTTTAGCCCTTTCAATCATATCTTATGTACAGGGCAAAAAATTAGGTGAAGACGCTTCAGTTTTAAATGCAACGGCTGGTATGTCAACACAAGAGTTCACCTTTAATGAAGAAAACCAGGATATTGAGTTTACAATAATTGAGGAACAAGCACCTATTTCTGCTCAACAAAATCAAGAAGACTTTAAACCAAGTGGATTTAACAAAACAGAGAGTGAAGGAATTGCAGAATCTCCCAAAAAGATTATTGTTGACGGAAAAGAATTTGTTGAAAATAACCAAACCATTAAATCAAACATTATTGGAGATGAAATTCCTAAAATTAAGCCTGAGGCAATGCATTATCCTGAAAACAGTGTTGACGGTAATGTTCAAACGGAAAGTACACCTACTAATGTAGAAGTACAAGCTAGTGCTCCCGATAACAACATTGCTACACTTAACAATATGCCTATGGGTATGGAAAACAGTCTTGCTCCTATTGACAACTCTCCTATGGGTATGCCCAACGGTTTAGCACCTATCGGTAATATGCCTATGGGTATGGAAAACGGTCTTGCACCTATCGGCAACTCACCTTATGATATGCCTAACGGTTTAGC
>CAZJWC010000004.1:0-63971 GCA_964550125.1 uncultured Clostridia bacterium | reverse complement strand
AAAACGGTCTTGCACCTATCGGCAACTCACCTTATGATATGCCTAACGGTTTAGCACCTATCGGTAATATGCCTATGGGTATGGAAAACAGTCTTGCACCTATCGGCAACTCACCTATGGGTATGCCTAACGGTTTAGCACCTATCGGTAATATGCCTATGGGTATGGAAAACGGTCTTGCACCTATCGGCAACTCACCTTATGATATGCCTAACGGTTTAGCCCCTATCGGTAATATGCCTATGGGTATGGAAAACGGTCTTGCACCTATCGGCAACTCACCTTATGATATGCCTAACGGTTTAGCACCTATCGGTAATATGCCTATGGGTATGGAAAACGGCCTTGCACCTATCGGCAACTCACCTTATGATATGCCTAACGGTTTAGCCCCTATCGGTAATATGCCTATGGGTATGGAAAACGGCCTTGCACCTATCGGCAACTCACCTTATGATATGCCTAACGGTTTAGCCCCTATCGGTTCACAAACAAACGGAAATTTCTTTGACCCCTTTGCTGATATGCCATTGTTTGACGAAAATGGCTCTCCTATAATGAACGGAGGACAAACGCTAATCGGTGGACCTCAACAAATGATGCTAGGAGGCGTTACGGCAGACGGAAAAGTTGTAAGCGATGAGCAACCCATGACTCCTACACAACAAACCCAAAATTCTATGTCGTTCAAACAAGTTTATCCTCCCGTTGATGAGGAAGAAGAATTTGTAAATCCTGCGAACAACTCAACTAAGGGATTACACGAAATAAATGAGGAGGAAAGTTTCCATCAAGCACCTCAACAACCTCATGCAACTTCAAATCCTTATGCAAGTTATGAAAATGCCTTTTCAAATGATGAATTTTTAAATTCATTATCAAAAGAGGAGCGTGAAGAATTTGATAAACTTTTCGTATTAAATCCTGACAAAGATAAGCATGTTCCCACCTATGTTATAGGTGCAAACAACACTGAATTCTTTACAAAGGTGTTTATGTTCCTTGGCCGTTATCGTTCATCAGTATCAGATAACTTGTTCAACAAAATTTATGACTATGCAAGCAAGTTAGATAATTAAAACAAAAAAGGGTGTGAGTAAAACTCACACCCTTAAATTTGTCTTTTTTAAACAAGCAATAAAATTATTGCCTGTTTTTATTATACCTGTTTTTTGTTATGATGTCTTGTTGCTTCAACCTCAGCGTATACTTCAACTTCCTTGCCATTTTCATATCTTACACTACGCCAGGTGAACTCACTTCTTTTAATATTTGTAAAAATCCAAACAAGTTCGCCCTTTGTTACTTCAGTAAGTACAATATCTTTTTTAACCTTTTTAGCCGTGAAATTAAGCATTTCTCCATTTGCACCATAAGAAACAAACCAAGTTTTGCTTTCGGGATTATAAATTCTTAAAGTAGTACCATATTCTCCTATTGCAATGTTATTTTTCATACACTCATCTCTTGAGGGAAAAATGTAAACATCTTGAATTGCCATGCCTTGCAATATACGAGAAAAATGCCACTCGCCAACCATATAAGTGTCGGGGTAAACTGTTTTTGCATAGATAAACTTTGTATCCCAGTCGCCTATAATTTTGCCCCAAAAATCGTCTTCTTGTGGAATAATTTCATTTTTTGTCTTGTAAACTAATGCTTTTTCAAACTTTGCCATTTATATCTCCTTCATAAAAAAAGCCTAAGCGTTGCTTAGGCTTTTGTATAATTACTTATTCTTTCTATCAACGTAAGAAGTATGCAAAATCTTGTGAGCCTTATGAGAGTTAGGCTTTTCAAAATATTCATCATACATAGTCTTAATTGTCTCATTGTCATGACTCTTACGTTTAGCAAGGTTAGCATCTTCGCTGTACAATGCCTTTGCTCTTTCTGTCTTTAAGTCTACATTTCTACGAACGTAAGCGCTTTGGATAGGTTGACCACCACCGTTTACACAGCCACCGGGACAGCACATAATTTCAATAAATTGATATTTGCACTCACCGTTCTTAACCATTTCACATACCTTTTTAGCATTTGAAAGACCTGAAGCTACGCAAACATTAAGTTCCAAATCACCAACTTTATAAGACGCTTCCTTAATACCTTGTGTACCACGAACATCATTAAATTCTAATGATTGACCTTCAAGTTTAGTATCAGTAAGTTTTTCAACAGCAGTTCTTAACGCTGCCTCCATAACACCACCTGTTGCACCGAAGATAACTCCTGCACCAGTAAATTCACCTAGAGGATTGTCAAGTTCGCCATCAGGCAATTCGTTAAACAAGATGCCACTGCCCTTTATCATCTTTGCAAGTTCTCTTGTAGTTAAAACAGCGTCAATATCAGGATAACCTGATGCGTTTTGACCATCACGAGTCTTTTCAAACTTTTTAGCAGTACAAGGCATAATAGTTACTACATAAATATCTTTAGGGTCGATATTGTTCTTTTCAGCCCAGTAAGTTTTTACAGTTGCACCAAACATTTGTTGGGGTGATTTACAAGTTGAAACATTAGGTATAAGTTCAGGATAGTAACTTTCAACATATTTAACCCAACCAGGTGAACAAGAAGTAAACATAGGTAATGCACCTTCACCCTTAACCCTACCGATAAGTTCAGTTGCTTCTTCCATGATAGTAAGGTCAGCAGTAAAGTTAACATCAAATACTTTATCAAAACCTAACATCTTTAATGAAGTAATCATCTTACCTTCAACATTTGTTCCAATAGGCATACCAAATTCTTCGCCTAAAGCAGCACGAACTGAAGGAGCAGCACCAACGATAACAATTTTATCAGGATTAGAAATTGCTTCACGAACATCATCAATTTCTTCTCTTTCGTGTAACGCACCTGTGGGACATACATTTATACATTGTCCACAAGCAGCACAAGGTTGATTTACTAGGTCATCTTCAAACGCACAAGTAATTTGTGTAGCAAAACCACGATTTACAGGAGTAATAACTGCACAATCTTGTACGCTCTTACAAGTAGCAACGCAACGGCGACAAAGAACGCATTTAGAGTTATCTCTTACAAGATAAGGAGTTGAAAAATCAACGTTTGTTTGAGTCATCTCTCCTTCATATTTATTTGCGTTACAGCCATACTCTAATGCCAATTTTTGTAGTTCGCAATTAGTGTTTCTATCGCAAGACAAACAATCTTTTCTATGGTTGCTTAAAATAAGTTCCAAGGTTGTTTTTCTTGATTCACGAATTTTAGCAGTGTTTGTAAACACTTCCATACCCTCGTTAACGGGATACACACAAGCAGCAACTAATGAGCGTGCACCTTTAACTTCAACTACGCAAATTCTACAAGCACCGATTTCATTTATTTCTTTCATATAACAAAGTGTGGGAATATTGATTCCTATTGACTTTGCAGCCTCAAGTATTGTAGTACCTTCCTCAACACTTACGGGAATATTATTTATCTTTAAATTTACCATTTTAAACTAACCTCCCATTAACCTTTCTTAACTGCACCAAATTTACAGTTGTCCATACAAACGCCACATTTAATACACTTTGATGAATCAATAACATGGGGTTGTTTAACAGTACCTGAAATTGCTCCAACAGGGCACTTTCTTGCACATAATGTACAGCCCTTACATTTTTCAGCATCAATAGAGAAAGTAACAAGCTTCTTACATACACCAGCAGGACACTTTTTATCAATAATGTGAGCTTCGTATTCCTTTCTAAATCTCTTTAATGTTGAAAGTACAGGGTTGGGTGCTGTTTGACCTAAACCACAAAGTGAATTTTCTTTGATGTAGTAACAAAGTTTTTCCATTTCGTCAAGGTCTTCAAGAGTAGCCTTTCCTTCAGTAACCTTTGTCAACATTTCAAGCAATCTCTTGTTACCGATACGGCAGGGAGTACATTTACCACAACTTTCATCTACGATAAACTCTAGGAAGAATTTTGCAATATCAACCATACAGTTATCTTCGTCCATAACGATAAGGCCACCTGAGCCCATCATTGAACCGATTGATAGCAAGTTATCATAGTCAATAGGAGTGTCAATTAGTTCAGCAGGGATACAACCACCAGAAGGTCCACCAGTTTGAGCAGCCTTGAACTTTTTACCGTTAGGACAACCACCACCGATTTCTTCAACGATTTCACGAAGTGTAGTACCCATAGGAACTTCTACTAGACCGGTATGCTTAATTTTACCACCCAATGCGAATACTTTTGTACCTGCATTGTTGGGAGTACCCATTGACTTAAACCAGTCAGCACCTTTTAAAATAATTTGTGCTACGTTAGCATAAGTTTCAACGTTGTTAAGGATTGTAGGTTTACCAAACAAACCTTTAACAGCAGGGAAAGGAGGACGTGGACGAGGTTCACCACGTTGTCCCTCGATTGAAGTCATAAGTGCAGTTTCTTCACCACATACGAAAGCACCAGCACCAAGACGAATATCAAGGTCAAAATTGAAACCAGTACCTAAGATGTTTTTACCGATAAGTCCGTTTTCTCTTGCTTGTTTTAAAGCAACTTGTAAACGGTGTACTGCGATAGGGTACTCTGCTCTAACATAGATATAACCTTGGTCAGAGCCGATAGCATAACCTGCGATTGCCATTGCTTCAAGTACTGCGTGAGGGTCGCCTTCCAAAACAGAACGGTCCATAAATGCACCGGGATCACCTTCGTCAGCATTACAGCAAACATATTTTTTATCATTTTTTGATGCTTTAGCAAACATCCACTTTCTACCAGTGGGGAAGCCTGCACCACCACGACCACGAAGACCTGATTGTAAGATTACATCAATAACTTCATCAGGAGTCATTTCAGTTAAAACCTTACCTAAAGCCTTATAACCGTCTTTAGCAATATATTCTTCAATATTTTCAGGGTCAATTACACCACAGTTACGTAGTGCAACTCTGTGTTGTTTTTTATAGAAATCAGTTTCGTTTAATGATTTGATTGAATCGCCAACGATAGTTTCTTGGAAAAGTAAATCCTTAACTAAATTACCACCGATAATGTGTTCTTTAACGATTCTTTCAACATGCTCTGCGTGTACTTTTGAGTAAAAAGCACCTTCAGGGTAAACGATACAAACAGGACCTAACGCACAAAGACCAAAACAACCTGTTTTAGTAATTTTTACTTCGCCATCAAGACCAGCGTCTTTTATTTGCTTAACGAAAGCATTATATGTTTCAGTAGAGTGTCCTGAAGTACAACCAGTACCAGCACAAACTAAAATATTTGCTCTATATTTGCCTTGTGTTTCAGCGTTGATTTTATCACAAAGGGCTTTCAATTCATCTAAATTTTTCATTGTCATCCTCCGTTAGTCTTTATACTTAGCAATTATATTTTCAACATCGTCTACTGTTAAATTGCCATATACGTCATCATTGATTGAGATAACGGGTGCAAGACCACAACAACCGATACATCTTGTTGCATCTAAAGAGAATTTTCTGTCAGGGGTACATTCTCCACCACTAATTCCTAAAATTTTAGAAAATTTTTCATAAATATCTCCAGAACCTTTTACATAACAAGCAGTTCCTAGACAAACACCAATTTGGTATTTTCCCTTGGGATTTAATGAGAATTGTGCATAAAATGTAGATACGCCGTATACTTCAGCTAACGATACATCCATTTCCTCCGCTACGATAGTTTGAACTTCGACTGGAAGATAACCATAAATTTCTTGTGCTTTTTGCATTGCAGGAATCAAAAGACCACTAGCACCAGTTGCCTTAAGTTCAGCAAGCGCAGTTCTCAACTCTTGTTCTTGTTGAGCAGTGCCTGTAAATGACACAGTAGTTTTCTTTGCCACTTTAAACTGTACCTCCGTGAATAAATAGATTGTGATTATAAAAATTATTTTAGAAAAAAAAGCATTTTTTAACGCTCCTATTTATTTTATCACAAATGATGACAATATACAAATAGATTAAGCGCTCTTTATACTTTTTTTCACAATAAAATTTTATAATTTTATTAAAAAAACAAGGGTTCACCTTATTTTTTAATTCATATTTGATATTTAAAAAATGCCTTTTTTTATAAAAAAATCAATCAAGATAATTTAAAATATCGTTTACATCTTTCAAAACAAAATCAGGTTTATCTTTTGACCTTTTTAGCATACTCTCATCTGTTTCTCCACTCAACACCAAAACACTTGTAAAACCGTTGTTATTGGCGAAACGAACATCGGTATGCAATCTATCACCTATCATTATTATTTCATCACTATTTACTAAAAAGGTATTTTTAATTCCCTCTCCCATATAGGAAAAAGGTTTGCCACAAATAACATCAGGCGTTCTTCCTGAACTACACTCAATAAGTTTTATAAATGAGCCCACATCTGGCATATACACATCAGGCATAGGGCAAACATCGTCAGGATGGCTAGCAATATAAAACGCACCTTTTACAACAAACTCGTTGAGTTTTTTAAATTTTTCAAAGTTGATAGTAGTATCATATGTTAAAACGCAAATATCGGGGTATTCTTCAATAAGGTTGATTTTTTCTTTTACAAACTCCTTTTTCACATCGTCAGTTGCAACCAAATAAACTTTTGCGTCCTTATTATAATTCTTCACAAAATCAATAGTCGCTTGTGTAGAAGTATAAACGGTATCGCCACGCTTAAACAGCTTTATTTCTTTAAGTAAATTCTCATAAACCTCTTTCGTTCTTGAGGAATTATTTGTAAGATATACAAGTTTTATTCCCCTCTTTCTCAACTCTTTTAAGGTGCTGTCAACCCCTTTAAAAGGGACTTTATCAAGATACAAAGTACCGTCTAAATCAAGCAAAATTACCTTTGTGTTTTTTAATAAGTTTTTAAATTTTTTCTCGTTCATCATATTAACCCAAAATCACGCATAAGTACAGGGACTGAAACTAATTTTGACAGTTCAGGTATACTATAAAATACTTTTTTTACTTTTATATTATCAAAATCAATTTCCTTGCCACCCAGTTTAAAATAAATCTCTTGTACATTTTTAACTTCAGCAAGTAGATTGTTAATCTCCTCCAAAAAAATCCCTTTATTCTCCTCAAAAAGTTTATATCTTGCTTGAATTTCAGCATTTAACGGAACGTTGGAATTTTTTATGATGCTTTTTAAAGACTTGTTAGTATTTTTTGACGCATTTGCAATTCTTTGAACATAGTCTTGAGTAAACTCACTCAATAAAAAGCCATCTTCAAAAAAGATTTTATAAACTTGTAAAAGATATTGATAGGCAAAAAATTCAGCCACATTTCGACTTTCATTAAAGACATAAGCAAGTGATTTACCCATAGTTCTTTCGTTGCCATAAAACAGGTTTTCCCTTGCACAGAAAGCAAACTTAAAATTTGCTTCAAATAAAGAAATAGCCTTTGACTTATCGTTTAAAATATCTTTAATTGAGTGAAGTGTTTGAGTAGCAAAGGCAACCAACTCTTTACAACAAGTTTTGCCTGTCATTATAGAATTTATCTTATTATCTATTATCGTTATTGACTTTGTAACTGCAGTCGAAAAACCTTCATAAAACTTTCCGTTTTCGTTAAGTATTTTGCCGTCTACTATAATCAAGTCAGGCTCTTTAGCAGGGAAGGTAAACTCTCTATCCATTTTTATTTTAACAAGGGGATTGATAAGTCCTTTTGCAGTTGTGGTTACAGGCACAGCAACACAAAAAATATTGCGAACGGAAGCAAAATATCTACCTACGTTCATAACCGTTTCACCACCGTAAACAACAACAGCACCGACATCCTCACAACTAGAAAATACATTTTTTACATCATCTCCCTCTTTATAGAGATAGGTGATTACCTCATAATCACACAAAACATCTTTAATTAGTTGTGGATTTGAAAGGGGGTATTTTTCATCACAAAGAAGTAGTATCTTTGAAATAGGCAAAATTTCAATAATCTTTTTGATACCATTTTCAAGTCTTCTTATGACAATTTCGCTACGCAAGGAGTGATGCTCACCACACGTACACTTATATTCAATTTTCGAAAAGTCCTCTAAAGACAAGTCTGCAAGTTGTCCTTCCATTATTCGCACCATTTACCAGTTACTGCACAAAGTTTAATTCTCTCGCTTAAAGCAGGAATTTTTTCGCAAAGTGTAGTTGAAAAAAGACCACCATTATAGTTATCGTTTATCAGTTGTTGATTCCCAACAACAGCATAAACATTTTCAACAAGTTGATCATAAATATCGCAATCGGCAGGGGTAAACTTTTTTCTAGGAGTATCGATATAATCGGCAGGAAGCAACAAGATATTGTTCTTTTCACAACGGGCAAGTAAATCAACATAGTTGTTTCCGTTATAAGTATTGATACAAATTGCCTCAAAATTATTCTTTTTTACAAACTTTATCATTTTGTCAACATCTTGTAAGTCTTCCTTGTTAACAACATACGCAAGAAAACCACCGTTTTCACGAACCTCGCTTGAAAAAGACTCCAAATCTTGATATTTTTGCACCGTCTTTTGTTTTGTATGTTTCACCAAAACACGAAGCAAATCATATTCGTAATATGCATTTTCTTCATCAAGAAGCAAATTTCTTTTAAACTCATCAAGTTCAATCTCTTTTGAAACAAGATAGTCTATTAGTTTTTCGCCTTTGCCAAATTTTTCAATTAGTTTTTTACCTATTTCAAAATAAAGGTTTTTAATTGAAATTGAGCCACCCTTCGACATAAACTCCTCTGCTCTCTTTTCGTAGTTAATGTCAATTTCAACTTCGCTAAATTCCTTTTGAGCAAGTTTGAGGTGGGTGATAGTATTTTCAAACGCAATCTTTCTGTTTTGTTCAAATATCCCTTTAAACTTTTTTAGTCTTTGCGTGCTAATGCCATAAACATTAACTCTTTGAGTTTTGCTACCTATGGTCAAAAAAGTTTCACAACCGATTGAATATTTTAGTCCTAAACTTTTAGTAGCCTTGATAAACTCGTCAACTCCGTTTAGGGTATGTCTATCTGCAATTCCACACATCTTTAAACCTGAATTGTAAGCCATATACACGGCTAGTGCAGGAGAGAAGATTGAACAGGAATTGTTTGTTTGAACATTAAGTTGAAAAGCGTTTGCTCCCTCTATTTTAGCATCGTTTTTTATATCTTTTTTTGCAATTTTTTTTATTGATTTAAGCCTTACTTTTTTTGAATCGTTTTTAAGCAATTCAATAAGTTTTTCCCTTTGCATTATATATCCCCTTTTAAGTTTATATTTTTAGTATAACACACAACCTTGCATTTAGCAATTAGATAAATAAAAAAGGATTATCAAAAGATAATCCTTTTTTTTACTTTGAAGCAAACAGTTCCTCTCTTTCTTGAGGGGTTAGAGGCTCAAAATCTTGTCCTTCTTGGTGAGTATCGTCAATAATAAAACCTTCGTCTCTTTTTAGCATCTTTTTGCCTGTATTTACGTCAAAAATTTGTAGATATTTAGTATCAAAGTACACATCAATCTTATCGCCTTTTTGAAAATCTTTATCTGCCGATGCTTTAACAATCATTGTATCAGCGTCCTTTACATCTTCTGCAATAGCACAGTAAACTTGCGTGTCTTTACCTACTTTTTCAGCACTAATTACAACACAATCCATTGAGTAACCGGCTTTATCACCTATTTCTTTTGTAGACAATACTTTGGTGTCCTCGTATCTAATACCAAAACTAACCTCAGTAGTATCTTCCAAACTATCAAAATCAACTATTCTTTTTACGGTATTCTCGTCAATTTGTATTCTTCTTTTACCAAAGGTTGCAAATGTTCCGTTTTCAGTTTTAGATAAAAAGCCTATAAAGGTATTCATTTGAGGATCTCCTATTAAGGCTGCAGTATAAAAATTTGAAGGGTAGTTGTATATATTTTCAGGCTTATCAACCTGTTGAATAAATCCCTCATTTAGCACGACAACTCTATCAGCAATAGTTAAAGTTTCTAATGTATCCTTTGAAGCATAGATTATAGTTGAGTTAAGTCTTTTGTGCAACTTAACAATTTCACTACGCATAATCTCCCTTGTTTTTTTATCTAAATTTGAATAGGGCTCGTCAAAGATAATAACTTTGGGCTCTCTTACAATAGCACGACCAAAAGCAACCCTTTGCTTATCAACAGCAGAAAGTTGTTTTGCCTTTTTATTTAAACTTTCAGTAAGTCCTAATATTTCAGCAACTACTGTTACTTTATCTTTGATAACGTCCTCTGGAACTTTACGCAATCTTAAACCATAGGAAATATTATCGTACACAGTTTGCGTAGGGAAAAGGGTAAAACTTTGTGAGATGAACGCGATTTCTCTATCCTTTTTATCAATATCATTTAAAACTTTATCGTCAATTAAAATCGTACCACTAGAAACATCTTCAATTCCTGCTACCATGCGAACTAAAGTAGACTTTGCCGACTCACTAGGTCCAAAAAACACTACTAACTCACCTGCATCAATAGAAAGATTAAAATCTTTTACAGCACACACACCTGAGGGATATGTTTTTGTTACATTTTTAAAAACTAATCTTGACATAAATTTCTCCCAAAATTACTAAGTGGAATTATTCTCTTTTTGATTATACCAAAATATCAAACTTTAATATATCAAATTTTGCCGTTTTTGTAAAATTTTTTTATTTTTATTTTAAATTGGTAAAAAGTTTTTTTATTTATTAAGAATTGTTGAAATATTAAATAAAAATTGATATAATATAAAAAACATCGAAATGATAAAGGATGAAAAAAAATGGATATTACAAAATATACACCTGAATTTAAAGTAAACAGCAAACACTTAATAGGCATTGCTGACATTACTGAAGAAGATATTTATGAATTTTTATATACCACCAAACTTTTTAAACAAAAGCAAAATGTTGGGGAAAGTATAGACACTTTGAAAGGTAAAACTTTTTTATTATGCCTTTCTAAAAATTCAATTAAAGATAGACTTTCTTTTCAACTTGCAGTAAAGCAACTTGGTGGTGAGTTTATTGCTATCAATCAAGATGAGATTGATTTAAAAGATGATGACAATTTTAAAACGGCAAGCACAATTATTCAAAAATTAGGTTTTTCAGCCATTGTTGCTGACGGTTTTGATAATGAGTTAATCAAAAAGTTTTCAAATGACTCTACAATCTCTGTCGTAAATGTGTCTTCTTCAACCTGTTCACCATGTAATGCTATTGCCGATATTTATACCCTTGCTGAAAATAGAAGTGGCTTCAATAAAATGAAAATTGCAATAGTTGGACCTTTCAACCAAGCAGTTAATTCATTTTTAATTGCTTGTGCAAAATGTGGACTTTCAGTCAATTTAGCCTGTCCTAAAGAATACGGTCCTTCGCAAAAATCGATTTCAACTGCAATTCAGTTTTCTACAATAAATACTTTTGACAACATTACGGACGCTATTAAAGGGGTTGATGTTGTTTACGCAAGTGCTGACAATAATTTCGTTTATAAAAACGCAGAGGAAAAAACGAGGATTGAAAAGCAATTTTATCTTGATGAAAGTCTTTTATCAAAGGCAAATGAAGATGTTTTGATTATGTGTTCAAACCCCACAATAAAAATTCCCTGCATTAGCCCTACATTAATTGATTCAAACAAATCACTCATCTTTAATCAAGTTGAAAACAGGATACACGCTGTTAAAGCAATTTATTCATTGACCACAAAAGAAACGGATAATCAACAATAAAAAAAGGACGACATCTATTGTCGTCCTTTAATACTACCCGTACCACCAAAACGGGCAATTATCATAAACCTATTTCGTATTCCCCATTATTATAGTGAGGAATATTTTATTTTTTATACTTTGAAATTTTATTAAAATTATCAAGAACGCCAAGTTTTAAATCGACAATTTTATTTTTTTCCATTTTATACCTTTTTTCACTTTCAACAATAAGTCTATCAAGCAAATCTTTAAATTCTCCAAAAGAGGAACAAAACATATAATAAGCAAGCGAACCGGGTACAGCATTTAGTTCGTTGAAGTATACCTCCCCTTCGCTAACTAAAAAGTCTGCCCTTACAATTCCATTAAAATCAAACTTTTTATAAAGCAACTTTGTGTATGCTTGAATTTTTTGAATTTGTTCGTCACACAAAATAACTTTACTTTTATTTTCAGTACCCTTGTTGCCCTTTAAATACTTTTCTTCTAAAGTATAAAATTTTTCGGTAGTGAGAGGAACATCACAATTAGACACAAAAATTTGCCCATCACTTTTATAACAGGCACAATTCACTTCAATCTTTTTTTCTATGTATTTTTCAACTATAACGCTACTGTCATATTTAAAAGCATTTAAAATGCTTTGTTCAAGTTCATTTTCATCATTTGCAATAGTTATACCTATGCTAGAACCTAAAAGATTTGGTTTTATTATTAAAGGGTATGCGATTGACCTTTCAATATACCTTAAAACCACCTTTGAACGCTTTTCAAAATCAACCTCGTTCACCTTAATGAAAGGGGGAGTATTTATACCAAGTGATGAGGATACCATACGAGTTATACTCTTATCCATAAATACTGCTGACGGAATTAGGTTAGGGGAGCAGTTTGCAATATCGTTCACTTTTAACAGGGAGGCTATATATCCGTCCTCACCACATATTCCATGGCAACAGTTTATCCCCACATCAAGTTTCGCAATAGGCTTCGCCCTCCACCTTGAAAACTTGTATAAGTATCCGTCCTTTAAAATAACATCATAAAACAAGTCCCTTCTTCCCTTAAATCCTTCCACTGAAAACATCTCATCACTACTTTTTAGAGTTCCATTTGTATCTAAATAGATAGGAATAACTTTATATTTCTCTTTATCAAGTACGTTCAACGTCATAACTCCTGTGATAATTGAAATTTCATTTTCAGTTGATTTTCCACCAAAAAATACGCCTACATTTTTCATAAAAAAAACACCTCCACAAAAAATTTTTGCTTTGGTATTTCTCTCAATTAGTTATATATGTCGGGCAAGTCGTTCAAAAACAACAACGTATCGCCCTTTTCTACGTATTCTTGTATAATCTCTTTAGTATGCTCAAGGGTAGGAACTACTTTAATTTTATCAACAGACATACCATTTGATAAAGCACCCTCTTTGATAATTTGAACTAAAGTTTCACCTACCAATATCAAGAGGTCAACATCACTCAACTGTTCGCCTAGTTTTCTGTTTACTTCTTCTTCAAGCACTCCTAGTTCAACCACGCCAGGAGTAACTACAATCTTTTTTCCACCGAATAACTTTAATACATTTAACGCAGCGTAAACTCCATTTATGCTTGCATTATAACTGTCGTCAATAATTGAAATTCCGTTACTAACTATTTTTTCAAGACGGTGTGGAATATGATTTACCTTCTTTACACCTCTTTCTATTTCCTCTTTTGAAAGTCCAAGTTTTTTTGCCATTTCAACGCAAATTGCTATATTCCTAGCGTTGTGTTCGCCTAGTAGTTTGCTTTCAAAATTGTAAACTTCTCCCTTTGTATTATAACTAAATTTAATACCTTCGGTTGAAGATTTTACACCCTTAATAATTAAATCTTTACTGGGAACAAGTAATTTATCTTGCTGAATATCTTTAAAGATATTTTTTGTATTTTCATCAGCACCGACAACTATAAATCCGTCTTTTGAAGTGCCTTCAATAATTTCACTCTTTGTTGAAATAATATTTTCAAGAGTTTCAAAACTTTCTAAATGCTGTGGACATATACCCGTTATAATTGAATAGTCTGGTTGAACCATATCACAAAGTTCTTTTATGTCGCCCTTGTTTTTTGCACCCATTTCTACAATAATATAATCATAGCAAGAGAGGTCATTTTTGTTTATAGTTTTTGCAATACCCAAGGGTGTATTATATGACTCAGGAGTGCAAACAATAGAGTATTTTTCACTTAAGATTGTGAATAGAATATTTTTTATAGTAGTCTTTGCATAACTACCTGTAATTGCTATCTTTTTAATATCCGTTTTTGCAAGTTTATCTGTCGCTTTAACAATAAACTTTTTATTTTTAGGGTTTTCTATTGCTGAATTTATAATGTTTGCTAGTGCAATACTTGAAGGTAAAAATAAAGGCAACACACCTAAAGGAACATATTTAAAATTATATATTATATCAACATCAACAATGTTAACAAGCAAATTAAAGATTACTCCAAGAAGGAATATAAACAAAATCAAAAGTATAATAAGCGTAGCATATAAACGTCTAACTCTACCTGTAATTTTAAGTTTAACTTTAAGTGCAATTTTACTATCTGCGTAATAGTATAAAATAAAGAAACCCACAAAAGGAATTAAACTCAAATAAGCAGAAATTATGCCTAAAAAGGAAAAACACAAAGTTGTAATTGCTGAAAATAACACAAGCATAAAAGAAAGTAAAACAAGACGAGTGAACGCCATATTATTCTTTCTTCCTGCCCAAGACAAAAACATCTTCGTTTTATAGCCACATTGTTGCAAAACGCCAAAAGGCTTAAAGGAACATAGTCCCATAAGCAATGACATTATTATTGCAACAATCAAATATTCGATTATTCCATTTAATGAAAAAACATCTAGCATTGACCGTATTCTCCAAAAACTAATTATTTAAAAACTCATTAACTTGATGGTTAAATCTATTTGCCTCATCAATGAAAGGGAAATGACCTGAATTTTCAAAAATTAGCAACTTACTGCCCTTAATTTGTCTATTTAAAATTTTACCTATCTTGACGGGGGTATCTCTATCCCCTTTCCCATAAAGTAAAAGAGTTTCATTTTGAATATTTTTACTTAAGCCTCGCAAATCAAAATTTACGATTTTTTTAAAACTTTCTCTTTGTATATCGTTCAAATTTTTGTACTCTTTACTTGCAGAAAAGGTAAAGTTTTTATTTTTAAATATTTTTTTTAAAAGTTTATATGAATAAACTTTTGCTTTATATCTTAATCCGTGATTTATTATTACCCCAGCACTTCCTGTTAAAACAACTTTATCAAAAAGGAGGCTTTGAGCAGAAAGATAAATCGCTAGTCTTCCACCAAAAGAGTGAGCAACAACATTTGGTTTTTTAATGTTTAATTTTTCAAGGAATTTCTCAATGAAATGAGCATACTCCACTACCCCAAAACTCTCTTTGAGTTTATCGCTTTTTCCAAAACCTACAATATCTAAACAAGTAACTCTATACCTTTTTGAAAAAAACTCAATTTGATAATAAAAACTCTCTTTGCAAGAATTATAGCCGTGAAGCAAAACTAAATCTTTTCCAATGCCCTTTTGAATATAACAAACACTGTATCCGTCAACCTCAACGAAGTAAGTATAATTTGATAAAGATGAAATACTAATCCTCCAAACTTTTCGCCATCACTAAAGCATCTTCCTGATTGTCATAATATTTTTCTCTAACATTAGTTGCTTTAAAATTATGTTTTTTATATAAATTCTGTGCAGGGATATTTCCTACCCTCACCTCTAAAAAAAGAGTTTTTATCCCTTTGTCTTTTGCAATTAAAACAGCATTTTCAATAAGCTTATCAGCAATTCCCTTTCTCCTAAAATTTTTTTTAACGGCAATATTCATTAAATCGGCTACATCATCACCTTTTACATAGGCAACTAAAATATAACCTGCTATTTTGCTTTCAATCTCACAAAGGAGAGGAATTGTATTATAAGTATTTAAAGTGCTTTCAAACATATCAAGTGTCCAAAAGTCTTCAAAACACTCTTTTTCAAGATTAGATATTTGTATAAGGTCGCTTTTGGTCCACTTTCTAACCTTCATTTTTCAACCTGCTTTCCTCTGCCTGACTTTTTTTAATATAAAAGGCAACAAGTTCATTTGAAAGTTCTCCCTCTTTACAAGCCGTTGCATTTAAAAGTCCTTTTGAAACATCAACGGTTTTATAAGAAATTTTTAGCGTATCAAACGAATAAACCTCAAAATCTTTAGATACTTCAACCAGTTTTTCATACGAACAAAATTCAGGCTGATAAATTATATTTTTGTCTTCATCAAAACCACAGACATAATAGTTATTATGCCCAGCATCAATAACTGCTAGTGCTTTTTCATTAGCATTATATGCAATAATATCAAAAGAAGTTAATGAAAGGCAAGGTTTATTTTTTGCAAAGCAAAATCCTTTAATGGTTGCTATACCTATCCTAATACCTGTGAACGAACCAGGTCCAACCACACAACCGAAAAAATCGATATCATCAAGAGATAATTGTGCTTTAATCAAAGTATGTTCAACAGCGTCCATAAGTTTTAATGAGTGTGTAAGGTTGCAATCAGCAAGGTGTGTTATTTCCGTTTTACCCTCTTTTGAGCAAAGTACAGTTAAATATTTTGAACTTGTATCAATAACTAAACAGTTTTTCATACGACCTCTATTTGTCTTTTTGTTAAATCAAGTTTTGTAATTTTTACCTTAATGCAGTTGTCAGGTAAAATTTCTTGTATATTTTCAGCCCACTCAATTAGGCAAACGCCACCTGCGTAAAAATAATCAGTCAGTCCTAATCCCTCTGCCTGTGCTGAACTTGTAAGTCTATAACAATCGTAATGATACAACTTTCCGTCATAGTCGTTCATATAAGCGTAAGTGGGGCTTGTAATTTCACCATCAATGCCAAGTCCCAAGGCAACACCCTTTGCAAATATTGTTTTGCCTGCACCCATTTCACCAGAGAGTAAAACTACATCGTTAGGTTTTAATTTTTTTGCAAACTCTTTTGCAAAATCTATCGTTTCAAATTCACTATTAGTAATCATAAATCAATTATATAATATTTGCTTGAATAAAGCAATTAAAACTTTTTTAATAGGTAGGAAATTTTCTTATATAAAATAAAGGTTAAAACGCTGATTGCAACTCCCTTGATTAAATTGAAAAGAAAAATATAATACCAAGTTTGAGCAAAAAACAAACCTGCTCCCTCACCCATATACAAGGGGAAGTTGATAAATCTATTTACAAGTAAGGAACTACAAGCCTGCAACAACACACCTATGCACATAGTAATTATTACCCACTTTTTTCCTTTCTTTTTTAAGTACATGCAAGAGGGGACGATTATATACGATAACGTCATAATCACATTAGCAATTTCACCTACACCACCTGTTGAGGATTTTGTTATAAAACACAAAAATTCCTTGCAAAGCAGTGTAATAATTGCTCCTAACGGACCAAACATAAAACCTGAAAGCATTATAAAAACATTTCCAAAGTCAATCTTTAAAAAGGGGGTTGCAGGGAAAATAGGAAACTCAATATATGATAAGGCAAATGCTAACGCTGTAAACATTGCAATTTTTGCTATTATCGTTGCACTAAATTTTTTCTTTGTTAAAGTGATATTATATTCTGCTTCTTCATAATTTTCTTGTTGTAATTCTTCCGTTTGAGGCTTTAATTCTTCCTCATTTTCAGTTTGATTATTCATAAAAACTCCTTAAAAAAAGACGCACTAAGGCGTCTTACAAATTTTTTTTATCCGGACTATACCGTCGGTTGAAGAATTACACTTCATCAAGAACTTGCGTTCCTCCCAGACTTATGCAAAAGCAATTACTGTCGGTGGAGAATTTCACTCCGCCTCAAAAACTTTTTATTAAGTTTTCGCTCATACTATAACACAATTTATATAAAATGACAAACAAAAAGTGGCACAACTATATGTTATGCCACTGTAAATTAAATATTTTCAGTTATAAATTTTTCAAGCTCCTCTTTTTGAGAGTAACCAATCTTTTCAGCAACCTTATTTCCGTCTTTAAAGATATAAAGGCAAGGAATTGTATATATTTGATATCTATCGGCTAAAGCAGACACTTCATCAACATCAACATTTAAAAATTCAAGTTTACCTTCAAACTCCTTCTCTAATTGTTCAACGATAGGTGCAAGCAACCTACAAGGTCCACACCAAGTGGCATTAAAGTCAACGAATACAGGTTTATCACTCTTTTTAATTATCTCGTCAAATTGTTCTATTGTTTTTATTGTCATTTTTACACCTCATAAACCAATATGTATTTTAGTTGAGTGTTTTAAAATACTCAACTAATTTTACAAGTGCAACTTCATCAACATTACCGTCAACCATACGTTTAACTTGTACTTTTCCACTTTCAAGTTCAGTTGAACCTAACGCTACTACATACTTTGCACCTATTTTGTCAGCGTACTTAAATTGTGCTTTGATTGAACGAGCAGTATGGTCAAACTCTGCACTTACGTTTCCTTTTCTTAAAAGGTAGACAATTTCAAACGCTTTTTCTCTTGAAGTTTCGTCCATACCAGCAATATATACGGTAGGTGTATCTTCGGCTGGGAAGGGAACATCAGTATTTTCCATAACCATTAAAAGTCTTTCAATACCACTACCAAAACCAACGGCTGGAGTAGGGTTACCACCTAAATTTTCAACAAGGGTATCGTACCTTCCACCACCTAAAATTGTACCTTGTGAACCTATTGAGTTTGAAATAAACTCAAACACCGTTTTTGAATAATAATCAAGTCCACGAACGATATTAGGATTGATTTTATATTTAATACCCAAAAGGTCTAAATTCTTTTTAAGTTTTTCAAAATGTTCCTTACACTCATCGCATAGATAATCAATAGTAGAGGGTGCATTTTTTGTAAACTCTTTACAAGTATCAACCTTACAATCAAGTACACGCAAGGGGTTTTTTTCAAGCCTTTCAACGCAAGTAGGACACATTTTATCAATATTAGGTGCAAAATAGTCCTTTAATGCATTACTATAATCAACTCTACATTTTTTACAACCTATGCTGTTTATATTAAGTTCAACATCTTTTATGCCAAGTCTAGTTAAAATTTCGTTTGCGATTGAAATAACCTCAGCATCAGTATCAGCACTTGCACCACCAAATATTTCAACACCAAATTGATGATGTTCACGCAATCTACCAGCCTGTGGACGCTCATATCTAAACACGGGTGTAATATAAAAAGTTTTAACAGGCATTGTACCATTTGCTAAATTATTTTCAATAAAGCACCTAACAAATCCAGCCGTACCTTCAGGCTTTAAAGTAATTGACCTATCGCCCTTATCTAAAAAGGTATACATCTCTTTATTAACAATATCAGTAGTATCGCCTACACCACGCAAAAACAATTCAGTATGTTCAAAAGTGGGGGTTCTCACTTCTTTTAAGTTAAAAAGTTTGGCAACTTCCTTTTCCACTCCTTCAACATATTGCCATTTATACGAATATGAGGGTAGTACGTCCTTCGTACCCTTGGGAATATTTATCATAGTAACTCCTTAATACTTTTGGTTATAGTACATATTTCTTTAAATCTCTATCGTGAATAATTTTATCTAAATGTTCATCAACATAAACTTTATCAATAACTATATCAAGCATAGGGTGGTCGCCACTTGCATTGAAGGAAATATCGTCAAGCAATTTTTCCATAACGGTATGCAACCTTCTTGCACCTATATCCTCGCTAGTTGCATTTATATCAACCGAAATTTCAGCGATACGCGCTATCGCATCTTCTTTAAAAATTAAATTAATATTATCAACTGCTAGCAAAGTTTGATATTGTGATGATATTGAATTTTTAGTTTCAGTTAAAATTTTAACAAAGTCTTCCTTATTCAAACTTGCAAGTTCAACAAATATAGGAAATCTGCCTTGCAACTCAGGAATTAAATCTTCCACTTTGCTTACATGGAAAGCACCAGCGGCGATAAACAAGATAAAGTCAGTTCTTACAGGTCCATACTTCGTATTTACTGTACAGCCTTCAACGATAGGCAAAATGTCCCTTTGGACACCCTCACGAGATACGTCAGGGCCTGAGCCTTGACTACGCCCTGCAATTTTATCAATTTCATCAATAAAGATTATTCCGTCTTGTTCTGCTCTCTTTAAAGCCTCTGCTGTAACGTTATCGTTATCAATCAACTTTTCGCTCTCCTCTTGAACATAAAGTTTCATTGCATCTTTAACGCTAGTCTTACGCTTTTTGTATTTTTTGGGAAGAATATCTCCAAAAATACTTCCTATATTTATTTCAGTCCCCATGCCTGACATCAACTCCATAGGCTTGGGAGTATCCAAAACTTCTATTTCGATTTGCACGTTATCGTAGTTGCCCTTTTGAAGTCCGTCAAGAAGGTTTCTTTCAAAAACCTCGGTTGAAAGGTCGCCCTTTTCATTTGATTTTGCTTGCATCAAGGCTTTTAGAATTTTCTTTTCTGCTTCTTTTTTTGCTTTTTCGCTGACAACCTTCATTTGCTCCTCTTTAACAAGTCGCAATGAACACTCAACCAAATCTCTAACCATACTTTCAACATCTCTACCAACGTAACCTACCTCAGTATACTTTGTTGCTTCAACTTTAATAAAAGGGGCTTTAACAAGTTTTGCAAGACGCCTTGCAATTTCAGTTTTACCTACTCCAGTAGGTCCTTTCATAATGATATTTTTAGGAGTAATTTCCTCCCTTAACTCATCTGAAAGTTTACTTCTTCTATATCTATTACGCAAAGCAATGGCAACTGCTCTTTTTGCTTCGTCTTGTCCTATAATGTTTTTGTCTAATTCGTTTACAATATCTCTAGGTGATAATCCCATATTTTTATCTCCTTATTATAAAACTTCACAAGTAATGTGGTCGTTTGTAAAAACGCAAATATCGCTTGCTATCTTTAACGCTTTTTTTGCAATATCTTCAGCTGAGTAATCAGTCTCTTGATACAATGCTCTTGCTGCTGCTAAAGCATAGTTACCACCACTACCGATTGCACAAACGCCACCGTCTGGTTCGATAACTTCTCCACTACCCGACACGATAAACATACTATTTTTATCAGCACAAATCATCATTGCTTCAAGTTTTCTAGGTGCTTTATCATTTCTCCATAGTTCAGCAAGTTCAACGCAGGAACGCATCAAGTTGCCTGAATATTTATTTAACATACCCTCAAATCTCTCTGTTAAAGAGAAGGCATCCGATACTGAGCCTGCAAAACCTAAAATTACCATTCCACCGTAAATTCTTCTAACCTTTACGGCATTATTTTTAAAAACTATTGATTCAGACAAAGTAACTTGTCCGTCACCTGCAATGGCGATTGAACCGTTTTTTTGCACTGCACAAATAGTTGTACCTCTAAATTCAGTCATATTTCACTCCTTTTATAACTCGATTTTTTCTTTAATAACTCTTATATTCTCTAATGCCCTTTGGGACATTTTTCTCTTTTTTAATACCTTATCTCTTATCTTTTCATCAAGTTCACTCAAAATACCGTAATTTGCGTTCATTGGTTGAAAGTTATCTGTTAAAGTAGATATGTGGTTTGATAATGCGCCACAAATGGTCTTATTATCAAAAGTTAAAGGTTTTTTCCCTTTTAACTTTTGCGTAAGATGAACGGCTACAAGCAGTCCACTCATAGCACTTTCAACATATCCCTCTACGCCTGTTATTTGTCCTGCAAAATAAATATTAGTATTCATTTTTAATGAAAAATCACTATTTAAAAATTTGGGAGCATTGATATAAGTATTTCTATGCATCACTCCGTATCTTAAAAACTCTGCGTTTTTTAAGGCAGGAAAGATACCAAAAACTCGCTTTTGCTCGGCAAATTTAAGGTTAGTTTGAAAACCAACCAAATTATAAGCACTACCCTCGTTATTCTCTTTGCGTAGTTGCAAAACTGCGTATGGACGCACTCCGTTTTCGTCATATAATCCAACAGGTTTAAGCATACCAAAGCGTAAAGTGTCAATTCCTCGGCTAGCCATAATTTCAACGGGCATACAACTCTCAAATATTTCCCTTTTTTCAAAATTATGTAAAGTTGCCCTTTCAGCACTACACAATTCATTTACAAAAAGTTCATATTCTTCTTTTGTCAACGGACAATTTATATAATCTCCGTTTCCCTTTCCGTATCTATCTCCTATAAACGCCTTTGACATATCAATACTATCTGCTGAAACAATAGGGGCAGCCGCATCAAAAAAATACAACTGTTCGCCTAGTCTATTAGATATATCGTTTGCGAGTTTATCAAGAGTTAACGGACCTGTTGCTATAACTACATTGCCTTCAGGTATTGAGGTTACCTCATCGCTTATAAAGGTAATATTTTTATGATGTAAAATATTTTTGGTAATTTTACTTGCAAACAACTCTCTATCAACGGCAAGCGCACCACCTGCGTCAACCTTGGTTTCATCTGCAACGGATATTACCATTGAACCAAGTATACGCATTTCTTCCTTTAAAAGTCCACACGCATTACCGTAAACATCATTACTTTTTAAAGAGTTGCTACACACCAACTCGCCAAAATTTTTATTAGAGTGGGCAGGGGTAAATCTGTTAGGTTTAATATCGTAAAGTTCAACTTTAAAGCCTTGCTCGGCCAAATAGTATGCACAATCACACCCGGCAAGCCCAGCCCCTATAACTTTTATTTTTTCCATTTATTATTTTTCCTTATTGTCAACTTGGTAGTCGCAATCAGCATTTGAACATTTAATTATCTTGCCCTTTTTCACAAGGTAACCCTCATTACATTTTGAGCATTTTTCTCCTGTAGGTATATCCCAACTCATAAATTTACAATCGGGGTAACCTGTACAACCGTAGAAAGTTTTTCCACGTTTTGTTGACATCTTTTGAGTGTCCTTCCCACACTCCGGACAAATACCAACCTTTTCGGCAATGCTTTTATTTATATTGCATTTAGGACAATTCAAATATTTACCAAACTTGCCTTTTTTAACGATTAAGGGAGTACCACACTTTTCACAAAGTTCATCACTTACTTCTGCTTCAATAGGTAAAATTTGCGAACACTCAGGATAATTAGGACAAGCCAAAAATCTACCGTACTTTCCACTCTTTACAACCATATTGCTACCACATTTAGGGCAACGAGTTTCACTAATCTCCTCTCCTTCACTCTTAATGTTTGAGCACTCAGGGTAGTTTGAACAAGCCAAATACTTGCTGTATCTTCCACTTCTTCTAATCATAGGATGACCACACTTTTCGCAAAGAATATCAGTCATCTCATCTCCGTCAGTCGTACATTTATAAAGTTGTTCGCTGAAACTAGGGTAAAAATCTGCTATAATTTTATGCCAGTCCTTGCCACCATCTTCAATTTCATCAAGTTGGTTTTCCATTTTAGCAGTGAAGGATATATCCATTATGTCAGTAAAATACTTAACCATCATATCAGTCAAAGAAAAGCCCATCTCGGTAGGAACCATATACTTCCCGTCCTTTTTTACGTACTTTCTCTTTGTTAGTACCTGGATTATCGAAGCATAGGTTGAAGGTCTACCTATTCCCTTTTCTTCCATAGTCTTAACAAGGGAAGCATCGGTATATCTTTGAGGAGGTTTTGTAAACTTTTGTTCAGGAAACAACTCTATCAAATCTAGTCTATCCCCATCATTTACATTAGGCAAAAGTTTGTTGTCTTCCTCATCATCGTTGCTTTGCTTATTCTCTTGATATACGATTGTAAAGCCTGCGAACTTTAAAGTTTTTCCACTCGCCTTTAAACCGTATATTCCATTTTCTATATTTATTTGAACACTGTTGTATATTGCATCAACCATTTGTGATGCCAAAAATCTCTCGTAAATCAACTTATAAACGGAGTAGTGTTTTTTATCAAGCAATTTTGAAGCCTTTTCAGGTGTCATTTGAAGGTCAATAGGTCTTATCGCCTCGTGTGCGTCCTGTGCGTTCTTTTTAGTCTTATATATATTAGGAGTGGCTGGAGCGTACTCCTCACCATACTTTCCTTTTATAAAATTAAGAGCCTTTTCTTGTGCTTCTTTTGATATTCTTACTGAGTCCGTTCTAATATAAGTAACAAAAGCGATATGACCTTCTGTGGAAGTATCTATACCTTCGTACAAATGCTGTGCTACTTGCATAACCTCGGGTGCAGTAAGATTTAATTTGCTTGATGCATCCTGTTGTAATGTACTAGTAGTAAAAGGGGCAGGTGAACTTGACTTTGTTTCAGCCCTCTTTACTTTACTTACAATAAAATCGTGTGATTTTAAACTTTCAATAACCTCATTGGCTTCTTGTTCGTTTGTGGGTTTATATTTTTTTCCACCTTTTTCAACTAATAATGCCTTGAAGGTGGGCTTTTCTTCTTTGCATTTTAATTCAGCCTTTATATTCCAAAATTCTTCAGGAATAAAAGCCATAATCTCTCTTTCTCTATCACAAACAAGACGAAGTGCAACTGATTGAACACGACCTGCTGACAAACTGCTTTGCAGTCTTTTTGAAACTATGGGGGAAATTTTGTAACCAACAAGTCTATCTAAAACTCGTCTAGCCTGTTGTGCGTCAACAAGATTAATATCTATCTCTCTAGGATTTTTTAAAGCCTCTTTTATAGCCGTAGGAGAAATTTCATTAAACTCAATTCTAGCAGTATTTTCATCTTTTAGTTTTAAAGCAGTTTTTAAGTGCCAACTGATTGCTTCACCCTCTCTATCAGGGTCGGTTGCAAGATAAACTTTATCTGCTTTTTTTGCCTGTTCTAAAAGACGAGTTATGACTTCCTTTTTATCCTTGCTTACAACATAAGTAGGCTCAAAATTTTTATCAATATTTACCCCTAATCTCTTTTCAGGTAAATCACGGATATGACCACCAGAAGCATCTACTTTATATTTACCCTCTAAATATTTTGATATTGTTTTTGCTTTTGAAGGAGATTCTACAATAATTAAATCCATTTAACACCTTTATTTTATTGCACAATATTTATTACCACCCGTTCTTGAAACCAAACCTTTGATTTCAAGTAGTGAAATTATTGATGCAATAACACTCTGTTTTAGACCTGATTTATTTTCTATTTCCTGAATATGAACCTCGCCGTCCTTAATAATATTGTAGATAAGCGATTCGTCATTACTCATTGAAATAACTTCTTGTTTGAACAAGTTTATACCATAAGTTCCAAAAATGTCAACTATATCATTACACAATCTTCCACCATTTTTGATAATTTCATTACAGCCAACACCAGAATATACGCCTATATTATAAGGAAAAGCAAACACATCTTTGCCATACTCTAAAGCATATTCTGCTGTAACTTTTGCCCCACTTTTTTGACCTGCACTCACCACAAGCACACCCTGTCCTAACCCTGCTATTATTCGATTGCGAACAATAAATAAATGTCTTTTAGGTGAGATTGTGGGATTATGTTCAGTGATAACTAAACCCTTTTGAATAATTTTTTCAAGAAGACTTTTATTACACTCAGGATAAATATAGTCATACCCGTAAGCCAAAACTGAAATTAGATTTTCACTCTCTAATGCACCATTAATCGCACAAGAGTCGCCACCCTCAGCAAGTCCTGTAACCACTACGAAGTGTTTTGAGATTTCACTTGAAAACTCCATTGTTTGTTTCTCAACAAAGGCTAAAGTTTTCCTTGAACCTACTATTGAAAATTTCTTTTTCTCTAAAAGTTCTAAGTTCCCTTTACAATAAAGTAATAAAGGAGGTGCAGGTATCTTTAAAAGTTCGGGTGGGTATTTGTTTGAATACTTTGTTACAACCTCAATTTTCTTCTTTTCAAGGTTTGACAAAACTTTATCTATATACGAACCATCTTTTAAAGAATTTTTCATTTCGTAAAACAACTTTTCGCCTACGCTCTTTTCAATAAAATTTTTATGCTTTGAAAAATTTTTAACTATTTCGTACGGAGATGCTACCTGATCTAATAATTCAATTTTATGTTTATAGTCAAAATCGTTAAAACTATCAAGCCAAATGATTGACTTTTCGTCCTTTGTATATTCCATTTTTATACCATCTTATCAAAAGTTCTATAAGAGATTGCCTCTAACAGATGAACAACTTTTATATCTTCGCTAAGTTCCATATCTGCTATGGTACGGGCAACTTTTAAAATTCTACTCCTTGCTCTTGCTGAAAGATTTAAACTCTCAAAAGTTTGCTTTAAAATTTGCTCACACTCTTTTGATAATGCACAATATTTTTTTATTTCCTTTTCGCCCATATTACTGTTTGAAAAAATTTCAGCCTTTTTATATCTATACTGCTGTATTTTTCTAGTTCTATCAACTCTAGTTTTTATTTCGGCAGAAGTTTCTTCCTCTCTATTAGAAACTAAGTCGTCATAGTTTACAGAATCCACCTCAACTTGTATATCAATTCTATCAAGTAACGGTCCTGAAATTTTTGAACGATACTGGTTTATCTTGGTATTCGTACAAGTACAAACCAACTTGTCCGAACCATAGTTACCACAGGGACAGGGATTCATACTTGCACAAAGCATAAAGTTTGCAGGGAAGGTTACTGACGCACCTGCACGAGAGATTGAAATGATACCGTCCTCAAGAGGTTGACGCAACGCTTCAAGGGTGGAACGGTTATATTCAGGAAGTTCGTCCATAAAAAGCACACCGTTATGAGCCAAACTTATTTCTCCTGGGCGAATAACTTTATTTCCACCACCACACAAAGAAATTGTAGTAGCAGTGTGATGAGGTTTTCTAAAAGGTCGTTCAGTTATAATTCCTTCCTCATTAAGCATACCTGCAACTGAGTGGATTTTTGTAACCTCTAACGCTTCATCAAAACTCATATCAGGCATAATAGTAGGTATACACCTAGCAAGCATAGTTTTACCCGTACCTGGAGGACCTACCATTAAGATATTATGACCTCCACTTACGGCAATTTCTAATGCTCTTTTTGCCGTTGCTTGTCCTTTAACAAAGGACATATCAACTGAAAACTTATTTTCAGTTTTCCCACAAGTATATGACCTTGTTGCTAGAGGAGTTAAAACTTCAATACCCAACAAATGATTTACGGCTTCTTTTAAAGAAGATACTGCTATTATATTTAAGCCGTCAATATAACTCGCCTCATTTGCGTTTTCTGCTGGTATAATAAAATCCTTATAACCACTATCTTTTGCAGATATTAAAATGGGCAATATGCCCGATACTCCACGAACTTTTCCGTCAAGTGCTAGTTCACCAAGTATCACAACGTTATCAATATCAACATTTGCAAGTTGGTCTGTTGCCTTTAAAATAGATAGGGCAATGGGTAGGTCAAAAGACGAGCCTTCCTTTTTAACATCAGCAGGGGCTAAATTAACAACAATCTTCGTTACGGGAAATTTTTTTGCAGTATTTTTAATTGCCGAACGAACTCTCTCCCTAGATTCCTTTACTGCTGTATCAGGTAAACCTACAAGTTCATAAGCAGGTAGGCCGTTATTTATATCAGTTTCTACCTCAATAGGTACACCGTCTAAACCTTTTAAACAAAAACTTTTTACTTTTGCTAACATATTTATCCTTTAATTAAAAATTTTCGCTTTTAAGCGAAAATTTTATTTATTAACTTAATCTTCTAAAATAACCATTATTTACAACTGACTGCCAACCGTATAAGCATTTTGACCATACGACAGAAGTGCTTATACAAAACATTGACGGTATTTGCATAAGAAAAAGAATTGAAAATACTACTAATAATACAACAGTAATTTTATCTACCATTGATACTTTATTCTCACCCTTATTAGTTGTCATATTTAAAATGTATAACGCAAGCAAAATATAGATTAAATAGAAAACATAAAAAAGTCCACTATCAAACATTGTTATATTGTTTTGAGATATTAAGTTTGGCATAAATGTCGCAACTAATCCCAAAAGTAGAAAATAGTAAATTCTTCTTATATACCTTACAGTCTTTAACTCTTTATCGCTGTCTTTTTTTATAAAATATGACGCAACCACATACGAGGTTGAAAATAAAAAGGATAAGAGAGAGATAAACACCACACCTATGTTTACACAGCAGTTGAGTTGTTGATAAATTCCACTAGAATTACTTGCATACGAAGTAACATACAATGTTGAGGCTTTAGGAAGTACAAAAAAGGCAAATGGTTTCATATTATTGCTAACTGAAAGCAAGGTATTGTTGAATCCGTTAAAACAATTTTTAAACGTTATACCAAAAACCTTCATAAACGAGGCATTAAGCCCTGCATAATAATAGAGGTTATTTACTTTATATGTTAATGATGAGAAGGCAATCAGCAAGATAAATGCTAAAAGTAAAAATGAACTGAAAGCACAAATTGAAGAAATTAAAATAGTTTTTTTGTTTACAGAATTATAACTATCTCTAACTGCTTCTGCCTGTTTAAAGTTCTCCTCCCTCTCTTTTACATCGTGTATTTTTTTATTTTCAATCATTGCGTTTGCAACAGCTTCTTCACCACGCTTTTTATTAACTTTATATTGTCTTACTAGTCCCCAGCCGATTATAAACAAAAGTGCACCGTAGGCAAACAAAACCTTTGTTGAGATACATAATGCTAGCGACACAAAAATTCCTGAATAAACTATATTTGAAAAATCGCTACTTGACGATGACGCTCTAACCCCATATGAAAAGAATTTAAAGGCAAAGTAAAAGGCAAGTAAAGTTAAAAATGCCACCGTTGAAGTTAAGTTACCTAATCGAAAAATGGTAAAAGGTAGCGTACTAAAAACATAAATTAGTCCACCAACCATACCGTACTTATTGTCTTTAAAAAGACGAGAAGCAAACTTATATATTAAGATAAACAATCCAAAACTAAACAGAAAAGGAATAAATCTTAAACCAAAAGTACTCCTACCAAAAATAAAAGTACCAACAAGTAATATCAAACCACCTAGACTATTAAAAGCTTTATTTATAATGATTGCATTATCACTTTGCAATTTACCACTATTTAGTATATTGTCCACTTGGATTAGTGAGTAAATCTCATCTTCAGTAAATCTATAATAAGATGATTTTTTCTTATTAAAACTTTTGGGACTATCAATCATTTTTGACGCATTTTTATCCCCACGAGAGAGTTTACAATCAACAGTCGTACCGTTATTTGCGACAAAGGCAATTTCATTAACTACCATATCACAAGTTAAAATAAATCGATAACTTGTATAGGTTGAACTCAAAGTTAAATCTTCAAATAAAGGAGTCCAGTTATAGTTAGATAAACTTCTTTCATCAACGTTTCCCTCATCGTCAACCTTTTTTAAATTTAAAATAGTTGTTGAACCCACACCTGCATTTGTCCAAGTACCTAATGAATTTTGTCTTTTCGATACTTGAATTGCAACTTCGCTTCCAATAGGCTCATAAATTACGCCATAATTGATATATATTGCAGAAAGCGTTTTTTGGTCGTCGTCAAAATTCAACTTAAATTCAATCTCTTGCTTATCTTCCAAAGAGGCTTTTACAAAATAACTTTTGCCAAGCGAATTAAAATTCCCCAAAGTAAAAAATGAGGAAAAGGCAAAGATTATTGCAAAGATTAAAAACAACTTTTCAGTAAGTTTTGAATTTTTTATTTTTATCCATAAATCTTTAAAATATAAACCTATTTTATAAAACATCTTAACACCCTTTTTTATATTTTAAACTAAACTTGAAAAAAAGTAAATTAAATGGCTTACTAAAACAAAAAACTGTCTCAAAGAGACAGTTTTTAATTTTTAGTAGATTATCTAACTTCCTTAATTTTAGCAGCCTTACCTGTAAGACCTCTCAAATAATAAAGTTTCGCTCTTCTTACACTACCCTTTCTAACAACTTCAACGTTAGTAACCTTGGGTGAGTGGATAGGGAACGTTCTTTCAACGCCTACGCCGAAAGAAAGTCTTCTTACAGTGAAAGTTTCTCTTACACCACCATTTTTCTTTGCGATAACAACGCCTTCAAATGCTTGGATTCTTTCACGAGTTCCTTCAATAACCTTAAAGCTAACTTTAACAGTATCACCTACATTAAATTGAGGAACAGACTCTTTAAGCCCTTCTTTTTCAATAGCTTCTATTAAACCTTTCATTTGACTTTACCTCCATATTTACTAAACGTTCATTGTCGCACTGCAAAAAAAATTGCATCACAAGAGGACCGTCCGAAGTCAACTATTACATTTTAACAAAAAATAAGCCACTATGCAACTAATTTTATATTATTTTTCACTTTTTTTGCTTTTGTAAAAATTTTTCACAATTTATTATAAACTAAACGCACCCTCAATATGATTTATACTATCTTTATACACCTCAATAACATCAAAACGAACAGCACAATCAAATAGACTATGTAATTTTAAATAATAGCTTGCGATATTGTAGTACTTTTTTTGTTTAGTTTTAGTTACAGCCTCACTTGCACTGCCATAACTGGTGCTATATCTCGTTTTCACCTCTGCAAAAACTATTGTTCCGTCCTTTACAGCAATTATATCACACTCACCAAAAGTACAAGTAAAATTTTTATCAAGTATTTTATACTTTTGTTTTTTTAATAAATTTACGGCTTGCTTTTCCCCTTTTTTGCCTAAATTTTTGTCGTGAAGGTTCTTCTGTGAATCTCGCATAGTCCCACCTCCCTTATAGCATCCATATGGGCTTTTGTGCCGTAACCTTTATTTTTTGCAAAGGCATACGCAGGATATTTTTTATCATACTCGTCCATTAAATTGTCCCTATAAACCTTTGCGATTATACTTGCACAACCTATCGTGTATGAACGGGCATCTCCCTTTATAAAACTTTGTTGCTTTTTATCAATATCAAGCACCATATTGCCGTCCGTTATAACTATATCGGGACAAACTTCAAGTCCTTCAACACAATTTTTCATACACAGTTTTACAGCGTTTAAAATATTTATTTCATCAATAACATTATTGTCAATTTCGCATATCTTATATGAAATTGCTTTTTCCAAAATTTTTTTTGAGAGAAGTTCTCTCTTTTTGGGTGAAAGTTTTTTACTATCGTCAACACCTTCGATAATATTTTGTTCGTCAAGGGGCATAACCACGCAAGCACAAACAACAGGACCAGCTAAAGGTCCTCTACCTACCTCATCAACGCCTGCTATATATTTATAGCCCTGACATAAAAGGTCTTTCTCAATCTCTAATTTGTCCATTTGTTACCTCATCCTATTGTGTTAAATTTGAATAAAATCATTTATAATCATTTAACAATTTTCACTTTGCTTTCGTTGACATTTTTTATCATATATTCTATAATTTTAAGTACAAATGAGAAATACTTATGTGGAGGGCAAGATGCGATTTATTTTCACTTTTATACTTTTTACTTTGATGCTTTTAGGACTAATCTTTCCACAAGCACTACTTAAAACTGCCTATGTTGCTTTAACAGTACAAATACTTTTTATTGCAACAAGTGCATTTTTCAACAAGCGAGAAACTGAAAAAAAGCCTTGGCTTACTTTCATTTTTATACTAATTTTATCATTGCTTGCAGGAATCCTTTTAGGTTTACTTGTATTCAACCTTGAGTTTTCAAAATGCCTAATTTTAGCAGGTTTGTTTACAGGAGTTATGAACTTCCTAACAGACCTATACATAAGCAGTAAAGCATAATAGAACATTAAGCAAAATCGGTTTTTTTATAAACCGATTTTTATTTTTACATATTTATAAATTATAGTCAAGGAAATCTGTGTAGTTTTCTAAACTTATTTTTCCTATTTTTCCCTTTCTAAAATCGTCAATCAACGCTTTAGAGCCTCGTTCGTAGTCAAACTCACCACCCTTGACAATAAAGCCACGGCGTCTGCAAACTTGTTCAAGCATTACTAGGTTTGAGGAAGTATCTTCAATATTGTACTTTTCCTTCAATAATTCAGGCTTGATAACAGCTAGTTCGCCAAGCAATTCCAAAGACAAATCGTCCATATCTAAAATATCGTCATTGATACTACCTAAATATGCAAGGTGCTTTGCAAGAGTTTGGTTTTCGAACGCAGGAGGCATTGTTCCTGGAGTATCTAAAAGTTCAAACCCATCACAACGAATCCACTGCTTACCTCTAGTAACGCCAGCCTTATCTCCTGTTATTGCCCTTTTTTCACCTGCAAGCATATTTATTATTGTGCTTTTGCCTGTGTTAGGTATACCTGAAACCATAAGTTTTATCGACCTATTGACACCCTTTTGAATATCTTTTTGAATTTTTTCACTCATTAAAATCTTAATTTTTGAAATAAGTTGTTTTTTTGCACTAGGTTGTGTAGCCACGCATTTAAAAGATATTTGATTATTCTTTTCAATCAATTTTGCAAAACCATCGGTGATATTTGAATCAGCCAAATCACACTTATTTAAAACGTATAAAATTGGTTTGTTTCCAAAAAGATTTTTTAATTTTTGATTGACTGTGGCAATAGGAGCACGAGCATCTAAAACATAGATAACTCCATCACATAGAGGAATATTTTCCTCCATCATCCTCATTGCCTTTGTCATATGACCTGGAAACCATTGTATATGTTTCATCTTTTTAACCTCAAATTTATAATAAGTCGGGGCGTTTTGCTTTAGTAACTTCTATTGCTTTTTCTCTACGCCACTTTGCAATTTCACCGTGATTGCCTGAAAGCAAAACATCGGGTACTTTACACCCGTTATAATCACTAGGACGGGTATATTGTGGATACTCAAGTAAGTTTTCAGTAAAACTTTCATCAACTAAAGAGCCGTTTGAAAGTACTCCGTCCACATACCTTGCAAGACAATCAGTCAATACCATTGCCGGCAACTCACCACCTGTTAAAACGTAATCTCCAACAGATATTTCCTCGTCTATAAAGAGGTCTATAACTCTTTGGTCAACGCCCTCATAATGTCCACAAAGAATAATGATGTGCTCTCTTTGAGTGAGTGAAACAGCATATTCTTGCTTTAACACTTTACCTTGAGGTGACATAAAAATCCTTAATGCCTTATGCTCACTATCCAAAAACTCAATAGCGTCAGCGATAGGTTGAATCATCATAACCATACCCGAACCACCACCAAAAGGATAATCATCACACTTTTTATGAGCATCTTTTGAAAACTCACGGATATCTATTATATTTATTTGTATCTTGTTATCCTTTCTTGCCCTACCTATTATACTCGATTGTAATGGAGTAAACATTTCGGGAAAAAGTGTTAAAATATCTATTTTCATATTATTTAACCACTACTTCGCTAAACCTTTTTTCATTGACAATTATCTTTTTATTATCAATATCAAAACTTTCCACCACACCGTCAGCAATAGGAAACATTAAAGTTTCCTCACCGTTTTTGATTGTATAAACATCAGTCTTTGCTGAAAAAATATCAATCACCTCGCCATAGACTTTACCTTTTAAGCCTTGAACAACACAGCCAATTACGTCAACGATATAGTATCTTCCTTCCTCTAAAGGCTTTGCGTCCTCTCTATTGCCCTCTATTTTTTTACCACGCATAAGTTCGGCAGTATTTCTATCAGCAATTCCACTTAAACCTAAAAATACAAATCCGTCTGCTTGCTTAAAGGAAAGCACCTTATACTCCGTGCCCTCGATATATATCTTTTTAAAACTTTTAAATTCAGCAAGGGTATCAAGGTAGCATTTTACCTTAATTTCACCCCTAATTCCTTGAGGTTTTAAAATTTCACCTATAATAAGTTTATCAGTCATTAAATTATCCTCTTTTAAAATCACAGGGCTGTGTCAAAAAATGATACAGCCCCGTTATGATGAGAAAATAAAACTAGTCTTTATTAGTTTCGCCCTCTCCTCTTTCTTTAATTTCAATAGTGTATTTTTTAGCGTCTTTGCCAGCAGCACAACGAACAAGAGTTCTCAAGGCTTTAGCAATTTTACCTTGCTTGCCAATAACTTTTCCCATATCAGAGGGGTCTAAAGTAACAACTACCGTAATTTCTTCGTCGGTTTCTGTAACTTGATAATCAATTTCATCTTTCTTTTCTGCAAATTGATTAACAACGTACTTAATTAAATCTAACATCGTTACTCCTTTTTATAAACCGTAGTTTATAATTTATCGTTATTTAAAAGAAATAGATTAACCCTTCTTCTTTTTAGGGTTAGTTTTAGCAGGACTTAATTTATTGCTCTTTTCCATTGCACCAGCTTTAACTAATAGACTCTTAACAGTTTCAGTGGGTTGAACGCCCTTTGCCAACCATGATTTTGCCTTTTCAACATCGATTACTACTTCAGCAGGTTGCATAGTGGGATTGTAATGACCGATTTTTTCGATATATTCGCCACCTCTAGCCTTTCTTCCGTCAACAACTACGATACGATAACAGGGTGATTTGTGGTCGCCTTGTCTTAAAAGTCTCATTTTAACTGCCATTTTATATTACCTCCATAAAATGTAAAATATTTATAATTTTTTTTATTTATTAAAATCCAAAAGGCATACGCATTTTGCCTTTGCCGTTTTTCATTTGTTTCATCATCAATTTGCTTTGTTCAAACTGCTTTAACAGTTTGTTTATATCTTGCACAGTAGTGCCACTTCCTTGAGCAATTCTCTTTTTCCTTGAGGAATTGATTATGTCAGGTTTAAGTCTTTCCTTGGGAGTCATTGATAAAATAATCGCCTTCATCTTATCAATTTGTTTTTCATTTATATCTTCCTCACGAATTTTAGCCCCTCCCGGAATCATACTTAAAATGTTTGCTATGCCTCCCATTTTTTTCATAGATTCAAACTGATACAAAAAGTCTTCAAGAGTAAAAGAGTTCTCTCTAAACTTCTTTTCCATCTTTTTTGCATCTTCTTCAGTAACGGCTTCTTGTGCTTTTTCAATCAATGAAAGCACATCTCCCATACCTAAAATACGAGATGCCATCCTGTCGGGAAAGAAAGGTTCTAAATCGCTTATCTTTTCGCCTACACCAATAAACTTTATAGGTTTACCAGTAACTGCCTTAATTGAAAGACAAGCACCACCACGAGTATCGCCGTCAAGTTTTGTTAAAACTACACCTGTAATTTCAAGCCTTTTATTAAAAGTGTCAGCAACATTTACTGCGTCTTGACCAGTCATAGAGTCAACTGTAAGTAAAATTTCAGTAGGTTTTACCTCTTTGACGATATGCTCAAGTTCCTTCATCAATTCTTCGTCAATATGAAGACGACCTGCAGTATCAATAATTACCGTATCGCAACCTATTGAGCGAGCGTGTTCAACTGCTTGTTTTGAAGTTTTTACTGGATTTTGAGTTCCCTTTTCAAAAACCTCCACCCCTGCTTTTTGACCTACTACTTTTAACTGTTCAATAGCAGCAGGACGATATATATCGCAACCTACAAGCATAGGTTTTTTACCCTGCTTTTTAAGTAGACTAGCAAGTTTTCCACACAAGGTGGTTTTACCTGCACCTTGCAAACCACACATCATAATTACTGTGGGAAGTTTTGAAGATACTTCTAACTTTTGATTAGTTGAGCCCATCAAGGCAATCAACTCATCGTTTACTATTTTAATAACCTGTTGTGCAGGATTTAAGCTTTTTATAATCTCTTGCCCAACAGCCTTTTGAGAAACTTCGTTGATAAAGTTTTTTACTACTTGTATATTTACGTCAGCCTCAAGCAATGCTATACGAATTTCACGCATCGCCTGTTTTATTTCAAGTTCAGTAAGTCTGCCGTGTTTTGTCAATTTTGAAAAAACGTGATTTATTCTTTCTGAAAGTGATGCAAATAGAGCCACTAATATTCCTCCTCTATCTTTTCTCCTACGACTAAAGCGTCTATAATTTTCATAATCTCTTGTTTGTGTTCAGGATTTTTATCAATAAACCCTTGAAGCATTTTTGTAACACTTGTTAAGGTTTTTGAAACTTCTAATGAATAAGTGTTTTGCTTTTCAACCAAATGCAACTTATATTCAATATCATCAAGTTGTTTTTTTGACTTATTTATCGTGTCCGAAATACTTTGCCTTGATACATTTCTTTGTTCAGCAATCTCTCCTAAGGACAAATCGCAATTAAAGTAAAGGTCGGTAATTTCTTGTTGAGTAGGAGTTAAAAGTCCTTTATAGGTATCCCAAAGATAAAGATACTTTATATCAGTCATACCAGCCTCCTTTTAACTTACTTGAATAATTATATTAAATAAAAAAACAACTGTCAAGCAATTTTACTTGACAGTTAAATTATTCTAAAAATTTATTTATTATTCCTATCGGTAAGTTTTTTAAGTAAAACAACACAAGCAAACAGCAACACCAAAAATAAGGCGGAAATTGCAAGCAAGGTATAAAAGAGGTCAACTTTTGATGGATTACTACCACTAATTGTAGTTAAACTACCCACATTTATAAGTAGATTTAAGTTATACACAAACGCACCAAATAGGACTAAAAGAAGGATAAAATTAAGTATGAATAGTAAAAGTGTCTTCTTTTTATTATTTTTTTTCATATCTAGCCTTATTAAATATTTTTTATAATTTTTGCAGGTATACCAGCAATTACGACATTTGAAGGGAAACTTTTAGTAACCACTGAGCCTGCTCCCACTACGACATTATCCCCAAGGGTTACACCTGGTAAAATAGTTGCGTTTGCACCTATCCACACATTATCACCAAAAGTAATAGGTTTAGCAATTTCAATCCCCTTTTTTCTTTCAATAGGGTCGTTAGGGTGAGAAACGGCTGTTATTACAACACCTGGTGCAAGCATACAGTTTTTGCCTATTTTTACTTTGCTTGTATCTAAAATGGTACAGCCGTGATTTGCATAAAAATCTTCACCGACCTCAATGCAGATACCATAATCACAGTAAAAAGGGGACTCGATAACAATTCTTTCTCCCGTCTTTGCAAAGAGAGATTTTAGTATTTCAGCACGCTTTGCTCTGTCATTTCTGGGAGTTGCATTAAGTAAATCACACTTATCTTTGGCAACCTTTTGTACTTCTAAAATTTCTTTATCAGTAGAAATAAAGTTTATTCCTGCTTGTAATTTTTCAAGTTCAGTCATAATTCTCCTTTAAAATTAAAGAACGGCTTTTGCCGTTCTTTAGTGTATTACATTTTTGAAATTGTTTCCATAATATAGTCAGCAAATTGTTCACCAGTAGCACCAGTATCACGACCTGTCATAACAAGTTTCTTTTCAGTTACACAGCATACATCAAGAGCCTTATAAAGTTTATCGCTCTCTGCTTGCTTACCGATATGTGAAAGCAACATTGCTGCTGCACGAATCACTGAGCAGGGGTCAGCGTATTGCGCCCTTCCCTCTTTTACCATACGAGGTGCTGAACCGTGGATTGCCTCAAACATAGCATATTTTTTACCGATATTTGCTGAACCTGCTGTTCCAACGCCACCTTGAAATTCTGCCGCTTCATCAGTAATAATGTCACCGTAAAGGTTGGGAAGTACAACAACTTGGAAATCTCTCCTTCTAGCCTCATCAACAAGTTTAGCAGTCATAATATCTATATACCAGTCATCTGCTTGAATATTAGGATACTCTTTTGCAATATTGTAGAAGAAATCTAGAAATTTACCGTCAGTTGTTTTTATTATGTTCGCTTTAGTTACAGCAGTAACTCTTGTTTTTCCGTTCTTCTTAGCAAAATCAAATGCTGCACGAATAATTCTTTCAGTTCCTTGACTTGTAGCAATAGTAAAATCAACACCCAAATCTTCAGTAACATTTATACCCTCTTTACCTGCAGCATAACCACCTTCAGTATTTTCACGATAGAAAGTCCAGTCGATACCTTGTTCTAAAATTTTAACGGGGCGAACGTTTGCAAACAAATCAAGTTCTTTTCTCATTGCAACGTTTGCAGACTCAACATTGGGCCAAGGATCGCCCTTTCTAGGAGTAGTTGTAGGTCCTTTTAAAATAACATCACACTTTTTAAGTTCTGCTAAAGTATCGTCAGGGATTGCTTTTAAAAGTTCTGCCCTTCTTTCGATTGTTAAGCCGTCTATAACTTTAAACTCAACTTTGCCGTTCTTAACATCTTCCTGTAAAAGATACTCCAAAACTCTTTGTGCTTGTGCTGTAATTGCTGGACCTATACCGTCCCCACCACATACACCGATAACGATTTTATCTAGTTTTGAATAGTCTACAAAATCACCTTGCGACTTCATATCTTCTACTCTTTTAAGTTGTTTTTCTAAAAGTTTACCAAACTTCTCTTTTGCTTCTTCAATTTGTTTTTCGTACATAAAAACCTCTATATAAATTATATATTTTATTATTTATACAATTCCTTCAACGAATTCTTCTGCATCAAAAGGAATTAAATCGTCAATTTTTTCACCTACACCAACAAAACATACAGGCAATTTCAACTCACCACAAAGGGAAATAACAAATCCTCCTTTTGCAGTGCCGTCAAGTTTTGTTAATACTATGCCGTCAAGGTTGACAGCCTCATCAAAAACTTTTGCTTGAGATACTGCGTTTTGTCCTGTGGTAGCGTCTAATACTAATAATTTATAAAAATTAGCCTCAGGATACTCCCTATTTACTACCCTTTCCATCTTTTGCAGTTCGTTCATAAGATTAGTTTTAACATGAAGTCTACCAGCCGTATCAACTATAACTACATCAGTACCTTTTGCTTTTGCTGAACTCATAGCGTCAAACACTACTGCTGAAGGGTCGCTTCCCTCCTCGTGCTTAACAATTCTTACATTTGCTCTATCAGCCCATACGGCTAACTGGTCGCTCGCTGCTGCTCTAAAAGTATCAGCCGCAGCCACCGTAACCGTGTTACCCTCTTTAACGAACAAGTTTGCAAGCTTGCCTATGGTAGTAGTTTTTCCTACTCCGTTTACACCGACCAACATAATAACACAAGGAGTATCAAAGTCAATTTGTTCAGCCTCGTTTAATGTATCTTCTAAAACATCTTTAAGCAAATTGATAACAAACTCTTTATCTCGTAACTGCTCGTCCTTTGCCTCTTGTCTAATTTGTTCTATGATATCTTCAGCCGTTCTTACTGAAACGTCAGCACTTATTAAAATTTCTTCAAGCCCATCATAAAAATCTTCACCGATTGCATTTTTTGAAAACAGTTGAAACAATTTATATGAAATGTTATCCTTAGTTTTTTTTAGTGCAGAAAATAGCTTTCCAAAAATACCCATATATCTCCTTAACTAGCCTTATTTTCGCCTAGCATTTTATTGTCAATATCGCTCAACTTTACAGACACTATCTTTGATACACCCTTCTCTTGCATAGTTACACCAAATAGGTCGTCAGCCTGTTCCATAGTAGGCTTTCTGTGAGTGATAACTACGAACTGCGTAGTTTTTGAGAAATTCTTTAAATATTCAGCATATCTTAATACGTTTGCATCGTCAAGGGCAGCCTCAATCTCATCAAGGATACAAAAAGGCATTGGATTAGTCTTTAATATTGCAAACAAAATTGCAATGGCAGTCAACGCTCTTTCGCCACCTGACATCAAAGAAATTTTAGTTATCTTTTTACCGGGGGGACAAGCCTTAATTTCAATACCTGCTTCCAAGGGGTCTTCACTCGTTGAGTAATCCATCTCAAGATATGCACTACCACCACCAAACATCTCTTTAAAAACTTCTTTAAAGTTTTCATTAATAGTGTTAAAGCCTGTCAAAAATTTAGTTTGCATCTCCTCTTTTAATTTTTCTAAAACGGACTGCAAATCAATTATTGCCTGCTCTAAATCTTCCTTTTCGGTAAGCATTGTTGTATAACGCTCGTTTAATTCAGCAAAGTCATCAATAGCGTTATGGTTTATTGCACCTAGTGATGCCATTTCTCTCTTTAACTTATTAATAGTTGTGTTTGAACTTGCTATATCAAACTCCTCGTCCTTCATATCTTTACAAGTTTCGTATGTAACATTATACTCCTCGCTTACTCTTTCAGCAATATTTTCAAGGTCATAACCTATTTTAGCAAGGGCAACTTGATGATTATTCTTCTTAGAGTTTAAAAGTTCAAACTCTCCTGACAAACTCTTTTTGCTTGCCTCAAAATCCTCAATCTCAATGTTGAGTTTTTTCTTCTTTTCCTCTACCTCTGCGATTGATTTTCTTATCTTTTCAACCTCCTCACGCTCCTCTGCGTTGAAGGCTACGTTTTCAGCAATGCTTTCGTTTTCCTCAATGCGTGCAAGGTTAAGTTCAATATCTTTTTTCGCCTTAACATTAGCATTTTCAAGTTCTTGACACTGCGTATCAATATTCAAATTTTGTACTCTTATGGTATCAATATTAGAGTTGATTTTTGCAATTTCTACATTGATTGAACCCTTTTTAGTTGCCAATTCATCAACTACTAATTTCAATTTTTCAATTTCGATATTGCTATTTGTTACATCATTATGCTCCTGTGAAGTTTGTGCATCAATTTCTTCTTCACCCTTTTCGGCATTAGATACATCTTTATCAATATCTTCTAAACGTTTCCTTGCGTCATTGATTGACTTTTCAAAATCATCAAGACGCTTTGCACTATCATCAAGAGATTTTACCAAATTTTGTTTTCTTGCAGTAATGCCTGCAATTTTCTCTCTGGCTTGGTTAAAACTCTCTCTCAATCTCTCAAGCTCATCTGTCAAAGCGTATAATCTTTGCTCTAGGTTTTGTCTAATTTGGCGTAATTTCTTTTCCTCTGCTTTTGCAAGTTCTATCTGTTCTTCAGCCTCTTTAATATTACGCTCATTAGCAAAGAAAGTGCTTTTATCTAGTTTTCTTGATCCACCCGTCATTGAACCTGAAGTTGCAATTATATCTCCCTCCAGGGTAACTATTTTAAAGGTGTTTTGATACTTTTTAGCAATAGCAGTAGCATTTTCAAGGTCGTCAACTATTAAAGTATTTCCTAATAAATTTGAAATTACATTATCGTAATACCTATCATACTTAACAAGTTTTGTAGCAAGTCCACAAGCACCCTTCTCCTGTACAGCTTTTAAAATCATATCGTTATCTCTATGAGGTTTTAAAGATTTAACAGGTAAAAATGTAATAATACCAACTCTATTTTGTTTTAAGTATCCTATCAATTCTTTTGCGTCATCGGCTGTAGCCGTAACGATGTTTTGCATATTTGCACCAAAGGCAACTTCCATTGCAATTTCATACTTTTTATCGGTAGAAACTATGTCGGCTATTACGCCTTTAATTTTATTTGCAAGAGATTTATTATTTTTAGCGTCCGTCAATAAGGTTTTAACCGAATCCTTATAGCCTTCATAAGAGTCCTTAATACTCAAATAGAAGTTGTACTTATTAGTTAAAGTGTTGATTTTTACATTGCAATCGCCAATATTTTGCGAAGCGTTTTTTGACTCACTTGTAACTTGAAGCAACTCGTTATTCTTCTTTGCTAAAACTTCTCTCTCACTTTCTATATAATCGTTTAAGTCTTTTTCTTCCTGTTCCAAAGAGGAAATTTCATTTGAAATTCTATTTCTTTCTTGTTTAGCGTTTTCACAGTCGGCTTCCATTTCACTTATTCTTTCAGCAACTGCGTCCCTTTTGGCTGACAAAGAGCCCTTACTTGCACGAATTTTACTTAAATTTTCAAGATTGTTAATAACATTTTGTTGACTTTCCTTTGCTTCGTTTTCAAGCACTCTCAACTTTTCGTTTTCAACAGACAATCTCTCGTCAATTTCTTTAAGTTCATCTTCAAAAGTTTTAAGGTCAATTTTTAAAGATTCAGCCTCTGCACTATCAATTTCTTTTCTTGCTTTTAAGGCTTCAATCTTGTCTAAATTGTTTTGTATATCTTCTTTTAATTTATTGTTAGCCAGTTTTAAACTTTCAGCCTTTTCTCTATATAATTTTGCATCACCACTCTTTTGCTCAACCTTAACGGTAAACTCTAAAAGTTGTGAGTTTAAATATTTTAAGTCGTTATCTGCTTGCATAACGGCTATTTTATTTTGGTCAGATTTTTTATTTAATTCATCAGTCTTTTCACGCCAGTTATTTATAGCAAACTCAACATCTTTAAGTTTAAGTTCAATCTTTTCTTGCTCAATGGCAATATTTTCATACTTATAAATATAAGTATTTATCTCTTGATACTTTAAGGCTGAATATAAATCGTTGTACTTTTGTGCAGTTTCAGCCTGTTCACGCAAGGGTTTAACTTGCCTGTTTGCCTCATCTAACTTTTGTGCGTAAATATTTAAATCGTTTTGAGCGTTAGCAAGTTTTCTTTCAATATCCATACGCTGTGATTTGAAAACGATTGTACCAGTTGCCTCCTCAAAAACAACACGCCTATCTTCTGCCTTTGCGTTCATGATTTGCTCAATCTTATTTTGTCCTATGATTGAGTAACCGTCTTTACCTATACCAACGCTATATAGCAATTCTACAATATCTTTTCTACGACAAGGTTTTTTGTTTATCATATACTCGCTCTCGCCACTTCTAAAAAGTCGACGAGTGAAAGCAACTTCCTCAAACTCTATATCAAAAGCCCTGTCCTCATTAGTAAACAGTAAGGTAACCTCACAGCAAGACAATGAACGACGCCTTTGAGTGCCGTTAAAAATTACATCAAGCATATTTGAACCACGCAAGTTTTTTGCTGACGATTCACCTAAAACCCAACGCACTGCATCCGATACGTTACTCTTACCACAACCATTAGGTCCTACGATACAAGTAACACCGCCAGGAAATTGAATATCAGTTTTATCTGCAAACGATTTAAAACCTACAAGTTGTAATCCCTTAAAACGCAACTCATTATCCTCCTAGTTTAGTTAAAATATTTTTTGCTGCTTCTTGCTCTGCCTCTTTTTTGTTTGAACCTTTTCCTACACCCTTATATTTTCCTACACGAACTTCAACCTCGTATACGGGGGCGTTATCAGGTCCATATTCGTAAAGAACCTCATATTTAATAATCTCATTTGAGGAGTTTTGCACTTTTTCTTGCAAAATCCCTTTATAGTTTATATCTGCCTTTCTCTCCACATCTTTTAATGTTGAAAGAATAAATGTACGAACAACATCAATACCACCGTCAAGATAGATACCTGCACAAAGTGCCTCGTATAAACTTGAAATTGCCTTCTTGCCTAAATTCTCCTTATTTTTTCCGGCAAATAAGATATACTTTGCAATATCTAGTCTTTCAACAACGATATCAAGTGACGTAGCCGATACAAAACGTTGTCTACGAATAGTCATTTCACCTTGGTCGTCATTTTCATTAGAATAAAGGCTTTCGCTAACGATAAAGCCTAAAATTGCATCACCAAAAAATTCTAACCTTTCATTGTCCTCAACCTTTCTGTTGTGCATTTCAAGTTTTGCGTAAGAGGAGTGAGTAAAACACTGTTCAAGCAATTTTTTATCTTTAAAAGTATATCCAATTTTATTTTCAATATCTTTGATTGTTTCGTTATTAAACATAAATTTAATTATTTTTCAATCCCTTCAATATCATCAAGGTTTATATTTTTGAGCAAATCTTTTATGTTCGTAATTAAATTTGCCTTATGTGCCTCAATCGCTCTTAAAATTGCATTTTTAATGGTTACAGCCTCGCTTGAACCATGTGCTTTAATAATCAATTTTTCACAGCCAATAATTACAGCCCCACCATATTCGTTATAATCCATTTGCTTTATAACATTTTTAAATGCTTTTTTCATAAATAAATAGCCAAACTTTGCACTGCTAGACGCCTTGATTGAAGACTTTAAAATCTTTAATAAACCAATCGCTGTACCCTCAATCGACTTTAACGCAACATTACCCGAAAAACCGTCAGCAACGATTACATCACAGTTAGATAACATTATATCTCTACCCTCTACATTACCTACAAAGTTTATACCTTCCATCTTTGAAAGTAATTGATAGGTGGTTTGATGCAACTCATCTCCTTTATGTTCTTCAGCACCGTTGTTAAGAAGTGCAACTTTAGGATTATCTACACCAAGCATTGCCTTTGCATAAGAAGAACCAAGTATAGCAAAGTGGCACATATTGATAGGTTTGCACTCTGCGTTTGCTCCACAGTCAAGCAATACTACATTGCCCACTACTTTGGGTAGTACGGCACATATTGCTGGACGGGATATACCTTTAATTCTACCAACCTTTAATAGTCCACCTGATAAAACTGCACCAGTTGAACCGGCTGACACTAACGCAATAATATCATCTTCCTTTTTTAATTTATCCATTGCAACAGATAAAGAGGAGTCCTTTTTAACCCTAATAGCCGTAGCAGGAGATTCATTATTAGTAATTACCTCAGTACAATTTACAATCTCTATACGAGTTTTATCAAAAGTATATTTTGAAAGTTCTGCTTCAATCAACTCTTGTTTTCCTGTTATAATTACAGTCAATTCTTTATTTTCATTTACTGCTTCAACGGCACCTAAAACTATTTGTTCAGGCGCATTATCTCCACCCATTGCGTCAAGTATAACTTTCATACCCATTTTTCCTTATATTTTAATAGTTTAAATTTGAAACCGTACGAGGATAAGGAATTACATCCCTAATATTTGAAATGCCTGTCAAATACATAATCATCCTTTCAAATCCTAACCCAAAACCTGCGTGTGTAACCCCACCGTATTTTCTTAAATCTAAATACCAGTCCTCTAGGGGCAAATTACACTCCTTCATCCTTTCAACAAGTTTTTCGTAATTGTCCTCTCTTTGTGAACCACCTATCAACTCTCCTACTCCTGGAACAAGCAAGTCAGCAGCAGCAACAGTTTTTCCGTCCTCATTTTGTTTCATATAAAAAGACTTAATTTCCTTGGGATAATTAGTCAAGAATAAAGGTTTTTTGAAAACTTGTTCAGACAAATATCTTTCGTGTTCACTTTGCAAATCCATACCCCAATAAATGTCTTTCACTTCAAATCTATCTTTAACCTTTGCCAAAATATCAATCGCTTCAGTATATGTTAATCTTGCAAAATCACTATCTCTTACGTTTGTAAGTCTAGCAATAAGTTCCTTATCAACAAATTGATTTAAAAAATTCAACTCCTCAGGACAACTCTCCATAACATGTGAAATTATAGACTTAACCATGGCTTCAGCAACGTCCATATCACCTTCTAAATCGCAGAAAGCCATTTCAGGCTCAATCATCCAGAACTCTGCTGCGTGCCTTGCAGTATTTGAGTTTTCCGAACGGAAAGTAGGTCCAAAAGTATAGATGTTTGAAAAAGCCATTGCGAAAGTTTCACCGTGCAACTGACCTGAACCCGTAATACACGCCTTCTTGCCAAAAAAGTCATTTTTGTAGTCAAGAGGTTTATTCTCTTTTGCTAGTGTATCCAAATCTAATGTAGTTATTTGGAACATACCACCTGCACCTTCACAGTCCGAACCTGTTATAATAGGTGTATGAACATAAATAAAGTTGCGTGAGTGAAAAAAGTTGTGTATAGCGTATGCGGCTTCACTTCTAATTCTAAATACTGCGTTAAAAGTATTAGTTCTAGGGCGAAGATGGGCTATCTCGCGTAGAAACTCCATTGAGTGTCTTTTCTTTTGTAGAGGAAAATCAGGCGTTGAACTACCCTCAACTTTAATTTCCTTTGCCTTAATTTCAAAAGGTTGTTTATTTTCAGGCGTAGCGATAACTTTACCCACAATAGTAAGGCAAGCACCTACATTTTGTTTTGCAATATCATCATAGTTTTCAACAAATTCGCGTTCAAAAACTACTTGGCAATTTTTAAAATAACTGCCGTCATTTAACTCGATAAAACCAAAAGACTTTGAATCACGCAAGGTTTTAACCCAGCCACCAATCATTACTTCTTTATCTGCGTATGCAGAAATGTTTTTATAAATTTCTTTAAAAGTAGTTCTTTTCATAACTTTCTCCAAAAAAGTTAAAATTTTGCTTATAGCATTTATAGTTATTTTATCATTTTTATAAAAAAAACTCAACTAGATAAATACCTATTGACCTTTTTTTTGAAAAAAGAAAACACGGAAAAAAATTCCGTGTTATTTATTCTTTATTAAATAGTCGTTTTTTCAATCAATTCTTCTACTGAAACCGTTTTTTTCTCCCCTATGTATGCTTTCTTAAGATCGATGATTTTTTCGCAATAGATTTTGCTTGCAATAGCATAAGTAACCAAACTATCAGGTACTGGTTCTTCAAAGGTAGGTCGATTTAAGTGATTATCAACAAACATCTTTTTAAGCGATTCTTCAAATTGTTCGCAAAGTTTATTATATCTTTCAATCTTATCCCCTAGTAAATGTTCACCGTTCATAATACATAAAAAGGCTTTAATATCGTTAATTGAAAAAACATGCTTTAAAAGACAAACCACAACTAGATAACAAACGTGTATTGCAGAATACTTTTTGTTGGCAGGTGCAGGAATTACGTTTAGCTTAACATAGTTGTTTACCATTGAAGATGTGATAAAATTATCCTTTCTTTCAGCAATTTCAAGTGGTGATAGATAACCTTTTACGATTTTTATAACCTGGTCCATATACAAATCAATGTCAGGCAAATCAAAAATTCTTGGTAATTTAAAGTTAAGCAGTTCATCTTCCAGTTTTTTGAATTCTTCCTCAAAATTAAACATAAATAATACTCCCCTAAAACTCACCCATACTATAATATCAAATTTTATAAAAATTCGCAACAAGTTTTTTGTTTCTTTTGAACAATCTTTTTTGTTGGTTGATAAAAATCATCTCTTATCTTTTCTATTTTTACAACCACATCATTATCAAGATAAAGCAAAAAACCTTTTGATTTTACCCCTTTCTTTTCATTTTGCAAAACCAAATCCTCATCGCCATAAACGATACTTTCCTCACCGTCAAGATACTCCACAACTTCACTTTTACGCAAAATTGTGTATCTTTGCTCTTTTCCGTATAACGTAAAAGTCAACTTGTCCTTTTCAACTTCTCCTTGAATATATACTTCGCTACCCGTTTGATTTTTAAACTTTAAATCACATAGGCTTCCACTAACCATTGCATCAAAACTAGGCTCAACATAAGAAACAGCCAAACTATGAGGGTGGAACTCAGTTATAGTTAAATTTGACAACAGTGCAACATTATATAGAGTAGTGCTTACTTGACAAACGCCACCACCATAACCATCAACATACTTTCCGTCAATTATTATCTTTGCTTTTTTAAAACCGTTTTGTTCGTTCCTTACGCCCACTACTCTATTAAAGGAAAACTCTTGTCCGTTTTTTAAAACATAGCCGTTAATCTTTTTTGTTGCAAGGATTACATTACTCACTCTATCGGTTTTATTTAAATCAAAACTTGTTGAAAAAGTTGCCAAAAGTTTAGTATTCTCCCGTCTGTTGACTGTAGAAATATCAGGGCTAATCTGTTTAGTAATAACTTTAACTTCTTCAAAGTTTCCATTTATCGATTTTAAAATATCCTCTTTAAACTTTGTTTTGTTGCACACAACTCCACAGCTTTCAGGTACAAATGAAAACTTTTCCTTTGCGATAGGACTAAAAATTGTTAATGCTGATATGGGGATTTTTTCAATTTCTTGACAAATAGAGTTTACTTTTTCTTCAAACCCTACAAGATAATATCTTATATTAAGTTGAAGTTTAGGATTTTTTGCCACCTCTCTTAAATTGGTTGAAAAATTAATTTCAGGATAGGTATACTCATATCTTTTTGAGTATTTAGAGCAAGTTATAACTAATTTTTGTTTTTTCAAGTCCTCTATTATCTTTTCATTAATAACTTTTTCAATCTTTTCTGCTTTAAAATTTGAAACATCAATTCCGTAAACATAGCGTGGAATTTTAAAACCACACAACAAAAAGGCAAACAAAATGCCTACAAAAATTGTAGGCAAAATAGCATATTTAATTCTTCTATTTATTACTCCCACAAACATACTTTAAGTATGTTTATTATGAATAAATTTATACAATCAAAATGAAGATTTATAGTTTATTTTCGTATTAGAAAAATCATCATTGATAATTAAAATATTATCCCATTGTTTTTCATTACCTTGATAGTACACCACACCTTCAGTAGTGGTTAGCAAGGTTTCTTCAAAAGCGTCTTTTGAAAATACAACGACCGATTTAGGCAAACGCAAAATTTTTAGTTGCTGGCAGTTACTAAAGGTTCTTTCAGGTACAGCAATCACTCCATATGGAATAGTAATACTCTCTAAACTTTTACAAGAGATAAAAGCGCCTATTTCAAGCCCATAACTTGACATTTTTTCAGGCATAGTTATATGTTTCATCTTGCTACAATTTCTAAAAGCGTAACTACCTATATTTTTAACTTTTTCACATAAAGTAACATCAGTAACGTTCATCATGCCTGAAAAAGCGTTATCTCCTATGTTTTCAACATCTCCTATAACTCTTATCTTTGTAATTTTTGTAAGGTAGTTTTCATCATTTGATTGAGTGTTATGCCAAGGAGGAAGATTATCCGTTATATTATAGTCAGGCATACGACCTTCGCCATCAATAGTTAAAGTGAAAGTGCTATCGTCATTTGAATTACTTGAAATGTAGGCATACATAGAGCCGTCCTGTTCAATAGAAATATCAAACTTTTCAACATAATTCGTAGGTGGATATTCAATTCTTTGCAATACTGCACTTGCTACTAATGCTATTAAAGCAATATAGATTACAATATAAAATGCTTTTGTTGTCTTTTTCATATCTATACTCTTTTCACCCTTCCGTTTTCAATTTCTAATTTATTACAGTCCATATATGAAAAGGAACGAACTTTATGCGAACAGGTAAGCAATGTTTGCATATTTTCTATTTTTTTAAACAATTTTTTCCGTCTATCAAGGTCTAACTCGGATAACACATCATCTAAAATTAAAATAGGATATTCGTTATTTATCATATAAAAATAGTCAACCTCGGCAAGTTTTAAAGCAAGCGCAATAGTCCTCGTTTGACCTTGCGAACAATAATTTTTAGCATCTACCCCGTCAAGAATAACATCAATATCATCTCTATGAGGACCAACAGTCGTATAGCCAAGACGAATATCTTTATCGTACGCTCTTTTCAACTCACCAAATAAGGTATTTTTTATTTCCTCTTTTTCTCCATTATAATTCTTTTCAAGGCTTATTTCAAGACTTTCATGATTTTTTGTTAGAGCATAATGATTTTTTTTTGCAAAAACTGAAACTTTTTGCATATATCTTTGCCTTGCAAAGATAATTTCAGCACCTACGGAAGAAAATTGTTCGTCCCAAACAGGCAATGTATCAAGAATCATACCAATATCCTTTTCCTTTAAAAGAGAGTTGCGTTGTTCTAAAATTTTATTATACTTTACCAATGCTGAATAATAAAGCCTATCCGTTTGACTAATTGATATATTCAAAAACCTTCTACGTTCATCTGGTCCGTCTTGAATTAGTCGCAACTCGGCAGGGCTGAAAAAGACACAGTTTATATTTCCTAAAAGTTCTCTACTGCGTGAAAGTTTTTCACCATTGACATACAATTCACGGCTATGCTCAAAAATTTTTGCCTCTAATTTTATATTTCCAAACCTATTTGAAAAATCACCACTTATAAGGGCATTATCTTCACCATGATTGATTAAAAGTTTATCCCTTCTGCTTCGAAGTGAAGTTCCTGTGCATAGATAGAATACTGCCTCAACGGCATTTGTCTTACCCTGTGCATTTTTTCCGTACAAAACATTTAGTCCAGAGGTCAACTCAATACTTTCTTGTTTATAATTTTTAAAGTTTTTCAGTTGTAATTTTTTGACTAACATATAAATTAACCTTTTAAATTACTTTATTTTCAAAGTAAAATGTAATATAATAGAAAAGCACACAAAATTGATATAATTTCCTTTTATATTATATCAAAAAAAATATTTATAGACAATACTTTAAGAGGAAAACTATGACAGAAACAAATCAAAGCGATTACGAATTTCTATGGACACAAATTAAAAAACTCGCTCAAGAAACAATTTCTCCTATTATGTACTCAACCTGCATTTCAGGATTAAAGGCTGTTGATGTTATTGGTAGTATAATCATTTTGGAAACACCTAGTTCATCTTTTGCAAACGCAATAGGTGGAACGCTTGCTGAAAGATTGAAAACTGCAATACAAAAAGCAAACCTTGGACTTACTGACTTTGCACTAAAAGTTGAAGGAGAAGAAGGGTATGCTTATAACGCTCCTAGCGATGATATTATTGAGGACGATTACGTTCCTGTTCCCATTGACGCAAAATTTACCTTTGATAGTTTCGTTGTAGGAAAATGCAATGACTTTGCCGTTAGTGCTGCAAAAGCAGTTGCAAAAAATCCTGCAGGAGCATACAATCCTTTATTTATTTACGGTTCATCTGGTTTAGGAAAGACTCACCTTTTGCAGTCTATTGCAAACTATGTTGCACAAAACAAACCTACCACTAGAGTTTTATACACTACAAGTGAAAAATTTTTAAATGAAATGGTTGACAGCATTTATACAGGTAAGTCTTCACAAAACAGCCGTACTCGTGGTGCTGAGTTTAGAAACAGATATAGAAATGTTGATATTTTAATTGTTGACGATATCCAATTTTTATCAAAAAGGCAGGGACTTCAAGAAGAATTTTTCCACACTTTTAATGAACTGACTGCACAAAATAAGCAAATCGTTTTGTCTTCGGATAGACCTCCAAAGGAGATTGAAACATTAGAGGAAAGACTTAAAACTCGCTTTGACGGTGGACTTACGGTAGACATACAAGCGCCAGACCTTGAAACAAAAATTGCAATATTAAAGAGAAAGGCTTTTGAGAAAAAATGTCCCGTTCCTGACGATGTTTTAAATTTTATTGCAAGTGGTTCAGGCAACGATATTAGAACGCTTGAAGGCAGACTAAACAAGGTAATATTTGCAAGTAAACTACAAGAAGAAAACATATCCGTTGATTTGGCAAGTCAAGCGATAAATCAATCGGTTAGTGAAGAAAGCGAGGTGCTTACCGTTGACCTTATAATAAACAGCGTATGTTCATATTATAAAATTGATAAAAACGATTTAATCGGTAAATGTAAAAAGAAAGAGGTTGTTACCCCCAGACACATTTGCATATATCTAGTATGCGAATTGATGAACTTACCCCTAGTTGCAATAGGTGAAAGTTTAGGTGGTAGAGACCATACAACAATTATACACGCAAGGGAAAAAATAAAAAATTCAATAAAGGTAAATGACAAGTTAACGAAAGAAGTTAACGATATTAAAAACATCATTTTAAAACAATAATTATGGAAGAAAAGTTTGAAGAATACAATTTCATATTAGACGAATTTGACATAGTAGTTATAGGCGCAGGGCACGCAGGGGTTGAAGCCTCGCTTGCATCTGCAAGAACGGGAAATAAAACTGCTATGCTTACACTTAATTTGGACAGTATTTCATTTATGGCTTGCAACCCCTCGATTGGTGGTACAGCAAAAGGACATTTGGTGCGTGAAATAGACGCATTAGGTGGTGAAATGGGACTTGCTGCCGACAAAACTGCTATGCAAACAAGGATGCTTAATATAGGCAAAGGGGCAGCAGTACAAAGTTTGAGATGCCAAAGCGATAAACATAAATATCACGAATATATGAAAAAAGTTTGTGAGGACACACCTAACTTGAGGATTATTCAAGGGGAGGCAAAAAGAATTATCGTTGAGGACGGAAAAGTTTGTGGAGTTGAAACAACCTACAATGCAATTTTAAAGGCAAAGGCTGTTATAGTTTGCACAGGCGTATATCTTAATAGTGAAACTATAACAGGAGCACACAAACAAAAGAGTGGACCTGCTGGTTTTCAACCTGCTAATTATTTAACGCAGTCATTGATTGACCTTGGATACAGTATAAGAAGATTTAAAACGGGAACTCCTGCTAGAGTTGACAGCAAAAGCATTGACTTTGACAAAATGGAAATACAAGAGGGAGAAAGAGAGATTTACCCCTTCTCCTTTTTAAACCATCAGGTAAATCAAGAACAAACCCCTTGTTTCCTAACTTACACTAATGAAGAAACTCATAAAATTATAAGAGCAAACTTACATCGTTCCCCTCTATATGCTGGCATAATAAAGGGTACAGGACCAAGATATTGCCCTTCAATAGAAGACAAGGTAGTTAGGTTTGCCGATAAGGAAAGACATCAAATCTTTGTTGAGCCAGAAGGGGACGGAACAAGCGAGGTGTACATACAGGGTATGTCAACCTCACTTCCTCACGATGTTCAAATTGAGATGTATCATACGATTGCAGGACTTGAACATTGCGACATTATGCGTTTTGCTTACGCTATTGAATATGACTGTATTGACCCGTTAGATTTAAAACCTACGCTTGAATTTAAAAAGATTGAAAACATATATACAGCAGGACAGATTAACGGCACAAGTGGTTATGAGGAAGCAGCAGCACAAGGACTTATAGCAGGACTAAATGCCTCGTTAAAACTTAAAAATAAAGAGCCTTTAATTTTACGCAGAGATGAATCCTATATAGGAGTTTTACTTGATGATTTGACTACAAAAGGAACTAATGAGCCATACAGGATGATGACCTCTCGTGCAGAATATAGAATTGTTTTAAGACAGGACAATGCAGACTTTAGACTTACTGAAATAGGCTATAAATGTGGACTTGTTACAAAAGATAGATATGACGCTTATTTAAAGAGAAAAGAGCAATATGAAGAAACGCTTAAATTTTTGGACACACGCATCTCTCCCAAAATTGCTGATAATTTTTTAATGGCGAAAGGTTTTGACAAGTTATGCAGTTCAATCTCATACGCAGATATGATAAGGCGTGGTATTCCTTTAAGTGAGATTTGCAGTCAGTTTGAGATTTTACAAGACACGCCCATTTCCGTTAAAGAAACGGCTGAAATTTATATTAGATATGAAGGGTATCTTAAAAAGGGACTTGAACAAATTGAAAAGGCAAAAAAACTTGAAAATAAAAAGTTACCCAAAGATATTGACTATTTAAAAATTGACGGGTTACGACTTGAAGCCAGACAAAAACTAGATAAAATCCGTCCTGAAAGCTTAGGACAGGCTGAAAGAATAAGTGGAGTAAATCCTGCAGATATAAATGTACTTATGGTTTACTTATCACTACAAGATAAATAGAATAAAAACATAGCAAAAATTTGCTATGTTTTTTTAATTATCAAAAATTCTAACGGTAAGCACCGTTACATCATCTTGAGGTTTATTATTATATAATGCTAATGCTTTATTTAAGATAAAGTCAGCAAGCGTTTGAGGATTTTGAGTTGGACAAGTTTTGAAAAAATCAAACATCTCCGTAGTTGAATCAAAAGCATTGGTTATTCCGTCCGACATAAACACAAGCATATCTCCACTTGAAAAGTTTTGTCGTGAAGATGTAGGTTTTAAATTTTCAAGAATACCAAGGGGTAGTGAATTGGTTTCAATAACCTTAATTTTTCCTTCACTAAAAATTACTGCAATGGGAGAGCCTATTTTTATAATATCTGCAATACCATTGTTTAAGTCAAATACCCCAACATCAATACAAGCAAACCCCTCCTCACTTGAAAAACTTAAAAGCTTATTGACCGTATTAAAGATTACGGAGGAGGACATTTGTGCCTTATAAAAACTTTCTATAAGTGAAATTGCATTTTCGGATATTCTCCTTGCTTTTTCACCACTACCCATACCATCGGATAGGGCGACCATAAATTTTCCTTCATTGATTTTTATAATAGAGTAGGTATCACCACACTTTTCTTCCTCCTCCTTGCTGATAGTCGCAACTCCAAAACCTGCGTCAAATTTTGGAGATTTTTTTATCACATAACAAACCTTATTTGCATCAATATCTATTTTTTCAGCAACTACAAGTTTATCTTTTACAATGTTTGAGCAAACGGATAAAACACTCTTTGAATTATGTTTGCCGTTTACAATTATATTCAAGGTAAAATCCTCAACATCATCAACGCTCTCAAAACCATTTGAATAGACCATAACTTCACTACAAATGATGCCTACATTTAAAAGCCTTTCATAAATCTTATTTTCAAGTTCTGCGTTCATAACGAAGGGATTGCTTTGTTCCCTTGCCAAGTTTTTTAAAATATCTGCAAGTCCTTTTGCATTTTGTGCCATTACCTGCCTTCCAGCATTAGCATTTTCCATTTCTAGCATACACTGTTTATATTTTTTAATTTGATTGTTTACCTCGTCAAGTATGCCACTAGGGTTTGAACAATTTGCAGTAATGTCTTTAGATAAATCCACCAAATTCACCTTACCCTTTATACAGCCTATTTCAATTAGTTTTTTTATCGCATTTTCACATATTTGAGAACATTTATCTACACCTTCTTTTTGAAAACACCCTTTACAATTATCGCAAATATTTGCAAGCACTTGTCCTTTCATATATTGCCTAACGGAAAGTTCAGCATTTTCATTTTCGCAAAGAGAATTAAAAGTATTTTCTATCTCTCTAAATATAGAACTTATTTCATAAAGTTTTTCACCCGTCAATTTTCTATTTCTATTTACAATCAACCTTTCTATTTGCTTTGTTTGATAACGTTCAAGCGTACCTTTTAAAAAATAGATAAATTTTTGAGGGGTAAAAGCATAGCACAATAACGCTACAATTAAAAATATTTCCTTGATTAAAAAGTTATATGACAAAAAGTCAGCGATTGATGATACATTTTCAACCGATATAAAGCAATTTAGAAAAACAAAAATTGAAAGGCATATAAACTGCCCTAAGATATAAAACACTTTTTTACGATTCGCAAAGATGCTACCCACTATTGCACATATGTAATAAACAAAAACTGAAAACACTTCGCCAAGACATATAATTTGTATCAACGCAAGCCCTGTTGATATGTACAGAGAGGAAGGGCTTTTTAATATTGAGGACAAAACCATTATCAAATAGATTGAAAGTGCAAAGAAAATTTTTTCACCTGAAAGGTTAAAAAAACCAAGTCCAACCATAAAAAACAAAAAGACTACCGACAAAAGTTCTTCCGTTTTCAGCCTACATTTATTTAGTTTTAATACAATACAACTTATACCATTATTTAAAATTACAGAGCAGACAACTATTGAAATGTGGATAATTATCTTTTGAATTAAGTAGTTGTCCACAATTAAAAAGGCATATGTTGAAAACTCTCCCAAAAACAAAAAGGGCAACAAACACAGACAATATAAGTTTATTTGCTTAATGATGCGTGTTTTTTTATTCCTATTTAATATAAATGAAAATAAATAGTACACTAATCCTTGTAGAAAATAGCATAAAATTGTGGATAACTGCAAAGACAAAAGTGATGAACATAGGTATAAAATTGCACAAGCGAGAGGATTTAATCCACAAAGTTGAGTTGAAAGTAGTAAAGCAAGCCCGAACGGCTCATGATTTTTTCCTATTACTGCAAAGCATAAAAATGCAAACAGAAAACACAAGTAGGTAATCGTTTTACCAACACTTATCGGCTTAATATTTCCTTTTAAAACTGACATATTTTTCTCCTTGTAAAAGTTATACCAAAAAACTAATTAAAATTTTTATACCTTTTTATCGAATTATGCAAAGTTGCGTAAAAAATTTGTCATAAAGGTTATTTGTATACAAAAAAATATATTATTATATTCTTGCGCCGGGAATAAATTTAGGTGGTTAAGTTATGGGTTTTGTTCAACTTTACACTATTTTTACTAACTACGGATTAGATATATTAATTGTAGCCTTTGTTGTATGTTTATTGACAAACGTATTAAAGCGAACCTTGCTTAAAGGGTTAAAAAATAAGTATTATACCTTTTTACCCTTAATACTTGGTACCTTATTTTATCTTGTTTATCTATTTATTATAGGGAAAGATATGTCATTTATTAAAGACAATGCTTATTCAATTTTTGAAAACACAATAAAGATAGGGTGTATTGCTACTTTTATATACTCAATCTTTGAACAGTTTTTTAGAAAAGGCACTTTACCTGAAAAACATCAAACTCTATCTCCATATCTTGAAAATATTATTGAAAAAGAAAAGATAGAGCAAGTTGCAAAAACTCTTTGTGAGATTGACTTAACAGATGAGGTCGTTGCATTAGAGAATATTAAAAATATACTTGAAAGCAACGCACAAGAAAACACAACAAAAAACGAAATTCAATTCTTCTCCACTCTAATATTTAGTCATTTATCTTTGACTAAATAGTTAGACTAAAACATCCTTTCTTTTTTTTCGAAAGGGTGTTTTTTCGTATAATCATTTTTCTTTTGCCTATACTTGTGAATATGGAAAAACTCTCTAATTCCCTTAAACAAAACGCAAGTTTATTTGATAATAAAATAAATTCAAACGATTTAATAAAATATCAATCAACCACGACGGGTGGAACTGATTTTTTAATTTATTATATTGATAGTTTAATTGATAAAACAGTGCTAGGTAGACTTGTAATTGACAAACTACTACCTTTAACCAACATTGAAAGTGAGGAGGACTTTAAACGCCCACTTTCAAGTCCTGAACTAGAGGAACTTACTACCTTTGAAGACTGCATAAACAAACTTTTAAACGCAAACGCCATACTTATAGTTGATGGTTTTAAAAAAGCTTATTCAATAGGTGCAACATTTTTTCAAACACGCTCAATAGCCGAACCACCTAACGAGATAAATGTTAAAGGACCAAGAGAGTGTTTTATTGAAAATATAAACATAAATCAAAGTTTAATGAGAAGAAGAATAAAAAATGTAAACCTAGTTTTTAAAAACCTATCAATAGGCAAACAATCGCAAACTCAAATTTCCATATGCTATATACAAGGCATAGTAAATGAAAAAGTCTTAAAATCAGTTGAAGAAAAAATAAAAAAAATAAATATTGATAATATACCCGACTCCTCATACATTGCAAAATATCTTGCAAATAGGCCTTTTTCAATCTTTAAACAGGTTGGCACTACTGAAAAGCCAGATGTTCTTGCTGACAAAATTATGGAAGGCAGAGTAGGAATTATTGTTGACGGCTCACCCATTGCGTTAAGCGTTCCCTTCCTTTTAGTTGAAGATTTACAAACAGCAGAAGACCATTTTGTAAGTCCATTTAAAGCAAGTTTTGTTCGTTTCTTAAGAGTTTTTGCGTTGATTATTGCAATTTTATTACCCGCTTACTATGTTTCAGCTCAACTATTTAAAATAGATTTAGTGCCATTAAACTTATTACTCTCAATAGCAAGTGGAGTTAAAGGACTTCCCCTTTCGCCAAGCCTTGAGATGTTTTTTGTACTACTAATTTTTGAGATAATAAACGAAGCAAGTATTCGTATGCCTAAGTATGTAGGACAGGCACTTTCAATAGTAGGTGCATTGGTACTAGGAGAAACGGCAGTTAGGGCAGGGATTATATCAATCCCCTCAATCATAATAATTGCTTTAAGTGGCTTATGCTTGTACACCGTACCCGAACAAATTGAAACAACCTCCCTTTTGCGTTTGATTTTTTTAATAGTGGCAGGCTCATTTGGACCTTACGGTATGGTTGTATTAACTGCCTTACTGCTAATCTATCTTTCTACAACAGACAATTTTGGTATACCCTTAACAGCACCTTTTTCGCCCTTGATAAAGCACGACTTAAAGGATTCAGTTTATAGAAAATCAATTTTTTCATTAACCACACGACCTAAAATTATAGGAAGCAAAAACAGAACTAGACTAAAAAAGGAAAGATAATATGGGAAAAATTTCAACAAGGCAAATTTGTTTTTTTTACGCATTTTTAATGCCTGTAACTAAACTAATAATTGCCCCTTCAGTAATATCAGGCTATGCCAAAAACAATTTACTTATTCCTGTAATTGTTAACTTTATTATGCAGGGATTTTTAACTTTTTTGACTTTATTTTTAACAAGAAAAGAGCCAGACAAAACTATATTTCAAATACTTACAGAAAGGGTTGGAACTACTTTTGCAAAGTCTTTGTACTTCTTATACGGTTTATATTTTTTTCTAGTTGCGTTGTTACCCATTGTTGAGCAAAGAGAGTTTACAAGTATTTTATTTTACGATTCGCCCCCTACAATGCTTTCATATATTCCTTTTTTCGTTTTGAGTATATACCTAACTTGTAAAAACCTTAAAAGTGTTGGAAGAATTGTTGATGCACTTTCTCCTCTTTTTATATTTGGATTTATAGGAATATTGTTTTTATCAATATCTTCCCTTTCCTTAAAAGAACTTTTGCCCTTTAACTCTACTAGTTTTTCGCAAACACTAACCTCTAGTTTTAAGTCGGTTGCTTGGTTTTGCGACTCTGCTTTTACTCTGATTTTTGTTGGAAATTTTAAAAGGCACAAACATACAACAAGAAATATTTTACTTTCCTATCTTCTTGGAGCATTTTTAGTAATACTTTTTTATGCAATATTTTACTCAACCTTTGCTGAAATTTCTATCCATCAACATTTTGGAGTATATCGACTACCAGTGTTTGCCGTTTCGTTATCAAATATAGGTAGAATAGACTATTTATTTTTGTATTCGATTGAAATTGTGGCACTCATATATACTATATTTCCTTTGCTATTTGCTAATGAGTGTTTTTCAAAGTGTTTTTCTTTTGAAAGGAGATACGTTTTTGGAATAGCAATAAATGTAGTATTAATATGTGTTACTATTTTTTTGAAACTAACTTTTTCAAGAACACACCAACTTGCTTTAGATTATTTTAATTATGTATTTATTCTTTTCGTATACCTTTTACCTATAATTATATTCCTTTTAAAATTAAAAAAGAGGAGAGAGATTACTTATGAATAGAAGGGCATTGAAATACTTTTTAATCCTATTTGCTTTTGTTTTTTTGGTATTCATCTCAAACGATTTTGGTTTAATTGATGTACAAAAAACTGCAATTATCGTTGCCGTAGGAATTGACAAAGGAGAGGAAGACGACTATGTTGTTACAACACAAATTGCATCAGCACAATCTTCAAATGAAGGACAAGAAGTTGAGTGTTTGTCAATTTCAAGCACTTCAAAAACGATAGAAGGAGCAATAAAACAAATTCAACTAAAAACAGGGTGGCAACCCAACCTTTCAAACTGCAAACTACTACTTGTCGGTGAAGAACTTGCAAGGGACAATGTATTAAAAGCAGTACAATACTTTTTTAGGAACGAATATTTTTCAGACGCTTGTCTTGTTGCGACCTGTGAAAACACAGCACAAGTAATGCTTTCGTTACAAACACCCGTTGACGATATAAATTCCTTTGCCATGCAAAAATTGATAAACAAGGACAATCAACAGCAAGGAAATACTTTTGCAAAATCCTTAAAGGAGTTAATGAAAGACCTATACTCACCTAATAAGAGTTCAATTTTGCCTTTTGTACAAAAAATTGAGCAAAAAGGGAGTACAAGCGTTGAGCAAACTGACGGTCAAAAACAATCACAGCAAGGTGATAGCGAATATTTATATACAGCCACTAAACTTATGCTAATTGATGAGGGAGTTGGTAAAGAATTACTTGAACAAAAGGACGCATTGACTTTGATGGCAATTACTAGCAAACTTAAATATGCCAAGTATAATGTTGAACTTGATGACGATAAAAGTGTATCATTACTCATAACAAAATCAAAAGGAAAAACAGAATTTAAAAAGGAGGAATATCCAAAACTTAAAATTGAAGTAAAAATGTCAGTTTCAATAGGTGATACAAATTATATTGATGAACTAAAAAATTTAAGCAATAGTAGTGAAGTAAATAAAAATATTATAGAAAAGGCTGAAAAACAACTGACCAAGGAAATTGAAAGTCTTTTTGAAAAGTCAAAAAACTCAAATTGTGATTTATTTGATATTAAAAAATCGTTGTATCAAAAAGACTACAACGATTATTATAAACTAAAAGAGGATATCTTAAAAAACTGTGTACTAGAAATACAGGTTAAATTTACTCAAAATGGCTAAATTAAACCATCAAGTTCATCTAAAGATAGGGTAAATCCCTTAACAAAATTATCTAAAAAGTAATTAACCTCATCAATATTTTTACTCTTTAAATCATCTAAAATTGTATTTTTTGCCTTTGAAAATTCATTGTTACCACTTTTCAATTCTTCCAAACATTTTGTGTAGGCAGAAAGTTTATCTGCACATTTGACTAGGGTATACTCTATTGAAGTTTCATCTGGAACGAGATAACGAGCAAGTTCGTTTTCAAATTCTGGAGGCAACATTGACAAAAGTTTTTGACAAGCCTGTCCCTCTATATCCTTGTACGAATTATTAATTTCCTTATTGAAATACTTTATGGGAGTAGGCAAGTCGCCTGTTAACACTTCAGCACTTTCGTGATATAAAGCATATAAAACTGTCCTTTCGACATTGGCATTTCCTTCAAAAATTTTATTGTTTATAATAGCAAGTGCATGAGCAAAAAGCGCCACTTGCATAGAGTGTTGCATAATATCTTCCTCTGAAATATTATGCATTAACGACCACCTTTTAATATATTTCATCCTTCCAAGAAAAGCATAAAAATTATACATACCTAATTCTCCTTAATCTTTTTAATTATACTATAAATTACTTGACATTTCAATAACTAATTGATAAACTAAACGTACAAATTTATATTATTTACGCGGGGGTGCTTTAAGACATCGTCTTATTGCTGAGATTAGACCCTTTGAATCGGTCAAGGTAATTCTTGACAAGAAAGTTGTATACTTTTTTAGCACCCGCATAGCGTTGGTGTTATTTTTTTTACACCAAAGGAGGTATTTTGTTTTCATTATTACTAGAAGCAAGCGCAAAAGCAACTAACATTACCAAATACGTTAGTATAGGCGTTATTGTCATTATGCTTGCGATTATCGTTCTTGTTGCAATAGCAAACGTTAGAAAAAAGACTTATGACACAAAGTCAATTGCATTTGGTGCAATTTGTATTGCTTTGTCTTTCGTGTTGTCTTTTGTAAAAATTGCACCCGTAACCTACGGTGGCTCAATCACACTGGCATCATTTGTACCTATACTTATATATGCTTATGTTTTTGGCATAACACAAGGTACAATAGCAGGTATAATTTTTGGTCTTTTAAACTTTGTAACTTCACCGTACATACTTACTCCTGTTACCTTTGTGCTTGACTACATTTTGGCTTTTGCTTCAATTGGCTTGATGGGTATTTTTCATCATTTTGAAAAATCTACAAGATTCTCGCTTTGTATAGGAACTGTTCTTGTTTATACTGCTAGATTTATTTTCCACCTAATTTCAGGTATCATTTACTTCAATGAACAAGCAATTTGGGTTAACTTACCTGTTGAATACGGAGGCTTTGTATATTCATTTTTATACAACGCAGTTTATATTCTTCCTGACTGTCTTATTGCTGTACTAGCAATGTTTGCATTAAGCAAAGCACCAAGCTTTATTGCTTATATTAAAAAAATTACTAAAAGAAATGAACAGGAAAATATAACCGTAGCACAAACAGAATTGCAACAAGAAAATGTTGATAGTAAAAAAACAGAAAAAATTTAGTTAAAATAAAAGGAGGTTGATATTTATCAACCTCCTTTTTCAACTTATAAATCCTAATCTTTTTTATTAACCTGTTTAATATTATTCTTTTGATTTTTATATAGGCGACTTATTATGAACATAGAAAGTATAAAACAGCCTATTGAAAATACAATGCCTAACACAATCATTAACCACAAGGGTAAATTTGCACCACAAAGTCCTATATTTGATGCTGAAAACGCCTCTTTTTGAATTGTTTTTGATAGTTCATTATTTATACCAAACTGACTTAAAATATCGCCAAGAGCAATTTGTTTAAGCCAAATTACAAAATGGGTTATTGGCAAAAACGAACCTACATACATAGCACCCTTCCCCATATTGCTATATGGCATATATATTCCACAAAGGAAGCCTAAAATAGTTCCTATCAATCCACTTATTACACCAACTGCAACGGACGAACGAACAATAGAAGTTATAAAAAGCATAATTGCACAGCCAGCAAGCGTTACTATTATTAGTACACCTGAAACAGCAAGAAAGGTAAGAAAACTAATCCATACACCTGTTAAAATGCCTATTACTATAAATGATATAACTAAAATTAAAAAGTTTATAGCATATGAAACGATAATTGCAGATATAAGATAGGACATTGCTATTTGAAAGGGCTTTGCTTTTGTAAGCAAAAACGCCTCGGTCTTACGAGTTTCAAGGTCCCTTGCCATAAATGTGAACATACCTGTTGAAAGGGAAATTGAGTTTATAACAAGCACGCCCATTATCATTTGAGTATAAATTGCAGCATTTATTTGCTTTGAAGTTAACATTAGCCCCGTAGCTTCATTAAATCCATTTGAGTATAGATTGGCAATAAATAAAAAATATAAGATAATTAAAATTCCACCCGACATAAGAGAGGATAAAACAACCTGGGAACTTCTTATAAACAAAAGACAGTTTCTTTTTATTAAACTTAAAATATTTTTCATTTTAATCTCCTATTAAAGCCCCGACCGAATTTAAAAATACATCGTCCATACTGCCCTTAATAACTTCAAAATATAATATGTAATCTTTAAACTTGTTTATAATTTCAATTTCCTCGTTTACATCTCTTGACAGAAATTCATATACATTAGCAGTTTTTGTATACTTTAACTTACCAACTGCCTTTTCAAATATATTTTCGTCTTTAGGAACAATTTTAATCTTATCACTTGAATATTTTTCTTTTAAATAAAAAGGAGTTCCTTCTGCAATCTTTTTACCTTTATTTATTATCACAACCTCATCTGCGTCTTGCGTTTCTTCCATATAGTGAGTAGTTAAAAATACAGTCATATTACTTTGATGGCGTATTTTATTTACTATTTTCCAAACGTCAATTCTTGTTTTAGGGTCTAAACCTGTGGTGGGCTCGTCTAGGAAAAGAATTTCAGGATTATTAAACAATGCCCTTGCTATTTCAACCTTTCTCTTTTGACCACCTGACAAAGTTTTAAACTTTTTCTTTTCATATTCTTTAAACTCAAAAGTTTCTGCTAGTTCTTCATACCTTTCTTCAATGTGTTCATTGTTTTTTGAATAAAGCCTTCCAAAAAGCATTATGTTTTCTTTTACAGTTAGCACATCATCAAAAATATTATGTTGATACACTACGCCTATTTTTTCCTTAAACTCATTAAAAGTTTTGTTTCCTTCATAAATTATGCTACCACAGTCTTTTTCTAAAGCACCTATTAACATATTTATGGTTGTACTTTTGCCAGCCCCGTTTTGTCCTAAAAAGGCAAACAACTTTCCTCTTTCTACCTTAAAGGAAAGTCCATCTACGGCTTTTAAATCACCAAAACTTTTTTCTAGGTTTTCAACTTTTAAAATTTCCATATCTCTCCTTATTTATTTTAACTTATAAATTAAATGGACCTGGGCGTGTGAGATACACACAGAGGACTCCATGTATTATTTGGGCTCCCGAAAATATTTTGAGCAACAAAAGATTTTCGGGAAAAAAGGAGAAGCAGGATCATAAGTCTAGCCGTTGCAATAGCAACGGTGGACTAAATGGACTTGCTTCAACATGTGTATGCACTGCCAAAAGTCTTTTTTTGATTATTAAATTTTGATTTTGCGACTGACATTAAGACACAATTAACAATATTTGATTGAATTGTACAATTCATAGTTAAGATTTTTATTTTCTTTTTTTAAAACTGCAATAAATTCTTAGTGCAATATTTTTATTTTAAACACAACTACGCCATATTTAAGTTCTTTTTCTCTTTCATAAA
>CAZJWC010000003.1:0-161934 GCA_964550125.1 uncultured Clostridia bacterium | reverse complement strand
GTTGGCAGAGCACGTGACTTTTAATCACGGTGTCCCGCGTTCGAATCGCGGATGGGTCACCAAAACAGGTTTTATTTGTAAAACCTGTTTTTTTCTTTATATAGGTACGGTATGGAAAAATTTATAATTAAAAATTTAGAAGATGTTAAAAACTTAATTATTGAATTGTGCAAAATTTCCTCCCCTTCAAACGAGGAAGGTAAAAGGGCGAATTTTATATTTAATTTGCTTAAAGAAATGGGGCTTTCGCCTAAAATAACGGAAGCAAATAACGTTGTCCTTTCATTAGGAAGTGGAGAAAAAGAGGTGGTTTTTATGGCTCACATTGATACCGTTTTCCCTAAAGAAACACTCCTTTCCCCTCGTGTTGTTGACGGCAAGTTGTACTGTGCAGGTGTAGGAGATAATACTACCAATGTGGCTTGCTTGATATATGCAGTGAAATACCTTAAAGAAAATTTTTATAATTCAAATAGGTATAAGTTAACTTTTGTTTTTGATAGTGGTGAGGAAGGGCTAGGCAATCTTGCAGGTTGTAGAGATTTTTTTAAGAATAATAAAGAGGTCTACGAGTTTATTGCTGTTGACGGGGACTATAACGGAGATATTTGTGGAAGTGCAGTCGGTTCGATTAGGTATAAAGTCGAAATAAAAACAAAAGGTGGGCACTCATTTTACGATTATGGCGAAGAAAATGCTATATGTGTTTTGTCTAATATAATAAACGAATTTTATCAAATCAAAATTGAAGAAAAAGATGGAGTAAAAACAACCTATAATGTTGGAAGAATTGAGGGTGGAACTTCGGTTAATACTATTGCTCAATACGCTACTGCGCTTTTTGAAATTCGTTCAAATGATAAGGCTGATTTAGAAAAGATTGCAAGTCAGTTTAAAAGCATTATCGACAAATTCAATGTTGGTACTATTTCAGTTGAAGTGGTTGGTGAGCGACCGTGTGCTTGTAGAGTAGATAAAAAAAGACAAAATCAACTTCTTGAAAAGGTATCTTCCGTTTATGAAAAGATTTTAGGAGAAAAGCCAATCTATTCACTCAACTCAATGGACGCAAATATTCCCTTTTCACTTGGTATTCCTTCAACGTCAATAGGCTGTTATCTTGGTGGTGGCCAACACACCATAGAGGAGTGGATTGATTTAAACTCTATTAAAAGTGGATTTAAAATTCTACTTTGTGTTTTAGATTTGTATAAGTAAAAAGGGCTGTACGATTTTCGTACAGCCTTATTTTTTAATTCTGGTTATATTCTATTTTTTCAACAAGATATTTGCCGTAATCATCAAGTACGGTTGCTCTAAAACAATCGCCGTCCTTAATATCGTCAATATCAACAGTTTGATAAGGTGGAACGCTAGGTGTAACACCTTCTTCTGTAACGACACCATTATTAAAAATGACATAAGCATATTTAGGAATTGAAATTGTGTAAACATCAAAACTGTCTTCACTCTTTCCGTTATATGTCATTGCATCCCCAGGCCACTTCATATAGGTAGTGTTTCCTTCCGTCCAGTAGTAATAGTAAACAGTGCCCCAACCAACGCTGTCTTCAAAGTAGATAGTAACATAAGGAGAATTAGTTTCATCTGCGTTTGCTGGACTAAAATACATGCCTGCAATACTACAAAGCAAACCAAAAACTAACAAGATAAGTGTGAAAAAATTAAAAATAATTCTTGAATTTGACTTCTTATTTTCCATTAGTAAAACCTCCTATGTATTTTATTATAACATATAAATTTTTTTTGTACTACTAATTTTGATAAAATTTTTATAAATAAAAAAGGACCATGCCACAAGCACAGTCCTTTTTTAAAAAAATTAGTAAATAAATGACAGTTTTTCTGTCGTTCCAAGAAGAATATTAGTTATAGTTACAAGATGTTGATTACCATAACTTCTTTCAATATTATTTAATTTTGCACTCAAGGGGTCTATTTTCATTTCCCCTGAAACTTTACAATCAATATTGATATGTGCATAAGTTTTGTTTAATGCAATAATACCTGTGTCCATTTGAGCAACGATTCCACCAACATATAAGTAAGCCAAGTCGCCTTCACTATTGAAGTAAACATTGATATCGCCGTCAAATACAATGTTGACGATAGTGCCTGAATTTAATGTACCAACAACACCACCAACATAACCGTGCGAACAAATGTTTTTATGATTTACAGTGATATCAATAAAGTTTGTAGTTATGATGACTGCATTTTCACAAACGCCAAAGATACCTGTGTAGTAGTCGTTTCCGTTAACAGTTAAGTTTCTAATAAAGCTGTCTTGACCGATAAAGTTACCTGTAAAAGGAGTTTCCTTATTGCCAATAGGGTTGATTTCAATACCAGATAAATCAAGGTCTTGTTCAACATAAACATAAGCGTTCCAAGCATTTTTGTTAGTTGCAAAGTTTACAAAATCTTCTGCGTCATTAAGATATAAAATACAAACTGATTCATTAACTTCATACTTATTGTATGAAAGATTACCTAATGAGTATCTGTAATTGTTTTTAACTTCGATTACGTCAACTGTTTGAGTCCCATTGCCGTTGTTAAATACAACTGAAGCAGTAGCAGGTACATCTAAACAATACAAAAATTGCTCTCTTTCTGCAAATGTCATTTCCTTTCCGGGCCAACTACCAAAAAATTCTTTGCTGCCCTCCCAAGCATAGCAGTAAACTTTGCCCCAACTTTCGTTGCTTTCAAAATAAATTGTTGAAGTTTCATTTTGAGGAGGTTGGTAAGTAAAGTCTTTTGCAGTTACTTTGCCTTCTACATTTGTGCCTGTGGGTTCAAATGCAATGCCTTCAAACATTTCATAAAGGTCAACAGTTTGTGTTCCCTCTCCGTTGTTAAAAACAACTGAACAGCCACTAGGTACACTGATAGTGAACATTATTGAAGTGCCTTCAACAAGAGTCATATCCTTGCCTGGCCATTGACACAAATTAGTGTTGTTTGAAGTCCAGTAGTAACACTTAACGTTTTGCCAATCTAGCGTATTGCTAAAATAAATGTTAACCTCATCTGTGGTATCTGCTTTAGCTGTCTTTTTAGTTGCATAAATTACCCCTAAAGTTGCTGTAGCCAAAGCCAATACGATTGCAAGAATAATTAATACTAATCTTCTTGATTTGGAAATAGTTCTTTCCATAGTTCTAATATCTCCTAAAAAAATATTTAAACTTGCTAAGCAAGTTGTTAACTTATTTAACCATCATTTTAGAGATATCAATATATTGTTTAGTTTTTGAACGCCTAATAATATAGTGCGATTTTGTGTAAAAATTGTGTTTTTAATGATAATTTTGTAATTACAAAGTGTTAAAATGTTAATATTTTTTTGTGAAATTCCTTGATTTTGTTATAAACTAACAAAAAAATTTACATTTATTTATTAGTTGACAATAAATGACAAAATGGTATTTTCTTTTGGCAAGTGTATCTATTTGACTAATAAACAACATTTGTGATAGAATTATAATACTTTAATTTATACTATGCTAACAAATTAAAATTATTTACACAAGGGCGAACATATGTTAAAAATAGGTCTTGATGTTGGTTCAACAACGATAAAATGTGTCGTTTTAGATTTAAACGACAAAATATTATTTTCTAGTTATGAAAGGCACTTATCACAAATAAATGACAAATTCATTGAACTTATAAAAAAGATTAAGGACAAATTTCCTAAAAAGAAATTTTCTCTTTCAATCTCAGGTTCGGCAGGTATGGGGCTTGCAGAAAAACTTGAGGTGAACTTTGTACAAGAAGTTTACGCTACTCGTAAAGCAGTGCAAAAATATGCACCAGAAACGGACGTAGTTATCGAACTTGGTGGTGAAGACGCAAAAATTTTATTCCTATCAGGTATGCTAGAGGTTAGGATGAACGGAACTTGTGCAGGTGGTACAGGTGCGTTTATTGACCAAATGTCTACCTTGCTTGATGTTCAACCAGATGAAATGAATAAACTTGCAAAATCTGCAAACAAAGTTTATAAAATAGCCTCTCGTTGTGGTGTATTTGCAAAGTCGGATATTCAACCTTTAATCAATCAAGGTGCTAATAAAGAGGATATCTCTGCAAGTATCTATAAATCGGTTGTAAACCAAACAATCGTAGGCTTGGCACAAGGCAGAGAAATTAAAGGCAATGTTTTATATTTGGGTGGACCTTTAACTTACTTATCTTCCCTTCGTGATTCGTTTGATGAAAGTTTAGAAACGAAAGGTGTGTGTCCTGAAAACTCTCTTTTATTTGTAGCAATAGGTAGTGCACTTGATAACATACAAGAAGTAAATCTTGACTTGCTTGATTTAAAACTAAAAGATAGCAAAAGTCAAACAACTTATGCAAGTTTAAATCCTTTATTTAAGAATAGAGAAGAATATGAAATTTTTAAACAAAAGCATAATAAGACTGAAAGCGTTTACGCTGAAGATTTATGTAAAGATAAAATTGGTTATATTGGTATTGACGCAGGCTCAACTACCGTAAAATGTGTATTGATAAACAGCGATGAAAAGGTCGTTTTACAAAAATATACTCAAAACAAGGGAAATGTAATTGAGGAAGTTAAGCAATTCCTCGTATCTGTTTATGAAAAATATCCAAATGTAATTATCAAGGGTGCTTGTTCAACGGGTTACGGAGAGGAATTAGTTAAAAATGCTTTTGACCTTGATTTTGGATTAGTTGAAACTATGGCTCACTTTTTTGGTGCGTCAAAATTCAATCCTAATGTTGACTTTATTATAGACATTGGTGGACAGGATATTAAATGTTTCCAAATTCATAACGGAATTATTGAAAATATCTATCTTAACGAGGCTTGTTCATCTGGTTGTGGCTCTTTCTTGCAAACTTTTGCAGAGGCTTTAGGATATTCTATTGAGGAATTTTCACATAAGGGATTATTTTCAAAAAAACCTGTTGACTTAGGTTCAAGATGTACTGTATTTATGAACTCCTCTGTAAAGCAAGCCCAAAAAGATGGTGCTTCTATTGAAGATATATCAGCAGGACTTTCTATTAGTGTTGTTAAAAATGCCCTTTATAAAGTTATTCGCTGTGGCAATACTAAGCAACTTGGTAAAAATATTGTCGTGCAGGGAGGTACTTTCTTAAATGATGCTGTACTTCGTGCGTTTGAACAAGAGGTTGGTTCAACGGTAACTCGTTCATCTCTTTCAGGTTTAATGGGTGCTTATGGAGCAAGTTTGTTTGCAAAAAAGCAAAGTGATGGAAATAGCAATATTATTGATAAAAAAGGTTTAGAGGAGTTTACCTATTCAACAAAAAGTGTAACTTGTAGTGGTTGCGAAAATAGATGTAAACTTACCGTAAATAAATTTAACAAGAATAAAACATACATAGGTGGAAATAGATGTGATAAACCACTTAACAAAAAGGTAAGTCAAGAAACTTACGATATGTACAAATATAAAAAATTCTTACTTGAAAAATATAGGCAAAACTCTGGCACTCGTAAGGAAACTATAGGTCTGCCTATGGGCTTAAATATGTATGAATTGTTACCATTTTGGCATACATTTTTCTCAAGTTTAGGTTTTGGTGTGGTTACCTCACCCGAAACTACTAATAAGATATATATGAAAGGTAAAAATACTATTCCCTCGGATACTGCTTGTTATCCTGCAAAGTTAATGCACGGTCATATCGAGGAACTTGTTTCAAGTGGTGTTGATACTATCTTCTATCCTTGTATGAGTTACAACATTGACGAACATAAGGCTGATAATTGTTATAACTGCCCAGTAGTTGCCTACTATCCAGAGGTTATTTCTGCCAATGTGGCTAATATTAAAAAAACAAAGTTTATCTATGACTATTTAGGACTTCATAGACCTGATGACTTTCCTAAAAAGATATATGAGGTTTTAAAAAGAGAATTTGACGGAATATCATTTGCAGATGTAAAAAAGGCAAGCCAAAAAGCGTATGACGAATATGCTAGATATATGCAAGAGATAAAAGACAAGGGAAAAGAATACATTAAAATTGCAAACGAAAAGGATATGCCCATTATCGTGCTTTGTGGTAGACCTTACCATTTAGACCCCGAAGTTAACCACGGAATAGACAACTTAATTTGTTCTTGTGGTGCAGTTGTCGTTACTGAAGATGCAGTTTGTGATGAGGTTGATGATGTTAAAGTTATGGTGCTTAATCAATGGACTTATCACTCAAGACTTTATCGTGCCGCAAAATATGTAGCAGAGTGTGGCAATCCAAACGTGAATTTAGTTCAACTTGTTTCTTTTGGTTGTGGAGTAGATGCTATCACTACTGACGAAGTAAGAAGAATACTTTTAAAAAACGAAAAGATATATACTCAAATTAAGATTGATGAAATAACAAACCTTGGTGCTGTTAAGATTAGGATGTTTAGTCTATTATCAGCCATTGAACAACAAAAGAGGAGTTCGTAATGGATAGTGAAATTGCAAAAATTGAGGAAGTTGTTCCCTTCACAAAAGAAATGAGAAAAACTCATAAACTATTATTCCCTAATATGCTTGATATTCACTTTAGGCTTTTTCATAAGGTGTTATTATCTTACGGCTATGATGTTGAATTATTGACTAATGAAGACGGTGATTTAATTCAAGAGGGATTAAAGTATGTTCATAACGACACTTGTTACCCTGCCCTTTTAACTATAGGCCAGATGATAAGTGCGTTAAATAGTGGTAAGTATGATTTAGACCACGTTGCTTTGATTATGTCTCAAACTGGTGGTGGTTGCCGTGCCTCAAACTATATTTACCTTTTAAGAAAGGCATTAAAGGAGGCAGGTATGCCTCAAATACCTGTTATTCCCTTAAATATCTCAAAACTTGATAAAAATGCGGGGTTTGCAATCACTTTACCTATATTAAGAAAGTTGCTTGCGTCTATCGTTTACGGTGATATGCTTATGCTTCTAAAAAATCAAGTTGAGCCTTATGAAGTTGAAAAGGGTATTTGCGAACGTAAAGTTAATAAGTGGGTAAGATATTTGTCAATGCTCTTTACCCAAAAGCAAGGTTTTTCCCTTTCAGGCGTAACTAAAAACCTTAAAAGAATAGTAGACGATTTTGGTAGTATTGAAACAAAATATGTCCGTAAGGTTAAGGTTGGAATAGTTGGAGAAATATATGTAAAATATTCTCCCTTGGCTAATAATCATCTTGAACAGTTTTTGAAAGAACATGACTGTGAAGTTAATCTCCCCGGATTTATGGGATTTATTCAATATACTATAGACGCAGGCGTTGAGGATATTGATATATATGGTGGTAGCAAGGTAAAGAGAATTAAAAATGCTACTCTTGCAAAATATCTATCTCTATTTGAAAAAGCCTCTCAAAATGCTCTTTTAGGCAGTAGATTTGTTAGACCTGCTAGATTTACTCACTTAAAAGAATTAGTTGAACCTGTAATTAGTACGGGTTGTAAAATGGGCGAAGGTTGGTTACTTCCTGCAGAGGTTATGGAACTTATTTCAAACGGATACGACAACGTAATTTGTGCACAACCTTTTGGCTGTTTACCTAATCATATTGTAGGTAAAGGTATGATAAGAAAAATTAAAAGCATATATCCTGACGCAAATATCGTTCCCATTGACTATGACCCCTCTGCAACTAGAGTTAATCAAGAAAATAGAATTAAACTTATGATTGCACTCGGTAAAGAAAATATGGAAAAAAAGATTGTAAAACAAGAAGACTAAACATAAATAAATTTAAAAAAAGCATTTAAGTAATTTAAATGCTTTTTTTCACAAAAATATAGGGGCAAAAATATAATAGTGTGATAACGCAAGTTATAAAATATATTGATGTGGTGCATAATGGACTTATGTTTTGTCAATAACGGAAGTATAAATGATTTTTATTATAATGAAAACGAAAAGGCTGATATATTTGTCTTTGGGTTTTCTGCTTTGAAAGATATTGACTTTGAAGACGAGTTGCTTGCAAAAAGTTTTAAACTTGAAGATTTTGCCGTCTATTCAAAAGAGATGCGTTCCGTTTTAATCAGTGGGTGTTATACTAAAAGTTATTCACTATCAAAAAGGTCAGTCGTAGTTGCCGATAATGGTAAAATTTTAGGAATTTCAGATGGAATATATATCGTAGAAGGTGATAAGTTTAGTGCTGGTTCTTCGTTGCGTGTGTACGAAACTTCAGCAGGAAGGGTGGGGGTTTTAGTTGCATACGACTTGTATTTTTTTGAAAATGTTAAAACTTTATCCTCCCTTGATTGCGATGTGATTATATGTATTTTTGAAAATATAAATGACGATACCACTAAACTTGTGGCAAGGGCTATGGCGTTTTGTTTTGGAGTTAATATTGGTGTGTGTTCAAAAGGATATTCTTTTGTCGCTGATATTTTTGGGGATATTAAGTACGCAAGTTCAAACAAGATTTTAAAGTGCAAACTTGACAAACAGAAAAAATACTCCTCAATTTATACAAAAGTAAAAGGCTTTTCTATTAAGAACAAAAACTCCTTTTAAAAAAGTAAGTCAATTTGCTTTACTTTTTCAATTTTCAAGTCTATAATAAAACTAGTTGAATAAAAAGGCGTTTATAAGGACTTGTTTTTGCTAACAAATATTTTTTAGAGAGTTCTCGGTCGGTGCAAGAGAATAAATATCTAGTAAGAATATCACCTTTCAGTCGGTATTATGAAAAGTTTTTTACCTATTAGTGATGCACGGTTTTACCCAACGTTATAAGGGTAGCGTATGTTAGTATGTTATTTTGGTGGTTATAATCTCGCACTTTTTCCAAAGTACGAGATTTTTTATATTTAATAAATAAATTTCCAACAATTATGGAGGATGTTATAAATGTATAAGAAGGTTCAACCAAACCTAAACTTCGTTGAAAGAGAAAAAGAAGTTATCGACTTTTGGAAAGAGAACAAAATCTTTGAAAAAAGTATGAAAGAGAAAGAAGGTGGAGAGGAGTTTTCATTTTACGATGGACCTCCCACAGCAAACGGAAAACCTCATATTGGTCATATTTTGACTAGAGTAATGAAGGATATTATTCCCCGTTACCAAACAATGAAAGGTAAGCATGTTTTAAGAAAGGCAGGCTGGGATACTCACGGCTTACCCGTTGAACTTGAAGTTGAAAAACTTTTAGGTATGGACGGAAAACAAGATATTGAAAAATATGGTATTGAACCTTTTATCAAACAATGTAAAGAGAGCGTTTGGAAATATAAGCACGAGTGGGAAAAAATGTCTGACGCAGTAGGTTACTGGGTAGATATGGACAACCCTTATATCACTTATGACGATAAATATATTGAGTCTGTTTGGTGGGCAATAAAAACTATCGCTGATAAAGGACTACTTTATAAAGGACATAAAATAGTTCCTTACTGCCCTCGTTGTGGTACTGCTTTGTCTTCACATGAGGTTGCTCAAGGCTATAAAGATGTTAAAGAGGCTTCCGTTTTTGTTAAATTTAAGGTTAAAGGAGAGGATAATAAGTATTTCTTGGCTTGGACCACTACTCCTTGGACATTGCCTTCAAACGTTGCACTTTGTATGAACGGTGAAGAAAATTATGTTGAAATTGTTGCTGATGGCGTTAATTATATTATGGCTGAAGCGTTGGTTTCTACTCTGTTTGAAGAATATAAAGTTGTTAGCACAAAGAAAGGTAAGGATTACGAAGGCGTTGAATACGAACCTCTATTTGATTTTGCTCAAGGCACTTTTAAGGAAAAAGCATACTACATTACAAATGATGGCTATGTTACTTTGAGTGATGGTACAGGTATCGTTCATATCGCACCTGCTTTTGGTGAGGACGACTATAAGGTTGGTAAAAAGTACAACCTACCCGTTGTTCAAATGGTAAACGATAGAGGTTGTTTCCTTGATTGCTGTGGCTTTGTTAAAGGTATGTTTGCAAAAGACGCTGATAAATTTATCATCAAGGATTTAAAGGAAAGAGGACTTCTATTTAAAGAGATGATGTATGAACATAGTTATCCTCATTGTTGGCGTTGTGATACACCTCTACTATATTATGCTAGAAGTAGTTGGTTTGTAGAAGTTACCAAGGTTAAGGAAGATTTATTAAAATCAAACGCTTCTGTAAACTGGATGCCTGCTACAATCGGTACAGGTAGGATGGGTAATTTCCTTGAAAATGTTATTGATTGGGGACTTTCTCGTGATAGATACTGGGGTACACCCCTTCCCGTTTGGGTATGCGAAAAATGTGGAAAAATCCATGTTATCGGTAGTAAGGCTGAACTTAAAGAAAAAGGCAATTTGAAGGATGATATTGAACTTCATAGACCTTACATTGATGAGGTTGTCTTTGACTGTGAGTGTGGTGGCAAGATGAAAAGGACAAAAGAGGTAATTGACTGCTGGTTTGATAGTGGTTCAATGCCCTTTGCTCAATATCATTATCCCTTTGAAAACAAGGAAATTTTTGAAAAGACTTTCCCCGCCGATTTTATAAGTGAGGCTGTTGACCAAACGCGTGGTTGGTTCTATACTTTGCTAGTTTTATCAACAATCTTATTTGGTAAAGCACCCTTTAAAAATTGTATTGTATTAGGACATGTAAATGATAAAAATGGTATAAAGATGTCAAAGCATAAAGGTAATGTAGTTGACCCTTGGACTATACTTGATAAACAAGGTGCTGATGCTGTAAGATGGTATTTCTATACAGGTTCTGCTCCTTGGTTGCCTTCACGCTTCTACGAGGAGGCTGTTTCGGAGGCACAAAGGAAGTATATGGGTACACTTTGGAATACCTATGCGTTCTTCGTTCTTTATGCTGAAATTGATAAATACGATCCTTCAAAATATAATTTAAAGGATTGTAAACTCTCAAGACTTGATAAGTGGATTTTATCAAAATTGAATACACTTGTTGACCTTGTAGATAAAAACCTTGCAAACTACAACATTACGGACAGTGCAAGAGCAATGCAAGATTTTGTAGATATCCTTTCAAACTGGTATATTCGCCGTGGCAGAGAACGTTATTGGGGTAGTGAAATGACAGAGGATAAAATCTCTGCATATACAACTTTGTATACCGTACTTACAACTATTGCAAAATTAACTGCACCCTTCACTCCTTTTATTGCAGAAGAAATGTATCAAAACTTAGTGCCTGAATTCTTTAAAAATGCACCTAAGTCCGTTCATCTTTGCGATTTCCCTAAAGCTGATAATTCATTTATTGATAGTGAACTTGAAAAAGGTATGGATAATGTTTTAGAAATTGTTGTTTTAGGTCGTTCAGCAAGAAATTCAAGCAACATCAAAAATAGACAGCCCTTGTCAAAAATGTATGTCGCAAGTGAGAGGGATATTTCTTTAAACGAGGAGTTGCAAGCAATCGTTTTAGATGAGTTGAATATCAAGGAATACAATTTCTCAAAAGATTCAGCGTCATTTATATCATACGAGTTAAAACCTCAACTTAAAACTTTAGGCCCTAAATACGGAAAAGTGCTTAATGCAATCAGGACCTTCCTTTCTAATTGCGATGCAAATAAAGTTGCTGCAATCGTTAAAAACGAAGGCTCTTATAAGATCATTTTAGAAGGGGTTGAGGTTGAATTGTTTGAGGAAGATTTACAAATCTTTACTAAAAATAGTGATGGTTATGTTTGCGCTAACGATAACGGAATTACCGTAGCGCTTGACTCAACTCTTACTCCTGCTTTAATTGAGGAAGGTATTGTAAGGGAGGTTGTTTCAAAGATTCAAACAATGCGTAAAGACGCTGGCTTTGAGGTAACTGATAGAATTTCAATTTTCTATACAGCACAAGGAGAAACTAAAAAAACTCTTTCTAAAAATAGTGCAAATATCTGTCAAAATGTTTTGGCTAATAATATGGCTGAAGGTGAAAAGGACGGATTTACAAAAGAGTGGGATATTAATGGAGAAAAGGTTCAAATAACCGTAATTAAAGATTAAAAAAAAAGCCGTTTTTATAACGGCTTTTTTTGTGATATCTTCAATGTTTTTCTTTTTTCATTGACAACAAAATAATTATGTGTTAGTATTGTGATATGTTTTTTATTGATTGAAAAACAAATATACAATAAGTTTTCTATTTAGGGATAGTGCAAATAAGGAAAAACTAAATCCTAGTATACCCCTTTAGTAGATACTTAAATAAAAGACAAAGAGGTAAATAGATGAAAAAATTAAGAGTTGCAAGTGCAGTTTTGTGTCTAACACTGTCTGCAAGTCTACTGTTTGGTTGTAAGGCATCTGGCTCAGGTACTTTTAAATTTGAAAGTTTTGATGAAGCTAGTTTAGCAGGAACAGTAAGTCAAATTAGCATTGATAGTGATGCGTCAATCGCAAGCAGTGTTGTTGTTGAAGGTAAAACTTATTTAATATTGAAAAAGGATTTTGATGGTGTTAAAAAATACGCTGTATACGCAGATGATGCTCAAATAGTTTCATTTGATGCAGGATATATTTCTTATCAAACGACCTATATGCAAAACTATCGTTTAATAGTAGGTAAAACTGTTGATGATGCTACAAAATATGGTGTTCTTAACATTGTTGACGGTAGTTTGGTTATGGATTGTACTTACGATTCAGTTACAGATATTAAGGCTAAATGGTCGGTTAGTTCGATTTCAGATGAATATTTCATGGAAGAATTCAAAAACTATGAAGATGAAGTTTTAGTTAGTATAGATTACAAAGTTTTTGAAAAAGAAACTGGTAAAATGACAAAAACTACTTCAGTGTCTTATAAAGATGGTGAATATAATAAGTTTGAAGAAAAATTTTTAATTGGTACAGAATCTGGTGTTGAAACAATTAATCCTGACCTATATTTCTATAAGCTTTCTTATTATGATAGTGAATACAATGTTTGGAACGAAAAGGATAAAAATGTTGGTTCTTTCAATATTAATTTAGCACCTTATGAGATGTCAGAAGTTTCTGGAATTATCGGTAATAATCTAGTTGTACAATATAAACTTGAAAAGGACGATTATGCTGATGATTATGATTACAGAGATTCTAATGGCAAGTATGACATTGAAACTTATGTTATAAATTATAAGAAAGGTGAAATGAAGAAGGTTAAGTGTAACTATGTCATTTCAGAGTTTGATTACGTTAAGGGTGCAAATGAATATTATTTAACTTTTACAGGCAATAAGATTGTTGATAACTGTCTTGGAAATTCAAGATGTTATATTGCAACAAGCAGTTTGGGAAGCATCACTGAAACTCCTATTTTATTAACTAGTGATACTCAAGTTAATTCTTTGTCAAATGGAAATATTCTTATCAATGATGGAAATGATTGCATTGTATGTAAAAAGAATTTTGATTATGTTGGCACTTTTGAATCAACAGATTTTGTTGGTGCATATCAAGATAAAATTGTAATACAAGATGGCGATGATATGCTTTTTGTAGACGCAAACGGCGTTGTATTGAAGACTATTAAAGATACTGAGGCTGTAAGTTTTTCAGGTGGAAGCGTATTTGCTCGTGAAACAACAACTACTAGTGGAAGTATTGATGATAATAAAGACATTTATCATTATGGATTTGAAGAAGGTGGTTCAGTTGTTGGTGGTTGTGTGACTATTGAAGTCAAGGATATTCTTTCAACATCTAATGGTATTCTGGTTTACACTCGTCAATACACTGAGGAAGGTTCTGACGAGGAGTATATTGATTTGGAAGTTAGTAATGGATTTGAAAAACCCTATACTAGAACTTTTGCTCTTGAGTCAGGTGTAGATTATAGTTTTGAAGTTGTTTTTGGTGGCGACTATGGTTATGTTATCATTGAAAAAACTGTTGATAGCGAAACAACTTATGAGTATTTAATGGTAAAATAAAAATTAAATAGATAAAGCCGTACTATTAAAAGTACGGCTTTTTTTATGCGTTGTAATTAAGTATACTTTAAAAATGCTTTACAAAAGGCTACAAAATCTATATAATTTTATAATATATTGGAAAATTGTTGAAATATATTTTAGCAAAAAGGAAAAAGTATGAAAATTGCTTCAAACTGGGTAGACTATGAAATCATCGCAACAGGTGATGGATATAAATTAGAAAGATGGAAAGACGTATATCTTTTACGACCTGACCCTCAAGTTATTTGGAAAAGTCAAATTGATATGTTCCATTATCCAAAACTAAACGCAGTTTATCACCGTAGTGAAAAAGGTGGAGGTGGTTGGGAATACTTAAAAAAAGTTCCTGACGAGTGGCAAATTGAGTACAACAATTTAAAATTTAAAATTAAGCCTATGGGTTTTAAGCATACTGGTTTATTCCCCGAACAAGCAGTAAACTGGGATACAATGACTGAACTCATCAAAAATGCCAAAGCAAAGGGTAAAGAGGTTAAAATTTTAAACCTATTTGCTTATACGGGTGGTGCAACGGTTGCTTGTGCAAAGGCGGGGGCAGAGGTTGTTCATGTTGATGCGGCTAAAGGTATGGTTGAAAGAGCGGGTGAAAATGCAAGACTTTCAGGAATTGAAAGTGGAATTAGATATATAGTAGACGATTGCAAAAAATTTGTTCAAAGGGAGATAAGACGAGGCAACAAATATGATGCAATTATTATGGACCCCCCTTCTTACGGTAGAGGACCTAATGGTGAAATGTGGAAAATAGAAAGTGAGTTATATCCCTTTGTTGAACTTTGCAAACAAGTATTAAGTGATGATGTGCTTTTCTTTTTAATAAATAGTTATACTACGGGTTTACAGCCCATGGTTTTAAAAAATATAATCACCCTATGTTTGAAAGATAAGATAAACTGTGATGATGTTACAGCCTATGAGGTTGGATTAAAAACTGATGAAGGAATTTCACTTCCTTGTGGTGCAGGAGGTATGTATATAAATGGAAAATATAGAAGTTGAACAAAAAACTAGTAATGACGATTTAATCATATTACATGAAGATAATCATATAATCGTAGTTTTAAAACCACAAAATATACCTACTTGTGGAGATGAAAGTAAAGATGATAATTTACTTGATATGGTTAAAAGATATATCAAAGTTAAATATAATAAACAGGGCAATGTGTTTGTTGGTTTGGTTCATAGGCTTGATAGACCAACGGGTGGAGTTATGGTGTTTGCAAAAACATCAAAGGCGGCAAGTAGACTAACAGAACAATTACAAAAGGGCGATTTTGAGAAAAAGTATTTGACTGTACTTGTAGGAACGCCTAATCGTACGCACGCAACTTTAACTAACTATCTAAAAAAGAACGGAGTTAACAATACGGTAACTATTTGTACGCAATCGGATGAGGGTGCTAAACTTGCTTCCCTTGATTATACAATTTTGGAAAGTAACGATAAGTATTGTTTGAGCGAGGTTAACTTGCATACAGGCAGAAGTCATCAAATTCGTGTTCAAATGTCAGGTATCAACAATCCAGTTTATGGTGATATGAAATATGGTGGCGAAAGGGCACAAAAGGGTAAACTTGCGCTATGGGCATACTCTCTTTCCTTTACTCATCCAACTACAAATGAGAGATTGCGTTTTATCGTTGAACCTCCTAAAGATGAAAATCCTTGGAAAATGTTTGATGTTGAAAAAATCGTAAAAGTTGATAAATAAATCTTTTTGAGGCTTATCAAAATATTGAAACACTTAAAATTGGTTTGACAAATATGCTTTGAAAGTGTACAATTAAAAAAGCACAATAGGGGCAAAATAATAAATTAAAATTTTACTACTTGCGGGAGCAATGCAATGAAAAGAAAATGGCAAAAATTATTAGTTTTATTAGGGGTAGTTACCTTTTCTGTTACAGGTTTGTTTTTAACGACTAAAACAGAGGCAAAGGCTGATACAACTGATGGGAAAGAACCCAGTAGCGTTTTTACGACTACTGCTGTGGATTTTGATACAACGGGCAATTTTTTATCAGCTCAAATGTATGACAATTCTTCACTTCAATATAAAAAAGATTTGGCGTTAAGATGGTTTGAAAATGGCGATGAAAAGTATTTTTCAATGTCTTTCAATTTTGACGAACAAGTTAGTTTTACAGAGTGTACTTTAACTATGCAAACAGAGCGTTATTCAATCACTTCAAAAAATGTGCAAGATAACGTTATAACTTTTGCGTACGATAAAGATGCTTCATTATTGACTGCAAAAGTTAATGATGAAAATGCAATAAATATCTCAAGTCCTATGAGTGATATTTCGGTTATGTTTAAGAGCAATAATGCAGGTGAATTTACCGTATTTATAAATGATATTTATGCTGGAAACTTTAACAATATAGGTAAATTTTACTCAAATTGTATTTCAACTTCATCAAGAACGATTGTTCCTCTAACTTTTAAAGTAAAAGGTGTTAGCGAGGACGGTAATATTAAACAAACTATCAATCTTCTATCTTTAAACGGACAATCTTTTGCTTTAACTGACGGAAAAATAATAGATGATAAAGCACCCGTTTTAGTGTTAAACGAAGAAGTTAAAAACCTTATTTTTGGTACAACCTTTGGTTATGACTATGTTTGTCTTGATGTTATTGACGGCAATATTACTTCTACTGTAAAAACAGCCGCTACTGATGAAAGCGAGGCTGTAACTTATACAAATAAAATTTTCTATAAACTTACTTCAAATGGTGATGCGACTGTAACTACTGACGACTACATTAAGTTTACTGATGATTTAATTTTCTATAAACAAGCAACAAAACTTAACGGTGAGGAAAATGGTTACCTTGATATTATCTTTAATTTGGAAGATAAAACAGGTAACACGTGTTCGTATAATTTAGGTTGGTACGCTGATTCAAGTTACTACAAAACAAGACTTTATAATGGATCTGATGCTTCCACTTTAAAATATTTAACTATTAGTGAAAATACTCAAAGTCCATATTATATAGGAAGTGATGAGTGTTCAGAAGCAAGTGAATATAAGACTTCACTTCGGGTAGTAGAATATCAAAAGGCTGTAACCGAAGCAGTTGAAAAGCAGGAACTTGTAGTAGGTGAAAATTCATATTTCTATCTACCTTCAGTTAAAGGGTTAATTGCTGATAAAGAAACCAACAATGAAAATTTAAAATATAGCATTTATTATAAGACTGACGCTGAAGACAGCAAGTCTTCTACTTCACAATCATATTCAAATTTGAAAATCGCTATCAATTCAATAGGAACTTACGAGTTTAAGATTATTGCAAAAGACGGCGATGCAAATATGCAAATTTATGACTATGATAAACAAGATTTTATTACTTTAAGAACAGACGCTGATGTATGGGATTATGACGCAATTCCTTCTTTCACATTTGAAGTTAAAAAGTTAAATCCTCCTACAATCACTCAAACAAAGTATGAAAACTCTGCTTATACAGATATTCAATATACTGCAAGTAGTTTTGATATTACAGCAATAGATTATGATACAGAGTACAAATTATATGTATTTGACCCTGTACAAGAAGTGGCTGAACTTGCAAAAACTGTAACTTACGATACCTTATATAACGGAGAATTTTTCAAATCAACTGGTCTTGAAATGGATGAGTATTTAAGTAAATTCTGGAGAGAAGTTGACGAATACAAAACTCCTACTGAAGATGAAGAAGATTATGAAGAAGAATTGTATCCTGACAACAACTATGAGTGGTCAGCATCTTCATTGAGTTTTATGCCTCAAGATGGTGATGATTATTATATGATTTACTGCAAGGTAACTGATAAATACGGTTTGACTACTGAAGGCGAAAAGTATGTTCAAAGAGTATCTTCAAAGGACGAGGTAGAGGGTGAAAACGCTTGGCTTAAAGATAACATTATGTCAATCGTATTCCTTTCAATCGCAGGTGTGTCTTTAATCGGTATTATCGTACTTTTGATTATTAAACCTAAGGACAAAATATTTGAAGAAGTTACTACTAAATCAAATAAAAAGGTTTATAAGAGTAAGAAAGAAGCAAAAAAAGATTTAGACCTTGATGAACAAGATGACAAATAATAAAAAAGCGTGTTTTACAAACACGCTTTTTTTAATTATGTATTAGAAAAAGTAATATTTTTAACATTTTTACTTATTTTATTTGCAAAGAGAAAAAATATAGTATATAATGTGAATATAAATTTTCTAAAAAAATTCTAAAATTAAAAGTTCCTTTAATGCAAAAATGTAAACTTCAATTAACTACAAACGGTAAATCTAAATATTTTTTTAATATTGACTATATAATAAATGGCAACAATTTTTCATTTTATTATGTCGATAATGGCGAGTTGTATACTATCGACTACCAAAATAATATAGTTTCTCTTATTAAAAAGGGGGAACTAAGTTATACCCTTTTGCTTGAAAAGGGAAAAGAATATGAAGTTTCAATCCTTTCAAACTACGGAATTATTAAAGCTAAACTTTATACAAAAAAAATTGACCTATCAAAAAAAGAAAATCAAATTATTTTAAGTTTTGATTATGATTTAAATATTGCAGGAGATATATCAAGTTATATCGTTATTGCAAGATTATTATTTTCGGAGGAGAAATGAAAATAAAATTTTTAGGGCACTCTTGTTTTAAACTGACAGAGAGTACCGGAACTACAATTGTAACTGACCCCTATAATAATGTGGGTTTTGATATGGCACCCGTTGACGCAGAGGTGGTAACTGTAAGTCATGGACATTACGACCATAACAATGTTAAAGCCGTTTCAGGTGTAAAAAAAGTATTTGATAAGGAAGGCAGTTACGAATATGGTGGAGTTAAGATTTTAGGTATAAAATCTTTCCATGATGAAAATAACGGAAAAGACCGTGGCGAAAATATCATATTTAAATACCGTATGGACGGACTTGATATTTGTCATATGGGCGATATAGGTGAAAGATTTTCTCCTGAAATGCTTTCAATGATTTTGCCTGTAAATATTTTATTAATTCCCGTTGGTGGAAATTATACCATAGATGCTGAAATGGCAAAGGAATATGTTGATGCGATTATGCCTGAAGTTGTTATTCCTATGCACTATAAAGCCAGAAGTACGAATATTGATATCAAGCGTGCTCAAGAATTTATCGACTTATTTGATGATGAAATGGTTGATATTCCTGATGTTGAAGAAATTGAATTTACTCGTGATGACATTGATAACGAGAGTACAAAAATTGTATTATTTAAGAGGGCAAGAAGTTGAACGAATCTTTAATGCGTGAGTGCGAATTAAGTTTAAATGGATATGGAATTCATATGCTTAGGGAACTTGGTAGAAAAATAGGCGTCCGTTCCCCTTCACTAATGCGAAAAGAGGAGTTGATTACAAAAATTGTTGGTGTTCGACTTGGAATAATCCCTGCCGAGCCTCTTACTAATAGAGGTGCACCACCCAAACAAGCATTGAATACTGATGAGATTGAAAATGCATTAGAATTTACTATAAAAAAATATGAGTTACAGGAAATAGCCTGTGAGGTAGCAAATAATTCAACTATGATTAAGTTGAGCGATAGTGAACAAGTCGAGCCTACGGTAAGTTTTTTTGATAAAATGTATAGTGGAAAACTAGATATACATCCTAACGGATACGGCTTTTTAAGAGCGATTGATGAAGAAAACGAAGAAAAAAAGGACGTATATGTTCCCGTTGGTATGATTAAAAGGTATAAACTTGTCATAGGCGATGATATTACTTGCTATGCAAAAGACTCAAAGGATAACGGCTGTCCTGCATTGACAAGAATTATCTCTATAAACGGAGAAAATCTTGGTGCAAAAAAGGATTATCTTGACTTTGACTCAATGGTTTCTTGTTATCCTAGAGAAAAGTTAGTAATGGAAAGAAAGGAAAGTAACAACCTTTCGCTCCGTTGTATAGATTTGCTTTCTCCTATTGGTATGGGACAACGTGGTTTAATAGTTTCCCCTCCAAAAGCGGGAAAAACAACTTTGCTTAAAGATATAGCACACTCCATTGAGGAAAATTATCCTGATATGAAAATGTTTATTCTCTTGATAGACGAGCGTCCTGAAGAAGTAACCGATTTTAAAAATTCAGTAAAAAATGCTGAGGTCGTTTATTCTACGTTTGATGAGGGAAGCGAGCATCATATCAAGGTAGCTAATCAAATATTTTCAAAGGCAAAACGACTTGTTGAGTGGGGCAAAAATGTAGTTATACTTTTAGATTCACTTACAAAACTAACTAGAGCGTATAACAATGTAGTTCCTTCATCAGGTAGAACTTTGAGTGGTGGACTAGACCCTGCTGCTTTGATTGAACCTAAAAAGTTTTTTGGGTATGGTAGAAATTTAGAAAATGGTGCAAGCCTTACAGTTTTAGCAACGGCACTTGTAGATACGGGTAGCAGGATGGAGGAGGTTATTTACGAGGAGTTTAAAGGTACAGGTAATATGGAAATTCATCTTTCAAGAGATTTGGCTGAAAAAAGAATTTTCCCTGCTATTGACTTACAACGCTCTGGAACTCGCCACGAAGAATTGTTGCTAAATAAGGAAGAACTTGACTGTTCGTATAAGATAAGAAAGTTGATAGGTCGAGATATATCAACAGATTCACTATTTGATGTGATGAAAAAGACAAACAATAATAAGGAATTTATTGAACGACTAGACGATTGGCTTAAAATATATAAATCAAAATAAACTAATTGGAGAAAAGAATATGGCAAAGAAATTTTACATTGGTATTGATTTAGGTGGAACTAGCGCTAAAGCAGGTTTGTTTTCCCCCGAAGGTAAATTGACTTTTAAAGGTAGTATTCCTACTCGTAAGGAAGACGGTTTTCTTGGTACTATTGAAAAGTTGTATTCACTTGTTACAAGTATTTGTAACTCTGCTGATATCCCTTTAAAGAAGATTGAAGCAATAGGTATCGGCTCTCCAGGTGTAGTTGATAATTCCAATGGTAATATTTTAAATTGGAGTAATTTTGATTGGAAAAATGTACCCTTAAAGAGTGCTTTAGAAAATCGTACAGGCTGTAAAGTATTCGTTATAAATGACGCAAATTCTGCTGCTTACGGTGAAGCAAAATGTGGTGCTGCAAAGGCATATAAAGATAGTATCTTTATTACGCTTGGTACAGGCGTAGGTGGTGGTATCATAATTGACGGAAAACTATTTGAGGGGCACCGTGGTGCAGGTGCAGAGATAGGACATATGTCAATCAATACTGAAGGTATCACTTGTACTTGTGGAAGAAAAGGTTGCTTTGAAGCATATGCGTCTGCAACTGCTTTAATTAGAGATACTAAACGTGCAATGAACGCAAATAAAAAAAGTTTGTTGTGGTCAAAGGTTGCAACGATTGAGGACGTTGACGGAAGAACTGCCTTTGATGCCTCGAAAGAGGGAGATGAAGTTGCTCAATTAGTAGTGTCCGATTATATTAGATATTTAGGTAACGGAATAATCAACCTTGTAAATGTGCTTCGTCCGGAGGCAATTATCTTGGGTGGTGGCGTTTGCAATGAGGGGGATTATTTATTAAAGCCTTTAAAGGAGTATATCTATAAAAATATTTATGTAAGTCAAGATACTATTCCTTTGCAAATAGCCGTTGCTGAACTTAAAAATGACGCTGGCATCTATGGTGCAGCAGCATTTGCAAGAGATAATTGTGAAAACTAATTCGACTTTCGTACGGCAGTTGCATTTTGCAATTTGCCGTATATTTTTGTAAATTTATATATAGAAGGAAAAGTATGTTAAAAAAGAGTGATTTTTTCTATGATTTGCCTGAGGAGTATATCGCTCAAACCCCTGTTGAGCCTAGAGATAGTTCTCGCTTGTTGGTGTATGATAGAAAAAACGATTGCGTAACGCATAAAATTTTTAGAGATATTTATGATGAATTGCAAGCAGGAGATGTCCTTGTTGTAAATAATACCAAAGTTTTGCCTGCAAGGATGTTTGCAAAAACTCAAAACGGTGGTGTAGTTGAGGTTATGCTACTTAAAAGAAATAATCTTGACGAGTGGGAAGTACTTGTAAAACCTGGTAAAAAAGCAAAGATAGGTGCTCATCTTACTATTTGTGATGAGTTAAGCCTTGATGTATTAGGTATTACCGATAGTGGCGAAAGAATAGTTAAATTCATTTATGACGGAGTGTTTGAAGATATAATAGATAGAGTTGGTACTATGCCCCTTCCTCCCTATATAAAAGAGAAACTTGACGACCAAAGTAGATACCAAACGGTGTATTGTAAAACCACTGGTTCATCAGCAGCACCAACAGCCGGTTTGCACTTTACAGATGAACTCTTAACTAGGCTTAAAGCAAAGGGGGTTATTATTACAAATGTGCTATTACATGTTGGACTTGGTACATTTAGACCTGTCAAGGAAGAAGATGTTTTAAAACATAAAATGCACAGTGAATATTATCAAATTGATAAGGAAGCCTGTCAAATAATAAATAAAGCCAAACAGGAAGGTAGACGAGTTATTGCAGTAGGTACTACATCAGTAAGAACTTTAGAAAGTGTTGCTGATGAAAACGGTTTTGTTAAGGAGTGTAGTGGCAATACGCAAATTTTTATTTATCCACCTTATAAATTCAAGTGCGTTGACGGGTTGATTACAAACTTTCATTTACCCGAAAGTACGCTAATTATGTTGGTATCTGCATTGAGCAGTAGAGAAAAAACTTTAGAGTTATATGATATTGCCATTAAAGAAAAATATAGATTTTTCAGTTTTGGTGATGCAATGTTTATAAAATAAGAGATAAGCAATGAGCAAAAATTTTTCATTTGAGATATTAAAAACTGATAAAAAAACAGGTGCAAGGGCAGGTATTTTTCATACCCCCCACGGAGATATAAAAACTCCTATTTATATGCCTGTTGGTACACAAGCAACGGTAAAAGGGATTTTTCCTAGAGATTTGAAGGAAGCAAATGCGCAAATTATTCTTTCAAATACCTACCATTTATATATGCGTCCTGGTGATGAACTTATCAAAAAAGCAGGTGGTTTGCATAAGTTTATGAACTGGGACAGACCTATTTTAACGGATAGTGGTGGCTTTCAAGTCTTTTCACTAGCAAAGTTAAATAATATCAAAGATGACGGGGTGTATTTTAACTCACATATAGATGGTTCAAAACATTTTATCACTCCTGAAAAAGCAATACAAATTCAACAAAATTTAGGCTCTGATATAATGATGGCATTTGACCAGTGTAGTGAGTATGGTGCTGACTACAATCAAGCAAAAAAAGCAGTTGAACGCACTGCCTCTTGGCTTGAAAGATGTAAAAATGCTCATACAAGCAAAAATCAAACCCTTTTCCCTATTGTTCAAGGTAATATGTTTAAAGATTTGCGTGCTGAAAGTTTAGATAGGTGTATGCCTTTCGTTGAGGACGGTATAGCAATCGGTGGTTTGTCTGTTGGTGAGCCGAAAGAGTTGATGTATGAAATTTTAGATTTTATGCAACCTAAACTTCCTACAAATGTTCCTAGATATTTGATGGGGGTTGGAAGTCCTGACTGTCTAGTTGAGGGAGTTATGCGTGGCATAGATATGTTTGACTGTGTTTTAGCAACGAGAATTGCAAGGAACGGAACGGCAATGACTTCAAAGGGAAAAGTGGTAGTAAGGAACGCAATATATAAAGAAGATTTTACTCCACTTGATGATGAGTGCGATTGTTATTGCTGTAAAAACTATTCAAAGGCGTATATTAGACATATGTTGAATGCTGGCGAAATGATGGGAAGTATGCTTTTGAGTTTGCACAATACAACTTTTCTTTTGAAGTTGATGACAAATATTAGAGAAAGTATATTAAACGACAATTTAGAAGAATTTGTTACAAACTTTTACAAAAAGTATAATGGACAAAACTGATATAATGAAAATATAACCTAATTTAATAATTAGTTAAAAATTATTTGCTAAAGTTTTATAAAAATTATATTATGAATAAAAATAGAAATAGAAAAGAGGAAAAATATGCTAAATTTTTTAAATTTATATTCACTACTAGAAAGTACAAATAACAATGGCAATAATATTGGATTGTTGATTATGTTAGGAGTAATCGTGTTATTGCTTGTTGGTATGACAATTTATAGCCGTTTTAGAAATAAAAACGCTAAAGAAAAATTTACAAACGAAATTCAGGCGTTAAAACCTGGCAACAAGGTAAAAACCGTTGGTGGCGTTTGTGGTGTAGTTGTTGAAATCGACAGAGAACAAAATACCTTCGTTTTAGAAACAGGAACAAATGAAAAAAAATCATATGTTAAGTTTGTAATAGAAGCAATTCTTCAAACTGATGTACAACTTGAAGTTCCTAGCGAGGCAACTGCAAGTAAAATTGAAGAACCTAAAACTTCAAAAAATAAAACTGAAACAGCAGTAGAAGAAAAAACTGAAATTGAAGAAAAAGATGAGCCTAAAAAAACAGAACGACCTAAAAAGATACAAACTGTAAAAAAGGTTCAAGAAAAAGCAGAATAGTAATATTTAATAAAACCTCCGCGTAATTTAATGACGGAGGTTTTTTATGACTGATTTTGGGAAGGAAGGACTTATGCAGATTTTAAAAAGTATCTGTATATCGTTACTTATTATATTAGCAAGCATTTTGGTTTTTGCCTTAATAAACAAGTTTACTGCATTTAATAATAGGGTGATTATTACAGTAAATCAACTTATTAAAAGTTTATCAATTTTTCTAGGTTGCTTTTTTGGTATCAAATGCAGTGGTGGAATTGTTAAGGGCTTGATAGTAGGATTATTAGTTGTTTTGTTGTCCTTTTTGATTTTTGGATTAATGACTAACGATTTTTCTATCTCTTTAAGTTTCTTACTTGACTTGCTTTTAGGTATTGTTGTTGGTGGAATTAGTGGTATAGTTGCCGTTAATGTACATACCTGTTGATATTTTTTTACTTGACTTGATAGTCAAACTATATTAAAATTGTATTATACCAAGGAGGAAGGCTATGAAACATTGGAAAACGATACTTGCTATGACGATAATTTTAGTAGTATTCGTAATAGTGGCTGTTTTGCTCGTATACTTTAAAAACGATTATATTGAAAAATGGGATGTTTCGCTTGAAAGTGATAATTCAGTCTACGCCTGTCTTACATATGCTGAGGGAAGTTCAAAAAAGGACAAAAGACCTTATTATAACCTTTCAATTAAAGGCAATGGAAGTATGCGTGAATTTACCGAGCAGAATACTGATGACGGCTATGAAAATGCACCTTGGTATGAAAAGTATAACAACTATATCAAAAAGGTAACCATTGAGGAGAGCGTAACTTTCATACAAGAAAACTCTTTTATCAATATGGTTAGCCTTGAAAGTGTAAGTATTGAAAGTTATGTATCAAACATTTCAGCAGGTGCTTTTGCAAATTGTACAAAGTTGAGTAATTTGCATATTGGTGCAAATGTTATAAATATAGGGCAACAATCTTTTTCTAATTGTCCCAACTTAACGACTATCACGATTGTAGAAAAAAATGAAAACCTTGCTGTTGTAGACAATGTGCTTTATAATAAAAATATTACCTCCCTTTTACTTTATCCCTCAAATAAAGCAGGGGAAAGTTACATTATGCCTAATAGTGTAACGGAAGTATATTCAGGGGCATTTTATGAAAGTAAAAATTTAAAACAAATCACCCTGTCCACAAATTTAACTACAATTCCTCAAGATGCTTTTTATAGTTCGTCTATTACAAGTATAACTATTCCGTCGAAGGTTACCACAATTCAGGATAACGCTTTTGGAAACTGTCAAAGTTTAGAGAGTGTTGTATTTAATGAAAACTTGACTTATATAGGATGTAGGGCTTTCCAAAATTGCACTTCATTAAAGGAGATAAAACTTTCTGAAAAACTTGAACAGATAGGTGAATATGCGTTTTATAATTGTAATAGCGTTACAACTATTTATGTAAACGAGAAACTTGGCGAAGTAGGTAATTATGCCTTTTCAAAATGTGAAGGTATGACAGATTTGTACATCAAGAACGCAATGGTTTTAAGTGAGTGTGTTGAAAAAACTGAATCGTGTGGTAAAATGTTTGCAAATGCGAAAAAGTTATATATCGCACAATCTTTACTAGGTGGAACGTCTGGCGATTACTTTACACAAGTCAGCAATGACATAACTCCGACTTTGGAAAAAATTGACGGAGTTGATTATAATTTATACTTAGTATCATAATTATAGGCAATCTTTTGATTGCCTATTTTTTATTTTAGCATTGACATTTGTTTCTTTTGAATATATAATAAATTTGTACAATTATGTTCAAGGGGACGAAATATGAAAAAGTCGAGATGGATATTTTTAATAGTAATAAATGTAGTGCTGTGTTTGTGTTTAGCGCTTGTTACAGGCTGTGGTAAAAAAGAGGAGGATACGCCTCCACAAGAGGTTGTTGATGAGCCTGAACAGCCTGCCAACAATGACGAGCCTGCCTATGACATTGAAGTAGAAACTCCAGATGAAATAGTAGAAATGTGGCATGTAGATAACCTTGATGATTTTCCTGAAAATTATGACGAGATGACGGAAGAAGAAAAACTTGCCGAACAAAAAAATCACGTTATGGCTTATTTATCAAGACACGCTACTGAGCCTAATAGATATGTTTTAAATATTGTAGGTTCTGGAGATATGATAAACTACACTTATGATACTGCTGATGACGGTTATGAATATTCTCCTTGGTTTAGACAATACGGAAGTTATATTTTAGAGATAAATATAGATAAAAATGTAACAAGTATAGGTGCGTACGCCTTTTATAGTTGTTCAAATGTTGAAAATATTATGATTTCCTCTGCAATTACAAGCATTGGAAACTACGCATTTTGTAAATGCACTTCATTAAAGTCAATAAATATGCCTAACAATATTCAAAGTTTAGGTATGGGAGTTTTTGATTCTTGTTCATCACTAGAAAAAATCACCGTTCCCAAGGGTATTACTACCATAAGCGATGACTTGTTTATAAGTTGTAGTAAAATTTCTCAAATAACGATTTTAGGCGATATTACATCAATCGGTAAAAGAAGTTTTAAAAGTTGTGTTTCAATGACTGTGTTCAATATTCCCAGTACAGTAGAGAGTGTTGGAGAATATGCCTTTACTGAAGATACGGCTATAATTTATGTTGAAAATGAAAACCTTGAAATAGACAAAATTAGTTTGGGAAGATGTAGGGTAATTTATTTAGGTTTAAATAATGCACCTAAAAATTACAACGATACGTTTGAATATGTTCTAACTAGCAGTGGTTGTATAGTAACGAGAGCATTGGAAACAAACGTGAAGGAAGTTGTTATTCCTGCAAAAATAGAAGAAAAAAATGTTACTGAAGTTGCTGAATATGCCTTCAAAAATAATAGCACCATAACAAAGGTAACTTTCGACCAAAATAGCATTGTTTCTAATATCTATGATGAAACTTTCTATTCTTGTTCTAATTTAAAGGAAGTTTATCTACCAAAAAGTATTACATCAATAGGAGATTATGCTTTTAAAAAGTGTATTGCATTACAAACTATAAACCTTAATGAATTGACAAATCTAACTGAAATTGGTGAAGCTGCTTTCTATGAGTGTGAATCATTGCTTGAAATATATATTCCTGATAGTGTAACTAAAACAGGAAAACATATTTTCTACAACTGTGAATCTGCTCAGTCAATAACGATAGGCAATTCTTTAACTTCTATTGGAAATAATAGTTTTGAATATTGTAGTTCTGTAAAAACGTTAACTTTTAATTCAAATAGTAAAATGAAAACCATTGCCCAATCTGCATTTAGATATTGTTCAAATTTACAGTCTGTAAATTTACCCGATTCAGTGGAAGAATTAGGAAGTTTGGCTTTTGGTAATTGCTCATCACTTGAAAGCATAGCGTTGAGTAAAAACATAAAAAGTGATTTTAATAGGTGGTTTGAAAATTCACCTTCAATCAGTTCAATTACGATAGGAGAGGAGAATACAATTTATTCTGCTGAAGAAGGAGTTTTGTATAATAAGGATAAAACTAAGATTATCTACTTTGCAGGAAATACAGGACGATCAAGCTTTACAATTCCTACTACAATAACAGAAGTTGGACGAAATGCCTTCATTGATACTCATATGGCAATATATGTAAAGCATACTTTTGCTGACGAAGCAGCAAATAAATCAACTTGGTATAATAGCAATGCTTATTATTATTTAGGTAATTATCAAGATGTAATAAAATACGGTGAGTTGTTTGAATGTTTATATCAATTCAATGATGTAGTTGACAATGAAGTTCAATCCGTTTATTCTTATGGCGATTTAAATAAATCAAACATAATCGTAACAGCAGGATTAAGTGCTGAAAATATTATTATCCCTGAAAGTATTGGTGGTAGAAATATAACTGAAATTGCTGACTTTGCTTTCTATAAGTCAAGTACTATAAAGAGTTTGGTTACTTACTCGACTTTAAAGGTTTTTGGCTTGTGGACTTTCTGTCAATGCGAGAATTTAGAAAGCGTTGTAATTAGCGATAGTGTGGTTGATTTAGGGCAAAGAACTTTCCAATATTGTTCATCATTGAATACTGTTTATATGGGTAGTGGAATTACACAGGTAAAAGACGGTACTTTTACAGGCTGTCAACAACTTTCAACTGTTTATATTAATACACAAGATTTACTTGAAAGTATTCAAAAACTTGCAGATGCCGGTAACTTGATTAGGTACAGTCAAACTGTGTATGTTTTGGCTTCTCTTGATTTAACAAATGATGTAGAAAATCTTACTGCAAGGTCTTTCTTGACCACTGAAAGATATTCTCGTAGTGATACACTTACAACATATGCCTTAAAGACGGGCGAAGCCCCTGAGGATGTATCAAACAAGGATTATTATATGATAACTAAATCATAGCGTAAAGGGACGGCAATTTTAAAGCCGTCCTTTTTTTATGATAAAATACTTGCCTTTTTTAAATTAAAGTAATATAATATTAAAAAAAATAGCAAAGGAGTCCATTATGAAAAAAATAAAGACTATTGCAACACCTAGTAAAAGAAAAGTTACAAACTGTGGCGAATGCAGAAGCACTTGTCAATCTGCTTGTAAGACAAGTTGTACAGTAGGTAATCAATCTTGTGAAGTTATTTCAAGAGAAAGAAAATTAGAAGAAAACAACTAATTTAAGGTAAGGAGCAGGACACTGCTCCTTGAATTTTGTAAAGAGATAAATATGGTTCATATATTCAATTATAAAGAAAATTATTATATCTATGATACAGGCAGTTCAAGTTTGCACTCTTGTGATGAAGCAACTGCTCTATACTTAAAAAACAAAGAAGAAGCAATTAAAAAATACTCAAAGGAAGAAATTGCAGACATTGAAGAAGATATTAACGAACTTAAAGAAAAAGGTTTGCTATTCAAGGAGGAAGTGAAGATTGCTCCACCTAAAAGCGATTTTGCAAAAGCACTTTGCTTGCATATTTGCCACGATTGTAATTTGCGTTGTAAATATTGTTTTGCAGACGAAGGTGCTTATCATGCAAGGCGTGAATCAATGTCCTTTGAGGTTGCAAAACAGGCTGTTGACTTCTTAATTAAAAATAGTGGTGCACGAAAGGTACTTGAAATCGACTTTTTCGGTGGAGAGCCTTTAATGAACTTTTCAGTCGTAAAGCAAACGGTTGAGTATGCCAAAACTGAGGCTGAAAAGGTTGGTAAAAAATTTCTGTTTACTTTAACCACAAACGGACTGTTATTAAAAGATGACATAGTAGATTTTTTAAATGCTGAATTTGAAAACGTGGTATTGAGTCTAGACGGCAGAAAAGAGGTAAATGACGCTGTTAGACAAACAGTAAGCGGCAAGGGAAGTTACGATATTATCATCAATAACTTGAAAAAATTTGTTAAGGTTCGTGGCGATAAATCGTATTATATAAGAGGAACTTTCACTCAAAAAAATTTAGATTTTGCTGAAGATGTTTTATTTATTGCAGATAGTGGTTTTGAAAGTATCTCAATGGAACCCGTTGTAACTGATGTACCTGAATTGCATATTGGAAAAGAGCATATTTCAACTATTTGTGATGAATATGAGCGACTTGCTGACGAATATTTAAAGAGATATGCCGAAGGTAAAGGATTTAACTTTTTCCACTTTAATGTAGATTTAGAGGGAGGTCCTTGTCTTTCAAAGCGTGTGTCAGCCTGTGGTGCAGGAAACGAATATTTTTCAGTAGTGCCTTGTGGTGATATATATCCTTGTCATCAGTTTGCAGACAAGCCCGAATTTAAGATGGGCAACGTGTTTACAGGTATTGAAAGGAAAGATATAAGAGAAAAATTTAAAAATTCTTGTCTTTTTACTCGTGAAAAGTGTAATGATTGCTTTGCTAAATTTATTTGTAGTGGTGGTTGCAGTGCGAACAACTATAACATAAACGGCGATATAAATGTGCCTTACGATATAACTTGCGATATGATGAAAAAGCGTATCGAGTGTGGTATGCACATTTATGCAGTTAAAAAAGAATTAAATGAAAATAAATAATTTAATAAAATCTTATTTTTTATTTAGCCATAAAATTATATAAATTTTATGGCTAAAAGCATTATTTTTACAATCATTTCTACTTGACTAGAAATTTTATTTTTACTATAATGTTAAGGTGTATATTGGTATGCTTGTTCGTTAAAAGCAAAAGCATACTATTTGTAAAAAGAGGAGGCATTTATGGGCAAGGTAAAATCGATAGTGCTAACAGTTATAATTTCTATCGTACTAGCAATCCTAGGGGTAGTTTGTTTTGCATCTTTCCCTTGGTTTGGCACTGAAAAAGATTTTAGTTCCGTAGCGAGTTTATCAAGTGTAGATAAAGACTTTGGTAGCGGTTATATTACGGTTATCTATCCCGAAGGAGTTATTTCCGCTGAAAAGTATGACAATTTATCTAATACAGATAAGGCTGATTACTATTCATATAAGGGTATCTATATTAGCGAGGAAGTTATTATAGATAGTGAAAATGGTGGTTTTAAGATTGAAGGAAATTCTTTAGTTCCCGTTGATAACGGAGATAAAGGTTTAAGCGAAACTTTTATTCAAGGCTTTGAAAACTCAAAAGACTTGATTTTTGAAAGATTTGGAAAGAAAAGTTATACCTCATTAAGTTGTGGTATTCAAGACGATTACTCAATTTACGTAAAAGTTTCAGGTTCGCTTGAAGATATGGACAGTTCTATTGAAAGACTTTTAAGTAAAGGAACATTGGCTTTTTACCATAGTTCAAAAACGAGTGCAATGATGAAATTAGACTCTAGTATGGTTAAAAGTGCAACTTTAACTAAGGGTGGTTCATTACAAATCAACTTTACAAAAGAAGGTCGTGCACTGTTTGCAGAGATAACTGATGCTGTGGCGAATAATAGTGATGGCGATACTTCAATTTATCTAAAGATTAGAAATGTTGATTTGACACCTAATGGTATTAGCATAAGTCAAAAGTTGGATTCAAGTCAAATTGTATTTAGTATGAGCAGTCAAGAGGAAGCTGAAGATATTGCTATTTTAATAAACACTACTAAAGACGGAGAGTTTATAGACTACAATTTTGCTGTCGATAATGTTGTTAAATATGTAAATAGATTTGATTCAAAAGCAAGTCTGCTATCAATGATTGCTTTGTGTGGCTTGGCGCTTGCTGGTTGTATTTTCTTTATCGTAAGATTTAAGGGTATGGGAATTGCTGGTACTTATTCAATTATTACTTATGTTATCGCAATGACTATTTCGTTGGTATTTATTTGTGGTAAGGAATTTTCAATCGCTGTAATACTTGGCTTGGCAACTGGACTAGCCGTTTTATTTGCTTGTATTTGCAGAGTATTTGTTAATATTGAAAGAGAAATGAAAAATGGCAAGATTTATAATTCATCTGTTAAGAGTGGTTTTAAAAAGGCACTTGCAGGTAATTTAGATATGCACTTACTATTGATTATTGCTACAATGATTATGATTTTTGCTTCAATAAGTCCCATAGCATCATTTGTAACGGTATTGCTTTGTGGATTGGTATTCTCTTGCTTAATTGCTATATTTGTTAATAGATTTTATCTATGTATGTTATCTTCTTTAGCAAAGGATAAAAATAGATTTTGTACTTTTAAAAAGGGGGTAACTGCAAATGACTAATAAAACTGGTATTTTTAATAAGCTTATTATTTGGCTTTCAATAGCATTAGTTGTTATTCTAGTTGGTGTATCTTTACTTATTGTAAATAAAACTCAAACTGGTTCTTTCTTTAAAGTTGATAATGAACTTGCAACAAGTTACACTTTTGAAGTTAATCATGACGGAAAGGTTGTTTTAAATGATGAAACTTGCGATAATTTTATTAAGCTTTGCAAGGAAAAGATTTCAAATGCAAAACTTGATGTTATCACAAGTTACAAAACAGAGTCATCTCAATATACCGGTGCAAAAATTATATTTGAAATTTCAAATAAAAATGGAACAAAAACACTTTCTCCCGATGAAATGTATTCACGTTTAAATGAGGCAAAGACAAGTCTTGAAAGTGCTATTGATGTTAACGTGCATGGTAACTGCGTAGTGTCAGTACATGAGGGCGTTGCTGAAGTAAACTATGATTTCTTATGGAGAGGTGCAATTTCTTACGGTATTTTAATCGTAATTATGTTTGTATATCTTTGCATTAGATATAATCTTGCAATGGCTCTTTCAAGTTTATTCTCTAACTTGATTTCAGTTTGTATGACTTGCTCATTGGCGTTATTGTGTTTTGTACAATTAACTTCTACCTTCGTGGCAGTTGTTATGTTCGCTAGCGTATTGACTTTACTGTTCAACCTAGTAATTTTCAATCCTGTAAGATATGCTATGAAACAAGAGGAAAACAAGAAAACTGCTTGTATAGATGTGCTTAATAGTGAAGTTAAAGCAGATGGTATTGCTTTAAAGAGCGTATTTGCTTATCCTATTTTAGCCTCTTTGTTACTTGTAGTTATTTCAGCAAGTGCGTTGAGATATGCGTTTATTACTCCTATTCTTGCAACAGTAGTAAGCGTTTTCGTTGGTTACTTCATTTCTCCTTCAATGATGGTATTCTTTAAAAATAGAATTAAATCAAAAGAGAAACCTCAAAAGCAACCTAAAACGAAAAAAGTAGCAACACAAACAACAGAAGAAAATGCCGAAAACGCACAATGATAAATAAGGCGGGGCTTTCCCCCGCCTTATATTTTTAATAAGGAACATTTATGAAAAAAATTGTATCAGAGTTTAATTTTAACGAACAACAACTTAATACAATAAAAAGACTTTCAAAAGAATTACAACTTGACGAAATAGTCGTGAAGTTGCTTTTTGAACGAGGGGCAGACACAAAAGAAAAGATTTTAAAATTTTTAAACCCCTCAAAAAACAACTTTATCAATCCCTACACTCTATCAGGTATGGAAGAAGTTGTAGCATTGATAAAAGAAGTAAAATCAACAAATGGAAAAATAGCAGTTTTTGGAGATTATGACGCTGACGGAGTGTGTGCTTGCTCAATAATGCACTTTGCTTTAAAAAATTTTGGCGTTGATTTTTATATTCATATTCCCGAAAGAAGTGAGGGGTATGGACTTTGCATTTCATCTATTGATAGAATTATTGAAAATGAAAAACCTGATATGATTATTACTGTCGATTGTGGCATTAGTAATTATGAAGAAGTTGAATATATAAAAAGTAAGGGATTAAAGGTAGCCGTTACCGACCACCACGAATTGCCTGTAAGAATACCTGATTGTATTTGCGTAAATCCTAAGTTTGCAGATGATTACCCGTATGACAATCTATGTGGTGCAGGAGTTGCTTTCAAATTATGTCAAGCTTTGCTTGGCGACAAAGCATATGAGGTGCTTGACATTTGCTCGCTTGCTACTGTTGCTGATAGCGTTCCATTGCTTGGAGAAAATAGAGATATTGTGGCTGAAGGCTTAAAGATGCTTTCAATCAAACCTCGTCTTGCATTTACTGCACTTTTAAAAAATGCAACCGAAATATCCTCTCAAACGCTTGCTTTTACTATTGCTCCAAAGATAAATGCAGCAGGCAGAGTAGGAAGTGCAAGACTTGCTTTTGAATTTTTTACAGAAGAAGACGAAAAGAAAATTTTAGAAATTGCCAACGAACTTTTTGAATTAAACACTCAAAGACAACAACTTTGCGATGAAATGTACTTAAATGCAAAGAAAAAACTATCTCTTAAAGGTGCTTATAGTAGAGCAATTTTGCTATACGATACCGATTGGAGTGGTGGATTTATAGGTATTGTTGCAGCAAGGATGAGTGAGGAGTATAACCGACCTGTTTTGTTATTTTCTAAAAAGGGAGATATGCTTAAAGGCTCAGCAAGGAGTATTGAAAGGGTTAATATTTATGAGGCATTGGTAGCTTGCAAGGACGTTATCGAGGAGTTTGGTGGACACTCTCAAGCGGCTGGCATAAACATAAAAGAGGAAAACTTTCCTCTCCTTGAAGAAAGACTTTGCAATTATTTAGAAAATAATTATACTGACGATGTATTCATTTCACAGATAAGCGTATGCGAGAAGATTGATAAACCATTTTCAATTAAACTTGCAAATGAACTAAATCAACTTGAACCCTACGGCGTTGGGAATAAAAAGCCATTGTTTTCATTAGATGAAACTTTTGTTGATGCTCAAATTACAAAGGAAGGCTCAACGCATGTAACAATCAAAAACGATTTAATTGATATGATGTATTTTAACGGAATTGCTAAACTTGATGTTTTGCAATGTGGTATTAAAAAGCATATCGTTTTTGAGTATAATTTATCTACTTACAAAGGTAGGGAATATTTAAAAGGTTTTATTAAAGATGTTTTGTATGAGGAGTTCAACGAAAATGAGTTAACTGCTTATAGCATATATAATAACCTAAAAAACTTACAAAATGTAGAAAAAAATTCAATCAGTCAAGGCAAACATCAAGGCGAAGTGGATATTATTATAAAAGAAGCCCTTTCAAAAAGCCATTATGGTACTTGCCTAATCGCAAGTGATATTTCAACCTTAAAAAAGTACCCATTTTTAAAAGGACTTGACATAAATCTATTTCAATTATCTACAAAAAATTTAAATAATTGCATTTTGCTTTCTCCTACTAGCGAGGTGGATTTGAGTGAGTATAGAGATATAATCTATCTTGATACGCCTATCAGTTATGTTGGCTTAAAACAAATTGACGAGAAAAACAAAAATTGTAAAAAGGTTGTTTACAATTTAGATATTTGTGGTTATAATAAGTTCTATAGTCTTAATACTGAAAGGGAGGCTTTGCTGGAAGTATATGCTGAACTTAAAAAAAATTCATATGAAGCGCAAACGAGTTTGCAAGCGTCCTTTTCTCTAAAAAATAAAAATATTGACGCTTGTGAGTTCATATTTGCTATTGAAGTGTTTTTTGAATTAGGACTTGTAATTAAAAATAAAAATGTGCTTACTATAAATAAAGGTAGAAAAGTAAATTTAACTTCATCAAATCTATATAATTTAATTAGTGATTTAAAAAGATAATTACAAAAGGTGTTGTATGGAAGACGAAAGCATTATTGATTTAATTAAACAAACTTATAAAGGCAAGGAATCTGCGCTTGTATTGAGGGCGCACGATTTTGCAAAAATTGCACATAAAAACCAAAAGCGTGCGTCAGGTGAGCCTTACTTTACTCATCCATGTGCAGTAGCCAAAATTTTGATTGATTTAGGTATGGATAGCAACACAATTTGTGCTGCGTTTTTACACGATGTGCTTGAAGATACACCAGTAAGTGAAAGGGAACTTGAAGAAGAATTTGGCGATGAAGTTTTGTTGCTCGTTCAAGGTGTAACTAAACTTGAAAAAATCGAATTTAAATCACGAGAAGAAAGGGACGCAGAAAATTTTAGAAAGATTCTTGTTTCAATGTCAAAAGATATTCGTGTAATCATCTTAAAACTTGCTGATAGATTGCATAATATGCGTTCGCTTAACTTTTTATCCCAAGACAGACAACAAAGGATGGCAAGGGAAACTTTAGATATTTTCTCTCCCCTTGCAGGCCGTCTAGGAATTTCACAAATCAAGTGTGAACTTGACGATTTATGTTTAAAATACCTAGAGCCTGAGTCTTTTCAGTTTTTAGTACAAAATATTCATCAAAAACTAAATGAAAGGCACGAGTTTGTTGATAAGGTTGTCAGTGAAATCAAGGTTATTTTACAAGAAAGCAAAATAAAGGGAGATGTTTTTGGACGACCTAAACACTTTTATTCAATATATAAAAAAATGCGAGACCAAAAGAAAACTCTTGACCAAATTTACGACCTTGCCGCTGTGCGTGTAATCGTAAACTCTGTTGAGGAGTGTTATGAAGTTTTTGGAAAAATTCACAAGAAGTGGACGCCTATGCCTGGTAGAATAAAGGATTATATTGCAGCCCCCAAGGCAAACGGCTATCAATCTTTGCACACAACGGTTGTAACTGAGTTTGGACAACCTTTTGAAATTCAAATTAGAACGGCTGAAATGCATAAAATGGCTGAATATGGTGTAGCAGCACACTGGAAGTATAAAGAAAAAATTAGCAAAGATAAAGTAAATGATATATTTAACGACAAGTTGACTTGGGTTAATAAAATGATTGAAGCAGAGGGTGGTTTAAAAGACTCAAAAGAGTTTATTGACTCCTTTAAAACTGACCTCTACACTGACGAACTTTTGGTATTTACACCTACCGGTCAAGTTATAAGTTTACCAATGGGAGCAACTCCTATTGATTATGCTTATGCAATCCACAGCGAAGTTGGTAATAAGTGTGTGGGTGCAAAAGTTAACGGTAAAATGGTTCAAATTACAAGTAAACTTGAAACGGGAAATATCGTTGAAATTATTACTTCACCAAATTCAAAAGGTCCATCTTGGGACTGGTTGAAGTATGTTAAAAGTAGTAGTGCTAGAGCAAAAATCAAGCAATTTTTCCGCCGTGAAATGAAGGACGACAATATTAAGCTAGGCAAAAAAATGCTTGAAGAAGAAGCGAAACATCGTGGTTACGTTTTAAGCGATATACTGAGTGAAGATAGTTTCAAAAAGGTGTCCGATAAACTTTCATTTACAACCTATGAGGAGATGTTTGCTTCAATCGGCTTCGGTGCTGTAAGTGTAAATCAAGTTATCTTCAAACTGATAGACTTTTATAAGAGAGAAACTCCTAAACCCAAAGTTGTTCAAGAGGGTTCAAATAAAAATACCAACGGTGTAGTTATAAAAGGTATGTCAGGCTTGCTGGTGCGTTTTGCTGGTTGTTGTACCCCTGTCCCTGGAGATGATATTGTAGGATTTGTATCCCGTGGTAGAGGTATCGTAGTGCATAGAGCAGATTGTCCTAATATGGCTGGTATGGAAACGGACAGACTTTGTTCAGCAGAGTGGAGCAAGACTGGTGAAGCTAGATTCGTTGCAATGATTACTATAAAAGCAAAGGATCAAGTGAAAGCACTTACTCAAATCACTGCAATTATAAGCGAGTTAAAGATTGTTTTATCTTCTGTTAATAGTAGATTAGATAAAAATAAAAATGCTATTATTGAGTTGAGTGTAAAAGTCAACGAAAGAAAGGATATAGACCAACTAATATATAGGATAGGTTTACAAGATAGCGTGCTAGACGTATTTAGAACGACGGTGTAAGATGAAAGTATATAAAGAAATTGTAGGTAAACTACAAACAAACAGTTATATTGTTACTCAAGACAATAAAAATTGCATAATTATTGATTTAGGAGATGAAACTCCTCTCCAAAAGGCAAAAGATTTAGGACTTGATATAAAAGCCGTTTTACTAACTCACGGACATGCTGACCATATTTATGGTTGCTATATGGCAAAGTCTTTTGGTGCTGAAGTTTTTATCTGCGAAAAGGAATTAAAACTTTATCAAGGACTTCAAAATCTTGGAGCAGTGACAGGTATGCCTGTAAGAAAGTTTAATGTAGATGGAACTTTCAAAGATGGAGACATTTTAGAAATTGCTAACTTAAAGATTGAAGTGCTTGAAACTGCAGGACACACGGAAGGTAGTGTTACTTTTAAAATAGAGGATTGCTTGTTTACAGGCGATACTATGTTTGCAGGAAGTTATGGTCGTACGGATTTTCCTTCAGGAGATGAAAACAAAATGTTCAAGTCTTTACAAAGACTTTGTGGGTTGAAAGGCGATTATAAGGTGTATTCAGGACACGGAGAGGAAACTACATTAGACTACGAAAGAGATAATTATAAATTTTAATATGTTAACTACAAATCAAGAATTTTTACATTTAGAGCTTATGGAAGTTGTTCGTCTGTTTTTGCCTTCTGTCAAGGAGCAAGACGGTATAGATATTGAACATAAGCTTTTTTATGAGAACGAGAAATTTATAAACTTAATAAAGATAGATAATAATGAAAGTAGGTTTGAAAATGAGTACTCCTATCGTGGAGATATAGAGTATAAAAGATATGCAAAGAGATACTCAAAACTGGCAATGTATAAAGTTTTGTCAAAATTTTATTCAAGACATTTGCCTTGGGGTGCTTTGACTGGTATTCGACCTGTAAAAATGGCGTATAGTGAAATTGCTGAAGGGCGAGATTTTGTCAAGCTTTATAATGAAATGGACGTTTGCGAAGAAAATATTAAACTTGTCCAAGATGTCATAAATGTTCAAAAACCTTACTATAAAATAGATGATGATATAACAGACCTTTTTGTTAGTATTCCTTTTTGTCCTTCAAAATGTTCATATTGTTCTTTTATTACTGCACCGTTGAAAAATACAAAACAGTATTTAGATGACTATGTTGAGGCAATTTGTAAGGAACTATTAAACAGTAAAGATTATTTAGGAAACTTATCTAGTGTTTATGTTGGGGGAGGAACGCCCCTAGTTTTAAACGAGGAGCATCTTCAAAAGATTTTGTCTACAATTAAGCAGGTTGTTTCAAATGATAAAATTGAGTTTACCGTTGAAGCAGGTAGACCTGATGTTTTTACAAAAGAAAAGTTATCAATACTTAAAGAGTATGATGTAAATAGAATTTGCATAAATCCTCAAACTTTTTCAAATGAAACATTAAAAAGAATAGGTAGAAAGCATACTGCTGAGGACATCTACAAAGCGTTCGACCTTTGCAATGATTTTGACTTTATAATAAATTGTGATTTGATTGCAGGTTTGACTGGTGAAAGCGTAGAGGAGTTTTGTAATAGTATTGATAAAGTGGTAAAACTAAATCCTCATAACGTTACTGTGCATACCCTTTGTCTAAAAAAGGGAGCAAGACTTCGTGAGGAGGTTGACAAATTGGAAGATGACAAAATTTCAGCAATGGTAAATTACTCAAAAAAAGTTTTATATAAAGAGAATTACCTTCCCTATTATATGTATCGACAAAAGTATATGGCTGGAAATTTAGAAAATTTAGGTTGGTCAAAAAAAGGCTTTGAGTGTATTTATAATATAAACATTATGGAGGAAATTTCTAACAATGTTGCCGTAGGTGCAAACGCTGTGTCAAAAAGACTTTTTAAAGAGGAAAATAGGCTAGAAAGATATGGCAGTCCTAAAGACATAAAAACTTATATCGACAAGGTTGATTTGTTAATTAGTAACAAAACGGAATTTTTTAGATAAATTTAGTTTACAAAGCGTATTATATGTGTTAAAATGTTTTGGTAAACGATGTCAAGGGTATACGGTCTCCTCGTTTCGCTTTGGCAATCGTGTAATATGTCCAATGGAGGTAAAATAAAAATGGATAAGGCTAAAAAGCAAGAAATTATTTCAAATTTTAAAACAAGTGAGAACGATACAGGTTCTTCAGAAGTTCAAGTTGCATTGTTGACTGAAAGAATCAATCACTTAAATGAGCACTTAAAGGCTAACCCTCACGACAACCACTCAAGAAGAGGTTTGTTAAAAATGGTAGGTCAAAGAAGGGGCTTATTAGATTATATCAAGAGCAAGGATATTGAAAAATATAGAGATTTAATTGCACGTCTTGATTTAAGAAAATAATAAAAAAAATTAAAAGGGTGGATTATCACACCCTTTTTTTTATAAGTGCTTGCAATACGGACGCTTTTGATAAGTAAGTCGTATGCGTATTTGTAGTGGATAACAGTCTACATTAGCACAAATAGTAGTAAGGAGTTAGATTATGTTAGAAAAATTTAGAACTTTTGAAACTGAAATTGCTGGCAGAAAAGTAATCATTGAAACTGGCAAATATGCAGAGCAAACAAACGGTGCTTGCGTTGTTCGTTGTGGTGATACGGTAGTTATGGTAAATGTAACTATGTCTGCTGAACCTAGAGATGGTATGGATTTCTTCCCCTTGTCAGTAGACTATGAAGAAAAAATGTACTCTGTTGGTAAAATTCCCGGTGGTTTCAAAAAACGTGAAGGTAGAGCAAGTGATAAGGCAATTTTGACATCAAGACTTATTGATAGACCTATTAGACCTTTATTCCCTAAAGGACTTTATAATGATGTAGTAGTTATCGCTACTGCACTTTCAGTAGACCCTAATATCGCACCTGAACCTTTGGCAATGATAGGTAGTTCAATCGCCCTTTCAATTTCGGATATTCCTTGGGCAGGTCCTACTGGTTCGGTTGTTGTTGGTATCGTTGATGGCAAATATGTTATCAATCCCGATATTGAGCAAAGAAGCAAAAGTACTCTTGCTTTAAACTTGTCTGGTACAAAAGACGCCATTATGATGGTAGAAGCAGGCTCAAAAGAAATCTCTGATGATGAAATGGTTGGAGCAATCCTATTTGGACATGAGGAGATTAAGAGACAATGTGCTTTTATTGAAAATATTCAAAAAGAAATCGGCAAACCCAAGAGAGAGATGGATTTATATCATATCCCTGAGGATTTAGATAACGATGTAAGAAATTACGCATCTGAAAAATTAGACAAAGCACTTGATGAATTTAATCGTCAACAAAGAGAAATCAACCAAAATGAAGTTGAAAAAGATGTGCTTGAACATTTTGCTGAAATCTATCCCGACAAACAAAGAGAAATTAAGGATAGTTTGTACTATATAACTAAGGAAAAGGTCAGAGCAAAGATTTTGGAAAAGGGCGTTCGTCCTGACGGCAGAAGCCTAACTGAAATTAGACCTATATGGTGTGAACACGGTGTACTTCCCAGAGTTCACGGAACAGGTGTATTCACTCGTGGACAAACTCAAGTTTTAACAACTTGTACTTTAGGTATGCTTTCGGAAGTTCAAAAACTAGACGGACTTGATGAAGAAGTTTCAAAGCGTTATATGCATCAATATAACTTCCCTGCATATTCAACAGGAGAAGCAAAAGGTTTAAAGAGTCCCGGAAGAAGAGAAATTGGACATGGTGCTTTGGCTGAAAGAGCGTTAGAGCCTGTTATTCCTAGTGAAAGTGAATTCCCTTACTGCTTAAGGATGGTATCCGAAGTTATGTCATCAAATGGTTCAACTTCACAAGCGTCAGTTTGTGGCTCAACTTTGGCGCTTATGGATGCAGGTGTTCCTATTAAAGCTCCTGTTGCAGGTATCGCTATGGGACTTATCAAAGATACAAACTCTGATAATGTTGCTATTCTTTCGGATATTCAAGGATTGGAAGACTTCCTTGGTGATATGGACTTTAAGGTTGCAGGCACAGCAAATGGTATCACTGCAATTCAAATGGACATTAAGATTAAAGGTATTGATGAGGCGATTTTAAGAAAAGCAATATCTCAAGCAAATGAAGGCAGACACTTTATTTTAAATAAGATGCTTTCTGTAATCCCCGAACCTAATAAGGAACTTTCAAAATACGCTCCCAAGATTATCTCATTTGAAATCAACCCTGATAAGATTAGAGAAGTTATCGGTTCAGGTGGTAAAGTTATCAATAAAATTATTGAAGAAACAGGAGTTAAAATTGACATTACTGATGACGGCGTAGTAAATATCGCATCTTATAACGATACTGAAGGAAATGCTGAAAGAGCAAAAGCAATCATTATGTCAATCGCAAGGGACCCCGAAGTTGGTGATATGTTTATCGGTTCAGTAGTTAGAATTTTACCTAAAGTAGGTGCTTTCGTTGAGTTGGCTCCTGGTAAAGATGGTATGATTCATATTTCAAAGATGAGTGAAAAGAGAATCGAGTCTGTTGAAGAAGTTTTACAAATCGGTGATATTGTAAAGGTTGAAATCATCAAGATAGGCGACAAAGGTATTGACTTAAAACTTTTGGAAAAAATGGAAAATAACTAATACAAAAAAGCACTTTTATAAGTGCTTTTTTTAATATAAAAAAGGTTTAGATAAAATCTAAACCTTTTAATCTTTAAACATTAAATCTAAATAAAACTACATCTCCGTCTTGAAAAACGTATTCTTTACCTTCGCTTCTAACTTTACCTTTTTCTTTTGCTGCCGTATAACTGCCACACTCAAGTAAGGTTTCCCAGTTCACAACTTCTGCCCTTATAAAGCCTTTTTCAAAGTCTGTATGGATTTTACCTGCAGCTTGAGGTGCTTTTGTACCAATGGGAATAGTCCACGCACGAGTTTCTTTTTCGCCAGCAGTTAGATAACTCATTAAACCAAGTAATGAATAAGATTTTTTAATAAGTCTATTTAGCCCACTTTCACTGCAACCTAAATCTTCTAAAAACATCTGTGCATCTTCAGGAGATAACTCTGAAAGTTCTTCTTCAGTTTTTGCACAAATAACAAGTGTTTCACTATTTTCTTTTAAAGCAAATTCTTTTACGATTTGAACATACTTTAAATCTTCCTCATTTTTGCCCATATCGTTTTCACAAATATTGCAAGCGTAAATAACAGGCTTTGAGGTAAGCAAGAATAGATTTTTCATAAACTCTTGCTCGCTGTCGTCAACTTCCATAAGTCTTGCAGGTTTTTCGCTAGACAAATAATCGTACAATTTTTTTAAAAAGTTGGCTTCTTCAAGGTACTTTTTATCCCCACCCTTTGCAGAGGTCTTAACTCTGTCAAGCCTTTTTTGAACTGCATCAAGGTCTGCTAAAATTAGTTCCAAATTGATTGTTGTAATATCTCTTATTGGGTCTATTGAATTTTCTACATGAGTAATATTTGCGTCATCAAAACAACGAACAACATGTATAATAGCATCAACCTCTCTAATGTGAGATAAAAATTTATTTCCTAAACCCTCGCCTTTTGATGCTCCTTTAACTAAACCTGCTATGTCAACAAATTCTATTACGGCAGGAGTGATTTTTTGAGAGTGGTATAAGTTTGCTAGTTTATCTAATCTTTCATCAGGAACGGCTACTACGCCAACATTAGGTTCAATAGTGCAAAATGGATAGTTTGCTGCCTCTGCCCCTGCTTTAGTTATTGCGTTAAATAAAGTTGACTTACCAACATTAGGTAATCCTACAACACCAAGTTTCATATTTTTTGTCCTTTTTTTATAATATTTTGTTTTCAATTATAATTATATACTAAAAGATGAAATAATCAAAATAAATACCACCAAATTGCTTAAAAAATTTGCTATGTTTTCAAAATTGTGGTAATATGGTGCTATTAAATTTATAAGTAGGTTGGTTATGGATTTTAAGAAGAAGATTAGTCAAAACTTAACGATTGAAGGTGTATCAAGCGATGAAATATACGACTTGATAGTATTGCCTCCTAATAACGATATGGGCGATTATGCTTTGCCTTGTTTTAAATTTGCAAAAACTATGAGAAAATCCCCCGTGGCAATCGCCGAGGAGTTGAAAAATTCTTACCAAACTGATGATGTTATCAATGAGGTATCGGCAGTAAACGGTTACTTGAATTTTAAGATAAATAGAAGATTTTTCGCAGGAGAAGTATTAAAGCAAATTTTACTTGAGGGGGACAAATACGGTTCGTCTAACGAGGGCGAAGGTAAAACGGTATGTCTTGATTATTCATCTGTGAATATTGCAAAACCTTTTCATATAGGACATTTATCAACAACTGTTCTAGGTGGTGCTTTATATCGTCTGCATAAATTTTTAGGCTATAATGCAGTGGGTATCAACCATTTAGGAGATTATGGTACGCAATTCGGTAAGTTGATTTCTGCCTTTAAAAGATGGGGCAATAGAGAAGAAATTAACAAAGGTGGCGTTCGTGCTTTGAACGAACTTTATGTGCGTTTTCATAAGGAAGTTGAACAACATCCTGAGTATGAAGATGAAGCAAGAGCCTATTCATTGAAGATAGAGGAAGGAGATAAGGAGTGTAACGAACTTTACGAGTGGTTCAAGGAGATGACTTTAAAGGACGTTATGCGTGTCTATGACTTGCTTGATATTAGTTTTGATTCATATGCAGGCGAGCGCTTCTATTCAAACAAAATGCAACCTATAATTGATGAGTTGCGAGAAAAAAACTTGTTAAAAGAAAGTGAGGGCGCACAAATTGTTGACCTAGAAGAATATAATATGCCTCCCTGTTTGATTTTGCGTTCGGACGGAGCATCTTTGTATGCTACACGAGATTTAGCAACGGCTTGTTATCGTAAAAACACTTATGATTTTTATAAGTGTTTGTATGTTGTTGCATATCAACAAAATCTTCATTTCAAGCAATTTTTTAAAGTTCTTGAGTTGATGGGAAAGGACTGGGCAAAAGATTTAGTGCACGTTGCTTATGGTATGGTATCTTTAGAAGAAGGTTCAATGTCAACAAGAAAGGGTAATGTGGTATTCCTTGAAGACGTAATAAATAAATGTATCGAAAAAGCGTATAACATCATTAACGAGAAAAATCCTAGTTTGGAAAATAAAGAAGAAGTTGCAAAACAAGTTGGTGTTGGTGCTGTAATTTTTGGTGCTTTGTATAATAATAAAATTAAGGATATTACTTTTTCTTATGATAAAGTTTTAAACTTTGAGGGAGAAACAGGAGCGTATGTTCAATATACTTGTGCAAGAGCAAATAGCGTTTTGGCAAGAGTTAATGAAGAAAAAGAATATACAATTCCTGCAGAAATATGTGAACAAGAGTATGACCTTTGCAAGACACTATCATCTTTTGGGGATACTTTAAAACAAGCGTTAAATAACTATGAGCCTTGTTATATTACCCGTTATGCTGTTGATTTGGCTCAAAAGTTCAACAAATTCTACTTCGATTGTAAAATTTTGAACGCTCCTGAAGATAGCAAGTATTTTAGACTTGCTTTAACAAAGTGTACTTTGCAAACTTTAAAAAATGCTTTAAAACTTTTAGGAATTGGTGTTCCTGAAAAAATGTAAATAAAGGAGGAATTAAGATGAAAAAAAGATGTGTTGTATGTGGTGCAATAGTCGATGAAAGTGTTGGCGTTTGTCCCGTATGTAAGGCAACAAAGTTTGAACCCATCGCTGAAAACTCAAATGAAATTGCTTGGGCTGATGACCATAAGGTTGGAGTAGCAAAAGGACTTGATGCACAAGTTGTTGAGGGCTTGAAAATGAATTTTAACGGCGAGTGTAGTGAGGTTGGTATGTATCTTGCTATGAGTAGGGTTGCTTTTAGGGAAGGTTACCCTGAAATTGGTTTGTACTGGGAAAAGGCTGCTTTTGAGGAAGCTGAACACGCTGCAAAATTTGCTGAACTTTTAGGAGATGTAGTTACAGATTCAACAAAAAAGAATTTAACAATGCGTGTTGAGGCAGAGTCGGGTGCTTGTGAAGGTAAACTTAAACTTGCAAAAAGGGCAAAGGAACTTGGCTATGATGCAATCCACGATACCGTTCACGAAATGGCTAAAGATGAAGCAAGGCATGGTAGAGCGTTCAAGGGTATGCTAGATAGATATTTTAAATAAGAAAAAGAGTGATTTTTATCACTCTTTTTTATATGTAGGCATATTATGTATTGTGTGAAGTAAATCACAAAAACCAAAGAGGTATTGAAATGGCTTGTTGTAGTAACTGTAATAATAATTGTAATTCTTGTAACTGTGCTTGTAACGGTGTTTTAAGTCAAATTGCAAATTCAGTTGAAAATAGTACATCTTGTCAAAGATGTGGTAGATGTTGTGGTTGCAACAGTTGTAGTAGATGCAATAGTTGTAATTCTTGAGGACAGTAATAAAAGGGTTTGGCATAGCCAAACCCTTTATTTTTAACTATTATTATGTGTTGTTTCAGTAGTAACTTCAATATTTTCAGTTGAAGTGCTTTCTTCGTTTTTTTCTTTTTTGGTAAGTATTTCAATTTGTCTACGTTTCATAATCTCGTTGCCGATTTTTTCAATACCCATAATCAGCCACTTTGAAAGAGGAATAGCAGTTTGAATAATACATAATAAGAACCAATAATGAGACCAAGGTAAACTTACCCAAGTACCATGCTTTACTAGAAGGTCGAGGTCAGTATTCTTTAAAAATTCTTGTGCAATAACTGTGCCTACACATAAAAGTATTGATGCAACTAAAAGTATAACTCTTGAAATGTTGACAGGCTGACAGAATCTGTATAGCATTACAAGTCCACAGAAAGAGAATACCAATAAATTCATTTGATTTTTATAGGGTAAAAATAAGTCAGGAGAAATGACTGCTCCAAGTTCAATTATAACTATACCAAATAGCAAAATTAACGCACCAGGGATTGCTCTCGTGAGGACATACCCTAGGAAATTGCCCGATACTCTATCATTGTTAGGTTGTAACGATAGGAAGAAGGAAGGTATACCTATTATAAAAAATTCTAGCATCAACATATTGTCTGTTGTAAAAGGATAACTCTTTTGCAAGATAATGCTTGATAAAGAGAGTAAAGCAACGAAAATTGTTTTCATCAAGAATAATGCTGAAGATTTTTTAACATTATTGATTACTCGTCTACCCTCATTTACTACCATGGGCATTGAGTTAAAATTGTCATCCATAAGTACAAGGTTACTTACATTTCTTGCCGCCTCACTACCTGAAGCAACTGATATTGCACAGTCAGCCTCTTTAAGTGCAAGTATGTCGTTTACACCATCACCCGTCATTGCAACAGTGTTTCCTGCACTCTTTATTGATTTAACAAGTATTGCCTTTTGTTCGGGTGTAACACGACCAAAAACGGTGTATTTGTTTGCAATATTTATTACTTCTTTTTCATTTAAGCCTTCAAGCGAAATAAACTTATCAGCATTTCTAACACCAACTCGCCTTGCAACTTCTGCTACGGTTATGGGGTTATCACCTGAAATTATTTTTATATCAACGTCATTTTCTTTAAACCAGTTAATAGTTTCGATAGCATCCTCTCTAATATTGTCAACTAAAGTTATCAAACATTTAGGCTTCATATCATTAGGAAGTTTATCCTCACCTATAATTTCCTTTTCACTATGTGCAATCAAAAGAACTCTCAAACCTTGCGAAGCATATTTATCAACTTCGTCAAAAATTTCTTTCGACATATTAGGCATTACAAATTCAGGTGCACCTAGTGCGTAAGTTCCACGATTGGGGAAGGTTACAGCCGAGTATTTTCTCTTTGAGGAGAAGGGAACTATTTTTGTAGCATTTTGTTGGGAGGACATACCAAAGTAATTAAAAAGTGCTATTGAAGTTTGGTTATTATCGTTTATAGTTCCTAAAATTAGAGGAACTACTTTTTTAATTTCTGTTTCCTTTGTGTCTTCTAGTGGAATAAACCCAGTTACTTCCATCCTGCCGTCAGTAATAGTGCCTGTCTTATCAAGACATAAAACGTTTACTCTTGCAAGCATTTCAAGGGAGTATAAGTCTTGTACCAAAGTGTTGTATCTAGTTAGTTTAATTACACCCGCAGCCAAAGCCAAACTTGTAAGCAACATCATACCTGCAGGAATCATACCTATTGCAACAGAAGCAGTTCTCTGTATAGTGTATTGCATTTGAGTTATGCCTTCTTGAGGTACATAATTATTCCAGTTGATAAATGCCATACCTAAACAAATTAAAGGTATTAGAACGCCAACAACTCTAATTATACTTCTTGTAGCATTTAATAGTTCAGACTTGGGCTTTTTATATCTACTTGCCCTAGCAGAAAGGGATTGTAAATATGTATGTTTACCAACTTTTTCAGCAATAACTTTACAAGTACCACTTGATATAAAACTACCTGCAAGCAATTTTTCCCCTGCTTCCTTTTTGATTGGAACTGCCTCGCCTGTAAGTAGTGATTCGTTTACCTCAATATACCCTTCTTTTACAATACAGTCAACGGGTATTTGTTGTCCCGTCTTTAAAATAATTATATCGTCAAGTACAATTTTTGAAATTTCAATTTCCTTTTCTTCACCATTTCTAACTACTTTAGCGTTAGGTGATGTTAAAAGTGAAAGTTTGTCAATTTTGTGCTTTGCTTTTATCTCTTGAACAATACCGATAAAAATATTTATTGCAAAAATGATAACAAAAAATAGTTGTGTTACAGGGGCTTTTGCAATAATTAAGAATATGGCACAAAGGATACACAATAAATTAAAAAAGGTTAATAGATTTTCTAAAAAAATACTTGCGTATGATTTAGAATATTTCTTTTCAGTATTGTTTACGTAGCCTTCTCTTTCACGCTGTCTTATTTGCTCACTATTCAAGCCATAACTAATTGATGGATTGAAACGTTCAATAACTTTTTCTTCTTCCTTCTTTTTATAAATTTTTGACCAAATTTTTTGAAGAAAGTTTTTCTCCTCGTAGTCTTCATCAAGGATTGATTTTTCTTCTTCCACCTCTTTCTTGGTAGAAGTTTTTTTAGCCGTAGCACCACTCTTTTTTGTTGTGGTTGTTGTTTTGTTCGGCTTGGTTTGGGCAGTACTTTTTTGCGTAACCGTTTTCACTTTTTTTGTGGTGTCGTTTTGTTTAGGAGTACTACTTTTGCTGTTTTTTTGTTCGCTCATATATTCTCCGTACTATTCATTTGTAAAATGAACAAATGTTTTAAAAAGTAATTTGATTATAGCACAATATATTTTTATTTTCAATGTTTTAAAGTAATTTTTTAAACTATTTGCAAATCATTTTATTTGCAAAATAGATATACTAGTGCTATAATATCAAATGAAAATAAGTGATTATAATTTAATCTATGGAGATAAGTATGATTGATATCAATTTAATTAGAACTAATCCTGACTTGGTAAAGGAAAACATTAAAAAGAAATTTCAAGAAAAAAAGTTACCACTAGTTGATGAGGTTATCGAACTTGATAACAAAAAAAGACTATTGCAAACTGAAGGGGACGGATTGCGTTCGTTGAGAAATACTCTTTCTGCTGAAATTGGCAAACTTATGAAAGAGAAGAAGATTGATGAAGCAAATAAAATTAAAGAGCAGGTTTCGAAAAATAATGAAAGAATTTTAGAAATTGATAAAGAAGCAGAAGAAATTGCTACTCAACTTAAACAAAAGATGATGGCAATCCCTAACATTATCTCTAAAAATGTACCTATCGGTAAGGACGATAGCGAAAACGTTGAGGGTGAAAGATATTTAGAGGCAAAGGAAAAGAATTTTGAAGTTCCCTATCACCTAGATATTTTAGAGAGCCTTGGTGGAATTGATATTGATAGTGCTAGAAGAACTACTGGTCAAGGTTTTTACTACTTGACAGGCGATATAGCAAGACTTCACTCTGCCGTTTTGACTTATGCAAGAGATTTTATGATTGACAAGGGATTTACTTATTGTATTCCCCCTTATATGATTAGAAGCGAAGTTGTTACTGGCGTTATGTCTTTTGAAGAAATGGAAGGTATGATGTATAAAATTGAAGGCGAGGATTTGTACTTAATAGGTACAAGTGAACACTCAATGATAGGTAGGTTTATGAACCAAATCATTGATGAGAGTCAACTACCTTTAACCTTAACAAGTTATTCTCCCTGTTTTAGAAAAGAAAAGGGAGCACACGGTATCGAGGAAAGAGGTATCTATCGTATCCACCAATTTGAAAAACAAGAGATGATTGTTATCTGTAAGCCTGAAGAAAGTGAACAATGGTATGAAAAAATGTGGAAATATACGGTTGAATTGTTTACTTCAATGGAAATTCCCGTAAGAACTTTAAAATGCTGTTCAGGAGATCTTGCTGATTTGAAGTATGAAAGTGTTGATGTAGAGGCGTGGTCGCCTAGACAAAAGAAATTCTTTGAAGTTGGTAGTTGTTCAAACTTGACTGATGCACAGGCAAGAAGATTAGGTATTAAATACAAGTCGGGTAAGGACAAGGCATATTGCCATACTTTGAATAATACGGTAGTTGCTCCTCCTAGGATGCTTATCGCTTTCATTGAAAATCACTTACAAGAGGATGGAAGCGTTTATATTCCACCTGTACTTCGTGGTTATATGGGTGGCAAGGAAAAAATTGATAAAATTTAATTATTTTTTTGAGAGGTTGAAAAGTCAACCTCTCTTTTGTTATTGATTTATTAATATTAAAGTGATATATTTATAAATAAAGGAGTTTAAAATGTTAAGGTTAAGACAATACAAAGGGTGTGATGCAAAGAGCATTATCTCTTGGATTTTTGATGAACAATCTTATATAAAATGGAGTGTTGGAAAGTTTGGTGATTTTCCTATTTCTGCAGAGGATATAAATAGATACTATCTTGAAAAGAACGGTGGTTGTGAGGAGGATAACTTTTTCCCTTTCACTGCTTTCGATGAAGATGGAATTGTAGGTTCAATGATAATGCGTTTTGTTGAGGGGAAAGAGGTGTTGCGTTTTGGGTTTATAATTGTAGATAATTCAAAGCGTGGAAAAGGTTATGGCAAAGAAATGTTAAGTCTAGCACTCAAATACGCTTTTCAAATTTTGAGAGTAAAAAAAGTAACAATCGGCGTTTTTGCAAATAATCCATCTGCCGTAAATTGTTATAAATCGGTTGGGTTTAAAGAAGTTGGTGAGGAGGTTTACAATTTTTATGGAGAAAGTTGGAAATGTATTGAACTTGAACTAGAAAACTTTTGAAAATAATTTTTCCAGTGTTTGACATATAATTTAAATTGTGTATAATATAAAAATGGAAGTGGAAACACTTTATGGGAGGTTTATAAAAACTATGGTAAATTTACTAGTAAACTCTTTAAATGATAATGTTGGCTTGATTGCTCTACTTGCTTTTATAGGTGTAGTAGTTGCAGTGGCAATAACTATTATTGTTTGTATTATGACTTCAAGTATTAAAAGGGCAGTGGTAGCACAAAAACCTAAATTTACAAATATCATTGAAAATGACGCACAAGGTAATAGATGGGTTAGAATTAAAGTTTGCAACCTTTCTTTTTCGGATTCAACTATTGAAACTATCGGTATTGCTAACGGAAATGAAAACTTCAATTTTACTGAATTTTACAGAAAAAAGAATAATTTACTTCCTACAGATAAAATCATTATTGAGCAAAGAAATAACATTGAGTTGACTTTAAGTGCTGATGAAATTGATAGAATTGTATTAAAGGATGGTAAAAAGTTTACTTTAAAAACTATTCGTGCATACATTATAGACAGTATCGGCACTCGTTATGCAAAACGAGTTCGTAAGGCACGCATCGTTGCAAAAGAACAACTTAACAAAGATAAAATTGCTTATTATCAAGCACACCCCGAAGCATCTTTCTGGTATAAGTTTAAAAGAAAGAAGAATAAAACTGATACTGCCAAGGTTAATGAAAAAAAGGCTAAGGTAGAAGTTAAAGAGGAAAAGAAGGAAGAAAATAAAGACACATCTAAAATTGAAAAGAAAGACTAATTTCTAGTAAAAAAAACGGACTAAAAAAGTCCGTTTTTGTTTTTAAAGATTATTCTTTTTCTTGTACTCTTGAATAGCCTCTGCAAGTTGGTCAGGGCAGGAAGTTCCGTTCCTACATTTTATGCCTCGTAAATCATTAGCCACCTCATCAATGTTTTTCCCTTCTACTAATTTTGCAACGCCTTGCAAGTTTCCACTGCATCCACCGATAAATTTGACGTTATGAAGATTGCCATTTTCATCAACTTCAAACAAAATTTGCCTTGAACAAGTACCTTTTGTAAAATAAGTAAACATTTTTCTACCTCATTTATATTATTTTTTAATCAACTAGATTTTCGTATATTACAGCAAATACATCTCCAGCCTTGTCCTCCCAACGCTTATAAATATTTTGTGCTGTCTTTCTGTCAGGCACTACAAACTTCAGTTCAAGCATAGGTTGTACCGTAGAGATAATTCGCAAATATACGGTATACGAGCCGTCTTTATTTTGATAATAATCACTTTTACACTCTTGCCTATTTCTAAACTTTGCACTATTATTTTTTATAAAGCATGAGATTTCCTCTCTAATGCTTTTAGGTATGTTTATATAGAAGTTAGCAAGGCTAGCTCGTCCATCTGTAGTAATTGTATAAAGAGGGTCTTCACCACTCTCAACTGAACATAAAAATCCGTCTTCAATCAATTTATTCATTGTCATAACGCAATCCATATAGTTCATCCAACTGTTTGATGTTGAACACATATCAACAACAGTCTTTTCGGAAAGCGCACTTTCCATTTTGTCAAAAACAAAAAGCATTATCAACTTATTGATTGACGTGTCTCCTTTAATTATCATACTAAACCATCCAAAAAATCTATATCAATAAACATAAGTTTATTATTTACCTAAAACAAAAAAATGGAACGCATTACATTATACATAATTATTGACCTAAAATCAATGTTTTTTTCAAAAATACCTAAAAATTTTTTATTTTATGTGTGATATGTTAAAGAGTTTTTCTATTTTTTTTCATAAAATCTGTTCAATTATTCAAATACTTAACTTATTTTTTCATAAAACAAACTTATGTTTTTAACAATTAATTGTTATTATATATGCGTAATCAAGAAACGAGAGTTTTATGATTTAAAAATGCTCATCATTTTCCCCCTTATCATATATTGTTTTTGGCAGTAAGTTTTGCTTACTGCCATTACATTTTTTTTTAAAAGAAAAAGGTGCTCTTTAGAAGCACCTTTTATTGTTTAATAGTTTATCGGTTATTGTTGTTACAACCACAGCCACAACTATTTAAAATATTACAAAAACTTCCGTTCTTAAGTAGACAGTAAACGAGAGCCAAAATTAATGGCAAACTACAACCTCCTAAGCAATTATCATTTCCGTTACAGAAACTGATTAGTAGGAATATTAAAAGCAACCACAAATAAAGGTTGTTGTTACAAGAAAAGCAACTCATAGTAATCCTCCGTTGTTTATTGCGTTGCTATGTACTATTACTGCATCGCAACTTGTTTTATAGTGTATTTATATGTAAATTTTGTAAAAAGTGTTACGCAAATATCAATATGCTTGCATAATTCTATTTTTTTTGTTAAAATTGTTTGCGTTATATACGTCGTGATATGTTGGGCTGTAAGTTTTATCAGCAGACCCTTTATACATAAATTTATTTGTCTACAGATATTCTATTTAGAAATCTGATGGAGGTTTTAAAATGAAATCAAAATCTAAAAGAATCGCACTTTATGGCGTTTGGTCAGCACTGTTGTTTGTCGTAATGTACCTTGAAACAATTATTACAATAAACAAATCTACACCACCTGCAGTTTTATCACTTTCAATGATAATGATGCTATGTTTCTTTGACGACTGGAAAACAGGACTTATTTCGGGTGTTATTTTTGGTGTTGCATCTAATTTGGTTGGACTAATGGTTGGCAATCCTGCCTTTATATTCCCTTGGATAGCAATTTTACCTAGATTGTTTGTTGGTATCGGTGCTTATGGAGTGTATAGACTTGTTAGTAATTTAACAAAAAATGCAAAGTCTACTTTTGTTAAAAAGTATCTTGCATACGGCATAGGTGCAAGTTGTGGTATTATAATAAACACTACTTTAGTAATTGCTTGTTTAGGATTATTCTGTATGGATTTATTTGGTTCGTTTACAGTTTTATTGCAAATGACAATAACCATCAACTTCCCCATTGAACTTTGTGGTGCTGTGATTTTAGTACCTGTTTTGTTAAATGTAGTTAAGCCAAAACTTAACTTTAATAGAGTTGAAGTTGTTGAAGAAAAAACAGAAGAAATTCAAGTTTTTGAAGAATATGATACTCAAGAGTTGGAAGATAAGAAAAATCAGGCTTTTGAAGACTGCAAAACTCAAGGTGAATAAATATGGTTTTATGTATTGATGTAGGAAATACAAATATTAAATACGGATTGTTTGAAAAAGAAAAACTTGTAGCAAGTTTTCGTGTTGAATCACAACTTAAAAGAACATCTGACGAGTATGGTTCAGTTTTAGTTAATATGCTTGCAATCAAGGGTATAACAACAGCACAAATTGAGGGAGTTATTATTTCTTCAGTTATTCCTTCACTTGATTATACTATTGAAAAAATGTGTGCAGTTTATATTGGTGTAAAACCTATTTTTGTTGGCGTTGGAACAAAAACTGGACTTAACATCAAGGTCGATAATGCTAGAGAGGTTGGTGCTGATAGAATAGTTAATAACGTTGGTGCAATCCAAAAGTATGGTAAAGGTCTTATTGTAATTGATTTTGGAACGGCTACTACATTTAATATTATCAATGAGGACGGTGAGTTTGTCGGTGGTGTTATTTCTCCTGGTATAAAAGGCTCAATGGATTCACTTGTAAATAGTACGGCAAAACTACCCAGGGTAGAAATTACCCCTCCTAAGAGTATAGTTGCAAAAAATACTATAACTAATATGCAAGCAGGTATTGTTTTCGGTTTTGCAGGATTAGTTGAATTTATCGTTAAAAGAATTAAAAAAGAAATGAAACTTGATAATATGAAAACTATCGCAACAGGTGGGTTTTCTGATGTTATCGCAAAGGAAATTTCTTGTATTGATATAGTTGACAAAACTTTAACCTTGGAAGGTTTAAAGTATTTATATGATTTAAATAATGCGGAGGCAAGCAAATGAAAAACATAGGCGTTGCAATATTCGGTTTAGGTGTAGTAGGTGGTGGAACTTTCCAAATGCTTACTGAAAAAAGAGAATATTACAAATCAATTCACAATATAGATTTTTCGGTGGAAGGTGTTTTAGAACTTAATAGAGAAAGAGCGTTGAGTTTGGGTGTAGAGGAAGAAAAAATTTATACCAGCGTTGATGATATTTGTGCTAATCCTAAAATCAATATAGTCGTTGAGTGTATTGGTAGAATTGAGCCTGCTAAAACATTTATTTTAACTGCATTAAATAGTGGTAAAAGTGTTGTAACTTCAAACAAGGAACTTGTAAGTAAATACTGGCACGAACTTGAAAGGGCAGCCAAGAGAAAAAACGTAGGTTTGTATTTTGAGGCTTCTTGTATGGGAGGCGTTCCTATTATTCGTTCGCTTTTGGACGGTTTGCAAGCAAACAAAATCAACTCAATCAAGGGTATAGTAAACGGCACAACGAACTATATCTTAACTAAAATGGAGGAAGAAGGCTTAAATTATCAAGAGGCATTAAAGCAAGCTCAAGAACTTGGTTATGCTGAAAAAGATCCTACTGCAGATATTGAGGGATTTGACGCAAATTATAAGTTGTCAATCTTATCTTCACTTGCCTTCCATAAAAAAGTGCCTATTGATAAGATTTATAGAGAGGGTATTTCTCAAATTACCCCTGCAGATATTGAGTATGGTAAAGAGTTGGGATTAAAATTAAAACTTTTAGCCATTGCAAAAAACACTGAAGAAGGTATTGAGGCGAGAGTTCACCCCACATTTATTAGAAAAGAGCATAAATTAGCCATTGCTGATAATAGTTTTAATGCTATTTTAGTTGACGGTGACTGCGTTGGCGAAGTGCTTTTGTACGGAAAGGGTGCAGGTGCATTACCTACAGCAAGTGCTATTGTAAGTGATGTAATTTTTTGTGCAACTCATAACGATAAACAATACTCAACTTTCAAAAATAACGCATCTCCCGAGAAAGATGTTAAGTTTATAACTAACTTTGAGAGTAAGTATTATATGCGTATAACTTGTATGGACAAAGCAGGAGTGCTTTCAAGGCTAATGAGTATTTTTGCTAGATGTGGCATTAGTGTAACTGATGTCGTTCAACATAGTGGGGCTGAAAATGAGTTTATCCCTATGTATATTACAACTCATAAGACTAAGGAGTTTGCAATTCGCAACGCTGTTTCAAAGATAAACAAACTAATTGATATTGCTAAAGTTGATACAGTAATTAGAGTTGAAGACTAATAAGAGGCTTATTATGTTAAATAGAGCATATGATATGCAAATAACTGAAATTGAAGGTTTACACGGTGGCGAGGGGAAAGTTATTAAAAAAGATTTAATAAAAACTGACTTGCCTGAAAATGTAAAAATGTGTGCAAAACTTACTTTAAAAAGTGGATGTTCAATCGGTTTTCATAAGCACGAAAAGGATAGCGAAATTTTCTATATTTTGAGAGGAATTGCCGAGTATTTTGATGGTAATGAAAAGAGTAAACTTTCTGCAGGAGATAGCGCCATTGTTCAAAAGGGCGATTCTCACTCCATTGCAAATGTAAGTGATGAACCTTTGGAACTTCTTGCAACTATTATTAAATAAAATATAAAAGAATAGCATTTGCTATTCTTTTTTAATTTGTTGCTATTTTTAGTTTATTATGATAAAATCAAATGAAAATTAGAGGTACAAAATGATAAAGTTGCTTTCAAAAATTTTTATAAAAGAGTATAAAGATTACAAAAACCCAGAGGTTAGAAAAAAGTATGGCTTTTTAACGGGAATTTTAGGCATCATTTTAAATGTAATTTTATTCGTTGGTAAGTTGTTTGCAGGACTGATTGCAGGTGCTATGTCAATACTCGGAGATGCGTTTAACAACTTGTCGGATGCTGGCTCCTCTATAATAACCCTTGTTGGTTTTAAACTTGCCTCTACTCCTGCTGATTCAAAACACCCTTATGGACACGGTAGAATTGAATATGTTGCAGGACTTATCGTGGCTATCATTGTTATTGTAATTGGCATTGAACTTGGTAAAGGCTCTATTGAAAAAGTAATTACTCCAACAGAGATTAAATATGGTATTTTGTCAATTGTTATTCTTTGCATATCGGTGCTTATAAAGTTTTGGATGTTTTTATATAACAGGAGCATAGGGAAAAAAATAAATTCAACGGCAATGAAGGCCACATCAATGGATTGTATTGCAGATGTTTGTGCAACCACTTCCGTCTTAATGGGGGTTGTGGTTTTTTATTCTTTTGGTGTAAATATTGATGCTTATATCGGTATATTAGTGGCAATATTTATTTGCTATACTGGTATTAAAACAGCACTTGAAAGTTTAAGTCCATTGCTAGGTGAAAGACCTAACCCTGAATTTGTTAAATCAATAGAGTGGCATGTTTTAAGTTATCAAAATATAATAGGGGTTCACGATTTAATGGTGCATGATTACGGTGTAGGAGTTGTTGTAGTATCCCTTCATGCCGAAGTCCCTTGTAAAATGGATTCAATTAAAGCCCACGAGTTGATTGATGAGATTGAGGATTCATTAAAGAAAAATTTTAAATGTCAAGCAGTTATTCATATGGACCCCGTTGAAAATGATGACGAAGATACAATTAAAATGAAACAAATGGTGTGTGAAATTGTAAATAACATAGATGAAGGGCTTTCAATTCACGATTTTAGGATGACGAAAGGTGAAAAAAGAAATAACCTAATCTTTGATTTAGTTGTTCCTTTCGGCTTTAAATTGAGTGATGACGAGTTGATTTATAATATAACATATGAGATAAGTAGAAAAGATGAAAAACTTCATAGCGTCATTTCAATAGATAAAAAATCAGTATAAATTTTAGGCTTCCTTTAATGATAGGAAGCCTTTTTTTATAACTCTTCTATTTTTGCCATTAGATTGTCAGTTATAATGTTCAGTTTGTCAAAATCAACATATTCAAGATAATAACTTTCTATCTCTTTGTGTATATCTCTTGCTTTTTTTAAGGAATTGCAAACAATTTTTTCTATTTCATAAAGCATAGATAGATTGTTTAATATCTCATTTTCTAGCGACTGCGAGTTTCTTTTAACGATTAGTAAATTTAAATCTTCAATGAGGATACTTTCAAGTTCCGTTTGACATAAAAGTTCATTAAACTCAATAACGTTATAACCATTGTCAATGAATAATTTGGAAAGTTGTTTTAAAACCTGGCTGTTTGAATAATCGTCATTTTTCAGTTCAAAGCAGTTAAACCTGTTTTTGTCAATTAAACATTGCTTTTTGTCTAAAAAGTATGAAAAAAATAAATTTCTCTTGTTTCCAACTTTTTCAAATTTTTCAATATTAAAGTCATTAAAAATTCTGTTTGCAATAGTTTTGTAGTCGTCCTCTTTTTTCATTAGCGACAGGTTTGACTTATGCAAAAAACCAGCACTTTGGAGCAGAAGATAAGCGTTAGATAGATATTTTGATTTTTGAGAATAAAGTTTAAGCATTTCACTTTTCTTTTCTTTAACGCCCTCCTCAATACAGTCAGTAAGATTGATTATTTTGTCGCAAAGTAAAGGGTATTTTGTATCCTCACTATGAGGAAAAGTTCCGTCAATTATAGCAATCTCTTTCTCCTTTATTCGTACTCCATCTAAACTTTCAACGTCTGATGAACAATGAAACTGTTCTATCGCATATCCATACGATGAAAATTTTTTTGATATTTTTTTGAGTAAAGTGCTTTTTCCTGAGCCAGAAGTTCCTTTTAAAATAAAAGTAAAACTTTTATCGCTATATGGATTAAGATGTTCAAATTTTGATACGAATTTTTCATTAGTTAAAGCACTTGCTAGATAATGTTTAATATTTTCCATAGTAAAAATATATTACAATGGAAGAATTTTTGACAAAGCACATTAAAGTTTTTTTAAGCATATTATTTTATATAGGAGGTTTGCAAGTGGTTTACTATATTGATTTAAGTGATAAGAGATGCGAGGTTGTAAAAGGGCTTTTGCAAAGAAAATATAATGTGGGAGAGTATGATTGGAAAACAAAGGGGGAAAATGGAGATTGTTATGTTTTTTCTCCAGCGAAAAAATTAACAGATAAAGAAATTCTATCTTTACCTGATGAGATAACTCTGTATTCAGGAAAAATTGAGGATAGGTTTATAGATATATTAAAGCAAAAAAGAATAAAACATTGCAATTTTATGACTGACGAAGTTTTTGCAATAAAAAATGCTATGCTTACGGCAGAAGGGGTTTTGCCTTTAATTATAGAAAATACTCCCCGTTCAATCTATCAAAATAACCTTTTAATTTTAGGTGGTGGAAGGATTGCACTTTCATTAGCAGTGTTGTTTGGGAAGTTAGGTTTAAATTTTAGTGTTGCAAATTTCAATCCTATAAAATTTCCGTCAACAAACATATACACAAAAAATACATATTTTAAGTATTCTTTTTTAAAAGATATTAAAAATTTTGATGTAATAATCAACACAATACCTGCAACAATTATAACCGATAATGTCGCAAATAAGATAAATAGAGATACCCTTTTTATTGAAACGGCTTCAGTAAACTGTTTAGATAAAAGTATGGCAACGCACTTTAAATATCTTTTAGCACCTGCATTACCGAGTAAATTTTCAATAGAAAGTGCAGGAAAACTTATGTACGAGAGTATAATGGGGGAAAACAAGTATGTTTAGGAACGTAGGATTTGCGATTACAGGCTCATTTTGTAATCACGATAAGATACTTATTGAATTGAAAAACTTAACCGATAAAGGCTTTAACATATTGCCGATTTTTTCAAACTCTGTTCACAGTATGGATACAAGATTTGGTACGGCAAAAGCTTTTTATGAGAAAGTAAAGAGTATAACTTCAAACGAGCCGATAACAACGATTGTTGAGGCAGAACCGTTAGGACCAAAAAAGATGATTGACCTATTAGTTGTTGCACCTTGCACGGGTAACACACTTTCAAAACTTGCAAACGGAATAACAGATACACCTGTTTTAATGACGGCAAAGGCACATGTTAGGAATAATAAGCCTGTCGTCATTGCAGTGTCAACAAATGACGGATTAGGTTTTAGTCTGCAAAATATTGCACAACTAATAAATTCAAAAAATTATTTTTTTGTACCCTTTAAACAAGATGACGCAGTTAAAAAACCCAAATCACTTGTAGCAGATTTTTCAAAACTTTATGAAACGATTGTTATGGTAGAAAAAAATGAACAAATTCAACCTATTATAATTTAATAAAAATTTCATAAATTTTTTATATAATTATGTAAAAATATGTATTAGTGAGATTGATATAAAAAAATATCGGGTAGTATTTATGCTATCCGTTATTTTTTAGACTTTCTTTTTTTATAAATTTACATATAAGTAAAATTGAACCAATAATGTAAATTGATAGAAAACAAATTTGGAAGGCGAACTCGCAAAGCATTTGTTCTTCAATTAGGTTAACAAGTACACAGTGAGAAGGGAAAGACCAGTTACCTTGTGGAAAAAATATTTTATGGAACACGATAAATGCAGAGTTGAAGTTGAGAGCAATTATTATAACCAAAATTAGTAATGCTCCAAGCACTCCAAGTAAACAATGGACAAGACAACCCAATTTATTTTGCATTTTATCTCCTAAAACAAACATTGTAACAGAGCAGGCTAAAAGTAGTGCCAACATTATTATACTAGAGTAGAAAAAACCTTCTATTATTTTTTTAACGTCCTCCATATGTAATAGTTCGTTTTTAGTGTATAATTCTTGTTCTTCACCATAGACATAGCCTATTTGTTGTAAATCCTCTTTTCCGTTGTAAAGGTAGTCAATTATGTTTTGGGCGAAATTTTTTAAACTTTCACTATCCGTGTTTAAAGTTTCAATAGTATTTTTACTATCATATGTTGCAGTATACGAATTGATGTTGCTACTTATAATAACTAACGATAAAAAAACTGTCGTCCATAAAAGAGAGATTGCAATAACAATGGAAAGTATTATTTTTAGAATACGATAATTTTTTTGTGTATGAATTTCTTTATTTGTCATACCGTAATTGTATATTTTTTTAATCTTTTTAGCAAGTCAATAAAGCATAAATATAATATTTACTAAATTTTGTTTGTCAATGCGTATAAAATTCATTGAAAAATCTCTTGTTTGTGATATAATTTGATATATGGAATATTTATTTTTTGATATCGAGTGTGCGTGTGTATATAAAAATGTTGCAAAAATTTGTGTGTTTGGATATGTCCGTACCGATGAACAACTAAATATTATTGAAAAAAAGGATATACTGATAAATCCTAACGGTTCATTTCATTTGATGGATAGAGGAAACAAGAAGGGACTTGTTTTACCTTATGAGTATGAAACTTTTAAACAATACCCTATGTTTCCCGCCGTTTATGATAATATTAAAAATATGCTTGAAAGAGAAGATTGCTTAGTGTTTGGACACTCCGTTTTAAACGATGTAAACTATCTTCGATTAGAGGTTCAAAGATATAAGTTAGTTCCTTTGGAGTTTTCATTTTATGATACTCAAGTTATGTATATGGACAATATAGGCGATTTTTCTCGTCAATATGGCCTTGAAACTATAAACAATGAGTTGAATATTGAGTTTGTTGCACATAAGGCTGTTGATGATGCTTTTTTAACTATGAGAATAGCACAGGAACTTTGTGCAAGAGAGGGGTGTACTTTAAAAGAATTTATTGAAAAACACCAAATTTACGCAGGTAAAATTGATTGTATTTCAGTAACTCCTTGTATGTCTAAAAAGTATGTTGAGTATAATGAGGAAAAGGCAAATATAAAGAGAATCCACGCAAAACAAAAGGCTGGTTTTGTGAGATATGCATTACGCAGTCGTAAACAAAGAGAGGGCGTTTTTTGGGGAAAAACTTTTATATTTTCGAAAGCACTTGAAGTTGATGACGAAGATATTAAATCACTATTAAAGTTCATATTTCTCAATGGAGGAAGGTATTCAACTAAAATAGATATGGCAAATGTATATGTTCCTTGCGATAACGACACCAGTCAAAGATATGAAAATGCTTTAAAGAAGAAGGAACTTGGTGAATTGGAAATTTTAACTAAACAAGAAATTTATAGTATGGGTAAAAAAGATGGTATTACCTAAACAATTTTTAGAAATAATGAAAAATGATATGAAGGATGAATTTGATTCCTTCATTTCTTCATATGAAAAACAAGTTGCAAAAGGTTTGCGTGTAAATACGTTAAAAATTTCCATTGACGAGTTTAAAAAAATCTCACCGTTTGCTTTAAGGAGTGTTCCTTGGAGTGAGGAGGGTTTTTACGTGGACGAAGAAAAAATAGGCAGACACCCTTACCATTTTGCAGGATTATACTATTCACAGGAAGTGTCTGCAATGTCTGCTGTCCCCCTATTGAACGTTAATAAAGGTGAGAGGGTGCTTGATTTATGCTCTGCTCCTGGTGGTAAGGGTACTTATCTTGCACAATTTTTGCAAGGAACTGGGCTACTTGTCTTAAATGAAAAAGTTTCCAAACGTGCAAAGATATTGCAAGAAAATGTTGAGCGTATGGGTATTAAAAATGCAGTTGTTTTAAATGAGGAAACTCATATTTTGGCAAATAAATTCCCCTCCTATTTTGATAAAATTCTAGTTGATGCTCCCTGTTCTGGCGAGGGTATGTTCAAAAAAGAAAGGGAGGCAATAGACAACTGGTCGATTGAAAATGTAAAACTTTGTGCTGAAAGACAACTTAAAATTTTAAATGACGCTTCAAAAATGTTAAAGGTTGGTGGAAAAATAGTCTACTCAACTTGTACTTTTGCAAAAGAGGAAGATGAAATGTTGATTGAAAAATTCTTGCAAGAAAACAAAAACTTTCAACTTTGCAAATTGCCTACTTTTAAGGGATGGAAATATTTTGACATTGGTATGGCGAAACTCTATCCTCATAAAATTGAGGGAGAAGGACACTTTTTAGCCCTTTTAACTAAAACAGATGAAGTTGAACAGGGAAGTGCTGTAAAAGAATTTTTCTTTAGAACAGACAGGACGGCTAATAAACTTTTTGAGGAGTTTGCCGATAAGTTTTTCATTACAAAACCCGATTTAAATATATATCAGTCAAACGGAGTGTTATACTCTTTGCCTCAAGATATGTTTGAGTTTAGAGATTTACATTTGATAAGAGCAGGGGTAAAACTTGGCGAACTTGTCAATGGTAGATTTGAGCCATCGCACAACCTTGCAACTATCTTAAAACCTTGTGAGTGCAAAAATGTTTCAAATTATAATACCATTGAGATTGAAAAGTACTTAAAAGGCGAGGTAATGGAGAGTAGATGTCAAAATGGTTGGTGCCTAGTATGTGTAGACGGATTTTCAATGGGCCTAGGTAAAGTATCAGGAAATACTTATAATGAGTTTAACGGAGTTGTAAAAAACCATTACCCTAAAGCCCTACGATTAGTAAAATAAAAAATAACGGACTGCTTAGCAGTCCGTTTTCATTTTCAATTTATTTAGCGATTAGTGGAACAATCATACCGATATCACCACTATCTCTACGATAGATAACTCTAATATCATCACTTTGTTTATCTAAAAATACAAAGAAATTATGTCCTAACAAGTCAAGTTGTTCAATGGCCTCATTAACTGACATAGGTAGCATTTCAAAGTTCTTTGTTTTTACAAGTTTGTTTTCCTTTAAATCCTCCTCACCAAATGCAAATAATTGTTTTTCTTGGAAAGCATCTTTTTTAAGCTTTGATGAAATCTTTGATTTATGTCTATAAATTTGTTTTTCAATTTTAGGTAAAATCAAGTCGATGTCGTTATAAAATTCCTCGTCAATTACTTCAGCTCTAATAATTTCGCTGTGGTAGAAGATAGAAATTTCCATTTTCTTACCTAATTTTTCCTCTTTCAAACAAATTCTACAAAGTGCTTCATCGTCAAAATACTTGTCAAGTCTTGATACCTTTTTTTCAAGTACCTCCCTTAATTTGTCGCTTGCCTTGCAATTTCTTTCAACAATTTCTATACGCATAGTTTTCCCTCCTTGCATTGCATAATATATAAAACGACATTTAGCCGTATATATTCACTCATCTAGTTTTCTATGCACCTCCTACTATTAAGTTTTATTGATATTATTTTATCATAGGTATAACTTAATGTCAATATTCATTTAAAAAATAACTAGCAATAAAAAGTGCACTATTAATCTATTCGTAAAAAATAAAGACATTTACTTTTTGTAAAGGCCTTTAAAAATGTAATGGCAGTAAGCAAAACTTACTGCCAAAAACAATATATGATAAGGGGGAAAATGATGAGCATTTTTTAACTCAAGGGACTCTTGTTCCTTAACTACACGTATATAATAACAATTAAATGTTAAAAAATAAAGATAATTAAATGAACTTTTGTATAAATTTTTTCATTGTTCTGTCATAGTGTGAAAATAGGCATCTTATCAAGATGCCTATTTATAATAATTTATCTATTTTTTCTTGTCCTCAGCTTTGAAAGTAAATTCTCCACCATTAAATCCTACAACTACAACTTGACCGTCTTTAATGTTGCCTGAAAGTATTTCCTCCGAAAGCCTATCTTCTATTCTTCTTTGAATAGTTCTCTTTAAAGGTCTAGCACCATAAGCGTCATCATACCCTTCATCAATAAGTTTTTGCTTGGCTTCATTATCTATTTGTAGAGTAATATCTTTGTTTTGCGATACTCTCTCTTGTAACTTAACAACAAGTTTATCGCAAATATTTTCAATATCATTTTTACTCAATTTGCTAAATACGATAATATCGTCAACTCTGTTTAAAAATTCAGGTCTAAACTCCTTTTTTAAAGATTCCAAAATGTTATCTTTCATCATATCGTATTCGTTTGAACTCTGTTTATCACCAAAGCCAAAAGTAGAAACCTTTTTAACTGAATTAGCACCAACATTTGAAGTCATAATGACTATCGTATTTTTAAAACTAACAACCCTACCTTTACTGTCAGTAAGTCTTCCATCGTCCATAATTTGAAGCAATACATTAAACACATCGGGGTGTGCCTTTTCAATTTCATCAAACAAAACAACGCTATAAGGCTTGCTTCTAATCTTTTCAGTAAGTTGTCCGTGAGATTCGTCAAATCCAACATATCCTGGAGGAGCACCGATAAGTTTGCTTACGGTGTGTTTTTCCATATACTCACTCATATCAAGTCTTATCATCAGTTTTTCATCGCCAAACATTGCTTCAGCCAGTGCTTTACATAGGTCTGTTTTACCAACTCCCGAAGGACCAACAAATATAAATGAACCGATTGGTTTGTTAGGTTCTTTCAGGCCTGCTCTTGCACGCCTAATTGCTTTTGAAACGGCTGAAACAGCCTCGTCCTGACCAACAATTCTTTTGTGTAATTCTTCCTCAAGATGCATAAGTCTTTCGCTTTCAGCCTCAGTCATCCTTGTTACAGGAATACCTGTCCAACTAGAAACTATATTTGCAACTTCTTCCGTTCTAATAACAGGATTGATTTTATTAGATTCTTTATGCCACTCGTCCTTTGCTTTGTTTACTTCTTCACGCAATCTGTTGATGTCAGCAAGTAAGGATTGAGCTTTTGTATAATCTTCATGCTTTGCTGCCTTGTTTTTTTCAACAATCAAACGGTCGATTTTTTCTTCAAGCTCCTTCAAGCCTTCAGGACCGTTGTAACTGTCCAACCTTGCTCTTGAGGCTGCCTCGTCAATAAGGTCAATCGCCTTGTCAGGAAGATATCTATCAGTAATATATCTATCCGAAAGAGTAACTGCGGCTTCAATCGCTTCCTCGGTTATAGTTACTTTATGGTGTGCTTCGTATTTATCACGCAATCCTTGTAAAATTGCAATCGCCTCCTCTGGAGTGGGCTGGTCAACCATAACGGGAGTAAATCTTCTTTCAAGTGCAGCGTCCTTTTCAATATACTTTCTATATTCCTCAATAGTTGTAGCACCTATCGTTTGCAACTCTCCACGAGCAAGCATAGGCTTCAAAATGTTTGCTGCATCCATATTGCCTTCGGTAGTGCTTCCTGCACCAACGATATTGTGGATTTCGTCAATAAATAGAATAACGTTTCCGTTTCTTTGTATTCCTTCAATAGTATCTTTTAGTCTTTCTTCAAAATCTCCTCTATACTTTGCTCCTGCAAGCATACCTGCAAGGTCAAGTGCAAATACAACCTTGTCCTTTAATAAGTCAGGTACTTCACCTTTTACTATCGCTTGTGCAAGTCCTTCAACTACGGCACTTTTACCAACACCTGGTTCACCGATTAGTACAGGATTGTTTTTAGTCCTTCTTGATAAAACTTGAATTATCTTGTCTATCTCGTTTTTTCTACCTATTACAGGGTCTAGTTTTCCTTCTCTTGCTCTTTGCGTTAAGTCAATACCAAAATTTGAAATCTCATTTTGTTTTGATGAGCCGTTTTGTTTGGGACTTGACATATTAGCAAAGTTTCCTCCTGAAAATGAATCTCCTGAAAAGGACATATTCATGCCTGAAGGATTAAGTTTAAATACTGAAAAATTCTTAAAAGCATTGTCAAAGAAAGTTTCGTCATCATTTTCTTGTACATCATCATCAAAAATCAATTTTTCAATCTTATTTCTAATAAATGGAATATCTGCCCCAATACTTTTTAGTATTTTATATGCTAAACAATCTTCATCTGATAAGATTGCAAAAAGCATATGTTCAGTTCCTGTTAACGAGTTTGTTGACGCATCTATCATAGAAAACTCAATCGCTCTTTCAAACATATTTTTTGTTCGGGGGGTTAAACCTTGTATCTTAACATTTTTATCTATTGTTCTAACAAATACGGGTAAGTAGGTATCTAAGCGAATATTGCCTAATTTTAAAATTTTGCAAGCAATACAATCAGAAACTGAAAGTAAGCCGTATAAAATATGTTCGCTACCAACATAACTACTACCATATTTTTTGGCACCTTCATTTGCAATTTTAACTGCACATTGAAGGTTGTCCGTAAATCTGTCCATATAATTCATTTTTTCGCCTCCTGTTTTAGTTATCTTTTAATTAACTTTCTTAAACTAGAACCTACAAGTTCAGCACGATAAACATCTCTTTCATTTGCTTGTAGTTCATAGCCGTATCTCTCGTTTACATTTGCTGGTCTAACTGCCATCAATAAATCGTCTAATATTGAAATATCATCAATTTTAATATACCCGAGGGCTACCCCTAACTTTACATTTGCCATATATTGCAAAAATTCATCTGAGGAAAGTTTTGCACAGTTTGTCAAAATTCCAAGCGAACGCCTACATCTATCTTGTACACCGATAGGGTCTGCCTTGTTTAGTTTCATACGTTCAGCAATTTCAAGGTCAGTTACTATCTTTACAGCACTTTTTACAAGTTCAATTATTTCTTCTTCTGCAAGGCCTAGCGTTACCTCGTTGCTCATTTGATAGATGTAACCCTCAGCCTCACTACCCTCTCCGTAAATACCTCTAACTGTCATGCCAAGTCGAGATACGTTTCTTATAACCTCAGGCATTACTTTATTTTGCGTAAGACCGGGCAAAAATAACATTACGGATACTCTTAAACCTGTGCCAAGATTTGTAGGGCATGAAGTTAAATATCCAAACCTCTCATCAAAGGCGAAAGGGATTTTTGAAGATAACAAATCGTCAATCGAAGAAAGTTGATTGTAACAATTAGTTAGTTGCAGTCCCTTTTTAATACATTGTTCTCTCAAATGGTCTTCTTCATTAATCATTATAGATACTTCTCTATCTTTGCTGATAAGGACTGCACCATACTTTTTGTTTTGTATTAAATCTTCACTAATTAAATAGTTTTCTTTAAGAGATTGTGCTTTTGCTTTTGTTATTGAGTTCATAAAATATAAGTTAAACTCATCTAACTTGTTGAGTTCATTATTTACCATACGAATAATTTCTTTTGCTTGAGATTCATTTCTCAACTTGTTTGGGAAATTATATCCGTCTAAATTTCTTGCAAGTCTTACTCTTGTTGAAATAACCGTACTACTTATGCTATCTATCATAATTCCTCACTATTTATTTTCTTCACTCTTTGATTTTACATCTTTAATCAATCTATTGATTTGAATAATTTGTTTGTTGAATTTTAAGGCGTCATCCATACGGTTCTCATTTCTAGCCTTGTCAAACTCCTCCATTAGCCTTTTTAGTTCGGTTTCCAGCCTAAAAATGTCAGCACCTACAAGTGGAGTTTTTCCCTCGTGAAAGGCTTTACCGTGCATCTGTTTTATTGAAGGTAACAATTCTTCTCTAAAAACTGTATAGCAATCGGCACAGCCAACAAGCCCTGTTCTTTCTACCTCACTTAGCGTTGTCCCACAAGAAGGGCAAACAGGTGAAGTGTCAGGTTTTAAAGCAACGCCACCACCAAAGAAAGCAGAAAAGACGTCAGCCGTATTCATAAGGGTTTCGGAGGCATATAACTCTCTATAACAGTCAGAGCACAGGTATAAGTCCCTTTTTACACCATTGATGTTTTCTTTAATGTGGCAAGACGCCGTTTTTTCTTTGCAATGATTACAAATCATATTTCCTCCATATTACATATCTTTAATAACTTCAAGTATCATTTGTTTAAAGATTTGTGCACGCAATTTATCCTTTATCATAAGGGGAGATGCAAGTGCTTTATCGCACATACCTGCAAGCATAATATCTCCTTCTCTTACTGAAATTATATCCTCATTTTCTAGTTTTTCAACAATTCTAATCGCTCTTGAAAAGGATATTTCATCACCAATAATTTCGTTGACAAGTTTTGTCAAATAGTCGTTGGGGGTTAGGGGGATTTTTTCAATTAAGATGTAACCTCCACCACCTCTCCTTGAAGAAGTTGAAAAGCCATTATCAACAGTAAAACGGGTTGATAAAACATAGTTTATTTGGCTTGGAGCACAAGCAAAGTGTTGTGCTAGGGAATTTCTTGAAATTTCAACACTTTCGTCGTTGCCTAATGCAGATATTAAAAATTGTTCAATTAAATCGCTAATATTAGCCACTTTCTGCCTCCTTTGTTAATAGTCAAATAAAGTTTGACTTTCTTTGACCTTTGAGAATATTATACCACCATTTTTATATTTGTAAAGCACTTTTATGAAAAAAAATTATTATTCAGCAAAAAAATTACATTTCTTCAACTCAACTTTTAATTTTTCTAGAGATTTTTTTTCTATTCGGCTTACATATGAGCGTGATATTTTTAATCGCATTGCAACTTCCCTTTGTGGCAATGGTACTCCGTCTAATAAACCATATCTTAAGGATACTATCTTAAATTCTCTATCACTTAAAACTCTCTTTAATATGACTAAGAATTTTTGCTTTAAAATGGAAAGTTCAACGCTTTTAAAAACCCCGTCTTCTTTTTCTGCGAGTAAATCCATTATCATTAGTTCATTGCCATCTTTATCAACTCCTATCGGTTCGTTAAGAGATACATCGTTTTTATGCTTTTTGTTGTTTCTTAACATCATAAGTATTTCATTTTCAATACATCTAGCCGTATAAGTTGCTAGTTGTGTGCCACGACCAAACTCATAGGTGTTTATCGCTTTTATTAAACCTATACTGCCAACCGAGATTAAATCGTCCGTTTCAGCGACTGAGTTGTATTTTTTTACAATGTGGGCAACCAAACGCATATTGTGTTTAATTAAAATGTCTTTTGCGTTCTTATCTCCCTGTTTTGCAAGTGTTAAATAGTGTTTTTCTTCTTCAGGTGAAAGTGGTTTAGGAAAGGTGTTTTTGGGATTGACTGAACCCGAAAATAAAATACCCTTAAATAAATTGATAATAAAAGAAAAAAACATACATTACTCCGTAGAATAATGTATGTTTAAGTTTGCTTGTCTAATTCGCAAATATTTAATCTTTATTTGTTTTTAGTATTGTCATAAATACCTCACTGGGAACTTCAACGCTTCCTAATGAACGCATACGCTTTTTACCTTCTTTTTGTTTTTCAAGTAGTTTTCTCTTTCTAGTTATATCACCACCATAACATTTTGCAAGTACATCTTTTCTAACAGCCTTTACAGTTTCTCTTGCAATTACCTTGCCACCTATTGAGGCTTGAATAGGCACTTCAAAAAGTTGTCTAGGAATAGCTTCTTTCAATCTTTCAGCAAGTTCTCTACCCCTTTCATACGCCCTCTCTTTATGAACAATCATAGATAGAGCATCGCAAGGGTCACCGTTAAGTAGTATGTCTAGTTTTACAAGGTCGCTCTTAACATACCCCTCAATTTCATAGTCAAAACTTGCATACCCTTTTGTTCTTGACTTTATGCTATCAAAAAAGTCGTATACAATTTCATTTAAAGGTAACTTGTAAACAAGTTGTACCCTTGATTTATCAAGATATATCATATCTATATATACGCCACGTTTTTCTTGGCAAAGGTCCATTATGGCGCCAACATAAGCAGGTGGGGTGTAAATATCAGTTTTTACGATAGGTTCTTCCATATAATCAATATCGGAAGGTTCGGGCAAATGGCTCGGATTGTCCACTTCAATTATACTTCCGTCAGTCTTATGCACTTTATATGAAACGCTTGGAGCAGTGGTAATTATTTCAAGGTTAAACTCTCTTTCTAGTCTTTCTTGTATGATTTCCATATGCAAAAGTCCTAAAAATCCACATCTAAATCCAAAGCCTAAAGCAACTGAGTTGTCTGCTTCAAATATTAGAGATGCATCATTTAATTGTAGTTTTAAAAGTGCGTCCTTCAAATCTCCAAACTTGCTTCCGTCTAACGGATATATTCCACAAAATACTACGGGTTGCACTTTCTTATAACCAGGGAGAGGTTCGCTTGCAGGGTTGTCGGCAAAAGTAACTGTATCGCCTACTGCAACATCTTGTATGCTTTTAATTGAAGCGGCAATATAACCAACATCACCAGCAGTTAATTCTTTTTGAGGATAAAGTCTAGGTGTAAAAATTCCTACCTCAGTAACATCATAAAGTTTATTTGAACGGAAAGTTTTAATTTTATCTCCTACTTTAACTGTACCGTTTTTTATTCTAACAAAAAGAATAACCCCTTTAAAATTATCGTAGTAACTGTCAAAAATCAACGCTTGTAAGGGCTTTTCAGTATCCCCGTTAGGAGCAGGGAAATGTTTAACTATTTCCTCTAAAACATCTTCAATATTTAATCCTTCTTTTGCAGATACTAAAGGTGCGTAACTTGCATCAAGTCCAATTACATCTTCAATCTCTTGCTTAATTTCATCAGGACGAGCAGATGGAAGGTCAATTTTATTTATAACAGGTAAAATTTCCAAATCATTTTCAAGTGCTAAATAAACATTTGCAAGCGTTTGGGCTTCAATGCCTTGTGATGCGTCAACGATTAAGATTGCACCTTCGCAAGCAGCAAGTGAACGGCTAACTTCATAAGTAAAGTCAACATGTCCGGGAGTATCAATAAGATTAAAACGATATTCGTTGCCGTCCTTTGCAACATAACTCATTGATACGGGTGTAAGTTTTATAGTGATTCCTCTTTCTCTTTCAATATCCATTGAGTCAAGAAGCTGGTCTTCCATATCCCTTTTAGCAACAGTTCCCGTCTTTTCGATTAATCTGTCAGCAAGAGTACTTTTCCCATGGTCAATGTGGGCTATGATTGAAAAATTTCTTATATTTTGGTTAGGCTTTGCCATATTTTTAATCTCCTAAAGAGTTTAGCATAACATTTTATATTTAAATTACAAAGTATAGTATATAAAAAAATAATTTTTTTGGCAAACAAATTGCAAAGGTATAAGCAAAGTGATAAAATAGAATTGTTAAAGGAGTGTATATGAAAGATATTAGTTTTTTAAAAGATATTCCTATTGCACATAGAGGATTGCATGACGGAAATGTTTTGGGTGGAGATATTCCTGAAAATTCAAAAAAGGCGTTTGAAAGGGCGATTGAAAGAGGGTATACCATTGAGATGGACGTTCGACTTTCAAAGGATAATAAGATAATTGTTTTTCACGATGACGACCTTGTTCGTATGACGGGGGTAAACGGGAAGGTTGTTGACTATACTTATGAAGAATTGCAAAACTTTTCTTTAAACAAAACTGAGGAAAAGATTATGCTCTTTTGCGATTTTTTAAAGTTGGTTGACGGGAAAGTTCCCCTGCTTATTGAACTTAAAGATATGCCTAAAAAGAGGGGTTTTGTAAAAATGGTATACGAGGAGTTGAAGGGGTATAATGGCAAATTTGCTATTCAATCATTTAATCCCTTGTATGTTAGAAAAATTAAAAAACTAGATAAAACCATACTGCGTGGACAACTTGCAACATTGATAGTTCCAAGTAATATAAGTTGGTTTAATAGTATGGTTATATCTAAAATGTTGCTTAATTTTATAACTAAACCAGATTTTATAAGTTTTGATATTAGAGGTTTGCCCTATAAAAAAGCAAGAAGAAAAAATACTCTCTTGCTAGGTTGGACGATTAGAACGGAAGAAGATTATAAAAAAGCAGTTAAATATGTAGATAATATTATTTTTGAACATATAAATCCAAGAGAAATATAAGGTACTAAATATAAAAAAAGCGAACTTAGTCATAGTTCGCTTCTTTTTAATTAGTCTTTTACTTTATAAAGTTCAATCAAGTCTTGATTTTCAAGTAGTTTTTTTCCACCTAATAAGGTTGCGTATTGTGGCGAGGATATGATGTGAATAGGTAATGAAGTTTTATCCTCAAAATATTCCTTTATACCTTTTGTTAATGCTGTTCCACCTGAAAGATATAAGCCGTTTTCCCAAATACATTTAGCAATAGTATCAGGCACTCTAGTCCTGAAATCTTCAATGTATTCAATAATTTTATCAAGGTAAATTTCAAGCACTTCTACTAAATCCTTGCTTGATATGTTTATAGTTCGCTTTGTTTTTTTTGTATTATCATAACCACTAAATGACATTGCAGTAATTTCGTTTGAAAGAGAGGCTAAATTGCGTTTGATAGTTTCCGTTTGTATTATTGTTGACTTTAAGTCATATTCGTTGCTCAATAAATCAAGTATATGAGAGTCAATGTTGGTTCCACCTACATTAAAACTAAAACCAGCAACCATTTTGTCATTGTTAAGAATTGATAAATTTGTCCTTCCCGAACCTATATCAACTAAACATTTTGCTCCCCCTCCACTTATATCAACCTCTTGACCTAAAGCAGAAATAAAAGGGGACTCAACAAGAGCAATTTTTCCTAAATGGCAAAGGTTTGCAAGTTCATAGTATTTTGCCCTTTGTTCTTCACTTAATCCAACGCTTACGCAAAATACTGTATCTAAACCCAAAAGAGAAGGTTTTATATTTGCCTTGCTTAAAAAACTTTTAAGCATTTTAGAGCATTGAGTAACATTTACAATCTCTCCCTCAAAAACCGGAAACGTAATAACCGTATTTGGTGTATTGTTATCAATTAAAGTCCTCGCATCTTTACCACAGGCAATGATTGTTCCACTTTTATCGCAAGCAATGCAAGTGTCTTCAGTGATAATCTCCTGCGTTTTTAATTTGCAAATTTTAGTTATAGCCGTTCCTAAATCAATTACTAATTTATACATAGTTTTCCTTCGTTTTCTTTTAATATTTTTCTCAATAGTTCAATAGGTAAACCTACAACATTTGTAAAACTACCTTCGTATTTGTTTACTAGTTCAAACGCTTCATCTTGTACACCATATGCTCCTGCTTTATCCATAGGAGAACCTGTTTTTATATAACTTTCAATAAATTCCGGTGAAAGATTGTTGAAGGTTACAATAGTTTCGTCAAAATCGTTAATAAAAAGGTTATCTCTTATTAAACATATTCCTGTTATAACCTTATGTGTTTTTCCTGATAGAGAGGAAAGCATTTGAAAAGCCTCATATTCATCTATCGGTTTGCCTAGTATTTTATCTTCAAATACAACTATAGTATCTGCTCCTAAAACGAGTTCACCCTTAAATTTTTTTGCTACATCTTCTGCTTTTTGTCTAGCCAATGACATTGCAACCTTTTCAGCAGGTAGATTTTTTTCTACTTCCTCTTTAATAGTTGAGGGTGAAATTATTACATTTTCTGTTATTTCTTTTATAAGTTCCTTCCTGCGTGGTGAATTGCTAGCAAGGATAATTTTAAAGTTTTTTTTCATAAATAATAAATAATGCCACAAAAATTGTGGCATTTATAATTCTATAAAATTTCAAGATTCTTTTTAAATGAACGCTTGAATTCGCTTGCTGCCTTCATTGATTCGCAAATTTCCAAAGTTGAGTCGCCGTCAACATCTGTCTTCATAATTACTGAATCTCCTAATACATCGCAGTTTATTCCTTTAACAACGCCACCACAAGTTCTGTCAAGTGAAGATGCTATGCGTAGAATAACGCCTAATTTTTTAATTGCATCAAAATCTTCTTCGCCAACAAGTTCTTTATACTTTGTCCAATCATTTGCATTAAAGTCATCGTTTTTGTGTGCTGCAACTACAAGTCCTGCAAAAACCATTTCTCTATGAGTTATGCCGTATAAGTTTGCGTTCATAATCATATATGCACTTGACTTGTTGTTTTTGTAGTATTTGATTCTGTTACCACAATCGTGTAAAGTGGCAGCAACTTTTAAAATCTTTAAATACTGTCTAGGGAATTTATGCAATACTCTTAATTGCTTAAATAATTGTACTGCTAGATATACAACGTGTTCAACGTGTTTTTCGTCCATTTCGTAAAATTTAACTAACGTTTGTAAACTGTATCCCAAAACATCTGAAATGGGTTTTTCTAATGTGATAGGCATGGCCTTTTCAAACATTATACCCTCTCTCAAACTGCAACGGCAAATAGTAAAACTGTTAAAATTCATATATTTGATAAACGCATTGATTGCAGCAAGCCCTGCGGGTAATATGTCAGCCCTTTCAGTTGAAATTCCTTTAATTTTCTTTTTCTTATCAATGTCAAGCACTCTTAACATCTCATAAGTGTTGTTAAATTCTTCAATGGGAACGTGATAGTTGTGAGGATTGTCCAAGGGATATCTCTTAACCATCTTGTTAATTCTAAAAATATTTCTAAACGCTCCTCCAACACCTATCATTTGAACATCGCTGTCAACTTCTTTAAGCCACTCGATTTTTTGTAGATGTTCCAAGAAGAATTCCTCAATCTTTTCAGTTTGTGCTTTTGGATTGTCGTTGTCTGCAGTGAATAAATCGTTTAAAGTAACACCACCAAAAGGTAAAATAACCTTATGTAGCATGTTTCTACGATTGTAATAAATAATCTTCGTGCTACCACCACTTATTTCAAAGATTATACCCTTAGGAATATCCATAGTGTTGATAACCCCACGGTATAAACTCAAAGTTTCCTCGTCTTCTTCTAATACCCTTACTTTTATTCCACAAGTTGCTTGAATTTCATCTAAAAAACTGCGTTGATTTTTTGCACGTCTAACGGCGGCGGTGGCTACGGCAGTAATTCTGTCAACCTTATGTGAGTCGCATAAACGTTTAAACATTTTTAACGTTCTAATAGTTTCAGCAACCCTTTGAGGTTTTAAGAAGCCATCTCTTTCCATATCCTGTCCCAATCTAATGCTAGCCTTTAATTCGTCAATTACAACAAAATGACCTTCTGTAAAAATATCAACGATAACAAGTCTAGCAGAGTTTGAACCTAAATCGATAATACCTAATCTTTCCAAATTGCACCTCTACTTTTACAATAAAAAATTAAAATTTCTAAAATGTTGTTTAATTCAATAACATTATTATTATACCATTAAAATTTTTGTTAGTAAATACTCTTTTTAAATTTTTTACGATAACGACACAAATTTTTTGCAAGATTTTTATATTATCTAATCGTTTTTAGACCTTTTTTTGATAATTGTTTTTAAAATTTCAAATGTTTGATACAAAGCAAGTAATATTAAAAAGATGCCAAAACCTCTTTTAAGCCAAACTTGAGGGGTGTAAACGGCACATAAACTTCCTAAAATTGAAAAAATTATAGCAGGAATAATTATCCAAAAAAGATTATGTGTCTGTATTAAATTGTTTTTTGAGTGAATTATAAGTGCAAAAATTGCAGTGGGTAGAAAAACAAATAAATTGACCGATTGAGCAATTTTTTGTTCAACTCCACAAAAAATCGTCAGCATAGGTATAAGTAGTGTACCTCCTCCCATGCCCATACCACCTATTATTCCACTAATAAAACCTATCAAAAGATATATATAAAAAGCCATTATATCACCAGCCTAATTCCTGCAAATAGCATCAAACTTATAAAGATAAATGCGATTATAGTTGGATTTAACGCATTTAATAATTTTGCTCCTAAAATTCCACCTAAAATAGAACCTAGCATTGTAGGAATTTCTATTTTAAAATCAATTCCTCCATTAAAACCATATATAAGAATACTAAAAATACTTATTATAAAGATGATTAAAATTGCAGTTGCATGTGCTTTTATATTCGAAAGATGTAAAGAAATCATTAGTAGAGGTACTACAATCATACCTCCACCCCCTCCAAAAATCCCGTTCAAAAACCCTGCACTCAAACCACATATAACTAATATTATAGTATCTTTTACTTTTTCTTTACTTTCAGTCATAAAACTCCTTATAAAAGTATTTTGTGCCAAATTCTAAAAAAATAAATATGTTTTTTTATGTAAGGCTAGTAACTGCTTGCAAAAATATTTGTTTTATATTAAAATATAGAAGTATGATTTTATTTTTAGGTCTACAACTTATAAAAAATAACTTTGAAGGTGTTTTATGACAAGAATAAACAATCAAAAAATGCTTAGATTGAAAGCAATTTTTATTTGCGTAGTTGCATTTGTGCTTTCTGTGTGTCTATCTTTTTTGACGGCGTGTACTACTGAAGACGAGCAAGTTTTCGTTAACACTTCTTCTGATACCGATACACAAAAAATTACTAATGGTAACTTCGAGTTCTACGATACTAATGGTGGATATGATGTAATAATGACAGCAAAGGGCTGGTCATCGGCAACTGGTACTGTAGGTGGAAGTTCGGCTGATTCTTCTTCAAGCAAGTCAGGTATAATTTATACAGGTAACTCTTATAAAAACAATAAGGGCGAACTTGAAAGAGGTTGGGACTATCTTACTGCTGATAAAGATGCTACAAGCGATTATTATCAAAAGAGTTTAAGGGGCGTTTTAGCAAGTGAAGAAACTGATGAAGACGGCGAACTTATCTCTTCAAAATATAACGTAGATGAAGACGATATTCCTACAATAGCAAACCCCAAAACTCACACAGGTGAGGACGGACACGTTCTTATGATTCATAATCAAAAGGACGGAGTAAATCGTACAGGTACTGCTCAATACTACACATCATCTACTACTGTAACTTTACCTGCACACACTTCTGCAATGGTATCCGTTTGGGTATATACTGCTGACTTAACTTATGGTGCATCAAAAGAGGTTGACGGTGTAACATCGGGTTCATATAAGGTTGGTTATGACTATAACTATGAAACTGGTGAAATTAAGACTGATGCTTCAGGTGAGATTAAAGCAGATAGCGAGCAAGGTGCATATATCGCTCTTAAACAAACGGTTGCAGGAGAAACTCTTGACAACTTTATGATTAAGAATATTAATACTTACGGTGAGTGGCAAAAATATGAAATAGCAATCAAAGGTTCAAACTTTAACGAAAGCACTTTTGTTATCGTTTTAGGTTTAGGTCAACAACCTGCATCAAACAACTATGCTGAATATGTTAACGGTTACGCTTTCTTTGATGATGTACAATGCAGTATCGTTGAAAATTCAGTTGTAGACGCTTTCAAAGATGCTGACACTTTTGAGTGTAAATATAATGATACAAAAACAGATAAAATTTTAAATTGTGGTGTATTAACTGAAACTCGTAAAAAGGTGTTCATAAATTCTCAAAATGAAAACTTTACTAAAAAGGAAATTGGCACTGATATTATTGCTACTACCGATTTAACTAAAGAAATTTCAGGTGGAAATACTTATACTACTGATAACTATGTAGGACTTGGTTTTGATAAGACAGGAGATGTAACTGGAGTTTTCACAAATGATGAATTAGCAGGTACTACAATTACAAGTAATTATTATACTGCAAAGGTAAAAGAGGAATTGACTACTCGTCCTGCTTTCTTTGATACTGATGCAAAAACGGTATTGCTTTTAAGTTCAAAAGGTACTGCTTATACAACTAGGTTGACTTCAAACGATTTTAAACTTCAAGAAAATGAGCAAATGGCTATTTCTTTCTGGTGTAAAACTTCTAGCGTTGATACATTTACTGGTGCAACTGTAACATTAATTGACTATCAAACAAAGACAAGTATTTCAAATATAGATACAACTACTATTGAAAAAGTTTCTATTGATTCTAATGATGATGTATTAGAGGGTTGGACTCAATTTGTTATCTTTGTGAAAAACGTAATTTCAAGCGAAGTTACTTTTGAACTTGAACTTTCTTTTGGACCTACAACAATCGTGGGTAGCAAAAAGGCTGAGTATCATGAAGGTTATGCTGCTTTTACTAACTTTGAATTAGCGCCCTTAACAAAGACTGAATATGACTATTTAACTTCAACTACTACAACAAAGACAATTTCTGTTTTTGGCGAACTAGGTGTTGATATCTTGGCATATGGTTTTGATAACATCACATATACTGATTTAAATAATAAAGTTATCCGTGAGACAATAGCTAATTTGCGTAGTTTCTATGGCGTAAACGCAAATAGTGAATTTATCAATGGTGTAAATGCGGGAGATACAGCCATCAATTCAAAAGACTGGGCTGGTCTAATCAATAAATATTACGAAGCGAACTATTATAACTTAAAAGGCACTGATGAGGGAGCTTGGCTTGAATATATCTTACAAAAGGCTGAAGTTGACGGTGTATACGATTCTGCTGCTGACGGTTCAAACTGGTGGGATAAAGTTGTAGGACAATATAACTCAATGCCTCTTATTATCTTAACAGGCAATCAAGAGTATATTGAAGCTGAAAGTTTCCAAACTGGCATAACTTACTATACTTTCAGTGGTGGTTCATATGTATCTGCTGGTGCGATAACTGAATTTGCTGAAGGTGTAACTTACTACTACCTACCTGAAGAAGCAACAGGCTACGGATATATTTCAAACGATACAAGTACTTTATCTGCTGATTCTTATACAACATTATCTTACGATGTATATGTTTCAAGTGGTGCAGTTGCTTATGTATATTTAATTGATGCAGAAGAAACTGGTTCTTATAAAGATAAGGTCAGCATTGAAACATCAAAATTGTCATATTGGTACGATGTAGATGGAAATGTATATTATCCTTATGATGTTAGTGGCAACTATGTTGGAGATGACGATGAGTTTGACAGTGAAGGATATATTGTTTACTGGATGCAAGCAAATGGATTGCATAAAGATAAAGATGGAAATTACTTCGCAAATTTAAGTGTTTACGACACTGATGAAAAAGGAAATAAAATAACTTCAAATGATGAAATAGTATTCTATTACAATGAGGCTGATAATACTTACTATTATAAATATAGTTACTCAACAAAGAAATACTCAATGCCTGTAAATGACTTTAATAATGAATATGCAAAGTCTGCAGGTACAACAAATGAGTTGTTTGTAAGAATTGACGGTAATGACCCTGCTTATGCAAATAAGTGGACAACTGTAAACTTCTACATTGTTACTGGTAATACTGCAAAAACTTATAGACTTGAGGTTTGGAACGGTGCAAGAGATAATAGTGAAGTAAGTGAATTTGGTAGTTATGTTTTCTTTATGAAAAATACTACAGATTCATTAACTGATGACAACTATACTTCATTGCTTGACTTTGCAAAGGAATATATTTGCGATAACAGTTCATTTGCTATTGACGACCTAGACGAGTTCTATGGCAAGTATTTTGAAACTAAAAAAGCTGAAATTAAGGCAAACGGTGGTATTGATGTTAATGGTGATGGCATCTTGGATTTCATTGATAAAGATAAAGACGGTTATATAGAAGGTTTAGATTTTAACGGAGATGGTATCGTTGACATAATCTATAACACTTACAACTTGTATGACGACATTGACTACGTAAGATTTGATGAAGATGAGGCTGATACAGACGAGGCTAACCCTTACAAAGATTATTCACAAGATAATTATACAAGTAAGATATCATACCTAAAGATTGCAAAAGATAACTCAATTTCAACTTATGTTGATTTTAGTTCAATTGACGTAACTATTGACGCATCTGCTGATACAGATACTGATACAAGTGATGATGATAGTGATGATTCAAGTTTGAGTGTCGGCTTGTTGATTACATCAATAGCTGTTGCTGTTGTATTGATTGTTACATTGCTATTAATCTTAATTAGAGATATCGTTAAGCGTGCAAGACGCTCTAAAAAGGTTAAAAACTCTAAATATACATCTCGTAGAAAGCACTATGTTCAAGAGGCTGAATATGATGATGACGGTGATTATCAAGATGATGATTTTGATGATGATGTAACCGATGAGGAGTTGTACGCAGGTAATAAAGAAGAAACTACTGAAGAAGTAGAAATTCCTGTTGAAGAAGAAAAGACTGAAAACGAAGAAACTGAAATGGAAGATACTTCAAAGAAGGAAGACAAATAATTTAAAATAAAAGACCTTGCCAAAAGCAAGGCCTTTTATTTTATTTTTATATCAATAATATCATCAAACTTAATCTTAACATTATTTATAATTAGATAATGTTCAATACAATCAATTTTTGCTTTACCGTCAATAGTGTAGTTTCGTCCATTGAAAAAGTAGGTAACTGAAAGAATATTCGTCTTTTCATAATTTATTAAAATTTGTGAAAATTCAAATGCTTTTTCCTGTGTAACCTCACCTTTTTCCACTCTTTCATTTTCATATTCCTTAAGTCGTAAAGCTTCTTGCAGTCCCTTCAAAGCGTCAAATGGAGCAAACTGCTTTGCTCTCATTTCTCTACTCATTTTCGTCCTCGCCACCGTTATGGCCTCCTATCATTTTGTTTCTTTCAACCTGTGTTGCATTTTCTTTAAAATCATTTCCTTTTAGTAGGGCATTTTTTCCGTACTTTTCGTGTATATCAAGTATGCTTTGAACTAGGTTTTTCTCCTTTTCAATTTGCGACATATCGGTAAATAAATCGTACTGCTCATACTTATCACTGCTTATACCACCAAATCCAAAACTTACCTTTCTAATTGGACGATTTTTATGAACGATTTTATCAAATAGTTTTTCAAAATAAGGGCTTATAACCGAATAAAGATTTGTGTTTATCTTTAGTTTTTGGCTTGCTGTTGAAAAATCAAATCGTATATCACCATATCCAACTGAAAGATAAATATTTGAGGTTGTCAAGTTTTTTCTAGCAAGGTCGTAGCAACCGTTTTGAACCATTTCAAGAAGTACATTTTTACTGTCCTCAAAATTATAATTACAAAACAAAATTTGTGAGTAGGAAACCGAACGAGATTTTACCTTATAGTTTTTAATATCACTCATCAAACAACTTTCTCTACCCCAAGCGTGATCAATTATTAGTTCAGCATTTATGCCAAACTCTTTGTATAATGCGTTTTCATCATAGGTGGCAATGCCAGCCATATCTGTTATCCCGTACTTTAAAAGCCTATTTGATATGCCATTTGAAATTTGCCAAAAATCCGTTATCGGTTTATGGTGCCATAATGTCTTTTTAAATTTTTCTTCATTTAGCCAACCAATTCTATTTTTGCTATGTTTTGCAGTAATGTCTAAAGCGATTTTTGCTAAAAATAAGTTTGTGCCTATCCCTGCTGAAGACACTATGTGTAATGTTTGATAAATCTCACTCATAAGCATTTTGGCAAAATCGTGTGCTTTAAGATTATACATTTTTAAGTAATCGGTAGCATCAATAAAACACTCGTCAATAGAGTATACGTGTATGTCGTTTTTGTCTATATATTTTAAATAAATACCGTAAATTTTTGAGGCATATTCAATATATTTTTTCATCCTTGGTTTTGCTATGATATAATCAATGTCCCTGGGTATCTCAAAAAGTCTACATCTGTTTTTAATTCCTAAAGATTTCATTGCAGGAGTAACTGCTAAACAAATTGTCTTTTCGGTACGGCTTGAGTCGGCTACAACTAAATTGGTAGTCATAGCGTCAAGTCCGCGCTCTGCACACTCCACCGAAGCAAAAAAGGATTTCATATCAATTACAAAATAAACTCTATCTTCCATATTTCTCCTAAAATACAATACATATTATATTTATTTGCTATTTTAAAGTCAATAGTCCTAATTAAAATTTAAAAGTTTTTATAGGTCAATAAGGGTATTTGTTTTATTGCTTTTTCCTATTTGTTTTGTTATAATGGCATTGAAAAATTAGGAGATTTACAGATGATAGGATTAGTAATTGCGTGTGAAAGTGAAGCCTTGCCTTTGATAAAAAGAATTGATGTAAAAAGTGATGAAATTATTTGCAACAAGCGTGTTGTTAAAGGTATTGCTTACGGTAAAGAAGTTGTACTTATAATTAGCAGAGTGGGTAAAGTTAACGCAGGTATAGCAACTCAACTTTTGATTGATAGATTTGGTGTTGATACAATTATAAATTTTGGTGTTGCTGGAGGACTTACTGAGGAGATTGAACTTTTTGGAACTTATCAAATTATGAGAGTTTGTCAATACGACTTTGACCTTACTGAACTTGACCATTGTCAAATGGGTAAACTTTGCGAATTTGACGATAGATATTTGCAACTTACAAAAGATTATTTTGGTTTTGACTATGCAACTGTAGGAACAGGTGATAGATTTAATGACAGCGTGGACGATTATAATCTTTTAGTTAACGATATAAAAGCAGATATAAGAGAGATGGAATTAGGTGCAATAGTACAAACTTGTTTGCATGCTGGAGTTAAATGTTATTCGTTTAAGAGTATTTCGGATAAGCCTGGTAATTCCGTTGGTCAATTTGAATTAAATGTAAAAACTGCCTGTGAAAAACTAGGCGAGGCTTTTGATAAAGTATTTTCAATTTTAAAGGACGTAAAATAGTATGAAAAAAATTCCTTCCTTTCAAAAAAATCACGATACACTTGCTCAGGGTTTGTATATTTCAACTGAAATGCAAGGGGTAACGACATTTGATTTGAGGATGAAAAAACCAAATCAAAATGATTTTTTATCAACTGCGTCAGCCCACTCTATTGAACATTTAATTGCAACCATCTTGCGTAATGGTGAATATAGCGAAAAGATAATTTATTTTGGACCAATGGGGTGCAGAACGGGTTTTTATCTTCTTACAACACAAATGACTTTCGCAGAGGTTAAAAATGAACTTATCCGTGCGTTTAGTATGGTGCAAGAGTTTAATGAAGTACCTGGAAGCCAAAAACAAGAGTGTGGTAATTATTTAGACCATGATTTAATTCAAGCAAAAAAAGACTGTCAGGCTTATTTGGAGATTTTAAATGCGTAAATTAGGTGGTGGCTGGGACGAACTTTTAAAGTCGCTGTTTGATGATGAAAGATATATCAAAATTCGCAATTTTTTAAAAGACGAGTATACAAACTATACGGTTTATCCCGATATGTACGATTTGTATAATTGTTTTAGGTTTACCCCGATAGATAAGGTCAAGGCTGTAATTTTAGGTCAAGACCCCTATCACGAACCTAAACAAGCCCACGGGCTTTGCTTTTCCGTTCAAGACGGAGTTGCAATTCCTCCCTCTCTAGTTAATATTTATAAAGAGTTGAAAAGTGATTTAGGCATAGAGCCTGCTTCCTCTGGAAATCTAACTAAATGGGCAAATGAAGGAGTGCTTTTGCTAAATGCAACACTGTCTGTTAGGGAGCACCAAGCAAATTCTCACTCAAAATGTGGTTGGACTTGGTTTACTGATGAAGTTATAAAACTTGTAGACGGCTTGCCTCAACCTATTGTGTTTATTCTTTGGGGAGGTAATGCAAGAGCAAAAAAAAGTTTAATAAAAGGGAAAAATCACTTTGTAATTGAAAGTGCACACCCTTCTCCACTGTCAGCCTACAATGGCTTTTTTGGGAGTAAACCTTTTTCAAAAACGAACGAATTTTTAGAAAAAAACGGTATTGAGCCGATTAAATGGAGTTTATTAAATAAATAGGTAGTATTATGAAGTATGTAGTAGTTTTAGGCGATGGTATGGCAGACTATAAAATTGATGAGTTAAACGGAAAAACTCCTTTAGCTTATGCAAATAAACCTACCATTGATAGTTTAGCAAAAGTTAGTGAACTTGGCATGTGTAAAACAGTTCCAGAAGGTATGCCTGCTGGTAGCGATGTGGCGAATTTGTCAGTTATGGGTTACAACCCTAAACAGTATTATAGTGGGCGTTCTCCTTTGGAGGCTGCTTCAATCGGTATCGACTTAAAAGATACTGACGTAACTATGCGTTGTAATTTTGTTACGTTGAGTGATGAAGAAAAGTACGAAGATAGAAAGATGATTGATTATAGCGCTGGCGAAATTTCTACCAAGGAAGCAGAAGAATTGATTGAATTTTTACAAGGCTATTTCAATAACGAAAAATTCAAGTTGTACGCAGGTATTAGTTATAGACATTGTTTAGTTGTATCAAATGCGCAAGTTTGCCACGAGTTAACCCCTCCACACAATATTAAAAATAGAGTGGTTGGCGAATATATGCCCAAAGGGTTGCTCGCTGACGGTTTAATTGATATGATGAAAAAATCGTATAAATTGCTTATGGAACACCCCGTTAATAAAAAGAGGATTGCTGAAGGTAAAAATCCTGCAAATTCCGTATGGTTTTGGGGTGAAGGTTGTAAACCAAGACTTGATGATTTTGAAAAGAAATTTGGCTTGAAGGCAGGAGTTATTTCGGCTGTTGATTTGCTTAAAGGTATAGGTAAATTGACAGGTATGAAAGTTATCGAAGTTGAAGGTTCAACAGGAACTTATGAAACTAATTTTTCAGGTAAAGCAAACGCTTGTATAGATGCTTTAAAAAACGGCTGTGATTATGTATATATCCATATGGAAGCACCAGACGAGTGTGGACATCAAGGGGATTTAAAACATAAGATTTATTCGATAGAGCAAATTGACGAAAAGGTTGTAAAACCCTTACTAGAGGAGTTGCCTAAAATTGATGATTTTACAATGCTTATTTGCCCCGACCACCCTACACCAGTATCAACCGGTGGGCATATTAGCGACCCTATTCCTTATTTGCTTTATAAGAGTAATAAAAAGATTGCTAGTGGTTGTGATAAATATGATGAAGAAAATTGTCAATCAACTGGTATTTATGTTTCAAACGGATTTGAATTGATACAAAAAATGATTAAAGAATAGTATTTTAGGTAGAAAATTATGAATTCTGTTACTAAAAAAATTGTTTATACAGCAATGTTTGCATCTTTAATTTGTGTTGCGACTATGATAATAAAAATTCCTTCACCACTAAAAGGATATGTCAATCTTGGTGATGCGTTTGTATTACTAGGTGCTTGGGTTTTATCTCCCATATACGGTATGTTTGCTGCTGGTATTGGTTCAGCACTTGCCGATATTTTTTCAGGCTATGTTGTTTATGCACCAGTTACTTTTGTGATAAAAGCACTTATGTCTATCGTTGCCTATACAAGTTATAATCTATTTTCTAAAAAGATAAAAAGTGTTCCTTCAAGAATAATAGCAGGACTATTTGCTGAAATTTTAATGATTTTAGGTTACTTTGTATTTGAAGGATTTATGTATGGTTTTGCTCCCTCACTTGTCAATATTCCTTTCAATGCAATACAAGGTATTGTTGGAATTATTGTGGCAGTTTTACTTATAAAAGTAATAGAAAAAACCAACATTTTCAAAGATGTTTATAATAACAATAATAGTGAATTGAAAAATAAAACAACAAACAATGAAGATAATATAGACAATGAAGATAAACAAAATTAAATAATATAAAAAAGTTCGTCCACACGAGATGTAGACGAACTTTTATTTTTGTATTATCACATTTTATTCTTCAATAGACCAAATAGTAATTTGACCGTTATAATAATGCCAATATTTGTTGTTTTCTAAAGGCGTGCTCTCACTGTAATAATAGATTTTGGCTTCAGAAAAATTAGAACTACCTTTGTTTATACTATTCCATTGATTTTCAGTGTCTTTATAGTATAATGAAAAATTGTTAGTGAATGCGCCAGTACCGATGTCTGTTACCCCGTTGCCGATAGTTACATTTGCTAAACTTGTACACTTACTAAATGCATATTTGCCTATACTTGTAACGCTGTCAGGGATGGTTATATTTGTTAGACTGCTGCAATTATTAAAAGCAGAATCTCCAATACTTGTCAAACCATTACCAATAGTTACATTTGTTAAACTTGTACAACTAGAGAAAGCAAAATCACCAATGTTTGTTACACTGTTAGGAAGTGTTATACTTTCTAGGCTACTACAATTATAAAAAGCAAAACTTGAAATGCTTGTCAAGCCATCACCAAGAGTTACGTTTGCTAAATTTGTACAACCATAAAATGCTTCATATCCAATGTTTGTTACACTGTCAGGAATTATTACATTTTCAAGGCTAGTACAATCTTTGAACGCTGAATTTAATATAAATTTACAATTTTCGTTTATTGTGATAGTAGAAATGGTTGAATCTATTATTTTAACTAAACATAAATAAGGGTTAGAATCGTTGCCAATATACGTTAATTTAGAGCAATTTTTAAAAGCATTGTTGCCTATGTTTGTAATACTGCTAGGAATTTTTATATTTTCAAGACTAGTGCAACCATAAAATGTTAAACTTTCAATATTAGTTACGCCGTTTGGGATTATTACGCTTTCAAGACTGGTACAACCGTAAAACGCTGAACTACCAATATTAGTTACACTGTCGGGAATTGTTATGTTTTTAATTTTACTGCAATTTTGAAAAGTTGAATTACCAATGCTAGTTACACCAGTGCCGATAGTTACATTTGCTAGGTTAGTACACTCAGCAAAGGCATAATTACCGATACTTGTTATACTGTTGGGGATTGTTACGCTTGTTAAGTTAGAGCAACCATAAAATGCGTATTGTCCAATGCTGGTTACAGCCTTATCTTTATATGTGCTTGGAATAACAATCTCTGTATCAGTGTATTCGCTTTTGCCAACAAATGTATATGTATCAGTTGTTGAATTATATTCATATTCTACTTCACCAGTATTGTTACAACCTGTGAAAATTAAACCACAAAGAATGAGTATACATAAGCTTAAAAATGTTATTGCTCTCTTTTTCATCAAATTATCTCCTTCACATTTATAATTTTTGATTTAAATAAAAAATGCGCCAACCAAAGTTGACGCATAAAAACGCAAACCCCGATTGTCGCTAAACTAACCTTATTGAAACATAAATTGATACTACTTTTCACTAAGTGGAATTCGCATTTTATCAAATTCAATAAAGTGAAAAGCAAAAAGGGTATAAATCACCCTAAAATAAAAATTGCTTCAATATTAAGTTAGTTTAGCATTATTAGTGTATCACATATTTTAATAAAATTCAACTACTTTGATAAAAGGAAATTGATAAAAATTAGTGGTAATTCAAAAATAAAACAAAAAAAGAAAAGGGTTTTATTTTGGGTGGACCATAATTACTTTCCTTTTCTCTTTAATAAAAAATTTTAAGATTTGTATTTTATTCTATTTTATTTTTATACTAATTTCACCGTTGTTAAATTTATTCCTATTTCCTTTAGAATCCTGGGTAATCAAATTGCAGTCGTTATCAATGTCAATTACTTTTGTTTCAAAAGTTTTATCGCCTTGATAAACCTTTACTTCTTTACCTATAATATTTGACCTTGAAATATATTTATCTACATATTCCTTATTTTTAATATCGTTATAATAATAAAAAAATCTCTTTAAAAAAGAAGTTATTATTTCATTTTCTACATTATCAGTCTTACTTTCAAAAATCGCACAGGCAATATCCTTAATGCTGTCATCAAAATCCTCTTTTGGCTTATATAAGTTTAGCCCTATTCCAATTACAACACTATCCACTTTATTCCCGTTTAATATTGATTCGGCTAAAATGCCACAACATTTTTTGCCGTTTAGATATATGTCGTTTACCCACTTGATTTTTGGAGTAGAGGACGAGTTTTGTTCAATGCTTTCGCATAGAGCAACAGCACAAAGAGGTGTTAAAAAAGGTAAAAACTCAGTGCTAAAATTTGGTTTTATTATTAAAGAAAAGTAAAGCCCACAACCCTTTGGAGAATAAAATTTTCTTTTAAATCTTCCATATCCTTCCGTTTGCTCTTTTGCAACAACAAGTGTTGGCTTTTTAATCTGTTTCGCAATCTCTTTTCCCTTTATATTGGTTGAGGCAAGACGATCAAAAAGTAAAACATCTATATCATTATTTAGTTGTTTTTCAATATAACTTTTATCAATCATAGTAAAAATAATAAAGCAAAACATATATAAAGTCAAATAAAAAACGGACTAATAATAGTCCGTTAATTTCGTAGTTAGGGTGTAACACGATTAATATCACGAGGGAACATTGACGCATTTCTTACGTTCTTAAAACCAAGCAAGTGCATTGTAATTCTCTCTAAACCAAGTCCTAGTCCTCCATGAGGTGGAACTCCGTATTTGTGAACCATTAAATAAGATTCAAATTCGTCTGGATTCATACCTCTTGCTTTCATTTTTTCTACTTGCATATTGTAGTCATGTATTCTTTGACCACCTGTAGTAATTTCAACCCCTCTAAACAAAAGGTCAAATGAAAGAGTAACTTCTCTATCTTCTGGGTCTTCCATAGCGTAAAAAGGTCTTTTAGCCGTAGGATAATGAGTTACAAATATAAAATCACTGCCATAGGTTTCTTTTGCCCACTTTGAAATAAGTTGTTCCTCTTCGGGTTCAAAGTCCATAAAGTCAGTAATTTTTTTCTTGTATTTGTTAACAATCAAATCTTTTGCGTCTTTAAACTTGATTGTAGGAATAGTTGTAATTTCTGGTAACTGACATTTTAAAATTTCAATTTCGTTTGCATATTCTGTCTTTAAAAGATTAAAGATATATTTTAAAGCGCCCGTTTCCATATTCATAATGTCATAAAAATCATCAATAAATCCCATTTCAAAGTCCATTGAGATGTATTCGTTCAAGTGTCTTGAAGTGTCATGATGCTCTGCTCTAAAAACAGGACCTATCTCAAAAACTCGCTCGTAGATAGGAATCATTGTTTGTTTATAAAATTGAGGACTTTGTGCTAAAAATACTTGCTTTCCAAAGTAGTCAAGTTTAAATACATTTGAACCACCTTCAGCACCTGCAAAGTTGATTTTTGGGGTTTTAATCTCAGTAAAGTTTTCACTTTGCAAAAACTCTCTAAAACCTCTTTGAATACCCTCTTGAATTTTGAAAACTGCTCTTTCTTTAGGGTTACGCAAAGTAACAGGACGCATATTCAAGGTTAAATCCAAAGGAATATTGTCAAGTTGCTTTTTATTGATAACAAGGGGTAATTGTTCAGCAGGAGTTGAAAGTATTTGAATATTGTGGATTTGCACTTCAAATCTGTCCTCTCTTGTTTCATCTTTTACTACCTTGCCCGTAATTTTTACCGAGCAAGCCTCAACCACCTTTTCATCTAATCTATAATCAGAAAAATCAGGTGAGTAAACGCATTGTATAGTTTCTCTTGCGGTTCTAATAATTACGAACGCAAAGCCTGTCATTTCTCTAATTCTATGAATAATACCTGTAAAGGTGATTTCCTTATCAACATAGTTTTTAAATTCTGCATAAGGAATTGTGTTTTCATTTATGGTTCCGTTTAATTCGTACATAAAAATCCTCTTATAAATTTTTTACTTTTTCATTTTAAACTTTTTCACAAAAAATAGCAACTATTTTATATTCATTTTTGGTCAATATTGTTTGACAGAAAGGGGGTTGAATGATATAATTTAGATAATTTATTTTGGAGTTATATTATGCGTATTTTAGTTGTCAACGATATTTCTTGTGTAGGAAAATGTTCCCTTACTGTCGCTTTACCTATCATATATGCAACAGGTGTTACCTGTGATGTTTTGCCTACTGCAATTTTATCTACTCATACGGGTGGCTTTGAGGGATATACTTTTAGAGATTTAACTGAAGATATTCCTTTTATTATTGAGCATTGGACAAGTTTAAATTTAAAGTTTGACGCAATTTATAGTGGCTATCTTGGTAGTAAAAAACAAGTAGAATACGTAAAACTAGCAAAGCAAAAACTTTTAAAAGAGGGTGGAATTATGATTGTTGACCCTGTGCTTGGAGATAACGGAAGGTTATATGCTCATTTTGATAATGACTTTGTTAGAGAGATGGCTGAGTTGTGTAAAATAGCCGATTATATTTTACCAAATTCAACCGAGGCTTGCTTACTCACAAATACTCCCTATAAACAATTTAAAAATAAAGAGGAAGCAATTAGCGTTTTAGATAAACTGTCTTTACTCTGCAAAAATGCTCTTATAACAGGTATAAACCTAGATGATAGATGTTATGTTATGTATAAATCAAAGTGTGAAAATAAGAGTTACTCAACCGTTTGTGTTGACGGGGCATTTCATGGAACGGGAGATGTTTTTTCAAGTATGTTCGCCTCTTGTATAACTAAAGGTATAAATTATGACGATTCAATAAAAATATCAACAGATTTTACTTGTGATGCCGTTATTCAAACTAAAGTAGATGCAACGGATAGAAAATATGGAGTAAATTTTGAAAGTAAGTTTGCTAAATATTTGCCTATCATTGAAGGTTTATTAAATAATAAAAAGTGAGTGCTTAAAACTCACTTTTTAACTTTAATAAGGAGATTATATTTCCTTGTAAGCACAAATTATCTATTTGTCAATAGTTTTTTTAAAATTTTTATCACTATTTTTTTAAAAAAATATTCTATATACATATTGATTTATGTTCGATTTTATGCTATACTCATAAACGTAGAAGGTAGAAATACTTTCTACCGTCTGTAGTGTACGGAGTTCGAATTGTCTTAATCCACATTATTCATTAGGGAGCAAATGTCTGTGGTGATACGCAAGGCTCGTCTACGAGAAGTCGGATTCATCAAGCGAGGCACCCACCTGCGAAACGCGGGTTAAAAGTTTTTCGTTCTGCGGCACAAATGGATGGTTGATTTAATTCAAAATTAAAGGGCGAAAGCGAGGGAAGATATCACAACTATGTGGTATCTTCTTTCTTTTTGTATTAAACTTAAATACTCTATTCATATTTTTACAATCCAATTAAAATTAGTTGACAAAATACTTGTATAAATGTATAATTGTATACAATTAAGTTGGATTATTGAAAAAAACTCATTTGTGGAGGTAAATATGTTAGAACTTTCTAAAAAAACTAATCTATTAGAGCAACAATCTTATAAATATGCGTTGCAAGATGTTGAAGAACCTAACTTATACAGAGAAATTTATAGTTATTCTGAAGTTCCTAAAATTCCTTTTAACCATCGTAGAGTGCCTATGGGTATGCCTGAGCAAATCTACATAACGGATACTTCATTTAGAGATGGACAACAATCGGTTGACCCTTATTCAGTAAAACAAATAGTAGATTTATACAAATTACTTTCACGTTTAGGTGGTCCTAAAGGTATTATTAGACAAACAGAGTTTTTTGTATATAGCAAAAAGGATAGAGAGGCTTTAGAACAGTGTAAGGCTTTGGGGCTTAAATTTCCTGAAATTACTACTTGGATTAGAGCGTCAAAAAATGACTTTAAGCTTGTTAAGGATTTAGATATTAAAGAAACAGGTATGCTTTTAAGCGTTTCCGACTATCATATCTTTAAAAAGTTAAATATGACTAGAAAACAAGCGATGGACCACTATTTGAGTTCAGTTGCACTTGCTTTTGAGGCAGGTATAGTTCCTAGATGTCACCTTGAAGATATGACAAGAGCGGATTACTATGGTTTTGTTATTCCCTTGGTAAACGAACTTGAAAAAATGGCAGAAGATGCTAAAATTCCCGTTAAAATTCGTATATGCGATACAATGGGATATGGTGTGCCTTATTCGGAGGTTGCTATTCCTCGTAGTGTTCCCGGTATAGTATATGGTATTCAACATTATAGTGGAGTGCCTAGTGAAAGACTTGAGTGGCACGGACATAATGATTTTTATCATGCTGTATCTAACGCAACGGCAGCATGGCTTTATGGTTCACAAGCAGTTAACTGCTCATTACTTGGTATCGGTGAAAGAACGGGCAATATTCCTTTGGAAGCAATGGTATTTGAGTATGCTCAACTTAAAGGAACGCTTGACGGTATGGACACAACAGCAATCACTGACATTGCAAGATATTTCAAAAAGGAAATGGGTTATAAAATCCCCGTTATGACACCCTTCGTTGGTAAAAACTTTAACGTAACTAGAGCAGGTATTCATGCAGACGGTTTACTAAAAGATGAAGAAATTTATAACATTTTTGATACTAAAAAGATTTTAAATCGTCCTGCATCAGTAGTAATTTCAAAAACGTCAGGTTTGGCTGGTATTGCTTACTGGATTAACGATAACTATGCTTTAGAGGGCGATGAGATGGTATCAAAACAAAGCCCTATCGTTTTACAACTTAAAGAGTGGATTGATAAAGAATATGAAGATGGACGTGTTTCAGGTTTAAGTACGCACGAACTTGAAACAAAGATCGATGAACTTTCAAACGGAAAATACAAGGCTTTATAAGAGGTAATTTCTATGAAAAGCAAAAGCATTTCGCTTGCTGATAGAGTATTTGAACAACTTGAAAATGATATTTTAAGTGGTAAATATCCAAGAGGTACTTTTCTTACTGAATTAAAACTTTCTACCGAACTTGAAGTCAGTCGTACACCCATCCGTGAGGCTTTAAATAGATTAAAGCAAGAAAGACTTATAGAGGAGTCGGGTAAGGGAATTGTTATTCTCGGTGTAAATCAACAAGATTTAATCGACATCTATGATATAAGAATAGGAATTGAAGGTTTAGCGATAAGAAAGGCAACTCCTTTGCTTACAAAAGAATTTATTGAGCAGTTCAATGAAATTTTAGAGTTGCAAGAATTTTATACAAAACGCAACGACTACGATTCAGTCAAACAACAGGACGGAAAATTCCACGATTTGCTTTATAGCATTTCAGGAAGTTCAGTGTTGAACGATATTCTTTCAGGACTTCATAGAAAGATTCAAAGTTATCGTAAGATGTCCTTTTCAAGTATGGATAGAGCAAATAAGGCAATGCAAGAGCATAAAGATATCTTAAATGCAATGATTGCAGGAGATGCTGACAAAGCAGAAGAACTTGCAATCAAGCATATTGAAAATGCAAAAGCAAATCTCGTACAAAATTTTAAAAATTAGACAAGTTGACAGGAGAATAAAAATGGGACTTACAATAGCACAAAAAATTATTAAAGCGCATTTGATTGAAGGTGAAATGAAAGTTGGCAATGAAATTGCAATTAGAATAGACCAAACCTTAACTCAAGACGCAACAGGTACTATGGCTTATCTTGAATTTGAAAGCATAGGTATTCCTAGAGTAAAGACGGAGCGTTCAGTAGCATATATTGACCATAACACTTTACAATCAGGTTTTGAGAACGCAGATGACCATAGATATATTCAATCAGTATGTAAAAAACACGGTATCTATTTTTCAAGACCAGGTAATGGCATTTGCCACCAAGTACATCTTGAAAGATTTGGCAAACCTTCAAAAACTTTAATTGGTTCGGACAGTCATACTCCTACAAACGGTGGTATCGGTATGCTTGCAATGGGTGCAGGTGGACTTGATGTTGCCGTAGCGATGGGTGGTGGAGCATATTATATCACTATGCCTAAAATGTTTAAGGTAAATTTAATAGGCAAATTAAATCCCTTTGTTACAGCAAAGGACATAAGTTTAGAAATTTTAAGAATTTTGTCCGTAAAAGGTGGTGTAGGTGCTATCATTGAGTGGGGTGGAGAAGGTATTAAGTACTTGACTGTTCCTGAAAGAGCAACTATAACAAATATGGGTGCTGAACTTGGTGCAACTACTTCAATATTCCCTGCAGATGAAATTACTAGAGAGTTTTTAAAGGCACAAGGCAGAGAGGAAGATTATGTTGAACTTTCTTCAGATGCTGACGCTGAATATGATAAAATCATTGATATTGACTTAAATAATTTAAAACCTTTAATTGCTTGTCCTCATAGTCCTGATAATGTGGTTGAGGTAGAAAGTTTAAAGGGCACTAAAGTAAACCAAGTATGTATTGGTTCCTGCACTAACTCATCACTTTACGATATGTTAAAGGTAGCATCATTATTAAAAGGAAAGACAATTAGTCCTGATGTAAGTATGTCAATTTCTTGTGGTTCAAAACAAGTTATGACAATGCTTGCCGACTGTGGTGCGTTGTCTAGTATTATTTCTGCAGGTGCAAGAGTTTTAGAGTGTGCTTGTGGACCTTGTATCGGTATGGGATTTTCTCCTAACTCTGCTGGTGTATCATTGCGTACATTTAACAGAAACTTTGAGGGAAGAAGTGGAACTGCTGATGGTAAGGTGTATTTAGTATCTCCTGAAACAGCCGTTGCTGCTGCTTTGACAGGTGAAATTACCGATCCTAGATTACTTGGCGATATGCCCAAAGTTGAAATGCCTGACGCTTTTAAAATTGACGATAGTGCAATTTTAGCACCTGCTGATGAAAAAGATGCTGATAAGGTTGAGGTTATCAAAGGACCTAATATTAAAGAGTTCCCTAAGACTTATCCCTTGACAGATAATATCTCAGCAAAACTTGTGCTTAAAGTTGGAGATAATATCACTACTGACCACATTATGCCTGCTGGATCAAAGATATTACCTTATCGTTCAAATATTCCTCACCTATCTCAATATTGCTTTGGCGTATGTGATAAGACTTTCCCTGAAAGAGCATTACAAGCAAAACAATGTTTTGTTGTAGGTGGTAGTAATTATGGTCAAGGCTCATCTCGTGAGCACGCTGCCCTAGTTCCACTATATCTAGGCGTTAGAGTTGTAATTGCAAAATCATTTGCAAGAATTCATGCAGCTAACTTAATCAATGCAGGTATTATGCCTCTAACTTTTGCAAACGCTGATGATTATGATAAACTAAATCAAGAGGACGAATTGGTTCTTGATAACATTTTTGAAGGTATCAAACAAGGCAAGGTTATTCTTACAGACAAGACTACCAATGAAAAGTTTGAACTTGCTTGTTCGTTTACGGAAAGACAAATTGCAATTTTAAAAGCAGGTGGTTTGCTTGCATATACAAAATAGAAAATCAAAGACAAGGTTTTTCAGCCTTGTCTTTTTTTGTAACAAGAATATTTAAAAAATATTGTGTGTATGTAACCTTATAATATGGGTGTCAGTATTAAGACATCCATATTTTATTTTGATAAAAAATTTATGGTTTGCCAAATACTGGCAAGCCATATTTTTATTTTACAAAAGGAGGTGTGCAATATGAGTGCAAAAGAAGATAACATTGTTTGCATCGGTGTAAGAATTCCAAAAGAACTACACGAAGAACTAACTGACCTTGCTGTGAAAAAAGACTTAACACTTAGTCAATTAGTTAGAATTGCAATCAAAAAAATTATTGCTGACAACGCATAGGGCGAAAAACGGAGGAATTATGAAACTACAAGAGAAACGCAGAGAGTGTGGACTGGAGCAAACAGACCTTGCCAAAAGAGTAGGAACAAATGCCCCGATGATGAGTAACTTTGAAAATTATAAATGCCTACCAATTCCAAAGATGCTTGAAGCAATCTGCAAAGAATTGAAATGCGAAAGACAAGACATTTATAAAGATAACGAACTTTATGTTAAAAGCAAAAATCAGAGAAGCCCAAAAACAAAGGCAGAACTTGCAATTTACAAATTAACCGTAAGTCTACCAAACGAGGCAAGGCAAATTTTCACACAAGAAAATCTACGGAAATGTGGGTATCACAGCCTAAAAGATTTTATATGGCATTGTTACTTACAATTTCAAAAGAAGGTTGAAAAAACCGAAGCAAAAGAAAAAACCACCAAGCAAAGCAACTGCCCAGTGGTTAATGAGATAGGTATACAGCGATAACCTAACGCACCATTATTATATACCATCTCAAAGAAAAAATCAATTATTAGGAGTAAAAATTTTATGAGCAAAGAATATCACTGCGCACAATACGCAAAGGAAATATTGCAAATGCCGATAACAATGGCAAAAAGAACATTGAATTACATTCTAAAAATAGATGGCGAAAAAGAGTTAAACGAAATCGTTTCACAATTTAGCAAAGTATTGGGAGGGATTAAATAAATGAAAGAAATTTATAAAAAACTTTCAGCAATTCAAAACGAATTGAAGGTTGAAAAAAACAAATATAACCAATTCGCAGAATTCAAATACAGATCCTGCGAAGACATACTGCAAGCAGTTAAACCACTGTGTGCTAAACATGAACTAGCGCTTCAATTAACAGACGAGGTAGTCCAAAAGGGCGAAAGATTTTATATCGAAGCAACAGCAACACTAACAGATGGCGAAGAATTTATCAATTCCAAAGCGTCAGCAAGAGAGCCAGACAAGGCTAAACCAAAGATGGACGAGAGCCAAACAACGGGGTCGACAAGTTCATATGCAAGGAAATACGCACTTTGTGGACTATTTGCAATAGACGATGGAAATGACAGCGACACCTTAAACAATGGCAAGAACAAAGAGAAGCCAGAAGAAAAACTTATTACAAAAGTTCAAATTGAAGAATTGAAAAAACTCGGCTTTACAGATGATCGATTAAAGAAGATGGCAAACTACTACAAGGTTGAGAAAATCGAGCAAATAACCTTCAAACAAGCAGAATCAGCAATTCAAAAACAAAAGAAGGCAAACGCCAAAAAGACGGAGGGTGGAAATGGACAAAGTAAAGTTTAATAAGAAAAATCACACATACACCCTTATCAAAGACAACGGAGAAAAGATAAACCTTGTATCCGTAACTACACTTTTGAAGAAACACGAAATAACACCCGATTATTCAAATGTTAACGAAAATGTATTAAAAGCGAAAGCAGAAAGGGGAAGCGTGATACACGAAGAACTGGAACAATACATAAACCACAAAAAACTTGGATTTACAAGCGAACTTGAAAATTTTATAAAAGCTTGCAAAAAACACAATATCCTACCAAGCAAAAGCGAATTTATGGTATGGAACGATGAAATCGCAGGAACAGTAGATGTGGCTGGGATAATTGATGGTCAAACATTTCTCGGCGATTTCAAAACCACAACAACACTTCACAGGGAAGCAGTAGCGTGGCAATTAAGTCTTTACGCATACTTGATGAACGAAAAGTTCGACAAATTCCTTTGTATCCACTTCCCAGATGAAGACACCTGCAACATTGTGGAAATCAAACCAATCGAGCAAGAAGAAATCGAAAGATTGCTTGAATGCGAAAGGAACTGCGAATTGTTCCAAAAGAAAACACTGGAACTTGACACTGTATCCTGCGAAAAAATCCTAACTATTCAGCAAGAACTTAAAACACTTGACGATAGGAAAAAGGAACTTGAAAAAGCAGAAAGCGAACTAAAACAAATGCTTATTGAAAAAATGGAAGAAACAGGGGTAAAGAGTATTGATAACGAATACTTCAAAATAACCTATGTAGCACCAACCACAAGGGAAACAATCGACTCGGCAAGAATTAAAAAGGAACTGCCAGAGATTGCAGAACAATATGTAAAAACATCAGCCATTAAGGCAAGCGTAAGAATAACATTAAAGGATTAAATATGGAAATTTTGATACAAGAGCAAAAGGATATACTACAAGTTCAAAACGAACTAATGAATATCCTGCCAGAGATTAAGGAAAAGCCTTACATTTGCGAGATAAAACCTTACAGGAAGAAAAGAAGCCTTGACGCAAATGCATACTTTCATGTTTTGGTAGATAAAATCGCCAAAGCAGTAAGGAAATCGGCAGAAGAGGTAAAAGTTCAAATGAATTTAGACTATGGCACGATAGCAAGCGATGAAAGGGGCTTAAAAGCAGGCTTCAAAGCATTGAAAGATGTGCCAATAACAAAATACTTTAAATACGCCAAACCCATAGGCGAAACAACCGAAAATGGCAAGGCTTTTGTAAAATATTTGATTTATAAAGAAACACATACGCTTGATAGCGCCGAAATGGCAATCTTGATAGATGGAACTATCCAGGAAGCAAAACAACTCGGGATCGAAACCCTAACCCCGATGGAACTTGAAAATTTGAAGGGTTACAAAAAGGAGAATTAAAATGAAGAAAAGAATTGAAATTATAGAAGACTCAGTAAGAAGAACAAAAGAAAAGGAAACTTTACAAGTTATTGTAAAATCATCAAACGGAAGAGTGCACGAAATGGAAAATGCAGAATCAACAATCTGCTTAACATTGCACGAGAACGAAAAAAGAATTCAAACAATAATTGCTGGGGAATTTTCAATAAAAACAATGCTTGAATTTGCAGAAGCATTAGATGCAGCGAAAGAGCAATTATTAAAAAGAGCAGCAAGTTCAATCGATCTTGATATAGAAAACTTAATAAACATTTTAGGAGGAAAAGACTAATGAGATTATTTAGAAGCAAAATTGACAAATATGTCAGCAAAAAAGAAGCACTTGGAAACAAGAAACAAGCAATCAGAGATAAACAAAACGAAACCAATTCAAACATTGAAAACAAAATCAAAGAGCTTGAAAATTTAGCATTTAGAAACAAACAAGAAGCCGATAACAAAATCAACGAAATCGATAGAGAAATCAATAAAATCACAAAACTTATTGATGTAGAAAAAGCCTATGTTCAAAGCATAGCGAACGATTAGGAGGGTAAATCAATGTTTATTAAAAGAGATGGAAAAGACGACTGCATAATTGCAGGTTGCACCGTAGGCGATGCAAAAGACAAAGAATACAATAGCGAGCAATTCATAGAGTTTGGAATTGGAATGGGAAAAGACAAAGATGGAAACAACCTACCAATTGTCAACATAACAGTATGGAATCGCAAACTTGCAATTAAAAAAGGCGACCGAGTGCTCGCATGTGGAAAGTTAAAACAAACCCAGAAAGATGACAAAACATACTATTCAATGTCGGCAGACTTTGTATGCAAAGAAGAAACCGAGAAGAAAGAAGCAGATCCACAAGCAGACTCAGATCCAATCAATGATGACGACCTACCATTTTAGGAGGTTGATATGACACAAACAAAACAAGATAAAAAGATTATAGCCGAGTTCACACGATGGGACGGAGAAAAAGAAACCAGAGAAATTGAAAGAGCCTGGATAGATGACATTGTGGCAGCAGTTGAAGCCCAATGCACCATCGCAAACAACCAACTCGGCATAACCATAAGGGGTGGCACATACTGCCACGTGGACATTTATGAGGTGGCAAATGATACTAATTGAAGACACAAGAAATCAAATAGGAAAACACAAGACACTAAATGACCAATTAAACAGTATGGGTGTGGCAGTTGTAAGGAACAAACTATATGTAGGCGACTACGCAAGGATAGATAACCTTACAACTTGCATAGACACCAAGAAAGACTGGGTAGAGGTTGCTGGTAACATTTGTGGGAAACAACATGATAGATTTCGAGCAGAGTGTATAAGGGCAAAAGATGCAGGAATAAGGCTGGTAATTTTGGTAGAAGAAGAAATACCAATAGAGCAATGGAAATCGCCAAGAAAGCGAAATGGTGGACTTATAAGCCACGTGTCAAGCGAGGTATTAAGTAAGGCGATGAAGACAATGACCGAGAAATACGGTGTAGAGTTTATCCATTGCAACAAGCAAGACACTGCAAAAACAATAATTAAACTTTTAGGAGGAAATGATGGCAAGGAAAAGAATGATTGATCCAGGAATATGGACAAGCGAAGACTTTGCAAACCTTTCAATAATGGCAAGGTTGGTATGGGTAGGACTTATATCAAACGCTGACGATGAAGGAAGGGGAAAAGCAAACACTGCATACTTGAAATCGCAATTATTCCCCTACGATGATGAATTGTCTCTTAAAAAAATAGAGTCTGCATTAAAAGAAATTGAAAAAACAATGTCAATTGAGTTTTATGAAATTGAAAATAAAAAATATTTCCAACTTACAAAGTGGTATAAATTTCAAAAAATCGATAAACCGTCACCAAGTCAAATACCAAAAAAACCCGAAAATACAGGCGATGAGCAAAAAATATTCGGCGAACATTCGGCGAATACTCCACGAACACTCCACGAACGCTCGGCGAATACTCCACGAACATTCGGCGAACATTCGGCGCCTAAAAAAGAAATAGAAATAGAAGATAAAGTAGAAGTTAAAGAAGAAAGTATAAAAGAAGAAAGTGGGACAAGCCCACTTCCTACACCCACACAGAAACACAAGTATGGGAAATACAAAAATGTTCTTTTAACCGAAGATGAATACAATCGGCTTTTATCAGAAAAAGATGGGGAAGCAGCAATTGAATACTTCAGCGAATATAGGGAGCGCAAAGGTTATAAATGCAAAAATGACAACCTATCAATTCGCAAATGGGCTTTTGATGCACTGAAAGAAGAGCGACAGCGAAAACAACGCATTGAAGGTCAAACAACACAACAGCCCCAACAGGGCAGACAAAAGGTATCAAGTGAGGAGGCTAACGCATGGAAATGATGTCGCAATTACTGGAAGGTCAGTCAGAAGGCAAGATGACCGAACAACAACTGCTTCAATGCAGAAAAAATAGACTGCAAGATTACACAGTCAAGGAAGATGAACACCTAACCGAGAACTGGGAATTGATCTGCAACAAATGTGGTGGGCATAGATACTTCCAACACAACGCAATGGTGGTAACTTGCCTTTGCGAATGTCAATCACAAAAACTCGAAGAAGAAAAGGCACGAAGAAAAGCCGAAGAGAGAATGCAGAGTTTGCAAAGATTGAAAGACCTAAGCCTTCTGGGAAAACGATACAGAAATGCAACCTTTGAAAACCTTGATATGAACAGACCAGATGATTTCAAAAGAGCAGTAGAAAGATGCAAGAGATACTGCGAGAACTGGGACGAAATAAAAAAGCAAGGACTGGGAATTTACTTATACGGAGATGTTGGAACAGGCAAAAGCCTTTTAACAGCCTGCATAGGAAATGCCCTGCTTGCAAGATTTACAACCGTGTTATTTACAAATTTTTTTGAAATAGCAAAACAAATCAAAGCAACATTTACAAACAATTCAATGACGGAAAGTGCATTTATTGACAGACTGACAAGCGTTGACCTTTTGATTATTGATGACTTGGGGACAGAAATCGTAATGAAAAATGGCGAAAAGACCTGGATGCAAGACAAAATATACGATGTCATAAACGCAAGATACATAAACCAAAAATCAACAATATTTTCAAGCAATGAAAGCCTTGTCGACCTTGTGGAAAAGTGTGGACTAATGAAAAAGACAGTAGACCGAATCGCAGCAATGTCGACAGCCAAAATTGAATTGCGAGGTAGCAGTTACAGACTGCAAGAACAAAATCAAACAAATTTATTCTAAGAGGAGAAAAAGAAAATGGATAAAAAAGTTTTAGAAGCAATCGAAGAATTAGAGAAGAGATTACAAGGCTTGACCGATGAGGACGAAATAGCCGAATGCATCGCCGATTATAAGGCAGAAATCAAAGAAGAAAGGAAAGATCTAAACAAATTAAGTTGGGAAGAAATCGCAAGCCTTATGGCAAACCCAGACAAGAAGAAATTGTTTAAACTTGGATCGACCAAAGAGGAAGAGTTATACACAGGCGAAAAGGTAAAGGTTAAACTTATAAGCCTAAACCCACACGACATCACAGATGATGACAAAAAAGCAAATGCTGCGTTTATGTTCTTCATTGATGGCGAATACGAAATGAACGAAACAGCAACCAACGAAGGTGGCTGGGAAAAGAGCAAGATGAGAAACGAGTATATGCAAAGATTTTTCAAATTGCTTCCAGAGCCACTACAAAAAGTCATCAAGACCGTAAAGAAAACAACAGCAGGACAAATTACAAGTGATAAATTATTCCTTTTAAGTGAATCGGAAGCCACAGGCGATAACGAATATTCATACAGTGGCGAAGGCGAACAATACGAATACTTCAAAAACAATGATAAGCCAGAACACTGGAACTGGCTCCGTTCTCCGAGAGTGAGCAGTGCTACTTATTTCTGCATTTGGTACACCAATGGGTATGTCGACTACTACAATGCGTTCAGCGCTTACAGGGTCGCCCTTTGCTTTTGCATTTAATCACAAATAATCAAACACACGCAAGTGTGTTAAAAGGAGAAAGTATGTCAAAGAAAGATACACAAAACAAGTTAAGTAGGCTTAATAAAAGATTACTTGAAGAAATAGACCTGTCGGAAGATCGTAGACAAATAATAGAGTCGCTAACAATGGAAAACAGAATACTAGATGGAGAACTTCGCAAAGCAAATGCCGAACTTGAAAAATATAGAATCAAGGACACTTATGAACTGGCAAAATTTATTGAGGAAGAGGCAAGAAAAATCGCAATCAATAAGCTCGAAAAAATAAAAAAATTCAATTCACAACAAGTGTTCAGCAGTAAACCTATTGAAGATTTTATCAACGACCAAATCAATGAATTGCAGGAGGAAAGCAATGGAAGAAAGATTTGAAACAATTGATAGATTTTGCGACTTTGTGTGTTATAGTGCTTGCAGTTGTGAAGATTTCTGCCCAACAGAGTGTGAGTTATTAGAAAAGGCACGCAAAATGCCACTTGAAAAAATCAACGACAAGTGGATAGAACACGATGGAGATATTAGGAAAGTTGCGAGATACATAAAAAACTACAAAATAAAAGAAACCCAACTAAAACTTGACCTGGCAAACATTCCTAAAAACAAAAAAAACAAAAAAAACAATTAGTAAAAAATGGAAACAAAAATTGCAGGAGTATTGTGATGAGCAATCACTGACAGAGGGACACAAAAACGGATATTGTGTTTGTGGATACATGGAATACTGCGATTTATGTGAGGGTGGAGATAAAAACTTACCTTGTGTCAAAGCCATAATCGAACTTGCAAAAAAGAAAAATATCAAACTCAATGATAAGGATTTTGATTTTGAAAAATTGCTAACGGAGGATTTATGAAAGTAAGTATTTGTGAAAAATGCAAGCATTGCAGGCGAAGGGCGTGGAGAACTTACTACAAACCAAACAATTATCACGCAATAGGCATATCACACGCATACGCATACTGCGAAAAACATAAAGAAAGATGCTTAAAAATTAAAGAATGTCTGGAGGGGCAAGTGGAAAACAAAAATAGATTTGAAAAAGGTGTAGGCGTTTCTATTGAAACATTTATAAAAATTATTACTGATGGCTTTTATTACAAGAAAGGCAAAGATGTATTCTGGGAAAGTAATGCAGTATTTATAGGAAACGGATACTGCCGACACTCAAATAGTATGGTAAAAACACATTTTCTTTACAGTGAATTTGATCACGACAATCAAAAATCGATAGCAGATCAGCACTACTGGGACTGGGCAAAAAAAGAAGATGTATTTAATTTTGAAGACTATGGCAAAACATGGTCTATAAACAGGGAAGACTTAATCGAGGAGGACAAATGAAAAAATGGTTGAAGATAGCACTAACAATTTTAATTATTGCTAGTATCAGTATAGGCATTTATTTTATCCTTCGGGCTTGTGGAATTACAAGCCTTGAAGGGTTAAGAGAACTTATAGAGAAATGTGGAGCGTGGGGTTGGATAGTTTACATAATTTTATTTATAGTATGCGCAACCTTGCTATGCTTTATACCAGGCACATCGGCGACATTTATAGCAGTAGCAATAGTTCTGTTCGGTGCACTGGATGCGTTCATAATTAGCACAGTGGCAGTATTCCTGTCATCATCGCTTATGTTTCTAATCGGCGACACATTGGGCGAAAAGGTGGCAAGCAAGATCGTAGGGCAAGACTCATTGAAGAAGGCACAAGACCTAATAGACACCAAGTCAAAAATATTTCTACCTTTAATGTTTCTGTTTCCAGCGTTCCCAGATGATGCACTTTGTATGGCCGCAGGAATGACAAAAATGAAATACTGGTATTTTGCCTTGATAGTTGCCATTTTTAGAACGATAGGAATAGCCACAATTTGCTTCTTAGGTAGCAATTTTATAAACTGGGCAGAATTATCAATCGTGGACTGGTTCGTGCTTATAAACACGGTTATAATCGATATTTATGCAGTGTTTAAGGTATCAGGCAAGATAGAAGCCAAAGTGAAAGAGAAAAAAGACCATAAAGAAGATTGATAATTACTTTATATAAATAATTTATAAGAATACAGGGAGGATAAAGTATGCTAAGCGAAAAAGGACAAATTGTTAAAAAACAATTAGAAGAACTTAATCAATTAAAAAGAAAAATCCGAAACTTGAAATACGAAATACAGGAATTGCTGGAACTGGGAGCAATGCCCAAGAGAGCAAACTACAATATGCCAACAGGTAAGGGTGGAATAAACACTGCACCACAAGAACGCTACATAATAAGAATTGAGGAGTTGCAGGAAAAAATAGAGAAAACCATAGAGCAAGCACTTGAAAAGGAGCAAGAGTTCCTAACATCAATGGAAGAATTGGACTCATTAAGTTATAACTTACTGAAGGAACGATATGTGCTGGGCAAGCCACTGCGAAAAATCATAAGGGAGTTTAATTATAGCGAAAGACAAATATACAGGCTTTATGATAACGCAATAGAAAAACTTTCAAAAAACAACGAAAAGTCATAAGATGGCAGTACATGGCAGTTTTTATATGCTAATATGGTAGTATGAAGAAAAACACAAAAGGACAAGTCAGAAGAGCGACCTGTCCTTTTTTAGTAGGAGAGGCAATGAAAAGACATCAAATAGTTTACATTAAGGTTGACGAATTATTCCTTAATGATAGAAACCCACGATTTAATGATAAGGCAGTGGATACCGTAGCCAAGAGTATAGAAAAATATGGTTTCAAAAACCCACTTATAGTCGACACGAACAATGTAGTTTATTGTGGCAACACCAGACTGAAAGCAGCAAGAAAACTCAAAATCGAAGAAGTGCCCTGCATTGTGGCTGATGACCTAACCGAGAAAGAAATCAGAGAATACGCACTGCTTGACAACAAAACAAACGAAATAGCCGAGTGGGACTTGGAACTTTTAGAAGAAGAACTCAAAGAGTTATCGCTTGATGAATTCAATCTTGACTGGGAAATACCAACCATTGAAGAAGAAAAAGAGCCACAGGAAGACGAATACGATGTCGATGCTTCCCTTGAAGATATGGAAGAGCCACGATGTAAGAGTGGCGAGATTTGGAAATTGGGGGGGCATAGGTTGATGTGTGGCGACAGCACCAACCCAGAAGCAGTCAAAGAGTTAATGGGCGAAGAACTCGCAGATATGGTAATGACAGACCCACCATACAACGTGGCAATTCAAAACTCGCAAGGTATGAAGATCGAAAACGATGATATGGACAACGAAGACTTCAAAGAGTTTTTATTAAAAGCATTTGAAAACCTGGAAGCATCACTAAAAGAAGGTGGTGCTTTTTATGTGTGGTATGCCAGCCGAAGCCATATACCATTTGAATCGGCGCTAAAAGAACACGGGCTGACAGTTCGTCAACAGTTAATATGGAACAAAAGCTCGTTCGTTTTTGGAAGGCAAGACTACCACTGGAAACACGAGCCCTGTCTATATGGCTGGAAAGAAGGTGTAAGCCATTACTTCGTAGATGATAGAACACAAAGCACAGTAATTGAAGACAAGAACATCGACCTTAAAAGGTTAAAGAAGGAAGAACTGCTAAAATTGCTTGAAGACATATACAGCGACAAAGTAAGCACAACAGTCATCGATGAGGATAAGGTGGTAGTAAATAGCCTACACCCAACGATGAAGCCAATAAAACTGCTTGCAAGACTTATAAAGAACAGCAGTAGACCAAAAGAGCTTGTCCTTGATTTATTCGGTGGCAGTGGCTCAACACTGATAGCGTGCGAGCAAATAGACCGAAGGTGCTATATGATGGAATACGACCCAAAATACGCAAGTGTAATCATTGACAGGTGGGAACAATTCACAGGGCAAAAGGCAGAACGCCTATGTTAATAAAAGAAACAAAAGGAAAGGAGAAAATAAAATGATTGAAAAAGTAAACCCAGCACACCCAGACAAGGTGGCAGACAGAATCGCAGGAGCAATAGTAGACCTGGCTTATAAGTTAGAAGAAAACCCAAAGGTAGCAGTAGAGGTTTTGATAGGACACGGAAAGTGTCATGTAATCGTAGAAAGCAGTGTCGACTTTAACAAACATAAAGATGAAATCAAAGCCTTGATAACACGAATTGCAGGCAAAACCAAAATGGACTTTGTGTGCACAAAACAAGACCCACACCTCGCAAATAACCAGGCAGAAGAAATAAGATGTGGCGACAATGGAATATTCAAAGGTGTTCCACTTACAGATGAAGAAAGGACATTGTCAAAGATTGCAAGGACAATACACGACATATATCAGTGTGATGGCAAATACATACTTGATAAAGATAAATTGATTGTTTGTCAGAGCAATGCACTGGGTGATGCCTTGAAATCACTATGTGATAATTCGTTTGACTATAACACAATAGTAAACCCAATAGGCGACTGGACAGGTGGAACAAGCGTAGACTCGGGAGCAACAAACCGAAAACTCGGCAGTGATATGGCGCAATCGGTAACAGGTGGTGGACTTCACGGAAAAGACTTGTCAAAGGCAGATGTCAGTGTAAACATTTATGCATTTTTGAAAGCACAGGAAACTGGAAAGGTTGTGGAGTTATGCTGTGCAATTGGAGATAAAGAAATCGATGGTAAACCTTACAAAGAAATAGTGGAGATAGCAAGGCAGTATATCAAAGACATTGGTGGATTTGAGAAATTCGCCGAGTGGGGCTTGTTTTAATGGTAACAGAAAAACAAAAGCAAAATCTCAAAAGGTGTAGTGGGAGAGAAGCCCGAGAATTAGGCGCACGAGGGGGAAAACAACGAGCAGAGAATATCCGTAGGCGCAAGACCATAAAGGAAGAACTAATCGCACTTTTAGAGATAGAGCAACAAAACGGCAAAACCATACAAGAGAACTGGATAACAGCACTTGCTAAAAACCTATTGAAGGGAGATGTAAAGACAAGCATCTTCGTAAGAGATACCATCGGCGAGAAGCCAAAAGAACTACTGGAACTTGAAACAAACGACATTAGTGGCATCAAAATCAAATTTGTCGATAAATCAAACACCAAACAAGGAAAGGAGAAAGACCCAAAAATCGTAGGGGACTACACACCACCATCAAACATTGAAGAATGAGGTAGAGTATGGAACTTGAAATCGAAGTGCCTAAAATTTATGAGCCATCATTTAATGACTTGCAAGATAACTGGTGTAAAAAGAATTTGTGGTATTCACCCAGAACTTCGTGGAAATCATCTGGGCTGGGCAGAATAATACTGCTTTATTACAACCTATACCCAAACTACGATGTTTGTATCGGTGTTGATAGTTTGACAAACGCAGGCGAAGGTGTGCTAAGCGAGTTCCAAGCCTTCATAGAAAGTGAAGGACTAAACGAAAACCAAGAGTGGATAACTTCTTCAAAATGCATTTATAAGAAAGGACACAAAAACCAAATACGAGTTTACTCGGTGCAGACAACCGAAAGAAGCAATGTTAACACAACCAAAGGTAAGAAACTTATAAGACCGATAAGCCTGTTCATAATGGATGAGGTGCAGAAACTACACAATAAGGAAATATTGCTAAACTGTTTGTCAACCTTCCTACGACAAATGAAGGCAGGACACAGCAAGGTAATACTTGCAGGCAACCCAGACAGAGCGTCAATGTGGTTTGATGACTTCTATAAGGCAAAACTAAACGACCCAGAATGGACAGTGCTCAAACCAACCTACCGAGATATTATAGAGTGGATACCACAAGCACTGCTACACGAAATACTGGACTTGCAGAAAAGCGACCCAATAGCATATAGACAGATATACGAAGGCGACCTTGATGCAGCAGGCTGGGAAACAGTGTTCCACTCGTTCATAGAGCACAAATGCTATATCGACAGGCGTGTCCTACTTGAAACAGACCAAAGGCTGGGTATGGGAGCATTTATCAATGCAATCATAATCGGTGTGGACGATGCCGAAAGCCAAGACGCAATAGCAGCGACAATGGTAACAGTCCACAATAATGGTATGCTTCGAGCACAAGAAAGTTTTTACTTATCGTGCAAAGAACAACCAATAAAACCAGCACTAACCGAAAGATGTGCAATGATTATCCAGTTTTTAGATTATATCAACGCACACTTTAACCAGGAACATACAATACCGATTATATTTAGTTTTGACTGCGCCAGTGGTATGTATAGACAAATGGAAGTAATAGCATCGACCGACAAGAACTACCTAAGGTGGCGAAATGTTCGATTATTTGCCTACAAGGAAAAAGGACAAGGGAGCAATACAATGACAAAGGAACAGCAACTCGATATGATAAACGCATCATTTGCAAACGGTGTGCTAACAGTGGTCAATGTGGACAAGTTCAGCCCACATTACAGCAACGCAAAACTGGTAGAGCAAATCAAAGCCTTGCGATTGCTTGAAAACAAAAAGATAGACCCAACCATACCGAACGACTGCACCGATGCATTGCAATACGCAGTGATGATGGTATTACGCAACCCATACAGCCTAACCTTCCCAGAGAGAAAGGCAAGATACGACAAGGACACATCAATAGACACGATAATAGAAAAAATACGAGCCCAAGATCAATATGGGCGAATATAGGAGCAAAGATGGACAAATTTATAAAGGAACACAATATAACCGAAGGCAAGGGAGAAAACGAAGAAATATCGTGGATAACTTCCAATGGTGCACATATCCCAATACACGAAGGGCAGACTAAACAAGAAGCAGTGGAAGATTTCTCGGAAAAATCATTGATAAAAAAGATAAAAAATGATATAGTAGAGTTACCAAAGCAAGAGTATGCCGAGTTTTGCAGTGCGATAAGAACAAAGTATGCAAACAAGATACCAGCAAAGGGAACACTTCTATATGGCGATAGTTACTATTCTTTTACTTACAATAAGAGAGAAGAAAAGACACTATGCAGGTTTAAAATTCCAATTTTAGGCAATGAAGAAAAAATCAATGAGTGGGAGGGATATAATGGCATTAAGTAATACCGAAAAGGAAATTATACACATTTTCAAAGACAGAGGAATAAGCCGAGATGATATGCTGGGCTTTACAAGCGTGCTTGATATAAAACACGCACACGATGAAATGTTAAAATGGCTAAAAGAAAACCCCAAAGCAGGATACGAGGAAATACTCGATAAAATAATGGAAATATACCAAACAGACTAAATAGGCAAGTAGCAATACTTGCTTTTTTATTGCAAAAAAATAATGAAGGAGAAAAATATGGACAAAAACAACAACATAATGAAAGGTCAAGGCGAAGATGGAAAGTGGATCACGGTAAACGGAACACATGTCTTCGTGCAAGAAGGACAAAGCATAGAAGATGCTATGAATTCAAAGTTTGATAAAAAATCAAATGCTGACAAAGAACTAACTAAACGAGCCGAAGCCCTGCATAAAACAATGAAAGAAGCAGGACTACCTGTTAAAAAATCAATTGAAGAAACAAAAGCAATTATGCGAAACGTGGACAAAATGCCAGACTATGGAGATAAAGGCGTAAAAGACCAGCAACAACCAAAAACTACAAAGAAACAAGCAATAACAATCGGTGGTAAAACATTCAAAACTGAGCAAGAGATTGACAATTATTATCAGTCAGAATACAGAAAAAGTAGAGATATAGTAGAAACAAATAATGCACTGAACCGAATACTGGGAACTAGTGGAGGCTTTACGATTGGAGGTAAGGTATTCACTTCCAGTGAAGAGTTGAGAAGGTATTATAATAAAAAAGCAGAGCAAGCAAAAGCAATGCTAAATAATTTATAAAAAACTGCGCCATAAAATAAGTTCTTAACTGCTGGCGAGCAGAGAGGTGGAGAGCCCATAAGGATGAGGAGGAGGCGTAAATATAAAATAAAGGAGGAATGCAAGATGAACGAACTTGCAGAATTAAAGGAGAAGGTAAAAAAACTATCTCCAGAGGAACTGGAAGAATTCAAAGTTTTTTTGACAAATGATGGAGCAGAAGCTGAAGATACACAAAAGGAAGAAACACCTAATGTAGAGCCAGCAACTGAGCCAGCAGAAGAAGAAAAGACCGAAGAAGCAACCAGCGAAGAAAAGGCAGAAGAAAAGGTCGAAGAAGCAGAGCCATCAATCGAAGCCCCAGAAACCGAAGAAAAGCCAGCAGAGGCAGAGGGAACAATCCCAGCCGAAGAAGTGCCAGCAACGGAAGAAACAGGCGAGAATGAGGGCAAAGAAGAAGCGATCGAGCCAGAACAAACAGCCGAAGATGATGATGACATCCCACCAATGGTAAAGGGAGAGCCTGTCGGAGTTGGAGAGGCTGATACTGTTGACGATGGCTCAATCACTGCCGAAACTGGCGAAACTTTGCCAATTGACTACGAACAAATAGTCGAGGGACTAAACGCAAAAATCGCAGCACTTGAAGCAGAAAACACCAGTTTGAAGAACAAGGTTAATGGCGCATTTGGATATTCAGCCAAGCCATCAACCCCTGCAAAAGTCAACAGGCTTTATGACGAGTGCGAGGATGTGCACTTTCATAAGTAATCGTAATCTATAAGAAAAATAGATAAGCAAGCAAACCACCACGAGTATGGTGGTTTTTTCATCCAAAAAAATCAAAAAATTTAAAACATAAGGAGAAAATACTATGAGTTTATTTAATGTAAACAACCAACAAATCGCTAGACTTGTATCAAAGACAGTCTACAAAAATTTATGCCAAGACATTATCCACAAAGATGGCTTCGGTATCACAGATAGGTTTGTAACACCAGAACAAACCAACGCAGCAATGATTGACATTTATGTTCCATTGCCAATCAATAACAGATTTAGAATGAGAGGAGCAGCATCAAATGGTGCGTGGACAAACAAGGACAACTTGCCAGACCAAACAACTGGACAAAGAAAACATGTATTGTCAAGACGCTTCACTATTGACATTTTGAAGAGATATGACACAAACATCGCAATCTCTGAAGATGAAGTAGAAGGCGTAGGCGCTGCAAACCTTAATGAAGGCTTCGAAAAGATTTGTAAAGACCAAATCGAGCAAGACATCGCAATCAACATCAATGGCTATACTTTCGCATCACAGCTTTACTCTTTCTTCATTGATAGTTTCAGTGAAACTGCGACAGCAGATGAAGTAAAGAAGGCGATTGAAATTTATACCTATGACCCAACCAATAGAACTGCCGCAACAAGAGCGTTCAAACTTTCAAACGCAAAGGTAAGCAAAGGCGATAGCAAACTTTATGCAGGCTACTATCCAGCAGATGCAAGACAAGGCTTCTTATTCGACCCTACATTCCTTGTGGATTTGACAGACACAGCAGCACTTAATGCAAGTGATGTCGCATCAAGAATGCTCGCACAAGGTGGGCTCAATGCGTTCACAAACGAGAAGAAGACCGTAGCCGATTATCAAAGTGGCTATGTGGGCTGGCTTGATGGTATGCCACTTTACGAAGTAATGACACAAGTAAAAGATGCAATCTACTACTACTTGGGACTTACTGAAAGTGATACAACCGTAATCGGATACCTTGACCAATTGTCAGCATTGATTGCACCAGCAAACGCAACCCTTCGTGGACTTAGACCTACATCATTCAAGACCGTAGACGACCCAGACACACAAGGTGTTATTATCCAACCAAAGGTTAATATGGGTGTTCGTTGCTTGTCTGGTAACTCGCTTAAAGCAGTATTCAGTGGCGATGACTTCTCAACTGCTGCGAAAGCACTTACAGCAATCAAGGCAATTCGTGCAGGACTTGTGGGTAAATTCGTATTACCTAACCTTAGTTACGACAATGACAACAGTATCGGTGTAGACAACTTCCTTCAAGCCAATAAAGATGGCACAATGAAAGAAGCACAAGCTGGCACTGGCACAGTAGCAGAATAGTCAATAACAATGTTTTTCATTAGGATGGGTTCATTTCAAAAACCTGTCCTATACCATTTATCAAAAAAACAAGGAGGATAACAATGGCAGAGCAACAAATGCAAAAATTAAACACGATGGGAACGACTGGGCAATCAAAAACCCCAAAGTATGGTGGTGCACAGGTCATCAATGTTACATACGGACATCACGGTAGTGGAAAGTTGTATTCATACTACGGAGCAAACAAAAGAACAGGGGACATAGTAACGCCAGAAGTTACCCATCCAAAGAGTGGAAAGGTTTATAAAACACTTGCAGTGGTTAAAAGCACACACAATATAGCACAGGGTAAAGACACACTGGACTATTTGCAAGGAAGACAACCAAACGCACAAGGAAATTATATCAATAAACCAAGAGGTATGAAATGGATAGGCAAGACCGACCAAAAATCGCTTCCTGGATATTACGAAGGCTGGGAAAAAGATGCAAAGGCTGCATACGACCTAAAACAAGAAATACAACTACGAGATGATATACCGAAAATGCAAAAAATGTCGCTTATGAGAGAAGTTGACAAAATGAGAAGACAAAGGAGTGAATAACAATGCCAAAATTATATAAAGCACCATTTTATACAGAAGAACAAATCGAAGAAATGGAAGAAAAAAACATGACCTTTCCATATTCAAACAAATACCTTCGATACGATAGCGTAAAAAGACAATACATACCAACAGAGGCATTATTGCTGGCACACGGAATAAATCTAACAGACTTCATAGCATCGACAGGCGAAGACCCACAAGCACATATCGCCGAAGAATTGGAATACATCAGCGACCAAGTATATGGCTGTTGCAGTCGAAATAGTGGAAGCAATAACGAAACAATCAAGTGCATTATTGCGAAGGGAATTAAACTGGGTATGTCGCCTTATAGGTTTAGATTGCTATTTGAAGAAATACTCTGGAAGCAAGCAAAGTTTTATGTAAACAACGATGACCCAACCAAAACCACAGGCATCGACATAGAGCAAAAGCAATGGCTTAATAAAGGAGTGCTAATCAATGAAGACCGAAACATTGACCCAAGAGTAAAAACAATGCTTATAGATTTAGGACTTTGCTGGGTTGGATCGTATGATCAACAATTCGCAGGGTTAGTCGCACAAAACAACTGGTAAGGAGAAGGCAAATGAAATTAAAAGACTTTATAAACGAATACGCAGTTTACAAGAAGGTTGAAAACGAGATACGAGAGTGGGTGGAAACGACTTATAAGGGGCTTTCTATCGACTTTTATGAGTTGACAATGGAAATAGTAAGGACAGACGAAAACATCGATTATAGTGCCGAACAAACGCAGAAAATCACAGAAGTCGTAAATATTAAAATCGGCGACATTTTGGAAGCACACGCAGAAGAAATATACATCGCTGAAAGATTAACAAGGATATGGAAAAACCACCCAAAATACAATCCAGAGGTTACAGACCTTGAAGGTTTGAAAAAGAGCAAAAGGTTTTTGAAATACCTTGATGAACTGATTATAAGAACACCAGACTCAAAGGTGTTAAAAATTAACAAACAGGAGGCAGAATAATGGAAGATGCAGCAAATGTAAAAATTCCGTTCAGTTTAGGAAATGAACTGACAAGTGAAAGTTTTGATTTAACGCAAAATGATAATACATACTTGTTAGCAGCACCCCGATACTTTCAATTTTATTCGAGTTACATAAGACCACGAACGGCGATGTATAGGGGCTGGGTTACAGGCTTTCACAATAAAGAATATGGAGTAATTCCTACTTTGTTTTTACAGAAGATAGGAACAGGAATAGTAAGTACCATATTCGGCAAGCCAATGATACTGAACGCAACGGACGAACTGGCAAATTCGATAACCCAGAAAGAATACAAAAAATCAAACTTTAATGCAGCAGTTAAAGAATCGTATGGCTTCGCATTGGACGGAGGCACATCACTACTTAAATGGAACAAAGATGGTAAAAACCAGTTAAGAGCCGAAGCCTTGCCAATGGACAAGTTCTTCACGAGTGTAGATGCATACGGAGATATAGAAGCAGTAAAGTCGTTCATTGCGACATACCACGATACAATCTCGGCAAGCACTGAATACTACCTTTGTGAAGAAAGATTTTTCAAATATGCAGTTGTGGGTGGAAAGACAGAAAGATACCCAATGGTGCATTACTTGTTTTATAAAACATCAACCAATGCTGCGAACGAAAATACACCACAACCAACCGATGCAATTAAATGGGGCGATATTCCATACGAGATAAGGAAAATGATACAAAGAGATTATGGCGACATCATAATCGACTATGCAGACTATGGAACAATAAAAGACTTTGATAGGTGCAAGTTGCTACCTTTCAATGATGATCTCGGCTGTAGACTTATCAAATTTACAAGGAATATCCCTGCGTTTCCTAAATTACCATTTGGACAACCAATCGCAGACCTTTTGATGAACGAAAGCTATCAATATGACCAGTTAAAGTTTTTTGAAAGGTTGGAGGTTTATATTGCAAGGGCAAGAATTATGGTCGACAAGAAATATGGAAACCCAAACGACCCAGATGCACTAAAAAATATGCTTGACCCTATGATTTTTACATACCTTGATAGCATAGCAGGAGAATCGGACGACAAGAAGCCACAAGTTCTACAACCAGAACTGCGAGCCGATGCGTTGAATAGGCAAAAGCAAAACATACTCAACGATGCAGCGTTCTCGTTAAACTTGTCATCAACAACAATCGCATCGTGGCTATCGGACGGACAAACACAAAAGACAGCCACCGAAATCGAGTTTGAAAGAACAAAGACAAGTGCGTTCATTAACGATAAGATAGAAATCATACAAGAGCCACTACAAGAAATGATTGATTTATTCTTTCATTACTACGGAGCAAGTGCGCCAGAACTTAGCATAATGCCAGAAAATCAAACCGTAAGAAGCGAAAGTATAAAACTATTTAGCGAATTGTTCGATAAGAAACAAATTACAGCACAAATGCTCGCAAAAGAGATACTGGGCACGAACTCAACAAAGGAAATCAATAAGTTAGTAGGATTTATCGAAGGCGAGCAAATCAAACAACAAATGCAACCAATACAACAAATACCAAATGGAGGGCAAGTATTATGAAAATCAAAGAAGACATTATAAAGTGGAGAAACGAAGTGAGAGAACTCACTCAAAAGGTGGTAAGCCTTGAAACAAATGCAAAAAATAACCTTGCAGAATTGCAAAGCCTAAAAGAGCAGGTAACAAACCTTGCGAAAATCACAGAAGAAATGACAAACGCAATGCTTGCACTTTTGAGGCAACAAATCGGAGATTAGGAGGAACAAATATGAAAAAGGTAATACTAAAAACATTAGACATTTTATTAACAATTGTCATGATAGCCAGTGCAATATACGCAGTGTTCAATATGGTTATGTCATTTCTTCCAGCAGAGATACAGCAGACCGTATACGATGCACTGCACATGTCAAGCGAATACATCGCAACATTCTCGGTATCGGCAACAATTAACGCAGCAGTGCTTGTGGCGACTAAAATCGCACAAACCTATTCACGCATTAAACTAACTGCGCAATTAACCAAAGCAGAAGAGGTGAACACCAATACAGTAATGGCAAATGAAACAGTAGTCGAAAGAACTAACGCAGCCATTAACAACCTAAATGTTATACAGGGCTTGATAGGGGCACTACTAAGCATACAAAAGGTTAATGCCGAGAGAAATATCAAGGCAAGCGATAAACTCGTTTATAAGGAAGAAAAAGAGGCTTATAAGCAAGCCCTTGAAGAGATAGAAACAGCCAAAGCAAAACTGGCAGAGATTAACAATGTAGCAACCGTATACGAAAAGACAGAGGTCAAAGAAGTAATAGTCGAAAAAGAACAAGACAGCCTATCAGGTAGGGTATAGGAGGGAATATGAGTGTTAAAGTAAAAAACATTTTAATCAAAGTAATCGCCTACCTTTTATCAGGAACTGGTATGGCGTTTATTGCAGTGTTCCAGTATTTCTCTGACCATAACCCGATGCCTGCGTGGTTAAAGGTTACAATACCCTGTATGATTGCACTTTTAATTTTATTTTTAGTTTATTACAAGGCTTTGAAGCAGAAAATAAACCGAAAATTGACAGCAATAGAAACAGCCAAAGAACTGGGCAAAGCAGGCGAAACAAACACGATAGTAGCCAATTTGCTCGAAGTTATGGGCATTGTCATACCACTTGCATTGATAAGTGGTATTTTTGTTTTAGGTGGGCAGTATTTGGTAAAAACTGGCACAATTCTATTTGAAATGCTGGGTATGTACCTAATCATTGTGATTGGTAATATTTGCTGCGATGTCAACACAAAAGAAGAACTCAAAAAGAAGGAGTTAGAGAAGGCAGAAGAACTAACAAATAAAATCGCAGACAAAATCAATAACCTACCAAAGAAATACGAATAGAGGTAAATTATGAAAGAAAAATTGATGAAAAATATGGGATACCTAATAGTGCTATTAGATGTCGCCATTTATTTTATTTTATCGTATGTGTTCGTGGACGAGTTCCAAGTGGACATACTGGCGATAGTGGTCAATGGAACATTGTTATTTATTGGAACAATAACTGCCACCACAGCAATGATGAAGCAGGGTATATTGATAGGTCGAGATAGTGATAAATACAAAGAAACATTGACAGCACACATCACTCAAAAGAAAAAAATATATCCAAAACTTAACAAATTACAAGGCTGGCTTGATTATAACTACCTTGACCTTTTGAAAATCGGCAGAAGCACCTATGTAAATAGTGCAGGTTATGATTATTGCGAAGTGTTCGATGAAAATGGCAAGAGAGTGGGCGATTTTAGAATCGAGAAGCCAAAGCCAGTAAAATACACAAAATGGTATCAAAAGGTGTTCCTACCTTTTTATAAATTGTTTCGCTGGATGTTCAGCGATGACTGGAAGATTTACAGAGAGAAGAAAAGATTTATAAAGAAGGCACGAAGGTATAAAATCACAAGACTAACAGTGTCAGACCTTATGAACATAAACGCAGACAAAGACCCTAACAACTTCGGTATATCAGAAGCGCAATACCAGAAAAGGGAGGGTAGCCTAAGCATTGTGTCAAGGCTTGTGTTCTCGGTGCTTTTGCAATCAATATCGTTCGGTTTTTATGGCTTTAACATTGAAACATTTTTAGTTCAAATGCTTAGTGTTATTATGATTTTGCTTTCTGCGTTTTTTGCAATGTTCAATGCTTATTCGTTTATGGTAAAAACACACAGGGAAACCATTATAAAGAAAATCAATAAACTTGAAGAATTCGACAATGTGGAGAAACTGGTGTTTGACAAGATAGAAGAAAAGAAGAAGGAGGAAACAGCCAATGACACACATACAGAGGTATCCGTTTGCACCAAAAGCGACCTGGTGGAAGAGATACACGGACACATCGACACTGGGCAAGAGAATAGTGTATGTAGCAACTGACACAATCGGCTACGAAATCAAAAACCTTCGAGCATTTGCAAAAGTGGACTTGATAGGTGGAAAACTACAAAGCAAGGCAGATGTAACCTATACAAGTTTGAAAGATAGTGCGTTAAAACTGCTTGATAAAATTTTTATTTTTAATGCCGAAACAAACGAACTGGAAGAACACGACATCGTGGACGAAGGCTTGACAATTATAAACGCAATACCGAGCGAAACGATGACCATAGAGAAAAACACCTATGTGAGAAAATATGCCTTTGATTGCACCAAAGAAACCGACCAACAAGATCAGTTATACCAGCCAATAAGTGGACTACTTGCAGGGTCAACATACTTAACCATAAAAACTCATAATTTTACAAACGCACAGGACGAGCCAAAGTGTGAAGACATTATACAGTATCACGGTAAGTATTGGATGATTGAAGACACGAGCAAAACATACATTTACACACCAAGAGAGCAGTCAGTCCTTCACATTTCACTAAAAGCATTAAAGTAGGCTAGTATGCAATACAACGATAAATTCACAATGAAAGACTTTTTTATGAACAAGGAACTAAAAAAATTGTTCCCACAATTCACAAAAAAGGAAGGGTTGAAAAATGTGTATAGTTTTGCGTGGATTGACAAGAAGGTAGAAGACTACCTAAAAAATGCGTTTAATGGCAGAAGGTCGGGCGATGAGATAATTATCAAGGGCAAGTTCAAAGAACGATACAAGCAAATCAAAGGTATGAAAGAGTTAATAGAAAATATGTTCAATAACATACCAGCGATTACAAAAAACATTCGAAAGAACACAAAACTTATAACTCCGTTTCAATGCATAGACCAGTTGAAGAACATAACCGACCCAGTAAAGAAAATGCAGGTAATGGAGATTATATTTAACAATATTTACTACAACGATGACTTCCAATTCAATGGATACAAAGATAGAAACTTTGAAAAACGAAAAGAAAAATGGCTCAAAAGTGTGGGCTATTACAACAAAAGGAGATAGGTAAATGGCAAAAGTAAAAATAAGCGCCGATACGGTGCTATCAATTCTAAAAGGCATTATGGAAGATGCTGACATAAACTACACAATTAAAGACCCGTCAGCCCCAAAAGAGTGGCAAGGCAAAACAGTGCAAGAAGTGCTTAATGTCGATTATTACACCTTCAAACACAGACCAATCGACACCGAAATCGTGGTCGAAGAGTTAATGCAACAGGGTAAAGATGTGGACGAACTGGAAGCATTAAAAAGGGCTTTCTGCATTTTGTCGCTAAACTCGACAGAAAGAGTGTTCTCAAAGAACAATGATATAGTTACGACTTCGGCGAGCCTGGAATACTGGATACAGACCGAAAAAATCAAGTTGCTGGAAGATATGGTCGAAGACATTGTCGTGGAAAGCACAGGAATTCGTATACCAGTCAAAATCGGCAACGAAGAAAGGCAGGTTATACTTGCGATCGGCAGTTTGCAAATTAGCGAGTTGCAGGAAACCACAGAGTTTGGAGAAATGGCTGTGTGCGAGTTAGAGGTCGATATGATGTTCTATCCAAAGGCGACCAGTATGAGCGATTACAAGGTGGAGTTTTTGGTAGATGCAGAATGGATAGAAGTTCCGTGTTCGAGCGTTTCATTTTCAAAATCAATGACACAGAAAACAATTCCAAACGCAAATAAGCCAAAAAGTGTCGGCAATATAAACCTATCAAGTTCAAAAGCGATAGTACTGGTATTTGATGGATATAAAAATAAATTTATCGATAAACTTTCAAATAATACACTGCTCGGCGATTTAACAGAAGATGGAAAAGAAACAGAAGAGCAGGATAATAATGAGGCTGTGATTTTAAGAATTACAAGAAATGATGTTCAAAATTATTATAATTGTGTTATCAAAGACCATACAATCACAATTCAAGAAAACACAGGAAACGAAACGCATAGCCTTACACTTACAAAAAGGGGGATAAAAGATGGCACTACATAATATCAAAATCGTTGTCGTTGATGGTGGGCGTGCTGGCAGTTATAAAGCCAGGAACACTGGGACAAACGGCGAAAAAAAGAAAGACTACAAAGATAGTCCTTTATATAAAATGCTAAACCTAAAAGACACATTGAAAAATAAAGTTCAAAGTGGAATGACGCCTGCTGGTGTTATGGCTTTTGATATGGGAGTAAAGGTTGCAAGTCAAATAGTAAAACAATCTGCTAATTATTACATAAGCGATATAGGAAGAAAAAATGGCGATAGCAACTATCAACAAACAATCAATCGCCAACTTGAAATAATCACAGATGTAACGGGTTCATTGAGTAGTGTTTTATCAGGTGCTGCAACGGGTAGCATGTTCGGTCCAGCAGGTATGATTGTTGGGGCACTGGCAGGAAGTGTATCAGCTGCCGCTTCTTATGGATTTAGACAGGCAGAAAGAGAAAGAGATTATCAACATGAAATCTTTAAAAACAACAACAGTCAGGTTTATAATTTAGCACGAACAAGTTATCAAGGTTTTACGGGTAGGTTAAGGTAAAACTGAAAAAATAATTTTTTCTTCTATTCTTGTTGTTCTACAAGAAAGAGTTTCGTTATTAAATGAATAGATTTCTAATTTTTCAATTCTAAACCAATCATCGCCAATAGGAGTTCCTGTCAGGGTAACATTATAATCTACCCATAATGATGAATCCCCATGTTGACGAGCAATTTCTTTCCAATATTTGGAACTTTTGTCATATTCATGATAAGACGAAAAAATAGAATCGATACAACCTTTGGTGTAATTGTATTTTACTGACCAATTTATATCGTTTATAGTTTCAGTTAATAATGAAAATTCATCGGCAGGTGGCACATAAGAATCATTATTTGAATTGTTTGTATTTTTTGATAAAGATAAAACTGTTGACAAAAATGCAATAGCTAAAATTGCTACAACAGCACAAATTGAAATAATTTTTTTATTCTTCATATTTCCTCCAAAAGTATGAAGAGTATAACATGAAAGAAGAAAAATATCAAGTCAGAATAAATTAAAGGAGAACAAGAAATGAAATACTACTGGAAAATTTGGAAATGGGAAAACGGTGGCAAGTCTAAAGATTTAACGGAGTATCTTACAATGCCAATCTTTATAGAGCCACATCTGGATGAAACGCTTGGTACTGGGGAAATTATACTTGATAGAATCCCAATATCAAATAATATAGCATTCCCACCAAAAAGCAAAATAAGAATAGAAAGATATTTGACACAAAACTTCTCGGACGCTCCGACAGTTTATGATTTTGTGGTTGATAGTGATCAGGTGGAAGAATATGCAGGGTGCCCTGAATTTTGTTGTCATAGAATTGAAATGATCGAGCCTAGTGTAATTGCACAAGGAATGCACGTGGACAATATAAGTTTAACAAGAGAACTAAACGATGTGGACTTAAATTATAAAACTGTGAAATCGTCTACAAAACATGTGTCAGTTCTTAATAAACAGGGTTTAACTGGTAGTGGGTATAGCAGACCAGATGTTAATTATTCAAGTTATAATTATTATGTCGAAGGATATAAAAACGGAACTCAATATTTTAATTCTTCGTTTAGATACGTATGGAGTAATACAGCCTCAATTGATAACTTAATCGAAGAATTAAATGGCTTGAATCGTAATAAAATAACCTTTACAATACCGACATTAACTTGTTATTTTTTAAGGAACACCACACCTGAGCAACTCTTTGAATGTCCAGTCAGAGTAACAGTTATTAGGACAACTCTACAAAATGGAAAGGATATCAATGGCAGTGAAACCACTGTGATTGATAGACTATACAGCCCAACAAATGTGCAAAGCAGAAATGACTGGGAAATGTATAACGAAAATGATAAGGCTGGACTTACTTATGCAAAAGATTATGATGGAGAGGTTGTCTGGCTTGGAGGTGGTGGGTCAAGTGTTATCAAAAATGGTATATTAACAAAAAATGAACACATGACAAAATTCCCAGCAATGATTAACACGAGCGACACTTCTCACTCAAATAAAAGTGTGGAATTTTATACAGATGTTTTATCGCAAACAGAAATCGATAATGGCAAAAGTTATAGATATACCGTCAAATGTATTATAGAGCCATACGAAGAAGGGGCGATAGTTCAAGAGTTTTCTAAAAAGATTGTTTATGAAGATAATACTGGTGGTTTTTTGTTTATAAGCTGGGGAGATTATGATCTTGACATAACCACGCAATACCTGACCAAACCTTCAAAAGATTTGTTATCAATGCAAACTTCATTTTATGCAAAAGATATGCTGTCGGATGCACAGCCGAATCCGTTTCTGGCAAAACCACAAAAGTATAGTTGTTTTAATTTAATAAGAAAAGCGTTGTTGACTGTAGATACACAAATAATTGATAATACAAAAATCGGACTCGATCCATTGTATGATGAAAGTTTCCAAGACATTGGAATTCAGTACCCAATTATAATTGATACCAACTGGTATACAAGGCTAATAGAAACTCAATTATACGAAACTATTTTTGAAAATAAGAATTTATGGGAAATATTCCTACAAGTTGGGTATTATTTACATGCAATACCACAATTAAAGTTTGCAACAGATGGAACAGATAGATTTTTGTTGACTTTTAGACAATTAGGTGGAACTACAACGAAAAATAATGAAAGCACCAAAATCAATATTTTTAACAGCCGAAACCTAAGCGAATATTACACGCAACTAGATAGTTATGTTACAAACATATTTAGTCCACAAAATGAAGTAGAAGAGTGGCTTGTTTGTAAAACAACGGACAGTTCTTATTTAGTTTCAAATGACACTGCCGAGTTGCAAACGAAATATAATATTACTCAAATTGATGAGTTTGATATAGAATACAATGGAGTAAAATTATCAGCATTAAACTACATTTTTGAAAAAACAGTATACAATACATTGACATCAAAAACAGGTATTATTCCTGGCAAATGGGCTGCAATTTATTATGAAATGGGAACAAATAAAATAACTGGTTTTAACTATGTGCCTCCCACAGTTAATAACGATGGAATTATGGCATTAAAAAAAATTTGTGGCGACTTATTCGGCGTGCCGACAGGCTCTCTTACTTCTAATGATTTTTTATTTAACAATTTAAAATTTCATATTAAATACAAAACACAAGACGAATTGAGAATATCACAATTTAAACCAAATTTATATAATTTCTTAAAAAATTCACAATTTGAAAAATATCCTCATCATGAACAATTTTATGGACAAGAAGATAAAATTGTTGATAGTGAAAGATTTTCAGCAAACCTATGGGGCAGATTGGTAAGGACTGCAAATGAAGTATATCAATGTAACGAATATGCTAAACTCGGAGAAGAAAAAGAGGTAGGAGATTTAGTAAAAATAGACAACAGCCTTTATTATGTAACAACAATAGAAAATGAATTCTACAACGATATAATTTTACAAAAAGTAACCTATTCAAAAAACTTTAACCAAATATCGCAGATTGTTACAATTCCAAGTGAGCCTAGATTTTACGAAATCAGTGAGCGATCTATGGTCAGACGTGAAGTTCGATTGTTGGACTTTTTCTTATTAACAACAAAACAAAATAGAGAAATAAATAAACCCCATTACATGGATAGTTTAAAATGGCAGGACTTTATCAAAAAAATAATGTTCTTAGACGGTGGTCAACCAATATTGCCCAACTTCGCATTTACACGATTTAAGGCTGATAAAATAAGACAACACATCAAAGAAAACAATAATCAAGAGAAAGAAGCCGTAGATTATCAATCCTTATTCCCAAATCCTGAAACAGAAACGATAGATGGTGTGGTAACGCCAAAAGCAAGTAGCGAAAGTCGAGATGTTATAGTTCCATTATTGCACTTCCCATTAAGAAATGCAATAATATTTGAATGGGATATGGAAGATAACTTCAAAGCAGGAGATGCAGTAGACATAAGTATTAGTGGAAATAACGACACAACTGATAAAGCATACTACACATTGCTTCCTGTTCGTTATTGCGATATTATGGGTGGCGCAGATTTATTTAGTTTTAGATTGTTTAATAAAACCGATTGGACGCAGGCGCAAATACAAAGATTGCCACTGGCAGAGAGTGGAGATTTTATCCCAGCTGAAGATGAAAGCATATTCTTATTGCCTGACACTTTATCCATAGGGATAGATAAAGATAATCGTGAAGCATTGTCATTTAACTATCAAATAAACCTTCTAACCTCTGACGAAGATGAAAAAAATAAATTTGTTATTTTTTCAAATGTTTTTGGAGAAAAACACGACAGATTGAATATGGCATTGATTAGACATACAGTTTCAATGTTTGATGAAACCGTTGACATGTCAGATAACTATATTATTGCAAACAATGTTGAATATACAATAAATGCTGAAAATGGCGCAATTAGAGTTGATATTACTAAACCACAGAACATTGACCTAAACGATGTTAAATCAATTATTTTGTATGATAAAGATGGTAATTCTAATTATGCGTATATAGCAAAAAATGTTGATGGTATTGATAATAACCAAAAACTTCAAAGTTGGTATATTTATCCAGTATTTACAGACTAAATACTTAATCTAAATTTTCACGGCGAACATCAACTACAATTTCATCAGTGTTTACAACCACCGTAATAGACCTGGTTATAGAATTAAAACCAGTTTCTTCTGTTTGTTCCCATTTAAAAACATAATAGTTGTCAATTTCATTAAAGTGATGTGGGCGACCGAGCAATGCTGCAACATCGTCAAGGGTTTGTCCTTTCTTAACTTTTGCAGAGTTGGTTATAAATAATTTTTTATTTGCGCTGTCTGATTTCCACCTTTTAATTTCTTTATAAACAACAAGACCTATAATAATAATCATAAAAACAACAAAGATTATGGCAAAAACAATCAATCCATCCATAAAGACACCTCACTTTACTACAAGCATTATAAATAAAAACGGCGAACAAATCAACAATTTGTCAAATAAAATTAAACATTGACAAACAAAAACACAGGTCACAAGAGCAGGAGCAGTCCTGCTTTTTTGATAAAAATTTTTTATAAGGAGGCATTGAGAATGCAAAAATTAAAAATCACGCTAAACGAAGATGGGAGTGTTTATCAGTTCACACCCGACTTCAAAATAATGCGTGGAAGTTATCGAAATGTGCTAATCAACATCGAAGTCCCACATTCGCTACTTTTAGACCCAGCAAAAGACGATAGTGGCGAAAACCAAACAGGCAACGATGTGAGAGTTGGTGCAATCATCAAAACTGTTACAGGAAAGAATATCACAACCAAAGGCTACAAGTTCCAGCGAGTGAAAGATTTTACACGAGATGGCGTGGAATACAGGCTATACCAACGCAAGATACCTAAAATCTTTACAATGTGGGACACAGTGAGCGAGCAAGAAGCGACCGAAGGTGGCAAGTTAACACTTGTTATAAATGTCGTAAACTGGCTTATAAACGACCTTAATGCGAAGATTGAGGAAATATCAGCCAGCCCAAAGTTTACACTCGACATACACCCGTCTGACTTTTTGGAAGCCGAAGAAATCGAAGAGCCAAGCGACTTTGACGAGTTGCATAGCCAGGTGCAAGAAATGGACGCAGAGATTGAAGATTTGCAGAAGGACTTGTATGGCGAAAATGGGCTCGGCGAGTTTTTGACTTCGAGATTAAAGGCAGGCTACAAAATCACACTCGAAAAGGAAAATGGGCAAGTTAAAGTTTCTGTTCAAACAATAAAGGCAAGCGAAGTGCCAATTGATGCGGTGCCAGACATTAAAGCAACCAATGTGCAAAAGGCACTTGAAGAACTAAACAAACGAACAGATAGCCAGCAAGTCGACACAGTAACTGGCGAGGTTGATTATTTGGTGGACAACACCGACCCACGAAACCCAATCATAAAACACGATCGTTCAAAGATTGACACAAGTGCAATTGTAGACAACTTAATCACAGAAGCCACAGATAAGGTGCTATCAGCCAATCAAGGTGCAGTCTTAAAGAAATACCAAGACACACTGCAATCATCACTTATAAGCGAAGAAAACGACCGAAAATCAGCCGATAACAACTTGCAAGGACAAATTACCAGCCTTGACACATTAAAGGCTTCTAAAACCGAGATGAAAGAGGCTATCGCAAGTGCGATAAATACAGTAGTTAATTCAGCGCCCGAAGCCTTCGATACTTTGAAAGAGATCGCAGACTGGATCGAGCAAGATGAGGCTGGCAGTTCAGCCCTTGTTTTGAGAGTGTCGGCAATTGAAACAAAGAACACCGAGCAAGACACAGAAATCGCAAACGAAACCAAAGCAAGAACGGAAGCCGATAGCACATTGCAAGGCAATATTGACACCGAAGCCAGCACAAGACAAAGTGAAATCAATTCGCTTAAAAATTCCAAACTGGACAACATAACCATTGAAAGTGGGACAAACAACGGAACACTGAAAATTACAAAGGTTATAAATGGCACATCAACTACGATAGATAATATCCCAATAACAGGTTTGAAAAGTGCTGCATTCAAAGAAAGTTCAGCCTTTGCAACAGCCGAGCAAGGAAAACTTGCAGAAAGCGCACTACAAGAAGAAACCGACCCAACAGTGCCATCGTGGGCGAAAGAGCCAACCAAACCAACCTACACAGCAAATGAAGTCGGCGCACTTCCAAACAATACAACCTATGTATCAAGTGTTAATGGAAAGAGTGGGGCAATTACAGACCTCGCAACCGAAACCTTTGTAACAAATGCGATTGAAGAAGCAATCGGCAAGGCGATAGGAGGTGCATACTAATGACACTAACCGAATTATTTACAAACATCGCAAATGCCATAAGGGATAAGAAAAACACGACCTACACAATAATGGCAAGCGACTTCCCAGATGAAATTTTGACAATTTCGACAGGGGACGAATCGGCGTATATTCAAACCGATTGCTATGATTTGTTACTTAATGGCAATTATGGGTATTTCCCAACCCAAGTATGCGAGCAATTACTAAATGGGACTTATCAATTAGAAGAAGGAGAATAAAACAATGGCAACACAACAAGATGTATTCAAAGAAATACAAAAAATCAAAAACGCCATCATTGAAAAGGGTGGCACAATTACACAAGCAAATATCAATGTATCGCTTCCAGAACTTGTCAAAGGGGTGCAGAGCATACCACAAGGTGGAGGTGGTGCAAGTATTGCAATTATTGCAGCAGAACTTGCAGACACAACACTGGCACTTTATAAGAGCAACGGAACACTTGTAAGCCAGGAATCAACAGGCACGAGTGGTGGAACGGTTATATTCGAAGTAAGCGAAGCCGACACATATACAGTCAAGGCGACAAAAGGTGGCACTGAACTATGGCAAAATTCAATTGCGATTGAAGAAATCGGTGTTTATAATTGCAAGACAGGAAAGGCTCTAAATGATTACACATGGGAAGAAATCAACACAGCAGGCAATGGTGGATATGCCGAGTATATGTGGAGCGTTGGAGATTACAAAGACCTATCATCGTTTATGGGGCAAAGTTCATCAACTTATACAAGGGCTGTGATTTTAGGTTTTAATCACGATGACAAAGCAGATGGATCGGGCAAGGCTTCAATTACTTTCAAAATTCCTTATATGAGCACATCATACGCACACAGAAGCGCCAGTGGCTCAAACGGAATATCGTGGGTAGGCTCGCTTATTAGACAAAATGCGTTAAAATCTGGCGAAAGTTATTATTTATACGATGATACAGTAACCAGCGACACATCGGGCACATATTACAAATACAATGCCGAAACTGACACCTTCGATGAGGTTACACTTCCTGGTGCGTTTGACTCAAATACAAAATACTACGCAAAAACAACACTATCAGCAGATGGTGCATTTATTGCAGGACTTCCAACAGACCTGGTGCCTTATATCAAACAGGTTACAAAGAAAACCTGGACAGGTTATATAGGCACGAGTTCAAATAGTGATACAACGATTATCAAAACAAAGGACTGGCTGTTCTTATTGGGCGATGGCGAAGTATTCGGTAACGATAAGCGATATACATCTCGATATAGTAAGTACGAGAATGAAGGTGCACAATATGACTATTTCAAAGAATACGCAGAAAACAAACTGCGCTTTGACACCAGTCAGTGGCTCCGTTCTCCGAGAGTGAGCAGTGCTACTTATTTCTGCATTTGGAACTACAATGGGTATGTCAGCAACAACATTGCGTACACCACTTACAGGGTCGCCCTTTGCTTTTGTATTTAATCTAAAAAAATCAGCACACCGAAAGGTGGGCTAAAAGGAAAGAACATGCAAGATAATAAGAAAATTAAGGTCTGGTATGAAACCATCGAAAATGGGGTTTATAAATCAGGCTACAAAACAATATCGATAAAACAATATAACAAACTAATAAAGGAGTGCGAAAATGAGTGTGCCAGCATACAAGAGAACAGAAAGTCAAATGGAATACATATCAAAAGCAAGAGATTTGCTAAAATTCACAGTAAGCATGTGCAGTAAGATACCAAAGAAATACACCTTCTATGGAGTTATTCATACATACAAATTAGCACAAAGCGTGTTAGACCAATTGATAAGAGCCAATAACCTAAACTTGAAGACATACTACCAGAAGCGAACGGAACTACTGGACGATGCACTCGGCAACCTTGCGTGTTTAAGTAACCACCTTGAATTGATAAAATCATACATAACACTCGAAGACAAATACTGGGTAAAGTGGGCGACTTTGATAGGGTTATGCGAGAAATTGATAAAAGGCATTAAAACAAAAGATAAAGAGCGTATGGGTGTATAGTTGTAAATCGACCAGAGAGTGTGCGCTTTGACAACAATCAGTGGCTCCGTTCTCCGAGAGTGAGCAATGCTACTAATTTCTGCAATTGGAACAACAATGGGTATGTCAACAACAACAATGCGAACAACACTAACAGGGTCGCCCTTTGATTTTACAGACCTATGCCAGACAGAGTAGTCAACAAGACGAAAACGGCTTATGCAAAAGGAACTATACTTCCCTAACCGAAAGGTTAAAAATTGGAAGCCTTGATGGACTTTACTCGTGGGAGTAAGTAGTCCTTTGAATTTATAGAATTTACAAGGAGTTTATAAATGAGATTTGAAGATGTTTTTACATTTAGCAACTTATACAAGAGTTGCCAAGATTGCTATAAAGGCGTAAATTGGAAAACTTCGACAAAGAATTACCAAATAAGATCCATACAAAATGTGGTTGAAACTTTAACCAAATTACAAGACAACACATATAAGCAAAAACCTTTTGCGAAATTCACAATTTGCGAAAGGGGAAAGACCAGACAAATAAAAGCACTTCACATAAGTGATAGGGTGGTGCAGAAATGCTACTGCGATAATTTCCTGGTTCCTTTATTTTCAAAAAGATTGATATACGACAATGGTGCGTGTATGAAAAATAAAGGCTTAATGTTTACAGCCCACAGGTTAAAGGCACACTTGCAACAATACTACCGAGAACACAAAACAAACGAAGGGTATATCCTAACCTTTGACTTTTCAAAGTTCTTCGACAGTATAAACCACGAAATACTACTTCAAAAAGCGAGAAAGGTTATAATAGATGATAGGTTATATAATCTATATAAATACTTTGTTAATTGTTTTGAAGGAGATAAAGGGCTGGGGCTTGGAAGCCAAATATCGCAAGTAAGTGCTTTATTTTATACCAACGATATGGATCATTACATAAAAGAACAACACAAAATGAAATACTACGGGCGTTATATGGACGATGGGTATATTATAAGTTCTTCAAAGGAAAAATTAAAAGAGTGCCTGCAAACACTTATAAGATTTAGCGAAGAATTGGAAATAAACCTTAATTTGAAGAAAACAAGAATATCACGCATTGATAAAGGTTTTATGTTCTTAAATAGGCACTGGACTTTGAAACCGACAGGTTATGTAAAGACAAAGCCAAGCCATACAACACTAAAACGGTTAAGGAAGCGATACCGTAAAATACAGAAAATCGCAACACCAGAAGCAGTAGAAAGATACAAATCATCTACAAGTGGCTTCATTAAATTTTTTAATAATAGGAGGTTATACGATTATGTTTATAACTAAGTCAGAGCCTGTGCTAACACAGGAAGGAACAGCAAAAGCATTTGTAACAATCAGCAATGGAGTATTAGTCATTAACGACAAGCACAAATACGAAAATGGCAAATGGTATTACTACGGAGATGATGGCAAATGGTATTACTTAGGTGTAGGTGCAAATCCAAGCATTGAAGACGATGGAGAAAACATTGTCAACCAAGAAATCTATAACAACATTTTTGAAAAAATCGAAGAAAAATAAGCAAATAGGCAGGTCGTGAAGGCTTGCCTATTTTTTTATTGGTATTGATATTTGCGTGCAAAAATTGTATAATCGGGCAAAAGAGAGGTGGAATATGCAAGGCGTAAGTTTTACAGCATACCAAAAGAGATATGCGCTAAAATTATGGCTGGAAGAAAAAATGCCAGTAATGAAAGTTTGCCAAAAGTGTAAATGCACAGAGCGATCGTTGTGGAGATGGAAGGCACGATATGATGGCACGCTTCAAAGTTTAGAAAATAGGACAAGCCGAATCGAAACCATACACCCAAACCAACACACAGATATAGAAGTGGAACAAATACGAAAAGTTCTATCAAAGCCAAATATGTCCTACTGTGAGGCTTATGGTATTTTGCGTGATAAATACGCTTATAAGCGCAGTTTTGGTGGGTTTTATAATTATGTGTTAAGACACAACATAAGACCACACAAGGAAATACAAAAATACATACCAAAGCCATACGATACACCAGAAATGCTGGGAGTTAAGTGGCAAATGGATGTCAAGTTTGTTCCAAAAGAGTGTTATGTGGGCGAAATTTTATACGGGCACGAAAATAAATACTTCCAGTATACTATGATAGACGAAGCCACAAGGGAAAGATTTATATACCCATACGATGAGCACACCATAACTGCAACAATAGACTTTGTAAAAAGAGCAATAACATACTTCGGCTATTTGCCAAGCATAATACAAACAGACAATGGCTCGGAATTCACAAATATAAAGAAACCCAACCAGAAAGAGCCAAAAGTTCACGCACTGGATATTTTGTGTGCCAAATTACATATCAAGCACCAACTTATAAGGGCTTATACACCAAGACTAAATGGAAAGGTTGAAAGAAGCCACCGAACTGATCAAGAGTTCTTCTATGACCATTTGAAATTCAAAAACTACGCAGACCTAAAAAGACAAATGCTTCAATGGAATATACGATACAATCAAAAGCCACACACATCGCTTACAAACCGAGAAGGTAAAAAAGTATGGTGGTCGCCACTTCAAAAAAGACAAGACCTGCTGGAACTTTTGAGAGAAAAGAAAGAAGAACACTGTATAAGGTTTATAAAGAAACCGAAAACGATAAGGCAAGTGTACGCAGCCTAAAACGACAAAATAGCACAAGAGGGGCGAGTTCCCCCTATATAGGGGGAATACTTTTTTGTGTTTCTTTTTAATTTAGTTGACTTAAAAAAACGAGTTCAGTATCATATAAGTATGGAAAATTTAATGCAAAACACCCAAATAAATACAATTAGATTAGAAAAAATAAAATATTTTCAAAAAAATGCTGAAAATCATTTGACAAATCACAAAAATATTGTGTGTATTTCTTGTTTTTTGTGTACTGATGTGATAAAATTATGTTATGGTGTGTATTTTTAAATAACACATAATTTATTTTAAGGGGTTTATATGATAAGGATAGGTGTTTGCGATGATGAAGTGCGTGAAACCCAAAAGATGACATCTTATTTGGAGGAATACATTTCAACTCATCGTGATTTAAAAATTTCAGTAAAGGCTTTTACAAACCCGTCCGAGTTGCTTGACTATGTTGAAAAGAACGGAGGGTTTGATATTTTATTCCTTGATGTGTATATGCAAGGTATGTTGGGTACAGAACTTGCAAAAGAAGTTAGGAACAGAAAGGAAGTTTGTGATATTATATTTTTAACCACTTCAAGAGCCCACGCCGTAGACGCATACGCACTTGAAGCAATGCAATATATCACTAAACCTTATACTAATCAACAAATAATTGATGTGCTTGAAAAGGCTATTTGCAAAAATACACAAATCAATGAAAATATCGTAGTTAAAACTACGAACGGCGTTTTGAAACTGAATACGCAGGATATTTTATTTTCTTGCACGAACAGACATTATCAATCTATCAATATGCGTGATGGAACTGTCCACGAGGTAAGATTAAAAGGGGACGAGTTGTTCCAAATGCTTGGAGAAGAAAAGGGCTTTATACGCTGTGGCATAAGTTATATTGTTGGTATGAAGCATATCAAGGAAATTAATTCAAAAGAGATAGTTATGGATAACGAGGCGATTATTCCCATTATCCGTGGCTCGTATAAAGATATAAGACAAAAATATATGGATTATATGTTTAATTAATACAGGGGAGAAATTTAATGCTTGAGTCAAGTACTTTCGTAGTCGTATTAAGACAATGCTTACTTTTAATAGGTACTATTGCACTGCTTTTAACTTTAGTTGAATCAAAACATAATAAAAAAATGAGCATTTTGATTGTGAGTGTATCAACTTGTGTCGCTTTGCTTTTGAATATTATCTTGGTGGCTTTCGTTATTCCTCAAGGATGTTGGGGATACGTGGGCTTTATGTGTGCCTTGATTATCATACCCTCTTTTGTTATTCTTTTCTTATTGGAGAAGGATAACATTTTTGTTGTACTTTTTAACTTTTTTACGCAACTTTTAATAACTACGGCAATTCTAATCTTCTGTCAAATCTTTGCAGGTTTTATTCTTGGCGAAGTAAATGGCAACGAGTGGGTTGAAATTGTTTTTAGAGCAGTTTTAATGACTGTTGCAGTAGTTTTGGAAAGAAAGTTTTTGTACTCATCTTTTAGAACTATTGTAGAAAATATAAAAACAAAATGGAATCATGTATCATGGGTTCCTATGTTTGCTTTTTATTTGGTCGTAGCACTTTGCATATTTCCTAAACCTTTCTATTTAGCAAGTGGAAGTATTGATAGCAACTATTCAATTATTGATTTTTCAATTATTATTGTCATTGCCTACGTTGCAATCGTTGTTGTTTACATAAACATCTTTTCAACTTTGCATGACATTATTAGATTTATCAAAGAGGAAAATGACATCAACTTGATGCGTTCGCAAAACAAGTACTGGGAACAACAGATTGAAATTTCAAACAGTAACTTGCAAGAAATTAAAAGACAAACTCATGATTTACACCATCACAATATGGTTGCCCTAGGTTACCTTCAAAATGGCGATATAGAAGGCGCAAAGGAATATCTTCAAAATCACGATAAGCGTCTTGAGGAGGAGTTTATAGGGGATTTTTGTATCAATAAAGCCGTAAATAGTGTGCTTATGGTATGTTCACAAAAGGCAAAGGCATTAGGTATTCAAACAAAAATTCAAACTTCAGTTCCCGAAAGTTCAAAGATACACGAAACTGAACTGGTTGGTATATTTGCAAACGCCTTTGAAAATGCCATTGAAGGTTGTTCACGCTTGCCCTCAAAATCTAAAAAATTTATAAATGTTACTTGCGATTATAAAAACGGTATGCTTTATATTCAATTCCAAAATTCTTGTGTTGACGATATTGAGTTTTCAGGCGAATTTCCTATTTCAACAAAGGGAGAGGCTGGAGGAACGGGAACAAAGAGTATTGCCTATATCGTTGAAAAACATAAAGGTATGGTTCAATTTTCAGCCAAGGATTGTGTCTTTAAAACGAGAATTGTTATAGCCGTGTGATAAATTTAAGTGCAAATTGTGCCAAAAATAAAACAATTTTTGCCAACAAAAATTTATTATATAATAATGTTTTAAAATAAAAATGCTAATGTGTACAATCATCAAATTGTGTATAGTTTGGTTGATTTTACACTTTTTGTGCTGTTAATTTTAAGGAAATTTACTCAAATAATATATACTTCGTAGGAGAAATCTATGTCAAAAGGAAAGGAAAAGACAACTAAAGAAAAAGTCTTTAAACCGCAAGACTTGGAGCAATTAGCGTATGGCCGTGGATATTCTCGTTTCCGTACGGAAAAACACGTTAAATCTGCCAAGCGTGCTAACTTAATAAAAAAGACAGTCATAGTATTGCTTACAGGTGTTATGTCAATTATGTTAATTTCCTATGCAGCAGTATATATGTTAAGTCAAACTGGTGTATTCTCAATAAAGATGCTTGAAGAACAAGGCACATTTTCAATGAGCACGAGCGAAGATTTTGAAGAAACTTATAAAGAATTAAAAGTTCCAATTATTGATGATATGACCTGTTATGCTTATTCTTGGATAAACGATAACTTTGATAATATATCGTCAAAAGAAGGAGCAGCAAGCACTGAAGGTTATCTTGCTTATAACTTCTACATAAAAAATGAAAGTAACGTAAAAGTTAACTACCACTATTCAATTACAGTTAAAAATACAAGTGGTGAAATTGAAGATGCAATTCGTATCTTAATCCAAAGAAATGATGAACGAAAGGTCTACGCTAAATGGCAAAAAAACGGTGAGATGCAATACATTGCAACTTCTGATGACTATGCTAGTTATCCTGCTGAAGCGTATGAAAATAATGGTATGGACACAATCCCTTTTGGTACTTATTATTTGGTTAATGAAGATAGGGAAGGGCTTGAAGCAGGTGGTATCGATAAATTTACAGTTGTTGTTTGGCTAGAAGGAAGCGACCCTGAGTGTACGGATAATATTCTTGGAGATTTAATTAAAATGGAGATGTCAATCTCTTAACGATAACCCGACTTATCGTTTTAAATTTTCAAGTTATTATATATGTAATTATATTTAAATTCTATGGAGGAAATTAAAATGAAGACTACAACAAAAAAGTCCAATGCTAAGAGACGTATGTTATTCTCTTCTTTGGCTATGATGGTTGTATCCGTAGTTGCTTTAAGTACAGCAACTTATGCTTGGTTTGACTCAAGCAATTCGGGTAAAATCACAAACTTATCTGTTCGTGCAGCAGATGCATCAGGTATTTCATTGTCTACTAACCCCACTACTGGTTGGAAGACTACTCTAACAACGAGTGATATTGAAGGTGCTTTATTTAAGACTATTCCCAATGGTGATAATGGAATGTCTCCTATTTCAACAGCAAGCGATGATTCACAAATTACTGACCTAGCATTTTATAATGGTAGCAAAACTGAATTAGGTTTGTTAACTACAAGTGCATACACTTACAGAAGTGGTAGTAATGCTTATTTCTTTGACTTCTTCTTAAGCAACTCAATAGACGTTGAATTGAAGACTACAAAGATTCAATTTACAGATTTAGATGCAAACACAGATAATTACGATTGTACAAGTGCAATCCGTATCGCTTTTGTTCAATGGACTGCCGAAGCAGATGAAACTAATTTATCACAAACTCCCACTAATGCAGGAGAAACTGTACAAAAAGTTCGTATTTATGAACCTAACTCACAAAAACACTCTGCAGGTAATCCATTTGGCACTACTGAAGGTGCGCAAAATACCTATGGTGTAAACGGAGTTTATAACAACGTTGTATTTGATGCTAAAAATAGTTATTTTGGCTATAGAGCATTAGTTGAAGATGGTGCAATAACAATGTCACCAGCAGACAATCAAATGGTTGCAGCATATATGAAAGCTTCTATAAATGGTCAATATGAATATGACAGTGAATCAGGTACTTACAAAAAAGGTGATGACACTTTGGGGGCTTTTGATTATCAAAATGCAGTATACGATAGTACTCAAACTCCTGATGGTTCTTGCTTCAACTTGCAAGATACTTTAACTGATGTTGATAACCCTGATGGTGCAGGAATCAGTCTTGGTGAGTGTACTGCAGGTTATACTAGAATTTCAGTTGTTGTATGGTTAGAAGGTCAAGACCTTGACTGTACAAACCATATCGCAGGTCATACACTTTCATTTAATATTGAATTAACTACTGCATAATAACGATATTTTGTTGTATTCGCTTATTTTATAAAAGATAAAAGGAAGGTAATATGGAAAATACAGAAGAAGAACAAAACAAACCGAAATATAAAAAAATACTAGATATATGTTTAACTGTACTTATGGTTATCATCCTTTTATTTTCGGCAACTACTTTGATTTTTTCACTCTGTAAGGATAAAAATACAGGGTTGCCTAAAATATTTGGTTACTATGTCTTTGCCGTACAAACTGATTCAATGGAGCCTACGATAAAAGCAGGCGACCTGATCTTTGGCAAAGACAGTGTAATCACTGTTAAAACAGATAAAGGCAAATCTCAATTTTATAAAGACGATTATCAAGTTGGTGATATTGTAACTTTTTGGGATCAGGATAGTGTAACCGGCCAAAGAATTACTAAAACTCACCGTATAGTTGATGTTAAAGAGACTATAGGTGGAAGATTTTATTATACAGCAGGTGATAATACAGATAATAAATGGGATGACAACTGGAGAGTTGCGAGCGATATTATAAGTTATTATTCGTGTCAAGAAGAAGGTGTGAAGGGTACAAGGTTAAAAGGTGTTGGAAATTTTGTAACATTTTTAAGTACGTCAGTCGGGTTTTTCGTATGTATAGTGTTACCAATGTTAGCATTTTTTATCTATGAAGTTATAGGCTTTGTAAGAAACCTTTTATCTTATCAAAAAGAACAACAAGAAGAAAAGCAACTTGAAAATGTCGAGTTGACTGAAGAACTTAAACGAAAAGCGATTGAAGAGTATTTGGCAGGACTTGAAAAAGAAAAAGAAAATACCGGCAAAAAGGATAATGAGAGTGGAGAAAGCGATACTCAATAAATCCAATAATTTTGTCAATCACTTTATTATGGGCCTGCCGAAAGCCTGAAAGAGTGGCTTTTGGCAAGAAGCCCGTGGTGCTTTATTAGAACCTAGAACAATGTATGCAATGAGGTTACTATTATGTATAATTTTACGCAAATTTGTGCCGATACGGTATCGAGTTTATCACAATTTTTATTAAACTTTTTCTCCCAGTTTTTTGGAGGATTAGGTCAAATTTTTGTCGGTGCTTTTAATGGAATAATAAAGGCTTTTAATTTCGCCGAGTATAAGAGTATGATTGAAGGATATACTTCTGCAAACGGTGGTGTTGCTTGGGTAATATCAATAGTGTGTATATTATTGATATTAATCGTTTTTGCTGCCCTTGTTGTAGGTTTAGTCTTTTTAACAAGAAAGATTATTCGCAGTATAAAAACAATACATAGTCAAGACGATTTGTTAAAAGAACTTAATGCCCTTAATAAAGAAGTTATGCGTCTTAACCTCGAAAAAGATAAAATTCTTTCAATGAAGGTATCTCAAATAGGTCTAAACCCTAATGAAATTGCCACTTTAACAGGCGATGAAATGGAAACATTAAACGGAAGTGCTGCTTCAACTGGTACTGACGGTGAAAAGAAAGGGGACGGAACAGAGATTACTTCAGATGTAAAGCGTTTCTTCATGCTTGACAGAGTTGACGAACAAATGAAGGATTATACTCCACCTGAGTATGATACAAGTTTTACATTGCCCGAACTTTGCGACAGATTTAGAAATTTTGCAGCATCAAGGATGAGATTGTACTATGACGAGGAAACAATTCGTCTATTTATATCATCATTTGCTTCAACGAGATTGATCATTTTGCAAGGTATTTCAGGTACGGGTAAAACTTCACTTCCTTATGCTTTTGGTAAGTTTATTATAAATGATGCTTTGATTGCGTCAGTTCAACCTTCTTGGAGGGACCGTTCGGAATTGTTTGGCTACTTTAATGAATTTACAAAGAGATATAATGAAACTGATATCTTGCGTACAATGTATGAAGCAACTTATAAAGAAGATTTGTACTTAACAATCCTTGACGAAATGAATATCGCCCGTGTTGAGTACTACTTTGCTGAAATGTTATCAATCCTTGAAATGCCTTCAAGAGATGAGTGGGTTGTATCATTAGTTCCTAACGTTTGGGCGAACGACCCTAAAAAACTTAGTGAGGGTAGAATTAAATTACCTGAGAATATGTGGTATATCGGCACAATCAACAACGATGACTCAACTTTCGCTGTAACTGATAAGGTTTATGACCGTGCAATGCCCATAGATATTAACAAAAAAGGTGTATACTTCAAAGCACCTGACCAAGGTCCTATGAGATTAAATGCAAAGTACTTTGAGTCAAAAATGAACGAAGCAAAAGAAAGAAATGTAGTTTCTGAAGAAACTTTAAAGAAACTTGAAACACTAGACGACTTTGTTATCGAACACTTCCGTTTGGCTTTTGGTAACCGTATCGTTAAACAATTAAAGGAATTTATCCCTGTATATGTTGGTTGTGGTGGCACTGAAATTGACGGACTTGACTATGTACTTGCTAAAAAGGTATTTAGAAAGTTTGAAGCATTGAACTTAGCACTAATTCGTGATGAAATTAGTGGACTTGTAACTTTTATGGACCAATTATTTGGCTCGCAAAATATGAACGTATCTAAAGAATATCTATTTAGATTAAAGAAGATGATTTAATAGTTTGTAGGCTAAAAAATAAACATTTTGATAAGGTTTTTGAGATATGGAACGTTTTGATCAGTTATATCGTGCATACGAAGAATTTAAGATAAGTCTAGCAGGCGATGCTAATTATAAGAACATGATTGCCGAGTTGATGAATAGTGATTCATCTCGTGATAAATGCTCTGGTTTTAGTATGCAAAAAGAAATCAAGACTGACTGGGTAGAAAAGATTGAAGACTCACTGATGTACCTTGATAAAGCAATCCGTGAGCAAAGACAGTTCATTGAAACGATTGAAGAAATCGTTCCTATCGAAAGATGCCGTAAAATTACAAGCGAATCTGTTCGCCATTTGGCACAGCATACCAACTTAATTGCAAGAGTTGATGGCGAATATGTAACACCTGAACAAATTTTAAACTTGCGTAGAGAAGAAAACTTTGCGATTTATGAAAACAGATTTTTAAAGACATTAGTTCAAAATGTAAGCCGTTTCGTTGATATAAGAATTAACGCTTTGCAAGTAGCATCAGATGACGCTTCCTTTAAGTTGAATATGGGTAGAGAACTTGAGTTTGAATCCGATTTAATTAAAGTTAATATGGACTGCGTATTCCAAAAGGGTGATGACGAGGCAAACGGTAAAAATAAACTTGAACAAAACAATGATGAATTTACAAGAATTTTAAAGATTAAAAAGATTTTGGATGGCTTTTTAGGCTCACCTTTATTCCAAAAGTTGAGGGGTGCTGAACCCGTACGCCCTCCAATCACAAAAACAAATATGATGAAGAAGAATCCCAACTTCCAAAAGGCAGTTGAACTTTATACCTTCATCGAAACTTATGGCGACCCCGGTTATACACTAAACGCCAAAGATGGTGATAGAATTTTAACTCCTGACCTAAAAGTAGGTTTGTATGATGCAATGATTTTATCTCAATTTATCATTAAGTTAAATTCTGATAACCAATTTAAAAAGGACCTTGAAAAAAGATATTTTGAGCAAAACAGAAAGGCTGACGCTGAAAAGATTGACCCTGAAAAGATTGCTCAAGTAAAAGAACTGATTGAAAATGCAAGGTCAAAAGAAATAAAAATTCGTGAAAGAGAAGTAGATAAGTATAAAAAGATTGTTAATAGACAAAAAGAAAAACTTATCGACTTCAAGTTGACTGAGGCAAGACAAACAAAAGTTATTAAGGACCTTGTAAAACTTTATAACGAGGCAAACTTAAAACATAAAAAGGCACTAAAATCACTTGAAAATCAGCACTCAAAAGAGGCTGAAAGACTTGCTAAACTTCATGGTGATGAAGTTACTCAAATCAACCAACAAATGACTGAACTTGAAAATAGTTATAAGAGCCAAATTGCTGATAGAGATAAAAAGATGCAAGAAACTCTTGATAATCACGCTCATGTTTTAAGTCATGAAAAGGCTTTAACTCAACATAAGATTGAAAAATTGCAAGCCCAAAACGAATTTAACATTAAAAAAGAAAGAGAACTTTGCGAAGAAGAAATTGCAAAAATCCAAGAATTGCGTTCAAAAGAATTAGCCGCTGAAAAAGAATACTGGGAAAAGAAAATGCAACAAGAAAAGCAGGACGAAGCAGATATTCATAAGCGTGAAATGAAACTTTTGAATCAACAGCATGACGAGGCAATGGCTGAAAGTAAAAAGGAATTTGACCAAAAACTCGTGGAAAAGGATAAGCAATTTGCTCAAGAACGTGAAGCTTACATAAAAGCAGAAAAGGATAGACAAACTGCTCAACTTGCTGATGCAAAAGCAAAGGCAGACGCAGTATTGCAAGATACGAGAGAAAAACATATGCTTGCACTTAAAAAACTATCCGACCAAAAAGACGCTGAAAGAGATGAGAGCGTTAAAAAGGTTGAAAGTGAGATGTCTAAACAAAAGGACAACTATGAAACTCAACTTGAAACCTTGAAAAAAACTACTGATGAAAAACTTGCAAAGATGCGTGCTTATGTTACAGAACAAGTAGAACAAGCAAAGAGAAATGCATTTAAGCAAGTACAAGAAGCAACTGCTCAAGCAGAAACTGCAACGACGGGTGCGACAGAGGAGGCTCAAAAGCGAATTTACGAGGCTGAAAAAGAAGCCAAGATGATGAGTTGGATGACTATTCAAGATTACCAAAAGTTGTTCAAATATGCTCAAACAATCAAGGTTAATAAGACCGTAAATGAAAGAAGTGAAGTCGTTGTATTTACTGATTCAATTTGTGGACAACACGAATTGATGAAAAAACTTGGTGTAAACATTTTACCTATCGGTTATGGTAAGTTTGATGGCGTTGAAACGCTAAAAGCAATTCAACCTTTTATTGAAAACGGAAATAACATTATCTTTATCGGTGCAGGTACAAAACTTTCACATACGGTAGAATTACTTTCAATTATCGCTGAAGAAATTGAATATAAAGGGATATATATAGTAGATAGTAACACTGCTTTCGGTGGTATTTCAATATTGGCACAAAGAGCAGTTGAAATGGTTAAAGGTAAAGTTTTTGCACCAGATATTGTTAAATCGCTAAACAGTATGAAGTCAAACGTTCATACAAGTTTCCTTGCTATGACTATTCCTTCGGTAATAGTTGTTAGAAACTCACATATTATAAACACAAACGGTGCAAAAGATGTTGTAAACTCCCTTTTAAAAATTGGTGAGGACGGTAGGTTAACTAGCGTAAAACAATACAAGAAAGGCAAAGAGGCATTTTTTGAATACATTGCAGATGTTAGAACTGACCTTGTAAACGCAGACGATAAAGTGCTATATATATGGCATACGGGTGTTTCGGACGGCGTTGTAAATGCACTTGCAAAACAACTAATGGCAATTAAGCCTTTCAAAAAATTGTTTGTTTTACCTGCAGACGATGAATTTATCAAAAAATACGGCAAGGGCGTTATTGGTGTAATGTTCTTTAGTGCAGGTAGTGAAGCAGTAAGCTACGCAGATAAGATTACAAAACTTAAAAAGACTATTGAAATGGCAAAAGCCACAACTGATGATATTCAAATTATGGTTGATTCAAGCGTTTCATTGTCTAATGAGGCTATAAAACAATATAACATAGAGGTTATTCCTGAAAAGGTAATAAACTTAAAAGCAGATGGACACAATCTAGCAGGTTATATTCCTATATTAGATTTCTTGACTCCATACATTTCTCAAAAAAGAAATATCCTGTTTATCTCAATTTCAAAGAGATATTCACACGTTTGCGATATTATGAATAAAATTGCTAACGACTTAGGATATAAGGAAAGGATGGCAAGTTTCAACTCTAAAAATGTGTCAGGTGCGTTGGGTATACTTGCTATTAAAGCAAGTGAACTTGCAAAGGACATTAAAGATGTAAATGAACTTGCGTCAAAACTTGAATACGATACAAATGTTATTAGAACAATTATTATAAATAAAAATCTTAAGGAATTATCACCTGATAATATTTATAGTAATGGTGGCAAGGCGATTTCAGCCTCATCAATTCAAAATTCAATTATTGAAATGAAGTTGGGTGAAAAAGCAAAATTAAAGAAATTTAGTGCTATTGACGGCAAGGTTTTAAATTCCTTCTTTACAGCAAACGTAGATGCGTTTAGAACTTCACCCTATAACAAAATTTTGATAGCACACGCAGATGGACAGGAAGAAGTTGTAAATGCAATTTCACACTATTTATCACAACTAGGCTACTTTAATGAAATTATTGTTGTAAATGATGATGAAGCAGTAAAGAGATACTATGGCACGGGTTCAATCGGTATTTTCTATTTTGAAGGAGCAATGAGTAATGAAACGAACGGCACGCACTCAAAAACTTAATATATTTTTGATGATAGTGTCGCTGTTTATGGTTGGTCTAACAACTTATGCCTGGTTCACTATGACAACCTCAGCCTATGTTGACTCGTTAGATACAAATGTAACTGAGGCAACTGATGTTGATTTGAACGTTGACCTAGATTCATCTTCAGGCTTGACGGCGTATTATGGACCAGGAGATATTATTCAGCTTGCAATCTCACTTAAAAACGAGAAAGAGACTGAAGATATTACAAGTGTTTCAATTCAAACTGTAAAAATCTCAAATGTTCTTGCAGATAATGCTTATATCAAGTTAGTGTTGTGGGACCCTAATGAAGATTCAAGCCTGGAGGCTGCAGAAAGGACGATTATACAAGAATACACTTTGACTAATACCGGTGTATACGATGGCGAAAATAATTGTATCAACAATGGTGTTACTCAAGAGTATTATGAAGGAACAAAAGGCAATGTATACGTTTATCAAAATGTATATATAATAAAAAATTATCAGTTACCTGCACAGACTGAACTAAAAATGATGTGGGGCATCTTAGTATCAGAGGACTGTGGACTTGAAATAGTAGGTTCGGTTATTGACCTTGATACTTATGATGTTATAACAGGTGAAGAAGTATAAATATGAAAAAAGTGATGTCAATAATCGGCTGGTGTATAACAGGTATTTTGTTTGTATGTTTACTTCTAATAGCTGTTGCCAGATTTAGTGGAGATAATATCAATATATTTGGATTCTATTTTATGAACGTAGCTACGCCAAGTATGGAACCTGAAATTAAGGTTGGCGATTGCGTAATTGTGAAAAAGGTTGATTTAGATACACTAAAAGTAGGTGATGACATATCCTATAATGGTTTAGTAGGCGATTATAAAGGCAAAGTGATTACTCACAGAATTCAAGAAATAACGAAGGATTCAAGTGGAGAATATACGATTATAACTAAAGGAACTGCAAATAAAAGTGTAGACCCTGAAATAAAAGGTTCGCAAGTGGTTGGCAAGGTTATAAAAGTTTCTTCATTTATTGGAAATATACAAACTTTTTTTGCTTCCAGGTATGGATTTTTAGTTTTAATAATTCCTTTGGTGGTGATACTCGTTTGTGAAGGCTTGAATTTTAAAAAAGCATTACATTTAGATGATGAAGATACGGACGAGGAAGAAAGTAACGAATAAGGTAATCATTTTAATTGATGGTTGAACTATAAAGGAGTAAAGATGTCTGAATTGAGTGTTAATAAAAATCAGCATTCAAAATTGAATAAAAAAGCGAAAAAGGGACTGAAAAATACAAGTCTCTATTTTGCGTTGTTGATTATTTTCTCAATAGTGTGTCTTGTATCAACGGTTACATATTGTTGGTATAAAATGTTCTTCCTTAACGATAACAACGTTCTAAATACAATTTCAATGACGATGGATGTTACTCTTTATGACGCTTATGGCAACGACCTAGCAATGCCTAACCAAGAAAGTACGGATACAAACTACTATACGACTACTGACTGGATTTTAAATGAACCTAGTAAAACAAATATTACAAGATACTTCAAACTAGATAATACAGGTACGGTTGATATTAACGCTTATCTTCAATTCTATATGAACTATGAAGATGGAAGTATTGGTGAGGCTAGATATAACAATATAGTAAAAACAAGTTATTTTTACATAGATGAAATAACAAGCGAAGTACAAGCAGAAATGGCAAGTATGAATGAAACGGCAGCAATGAAATCGGTAGCCAGCAACTATTCAGTAACTGTCTCTGAGTTAAATGCTCTTGAAGGAAAAATGCCTTTAACTGACATTGACAAAATTCAATCACTTGGTGAGGTCCATAATGCTTCATCTTCATATTACAGGGTACAAATTTGGTCAACTTCAACAAGTGTAACTTTATCAAGTTTCGGTATGTCAACTTATATCTATTCAAGAGTAAATGCTTTTGAGGAGAGTGAAACAACTACAACCTATTCTGTAGCAACTGAAACTGCATTAAAGGAAGCAGCTTCAAACGCAAAGGCTGGAGATGTAATCAATTTAACAACGAATATATCAACAACAAAACCTTTGACTTTTATACAAGCAGTTACATTGAATTTAAACGGCTTTACATTAGAAATAGACGGCGACCTTAACTTTGACTATGCTTCTTCACACGACTCTTATGTAAATATGTATTCATCATCAAGATTGGTCGTGTCGGGTGATATAAATATTGATATTCCATCATCATCACTATTTATTGTTGGTAACTCAAAAACTCAAATTTTGTTAGGACGAATAACTGATGGCGAGGTTGTTCAAGGTGTTTTGAACATTAAAACAAAGTTCGATAAAACTAACGACAAAAGTGGTTTTGTTCAAGAAAACATAATTATTAAAACGCTAGACGCAGTTGATGCTTTAGGAAATAAATCTTACAAACTTGCTGATTACAATGTATTGAGTAATACTTGTATCTTTATCGGTGAAAGCTGTCAAGTTGGTACTATTTATTCTTATGCAGATGCTGTAAATATACAAATTATCAATGAAGGTGAAATTGAAAAGGTTGATGCTTCATCGATTAAATTTAATGAAACTGATAACTTTGTAAATGTATGGGACGGAACAAGTGTTGCAACTTCAATCAACGGAACTGGTACTATTACCGACCCTTACTACATAGGTACTTGTGCACAACTTAAATACTTTGCAAATTGTGTTAATAGTAATGCTGACGGTAACCATTACTCAGGTGTTTATTTTGAACTTGCAATGGACTTAGACTTAAACGGAAATGAGTGGGTTCCTATAGGAACGCCATCAAATCCTTTTAAAGGTATATTTGATGCAAACGGATATACGATTTCAAATTTCGTTATAGCAGAGAATACACAATCATATACAGGTCTATTTGGTTATGTCGTAAATGGAACTCTTAAAAATTTAGGTGTACTTGATTTTGTCATCAGTTCAAATCGTGATTTTGAGGGTGGTATTGCAGGACTTGTTGAAAACGGAACTGTAAATGGCTGTTATGCAATCGGTACAATCACTTCTACTAAAACTAACGGAAAAATTGGTGGATTAGTAGGTTATTCAAAGTCGGGTACAAGATTTACAAACTGCTATACAATCATTAATATCTCTGTTGAAGCAGAGGGAGATTCACTTGTTGGTGGTATGGTTGGTAAGATTGAAACGGGTGCAATTATTTCTGCTTGCTTTACTCAAGGAACTATTGATGCTAGCTTAACATCTTCTTCAAGGTATACTATTGGTGGTTTTGTCGGTGAAAATCAAGGCAGTATTAAACTTTCATATTCAACTATTGATATAACTCTTACAGGAACTGGTGGTTCAGTTAAAGCGGGTGGTATGATAGGTGTAAATGGAAATACTGCTGAAACCACAATTTGTTATATTGACGGCGACATTGATGTACAAACAAGTGGCAGTGATATTTATATTGCTGGTGGTGTTGCTGATAATAATGGTGGGGCAGTATTCTCATATGTTTTATCAATGGGAACAATAACTTCAACACAAGATACAAAGTTGGCATACATTTGTGCAACAGGAACGGGAAGCGTAATTGAGTGTTTCTCATACTCTACACAAAAGATTTTATATAATGATACAGAAATTGAAGGCCTTGATAAGTCCACAATCGTAACTAATGCAAGTGAAACAGTGGTAATGAACAACCTAATTCAACCCTACTGGCGTATTTATGGTGAAGGCTCAATCGCAAACGGTTATGTTTGGTGGGTAAGTGATGGTATTCCATTTACTTTGTATTATCAAAATGTAACTTCATATACAATCACCGTTGATGATGATATTTGGTTCGGTGAAACTGAATCAGAATTTAAAGGTGAAGGCACGGAGGAAATTCCCTATGAAATTTCAACTGGTGCTCACCTAGCATATTTAAGAGAAAAAGTTAAGGATGGAAATACCTATGAAGGTATGTACTTTATTTTAGCAAACAACATTGACCTAAACGGAAATGAGTGGGAACCTATCGGCGACTCAACACATCCCTTCTCAGGTATAGTTGATGGTAAAGAATTTAAAGTGTTCAACTTCACTATAACTGATGAATATAATGGTTACTATGGTTTGTTTGGCTATTTGAAAAATGCCTCTTTCGTAGATATTACTATAACTAATATTAACTTTAAAATAAATAGCACGCTTGATTCATATTGTGGTGGTTTAGCAGGATATGCTGATAGCGTTTATGTAAAAAACTGTGAGGTTAAGGGAACAATTTCTCTTACTTCAACAGGTTCAACATATGTTGGTTCATTATTTGGGTATTTTGCAGGCAGTCAAGCAGTAAATAAAATTAAGTCAAATGTTACTTTAACGATACAAAACAATTCAACTTCAACAAGTTCAACAATGACGGTTGGTGGTTTAATTGGATATGCAGATACAATAGAAATTAAAAACTCATACACACTAGGTGATATTGAGGCAAAATGCAAACAAGCAACTGCATATGTATCAGGTCTACTTGCAAATGTGAATACTTCTGCAGTAATAAAATATTCATACAGCAGTTTGAAGATTACAACTGAAAGTGCTTATAATTTCTGTAAAGCAGGTGGTATAGTTGGATATGCAAAGAATACGACAATTTCAGCGTGTTATTCAAATAGTACCATTTTGGCAAAAGCATATTATAGTGCTTATTCAGGCTCACTTGTTGGTGAGATGTATTCAAGCACGATAACAGATTCATATAGTTCAGGCTTATCAAAAGCTTATTATGTTGGTGCTGGTTCAAGTTATCCCGTATATAGTGGTGGACTTGTTGGTTACGTTGACGCAAACTCAACTGTAACAAAATCTTTCTCAAAAGCGAGCGTACAAGCTATTAGCGTTACAGGTAATGCTTATGGTGGTGGCTTGGTTGGATATAATGCAGGAACGCTTTCATATTCATATGCAGTTGGTGATACAACAGGTCGTGGTTCAAATAGAACATCAAGTTTCTCAGGTGGTCTAGTTGGAGATAGCACAACCACAACTTTTACTTATTGTTATAGATATGATGAGCAATATATTGCAAGATTTACTTTCCCTAATTCATCATCTAATACTTATGGAACATCAGCCTCTCTTGAAAGCATATATACAAGTTTAGTTTCGGTATATTATCTTTCATTTGACGCAACAGATACAAGCAAGGTAGAAACAGGTTATGTATGGTTTACTAATAAAATGCACCCCTATTTGTATCACGAGATGGTTGAACTTATTGACGAAGAAGATGTTGATAAGTACAATACATCAGTGCTTATAGGTGGTAGTTTTAGAAGAGGTAAATATCAGTTTAACATAATCAATCGTGGACTAATAGGACTAAATAATACATCTACAACAGATGTAGTAATTATAGTTCCTACAAACAGTAGTGAAGATGAAGTAATTATTAAATACATTTTAGATAAGTATTACCTTTCATATGATTCGACTATTTTCGTTGAGGATACAGAGTATCCCAAAGAGGAGAGATTGCAAGGTGGCGAAAGCTTTACTTATTTAAATATCTCTTATGAGCGAGAGATAGATACTACTGATATATCATATACTGATGATGAGGAAGAAAGTACACTTTATAATCTAGCATATGATAGTGCTGGTAATACCTGGAAATTTATCGCTCTTGAAAATGATACAGCAAGATTGATTGATTTGGAACTTGCTTCTGCAAATCTATCTAATACAACTCTTGATATTCCCACACACCTTACTTATAGAGAGGTTGACTACGGAGTTTCAAGCGTTGCAACTAATACAATAACTGATGAAAATGTTGCATCAATAACACAAATAAATATAGGTGCAAATATCACAAATCTACAAGTAAATGCGTTCAATTCAATGCAAATTAACAACATTACATTGGATTCTGGTAATACGAGTTATAGATTGCTTGGAAGTTTAGACACTCAAGATTTGGCTTTAATTTCATACGATTCAACAACATTGTGTGAATTATTTATTCAAAATGGGGATATAACTGAATATAATTTGCCTTTTTCGGTTGTTAACATCAAATATGATGCAATTTCAAGCATAACAACTTTAAAAACTTTGTATTCAACAGCGTTAGAACCTATTTCAGTTTCGCAGGGAACTTTAGGTACACTATTTGCATTAGATACGACCACAGTAAACGGTGTTGTTATCTATAACTTTAACGGATATTCAATTCATGTTTTACAATCACTTGAAGATGATTATGTTTCAAAAGGTATTCTTAATTCTTCAGCTGAAGTAATTAAGGCAACTATAAATGAAGTATCTTATACAGATGCTGAAAAGAACGAGTTCGGTGAACAAACAGTTACAATGCACTATGCAGAAACTTACTCTTCTTCTGTTGGAACAAAGGAAGTTACTGCTGAAGTTTGCAGAGTTTATTTTGCAAAGCCTAGTAACTGGTCAAGTGTGTATTGTACTGGATTTTATGAGGATTATTTTACAGCTCAAGAAAGTTATACCTCAAGTAGTGGTGGTCGCCCTGGTAACAACTCAACCACTACAGTAAGTGTAAGTTACAACGTTTATTTAGCAGCAAGAGCGGAGTATACATATTCGGGAAGAAACCCTAGAAAGTATACTAGTACATGGATACCAGGTGCTTCTATGACTAAAACGGATAAAACATATAATGGCCTTGAAGTTTGGTATATTGATGTACCCAAAGGACTTGACGATATTTCATTTAATGAATCAGCGTCAAATTATACAGCAAGTTATACTGGTGCAGATTATGTTGGTGGTGATATTTTTGTATCAACAGGAAGTTCGACTTTATCAAAACTTAAATTGCAAGAGCAATCGTCAGTTGATAGGAGTTCGGCTAAATATTTCTATAAGTTGACTAAGGTTGACGGTGTAACATATGCTGAAATTATCAATGGTATAACAGAGCACACTACCTTAAATAATTTGGCGTTCCCTGATACAATAGATGGATATGACCTTCTTCCCGGTACTTCAATTTCAACAGCAAAGGTTTATTTGTATTCAGCAACTAAACCTACTACCTCAGGTTATTATTATTACATTAATGACCGTGGAAAATATGTAATTTGGAATATATAAACATAAAGGAAACGAGTATTTTGGAGGACTCAATGAAAAATAACATTAATACTGCCAAAACAACTGAATACAAAAAGCACTCGTTTTCAAAAATGGGTAGTACGACAAAGGTGTACATAACTTTACTGAGTGTTTTGTTGATAATCTTTTTATCATCAACAGCAGCATATGCTTGGTTTTCAGCTTCTTCTGTTAGTTTTGCTACACCTCTATATGCTGCCGACCTTGCGGTAAATCTATCTATTAGAGATTCAGCAGGTAGAGCGTTTGAACTTGGACAGGAAGGAAGTGGCATAACAGAGATTGACCTTTCATCAACGACTGCAACTGCTGAACCTGGTTCAGCTTACGAGTCTGTTAACATTTCAAGTGCTTGTAAATGGCTTTCAAGACTAGATGATGAAAGTGGTTATATCTTAACGAGATATCTAGTAATGGAAAACTCTGGTAACGTTGACGTAGCAACTTATATCAAGTTTGCATATGATTTTGCTGATTCTATTGAGGAAGAAAGTTATAATATCATAAAAGACTATTGCTATTTCAGTGTGAGCGATGTTTCTTCAGCTGTTTTGTATTATAATTCGCTTGAAGAATATTGTGCTGAAACAACTATAAATGCCGCTTCACTTGATAAAAACTCAAAGAGTATTAGATACTTAACTGATGAAATAAGATTAGGAAACGTTCTTTGTAAGGAAGGTCAAACTTTAAGTTATATTAGGATGTGCATTTACTTTGATGAAGGTACTCCAAGTAGATACTTGTCAGCATTTGAAAGACTAACTATTGATACAACTTTTATGGCAACTCAAAAGTCATACTATGTTCCTGAGGAACAAACTAACTACTGGTATTGTGGAACGACTGACGAGTTTGAAAATGCTTTACTTATGGCTCCTTCAAGCGATACCATCGTTTTGACTGAAACTTTAAACTTTGAAAAAGACATCGTAATTGATAAACCTTTAAACTTTGATTTAAACGGCTTCTCTTTCTATACGACTGGAAACTTTAAATATGAGTTTGATGCAAGTGAATCAGTAACGATAAAACTTCCACAGTTGTCAAAACTGTATGTCTATGGCGATTTTGAAATTGACACGCCTAACAGTTCTTGCAGTATTCAAGGTCGAAGTAGTGATGGTGCACAGATATTTTTAGGCTGGTATGAAGAAGGACTTAAAGGTGGCTCATTTGTAGCAAACTGTATACTTGATACATCAAGTGATACAAATGGTTTATATTTGAGTGATATAATAATCAATCAAATGACTGATAGTGGAACATACAAGTTGGGTTCAATATCAATTGTAAGTTCAACCAACGTATTCGTTGGTGCAGGAACACAAATTGATGGAATTATTGCAAGTTCTGCAACGAGAGATGTTCAAATTTTGAACTATGGACAAATAGGTTATGTTGATTTAAGAAATCAAACTCAAAATAAGTCTAGTTCATTAAGATATCAACTATATATAGAAAACGGCAATATGATAGGTTATACCTATACTACTGCTGCCGATATTGTACTTTATTTGCCTTCTTGGGCTATGGCTGATACCGAAAACCAAAACGGTAATACTAAAATTATTTATACTGAAGGTTATCAACTTTCATATGAATACGCTGATGACGGTCGTGAACACAGAATTTTAGGTAGTAACAATTTCACTTGGGAAGACGTTATCTATCCTACTGACTCAATCTATATTGAAGATGTGTATCACGGAACGGATATGGAATATGATGAAGAATTATTCAATGTATACCATGATGATGACGGAAACTTATGGCGTTTCATTATAAAAGACTATACTAATAAAACTGCATTATTGACAGAGTTTATCCCTGCTGATGGTATTAGCAGTGCAATGACTATTCCTAGTGTAGTGTATGTTGATACAACGGGTAACGGTGATGCTTACACAGTTGTACAATTAGGAACTAACCTATTTAATATCAATAACATTTCAGTTATAAATTCAATTTTAATACCTCAATCTGTTCAATCGATAGGTTACAATGCCTTTAACTCAACACAGATTACAAGTATTGATTTTGTTGGAGGAAGTAGTGATTATTTCACTATATATGGTAGTTTAAAATATGGTAACTTCTCTTTCTTGAGTAAAGATAAGACTAGACTTATTCAAGTTTTAGGTATCAATAGAAGAAATAATCAAAGATTAGTTTCTTATGCGATCCCTACAACTGTAACTTCCATTGAAAAAGATGCTTTAAAAGCATTAGGTAGGGTTGTGGATTACTATATTTTAACACCCACAGCACCAATCATCTCTTTAATGAGTACGTTTGGTGAAGTATATACTGTTAGAAATGAAAACGGTTATATCACATACGCATCAAATGGTATTACTATTTATGTATTAGAGAGTGTGTATGAACAATATAAAGAAGATGCAGTTTACAATGAATTTTTAACAAGAATTGTTGGTGGCGTAAATTGTATTGAGGAAATTAAAAGAACAACTGAAGGTAATGTTTGGATTTATGATGCAACTTCTGGTGAGCAACTTGAATTTGCTGGTGAAGTTTACAATGTTTACTTCTATAATACATTGCAAACGACTGATGGCGCTCCAACAAATGCGTACTTTGGTCAAGTTGCAGTAGAAATTCAATTCTATTACAATGGTGAGTTGTATTACAATACAAGCACTGAAATGCGTGGTCAAGGGGTTGAAATGGCAAGTACAGCCTCTTATACTTGTAGTGATTTGACGGGTGATTCGACAGAGCGTAAATTATATTATATAAGTGTTCCTGCCGTTGCAACTAATATATCAATTTACTTTACTAACTATTCAACTTTGGATAATACAAATCGTGCAATCACTTCAACAATGACGGAAACATCATTGCACGAAGGTATGTTCTTCTATGGTAAAGTTAGTGATTATACTACAACACAAGGTTACAACAACTCAACAATGTATGTATATACATTGCATTACTATGATGATTTCTCTACTGATGATGCAGGAATACATCTTGAAGGCACATCGGCACAAGCCGACCAAATAACTCTACGTGGTTCAATGCGTGTATATGAAAGAACTGTATCAAGTTCAACTCAAAGTGGTTATACAACAGGCTCAGGTACAACTCCTTCTTCGTATGGATATAACGAATCTAAGGATATATTCTATGCAAGGTCATATAGTAATGATTATGAAGAGTACATAATGGAAGATTTAGAGTTTATTACGGTATACTTCCAAAATGACTATTATTATCAAAACGGTCAAAGTTCGTCATATATCTGTGCACATTTGTATGCGTTTACCGATATTGAAACGGGAACGAGTTCTACTAGAACGAGAATTTCAAACTGCTACGGAGGTTTAACGAGTGATTCAACAAATGACACAAATGCATTATTCTCTGCACCAGGTGTGTTGATGAGTTATGTAGGAACGGTTAATAACAGTTATACTGATGGTGAAAATGCTCCTATTTACTCTTGTCTTGTTCCAAAAGGCTGGGCAATAAAGATTATATTTAACGCAGGTGCAAATTGTGCTGCAAACGAAAAACAAATCACTTATGCAGAAAACAATAAAATTTACTACCTATCAAACAATAATTTGCTTTCTTATGATGTATCATTGACAGAGATTAAAGCAGCATTAGTGTACTTTGAAGATGCAGATGAGTGGGCAACTTCAAAAATTTATTGTCAAGCACAAGGTACTTTTGGTGGAGAAACTAAGTTCTTAAATGATGTAGGTGCAATGATGACAATTCAAGTTGCAACTACGGCTGATGACCACCCTATCTATGCTTTCTTGGTTGGTCAAGGTATGCTTATTAGGTTTGGTCGAGGACCGTTCTATGGACACGGATTTAATTTCTCAAATAACACCTCTACCAAAAAACCGGTTACGCAGGAATATTCATATTTCATAACGGAAACGACTCCAGCCTCTGCAGGAACGGTTTATAGCATAGATAAGACAAGTTCAACTCGTAGCGTATACTATGAAAATGAAGATGGTGATACAACTACAACTGAAACTTCAGGCTACTATATGCAAGAAACTTACACTTATGCGTTTGCTGGTGTATATATTTACAGCGAAAGTACTATTTATTCAAATAGTTTTGTATGGTTCTTCAATGTAACGGTAAGTGAATCAGGTGAGTTGTTGGCTACTGTTGTAACGATATACACAGACTCTCTTACGGTGCAAATACCCGATAAACTTACTGATGCAGACGGAAAAGAATACACTGTTGTAAATTCTGGTACACCAACAACGAGCGTAGTAATTTATGAATTTAAGTATTACTAAATGAAAAAAAGACTTAATGGAGTAAACCATTAAGTCTTTTCTTTATTTTTACACAAATCACATTGCATTTTGAATTATTGACTTTTAAAAAAAAATGCTGTAAAATTCATTTTGATTTGTTACGGAAAAGGAGAATAAAGTGATAGACATAGAAAATGAAATTAAAAGGGACAATCAGCCTAACTTAAATAAGGAAGGTTGGCTGAAAGATACTACTGTATATTCAGTATTTCATGGTATTGAATTTTCATTTATTGAAGTGCACGATAATCAAATTATAAATGAGAAACAATCTCAAGACGAAAATATTCTTGAAATCACATATTGTCGTGAAGGTCGTTCGGAGTTTAATTTAAATGATGAGTTTGTATTTCTTTCTTCGGGTGATTTAATGATTGTAAAAGCCAATGTTCTTTCACCAGTTATAAACTTTCCTCTCAAGCATTATCATGGGTTGACAATTCGCATTGACCTTGATAAAGCCCCACATTGCCTATCTTGTTTTTTAGAAGATGTCAATGTTCAGCCGAAGTCGTTAGCAGATAAATTCTGTAAGGACAGGATTGCATATATTACAAGGGCCAATCAAGCCATAGAACATATTTTTGGGGAGATTTATTCAGTATCTCAAGATATTAGAAAGGGTTATTGCAAAATAAAAACCTTAGAATTGATGTTGTTTTTAAGTCAACTGAACATTGAGGAAGATGAAACTCAAGGAAGACTGTATTCAAGGACGCAAGTGTTACTTGCAGAGAAAATTGCACGATATTTGTATGAGCATATGGACGACCGTATCACACTTGAACAACTATCCCAAATCTTTCATGTTTCAGTTGCACATATCAAAAATACTTTCAAAAGTGTTTATGATGTTCCCGTAGGAGCGTATGTTCGTACAATCAAAATGGAGTCTGCTGCCTATATGCTTGAGTATACAGACAAAACAATTCTTGATATAGCTATGGAACATGGCTATGATAACGGAAGTAAATTTGCAGCAGCGTTTCGTTCAGTAAAGGGAGTAAATCCTGCACAATATCGTAATGAGATACAAGTAAAAGTTAAAAGTATCTAAACAGAGCCTTTTTCTACCTTTTGAGAGTGGAAAAAGGCTTAATTTTTTGATATGATATATTCGTTGGGGTACGAAAATAAACCTCAAAAAAATTATGTGTCAGTTAGCCTTGACTAACTTGAATATAAAGGAGAGGGTATGTTGACTGAAGAAATGCTTGTAAAACACTGTTCCCCTACTCTTGCCGGAATAAAAACTGGAAATTTATTTTCATGCAGATATGACAGCGTAAACGAAATGCGTAACTTGATAAGAAGTTGGAACAAGAATTTGTCAAAAAAAGGAGTGCGTGTTCTACCACTTCGTTTTGATGAAAAGTCTGCGTTGATTTATATTTATCGTCCGTCAAAATTAAAAAAAGACCTTACAGACGAAAATGCTTGTTGTATTTTGCGTAATCGTGGATACAGTATCGAAACGCCTGAAAAATGCATAGTTTGTTTGGTTAAGCGTATGGCCAAATATGACGAATTTCCACACGAGATTGGACTTTTCCTTGGTTATCCACCTGAGGATGTTTACGGATTTATTGAAAATAAAGCGTGTAACTGCAAGTGCTGTGGATGCTGGAAGGTTTATGGTGATGCTGAAAAGACAAAAAAGACCTTTAAAAAGTATAAAAAATGTACTGAAGTTTATTGTTCGCAGTACGCAAATGGAAAGCCTATTGAACGACTAACAGTAGTCGGTTGATATATATTAAAAAGAAGAAAGGATGGTTTTAAGCAATAATGAGTAAGATTGCAGTTGTTTATTGGAGTGGCACAGGCAATACCGAAGCAATGGCTTTTGCTGTGGCAGATGGTATAAAGGAGGCTGGTGCTGAGGTAGTTGTAATGACAGCTACTGAATTTGATGTTTCAAAAATGGATTTATATGACGCAGTGGCATTTGGATGTCCAGCAATGGGTGCAGAAGTTTTGGAAGAAAATGAATTTGCCCCTATGTTCGAGGCATGTGTTGAAAAACTTAGTGGTAAAAAAATAGCACTGTTCGGTTCTTATGGCTGGGGAGACGGTGAGTGGATGAGAAGTTGGGAGGATACTTGCATTTCAGCAGGTGCAGTAATGGCGTGCGATTGCGTGATTTGTAATGAAGCCCCTGATGATGAAGCAGTTGTTTCTTGTAAAGCTCTTGGTAAAGCGCTTGTGTAATAATATATTTTTTGACAAATTACAAAGTCTCTGTAAGTGAGAAAAAGAAAGCACCCAATGTTAGTATGTTGAGTGCTTTCTTGCCGTTTAAATTAAAAGGTATAGACCTAAATCTTTTAGTTGTATATTTAAGATATGCCTATTTTTGAGCGATTATTCCAAAAAGTTTTCTGTTTAATACTATTCCTTTACTTTTAGTGTGTGCTTTGACATATTCATCAAAAAGTTGATTGTCCGTTTTTTCCTCTCCAAAGTCTGTTATGATAGGTGTATGAGTTAGTAGAAAATACAGGTCATCTTCTGTGTTGTAATATTCAGTCTGCTCAATTTCATAAGTTTTAATTGAATAGAAACAATTATTTTCACATTGCTTTTTTAAGGATTTTATTTGTTTTCCCTGTACATTATAACCTTGTCCCCTACCAAACAACTCTTTAAGTTCAAGGCAGTCGTCCTCGTCAATTTGTTCGGTTATAAAATAGCCATTAGGCTTCAATACTCTGTAAATCTCCGTTAAATTTGTAGGGGCTTGTCTTGAACAAACTACATTAAAGTAATTGTCAGGGAAGAATAGGGATTTAGTTCCGTCCATTATCATAAAATTAGTTTTGTAACGCTTGATAGGGTAGTCAATTAAATTGTCGTTGGCTCTTTCTATCATTTTATACGAACTGTCTATTCCAATTAGTTGCTTAAAGTTTTGTAGGTTTTTTAAAATATTAGTCCCACAGCCAGTCCCAATGTCAAGTACAACACTGTTGCCACCACATAGCCTGTTAAGTTCCTTAAAATAATTAAACTTCGATTCATCAACGGTAGTAAAATTCACTTGCGAAAAACAGCCAATTTCACTAGCAATATCATTATAAAATTGTTTGTTTGAAAATTTCGCCATAATTAAACTCCTTTTACTCTTAAATTATACCATACAAAACCATATAGTGCAATAACAAAAACCACCTAAAAGGTGGCTTGATTTTTAGTCTTTATTATCAAAATATAGTTCACTTCTTATAGGTTTGTCGTGTTTCGCAAGAATTGCAAAAGATTTGCTTGATAAAACGTTGGTATAAAATTCTTCCTTTGTGTTATAGTCATCAAGCCAAATGCACTCGTCAGCATCTTTATAAAAGTCTAACGGCTCGTAAAATATATCAAGTTGTAGTTGTCTACATTTGTTGTTTGCGTCTGCAAATTGTCTAACGAAAGATATTTGAAACATCATTTCTCCAGTCAAAGCCGATAGTTCACTTTCATAAAACATTAAATCATCTTGCGTGTCAAACTCAAGACTCATATATTCTTTAAAAGCGTAAAATGCAGTTTCAAAGTCTGGTTTGTCAAAGTTGAATTTGTATCTTTGCAAAATTTCAACTAGTGCATTTTTTGCGTCCTTAACAAGTAGTTTTTCCATATAAGTCTCCTAAATGTCCTTTATTTACTTTGTAAAAATATTATACCATCTTTTTAGGTTTATTTCAATAACTTTTTTTTAATTTATATGGCTTTGTATACTTGACTTAATTTTTATATTTGTATATAATCCACCATTATGAATAAAAAATTTTTAAATGTTAGTGCATTTTTTAAAAACTTTAATATTTTCGATTTAGTATTGTGGATTTTTTCTGTTTCAGCGATAATAATCCCTTGTTTTTTCTTTGATGTAGATATTTTGAGCACAATTTCTGCAATAATTGGTGTTACAGGTTTAATTATGGTTGCAAAGGGTTTGCCTATCGGTCAAATTTTGCTTGTTATTTTCAGTATCTTGTATGCGATAAAATCCTTTCAAATAGGCTATTATGGGGAGATGATTACATACCTTTTTATGAGTATGCCTGTTGCACTGGTTACTGCTGTCATTTGGTATAAAAATCCCTTTGAAAAAGGTAAACCTCAAGTTAAGGTTGCAACTTTAAAAAAATCAACCTGCGTTATTTTTTGTGTCCTTGCAGTAGCAACAACCATTGCTTTCTTCTTTATATTAAAGTACTTTAATACACCAAATTTAATAGTTTGTACTATTTCAGTTTTAACAAGTTTTTTTGGGGCAGGGCTTTTACTTTTGCGTACACCCTTTTATGCTATAGGTTATGCTTGCAACGACATAGTTCTTATCATTTTATGGACTCTCACTTGCATAAGTGATATTACCGTATTGCCTATGATTATTTGTTTTACGGTATTTTGTATGAGCGATTTATACGGTTTTGTATGTTGGATTAAAATGAAAAAGTATCAAACAAATTTAACTAAGGCAAATTCTATTTTGCAAAACTGCGTTGATTAAAAGTTTATAATTAAAACAGCGTATTACAAATTTAATTTATATAAAAAACACTTAAGTTATACTTAAGTGTTTTGTGTTTAATTTAAAATTTAGATAACATTTTATTTTAAAAACTCGTACTTAAACAAAGTAGGGACAATTTCTAAATTATAGTATTCTTTGACCTTTTGCTTTAATGATTTCAAATGTCCGTTTAATTCAGGATAATCAGGTATATTTACTCCTGTAGTTTCATCTTTTGTAAAGGTATTGAGTTCAGCAAATATTTGATAAATTCCGTATGTTAAATCGGGATTATAATTTCTTGTTTCCCTTGCTTTTGATATAATCAAATCCCATAGTTCAAAAAGTTCTTTTTCTCTATCATTAACTTTTAATTTTTTTAAATCAACACTTGCCAAAGTTTCTCCATTTGTATTATCAAGACATAGTTCGTTACGATAAAAACGATTGTCAGTTCCCATAAACGTTCGCATATGATTTTGCATTTCAAAACAAGTGAAAACAAGACATTTTAGCAAAAACTCATTTAACTTGCCTCTTTTTAAATCATTAAAAAATTTATTTGAGCCATCTCCAGACTTCATAATCCTTGCTCTTTCTGTCCACTCTCTGTTGTATGTAATATATCTACTTGCACAAAACATAGGCAATTTTTCTAAATAATTGTCTTTACGGATAAAAAAGCCATGTCCGTCATATCTTCCACAAGTAGTTATTCCTGAATTTAAGTCGGGATTATCAAATCCCGTTCCGTTACAAACCAAAAAACCAATAATGTTTTTATTAAACTTTTTTTGTACACAATTTTTTTTCCCCAAGTATTCAGTTCCGTCTAAATTACATGAAACTCCTTCAAGATTGTCTTTAAAACACCTATTATCAAAATATTTTTCACTTATAACCGTGTAAATTTTTTTGATAGATAAATCTCGCTCGTATTTAATTTCATCTATTTTGTCTTTGTTAATGTTATATCCTTTCAAGCAAAATTCATCTACACTTGCATCTTCGTTGCTCCATAAAATGCAAGAAATACAAGCGTCTATATTTGTGTGAAAAAATCTTCTGTTAAATGCAAACCCCTTTATAAATCTTTTATCTATTAAATGTTGTGCCTTCCAATATTTTACGGGAGAATAAACAATATAACTATCGGTAGGTTGTCTTAAATAATATTTAAAAGCTGACCATATAAAAGCATTGCCTAAATCGTTTAAAGCACTGCCTTTAATCTCTTTTTTCATTTGTTCGACAATAAAAGATTTTTTCCATGCACCCTTTATTGAAGTAGTACCATTTGCTTCGGCATAAGGGGGATTTTCAAATAGAATAACTGTACATTTGGGATTATCAATATACTTTTTTATTACAGGGTTATTAATGTATTCTTCAGTTAAAGCGTCTGCATCACGAACAAGCCCCATATTAAAAGTATCCTCTTTTTCAATGGGTGGAATAATATATCTAACCTTGCTACCTAGTAATTCAAGTAGGACTTTGTACTCATAATATTCAATGGTTGATACAATGCAATGAGATAATTCCTCATCAGTTAACTTTAATTCTAAATTGCCTGTTCCTGCACAACGGTCAAGAATAATATAATCGTTGCCTTGAGGAACTCTTAAAATAGCCTCTCTTACTAATTCAATAGATTTATCCACGTAAGGCTCGGGAGTATAAAATGCTCCCAAATTTTTCTTTTGGATTGTATCATTTAGTTTATCCATTAGATATTGGAAACGAACGTTATCTTTTCCGTCATAGGCATAAATATAATCCTTGAATTTGTTTGGTTCACGAATTTCCCCTACAATTTTAACCTTACCCGTACTATCACCTATAAAATCGGATTTTCTAGCCTGCGTATTTTCTCTATAATATTTTTCTGCCCAACCAACAATACAGTTTTCATCAATGTGTATTTTGGTAAATTTCTTTTCTTTAAGCAACTGGATTAAAGTGAACTCATCTGTTTGATTATCAGCATATTTTAGTATTTTATAATAAGAATTAGCAACAAATCCCTTGTTTTCTTTTGAAGCACCACCTACATAAACCTTTTCAATTTCAGGTAAATAGTCAAATGATTTATAAACATAGATTGTTGCAGTATTCAATGATACAAGCAGTATGTTTGAGGGAATAGGTTCTCCTTTAATTCTCATAATGGACAGATATTTAATGGTTTGAAACAAGCAGGCATTTAAATCGGTTATATTCAACTTAAATTCTAGTAAATTACCGTTTAATATACCATCAGTGTTATTGCGAAAAATATCTTCAAATGTCAAGGTGGGGTTTACGACTTTTAAATATTGTTCGTAAAATTCAATTTGTCCTTCAAGTTCAATGCTGAATTTTTTAATCATCTTGTCTTACATCTCCAAAATTTATTGCACTTATATAAGACAAAACAATAGTTTTTCAAATAAAAAGTGCGATTACCGAAGTAACCGCACAAAACGCAAACTCCGGTAGTCGCCAAACTAACTCTATGTGAAATGGGTATTGCCACACTTACTAGATGGAATTCGCATTTTATCAAATTCATAAAATAAGTATGGCTAAAAAAATGTATAGCTATCCATAGGGATAAAAATACACATTTCACAATTATTTAGTTAGTTTGGCAGTAATATAATACACTTTTTTTTGAAAAAAATCAACAGGCATAATAGTATATTTCAAATTTATATTAAATTGGAGGTATTTGCTTTTATAGATAAAATAAAAGGCTTGTAAGGAAAAACAATCCGTACAAGCCTACATTTTAAAAACAAAAAAGCCATAACACTGATATTTTGTATCAATATTATGGCTTTTGGTGGAAGGAGGTGGATTCGAACCACCGAAGTCGAAGACGTCAGATTTACAGTCTGATCC
>CAZJWC010000002.1:0-224391 GCA_964550125.1 uncultured Clostridia bacterium | reverse complement strand
TTAACACAAATGAAAAGGAACCACGGGTTCGACCGCGGTTCCAAGTGGTGGAGATGATGAGAGTTGAACTCATGTCTTACAGGGTTGTCAAAAGGCTTTCTACACACATAGTTAACATTAAATCTTATCCTTATAAACTCTGTTAACGGATTTTATAAGGAGCAAACAACTAAAATCACTACACAAAGCATTGCTCGACCTTATGCAGAGTTCTCCATCTGTTTTGATGCCTTTTGCCTACACGATGGAAAGTAGGAAAGACATGCTTATAATTAAGCAGCTAACGCTAAATCAGCGTTGTTATTGTTTGCATTTAAGCTTTTGAAATGTTTTTACGAAGCCACTTCTTCTTCGGTGTGCTTACCAATCAACTTGCCAGCAATCGAAACCGGTGCATCCCCAAAAATTAGGACACTTATAATTAGCGTCCTTTAGTGCAGGACGGCTCACGCCGTTCAGTACTAATATTGTATACTAAATTATTGAAAAAATCAATGCTTTTTTAAATTTACTTATAATACTCTTTAATTTGTCGTTGTGTATCCCTTTCAATATCCCTTTTAGCCATACTCTCCTTTTTATCATAAGTGTGTTTACCACGACAAAGTGCAATCTCAACTTTTACAAGTGAACCTTTAAAGTAAACACGCAGGGGTACTAAAGTATAACCTTTTTCATTAACTTTACCAGAAATTTTGGCAATTTCTCTTTTATGCAAAAGTAGTTTTCTGTCTTTCATTGAATCTTTTGAGTTGAACGCACCAGACTTATCATAAATAGCGATGTGCATATTTTTTAGGGTGATTTGACCATTTCTTATAAAGCAAAAAGCTTCCTTTAAATGACAATTACCTGCACGCAACGATTTAACCTCGCTACCCTCTAAAACGATACCTGCTTCATACTTATCTTCAATAAAATACTCAAAACTAGCCTGCCTATTTATAGTTATATCTTTCATAATTAACCTTAATCTATTTTTTCCACCAACTCAAATTCACACTTGCGTGTCAATATATCGCACGCAACAAGTTTTATCTTTAATCTTTCACCTAGTTTGAAGGCATTAAACTGACCTTGCAACAAAAATTTTTCTTCAACAAAAGTATAATTATCTTGTGGAAGATTTACAATTTTAATTAGTCCTTCAACCGTATTAGGAAGTTCAACAAAAATGCCAAAAGCAGTAACTGAAGATATAATTCCGTCAAACTCCTCTCCAACAAAATCGTTCATATAAACAACCTTGAACAAGTCGTCAACCTGTCTTTCTGCATCGTCAGCATTACGCTCCGTTTTTGAGGAATTTTCTGCTGCTGATACAACAAAGTTAGCCATATTTTCAACTTCTCCTGCCAGACCGTTCAACACCAATTTCAACACCCTATGCACGATTAAATCGGGGTATCTTCTTATAGGTGAAGTAAAATGACAATAACAGTCGCTTGCCAAGCCAAAGTGTCCTAGATTAGTTTCAAGGTATTTTGCCTTTTGCATTGAGCGTAACATAACTTTATTGACAACAGGGAAAACAGGTTCGTTTTCAAGTTCTTTTAATATGTTTTGCAAGTCATAAGGTTTTACGTCCTCAACATTAAATCTTGCAAGATACTTTGGAGGTAAACTCAGTCCCTTTATAAACTCTTTAAACCTAATCGCTTTTTCGACTGAAGGTTGTTCATGAACACGGTATATAAAGGGAAGTTCATATTGATTGATAAACTCTGCAACAGCCTCATTTGCAGACAGCATAAATTCCTCAATAATATCGTGAGAAATATCTCTTTCAAAGCCATTAAGTGAAATTTCTCCCTTTTCATTGACCATAATTTGACACTCTTTTACTTCAAGGTTAATAGAGCCTCTTGCACGGCGTTTTTTTACAAGCATATTCGTTAAGGAAAGCATATCGTCAATCATTGTCAATATATCTGCATATTCCCTTCTTAAATCCTCGTTACCGTCAATAATTGCTGAAACTTTGGTATAAGTCAATCTATGGTTTGAATTGATTACGCTTTCAGCCATTTCACTAGTAAGCAGTTTACCCTCTTTATCGTAAGTTAAAATACAAGTAAGTGTAAGCCTATCTTCCCCCTCTTTTAAAGAGCAAATATCGTTAGAAAGTGCTTCAGGCAACATAGGTAAAACCCTATCGGGAAAATAAACACTTGTTCCTCTAGCAAATGCCTCTTTATCAAGTTCACTCTTAGGTAAAACATAGTTGGAAACATCAGCAATGTGAACATAAAGAGTGTAGCCGTTATTTTCAGTTCTTATAACTGAAATTGCGTCATCAAAATCTCTTGAGTCCTCGCCATCAATAGTTATTGTTAAAAGGTTACGAAAATCCCTTCTATTTTCTAAAATTATTTTTGAGTTTCTTTGTTTTTCAGCCTCTTTCAAAACATTTGCAGGAAACTCTGTATTTAAGTTGTGTGCTTTAATTATTCCTAAAATTTCAGTATTTATATCTCCTGACTTACCAAGCACCTCAATTATTTCTCCTTCAGGAGATTTATCTTTTGGGTAACTCGTTACTTTACAAATTACCTTTTCATTAGTCCTTGCAACACCAGCCTTGGATATAGGAACATAAATATCATTGAAAAATCTGCTATCGTCAGGGATAACAAAACAAACTTTTCCGTCTTTAACAAAAGTTCCAACAACCTCCGTCATACCTCTTTTTAAAATTTTTATAACCTGTGCTTCATCATCACTACGCTCTGTTTTTGTCTTTACTGCTAAAACGGTATCGTTGTGCATAGCTCCGTTGAGCGACCTATGTGGTATAAAGTAATCCCCAGAGCCGTCATCAGCAGTTATAAAAGCAAAACCTCTTTCATTTCCACGCAAAGTTCCTGTAAAAGCACCTAAACTTTCAGGCGTTACAAATTTATTATTCATTTGTAAAATAGTTCCGTCTTTTTCAAGTTCATCTAAAATTAAGTTTACCTCTTTAATGTTAGATTTTCCAGAAATGCCAAGTAATATAAAAATTTGGCTATCCGATTTGTTTACAAAAGAGCCGTCATTAAATTTTTCAATAATAATTTCTTTTAAAGTCATATATATTCCCCACTAATAAAAAAGCGACCACATAAAGCAGTCGCACCATTTATCTTAATTAAGCAATAATTTGTAATACATAGAAAACAATAGACAAAACAGCCATACAAACTATAGAAATAACTGTCCATTTTTTTAACTTACTTTCTATACTTTGACCTTTATTTTGTCCATAGAAGGTGTCAGATGAGCCGTTTAAAGCATCAATACCATCACCCTTGCTTTGTTGCATTAAAACCAAGATAATTGCAATTACAGCAGATAATAAAATACCTACCATTAAAACAATACAACTTACGTACCAAACATAGTATAAAGTTTCACTTGAGAAATCAGCAATTTCTGCTAACAAACTTGTAATCATCTATTTACCTCTCTTTTCGAGCAAATTACATATCAAAACAATGCTAAAAAATTATAGCATAGTAAAATTATTTTTACAACTATTTTTAGTCAATTTTATAAATTTTATCTATTTTTGGAGATAAACATACTTTTTTAGTTCCGTTTAAATATTTCCCACTATGCAAAGAGTCGCAAAAATTATTTAAAAATGCCCTATTCTATAAATAGGGCATTTGATTATTTATTATTTTTTAATCAATGATTTACCTGTCATCTCTTTAGGAATTTCCACACCCATTACATCTAATAATGTAGGAGCAAGGTCAGCCAAAATACCATCATTAAGTTCAACATTTTTATATTCATTTGAAATTAGAACAACGGGTACAGGATTAGTAGTGTGGGCTGTAAAAGGAGATACTCCGTCATCTTCAAACATTTTATCAGCATTTCCGTGGTCGGCTGTAAGCAATACACTTCCACCCATTTCAAGCACTTTGTCCGTTACCTTTTGAACGCAGTTATCAACAGTTTCAACAGCCTTAACAGCAGCCTCAAGAACGCCTGTATGACCTACCATATCGCAGTTAGCAAAGTTTAAAATCATAACATCGTATTCACCACTATCTAAAACTTCAATCGCTTTATCAGCAACTTCGTAAGCACTCATTTCGGGTTTTAAATCGTAAGTAGCAACCTTGGGTGAGGGAATTAAATATCTGTCTTCATTTTCATTAGGAGCTTCAACACCACCATTAAAGAAGAAAGTTACGTGAGCGTATTTTTCAGTTTCTGCTATTCTAAATTGTTTTAAGCCTTTCTTTGAAAGATATTCGCCTAAAGTATTGTCCAAACTTTGAGGTTTAAAAGCAATATCAATATTTTTGAAAGTATCGTCATATCTTGTAAAACAAACATAACAAGGCTCAATAAATCCAGTTTTTCTTTCAAAGCCTTCAAACTCTACTTGAGAGAAAGCACGAGTAATTTCTCTTGCTCTATCAGGACGGAAATTAAAGAAAATGATTGAGTCCCCCTTTTCAATTAAGCCAACAGCCTTGCCGTCTTTTACAACATTAGTAGGTAAAATAAACTCATCTGTTACACCGTCAGCATAAGATTTTTCACAGCAAGCAACTATATCTTGAGTTTGTACGCCGTTACCTAATGTAAGCATATCGTACGCTTTTTCAACTCTATCCCATCTGTTATCTCTATCCATTGCATAATATCTACCTGACATTGATGCTATTTGACCGAAAGATAATTTATCCATTTCCTCTTGCAATTCTTTTAAGAAAGTTACCCCCGAAGTAGGAGATACATCTCTACCGTCCATAAAACAATGTACATATGCGTTATCAACACCCATTTCTTTTGCCATTTTTAAAAGAGCATATAAATGCGTATTATGAGAGTGAACGCCACCGTTAGAAAGCAAACCATAAAAATGCAACTTTTTGCTATTTAACTTTGCATTTTGCATTGCTTTTGTCAATGCTTCATTTTTAAAGAATTCGCCTTCTTGAATTTCCTTTGTAATTTTAGTCAATTCTTGATAAACAATTCTTCCTGCACCGATATTCAAATGTCCAACTTCACTATTTCCCATTTGTCCATCAGGAAGTCCTACCGACATACCACTCGCACCAAGTTGTGCTGAAGGGTAGTTTTTAATGAATTGATTTACATTTGGACTGCCTTCAATAGCAATAGCGTTTCCTTTTTTGTCAGGATTGATACCATAACCGTCCATAATCATAATAGCGTAAGGTTTTTTCATATATTTTTACTCCTTAAAAGAAATTAGTGTACTTAAAAAGCAAACTAATTATACACTAATTAAAAAATAACTGCAAGTAATTAAACTTATTTATCAAGAATAACTCAAACCACGCTCTTAATTAGAGATAAAAAAACGCCTTTGGTTTAGCAAAGGCGTTTAAGTTTTTATTTGCTTTAATAGACATTTTATTTTACTTTAAAACTGCTTGTTTACAAGGTTTGTTTGTTAAATTGATATTACCACTCAACGATGGTTTTTTTGTCACTGTCATAATGCCAGTAGTTGCCAGTTGTGGCAGGTGCGTTTTCACTATAATAGTATATTGTAGCATCAGTAGGAACATTACCGTAACCAACTATAGCACTCCACTTATCTTCATTTCCTTTATAATATACTTTGCTAAGGCTACTACAACCATCAAACGCATAATTTCCTATGCTTGTAACACTGTTAGGAATTGTTACACTTGTTAAACTACTACAACCATAGAACGCATAACTTCCTATACTAGTTGCAGAAGTTATTGTTACACTTGTTAAAGAACTTGGTACATTAGTTGAATTGTAATTATATGAACCAGCACCGAATATATATCCAAAATGAGTATAGTTTGTTCCCTCCTTCGTTTCACCAACAAATGGTAAAGTTATATTTGTTAAGTTACTGCAACCACTGAACGCAGCATATCCTATACTTGTAACGCTATCAGGGATTGTTATGTTTGTTAAACTACTGCAACCCATAAAGGCATGGGCTCCTATACTTGTTGCAGATGTTATTATTATGTTTGCTAGGTTTGCACATTGATAGAACGCAGTGCTTCCTATACTTGTTGCAGATGTTATTGTTATGTTTTCTAGGTTTGCACATTGATAGAAAGCAGTACTTCCTATACTTGTTGCAGATGTTATTGTTACACTTGTTAAAGAACTTGGAACACTAGTTGAGTTATTGGAATATGAACTCGCACCGAATATATATCCAAAATGAGTATTGCTTGTTCCGTCCTTCGTTGCACCAACAAATGGTAAAGTTATATTTGTTAAGTTACTACAACCATAGAACACATAACCTCCTATACCTGTAACACTATCAGGGATTGTTATGTTTGTTAGGCTTGTGCATTGATAGAACGCATAATATTCTATACTTGTAACGCTGTCGGGAATTGTTATATTTGTTAAGGCACTGCAACCACTGAAAGCCCACACTTGTATTTTTGTTAGGTTATTGGGGAGCGTTATACTTGTTAGACTACTACAACCAGCAAATTCATACTGTCCTATACTTGTAACATTGTCGGGAATTGTTATACTTGTTAGACTAGTACAACTAGCAAACGTACCACTTCCTATACTTGTAACGCTTTCAGGTATTGTTATGTTTGTTAAGTTTGTGCATTGATAGAACACAGAACCTCCTATACTTGTAACACCTTCGGGTATTGTTATGTTTGTTAAACTACTACAACCATAGAACGCATATTCTGCTATACTTGTAACACCTTCGGGTATTGTTATGTTTGTTAAGTTTGTGCATTGATAGAACACAGAACCTCCTATACTTGTAACACCTTCGGGTATTGTTATACCTGTTAAACTACTACAACCATAGAACGCATTGTCTTTTATACTTGTAACACCTTCGGGTATTGTTATACTTGTTAGAGCACTACAACCACGGAACGCATTAGTTCCTATACTTGTTGCAGAAGTTATTGTTACACTTGTTAAAGAACTTGGTACACAAGTTGCGTTGTCGGTATATGTGGTCGCACCGAATATATATCCAAAATGAGTATAGTTTGTTCCCTCCTTCGTTTCACCAACAAATGGTATAGTTATATTTGTTAAGTTACTGCAACCACTGAAAGCAGAGTCACCTATACTTGTAACGCTTCCGGGGATTGTTATACCTGCTAGACTAGTACAACCATTAAATGAACTTTCTCCTATACTTGTAACGCTTTCAGGGATTGTTATGTTTGTTAAACTACTACAACCATAGAACGCATATTCTGCTATACTAGTTGCAGAAGTTATTGTTACACTTGTTAAAGAACTTGGTACATATGTCGAGTTTAGGTAATATGGAATACCACCAAATATATATCCAAAATGAGTATTGCTTGTTCCGTCCTTTGTTGCACCAACAAATGGTAAAGTTATATTTGTTAAGTTACTACAACCATAGAACACATAATCTCCTATACTTGTAACACTATCAGGGATTGTTATGTTTGTTAGGTTTGTGCATTGATAGAATGTATTTCTTTCTATACTTGTAACACCTTCAAGGATTGTTACGCTCTCTAAACTACTACAACCAGCGAACGCACTATTTTTTATACTTGTAATGCTTCCGGGGATTGTTATACTTGCTAGACTAGTACAACCACTAAATGAACTTTCTCCTATACTTGTAACGCTTTCAGGGATTGTTATACTTGCTAGACTAGTACAACCATTAAATGAACTTTCTCCTATACTTGTAACGCTTTCAGGGATTGTTATGTTTGTTAGGTTTGTGCATTGATAGAATGTATTTCTTTCTATACTTGTAACACCTTCAGGGATTGTTACACTTGTTAGAGCACTACAAGCACGGAACGCATTAGTTCCTATACTTGTAACGCTTTCAGGGATTGTTATGTTTGTTAGGTTTGTGCATAGGTAGAATGCAGAACTTCCTATGCTTGTTGCAGATGTTATTGTTACACTTGTTAGAGAACTAGGAACATAAGTTGAGTTGTTGGAATATGAATTCGCACCAAATATATATCCAAAATGAGTATTGCTTGCTCCGTCCTTTGTTGCACCAACAAAAGGTAAGGTTATTGTTGTCAATCCACTACAACCACCAAAAGCAGATTCACCTATACTTGTAACGCTTTCAGGTATTGTTATACTTGCTAGACTAGTGCAACCATTAAATGAACTTTCTCCTATACTTGTAACGCTTTCAGGTATTGTTATGTTTGTTAAACTACTGCAATCCTTAAAGGCATTTTCTTTTATACTTGTTGCAGAAGTTATTGTTACATTTGTTAAAGAACTTGGTACACAAGTTGAGTTGTTGGTATATGAACTCGCACCGAATATATAACCAAAATGAGTATTACTTGCTCCGTCCTTTGTTGCACCAACAAAAGGTAAGGTTATTGTTGTCAATCCACTACAACCACCAAAAGCTGTACTGCATACAAATTTACAATCATTATTTATTATACAAGAATTTATATCAGTACCCGTTGCTTTTATTAAGAATAAATATTCTTTAGTGCCGTTTCCTAAATAATAGGCATTATCGAATTTATTGTATTCTAAACTACTACAACCATTGAACGCACTTACATCTATAGTTGTAACGCTTTCAGGAATTGTTATACTTGTTAAACTACTACAACCATTGAAAACACTCTCACCTATAGTTGTAACACTTTCAGGAATAGTTATACTTGTTAAACTACTACAACCATTAAACGCATTTTCACCTATAGTTGTTATGCTTTCGGGAATTGTTATACTTGTTAGACTACTACAACCATTGAACGCACTTTCACCTATAGTTGTTATGCTTTCGGGAATTGTTATACTTGTTAGACTACTACAACCATTGAACGCACTTTCACCTATAGTTGTTACAGGTTTTTCATTATAGGTGGCTGATATGACTATTTCTTCTATTGAAGAAGAATTATCTACCCCCGTAACAGTATACCCTGTTTCTTCACTATTTAACGTATATCTAAGGCTAGTGAGTGTAATATCGTCATCACTTTCTCCATTATTTTTAGGTGCAATCCTTCCACAAACTGTACATACGCCCTCGTCAAAAGTATGCTCTGCCTTGCCTGAAATAGAGGTGCAATTTTCGTCCTCGCACTCATGCCAGTGATATGTATCATCATTTGCCCACTCTGTTTTGTAAGAGTGAGTATGATTAGATTTATTGCCCGTATAAATAAAGTAGCCTGCGATACACAAGGCAAAAAATAATGCAGTACACAATAATAAAATTATTAAAAGTTTTTTCTTCATATTTTCCCCTCCTTGAATAACGTAGTTACAATTATTCACATAAATGTTACCCCCCCCCCGACTGTTGTCAAGAGTTTTTTAAAAATTTATGCGATTTTTATATTTTTTTGAACAAAAAACACCCTTTTTTAGGGCTTTTTATTTTTTTACCAAACAATTTAAAAACTCCTCCTTGCAACGCAAGGAGGAGTTTTATTTATTAATTATTATTAAAATACAACCTGAGTAATTATTATTTATCAAAGCCTACAACTTGTGAAAAGTCAACAGCCTTTAATGATGCACCACCGATAAGACCACCATCAATTTCAGGCATTGCCATAAGTTCTTTAGCGTTCTTGGGGTTCATACTTCCACCATATTGAATTTGTACTTTTGCAGCACAGTTAGGGCAGAAGTTTTCAGCACATACCTTTCTAATAAAACCAATCGTTTCGTTTGCTTGTTCAGCAGTAGCAGTTTTGCCTGTACCGATTGCCCAAACGGGTTCATATGCGATAACGATTTTAGAAACATCGTCAAGTCCTTTTAGACCTTCTACAATTTGAGTTTTTAAAACTTCTTCAGTTTTGTTAGTTTCTCTTTCTTCTAAAGTTTCACCAACGCAAACGATAGGCTTTAAACCTGCGTTCAAAGCAGCCATCATCCTCTTATTAACAGTTTCATTAGTTTCTGCGAAGTATTGTCTTCTTTCACTATGACCGATAATAACGTATTCAACGCCGAACTCTTTTAACATATCAGCAGAAATTTCAGCAGTGTATGCACCTTTTTCAGCAAAGTGTACGTTTTGAGCACCAAGTTTAATATTTGAGCCTTTAACTGCCTCAGATACAGCAGGAATTGCTGTGAAAGGTACACAAACAACTACATCACAATTAGCATCTTTAACAAGGGGTTTTAATTCATTAACAAGTTGAACACCAGCAGCAGCTGTATTGTTCATTTTCCAGTTACCAGCGATAATAGGTCTACGCATTTTTATCTCCTATATATAAATAAAATATTTTTAAATTAGTTTTTTTCGTTTAAGCAAGCGATACCAGGTAATACTTTACCCTCAAACAACTCTAAAGATGCACCACCACCTGTTGAGATGTGAGTCATTTTATCAGCAAAACCTAATTGTTGAACGGCTGCAGCACTATCACCACCACCGATAATAGTAGTACCAGTTGTATTAGCCATTGCCTCTGCAACAGCAATAGTTCCTTTTGCAAGTACAGGGTTTTCAAATACACCCATAGGTCCGTTCCAAATAATTGTCTTTGCGTCTGCAATAGTATCAGCAAACAACTTTTTAGTCTTATCGCCAATATCAAGTCCCATCATGTCAGCAGGAATTTTATCTGCTTCAACTTGAGATACTTCAATCTGCGCGTCAATGGGGTTGGGGAATTCCTTAGCGATAACTGTATCTACAGGAAGCACAAGTTTTTTGCCAAGTTTTTCAGCCTTTGCCATCATCTCTTTGCAATAATCAATCTTTTCATCATCAACTAGAGAAGTACCTACTGTGTAACCCTTTGCCTTTAGGAAAGTATAAGCCATACCACCACCGATAACAAGAGTATCGCACTTTTCAAGTAAGTTTGAAATTACATTTAATTTATCAGCAACCTTTGCACCACCTAAAATAGCAACGAAAGGTCTAACGGGATTTTCTAAACTATCAGCCATAACTGTAAGTTCCTTTTCAATTAGGAAACCACATACAGCAGTATCAACGAAACCGTATTCAGCAATAGCAGCAGTTGAAGCATGTGAACGATGTGCTGTACCGAAAGCGTCATTAACATAAATATCGCAATATGAAGCAAGAGCCTTACAGAACTCCTCACCTCTGCCTTCTTCTTCGCTGTGGAAACGCAAGTTTTCAAGCAATACACACTCGCCTTCCTTAAGGTTTGCAACTTTTGTTTGAGCATCACTACCTACAACGTCAGTAGCAAAAGTAACTTTGCCATCTAAAAGTTCGTTTAATCTATCAGCAACGGGTTTTAAAGTCAATTTTTTAGGCTCGTCTTTTAAAGCCTTTGCAATCAACTTTTCTGTTTCTGCTACTTGTTCACTTTCAGGAAGTTCAGCAATCTTCTTCTTTTCCTTTTTATTTAAAGAAACTTTTTCATTGAAAATGTTATGAGGTTTACCCATATGAGAACACAAAACAACTTTTGCACCATTTTCCATCAAATATTTAATTGTGGGAAGTGCACCCTTAATTCTGTTTTCATCAGTGATAACGCCGTCTTTCATAGGTACGTTAAAATCACATCTTACTAGAACTTTTTTGCCTTTTACATCAACGTCTTTAATTGACATTTTATTCATAATAATTGCTCCTTACAATTTCATTTTTTACGATTATCATAATATATTATTTATTTTTTTTTGTCAAACAAATTGACTGATATAACCAATTATAACCAACTACTTAATCAAATCTTCTAAATAATGTAGTTTTCCTTTTTCTTGCATATTTTTAAAACCGTTTTGTCTTAACCCTTCATAAACTGCTATTGCAACTGAGTTTGAAAGATTTAATGAACGCAACTCATCAAGCATAGGTATACGAACTGCGTGGTCATAATTATCAACAAGTAATTGTTCGGGTAAACCTTTTGTTTCTTTGCCAAAAACTAAAAAGTCGTTTTCTTTAAGGGCAACATCACAATAATTTTTCTTTCCTTTTGTTGTAAAAAAGTAAAAATTGCCCTCCTTATTTTTCTCTTGCAATTCCTCAAAACTGTCATAATATGAAATATCAACATAATGCCAGTAGTCTAACCCTGCCCTTTTTAAATATTTATCACTGACCTCAAAACCCAAAGGTCGTACTAAATGCAACTTACACTTTGTAGCAGCACAAGTCCTAACTATATTTCCGGTATTTTGTGGAATTTCAGGCTCAACCAAAACAATATTAAACATAAAAAATCTCCTTTTTTTACTATCTAATTTATTTTATAATACCTTAAAAATAATGGCAAGAAAATAAAATAAAATTTTTACAAAAAATTTCAAAAACCACTTGACATCTTTTTAAATATTAAGTATACTATATTCAATCCTAAGTCATCTAGTTTTTAAAACTAGATAAAAGGGACGTATAAATTTGATCACTCACCCACATTTTTCTCATTTGTTACAGAGGCCATTTGCAAAAGCAGGTGGCTTCTCCTATTTTAAATAAAAAACGGCAAGGATTAACTTGCCGTTTTTTTGTTTATAAATCATCTGCATCTTGTGTAGGGACTTCATAAGGATTTTCTGCAACACCTGTATAACTCCCTAAACAATCGGTATTTGATGACACTCTAAATTTTTTATTCTCTCTCATTATTTGCTATTCTTTGTAGACTTTTCAGCCTTACTTGAAGTTTGCTTTTTTGAGTTTGAACTGTTATTTGTTTGATTTTTGCTTTCTGCCTTATTTTTCATATTTTTACCCTCTCTTATTTATTTTTACCAGCCGTATTATAATTAGACGACTCGTAAGGAAGATGAATATCAACAAAGCCTTGTTTAAAGTGACACAATGGACAAATTTGCCAAGCATCTTTATTTGTTGCTCTATGCCCACATTGACTGCACACCCACAAAGTAGGTGCGTCTGCTTTGTATAATTTATCTTCTTTTAAGGAAATGGCAAGATACTTAAAAATAGATTCGTGTTGCCTCTCAACATCGGCAACCATACCAAAAATATTTGCAATCCTTTCAAACCCCTCGCTACTTGCAATTTTTTGAAATTCAGGATAAATAAGTTTTTGTTCGTTCTTTTCATCTTCCATTGCAAACTGCAAATTCTCAATTAAACTGCCCGTTCTAAAAGGATAGCCTGCGTCAATATTGATATTATCAAATTTGCCGTTCAAGGTAAGTTCCTCAAAGAAAACTCTGGCATGTTCTGCTTCATTTTTTGCTATACTTTTTATAGTATCGCTTAAAATTTTTAAATCTTGTTCCTTTGCCTGTTTTGCTATAAATTGATATCTCATCCCTGCCTGACACTCTCCTGCAAATGAGCGTGCAAGGTTTTTAAAAGTTTGTGTATCTTCAAAATGCATTTTGTATTCCCCCTACACAAATATTATGAGATTATTCAATTTTATAATACTTAAAATTAAATGGTAAATAATAGAAAAAAACGGCATAATTGCCGTTTTTAATCTTTATAAAATATACCCATAAAAATAGTTTTAACTAAAATCATAATTCCTAACGTTATAAATGGAACACTGAGTGAATCGGTAAGTCCAAACAAATAACCTGACAAAGTGATTTGCAAAATAGCAACAATGTATAAAAACAATGTTGTTCCTGTAAGGAACATATACCAACCCTTTAAAGATTTTTTTGTAGAGAGGGACACTATTGAAAGTATAAACTGTGCAAGTAACAGCAATGCCATTAATAAAACAACCACATCAAGCGAAGAAAAAAATCCTCGATAACCTTTTAGTAAAGTTTCAACCTTAGTAGTATAATAGGCGTAATTTTCAGGTTTACCTAAAAATCCAAACAAAATGTCAAGACCTGAAACCTTTACAGAAGTAAGACTTTCACTTATGTCCTTTTTAACTGTAAACCAAGGGAATACAAAAAACAAGATTGATACTAGGGTAACTAAAATTGCCAGTTCGCACAAAATCTCCCTTCTACTAGCTGACGAATTTCTCTTTTGCTTTACGGCTTTTACAGGACTTGTCTTGCCTGTTATGTTATGCGTTTGGTCATCTACGATTGACTCTACCACGACCTCTTTATACCCAAAAGGCATACTTTGAACGGGAGGCAATGGTTGTACGTTTAGCATATCAGGTTGTACACCACCTGTTATTTGTAAGACACCATTTTGTCCTATCCCACCTGTAAGCATATGTTCTTGGGCTTGATTTGAAAAATCTTGTCCAAACATACCTGAGTTAGTCATAGCAACTATAACATCTTGCATCAACGCACTCTTAATCTTTAAATCTTCAAGTTCCTTTGCTAAATTTATATAATCAGCACCCTGCCCAGATACAGGAATTTTCATCTCCATAGGCCTTGCCATCTCAAAAGGTTGAGGGGGCATAGCAGGAACAAAAATTTCACTCCCCTCAGGTTGCAAATTAAACGAGGGAGGTTCAGAGTAAGCAGAGGGCATACTTGGAAAGGTAATATTTTTACTCGCAAACAACTCCTGCATACTGTTGTATTGTGCCATTTGTGGAGGTGGAGTAAAAGCACCTTCTTCAATTTGTGCATTTTGAATATTCGGTTGTGTTATTTCAGTACGGCTCATCCTCTCAACACTCGTTTCAAGGGGCATTTTGCAAGAAGGACAATCTATTAAATTATCGTTGCAAAGTTCACCGCAAAATTTACAAACCTTCACGACTTTCTCCTTTATAAATCATATACCTAACATTATTATATTACAAATAAAAACTTATGTCAACGACTGAAAGGTTTTATTGAATATAAAAAAAACCGACTAAAAGTCGGTTTTTGCTATTCATTTTTCCATTTTTTGCATTGTAAAATTCTTTTACCTTTGGGATTATCACCATTAGTAGAATCGTTAGAAAAATAATTTAACATTTCACAGGGGATTTTTTCACACTCCCCACAATGTCTTACATCTTTTTCCTTGCAACAAGACACAATAGAACAAATAGCGTCATTGGGCAAATGGAAAGGTTTACCCCCTGACGATATACAACCATTGCATACCCCTTTCTTTTTCCAGTCGCACTCTTCACAAAGCAAGCCACATCTCGAAGTAATCATCACTGCCTCCCTTATAAACTACAAAAATTATATCATAATAATTTTTTCATTTCAAGAGTTGATTAAAATTTTTTAGCATAAATCTTTTTTATTAAAATATATACTTGACAAAACTGCTACCAATCCTGTTATCAACAAAGCAACAACACATTGTAAAAGTCTTATATTTATAAATGTTATCATTACAAAGACTAACGCAAAAGAAAGTAGAAGCAAGCAAATTACCAAATAAATATTTTTACTTAAAACAGATATAAAGAAGAATATTATGTTAAAAAGCGTAATCATAAAAATATTCATTAAAATATCACAAATCAAATACCCAGTTGCTGACATACTTTTTACAGTTTGTCCATTTACAATTATTAAAATGCTGAAATCTAAAGAATATGTCGTCATTAAGCATAGCATTATAATAACTAAAATCAAGGTAAGTGCAAGATTGCAAATTATACTGACTAATAACTTTTTAAAAAGAATTTTCATACGACTGCTTACGCCACAATAAACGAGTTTACTTACACTTTTATCTGCCTCGTATGTGTTTAAAAGAATTGACAATATTGCTCCAAACAAGAGTGATAACAACATAACTAGTGAAATAAAATCACTGCAAAAAGCAATTTTATTGTCAGAATACTGATACAGTAATACAGCAGACTCCTCTGCCACTTTAAAGTATTCAAGATTGTTTTCTTGTAAATATTTATATATGTTGATAGTAATTTTTACCTCGTCAATCCCGTTCAAATACTCATCATATGTAATTGTATTACCTTTAAATTCTTCATCAAGCAGTTTTAATTGTTTCTCGCAATTCTCAATTTTGGTTTGTAATTCTTCAATTTTAGTATATTTCTCTATACAGTGCCATTTACTTGTAGATACGCTATTTGAATAGTAAAAAACACCAAAGGCAAATGAAAAAATGAGGGCAATTAGTACTGAAATTTGAACAGTCTTACTTCTAATAACTTTATAAAATTCTCTTTTCACTTTTCACCTCTTTTCTTGAATAGAATCACTAAAATTACCCTTTGTATCAGGATAAACCGAAACCAAATTGAAATCAGCATACAGCTTTATAAATTTGTTAATATCATTAACTGAAATTCTTTTTGATATTTTGTTTCCTTCAAGCACTTTCTCATTTTCAGTTAAGGATATTTTTGAAATATCTTGCTTTGATGCAAATTCAAAAATATAATTAACATAATTTGAATTATTTTCATTATTATCAATCAAAACTCCATCTTTAAGGAAATATAATTTATCACATATTCCCCTTAACTCATAAATAGAGTGGGTGGCAAAAATTATTGTTTTTCCGTTTTGTTTTTCTTCTAATATTAGTTTTTTAAAAATTTCAACACCTAAAGGATCTAACGCACTTGTTGGTTCGTCTAAAACAATCAATTTTGTATCGCTCATCATTGCATAAACAATTCCTAATCTTTGTTTCATACCTAAAGAATATTTAGAAAATTTTTTTTCAATGTACTCCTCCATTTTAAATAATGAAATAAATCTATTAAATTTTTCCTCATTGAAATTACCCTTTACAAAACAAATCAGATTTTCTCTGCCTGAAAATGAGGGCAAAAAGGCTGGATCCTCTATAAATCCTGAAACACTAATTGTATCTTCAACAAGCATTTTACCTTGAAAATTTTTTATCAAATTTAAAACAATTTTCAATAATGTGCTTTTTCCACAGCCGTTTTCTCCTATTATACCGATTATCTGTTTCTCGACAATATTGAAATTCAGTCCATTAAGAACGATCTTTTTACCATAACTTTTTTGTATATTTACCAATTTAATCATTTTTACTCCATACTAAAAAGAGCAAATGACAATCATTTGCTCTTATATTATCATTTAGACAAGTCAACAAACTCTAAGGCATCAGTGCTACAAGTAATTATCATACAATAATCACTAAAAGCCCTAGCATCTTCTGTTAAACTCCAACCTCTAAATCGATAAGACTTAATTTTTATCGTTTGTGTTTCATCATCAAAGGCAAAATAATTTTGATTAAGCACAGAAAGTCCCTCTTTTAATGTTTGATAACTTGTGTACTTCTGTTCAGTTAATAAGTCCCAACCAACTTCATTTATTTCTTCCCAAGTTACAGTTGCATACTCTTTTCCATCTTCTTGATTATATTCAAAGTTAATACAAACATCAGTAACGAAAGGATAACAATAAATTGTTGTTTCCATTACCATATTACTAAAACATACACACTCATCACTTAGTGATACATAATATAAATATCCGTCCCTTAGCATCAATGTATAGGTTTCATCTTCTGTTTGAAGTTCACCATAATAAAACTCGCTACCCTTTACTTCTGTATTATAAAATTTTTCAGCTTTTTCCACGCTACTAAAAGTTAAAGTTGTTGTATTTTCATACTCTTTAATCTTTTTTACTTTATGTTTTCCAAAATTTATACTAGAGGCTGTATCAAAGGAATTGATTAAAACCTCCTTTTTTGAGTTTACAACTATAAAATACATAGAAAGACCTACCACAAATACACATAAAAATGCAATTAAGGGAATTAGTATTTTTTGCTTTCATATCATCACCATATTTCAACTATGCTAAATTCTGCATAGTTTCCTCTTTTTTCTCATTGCTATATTTGTTTTATTCACCAATTGGTAATTCAACAAATTCTAAAGAGTCATCATTACAAATAATTGTCATACGATAATTATCAGAAATATTATCAATTGACGGATAACTTGCTCTAAATCGATAAGACTTAATTTTTATCGTTTGTGTTTCATCATCAAAGGCAAAATAATTTTGATTAAGCACAGAAAGTCCCTCTTTTAATGTTTGATAACTTGTGTACTTCTGTTCAGTTAATAAGTCCCAACCAACTTCATTTATTTCTTCCCAAGTTACAGTTGCATACTCTTTTCCATCTTCTTGATTATATTCAAAGTTAATACAAACATCAGTAACGAAAGGATAACAATAAATTGTTGTTTCCATTACCATATTACTAAAACATACACACTCATCACTTAGTGATACATAATATAAATATCCGTCCCTTAGCATCAATGTATAGGTTTCATCTTCTGTTTGAAGTTCACCATAATAAAACTCGCTACCCTTTACTTCTGTATTATAAAATTTTTCAGCTTTTTCCACGCTACTAAAAGTTAAAGTTGTTGTATTTTCATACTCTTTAATCTTTTTTACTTTATGTTTTCCAAAATTTATACTAGAGGCTGTATCAAAGGAATTGATTAAAACCTCCTTTTTTGAGTTTACAACTATAAAATACATAGAAAGACCTACCACAAATACACATAAAAATGCAATTAAGGGAATTAGTATTTTTTTTGCTTTCATATCATCACCATATTTCAACTATGCTAAATTCAGCTATATTAAATAGGGCTGTAAATAAATTAAAACCTATTAAATCGCTTCTAAAATATGAGTAATTTTCATCAAAAGAGCACCCCATAGACCAACCATCGTTAACTACTACATACTTTACAGTTTCCGTTTTTTCTTTTTCAACCCACTTAAACCACTTGAGAGTTTTATAAGTGTATTTTACTTGATATTCTTGATAACCACACGCTATCATTGAGTGTTCAGGTATATTAAAGCCAACTGGTTTTCCTTTATCAGCATTTTGTTTTATTTTTTGATATAAATAAAAACTTTCCATTTTTGCATCTTTATTTGTGCTTCGTAATGCAAGACCTAAATCAATACACTCGTCAAATTTATCAGAATATGTACCACTACCTGTTTTTTTCTTAGCATTATAACGATAATAATTATTTTCTATTGCTGAATTCAAAATACTATTAAATAGTGATTGGGTAGAAGAAGTGTAACCATAGTAATTATATGTATCATAAAACTCTGTGGCAATTGTTGATGCTACTATTGTACAAGTACCATTGCAATATCTACCATAAGTATCATTATATGCTTTATTCAAAATTTTTTGTTTTAAATTAAAAGTATTTAAATACTTGCTTGAGCCTTCAGTAATAATTAAATTGCTTTTCCCTGAATATAGTGTCTTAATATCATTAATCACCTCATTTTTTGTCATTTTCACATCAGCTGCCGTTCCACCACATACATTAGTAGTAACTGTTGTTACACCAAATCCTATGCACACTACAAAAATAAATAGTGATGCAAACGCTAAAAATTTTTTCTTCACAATTTTTCTCCATTTTATCTTTTTTGATATAAAATAACAAATAATTGTGTTAAATATGTGATAACAATATAAATATGACACATTACTTTGAAATTATTATATTTTAAGTAAAGATAAAATTAAAAGCACTTAGATGAAATCCAAGTGCTTCAAAAAACTCTTTAACCACATTTTCTATAAAATCTTCTTAACGATTGCATTTTACAATACATTTATGAAAATCATTTATTGAAAATGTGAATTTTGTTAAAATTGATTGTGATAAAAATTAACACTATCTTTCAAAAAGTGATTATTTATTGAAATTATCTTTTAACGATACTATTTGAGAAAGCACAGTTTTTCCGTTTTCAGTAGTCTTTTTATAGTAGCCGATACGCATAAGTTGGAAGGAAGTATCGTCTTGAACATTGGTTAAATAAGGTTCTACTTTACCCTCAAAGATATGCTCGCTATCCTTGTTAATTCTCTCGCTAAAATCTTGACCAGCATACTCTGCATCATTTAAAAGACAGTCATAATCCTTCACGATTACATCTTGGCAAGTTTCAGCGTTCACCCATTGAATAGTACCTTTACATTTGATACCACTTGTATCGTTACCACTTCTGCTATTTTCAACATACGAACAAAGCAACTCTTTAACATTTCCATTGTCATCTAAAATCACGTCATCACATTTTATAATATACGCACTTTTTAAACGAACATAGCCGTCCTTTTTTAAACGGAAATATTTTGGAGGAGGGTTTAATGAAAAATCGCTAGCGTCAATAAACAATGTTTTGCCAAACTTGATTTTTCTAGTACCTGCGTCCTCTTTTGTTTGATTTATTTCAAAGTCAACATCTTCATCTTTTTCAAAATTTGTGATTGTTACTTTTACAGGATTGAAAACAGCCATTGCTCTTTCAGCATTACTATTTAAATACTCTCTTACGCAAGCGTTAAAATAGGCTTGTTCGCTTTCAGAGTTTGCTTTTGCAACACCCGAACGCACGCAAAAATCTATCAATGCTTCAGCAGGAATACCACGATTACGAAGGCCTGTTAAAGTTGGCATTCTAGGGTCAGTCCAGCCGTGAACAGTTCCTTCTTCAACAAGTTTTTTAAGATATCTTTTACTCATTACCATATTAGTAATGTTTAATCTTGCAAACTCTATCTGTCTAGGCTTCTTTTCAAAACCACAATTATCTACGACCCACTCATACAAAGGTCTATGGTCCTCAAACTCTAAAGTACATAATGAGTGTGTAACTCCTTGCATACTATCGCAGATGGGATGAGCAAAGTCATACATAGGATAAATACACCATTTATCTCCCGTTCTATGATGAGTAGCACGCAAAACACGGTAAATAACTGGATCTCTCATATTCATATTAGGGCTTGACATATCAATTTTAGCACGCAAAACTTTTTCACCGTCAGCGTACTTTCCATCACGCATTTCCCTAAACAACTTTAAATTTTCTTCAATACTTCTATTTCTATAAGGACTTTCCTTCCCAGGCTCAGTTAAAGTACCACGGGTATCGTGTATTTCATCAGCAGATAAATCATCTACAAACGCCTTGCCCTCATTTATCATTTTTTCTGCCATATTATATATGGTGTCAAAATAATTAGAAGCGTAAGTTATATCAGCCCAATCAAAACCAAGCCATTTAATATCTGCAAGAATTGATTGAACGAACTCATCTTTTTCTTTACTAGGATTTGTATCATCAAAAAATACGTTACATTTACCACCGTATTTTTTTGCAATGCCAAAGTTAATAGTCATACTTTTTGCATGACCAATATGCAAATAACCATTAGGTTCGGGAGGGAAACGAGTTTGTATGCTAGTTACCTTTCCACTTTCTAATTCTTCATTTATAATTTGTTCAATAAAATTAGTTGCTTCAACCATAAAAACCTCTTAATTATGATAATCCTACGATATTACCCTCGCAGTCAATATCAATATGTTCTGCCGAAGGCACTTTACCTAAACCTGGCATTAACATAATACTACCGGCAACTGCAACGATAAATCCTGCACCACCTTTTAAAATAATATCTTTAACTAAAACTCTAAAACCTGTGGGACGTGCAATCAAATTTTTGTTATCCGAAAGTGAGTATTGAGTTTTTGCGATAATAATAGGTAAATCTTTATAGCCAAGTTTTTCAATATTTTCAATCTTTCTCAAAGCGTCATCAGTATAATCAACCCCTTCACCACCGTAAATTTTAGTAACTATATCACTAATTTTTGTTTTAACATCATCAGTTAAGTTATAACTATAATTTAAAGTTGAAGGTTTATCACACTCATCGATAACCATTTTAGCAAGAGTTTCACCACCCTCACCACCTTTCAAAAATACATCAGTAAAGGCAACCTTTGCACCTGCCTCCTCTGTCATTTTTGTAACTAAATCAAGTTCTGCTTGAGTGTCAGTTGCAAATCTATTTAAAGCAACAACGATAGGTTTTTTATAAACGTTTTTAATGTTTTCAATATGCTTAATTAGGTTTGGCATACCCTTTTTAAGAGCGTCTAAATCCTCGTTTGTAAGTGTAGTTTTATCAGCACCACCGTGTAGTTTTAAAGCTTTTACAGTTGCTACAACTACAACGCAAGAGGGTTCAATCCCTGCAATACGACATTTTGTATCAAGGAATTTTTGAGCACCTAAATCAGCACCGAAACCAGCCTCCGTTACAGTATAATCAGACAAACTCATAGCAGTATAAGTTGCTCTAATACTATTGCAACCGTGAGCAATATTTGCGAAAGGTCCACCATGGACGAAAGCAGGCGTTCCTTCAAGCGTTTGAACTAGATTAGGTTTAATTGCATCTTTTAAAAGTGTAGCCATTGCACCGTCAGCCTTTAAATCTCTTGCATAAACATACTTGCCGTCAGTATTCAAACCTACGATAATATTTCCTATTCTCTTTTTTAAATCTTCTAAATCTTTTGCTAAACACAAGATAGCCATAATTTCCGAAGCGGCTGTAATCTCAAAATGTTCTTCTCTCTCAACCCCTTCCTTTTTTTGCCCTATCGTAATATTACGCAATGCTCTATCGTTCATATCTAAACATCTTCTAAAATAGATATTGTTTAAATCAATATTAAGGCTATTGCCTTGAAAAATGTGGTTATCAATCATTGCACAAAGCAAGTTGTTACAAGCAGTAATTGCGTGCAAATCTCCTGTAAAGTGTAGGTTGATATCTTCCATAGGAACTACTTGTGCGTAGCCACCACCCGCTGCGCCACCTTTTATACCAAAAACTGGACCTAGAGAGGGTTCACGCAAGGCAAGGCAAACCTTTTCACCAAGTCTTCTCATACCGTCAGCAAGCCCGATTGAAACGGTTGTTTTTCCCTCACCTGAGGCTGTGGGGTTAATCGCAGTAACAAGAATTAGTTTTGCTTTTTTATTTAAATTTTTTACGTTGACTTTTGCCTTATACTTTCCGTATAGTTCTAACTCATCTTCGCCAAGATTTAACTCTTTAGCAACTTCCCTAATATCCTTCATTTTGCATTGTGATGCAATTTCAATATCCGTTAACATTGATTAACTCTCCTTGTTTTATTTATTTTCACAGTCGTGTGGCAAACGTAACTCTCCTAGAGTTGCGACATAATACTCGCCCTCTTTATGAAAGCCAAACTTTTCAAGTTTAAGCCCCCAAATATCTTTAGTTTTTACATTTTCAATCAAACGCTTATAGCATTGCATAATAAGCGTCCTAAAACCAAGTTCAAGCATTGAAAATTTGTCGGTAATCATCTCGCCGTCATCTAAAATGCCCATTGAAAGTTGTTTGCCTTCATCATCAATATTATAGTGGACTAAATAGCCACTTTTTTCTTCAAATATCAATCTAACCATAACAAAATGATTATAACACATATTTAAAAATTTTAATACTTTTTTACTTATAATTTGCAAATTTTTTGGGAATACATTTAAATAAATATTGCTTTCGATTTTTCCCCTTTTGCTTGACATAGTTTTGCTTAACTATTATAATTGCTATTGAGAAAAAATTAAAATTTTATAAAGAAGGAACTATTATGGCAGACAAAAAAGCAGTTACTATGGAAAAGATAGTAAACCTATGTAAATCAAGAGGAATAATTTTCCCTGGAAGTGAAATATACGGTGGCATGGGAAACACTTGGGACTATGGTCCAATCGGTGTTGAAATAAAAAACAATTTAAAGCGTCTTTGGTGGAAAAAACTCGTTCAAGAAAGCGACAACTCATACGGTGTGGACGCTGCTATTTTAATGAACTCAAGAGTTTGGGACGCATCAGGTCATACACAATCTTTCACAGATCCTTTAATGGATTGCAAAGAGTGTAAAACAAGACATAGAGCAGACAACCTTATTGAAAATCACTCAAAAGGTAAAGTAAACCCGGACACTATGTCAAACGAAGAAATGGAAAAATACATTGAGGAACATAAAGTTAACTGTCCTAACTGTGGCAACCACAACTTTACTTCAATTAGACAATTCAATTTGATGTTTGAAACCTCTCGTGGTGTTACAGGAGATAACCAAAATAAAATTTTCTTACGCCCTGAAACTGCACAAGGTGAGTTTGTAAACTTCTTGAACGTTCAAAGAACGACAAGAGCAAAAGTTCCCTTTGGTATTGCACAAATAGGTAAGGCTTTTAGAAATGAAATCACCCCTGGTAACTTTATTTTTAGAACTATAGAGTTTGAGCAAATGGAACATCAATGGTTTTGTAAAGAGGGCACTGATATAGAATATTATGAAGAATACAAGAAAAAGGCAATGGACTTTTTGCTTGATTTAGGCTTTGATAGAGAACATTTAAGATATCACGACCACGACAAACTTGCACACTACGCAAAATGTGCTTGTGATATACAATACCTATTCCCTATCGGTTGGAGTGAACTTAACGGAATACACAATAGAACAAATTATGACCTTTCACGCCACCAAGAATATAGTGGAAAGAGTATGCTTTATATGGATCCTATCACCAATGAAAAGTTTATTCCTTATGTTATTGAGTACTCAATAGGCGCTGACAGACTAATGCTTGCTACACTCGCAGAGGCTTATGATGAGGAAGAACTTGAGGGTGGTGAAACTCGTGTAGTTATGCACTTCCACCCTGCTGTTGCTGCATATAAAGTTGCCGTATTGCCCTTACAAAAGAATTTGAGCGAAAAGGCAAAAGAGATATATAAAGAATTATCAAAACAATTTATGGTTACTTATGATGAGGCAGGTTCAATCGGTAAAAGATATCGCCGTCAAGATGAAATAGGTACTCCCTATTGCGTAACCATCGACTTTGACACTTTGGAAAACAACACTGTTACCATAAGAGATAGAGACACGATGGCACAAATTAGACTTGACGTAAATGAACTGGCTTCATACATACAAAATAGTATTAAATTTTAACAACAATTTTTAGTAGTTAGTTGGTGAGGATAAGGGGAAAGTAATGTTGTATGTAATGATAGCGATATCAGTACTTGTAATCGTAGTCGGTTTTTGTATGGGCTTTGCAAAGGGGTTTGTAAAAAGCAAATGGTGGGGATTAGGTTTTTCACTAATTTCGGCATTTGTACTTTTTGTACTTTCCTTTCTGCCAAGTCTAAACGACAACCTGCTTGACTTTTTATTAAAAATGGTTATAAGCGTGGCAACCTCGTTAATAATCACTTTTGTATTAAAGGCAATTAAAAGTAAAGTGAGCGTTTTATCGGACGGTGTGCATGGACTGATTTCAAATGAAACTGAAAACAATGAAGAAGACGAGTTGTTTATCAATCAAATAAAGGGAGACTTTGAGCCTATTCAACCTAAAAAGGTAACTTCGCTTTATGTTTTTGGGAACAAGATGCTGGGTGGCATAAACGGAGTTATAAACGGACTAGTTATATTTTTTATAACGGTGCTTATCCTTTTTAGTGCTTTTGATTGTTTAAATCTTGTAGCAATAACTTCAAGTTTTGCAACCTTTTATAACAGCGTATTCTGGCTAGAATTAAAGCCTCATATTTTTGACATCTTGCTTATAGGCGTCTTTTATACAAGCATTACCGTGATAGGTTATAAAACAGGGCTTTGCTGTAAGTTGTGGAAAGTGCTACACATTGTGATGATAATATTTTCAGTAATAGGGGCATACCTGCTAGTTGTGGAAAATTCCTTGTTTTCAAGTCTTACGGAAAAATTTGCTGAAATATTAAGAACTAATGTAGATTTTTTAAGTGAAACAACAGCCGTAATGGAGGGTGTAAAAAACATTTTCGGTTTTATCGTTGCTAACGATATTGCAATGCTTATTTCAAACATCTTATTTATCATAGTAATTGGCGTGCTTTTAATACTAATCTCTCACTTTATTTACAAGGGAACGAACGTTGCTTTTGCAAATGTAAGAGAAAAAAAATTTTTCTTTACGCTAGATAGTATTTTAGGTGGAGTGGCTGTTTTTTTGCTAATCACTTGTGGGTTACTTTTACTTGGAGGAATTTTGTTTGCAGTAAACGGAACTCCAGCACTAGAGATGTTTAATCAATATGCAGAAAACTCAACAATTTGCAATTTATTTTATACGGAAAATCCTATAAATTGGTTATTTATATAAACAGACAACTTATAAAAAGTTGCCTGTTTTATTATTTTGCCACATTGACATTTATTAGGCTTTTATATATACTATAATAAAGAAGGTGCAATATGATTATAAACGGATTAGAAAAACTTTCGCTTGTAGATTTTGACGAACATCTATGCTGTACCACCTTTTCAAGTGGCTGTAATTTTAGATGTCCTTTTTGTCATAACTCTCCATTGGTACTAGATGTAAAAAACCAACCTTTGATTGATGAAGATGAAATTTTAAAATTTTTAAAAAAGAGAAAGGGGATTTTAGACGGAGTATGTATAAGTGGTGGCGAACCTACCTTGCAAAAAGATTTAAAAACCTTTTTAAAAAAAATAAAAGAACTGGGATATTTAACTAAGCTTGACACTAACGGCAGTAACCCCGATTTATTGCAAGAGTTAATTGACGAGGGATTGATTGACTACATTGCAATGGACATTAAAAGCAGTCCTGAGGGTTATTCCTTGGCTGTTGGAATTGAAAATTTTAACCTAACATCCGTTAAAAAAAGTATTGAGATACTTAAAAGCAACAATTTACCCTATGAGTTTAGAACTACTATTATCAACGAACTACACACTGAAAAGGATATAGTTGAGATAGGCAAGTGGCTTAAAGGAAGCAAGAAATACTTTTTGCAAAAATTTAAAGACACAGGTAGTTGCATACAGCAAAACTTAACTGAAGTAGATAAATCAACTGCTGAAAAATGGAAATCTATTTTAAGTAAAGACATTGAAAAAGTAATTTTAAGAGGATACGACTAAAAAACACGACTTAAAAAGTCGTGTTTTTCTAATTTATAATTCCTTTTGTTATGGCTTCATCTCTTTAATCAATCTACAAATTAGTTTACCTATTTGATTGACAGCCAAACCACAGGCAACTATTATTGCAGTTATAGAACAAACTTTTAAAAATGTCCCAAAAGAAAAAGTGTAAAACATACTTGAAATAAAGTATATAATTGCAGATGCTATAAAGATTGTTAATATGATGTTTAACATTTTTTCTGCATTTTCTAAAAAGAAGTTCAATCGTCTACCACAATTTTCTTCAGCGTCATCTTGAATTTTTTTATCTTCCATAATTTCTCCTTAAAAAGACAGCCTTAAAAACGGGCTGTCCTTAATATTTTTATTCGTTTTTTAAAAGATATTGACAAGCAGAAGTTGCAGCGATTGCACCGTCAGCACTTGCAGTTGTAAGCTGTCTTACCTTTTTAGTACGACAATCGCCTGCTACAAATAAACCTTCCGTTTTTGTAGTACAACTTTCGTCTGCAACGATATAACCTTGAGCATCTAAATCAACAAGGTTTGCAAAACATTTGTTATCAGGTACTTGACCGATGGCAACAAAACAACCTCTTGTATTATAAACAAACTCACTGTTATCTTTCATATTTTTAAAGCGAAGTGCTTTAAGTTCATCATCAGCAATAAACTCTTGCAATGAAACATTTTTTACCCACTCTATTTTTTCATTTTTTAAAACTGCTTCCTGTAAAGCACCGTCAGCAAAAAACTTATCAAACAAAGTGAATAACTTAACTTTTGCACAGTAACCTGACAAAAGGAGTGCATATTGGAGAGCCGTATTTGCATCACCTATCAACGCAACCTCCTCCCCTTTATAAAAAGGTCCATCGCAGATTGCACAGTATGAAACACCCTTACCAACAAGTTCGTCCTCATTTGCATAACCAAACTTTTTATGCTTTACACCTGCAGCGATAATTACCGACTTTGCTTGATGAACACCATAGTCCGTTTTTACATTAAAAATGCCGTCAATCTTTTCAATGCCTTCAACTTTTTCAAGTTCAAAGTCAGCACCTTTTGAAGTAATTTGTTCAAACAACTTATCGGCAAATTCTTGTCCACTAATTTGTGGAATTGTGGGGAAGTTTTCAACTTTAGGTGAACTTGCAATTTGTCCTCCTAGAGTTTCCCCCTCTAAAACTAAAACAGATTTACCATTTCTCAAGGCGTAGAGTGCAGCAGTCATACCTGCTGCACCTGCACCTATAACTATAATATCTACCATAATTATGCTCTACTGCTTTCAATGTATTTTTTGATGTCTGAGGCGTTTTCATATCTTTCAACACCACGTGAAGTTGATACCAACAAAGTGGGGGCTTTTTTAACAGCATACTTGATAGTAGTTTCCTTTTCATCTTCTGCGTCTATTGCAGTGTATGAAATATTTGCCTTTTCAAGCATCATTTTTGCCATTTTACAATTAGGACAAGTTTTAGTTGTGAAAAGCATTAGTCCGTTCATATCAACATTTTGAGATTGAACCTCAACTTTACTTTCACATTTGCAAGATTCGTCATTTAGTTTATCAAAATCAACCTTATAAACTTTTCTATCTTTAAACTCTTGAGTTTTGCCATCGTTCCAGTTTTGCACAGGACGATAGTAGCCTGTAATTCTACTATATACCTCTGCCTTTTGTCCACAAGTAGGGCAAGTAAAGTGTTCTCCTGCAATATAGCCGTGGTCCTTACAAATTGAATAAGTAGGCGATATTGTATAATAAGGCAATTTGTAATTTTGAGCAATTTTTCTAATTAGGTCAGCAGTTGATTTCCAGTCAGGAGTTTTCTGCCCTAAGAAGGCATGGAAAACTGTACCTGAAGTGTATAAAGTTTGCAATTCGTCTTGAATATCTAAAGCGTCAAAAATATCTTCAGTATAACCAACGGGCAAGTGTGATGAGTTCGTATAATAAGGAACGCCACTATTGTCATTTGCCGTAATAATGTTAGGATAACGCTTTTTATCGTGCTTTGCAAGACGAAATGAAGTGCTTTCAGCAGGAGTTGCTTCAAGGTTATACAAATCGCCGTATTCTTCTTGATAATCCGAAAGTTTTTCTCTCATAAAGTTAAGAACTTTTTTAGTAAATTCTTGTGCTTCAGTTTGAGTTAAATCCTTTTTAATCCAGTTAGCATTTAGACAAGCCTCGTTCATACCAACAAGACCGATTGTTGAGAAGTGGTTGCCAAAAGCACCTAGATAACGCTTTGTATAAGGATATAAGCCTTCTTCTAAAAGTTTAGTTATAACCTCTCTTTTTATGTGTAATGAACGGGCTGAAATATCCATTAAAGTTTTTAGTCTATCGAAAAATTCCCCTTCACTCTTTGAAAGATAAGCAATTCTAGGCATATTGATTGTTACAACACCGATTGAACCAGTACTTTCACCACTGCCAAAGAAACCACCTGACTTTTTGCGAAGTTCACGAAGGTCAAGACGCAATCTGCAGCACATACTTCTTACATCACTGGGTTCCATATCAGAATTGATATAGTTTGAAAAATATGGAGTACCATATTTTGAAGTCATTTCAAAAAGCAATCTATTATTTTCAGTATCCGACCAGTCAAAATCTTTTGTAATTGAGTATGTGGGAATAGGATATTGGAAACCACGACCGTTAGCGTCCCCTTCAACCATAACTTCAATAAACGCTTTATTTATCATTGCCATTTCATCAACACAATCTTTGTACTTAAAGTTTTGTTCTTTTCCACCAACTATTGCATTTAATTCAGCAAGGTCACTAGGAACAACCCAGTCCAAAGTGATGTTTGTAAATGGTGCTTGAGTACCCCAACGAGAAGGCGTATTTACACCATATATAAAAGATTGAATACATTGTTTAACTTCTTTATAACTAAGATTATCCACTTTTACAAAGGGCGCTAAATAAGTATCAAATGATGAAAAAGCCTGTGCTCCTGCCCACTCATTTTGCATAATACCTAAAAAGTTTACCATTTGGTTACATAAAGTTGAAAGGTGTGATGCAGGTGCTGATGTAATTTTACCAGAAATACCACCTAAACCTTCTTGAATTAGTTGTTTTAGCGACCAACCTGCACAATAACCTGTAAGCATTGATAAATCATGAATATGAATATCAGCCTCTCTATGTGCCTTTGCAATTTGCTCGTCATAGATTTCACTCAACCAATAGTTTGCTGTGATTGCACCTGAATTGTTTAAAATTAGTCCACCAACTGAATAAGTTACAGTTGAGTTTTCCTTAACACGCCAGTCAGCAACCTTAACATAATTATCAACGGTGTCCTTATAGTCCAAAATCGTTGATTTAATATCACGCATTTTTTCGTGTTGTTTTCTATATAAAATATAACTCTTTGCTACATCTACATAACCTGCTTGAATTAGAACTACTTCAACGCTATCTTGAATATCTTCTACTGAAATTAGCCCGTTATCCACAATTTTAGGTTCAAAATGTGCAGTTACTTTAAGTACTAACAAATCAATTACTGCAGGATGACATTTTCTACCCACAGATTCAAAAGCCTTCTCAATTGCTACTTTAATTTTCTCCAACCCAAATTCAACCACTTTACCGTCTCTCTTAATTACTTGATACATACAGTTGACTCCTTAAACATATTTTTTTGAAAGTGTGTATAGTATATCAAATAGGTTTTTTTTTGGCAAGAAAAATGACAAACTTTCTTTGTGAAATTTTTTGAAAACCACAATATATTGTGTGTAGTTCAAAAACAATACACCTAGATATTGTGGTTTCACACAATTTTGAGGAATAATGGTCAAATTTTGTGTGAAAACACAAATAGCCACGGCTTTGCCGTGGCTATTTATAAACTAATATTTATTTTTTAAAAAGAAAGGTTATACCGTCCTCAAAATATTGACTCCATGCTTCCTCATTGTGCCATTGTTTTGAGTCATGCACTAATGAAAGGTTATTTTCATCAAAGCCTTTTTCCTTCATATAGTTATATACAAAAAAAGTAGTATCAATAAACGCACTTTCAAAATCAGTGCCACCTACATAAAAGGCAAATCTACCATAAGGGGTGCTGTTTTTATCAAAATTAAGTTCGTCTAACTTTTTGCGAATATCATCTTTTTCATACAACAAAAAAGCAGGAGAATAACTTAAACATTTTGAAAAAACTTGAGGATATTTAACTGCCAAATAGTAGGCATAAATACCACCTAATGATGAACCACCTATTGCAGTGTTTTCTTTTTCAGGCTTAGTATTAAAGTTTTCGTCAATCAAAGGTTTTAACGTATTAACTATATATTCCCCCATCTTATCGCCTGTGGGGTTAAGTTCAACATGAATTGAATTTCTTTCTTCAAAATTTTGTTTTGCCATATCTGTCATTAGAAAGGGTGGACAAAACTCATTGTGCCTATCGTAAGAATTATCAATGCCTACCACAATCATTTTTTCAACGATACCCTTTTTAGAAAGATTAGTTAAATGCTCGTCAATGCACCACTCCTTTTTAAAAGGACAAGTTTCCTTGTCAAAGAGATTTTGACCGTCCACCATATATAAAACAGGGTAGCGTAGAGATTTATCATTTTTTTTGTAACCTGTTGGCAACCAAACTCTTATAGTCCTGCCTCTATTGTCCTCATAAGTATTTAAATTTACATCAAAGGTAACTAATTTCCCCTTTGTTACCGTATTGTTTGGAACATCATAATCCTTAAAAATCAATTTTCCCATAATAACTCCTTTTATTGTTGTTGAGTAACGGGTTCATAAATAGTTGTTTTGTAACCCTCGTCAAATATTAAAGCATTTTTATCAATTTTTCGTGTAGAAAAGAAAAGATATACATCACTAACCGAACTGCCCACATTAAAAACAAGTATAGGGTAAACAGCCCAAAACCAAGACAACGGAATTATAACTTGTAAAAATACTAAGGCTATCGTCCAAATAATAGGTGATGCCAAGACAGAAACACGATAACTTCTCTTATCAAAGTAGATTGTACTCTTTGAGTAGAAATACAAAAAACTTATTCCATACGATGAACGCTTACCACTAAAAAGTTCATACATTGCTCCGTGAGTTAATTCGTGCAAAAACATTAAAATGAACGAACCAACTAAAGCGATTATCATTTTTAAGTAAAATGTTTTTTCATTGCTTGACGGAAACTTGACAAATATTAGGGCAAGTCCAATCATTAGCACCATAACTAAAAGTGCCAATATTTGTACAATAACTGCTAATTTTATATTGCCTTGTAAGTCGATTTTTTTAATTTCCTTATATCCTTCGGGTAATTCTTGCTGTATCATATTGCCTTCGTTTTATATTCGTTTATTTTATCTACGAACTGCTTTGAACTTTCCTTATTAGAACAAAGAATATCAATTCTTAAATTTTCTGCTAATTTTATTTTAACCATACCGTACGCACACACGGGATTTAATACCTCTTTTTTATATTTCTTTTGAATATTCTTTTCACTTTCATCATATCGCGACACCATAAAAAGCACGTTAGTATCACTACTTGCCTGTCCGTGCTCAACATAGTTTACCTCTTGAAAAGAAAAAGAAATAGTTGGATAAAACATATATACACTTTTTCTACCCATTACAATAAAAACCACATCAGGCAAAAACATAAAAGTGATTTTTTTGTAAGTTATTTGCATAAAGGAGGTATTGCACCTGAAAAAACTATTTGAACTGATAACCTGACAGGAAATATCTGTAAGTGGAATATTTTCAAACGGAGGTGCACCAACTTTTGCCTGTGTTATTTCTCGACTGTTTTGAACACCTAAAATCTGCCTACTTGCAACAAATCTAAAATACGATGACTTAACCTCATCGTATCCTTTATCTGCAAGGGACAATAAATCATACTCCAAAGAGGCAAATTTTCTTTTGGGAATAAAGAATTGAACTATAAAGAAAACCAACACGATAACTAATGCAAATTTAGTTATCGACATAAGTGCTAACCCAAGCACGATTAAACCTATTGTAACAATCCTTGAAATCAATATAATCAAGTTAAACGTGCGTGAATAATTTATTTCATCAATCACATTGTCTAATTTTTCCGTTTTTAATTCCATCAAATACCCCTTTTGATTTTCTTTATTATAATAATAGCACATTTTTCATTAAATAGTTGTTAATAAAAATAAAAAAGCCTAAATTACTTTAGACTTTTTTAAACTATTAAATATTTATTATTTTTTAAAATTAGTGATAAAGTCAACTAGTTTATTTACCGTTTCTTCAACGCCACAAGAACTATCTATTTTTAAATCATAGCACTTTTCATCTCCCCATTTTACGCTAGTATAATGGTCGTGATATTTTGCTCTAGCCTTGTCGCTTTGTAATATAATTTTTTCAGCGATATCTTTGCTTATCTCTCGTCTTTCAGCAACATGCTCAATTCTCTTTTCTAAAGGAGCGTAAACAAATATTTTAACTAGGTTTGGATTATCCCTCAAAACATAATCGGAGCATCTACCAATAAAGATACAAGGTCCTTTGCTTGCAAGTTTTTTAATAGCATCACATTGTGCAAAGAATACTTTATCATAAACGGGCAAGTTATCCGTTCTTAAAAGAAATCCGTATTCAAAACCGATTGAAGACTTATCAACAGCCTGCTCTATAAAATCCTTTGAAAAACCACTCATTGCCGAAGTCAATTCAGTTACAGATTTATCATAACATTGCAGACCAAGTTTTTCTGCCAGTGCCTTGCCAATTTCTTTACCTCTTGAACCAAATTCACGGCTGATAGAAATAATATAATTAGTTTTTGCAGTTTTTTCGTTTTCGCTCATCATCTTTTCTCCATAAACTTTTTATAGGTTATAACCTTCGACTAAATTATATCATAATTTGATAAATTTTCAAGACTTTTTTAAAATTTTATAATCAACTTCTCATAAGTACTAATTTTACATTATCAAAGTTTCTATTTTTGAGGTCTACATCGTCAATTATAAAATACAATAGTCCACCCACATCATCTAAAAACTCCATATCGCTCGCAAGGGGATCAAATTGAAATAGCAACTTTTCTCCGTCAAGCAATACCTTATGTTCCATTATATGTGGAAGTCCAAGCAGTTTAGCACCGTCTGTTCTTTCTTCCTCCTCTTTTTTAAAGGTCATACGATATTCAGTCATAATATCGTCATCAACGTTGCCCTGCCTATCAAAGTTGTAACTTTCATATACCTCGTCAGGTTCGCCTTCATAGTATCTAACCTTAAATGAACGCGTATAATCTCTAGGGTCTATAAAGAAATATAAATATCCTTCGTGTGGCAATAAATTGTCAGTATCAAAAGGAGCAATATCCTTTAAATTGATTTGACACATAAATGCTTTTTCGTCATCAAAATAGTCCGTACCGAACCACTCGCCAGGGAATACAGGATTACCAAAAAACTTGCTTGCCATTGCATTTTCTCTTTGTGCTTTTGACAAAGTTACGCTTATTCCTTTCATATCATTTTACTTCCTTATCTTTTGTTTCTATTATATTACCACATATAAAGTAAAATTACAATAGGGAAAAAACAAACTAATCCTTACTTTAATTCAAACACTGCCAAAAAGGGTTTATTTAAAAAGTTTTTTGAAACGACAATCCTCCCATTGCTTGCAGGAAAAGAAACCTCAACCTTTTTTGACATTATGTTTTCGCTTATGGTTATCATATCAGTATCTCTATCAAATATATATTTTCCCGATTTAACAATTTTTTTACCATTTTCATCTCGCATTGAATAGATATACTCACCACTACTTTTTAATTCAAGGGTGATTGTTTTATACCTTTCAAGCAGGTCAATTTCGCCAAACCTCATTTTCACACAGGTATACTGGTTGCAATGAGGTTTTGACATATCATCAAGATTGCTCATCTGTGATACATTACAACTGGCACACAAAGAAAAACAAGATAAAATCAAAAAGGCTATAATTAGTATTTTGCTAACCTTCAAGTTCTTTGCTAACATTTTTAAAAGTATCACTCATCTTTATAATATCTTCCTTTTTTGCTTCGGTTATAGGATAATAACCTCTTGTCATCATTTCCTCAAAAACGGAAAACTGCGTTAAACTTTCAGCTTGATAGTTTTTTGAAAGGGTATTTTTTATTTGTTTACTACCACCTTCAATAATTGCTAGCGAATATGCGTTCATTAACATTTTTTCTGCATTTAACATATCTTGCAATGCGTCCTTTTCATTTAAAGAAATTTCACTCTTTTTTACCTTTGTCATATCCTTCTCCTTTATTTTGAAATTAGTGAATACAATAAGTTAAACCTTTCTTGATGTTCTTTTGCAATATCGCCCATTACACCTGAAAGGGAACTGTCCATTAAAGTATTTGAATATAATTTTGCCTTTTTACAGCAAAGAGATTCATTAGTAAGTAGATGTGCAATCATTTCTAAATCTTTTTCAGTTAGTTTATTTGCCATAGTTTTCTCCTTTATTTATATATCATAGGTTAGGCAACAATAAATTTTTTATACAATAAAAGCCTCACTTAAAAAGTAAGGCTTTTATTATAAGATACATATCATTAATTTTTTTCATCTTCAAATATATTTTTATTTACGCCACTAGTTATTGCCTTATAAAAGGGGTCATTAGAAAAATCTCTAGCCTTTTTATATTCACCACCTAGTTTTTCAATACCGTATAATAATTCTTGAAACTCCACATAGTTGATGTCATTTCTTTCAATTTCGTTCATCAAAATGGGTAACGCTCTTTCATCTCCGTACTCTGCTAAAAAAGAAGCATACATTGGTATATCGTCAAGATTTTGTCTAAATTCATTTACCAAAATTGTGTAAATTTCTTCATCTTGCAAGGTTACTCTTGATAGAATTTCAAGTAGTGAATTTTTCACCTTCTTGTTTGATTTATAAATAGCAAGCACCTTATCTTTAACAACATCTGCATTTGTCTTTATTGCGTCAATAATTCCATCTATAACATCTTTATCAACGTCTTCACGAGTGATAACCTCAAGGTATTTATCAAAAGCCTTTTCATTATTCCCTAAAAGATTTACTGCATAATGCAATATCGTTTCTTCACTCTCATCAAGCAAGGTAATTAACTCGTCAATACAATCCTTTTCTTCAATGGCTGAACAAAGAATATCGGATACGGGAACTTCTTGTTTTAAATGTTCCTTTAAAGTTTCAACCAGTTCAATCTTTGACATATTCATATAAAAGTCAGTAGGCGTCATACCTATTTCGTCTAAAACTGTGTCAGCGAAGTTTTGATACATATTAGGTATTATATCTTCCCACTCTTTTTCAGAATGTTCTGCCATATGTTTTTGGATATATGAAGAAAGTTGTTCTTCAAAGATGCCGTCAAAGTCGTATAATTTCATAGATACCTCTTTTATACAGATAAAATTGCAAACACATTTTCAGCATTAGCATTAAAATCTTTAATAATTCTTCTTTTGTATTTTTTATTTTCTATACCAGAGTTAATATAAATAGCACACGCTAAATCCTTTTCGTCTTCTACAAGATTTAGTTTATCCTCGCTTTCTAATTTAAAATATAAATTTATGGTGCTAGAATATAGCATATCGCCATAATTTTCATCAAACATATCGTATTTTGCAAAGCAATTTGAATAGGCTATAATAAACTTTTTTCTTTTTTTAGCAGGCAGTTGTAAAGTCCTAAAATTTATCTTTGTATAAATTCCACAAATTACAGAGCCAAAAACACAAGATTTATTTGTATATCCTATTTGCTTTATAATTTCGATTTTCATTATATCATTAACGGAGGCATTGAGCAAGATGTCTGCAATAAAATTTTTATAATCATTTTTTATTGCAAACTTAACTGCAAGTTCCTGTATAACAAAATCCCTTCCATCTGCCTCGTCAAAGCACCAATAAAGTAAGGAAATAATTTCCTCATAATTCACATTTTCCTTTATAAATTTTTTACTCTCTTTTAGCAGGACGTTAAGTTGCAATAATCTTTTATTTCTTTCATTTGTAGGAACACGATAAAAATAAGAAAGTTCAACCCCTTCTATATTATTTTCTATATACTTACGCACCTGCCTAAAATAATATTTTACCACTTCATAATTGGGATTTATATCTATAAGTTGACTAAGTTCATCAAGACAAACATCTCTATACCCTGCATTAAATGCAGACATTGCTTTAAAAAACTTTAATGTACTGTCAAAAGCAACCTGCTTTTCAAGTTGGCAAAACAATATATATGCTTCCTTGTGCATTTTATTTTCACAACAAACAGTTGCTATTTTATAAATTTCATCAGGGTTTTCAGGTTTTAGTTTATAAAGTTCTTCAACCAGTTTTTTACTTTCTTCTCCTCTTGAGTCTTCAACTAAAATAGCTGCAAGAGTTGAAGTTGCCTGTATATTTTTAGGTGCTTTAGCCAAAATTTCACGGCAAATCCTTTCAGCATCTTTTAACCTATCTGTAAGCAAATAACAAATAGCGATGTAGTTTTGAGCAATAATTGATTGTTTGCTCTTTTCATCTACCTTGCTTAACAATTCAACTGCGTTTTTAAAGTTGCCATTTTTAATTTGACTGATAGCATTTTCAATGGTACTTGTATAGTCTACCTTTTCAGGTGGATAAACTATTCTAAAAGCATCGTTTTTTCCATTATTAAATAAATTGATGATTTCAAGTTTTGCGTCCATTGAAATTTCGTCATTATATTGCAAAACTTTATTATAGTAATATGCCGCTTGAGGTTCATTACCATAATTATAATAGCACGCACCTAATCCCTCGTATATTTCAGGAAACATCTCATCGGTTGCCAAATCTAAGCACTTAAACCAACTGTTTATAGCAAGGTCAAAAATTTCCATCTCGTCATATAGGTCAGCCAAAAACATATAAGTTTCAAGATTAGGCTTATATAGGCGATTGCGTTTATTTATTGCACGAAGCGAACCAATATAGTCCTGCTCGTCATACTTTTGTTCAGCAACCCCCATTAAATAAGTTAACCCCGTATTAAATTGTACAATTTTATCATCATTTTTCATAGGTTAATCTTTAAACAATCCCTCAATATCATCTTTATAAAAATCATAGTCAGTATTACAATAATGACAATGAACGTTTACCTTTCCTTCTTGCTCACAAATTTGCAAAAGTTCGCTCTTTCCAATAGATTTAATAATGCCTGAAATGTATTCTTTTGAACAATTACATTTATATTTAGGGTAATGCTCAACATAAAAGCCGTCCCCAAAATATTTATCGGCAACACCGTCAGCACCCAGTTCGGCTATTTGCGAACTGATATCGTTAAAATTAAGTATAACCTTTTCAACCTCTTGTATACTCTCCTCACTTGCGTTGGGAAGTAACTGCAAAATCACACCACCAGCACCTTCGCAAAGTCCGTCCTTTCCTATTTTAACACCTACAGCGATTGCAGTAGGAATTTGCTCACTTATTGCATAATACTTTACAAAATCTTCTGCAATTTCTCCGTTTGTTAATTCAACGGTACCAACAAAAGGTTGTCCTATGCCGTCATCACGCACTACAACTATGTAGCCTGTTGTACCGACAAAACCTCCTACATCAAGTTTACCAAACTTATTAGGATTCATCGAAACTGTTGGATTATCAACTAAACCACGCATACAAAGGCTGTTGTTACCAGAAACTTCTATCTTTCCACCAACACCATTTCCGTTTATCGTAACAGTCAAGGCAGAATTTTCCCCTTTTAATCCAGTACACATATAAGTTGCAACTGCTAAAGTACGACCAAAGGCTGCTGCCGCCACAGGAGAAAAATTATGTAGTTTTATACCTTCATTTACCATTTCAGTAATGTCTAAAACGGCAAGAGATACCTCGTTATTATATACTAAAGTTTTTAAAATTTTATCCATATTATCACCTAGTTTATATTATGTGCGTTTACATATAAAATTCAATCTTTCTGCGTTGTTAGATTTTTCCTGTCCAAGATGCCCCTCAACGCATACAATTTCAAACCCAGCCTCTTTTAATGCGGACGTTACTCTCTCCTCACTATGAATATACTGACGATGACTTTCTTCCCTTTTGATATACCTTCCGTCCTTTTCTTTAATAAACAAAGTTATATCCATATCAACAAAATCATTTGAAAGAGTGTTAAACCAAAGATAACTAACTTTATCAGTATCCTCACCAAAGGTATTATTTGCAATTATATTTTTAAATTTATATTCGGAGGAAATATCAAAAAGGAAAACTCCGTTCCCCTTTAAGTTATTGTAAACCTTTTTAAAGGAAGATGCCAAACTTTCACTCTTAATATAATTGAAACAATCGTTCACGCTTACAGCAAAATCCACCTTTTTATTAAGTTTTAAAGATTGAACTTTTTGCAGAATATAGTTTGAACGCAAACCCTCTTTTTTTGAATTTTGTATTGCATTTGAAAGCATTGCTTCGTTGCAGTCAACTCCTAGCATACTATACCCTGCCCTTTCAAGTTTCCTTGTAAAGTAACCTCCTCCACAGCCGATATCTACCCCTGTTTCTAGTCCGTCAAAACTTGAGAGTTTACTAATTAAATACTGCGACCAAATTTTATAGTCGCAGTCTTCATTTAAATATTCAAAATAATCAGCAAGACAATTATACGCCCTTTCCATTATTTAAAAAATCACCCTTTGGTTGTTTTTTGCCCTTTGATGAAGGGGCTTTTCTTACAATTTCAAATTGTTTATTATACTCAACATACTTTTCATCATTTTTATGGTTTTCATAGTAGTTGTTGCTATCTTCTACAAGTGTTTTTTTACTTTCTACAACCTTTTTTAAGTCCTCCCTCGTAAAACTAGCAGGCATTGAATACACTTGCATTTCATCATTGAAAGGTTTGATAGGTTTAGAGGCTAAAACATACTTCGTTTTTAAAACTTCAACTTTATGCTCAACAACTTCAGCCTTTGCTCTACCACTTTCATCAAAAGAATAAGAGATAGAGGTGTATTTCTTTTCTTCAGTCTTAACTTCTACCTTAGGGAAGTACTTGTCAAAAGCCCATTGTGAGTAACACATCCAGCAAAGCATTGATAATGCAATACCTATAAAGCCGTAGACAATGATTCCAAACATAATTATTGAGGTGTTAGAAAAGTTTAATAAAAATACTGCCGGCAAAATGATAAGTCCACCAAACACAACGTTTGTAGGGAAGAAACCCCATACCATCAAGAAGGAATTTTTAAGAAGAACCCAAGGGCTCATCTTATAACTTGCCGTCATTGAAAGCATCCAAAAAGTCATAATAGTTGCAATACCTAAAAAGATATAAGAAGCAACTTTTGATATTGTTAAAATGACTTTTAAAGAGGGGTTAAGCACAATAGCATAATTACAATAACTTACGATAAAAGAGTGTAAAAAGTAGAAAATTGTAAAGAACGCCATAATAAATAACATTGATAAATAATTTTGTTTTACACCTTTAAAGAAAGTGCCTATTGAAGGATTGTTACCCAAAACATATTGTCTAATCAAGTAAAAGCCACCTGAAAGTGCAAACGCTAAAAATAGTGAGGTTACGATAAGCATACCGTTAAACACTAAATTCGTTTGAAAAATTATTCTTTCAGTTTCGCCTATCAATGAAATTGCTGAAGGATAGCCTACACCAACATTGCCAGCAAAAGGCAAAGTCATACCATTTGATTGAACAGTGATATTTTTATACCATAAAATTATAACAGTAGGCAAAAAAGCAATAAGCATAATTAGATTTGTAAGAGTAAGTTTACTAAACATTCCCTTTAAAATGTTGCCAAACAAACCTAAATATGACTTTGCGGGAAATTTCCTTTTCTCATTTTCATATTTTTCTTTTAGAACTATATATTTAGTTACAAAACTTTCTTTTGCCATTTTTACTCCGTTTCTTATTAAAAATAAAAATTTGTTTTTGATTTGTAAAATATTGTACTACATTTTGTACTTTTTATCAAACAAAATAATATAGATATGCAAAAATCTTTGACTTTTATCTTTCGTTTTGTTAAAATCAACCTGAACAAAAAATATATTATAAAAACACAATTTAAATGCGTTTTTTGGAGTTATTATGAAAAAATACAAGGTTGGTATTTTAGGTGCTACTGGTATGGTTGGTCAAAGATTTATTACTCTTTTATCTAACCACCCTTATTTTGAAATTGTTTGTTTAGGTGCTTCACCCCGTTCAGCTGGAAAAACTTATACTGAAGCAGTTGGCAAACGCTGGGCTATGGAAACTGAAATTCCTGAACAAATTAAAGATATGAAACTTTATGATTGCGTTGGCGATATGGACAAGATTGCTAACCAAGTTGAAGTGGTTTTTTGTGCTGTTGATATGCCCAAGGCAGAAATTAAAGTAATGGAAGAAGAATATGCAAAGAGAGAAGTTTGCGTAATTTCAAACAACTCTGCTCATAGATTTACCGATGACGTTCCTATGATTATCCCTGAAATCAACGCTGACCACGCTGAAATTATCTCTGCACAAAGAAAGCGTTTAGGAACAAAGCGTGGATTTATAGCAGTAAAGAGCAACTGCTCATTACAAAGTTATGTTCCTGCATTACACCCCCTTAAAAAATACGGTATTGTTAATGCTGTTGCTTGTACATATCAAGCAATTTCAGGTGCTGGTAAAACTTTTGAAACTATGCCTGAAATTTTAGACAATGTTATTCCTTTCATTGGTGGTGAAGAAGAAAAATCCGAAAAAGAACCTCTTAAAATTTGGGGTGAAATTAAGGACGGAAAAATTGTTCCTGCAACTGAACCCGTAATTACTGCACAATGTTTTAGAGTTCCCGTTTCAAACGGACATATGGCTGCTGTTTTTGTTAAATTTGAAAACAAGCCTACAAAAGAGCAAATTCTTAAAGATTGGGCTGAGTTTAAGGGCGAACCTCAAGATTTGGAACTTCCCTCTGCACCCAAGCAATTTTTACACTACTATGAAGAAGACAACCGTCCTCAAACTAAACTTGACAGACTATGCGAAAACGGTATGGCTGTAAATGTTGGTAGATTGAGAGAGGATTGTTTGTTCGACTATAAGTTCGTTTGCCTATCGCACAACACTTTGCGTGGTGCTGCCGGTGGTGCTGTACTTATGGCTGAATTACTTGCAAAAAAAGGTTATTTTGACTAATAATTTAAATAAAAAAAGTCCGTTTTTTAACGGACTTTTTATTTTTGTTTTATTATTTTCCAACGCAAAACTTTGAAAAAATTTCATTTATAATATCTTCGCTAGCCGTTTGGCCACTAATCTCACCCAAAGTATCCCAAGCATTTTTCAGGTCAATCGCTATCAAGTCAAGGGGGACTAAACCACAATTATCTATACCGCTCTTTAAACAATCGCTTGCTTTTTTAAGAGCATAGTAATGTCTTTCTTCAGTTAAAAACTCTCCGTCAAAAGAACCTCTATCAATACTTTTTGAAACCATCATCTCTTTTAAAAGGTCAATATTTTCAAGAGTAAGTGCAGAAACTGAAATATCTGCCTCTATCTCCGTTTGAATTTTTGATAAATCACTCTTATTAAAAATGACTATTGTATTTTTGTCTTTTACTTTTTGATAAAGTTCCTTATCTTCACTTGTTAAAGGATTGCTTGCGTCAAGCACGAATAAAACAAGGTCAGCACTTTCAACGATTTTTTCTGCACGAGATATGCCTATATTTTCAACGAAGTCATCACTCTCTCTAATTCCTGCAGTGTCATACACATTAAACTTGATACCTTCCAAAACCAAACCGCCTTCAACGGCATCACGAGTAGTACCTGCAATGTTTGAAACAATCGCTTTGTCATACCCAAGTAGAGCGTTCAGGATTGAACTTTTACCTGTATTTGTCCTTCCCGTCAATGCAACTGTTACACCCTCTTTAATTTTTCTACCTGTATTGTATCTTGAAATTATCCCTTCAATTTTATCCCTTTGAGCAATTACTCTACTCTTAACATTAGAAAGTTCGTCCCTTTCAATATCTTCTTCAGGAAAATCAATATCAGCATCAACTGAAGCAAGTATATTAGTTAATTCACTTTGTATCTCGCCAACTATTCTATTTAACTTTTCAGTATAAAGGTAGTAACCTGCTTTAACCTCACTTTCACTTTCGCCATTAATCATATCAATCATACCTTCGGCTGAAGATAAAGAGAGTTTCCCATTTAAAAATGCCCTTCTTGTAAACTCACCCTTTTGGGCAGATTTGCAACCAAGTTCAAAAGTCTTTTTAAGAATACCTCTTGCAATACTTAATCCACCGTGGCAATGAAATTCCACCACGTCCTCACCTGTAAAACTTTTTGGCGCTTTAAAGTAAACACACATGCCGTAGTCCTTAAATCCGTTTGCTAAAATTTCACCAGTATACATCTTGTTTGGTTCAAAGTTATTTACTTGAGTTGAACCGTTTGGCAAAAACATTTTTGACGCAACAGATAAAACGGAATCGCCACTCAATCTAATTATCGCTACACCACCAGTGCCAATTGCTGTTGAAATTGCTGAAATATTATCCATAAGTACACCTAACTATTTAAAAAGCGAACTTTAAGTTCGCTTATTTTATTTAGTCAAACAAGTCGCTATTATCGTTGTTTGAATTGTCTTCTGTCGACTTTATATTTGAAGTATCTACCTTTTCATTACTAGCCGAATACTCACTAAAGGGAGATTCAGGTCTTTTTGTTTGAGTTTGAGAATAATCTTCAAAAGGATTGCTATTGTTCGTATTTTGATTGCTGGGATTATTTTGATACATTGAGTTTAAATTTCTAATATAGTTATCATAAGCCATATGTTGCTTTGCAAGGAAATCAAAATAATCAACAGGCACACTCTTTATGCAAGTTAAAATAAAAATGGGGTACAAGGCAGGGAAGATAACACAAATTAATGTAAGCAATGTTGCAAGGTTTCTTTTATATCTTCTAAAGAAAGCCAAAAACAATGCCCAAAATCCTATAATGTAAAATATTTCAGCACCTATACTTACATATTTAATTACATTATAAACTGTTTTATAAGCACCCATTGCAACAGGCAAATTCCAAATCATAACAACCTCTTCAATAGCCTCGCCTAAAAACTCGCTAATTTGAATTTCATAGTTTATAAACCCTTTTTCAACAGCAACAGCATACATAACTAGGTAGGCTGTATAAAAAAGGAAGTAAATTATTTCTGCAATAAGCGCAATCATTTTTATATTTTTTGTTCTGATTTTAAAAAATTTTCCTTCAACTGCAAGTTCACCTATCATATAAGTATTTGCAAAAGGTATAAATGCACGCCATAATTTTGTTAAACCTGCCTTTTTACCTAACGAATATAAAGTGATGCCTAACATAACATATAAAAGCACTCCTACCCCTAATGCAGTAAATAAAGATATATACATAGCCTCAAAAGACTGAAAGGATAAGTATCTTTCCGATTCCACTAAATTGGAATATATAGTTTCAAATATTTGTGTAAAAAGCATAATTCCTCCTAAATAATGCAAAGCCAAGATAGTATTTCAAGCGTAAATCCAATAACAACCAACACGCCTAATAAAATACCACAAACAACTTTATTTTTTCCTTTATTAACTTTAATTAGTCTACCATCTTCAAGGACAATTCTCTCATTGTCGTTACAAACAGATAAATCGGTATACCATTTTTCACTCCTTTCCTCACCCGTAGAAATATCTTTTATATTATAATTCAAATATTCAACGGCTTTTGCGTTTACAACTCCTTTTTTATTAGATTGTAAAAATCTCTTTCCATAATATATTATTGCAATAACCAGACAGATAACTCCTAATAATACTTGGAAAATTTGACTGATTGCCATGCCGATAATTTCATTGCCCAGATTTGTATAACTCTCAGTATTTGAAGTTAAAACTTCAAGTAAAACTATTAAAAAGTTATTGCAGAAATGCATAAAAATACCACACCACAAATTTCTTGTTTCAAATACTATAAAACCGATTAAAAGTCCTAATAAAAATTGATAAGCAAACTGATGAACGTTACAGTGAGCCAAGGCAAATAATAGAGAAGATATTACTACTGCCGGTATTTTGCCATAGTCTTTTAAACCTCTCATTATAACCCCACGGAAGATAAACTCCTCACTGAAAGCAGGGATTACTGCTGTGGCAACAAGCACATAAAAAACAGCAAAACTTTCATTTGTTAAATCAAAACCTGAATTTTCAACTGAATATTGTGGTATACCAAAAAGTATTTCAAGTATTGTAAAATACTCACTTAAAATATTATTGACATAACTGACTACGGTTAGCATACCTATTGCAAGTAAAGCAACCATTAAAAAATCGTTAGTCATTTGCCTCCTGCAAACTAAACCACCACCATTAAAGAGGGATACATTTCTCACCTTGCAAAAGATTAGTGTTATACCTACAAGTAATCCACCTAAAATTACCGTTGAGAGCGAAGCATAAAAATAATAACTTTGTAAAAATTTAATTCCTCTTTCAACCCCTATGGTATATAGGGCATTTAATAAATACCCAAATGTGTTTGACAACAGATGATAGGACACTAAAAATAGTGCAAAAACTATAATCGCATCAAGGGGAGTAAAGTTATTAGGATTATATGATTTTAATTTTTTTCTATTCAAATCGTTATATAATGAATAATTCATTTTCAGCCACCCATTTTATTAAAGCACTTTATTGTGAATAAAAGTTTAAATTTTTAAAGTTCTACAAAATTTTCATAAACTATATCAAATAGAGTTAAACCTTTTGCGCACAATGTTTTTGCAAGTTTATCTCTCTTGCCTTGTAAAAACGCTTCCTTTATTTCATCAACGCTTTTTACATTAGTTCCTACTGCCCAAAACTGCCCAGCAAGAGTCCTAACCATATTATATAAAAATCCGTTTCCACAGAAGTCAATATTTATTTTTTCTATATTATTTATGTTATCCTTAGAAATTTCTATTGAGTAAATCTCTCTTATTGTACTTTTGACCTGTGAACCACTTGCACACATACATTTAAAATCATGTTCACCGATAAATACTTTTGCAAGCATTTTCATTTTTGCAACATCAAGTTCTTCACTCACTTTAAGTGCGTATTTATCAAGCAACGGAACTCGCTCTTTTGATATGTAAAAGGAATATCTATACGTCTTTCTTTTAGCAGAGCGTTGAGGGTGAAATTCCTCCCCCACCCTTTTGCATAATAAAACACTTATATCGTCAGGCAATAATCTATTTATTAAAATGGGCATTTTTTCAGGAGGGGTTGTGATAGAATCGTCAACCTCGCAGGAAATTACTTGCGAAAGGGCGTGTACTCCTGCGTCCGTTCGACCTGAGCCTAAAATGTTTATTTTTTCATTACTATTTAAGGCTTTTGTGATGCAATCCTCTAAAACACTTTGTATTGATATTCCATTAGGTTGAATTTGCCAACCACAATAGTTAGTTCCATCATAACATATTTTCATTGCAAGTTTCATAGAACACTTCCCATATACATATTGAGATAAACTATGCCTACTATTAGCCCTGCATATAAAATTAAACCCAAAAAATCACGCCAAGTAAATTTTAATTTTTTATATTTTGTTCGATTTTTAGATTCACTGTAACATCTTGCATCCATTGCGTCCCCTAGTTCGTCTGCCCTTCTAAACGCACCGATTAAAAGTGGGATTAAAATAGGAATAACTGCCTTTGCTCTTTTAATAAGTCCACCTGACTCAAAATCAGCCCCTCTAGCCTTTTGGGCACGCATAATTCTATCCGTTTCTCCCATTAGGGTAGGTATCATACTCAAAGCAATACTCATAATCAAAGCAAATTCTCTTAAGGGGAATTTTATAAATTTTAGAGGATACAGCAAACTTTCAATGCCGTCCGTCAAATTTACAGGAGTAGTAGTTAATGTTAAAAGAGATGAACCCATAACAAGCAAAATTATCCTACTTACTAAGTACGCACTTGAAATTAAACCTTGCCTTGTAACCTTTAAAATCCACCATTGCCAAATTATATGACTGTCGCTTGTGTTGAAAAATACACTTATTACTGCCGTAAGCAACACTAAAAAGATAATGCCTTTTAACGAACGCAAAACTGCAATAATTGACACTCTTGACATAATTATTGCAAGCAAAACGACCATGGCACAAGCAAGTAAGCCATAGAAATTTTTTGCCAAAAAAATTGCAACGATATATGCAATTAGCAATATAATTTTCATCCTTGAGTCCATATTATGCACAAACGATTTTGTGGGATAATATTGACCAAATGATACATCATTAAGCATTGTCAATTTTCCTTTTTATAAAGTGCTAATATTTTTGCAACAAAGTCTTTTGCTGAAAAATCTGTTTCTATCTCTAGACCGTCAGTTTTTAAATACTGAACGCATTTTGCTGTTTCAGGAATATCAAGTCCTAAATTTAAAAGTCTTTCACTATGTTTAAAAAGTTCGCTACAAGGATACACCATATCTATTTTTCCATCTGTAAAAACTGCAACCCTTGTGCAATTTTCAGCAACATCGTCCATATCGTGTGATACCAAAATTATAGTTTTGCAAACTTTTTCTTTAAGTTTATGCAGAAGTGCAAACATCTCTCTTTTGCCTATGGGGTCAAGACCTGCAACCGGCTCGTCAAGAATTAAAATTTCAGGCTTGGTTACTATAACGCCTGCAATTGCCACCCTTCTTTTTTGTCCACCTGAAAGTTCAAAAGGGGACTTATCTTTATATTTTTTATAATCTAAGCCAACTAATTCAAGTGCAGTTTTTACCTGACTTTCAATCTCCTCTTGAGTCGCTTTTTTATTAAAGTTTTTAAACCCAAAAGCAACATCTTCAAAAATTGTTTCAGCGAATAGTTGATATTCAGGGTATTGGAAAACCATACCGACCTTTGAACGCAACTCTAAAAAGTTACATTTTTTTGAAGTTAAGTCATAGTCGCCTATCTTTAACTTTGCACCCTGTTTGACAACCTTTTTTGAAATTTTTATCAATCCGTTCAAATGCTGTATAAAAGTTGATTTTCCCGAACCTGTATGACCGATAATTCCAAAAAATTCACCTTCATCAATAGTTAAACTCACCTCTTTTAACGCTTGAGAGGCAAAGGGCGATTTTTCGTTATAAGTATAACTTATTTTTTCTGCAACAATTTGCATATTTCTTTTGCCAAAGTGAATTCATCATATGAATCACCGATAGGCATACCTCCTTCTCGAAGCATTTGGGCAATTTCAGCAATGGGTGGAAGTGCAAGACTATATTTTTCAAGTTCTCTACCTTTTGCAAAAATTTCTTTGGGCGTTCCGTCAAGTACGATTTCCCCCTTGTTGAGTAAAATCGTTCTATCTGCTATAAGCGTTTCGTCCATATAGTGAGTAATTAAAATTACGGTAATTTTTTCCTTTTCGTTAAGTTCTTTAACTACCTTTAAAACTTCCTTTCTTCCCTTGGGGTCAAGCATAGCAGTTGACTCATCTAAAATTAAAACTCTGGGTTTAATTGCAAGCACACCTGCAATAGCAATCCTTTGTTTTTGACCACCCGACAAACGAGAGGGGGAATAACTGCGATAGGCTTGCATACCAACTGAACTTAAAGCAAAGTCAATCCTTCTACCTATTTCCTCCCTGTCAAGACCTATATTTTCAGGGCCAAACGCTATATCGTCCTCAACGATAGAGGCTACCATTTGGTTGTCAGGGTTTTGAAAAACTACGCCAACTGATTTTCTAATTTCAAATTGATTTGTCTTATCAAAAGTGTCCATACCAAAAACATTGATATTTCCACGAGTTGGAGTTAGCAGTTTATTACAAAGGCGTGCAAGAGTGCTTTTACCACTTCCGTTATGGCCGATTATCGTAACAAACTCACCCTCCTCAATAGAAAAAGACACATCGTTTAAGGCAGGCGTTATTGAATTGTTATCATACTTAAAACTTACGTTATTAAACTCAATCGCTTTCATAAATTTCCTTTTTTAAATAAACTAACATTTTTATTATAGCAAATTTAAATAAAATTAACAACAAAAAACATAGTGGGCAAAAGTTTTATGATTTTTTGTGTTTATTTCTCAAAAACCGAGTTATCTATTTGACTATTTTTTTTAAAAAAAGTATAATCTTCCTAACACATATTAAATAATATTGTTATTATAATTAGTCAAAAAAATATTGATACACAACGGAGGTTATTTTTAATGAAAAAGATGACAATTGACGGCAACACGGCAGCCAGCCACGTAGCCTACGCTTTTTCTGAAGTAGCGGCAATTTATCCCATTACCCCTTCTTCACCTATGGCAGAAGTTGCTGACGAGTGGGCAACTGCTGGCAGAGTTAATATGTTCGGTCAAAAACTTAAACTAGCTGAACTACAATCGGAAGCTGGTGCTGCTGGTGCTGTACACGGCGCTCTTTGTGCAGGTGCATTAACAACAACTTACACAGCGAGCCAAGGTTTACTTTTGATGATTCCTAATATGTACAAAATTGCTGGCGAATTGATGCCTACAGTTTTTCACGTTAGTGCTAGAGCGTTAGCCGCTCACTCTCTTAACATTTTCGGCGACCACCAAGACGTTATGGCTTGCCGTCAAACAGGTTTTGCTATGCTTGCTTCTGGTTCAGTACAAGAAGTAATGGACTTAGCACTTGTTGCACACTTATCAACTTTAAAATCAAAAGTTCCTTTCTTGCATTTCTTTGACGGATTTAGAACTTCACACGAAGTTTCAAAAATTGACGCCATCGAATATGACGAAATGAAAGAACTTGTAAATATGGATGAAATTGCTGATTTTAGAGCAAGAGCATTAAATCCTGAACACCCCATACAAAAGGGTACTGCTCAAAATGGCGATACTTACTTCCAAAATAGAGAAACTGCTAACCCTTACTATCTTGCTGTACCTTCAATCGTACAAGAAAAGATGGACGCAGTATCAAAACTTACTGGTAGAAGTTACCACTTGTTTGACTACTGTGGTGCTGAAGACGCTGAATACGTTACTGTACTTATGGGTTCAGGCGCTGATGCAATGGATGAAACAATCAAAAAGATGAATAAAGAAGGTCATAAAGTCGGCTTAATTAAAGTTCGTCTATATCGTCCTTTCGACCAAATTGCTTTCGTTAATGCTATTCCTAAGACTTGTAAGAAACTTGCAGTTTTAGATAGAACTAAAGAGCCTGGTTCATTAGGTGAACCTCTATATCTTGACGTATGTACTGCATTGTTTGAACAAGGCAGAAGCGACATTGAAGTTGTTGGTGGTAGATACGGTTTAGGTTCAAAAGAATTCAACCCCTCAATGTGCTACTCAATCTACAAAAATTTGGAAGCAAAAGAATCAAAAAATCATTTTACAGTTGGTATCTATGAAGATTTAACTAACTCATCTCTTGATTTTAGTGAAAAATATGATGCTGCTCCTGAAGGTTCAACTTCTTGTAAGTTCTACGGCTTAGGTTCAGATGGTACCGTTGGTGCTAACAAGGACTCTATCAAGATTATCGGCGACCACACTGATATGTACGCTCAAGCATACTTCTTCTATGATTCAAAGAAGTCAGGTGGTATTACAGTATCTCACTTGCGTTTTGGTAAAACGCCTATTCAATCATCATATCTAATTGATAGTGCTGACTTTATCGCTTGCCACAACCCTTCATACATCACAAGATACAACTTACTTGCTGACATTAAGGAAGGTGGCAAATTCCTACTTAACTCTAGTTGGAATACAGTTGAAGAACTTGAAAAACAACTTCCTGCAAGCGTTAAACAAATTATCGCAAAGAAGAAAGTTAAATTCTATAACATTGATGCTATTAAAATCGCAGGCGAAATCGGTCTTGGAAATAAAACAAGCACAATTTTACAATCTGCTTTCTTTAATATAAATGAACAAATTATGAGTTACAGCGAAGCCTCTGACCTTATGAAAAAGGCTGCATACAAGAAATTCTCAAGAAAGGGTGATGCCGTAGTTAATATGAACTACTCTGCTATTGACTCTGCTGTTTCTGGTCTAGTTGAAATTAACTATCCTGAATCTTGGGCAAATGCTACTGAAGGTGCTGATTGGGCTAAACCTGCTGATGACAAATACTTTAAAGAAGTTGTTCATCCTATTCTTACATTAGAAGGCGACAAACTTCCTTCATCAGCATTTAACGCTGATGGTTCAGTTCCTACAGGAACTACAAAGTTTGAAAAGCGTGGTGTTGCAGTTAAAATTCCTCAATGGATTGCTGAAAACTGTATCCAATGTAACCAATGTGCTTTTGTTTGTCCTCACGCTTGTATTAGACCTGCTGTTAACAAAGTTGACGCAGACAAGCCTGCTTCATACTCAACAAAGGCTTTAACTGGTCTTGCTGGCTATGAATTTAGAATTCAAGTATCACCTCTTGATTGTATGGGTTGTGGCGTTTGTGAAAACATCTGTCCTTCAAAGAATAAAGCATTAAAGATGGTTCCTTTGGCATCAATCTGTGATGAAGAAGTTGTAAACTACGATTACAGTGAAACACTTCCTCAATATGATGAAGTTAAAGCTAAATTTAAGGAAACTACTGTTAAGGGAAGTCAATTCAATCAACCCTTGTTCGAGTTCTCTGGAGCATGTGCTGGTTGTGGTGAAACACCTTATGTTAAACTTGTTACTCAAATGTTTGGCGATAGGATGATTGTTGCTAACGCAACTGGTTGTTCATCAATCTACGGTGGTTCATCTCCTACATGCCCTTACACAACAAACGCAAAGGGACACGGACCTGCTTGGGCAAACTCATTGTTTGAAGATAACGCAGAATTTGGTTATGGTATGAACCTAGCAGTAACTGCAAGAAGAACAAAAATCAAATCTTATGTTGAAGAAATGATTGAAAAAATGGAAGCTGGTGAAAAGTGTTCAAAAACTGAAGAAAGTATCCAAATCTGCAAAGACTGGATTGCTAATATGAACGACACAGAAGGCTCAATCGCAACATCTGCAAAATTGCTTGAATTAGTTGAAGGTTGCAAAGATTGTGGATGTGAAATTGACGAACTTTGCAAAAAAATCTATGCTGAAAAAGACTGCCTTGTTAAGAAGTCTATCTGGATTTTCGGTGGCGATGGCTGGGCATACGATATCGGTTACGGTGGTCTAGACCACGTACTTGCATCTGGTGAAAATGTAAATGTTTTAGTACTTGATACTGAAGTTTACTCTAACACAGGTGGTCAAGCTTCAAAATCAACTCCCACTGGTTCAGTTGCAAAATTTGCTTCTGCAGGAAAGAGGATGAAGAAGAAAGACCTTGGTATGATGGCAATGTCTTACGGTTATGTTTATGTTGCACAAGTATCAATGGGTTCAAACAAACAACAACTTTTGAACGCTTTAATTGAAGCAGAAAAGTATGACGGACCTTCACTTATCATTGCATACGCTCCTTGTATCAACCATGGTATCAATATGACAAAGAGCCAAGAGGAAGAAAAGAGAGCAGTTGACTGTGGATACTGGCAATTATATAGATATAATCCCACTCTAATTGATGAAGGCAAAAATCCTTTCTCATTAGACTCAAAAGAACCTACAGCAGATTATCAAGAGTTTATTTTAGGTGAAACTAGATATTCATCATTAAAGAAAACTCAACCTGAAATTGCTGAAAGTTTATTCAAGACTGCTGAAGCACAATCTAAGGCAAGACTTGAAGGCTATAAGGCTCTTGCAAACAAGGATAAAGAATAATATCTAATTATAAATTAAAAATGGAAGGTTTGACCTTCCATTTTTCTTTTTATATTATTTAGTTGAGAATTTTTTTAGTATATGATATAATAAAACTAATTAAAAGTTAAGGAATATAAAATATGTTTGATTCAAAGAGAATTACAAGTTTAGTTTTATCTATTTTTTGTGCAGTAGTTGGAATTTTTAGTATAAAGGCTAACTGCTATTTACTACGCTACTTAAACGGATTTGATGTATATGGCTATATAGCAATCGTAGCAATTATACTTATAGTTACTTTAATTTGCATTTGTGCTTATGTTGAGTTACCCTCCATTTTAAAGAACACTTTATATATTATAGTTGTATTGCTAGCTATTTACACCATGGCTGTTGTTGGAAGTATTTTATCTTTCATATTAGCGATTGCTACTATTTACTTTCTACTTACTAGATACACGGGAACAAAATTCTTTTACAAAGTTTGTTCATGGGGTACTTTAATCAGTGCTTTATTCAGTTCGATTTTCTTTACAATCATATTTACAAGTTTTAACGCTACATTTAATTATTTAATTTATCACAACTACATAGTAACCCTTTTAGCGCTTGCAAATGCTATTATTATGTATGCCTTAAAAGAAAAAATAGGTGGTAAGACTGAAGAAGAAAAAGCAATTTATGACGAGATTTTAGAAGACATAAATAACGACAAGCCCGTACTTGACGAAAGTTCGGCAACTATAGATGAAAGCCTTGACGATATAATCATTGATGAAGACATTTTAAACGAAGTTGAGCAAGACATAATTGAAGAAGAAAAAGAAGCAGAAGACTTAGTTGACCTAGATGAAGATATTGAGATAAATGAAGAAGATTTATTGAAAGACTTGATTGATGATGAAGAAGAAAAGGAAATCAAAGAGGAAAAGGTAGAAGAAAAACCTAGAAAGACAACTAAAAAAACTACTAAAAAGTAATAATACGGACTATTTTAAATATACTATAATACTTTAATAATTGAGGGGATTTAATATGCATTGTAGTGTTTGTGGAAAAAAACTAGGATTGAGATTTTGCGAGAACGAAGGACTCATACCCTTTTGTGATGAGTGTGGTGAATTTAAATTTCCACCCTTTGACTCAGCAATTAGTTTGATTATAACAAATAGAGAACAAAACAAAATTTTACTTGCTAAATATCTTGGAGAAAACGATTACTCCTTACTTTCAGGTTTTATCAAAAAAGGGGAGTCGGCAGAAAAATCTATTGCTAGAGAAATTAAGGAGCAAACAAAACTTAATACGGTTAAGTGTAAGTATTTAATTTCAAAGTATAATGAAAACGACAATGCGTTGATTTTGTATTTTATAGTAGTGATTGAGGACGGAACAATTACTGCTTTAAAAGATGAGGTTGACTCTTTAACTTGGTTTGATTTTTCAAACTTACCCATTGAATTTGAAAACGGCAACAATGAAAAAGTTTATTTAACAAATGCAATTACTGAATTAAAAAAAAGTAAAATATAAAATAAAAAAGGGACTTAAAGTCCCTTTTTTTATCTGTTTTCAAAACTTTCGCAACAAGTACAGTTTTCTCCTCCACAGCAACAACCAACTTTGATTGAATCACGAACGCAATTACAATCTTTGTTGTATTTGCAGTCAACTGCTTCGCAAGAGATACATTTACATACATTATCCATAATAAATCCCTCCAAAGATAATTTGTGCAAAATTTATAAATAATAACTATCTCATTGACAAAAATTTTGTTTAAATGTAAAATAGACGAAAAGGAGTATATAAAATGAAAGTTATTTTACAAAAAGATATTAAAGGTACAGGAAAAAAGGGTGATATAATTGAAGCAAGCGATGGCTACGCAAAAAACTTTTTATTTAAGAAAGGTTTAGCCATTGAGGCATCTTCACTTGCTGTAAATAGTTTAAAAAACAAACAAGAGGCAGAGGCTTTTCACAAGGCTGAAGAAATTAAAGAAATTAAGGAATTTGCAAGCAAGGTAAACGGAACACAAGTTGATTTGACTATCAAATGTAGTTCAGCAGGCAAAATTTTTGGAAGCATAACCTCAATGGATATTGCAAACGGCTTAAAGGAAAAGGGATTTGAAGTTGACAAAAAGAAAATCCTTTTAAAAGAACCCATCAAATCAGCAGGAACTTTTGATATTGAAATTAGATTTATGGAAAAGGTAACTTCAAAAATTAAAGTTGTAATAACCTCTATTCAATAAAAAAAGCAAGTCCAAAAGACTTGCTATTTTTTTTATTTTTGTGGAACCCTTTTTCCATCTTTATCAATAACCATTGTAGGACGCTCGTCCTTTAACGCCATTAAATATTCGTTATATTGTTCTTCAGTTAATGTTTTTACTTTATTCTTTTTCTTTTTATTAGACATAACAATCTCTCCATATAAAAAATTAAAGCGAGTGTAAAAACACTCGCTTATATTATGTCTATTTTATTTTTTTAATATACAAGATTAGTCTAAAACTCTTACTTTTAAGGTACCGTTTAACTCCTTTAACTTTGACAACAAAGCAGTTGAAACAGAATCGGTATCAACTACGGTATAACCGATATCTCCCCTTACGCCACCTGCGATATTTTTCATATCAATGCCTTCACTTGTAAAGCAAGCAGACATTTGAGCAGTATAGCCTACGAAGTTTTTATAAACGATTGTAGTTCTACACTTTGCTTGGCGTTCGCTATTTAAAGCAGGGAAGTTAACACTATTTTTGATATTGCCGTTTGTGATATACTCATCAAGTTCTTGAGCAGCCATAACAGCACAGTTATCTTCAGCTTCGGGAGTTGATGCACCAAGGTGGGGTACACAAATGATATTTTCTACACCGATTAAATCGTTATTGGGGAAATCTGTGATATATCTATTCAACTTTCCAGATTTTACTGCATCAATTACATCAGTTGTGCTAACAAGTTCCCCACGAGAGTTGTTTATTAAAACAGCACCATCTTTCATTGTTGCAAAAGAGTCCTTATTAAACATACTTCTTGTATCGTCAGTTAAAGGAACGTGCACTGTAACAAAATCGCTGTTTGCAAGCAAATCCTTTAAGTCAGTATAAATAGTAACGTTATCTAAAGTACCTTTAAAGAAGGGATCGTAACCAACTACTTTCATACCCAAAGCATAAGCACTTTGACAAACTAAACGACCGATTGCACCAAGACCAACAACGCCCAAGGTTTTTCCCAAAATTTCGCAACCAACGAAATTTGATTTACCTTTTTCAACCTTTTTAGATATTTCATCTTGTCCTTTTAAAGTTGAAGTCCAGTTTACAGAGTCAACGATTTTTCTGCCACCCAAAAACAACTCACAAATTACAAGTTCCTTAACGGCATTTGCATTTGCACCAGGAGTATTGAAAACTACGATGCCCTTTTCACTACATTTGTCGATAGGAATATTATTTGTTCCTGCTCCAGCACGAGCAACTGCAAGTAAATTATCGTTTAAATTATATTCGTGCATATTGAAACTACGAAGCATAATAGCATCTTCATTTTCAACATTATCACTAAATTCATATTTGCCATTTAAAACACTATCAGCACACTTACTGATTGCGTTAAGTTTTTTTATCTTTAACATTGTTAATCTCCTACTTTATACTATGCGTTTTCAACTTCAAACTTCTTCATAAAGTCGATAAGTGCTTTTACACCTTCAACGGGCATTGCATTATAAATAGATGCTCTCATACCACCAACAAGTCTATGTCCTTTAAGAGCAACTAAACCAGCAGCTTTTGACTCTTTAACGAATTTTGCATCAAGTTCTTCACTTCCTGTAACGAAAGGTACGTTCATAATTGAACGGAATTCTTTTTCAACATTGTTTTTATACAACTTTGAGTTATCAATAAAGTCATATAAAAGACCTGCTTTATATTCATTTTGCTTATTTATTGCAGGAACGCCACCAAACTTTTTAAGCCAACGCAATACAAGTAGTGCCATATAAATTGAGAAGCAAGGAGGTGTATTATACAAACTGTTATTATCAACTTGAGTTTTCCATTTAAGCATTGTAGGACAAATGTCTAAAGGATTTTCGATTAAATCTTCTCTTGCAATAACGATTGTAACACCTGCAGGGGCTAAATTCTTTTGTGCACCAGCATATAAAACACCAAACTTATTTACATCAATTTCACGAGATAAAATTTCAGATGAGATGTCAGCAACTAAAGGTGCTTTTGTTGTAGGGAATTTTGAGTATCTACTACCGAATATCGTATTGTTTGAAGTGATATGAACGTAGTCAGTTCCTTCTCTAAAAGCAATTTTGTCTACATCAGGGATATATGTGTAAGTTTTATCCTTTGAAGATGCAACTGCACAAGCATCACCAAAAATTTGTCCTTCTTGATAAGCCTTGTTAGCAAAATTTCCTGTAATTATGTAGTCTGCCTTTTTATTGTGCATTAAGTTTAAGGGAATTGCTGCAAATTGTTGGCTTGCACCACCTTGAACAAATATAACCTTGTAGTTATCGGGAATATCCATCAATTCTTTCAAAAGTGCTACTGCTTCATTTACGACAGGTTCATATGCCTTATCTCTGTGGCTGATTTCAGTAACGGACATTCCTGTGCCATTAAAATCTAAAAGTTCTTTTTGTGCTTCTTCCAAAACATCTAAAGGAAGCATTGAAGGACCGGCTGAAAAATTATAAACTCTCATATAAAACTCCTGTATATCATTATATAGTATTAAAAATAACTTGAACAATACAATATAAAATTTATTCTATCATATTCTATATTTTATTTTAAAATTTTGCAAGCATTTGACTGCCATATAAATTTTTTTGTCATATAAAAATTTGACAAAATAGGATTTTAATTGACCTTTCTATAAAAAAATTTGTTTTACAACTAAATTAAAATTAAAAATTTTGTAAAATTTCTTTTTAAGTATTTACAATTTGAATAAAGTAGTGTAAAATGTATGTGGACGTATATATAGTTTTATGAATTAACAATATCGTTTAAGAGGGGATAGAGAGATGGACAATAATGATATCGCAACGTTAAAAACAGAATATAAGAAAACTTATGCCAAGATGGTTGCTTTGAAAAAAATGTACTCTAGTAACAAAATGCCCAACGGCGATACAATGACTCCTGCTCAAAAGCAAAAGGTTATTCAACAAATGAAGGCTTTAGATACTGAAAAGCAAAGTATCGAAGCAAGACTTAAGGCAATGGGTGTTGACATAAAACAAATGCTTAAAAAGAAGCAAGAGGAGAAGTCTGCCCAAAAAGCAAGGGAGCAAAATACTCCTACACAAACTAATGATGGAGAGGAGTATTACAGTGCAGGTGGCGATAAGGCTGTACAAAGTTCTCAGCAACAAGTTTACGCAACTTCAAGCGATGGTGCTGCAATATTAAAGGGTTTATCAAGCATTGCTGGGGATATGTACAAGTTGAAAAACGAAAACTCTAAGGCTTTCCAGGAAATCAATAGTAGTTTGAGTAAACTTAAAAATGACTCTGACTCATCAGCAAACGACCTTTCAAAAGAACTTGAAAAATTTAAGGCAGAGGTACAAAAAGAATTTCAAGCCGTTAACAACAAACAAATGGCTATTTATAAAAATCTAAAGGAAACTATCAATGAGCCTTTGGATAAAGGTATGGATAAATTCCAAAACCAAATTCAAAATATTATTGCAAACAATCAAAAAGAATCTAGCAAGATGATTAATGATAAGTTTGAAAATATTTTAAAAAGCATACAAGAGAAAATTTCGACTGACTACAACGCATTAGCACAAAGAATAGGTGAACTTGTTATTGCACAAATGAGTAATTTTGAAATAAACTATGACAAGTTAACTCAAATGCTTGTTAGTAAATCAGGAAATACTGGTCTTAAAATTGACGTTAATACAGACGAACTTGCTAAAAAAATCAACGGAAAAGTTGTTCAAGTTGACCAAGCAGTTGTATCCGAAAAGGATTTGGAATTTGTTGCTGAAATCGTTACACAAAAGCTACTTGCTCGTGGTATAGGCACACAACAAGAAGAAAAGGAAAAAATCTTCTCCGTTATGGACAAATTTAGTAGCGTATACGATAATGTATTCAGTTTAGACGACTCATCAGACTTTAACAGTCTTGATGAAGATATTGCTAACTATATGAAAAATAAAGATAACTCTGTACTAAGAGATGTTATCTTTGCAATAGATAATATAAAAGATAAAGCTCATAAACAAATTCTATGTGGCAACAATATGCGTGGCGAAGTTTTACTTTACGGACTTTCATCACGTATGAACAACCTAATTGTATCAGGCAGTGAAGCAGTAAACGTTATTTTAAGTGCAGTTCTTGGTAACTCTATTGAACTTTTAGTTAAGACGGAAGATTTGGAATACTACAAGAAACTTTGCTTGGAGTATGAAAAAGCACCCGTACACTACGATAACGAAATTTCACACCGTTTGTATCAATTAAAGAAGAAGATATTTACTGATGTAAGCACGCAAGAGGCTGATAAGGCAATTATCAACCAAATTGCACAAATTAAGCGTAGTGTAGGTAGTATTAAAAACCTAGACGAAGCAAGGGCAAACCAACTTATGCAACTTAAAGTTAAGTTGACAAGTTTTAGAATGTCTTTACTATTTAACTTTGATATTGCTGCTGATGTTACTGACGAAGCAGAAAAGAACCTTGACATCAATAAGATTTTAAAGACGATTACTCAAGGTACAGATATTAAAGATGTTGACATCACTAAAGATAACTAGAATAAAACTAATGAAGAATTATAGGATAAGGGCTGTTTTGACAGCCCTTAATCTCGTTTATAAATAAATTTTATGGAGAATATATGCAAGAAAATTTAACTGAAAATGGAGAAAAAAAGTTGGTTGCAAAACGAACTTTTAGACCTGCTTCAACCCCCAAAAAAAAGAATAATCCACAAAAGAAAAAACAACCTGTTTTAAATGAAGAAACAAAAACAACAGTCAAAAAGACAGAGCAGAAAACAAACAGCAAAAAAGGAAAAGTTAACGCTAAAAATAATAAAAAGCAATCACCCGTTAGAATTTACTTTTTAGGTGGCGTAGGTGAAATTGGGAAAAATATGACTGCTTTTGAGTGCAACAATGAGATAATTATTGTTGATGTTGGCTTAATATTCCCAGACGAACAAATGCACGGCATTGACCTTGTTATTCCAGACGCAAGTTTTCTTATGAAAAATAAAAAGAAAATTAAAGGTGTCATTTTAACACACGGACATGAGGACCACATAGGTGGTATACCTTACATTATTAAAGATTTAGGTATGCCTACCTTATACGGAACAAAACTAACTTTAGCTCTAGTTGATAACAAATTGCGTGAAAACAGAATTAACAACGCTAAGATGAAAACGGTTAAGCCTGGAGAAAGGCTAAAACTTGGTACTTTTGATGTTGAACTTGTAAATGTAAACCACTCTATCCCTGGTTCGTTAGGATTAGCCATTAGAACCCCTCAAGGCTTGATTTATCACAGTGGGGACTTTAAGATTGATATGACGCCAGTTGAGGGCGACCCTATTGACCTTACTAGACTTGCCCAACTAGGCAATGAAGGTGTTTTACTACTTATGGCAGAATCAACCAATGTTGAAAGACAAGGCTATACAATGAGTGAAACGGTTGTTAGAACAACTTTTGAACATTTATTCAACGAGAATACTGACCGAAGAATAATTGTTGCAACTTTTGCATCAAATGTACACAGAATACAACAAATTTTTGATATTGCAAAGGCACATAAAAGAAAGGTTGCTCTTTCAGGTAGAAGTATGCTCAATGTTGTAGAAGCATCGCAAAAAATAGGTGAGATAACTATACCTGAGGACACTTTGATTGACATAGACAAAATTAAAAACTATTTTGACAAGGAATTAGTAATAATATCTACCGGAAGTCAAGGAGAAGCGATGAGTGCACTCACAAGGATGGCTTCAGGTGATTTTAACAAAGTAGTTATAGGAGATAACGATACTGTAATAATTTCAGCAAATCCTATCCCAGGTAATGAAAAAATGATTTACAGAGTTATCAATAATTTATACCGAAAGGGTGCAAAAGTTGTTTATGAATCATTGGAAAAAATTCACGTATCAGGACACGCTTGTGGAGAGGAACTTAAAATTTTACACAGTCTTTTAAAGCCTAAATATTTTGTACCTATTCACGGCGAATACAGACATTTAAAAAGACATTGCGAACTTGCACACTCTTTAGGTATGAGGGAGAGTAACACTCTTATTGCTGAAATAGGAAACACTTTTGAACTTACCTCAAAAAGTTTAAAAAGAGTTGAGAACATTGAGGCAGGTTCAAAACTTGTAGACGGAAGTAACATTGAAGACGGAGAGGACAGCGTAGTATTAAGAGATAGAAAACAACTTGCCGAAGACGGTGTATGTGTATGTGTAGTTGGGGTTTCACTTGACAGCAGTTCAATCCTGGGCGATATTGAAATAGTAACTAAAGGCATAGTTTGGAACGAGGAGAAAAACTATATTGCCGATATGAAAGGTATAATTGAAAGGGAAGTACAAGCAAAGATGTATAACAGTCCTGACGATATAAACGACCTTTCAAGACGAATTAGAAAACAACTTAAAAATTACCTATACAAAAAGACAAGACAAGCACCTATGATTGTGCCTATCGTTTTAGATACTTAAAAAAAATGGAATTTACAAAAAATTTAGTTAAACAAAAAGTTGACAAAAAAATATTAGAGATGCGTGATGAGGCACTTTCAAGAGGAATACCCGTAACTGACGGAGAAACTTTAAACTTTTTAGCCTTAATGCTTGAAATGAAACAACCTACTAACATACTTGAAATAGGTACTGCAGAGGGCTTATCAGGTATTGCTATGCTAATGCAAGCACCGAACTCATCTTTAACAACCATAGAATTGAACGAGAGTGAATTTGAAAGGGCAAAAATTAACTTTGAAAAGTTTGAACTTACTGACAGAGTAACTCAACTTCTTGGAGATGCAGGTGAAATTATTACTTCCCTTGAAAACAAATATGACTTTATATTTTTAGACGGACCTAAAGCACAATATATTAAATATTTGCCAACCTTAAAAAAACTTTTGGTTAAGGGAGGGGTGCTTTTCGCAGACGATGTGCTTTTATACGGATATGTAAGTGGAGAGGTTGAAACTCCCCCCAAAAGAAAGGCCTTCGTTGAGAAAATAAGAAGATATATTGACGCAGTTTGCGATGATGATGAACTTATTACAAGCGTGCTAAACGTAGGAGAAGGCGTGGCACTTTCAATAAAACTTTAAAAAGGAATATTATGAATAAAGTAGAACTTTTAGCCCCTGCTGGCAATCTTTCAAAACTAAAAACTGCATTATACTTTGGTGCTGATGCCGTTTATCTTGGTGGAAAAAACTTTTCATTACGCTCTTATGCTGATAATTTTTCATTAGAGGAACTAGAGGAAGGACTTAAACTTGCCCACTCAATAAACAAAAAGATATATGTTACGCTAAACATTTACGCAAAGAATGATGATTTTGCCGAACTTAAACAGTACGCAATGAAACTTGAAAAAATAGGGGTTGACGCTGTACTTGTTTCTGACCCCGGTGTATTTTTTGCAATTAGAGAGGTTGCACCAAATTTGAATATTCACATCTCAACACAGGCAAACACAACTAATAAATATGCCGTTAAGTTTTGGGGAGAGCAAGGTGCTACAAGGGTAGTGCTTGCCAGAGAATTATCCTTGAAAGAAATTGAGGAAATACACGAATTTTGTCCTAATATTGAACTTGAGGCTTTTGTTCACGGAGCAATGTGCATATCTTATAGTGGAAGATGTTTACTTTCAAATTACTTTACAGGAAGAAACTCTAATAGGGGTGAGTGCGTTCAGGCGTGTAGGTGGGAATATGAACTTCGCAAAAAAGAACACGAAAAATACGGCAGTGAGTATTATCCCATTGAGGAGGACGAGAGAGGGACTTACATTTTAAACAGCAAGGACTTGAATATGTCAGCACACCTACTTGAACTTGCAAACAGTGGTGTAGTTTCCTTTAAAATTGAAGGTAGGATGAAAAGCGAATACTATCTAGCAACGGTAGTAAACGCATATAGGCGTGCTATTGACGAGTACTATGAGGGAAAACCTCTTTCAAAAGAAATTGAGACTGAACTTAAAAACGCAGCACATAGAGATTATACAACAGCTTATATGTTTGGCGAAAATGATGATACATTAAGTTATGACAACACCCAGGTTAAAGGTGCGTGCGAATATATTGCAAACGTTATTAAAAGTGAAAATGGCTATATCTTCGTGCAAATGAGAAACAGGTTTAGAAAGGGAGATAAACTTCAAATTTTAAGTCCTGATGATAATTTTAAAAAGTCATTTATCATAGACGAAATGTTTGACGAAAAGGACAAGCCTTGTGATGACGCAAAACTTGTACAAGCAATTTATAAAATAAAGTGTGATTACCCTTTAAAAGAGGGAGATTTGCTTCGTAGAGAATAATTATGAGTGATAGAGTTATTTTACATTCAGATTTAAATAATTTTTATGCAAGTGTTGAAAGGGTATTAAATCCCGACCTTGCAGGAAAACCTATTGCCGTTTGTGGCAACCCTAAATTAAGGCATGGAATAGTCCTTGCCAAAAGTGATGAAGCTAAAAAGTTTGGGGTTAAGACGGGAGATGTTATTTGGGAGGCAAAAGAAAAATGTCCCGACCTAATTATCTTAAATGTAAGAATTGATGAATACTTAAAATACTCTACAAAAGTTAGGCAAATTTATGAAAGATATACTGACGAGATAGAGCCTTTTGGAATTGACGAGTGCTGGCTTGACGTAACACATAGTGGCATTTTTGGAGATGGAAAAACGATTGCAGAGCGTATACGAAAAGAGGTAAAAGAGGAAACGGGACTGACCGTATCAATAGGTGTGAGTTTTAACAAAGTTTTTGCAAAACTAGGTTCAGACTATAAAAAACCAGACGCTATTACAGTTATAGATAAAACTAACTACAAAGATATTGTATACCCTCTACAAGTAGAGTACCTGCTATTTGTTGGCAAAAAAACAAAAGAGTTTTTGCACTCAATAGGAATAAAAAAAATAGGTGACCTTGCAAATTGCGATGACGAACTTTTACACGCACGACTTGGCAAAAATGCAACTACTTTACTCTCCTATGCGAGAGGTTTGGACGAATCACCCGTTAAAAATTTAAACGAACTTGAAGAAAGCAAATCAATAAGCAATTCAATGACCTATTTTGAGGACGTTTGTGGAGACGACGAAGTAAAAAGACTAATTTACATAGTTGCAGAGAGTGTGGTTTCAAGGTTGAAAGAGTCAGGACTGGGAAACGCAAAAACAGTTCGTTTGACTATTAAAGACGATAATTTAAAGGTATACAACTGGCAAAAACAAATACGTCCAACTACACTTTGTGGTGAAATAGCAACTGCTTGCTTCGAACTTTATAAAAGAAATTATACTCCTACCAAAAAAGTTAGGATGATAGGCATTTGTGTAAACAATTTTGAAGGAAAATTTGAACAAATGACTATTGATAATTTTTCAGGAAATTACGAAAAAAAGAAAAAAGTTGAAGAAACTATTGAAAATATAAGAAGGAAACACGGCTTTGAAAAATTACAGCGAGCCGTTGTATTAAAAGAAAACGAAAAGATAATCAACATTAAAGACGATAGACTTGAACACAATAATAAACCTGCAGATTTTATTGCTAGAACGGACGAATACTTTGACGAATAAAAAAACGCAACCTGTAAAGTTGCGTTTTTTTTAATTTCATTTTTGATTTTAGCAGTTTAAAAGTCTTAAAATGTGATGACTAACAATCATTAAAATTAAGTCAATAACCCAAAGGATAAAACCTAAACCGATTAAACGAATAATTCCAGCAAGGATTTTTCCCTCAGAAAAACGAGTGATTGCACCAAATAACCAAGCAGTTACAGGGATGATTGCAAAAATTACACTTACGATATAACTTAAGCCAAAGTAATCTTTTTTAGTAGCCATAGTAAAATTTTCCTCCAAAAATTATAAATGAAATTTGTAGTAAACTACTTTTTTATTTTATCACTAAACAATCACATTGTCAATATTTAAAAGGAGAAAAAATATCCGTATTTTTACTTAAACACAATTACCTTTTAAATTTAACATTTTTTAAAGTTAACTCAAAATTTATTAAAGTAATTGACAACGAACTACAAAATAAAGTATTATTATTGTGGAATAAAATTTATTGTGAGGCAAAATATGAATATACCTGAAATATTTGGCGAAAATGTTTTTAATGAAAAAATAATGCAAGAAAGATTGCCTAAAGATGTGTTTAATTCTTTAAAAAACACTATTGAGCAAGGCAAGATGCTTGACCTTTCAGTTGCTAACGCTGTTGCGACAGCTATGAAAGAGTGGGCAATTTCAAAGGGTGCTACACACTTTACGCATTGGTTCCAGCCTATGACGGGTATTACTGCTGAAAAGCACGATAGTTTCATCTCTCCTACTGATGATGGTGGAGTTATTATGGAATTTTCAGGCAAAGAATTAGTTAAAGGAGAATCGGATGCTTCTTCTTTTCCAAACGGTGGAATCCGTGCTACTTTTGAAGCAAGAGGCTACACTGCGTGGGACCCTACTTCATTTGCCTTTTTAAAAGACGATACCCTTTATATACCTACAGCATTTTGTTCATACAGTGGAGAAGTGCTTGACAAAAAAGCACCCTTGCTTCGTTCAATGGAAAGTTTAAATAAACAGGCACTACGCATTTTACGACTTATGGGCGACACTGAAACAACTAGAGTAAATGCAACCGTTGGTGCTGAACAAGAATACTTTTTGGTCGATAAAAAGATGTGGGAAAAGAGAAAGGACTTGATTTTTACAGGTCGAACTCTATTCGGTGCAAGACCTCCAAAGGGACAAGAACTTTCAGACCACTACTATGGTGCTATTAAACCTAGGGTTTTAGAATTTATGAAAGACTTGGACCAAGAACTTTGGAAACTTGGAATACTTGCAAAGACGGAGCATAACGAAGTTGCTCCTGCTCAACACGAACTAGCACCTGTTTTTTCAATAGTAAATAACGCTTGCGACAACAACCAACTTACTATGGAAGTTATGAAAAAGGTTGCACAAAAACACGATATGGTATGCTTGTTACACGAAAAGCCTTTTGAAAATATAAACGGAAGTGGAAAACACAATAACTGGGCACTTTCTACAAATACGGGAATTAACTTATTTAATCTAGGAAAAACTCCCCAAGAAAACGCTAGATTTATGTTATTCTTCTCTGCTGTAGTTAAGGCTGTTGACGAGTATCAAGACTTACTTCGTATTTCAATTTCTACAGCAAGCAATGACAGTCGTTTGGGTGGACACGAGGCACCTCCCGTTATCATTTCAATGTACACTGGTGATGAACTTGAAAATATAATTAACGCAATCGAACGTGGCGAAAAGTACGAAACGGGCGAAAAGAAAACTATGACTCTTGGCGTTGATACTTTACCCCAACTTCCTAAAGACACTACAGATAGAAACAGAACTTCACCCTTTGCCTTTACAGGAAACAAATTTGAATTTAGGATGTTAGGTTCATCTCTATCAATATCCTGCCCGAACATTATGCTTAACTCTATCGTGGCTGACGAACTTGAACAGTTTGCCGACATACTTGAAAAGGCTGACGATTTTGATAAAGCGTTGAACGAACTTGTTGCTAAAACCTTAAAAGAACACAAGAGAATTATCTTTAATGGTAACAACTACTCTGCAGAGTGGACGGAAGAAGCAAAAAGGCGTGGACTTTCAATTTACAAAGACACCCCCGAGGCATTACCCCACTACACTGACGAGAAGAACGTTAAGATGTTTGAAAGACAACATATTTATACAAAGCGTGAAATCGAAAGCAGAACAGAAATTTTACTTGACAGTTACTCAAAGATTAGAAATATTGAAGCGTTGACAATGATAGATATGGCAAGGGCTGATATTTACCCTGCTGTAAACAAATATTTATTAGAACTTTGCAAACTTGCCTCATATATAAAGGAGATTGACAAAGAATCGTACGACACGCAAAGTGAACTTATCGCTACTTTATCAAAAGCAAACAGCAAAATGCTTAAAAGTGTAGCAAATCTTGAAAAACTGGTTAATCAAGCAAAAGAAGTTGAGGACGTATCTAAAAAGGCAACTTTCTTTGCAGATGTAGTGTTGCCTGAAATGGAAAATCTACGCAAGTATGCAGATGAGATGGAACAATTAACTGACTCAAAATACTGGCCCTTCCCTGTATATGGAGATTTGCTTTTTAGCGTTTTATAAAAAGGAGTGATGAGTGGTGAAAAGGATAAGTAAATTACTTGCAATCCTCTTAATCGTTTTTTGTTTAGGTTCGTTGTGTGCGTGCATACCTGAAAGTGAGGCTGAAACAGAATTTGAAACGGAGGTTATTGCTCCAGCAAACTATATTGAAAAATGGTCAATATCTGCAAGTGGCGATGTAATGGCTTACATTGAGGACGCAGGTAACAACTACATACTTACCATCGTTGGTAACGGACAAATGAAGGACTTTGAAAACAACTTTGATGCTGACGTAAAAAGTTATTACGCACCTTGGTATACAAAATATGCAAATTCTTTACAGAGTATTGCAATAGGTACAGGTGTAACCTCAATAGGAAATTATGCTTTTTATGGATGTGTTAATTTAGTTTCCTTCAAAATGGGCAAAAGTATAAAGACGATAGGCAGTAACTCTTTTAAAAACTGCCATAGTCTTTCAAGTTTGAAAATAGTAGCAAATACAACCACAATAGGAGATAACGCTTTTGACGGCTGTTATAACTTGACTAAATTTGAGGTTGACACTGCAAACAATGACTTTTCAGCAAATGACGGAGTTCTACACAACAAGGACAAGACCACGCTTATAAAATGTCCTGCAGGTAAAAAGGTAGATAATTATGAAGTGTTGGCAACCGTAACGGAAATTAAAAACTATGCTTTTAGTGAGTGTAGAAAAGTTAAAAAGATTTCCTTCGCAGAAGAATCTACTCTACAAAGCATAAGCTCATATTCGTTTGCTTATTGTACTGGATTGAACCTAATTATATTGCCTAACTCTTTAACAACAATTCCTTCAAAAGCCTTTTACGAGTGCAACTGTCTTGAAGGTATCGTACTGCCTAATTCAATCACAAAAATAGAGGCAGATGCTTTTTATAATTGTTGGAGTTTTGTAAATATATATTACACTTCAAATGAAACAGACTTTAAACTGATTGACATCAGTGATGCAAGCGTACTTGGAGTTAAGGAAAGAAACGGTGTTTATTATTATAGTGATACTCAACTAAAAGGAACTTGGCACTATAACGAAGACGGCGTACCTTTTATCGTAACTTTATAAAATGATATAAAGCAGTATGACCATTTTTAATAGGTTAAATTGCTTGACAAAATACACATATGAAAATATAATTTTAAAGTATGCGTTAAACATTTGCATACTAAATAATAAAAAAACGAGGTATTGTAATGCTAACTTCAATCGTAGGTATTAACTGGGGCGACGAAGGTAAAGGTAGGATGGTTGACCTTTTATCCGAACAATTTGATATTGTTTGCCGTTATCAAGGCGGTAACAACGCAGGCCATACAGTTATTAACGAAAAGGGAAAGTTTATACTAAATTTACTTCCTTCAGGAATTTTGCGTGAAGATGTTGTAAATATAATGGGCTGTGGTATGGTTATTGATATAAAACACTTATGTGGTGAAATACAAAAACTTACACAAGCAGGTATAAAAATTTCTCCTAAAAATTTGTTAATTAGTGATAGAGCAGTTATCACTATGCCTTACAATGTTTTACAAGATTGTTTAGAAGAAGAACGCTTGGCTGACAAAAAGTTTGGTTCAACAAGAAGGGGTATCGCACCAATTTATGCTGATAAGTATATGAAAAAGGCATTTAGGATGGGCGAACTTTTAAACAAGGATTTATTGAAGGCTCGTTTAGAAGATATAGTAGAGTGGAAAAACCTAACCATAAAGAGTTATGGCGCAGAACCTATCAAAGTTGACGATATGCTTGAATATTTTGAAACTTATGGTGAAAAATTAAAGCCTTATATCTGTGATACTAGTTTATATTTAAACAAGGCACAAAAAGAGGGCAAAAGCATTATGTTTGAGGCTCAACTTGGTGCTTTAAAAGATATTGACTTTGGTATTTATCCCTTCACTTCATCTTCATCAACTATTGCTGCTTATGCTCCTATCGGTGCTGGCGTACCTAACCTTACGCTTGATAATGTTATTGGTATTATGAAGGCATACTCAACAGCCGTTGGTGAAGGTCCTTTTACTGCTGAATATTCAGGTGAAAAGGCTGAAGCATTGCGTTCAGCTGGTGGTGAATATGGTGCTGCAACTGGTAGACCTAGAAGGGTTGGACCTTTTGATGTAGTTGCATCAAAGTACGGCATTAGAGTTCAAGGAGCAAAAGAAATTGCACTTACAAAACTTGATGTTTTGGACGATATGGACGAAATTGAAATTTGCACGGCTTACGAACTTAACGGAAAGGAAATTACAGAGTTCCCCTTCCCCAATGTTTTAGACCAATGCAAACCTATTTATAAAACTGTAAAGGGTTGGAAAACAAAACTTTCAAATTGCAGAACTTATGATGAACTTCCTAAGGAAGCAAAAGAATATGTTAAAATGATTGAAGAACTTTGCGATTGTAAAATCACTTACCTATCAGTAGGTGCTTCAAGAGATGAATATATTAAAATTGACTAATACAAAAAGCGATAAACAAAAGTTTATCGCTTTTATTTTATGTATTTTTGCCCTTTTACGACATAATATATAATGTGGAAAAAGTTTTATTTATTTTAAGTTCAACCTTTACAATTATCGGCACAGTAATAGGTGCTGGCTTTATCTCTGGGAGAGAATTGATTTCCTTTTTTGGCAGTTCATTTTTCTTGCCCTCGGTATACCTCACTCTAATTCTCTTTTCCCTTTCCTTTTACTTTGTTTTAAAAAGCGGAGAAGAATTTGGTGGATATAACAGTTTAAACGAGCGTGTTTTTGGAAGATATAAAGATTTTACAAAGTGGGTTATGCTTATCTGTTCATTTATAGTGGTAGCAGGTATGATTGCAGGGATTGACTCACTCTTTTATCAAACTTTAAATGTGCCAAAAAGTATCCCTGTATTTTCCCTTTTTACTCTAATATTTTGTGTTTTAGTTGTAAGAAAGGGGGTTGATGGAATTTCAAAAATAAATTTGTTTTTAGTACCTGTTGTTATAATTTTTATAGTTTTAGTGTTACTGAAAAAACAGAGTTTTGAATATAAATTTACTCAATCAAACAATATTATCTTACTATTTTTAAATCCTTTTTCATATGTTGGACTTAACGTATACCTATCAGCACCAGTACTTTGTGATTTAGGTAGTAAAAAAAATACTAATAAAATAATACCTGCAATAACTGCGTCATTACTTTTAGGAATAAGCATAACGCTAATACTTGCAAGTATTTATTATGAGGGAGCAAATGCCATAAACAGCGATATGCCCCTTTTATATATCATTGCAGGAAATAGCAAAATTGTTACAATCATATTTACCGTAATCAGTTTATTAGGAATAATAACCACTTTACTGTCCTCATTATACCCCTTGTATCAAACTGCACAAAAGTCTAAACACAACAAACTGACCACGGTTTTAATTTTATCAGGTGCTTTCCTCCTATCTCGTATAGGACTTAAAGGAATAGTTGGTTACATTTATCCGTTAATCGGTGTATTTGGTATTATATACATTATAATCACCACAATCTATTTATTAAGAAATAAAAGAAAACAGCCTATAAAAAGCAAAAATGATTTGTGAAAAATTTATGTTATATTTTATGTAAAGGGTTTAATATTTGACAATAAAACTTTTTTTACCTATAATATAGAATACAAATTTGTTATCAATTTAAGTTAGATATATAAAATTTTTAAAGACAGGTAAAGTGATATGGAAATGCAAAAGAATTACAATCCCAAAGACTTTGAAGAAAGACTTTACAAAGAGTGGGAAAATAACGGTTATTTTAAGGCAACACCTTCACCCGATAAAGTTCCTTTTACAATCGTTATGCCACCTCCAAATATTACAGGTCAACTTCATATGGGACACGCTCTAGACGAAACAATCCAAGATACTATTATTCGTTTTAAAAGGATGCAGGGTTATTGTGCCCTTTGGCTACCCGGAACTGACCACGCTTCAATAGCAACCGAAGTAAAAATCGTAGAGCAAATGAAGAAAGATGGGGTAACAAAAAACGATATAGGCAGAGAGGGTTTTTTAAAGCGTGCTTGGGCTTGGAAGGAGCAATACGCTGGCAGAATCGTTGAGCAACTTAAAAAGTTAGGTTCATCTTGCGACTGGGATAGACTTACTTTCACAATGGATGAAAAATGCTCAAAGGCTGTTAGAGAGGTTTTCGTAAACCTTTACAACAAGGGTTTAATCTATCAAGGAGATAGAATTATAAACTGGTGTCCTTGCTGTAAAACTGCCTTGTCTGACGCAGAAGTTGACTACGCTGAGGAAGCTTCTTTCTTCTGGCATTTAAAATATCAGGTTAAGGATAGCGATGAGTATATTATAGTTGCAACCACACGACCTGAAACTATGCTAGGTGATACAGCCGTTGCCGTAAATCCCGAAGACGAAAGATATAAAAATCTTGTAGGCAAAACACTTATCTTGCCCATAGTAAATAAGGAAATTCCTATAATCGCAGACGAGTATGTTGACAAAGAGTTTGGTACTGGTGCAGTTAAAATTACACCTGCCCACGATCCTAACGACTTTGAGGTTGGTGTAAGACATAACCTTGAAATTATTAGAGTCATGAACGATGACGGAACAATGAACGAGTTTGCAGGCAAGTACAATGGTATGACTAGAGAGGACTGCCGTAAAGCGATTGTTGAAGATTTGCAAAATATAGGTTCATTGGTTAAAATTGAGCCTCATGCACACAATGTAGGACATTGTTATCGTTGTAAATCTACCGTTGAACCTATTGTTTCAAAGCAATGGTTTGTAAAGATGCAACCTTTAGCAACTCCTGCTATTAAGGCTGTTGAAAAGAATAAAACTAAATTTATTCCTGAAAGATTTGCAAAAACATATTTTAACTGGATGACAGGAATAAAGGACTGGTGTATATCAAGGCAACTTTGGTGGGGACACAGAATACCCGTATGGTATTGTCAAGATTGTGGTGAAGTTATCTGCACTAAGGAAGACCCCACTTGCTGTACAAAATGTGGTTCACACAATTTAAAACAAGACGAAGATGTTTTAGACACATGGTTCAGTTCAGCACTATGGCCTTTTAGTACTTTGGGATACCCCGATTCAACTAAAGATTTAGAATATTTTTATCCCACCGATGTTTTGGTTACTGGCTACGACATTATATTCTTCTGGGTTGCGAGGATGATTTTCTCCGGTCTTGAGCATATGAAAAAAGTACCCTTTAACGATGTTTTAATACACGGCTTGATTAGAGATGAACAAGGTAGAAAGATGTCAAAATCATTAGGCAATGGTATTGACCCTCTTGACATTATTGATAAATACGGAACTGATAGTTTACGCTTCTCACTTATTCAAGGTATTGCCCCCGGTAGCGATATGCGTTTTGGTAATACAAAAGTTGAGGCTGGAAGAAACTTCTTAAATAAAGTTTGGAACGCTTCTCGTTTTGTCCTTATGAATAGTGAAGGTAAAAAGATTTTACCTATAAGTGAGGTAAAACTTTCAAGCGTTGACAAATGGATTATTGCAAAACTTAACGCTTGCATTAAGGAAGTTGCAATCAACCTACAAAAATACGAACTTGGTATTGCTTTGGCTTCCCTTTATGATTTTGTATGGAGTGATTTCTGCGACTGGTACATTGAACTTTCAAAGCCTGCTTTGAACGGCGATGATGAAGGCAAAAAGAACGCTACTCTTGCAGTACTACACTATGTCCTTGAAAACGCATTAAAGTTGATGCACCCCTTTGTTCCCTTTATCACGGAAGAAATTTATCAGCACCTACCCAACACTACTGGTAGCATAATGGTAAGCGAATTTCCTAGATACGATTCAAAGCGTTCATACAAAGCTGATGCAATCTCTTTTGAAGGTGTAATGGACATTATTAAGGATGTAAGAAATATTAAAGTATCAGTAAACTGTCCTGCATCTAAAAAGGTAAAACTTTATATCATCTCTGACAACAAGCGTTTAATTTCTGCTAACAAAAACAGTATTTTAAAGTTGAGTGGAGCACAAGATATTGAGTTTATTGAGGACAGCAAAGCCATTACTGAAAAGACTATATCTCACGTTTCTTCAATCTGCCAAATTTATATTCCTCTTGGCGAACTTGTTGATAGCAACAAGGAAAGAGAAAGACTACAAGGCGAACTTGACAAATGTATTGCAGAGATTGCTAGGGCTGACGGAAAACTTCATAACAGAGGATTTATGGATAAAGCACCCAAAAAACTTGTTGACGAAGAAAAAGAGAAACTTGAAAAGTACCTTGATATGAAGGAAAAACTTGAAAAACAACTTAAAGAATTAGACTAGTATTAAGCCCACTCAATTAGAGTGGGCTTTAAAATTAGTAATTCCGTTGATTATTTTATTAAAATAACTTATAATAAATATACTATTTTTTGGAGGCATATATGAATAAGAAAAGGATAAAAGATTATGCAAAACTTATTGCAAAAATGGGCATAAATATACAAAAAGGACAAGAGGTAATTATTCAGGCTGAACTTGACCAACCTGAATTTGTTAAAATTTTAGTAGAGGAGTGCTATAAACTTGGCGCAAAAAAAGTTCAGGTTGAGTGGAACTACCAACCCTTAACAAAAATAAACACTAAATATAGAACTTTAAAAACTTTATCCTCCTTTGAGGACTGGGAAATTGAAAAACTTAAATGGAAATGTAAAACTTTGCCTGCAATAATTTACTTAATTTCGGAGGACCCTGACGGATTAAAGGGTATTGACCAAGAAAAAGTAAAAAAACAAAACGCAAACAGATACCCTATTTTAAAACCTTTTAAAGATGAAATGGAAAACAAATATCAATGGTGTATAGCAGGCGTTCCTTCAATAAAATGGGCAAAAAAAATATTCCCCACTTTATCTAAAAAGCAAGCAGTTGAAAAGTTGTGGGAGGAAATTTTAAGATGCTCACACATTACTGACAATCCCGTACAAGAGTGGGTAAATCTTAATGCAAAACTAAAGGAAAGATGCAAAAAATTAAACGACAACCACTTTAAGTATTTAAAGTATAAGTCGGCAAATGGAACTGACTTTAAGGTGGGACTTATTGATGAGGCAAGTTTTTTAGGTGGAAGCGAAAATACTCTAGCAGGAGTTGAGTTCAATCCAAACATACCTTCGGAGGAGATTTTTATAAGTCCTAAAAAGGGAGTTGCGGAGGGTATAGTTTACGCAACCAAGCCTTTATCATACAAGGGGGAATTGATTGAAAACTTTTATCTAAAATTTGAAGAAGGAAAGGTAGTTGAAGTTCACGCTGAAAGAAATGAGGAGTTACTTAAAAAAATGATAACTATGGACGAGGGTGCGTCCTTTCTTGGCGAGTGTGCGTTAATCTCAAAACACTCTCCCATTAACGAGTGTGGATTTATATTTTACGAAACTCTTTATGATGAGAACGCTTCCTGCCATTTGGCTTTAGGAGCAGGCTTTTCAAACACGATAAACGGATTTGAAGACAAGACTCTTGAGGAGTGCAGAAAATTAGGTATAAACGAATCTATGATTCATGTTGACTTTATGATAGGAAGCGATGACTTATCAATAGTTGGCATAAAAGAGAACGGAGAGGAAGTAGACATATTTATAGACGGCGACTGGGCAATTTAATTTTAAGGGGGAACTGATGAAATACATTTTAGCATTAGACCAAGGCACAACAAGTTCAAGGGCAATTATTTTTGATAAAAAAGGAAACATAAAGGGTATTGCTCAACAAGAGTTTGAACAAATTTACCCTCAAAACGGCTGGGTTGAACATAACCCTATTGATATTTTATCGACTCAGGTGAGTGTTATTGCAGAGGCGATAATTAGAGCAAAAATTACTGCTGACGATATAATTGCCATTGGAATAACAAACCAAAGAGAAACAACTATTGTTTGGGATAAAAATACTGGTGAACCTGTATATAACGCAATAGTTTGGCAATGTAGACGAACTGCTGACTACTGCGAAAAATTAAAAAAACAGGGATATGAAAATCTTATTTATAAAAAGACAGGTTTAGTTATTGACGCATATTTTTCTGCGACAAAACTAAAATGGATACTTGACAACGTTGAGGGAGCAAGAGAACGAGCAGAAAGGGGAGAACTTTTGTTTGGAACGATTGACACTTATTTAATGTGGAGTTTATCAAAGGGAAAGATTTTTGCAACCGATTATACAAACGCTTCCCGTACAATGCTTTTTAACATACATACTTTAAATTGGGACGATGAACTATTACAACTTTTTAACATACCCAAAAGTATGTTACCGTCCGTTCATCCTTCTTCATACAATTACGGCTTGACTGAACCTACTATTATAGGCAAGGCAATCCGTATAAGTGGCGTTTGTGGAGACCAGCAGTCCTCTCTTTTTGGACAACTTTGTGTTGAAAAAGGAGATATAAAAAACACCTACGGAACAGGCTGTTTTACTCTTATGAATACAGGAGAGCAATGTATAGAAAGCAAATACGGACTTGTTACAACTCTTACAGCAGGAACGAAAGAGGGGAAACCTCAATATGCTTTAGAGGGAAGCGTATTTATAGGTGGGGCTGTTGTACAATGGCTACGAGATGAAATGGGACTTATAAAAAACGCACAAGAAAGCGAGAAATTAGCACTATCTGTTAAAGATACAAATGGTGTATATATAGTACCTGCTTTTGTTGGACTTGGTGCACCCTATTGGGACTCTAATGCAAGAGGGACTATTTCAGGCATAACTAGGGGAACAAAAAAGGAGCATATAATTAGAGCAAGTTTAGAGAGTATTGCTTACGAGGTGCACGACCTACTTGATGCAATGCAAAGGGAAGTGAGTGTAAAAATATCCTCCTTAAAAGTGGACGGAGGGGCGTCAAACAACAACTTTTTGATGCAATTTCAAGCAAACATACTTGATGCGAAAGTTGTACGACCAAAGGTAATTGAAACCACAGCACTTGGTACAGCCTATCTTGCAGGGCTTGAGGTTGGCTACTGGAAAAGCATTGAGGACATTATTGACAACTCACAAACTGACAGAGTATTTCAACCTGAATTTAGTGAAAATGAACGACTTAAAAAAATTGACGGTTGGCAAAAATGTATTAAAAAGGCAAGACTTATTTAACATTAAATTAAAACAACTTTGATATTATCGCAATGATAAAAATTTATACATAATTAGGAGAGAAAGTATGTTAAAACTTTCAAATATTCGCAAGGAGTATAAAGTTGCTGACACCACAGTTGAAGCATTAAAAGGTATTTCCTTGGAATTTAGAAAAAATGAATTTGTTTCAGTTTTAGGTCCCTCAGGTTGTGGAAAGACTACTACGCTTAATATTATAGGTGGTCTTGACAAGTACACGAGTGGTGATTTGTCAATTTTTGGAAAATCTACCAAAGAATTTAAAGATGTTGACTGGGACACTTACAGAAACCACCGTATCGGCTTTATTTTTCAAAGTTACAATCTAATACCCCACCTATCTATTTTGGGCAATGTTGAACTTTCATTGACGATTAGGGGCGTATCAAAAGCCGAAAGAAAGCAGAGAGCCATTAACGCACTTGAAAAAGTAGGACTTGCAGAACAAATTAACAAGAAGCCCAACCAACTTTCAGGTGGACAAATGCAAAGGGTTGCCATTGCTAGAGCACTTGTAAACGACCCTCAAATTTTGCTTGCAGATGAACCAACAGGTGCTTTGGACAGCGAAACAAGTATTCAAATTATGGAACTTATCAAGGAAATTTCAAAAGATAAGTTAGTAATTATGGTTACGCACAACAAGGATTTAGCCGTACAATATTCAACAAGAGTTATTGAGTTGCTTGACGGTCAAATAATTAACGATAGTAACCCTTACGATAGCAAAGGCGAGGTTTCCCTTGATGTTGCTGAGGACTTTGACGAAAACGGCATTGAACTTTCTCCTAAGGAAAAGAAAAAGAGAAGAAAGAGAACGAGTATGTCCTTCCTTACTGCATTATCGTTAAGTGGAAGAAATTTAATTTCAAAAAAGGGCAGAACCATTATCACTTCGATTGCAGGAAGTATAGGTATCATAGGCGTTTGTCTTGTATTAGCTCTATCAGCTGGCTTTAGTGGGTACATTGACGATATGCAGGAAGAAATGCTTTCTTATTACCCTTTGGAGATAAATGAAACTACCTACGATTTAAGTGCTTTTACAGATGTAGTAAAAGAATCTAATACACCCGATATTGAAAGACTTAACGACAAAGTGTACGTTGACTCATTTTTGACAAGACTTGCAGGTGGACTTACTATAAATAACAACATCACACAAGAGTACATAAACTACATTGAAGATATGGATAGCAATTTATACAACTCATTGATGTATGAATACGGCACAAACTATTCTTCAAACATTTATAGTAAATCAAAATTGTCCTCTCTTAATAACGAATATGATAACTATTCACTTACGTCAATTTACGATTATTATGTTACTATGTTGAGTACAAATTCAGGTGCACTTGCTCAGGAAATTCAAATGGGAGATTTGACAAGTATGTATGCTTCAATCAAATCCTTCTCATCTGTAATCAATAAAATTCCAAACAACAAAGAGTTTGTTCTTTCACAATACGACATTGTAAGTGGAACTTATTGCGATAACGCTGATGAAATGGTTTTAGTAGTTTCAAATACAAACGAAATTTACGACTTAACATTAGCCCAACTTGGATACTACACCGAAGAAGAATTTTTAAATTTATTTTTAATGTCCCAAAAAGATGAAAGCGATCCCGACTATGTTGCTGTTAAAAATGAATTTTCGTACGAGGAAATTTGTTCGCAACAACTTTATTATATGCCTAACAACTACGCTTTCACACAAGACGGTAACACCTATACATCAAATTATAGACAAGATGAAAGCAACCTAACTGAAAATGGTATAAAAATAAAAATTACGGGCGTCCTAAAACTTAAAGAAGGGGTTACCCAAGGTTGTTTATTAACAGGTTTAAATTATACTGATAAATTTGAGCAAATGGCTTTTGAAACTAGTTTAACTTCAAACCTAGTAAACGCAATTTCAAACAACACTTACTCTATTAAACAGTTTGATTTTAGTGACTTTTTGATGACTGCAATGAAAGTAAAGGATGGCACTGCTACTGCTGATGATTATACTAAATTGTCAACTATGAATTTCTATTCTACAAAGGAAAAGACTGACAGTGATAAGAGAGTTTACGGTGGTAACAACCTAGCAAACTACATTGCAATTTACACTACGGACTTTGAAACAAAAGATTCAGTTATTGATTACCTTGACGCTTGGAACGAGGCAGACGGACACGAAAACAAACAAATTGCTTACACCGACACCGTAAGCATAATGATAGGCTTTATTAAGACGATTATAACAGCGATAACTGCCGTACTTATTGCCTTTACTTCAATTTCACTTGTTGTATCCTCTGTAATGATAGGTATTATCACATATGTTTCAGTAGTTGAAAGAACTAAAGAAATAGGTGTACTTCGTGCAATCGGTTCAAGAAAGAGGGACATCAAAAATGTTTTCAATGCTGAAACTACGATTATAGGAACTTGCTCTGGTCTATTTGGAGTAGCAGTTACATATTTGCTATCCCTTTTAGCGAACTCAATCCTTGTTAAAGTTACAGGAATTGCAGGGCTTTGTGCTTTACCTATTGCACAAGCAGGTCTAATGATTTTAATATCTATAACATTAACCTTGATTGCAGGTTTGATTCCTGCCTCAAAAGCAGCAAAGAAAGAACCTGTTGTAGCCTTACGAACTGAATAATAAGAAAATATAAAAAAAGGAATATCTTTGTTTAGATATTCCTTTTTTACTATAACAAAATGCAAATAATTCCACCTTTGCCTTCGTTTACAATTTTAGTAATAACTCTACGCATTTTTGTTTGAGCAACCAAAGGCATACCGTCAAGTTTTGCTGAAAGCCCTTCCTTGACAAGCGAACGCAAACTTTTACCAAACATATTAGTTTCCCAAAGTTCAGCAGGGTTTGACTCGAACTGCTTTAACATTTGTTTGACCACTTCTTCCCCTTGCGATTCTGTACCAACGATTGGACTTACCTCACCTGATACATCAACCTTTAATATATGATAACTAGGTGCTGTGGCTTTAAGTTTAACTCCACATCTTGCACCCTGTTTTACAAGTGTCGGTTCTTGCAAGGTCATATCGTCATCACATGGTACCACCATACCGTACCCCGTTTGTTCAGCCTGTTCAAAGGCGTCCTTTACAAGATTATATCTTTGTTTACCCTCGCTTAAACTTTTAACATAACCCATTAGTTTATAGTCGTCCTTTATATCTTCACCACACTCCTCACTCAATACTTCATAGAAAACGCCCTCTTTAGCGTTAACTGAAAGTATCGCTCTACCCTCTCCAAGTCGAATATCGATAGATATATTTTCATCTAACTTTTCACTATTTTCAAAGGCATTATTTAAAAGTGTAACGTCCTTCATTTTTGAGATTGAAGGAGCAACCTTTCTAACCCTGTCAATCACCTCACTAATAATCTTGCTATCTGCTGAAAGCACCTGTAACCATTTAGGCAAGCAAATATCAAAACTAGATATGGGAAATTCAAAAAGCACTTTTTCAAGCAGAGAAATAATCTCCTCTGCATTTGCGTTCTCCAAGTCAAGTGCAACCACAGGAGCAAGATATTTTTCCTCGATTGACTGTGCAAGATTTTGCGTGTCTTTAGCTTGTGGATTTGTTGAATTTAATAAAATGACAAAAGGCTTTTTAGCATTTTTTAACTCTTTGACTGCCTTTTCCTCGGCTTGAACATACCCTGACCTTGCAATATCAGTTATACTTCCGTCAGTAGTAACAAGTACAGCAATAGTTGAGTGTTGTGAAATAACCTTTTGTGTACCAAGTTCGGCAGCCTTTTCAAAAGGTAAAAGTTCATCACTCCAAGGAGTTTTTACTGTTCGTGGCATATCGTTTTCAGTAAGTCCCATTGCCCCTTCTGTTATAAAACCCACGCAATCAATAAGCCTAACATTTGCAAATGCGTTTTCCTTGACGGAAATTTTTACAGCCTCGCTAGGCACAAATTTTGGCTCGGTTGTCATAACAGTTTTTCCAGAAGCCGACTGGGGCATTTCTGCTTGTAAAACTTCCCTTTTGTAGCCCTCGGGCAAAACAGGTAAAATCAAATTTTCCATAAATTTTTTTATAAAAGTTGATTTTCCCGTTCGGGCAGGACCTACAACGCCAATGTATATGTCCCCTCCCGTTCTGTTTGCAATGTCTTCATATATATTAAAATTGAGCATAAAAACAGCCTCCCACACTATTTCAATGTAATATATGTGAAAGGCTGAAAAATTATACTTTTTGTTTATTTTTCTTTGTCATTTTTTTAACTGAAGTGTGATGTTCCTCTCCTGCTAATAACCTAAATAGATTTTCACGGTGAGCAAACCAGGTTAATAAAAACAAGGCGTATAGGAACATAAAACATAATATGACATATATGTTGAGCAAATCCTTTGAGTATGTTATATAGAAATCAATACCCTGTGCAAAAGTAGCCAAAGTGATACCTATGAGGGAACCCATTGAACCCCACTCGGTTACAACAATATAGCCTATGGTTATAAATGCAATAACCAACACGACAAATACAAAATACCAAGCATTAGTGATTAAACTAAAAGCGAACGCACCAAGAGTTGATGCAATACCCTTACCACCTTTAAAGCGCATTGTTACCGGGTAAATATGACCTATAACTACAAAAAGTCCACACATATATTTCGCAAAATCACCTACACAAACGGCAGTACCCTCAAAATAAACGTCCTTAAAAATTAGATAACCAGCAAATGCAGGCAAACCACCTTTTAACATATCTAAAAACAAAGTTAGTATGCCTATTTTTAGACCAAATGTTCGACTCATATTTAGTGTACCTGGATTTCCACTGCCAACTTTTGTAATATCGTTATGCTTTATTTTTGATATTATTTTTGCCCAGTTTATGCAACCTATAAAATAGCATACGACTGCGATTATGACAAAATAATACCAAAGTTGAGAAAAACTCATCAATCTTCAGCCCCCTTTTCTCTCGTTACTATTCTAATAGGTGTACCCTTAAAATTAAAGGCATCACGAAGTACATTTTCCAAATATCTCTTATACGAAAAGTGCATCAACTCACTAGAATTGCAAAACATTACGAAGGTGGGTGGACAAACAGATACTTGTGAACAATAATAAATTTTTAAACGCCTACCACCAAACGCAGGAGGCTCGTTTGTTCTTACGCTATCTAAAATCAAGTCGTTTAAAACACCCGTTTTTACTCTAAAATTAGCATGCTCGACAACCTCATCGCACATCTTTAAGATTTTATCAATTCTTTGTCCTGTCTTTGCTGAAACATAAACCGATTGATAATAATCCATAAACTTCAAGTCTTGCTTTAATTTTTCTTCAAACTTATTTATGGTATTTGTATCCTTTTCAATCAAGTCCCATTTATTCATAACAATTACGGAGGGTTTTCCTTCCTCATGGACAAAACCTATAATTTTTACATCTTGCTCGGTCAAACCTTGTTCGCTATCAACCACAAGAACGCAGACATCAGCACGCCTTACAGCATCAAAGGCACGCAAGACGGAATAATACTCAACATCGTCATCTACTGAACGTTTTTTTCTTATACCTGCAGTATCTATTAAAGTATATTTTTTATCATTAAAGGTAAAAGGGGTATCAATGGCATCTCTAGTAGTTCCTGCAATGTTTGTAACTATACTTCTTTCAAAGCCTAAAAGTTTATTAACCAAACTTGACTTACCAGCATTGGGTTTACCAACTACTGCTATTTTTATGCCTTCTTCCTGCTCCTCTCCCTCCTCATAAAAGTATTTTGATGCTTCATCTAACACATCACCAATACCGTTTGAGTGTTCGGCTGAAACACCAAAAGGCTCGCCAAGACCTAACGAATAAAACTCAAAAAGTTTTTCTGCAGAATAATTATCAAGTTTATTTACGACCAAAACTACGGGCTTTTTTGAACGCCTTAACATATCAGCAACATCATAGTCATTTGTCGTAAGACCGTCCTTGCCGTCTACCATAAATATGATAACTGTGGCAGTTTCAATGGCAACCTCTGCTTGACCTTTAATGTGCTTCCACATAAAGTCCTCGCTTTTAAGTTCAATTCCACCCGTATCTACAACGGTAAATTTTCTTCCACGCCACTCGCAATCGGCGTAAAGTCTATCTCTAGTAACTCCTGGTCTATCGTCAGTTATTGAAATTTTTTTACCGGCAAGCCTATTAAAAAAGGTACTTTTACCAACATTAGGTCTGCCCACTATTGCTATTAATGGATTTGACATTTTATCACTCTCTACTTTGCCAAAAGATTATATAGTCCCTCAGCGCCATTATAATTTACTACTATTTTACTTCCTTTTAACTCTTTTTTAAACTCTTTTAAAGTTGTCCCGTCTAAAAAGACATCTTCTCCCTCTCTCAATACGCAGGAAGGCATAATTATTATATCATACTTTTCGGGGCAATCAATAAAATGTTTTTTTAAGGCTTTTATAATATCCTTGCCAGTTAAAAGTCCTGTACAGGTTACTGTTTTTCCAAAAAATTCATTTTCTACATATAAAACGCTTGCCTCTAAATGTGCAGTATACTTTTCAGTTTTTGACATTAGGTCAAGCATTATAGGATAAATTGAAGTGCCACAAATAACCAACGCTTTGCGTGATTTTTTTAGCACTACGGGTTCAATTTTTGCAAGGTACTCACTTAAAAACTTGGTAGTCATACCTACACCGTTTTCAATCTGCTCAAATTCGCCGTAAAACTCTGGCTCTTTAAAGGGAGTTTTTGCTCTTAAAAAATACTCATCAGCAGGTTGAATAAAGTTCACTCCAAACTCAGCGTTTAAAGTTTCAACTAACTGCAAAAACTTTCTAGCATAGTTTTCGGTTATATCGTCAATTTTAGTCAAACCCTCTCTGTATTTTGTTATTCCCGTAGGCACTACGGCAAATGTTTTGACCATAGGGTACAAACTGAACAAATCTCTTGCCGTACGTTTCAATTCCTCACCGTCATTTTTTAACGGTACAATTACAGCCTGTGCGTGTATTTGTATACCACCCTCTGTTAATTTTTTTAACTGGTCAAAAATTTTGCCTGCATTTTTATTACGCAAAAGTTCAGTCCTAACCTGTGGATTAGTAGCGTGAACGGAAACATACAAGGGAGATAATTTTAATCTAATTATTCTGTCAATATCAAAATCACTGCAGTTTGTTAAAGTAACAAAATTACCACACATAAAACTCATTTTATAGTCGTCATCTTTTACATACAAGCTTTCACGACATCCTTGGGGCATTTGCTTTACGAAACAAAAAATACAGTTATTATGACAAGTTTTTATGCTATCGTCAATCTCAAAATCAATACCTAAACTATCATCTTCATTTTTATCAACTTCAATCTCAAAAGTCTTGCTCTCTCTCATATAGGTCAATTTAAAATTTGATTTTGCGTCATAATAAAGATAATCAAGTTCATCAATGGCATTGTAACCGTCAAAAGCAGTTATCGTATCACCTATATTTAGTTGTAAAGTCTTGGCTACGCCATCTTTTTTGATTTTTGTAATTTTTAACATATTTATCCTTTTTAATTATAAAAATTATACAGCATACACTCTTTTATGTCAAATAAAAAGGCAAATAATACAAAAACCTACCTTTTTTAAAGGTAGGTTTAATCTTATTCAAAATATGAGTAAATCTCTGTAAAATCCTTTCTTTTCTTTTCTCTAACGACGTCATCTTCAGCAGGGTATCCCATAGAGATAACTAGGGGGATTTTGGTATCTTTAGGCAAAGACAAAAACTCCTGTATCTTGTCTACTGAACGCCACCCCAAAATGCAACTTCCTATACCAAAACTTTCAAGTGCCAACACGATATGAGCAACAAAAATGCCTATATCGTTTTCAGTAAAGGCTGAATCTTTAAAAGATTGAGCAACCCTTTCTAAAAGTTTGGCTTTGGTTTCAATAATTACATAAAAGGCTTGGGCTTTTGAGGCAAATTTATTTTGACCTAGTGATTGAACACACTTTGCAAAGTCCTTTGCCTTTTCTCCACTCACACAAATAACACGCCAAGGCTGTGAATTGCAAGCAGAAGGAGCAAGAGAAGCAAGCCTAATCACTTTTTCAAGTATTTGCTTGTCAATAGGTTTATCAGAGTAATTTCTGCAACTTTGTCTATGAGAAAATAATTCTTCTATATTCATAAAACTCCTAGTTATTTGAGATAACCTTTAATGTTTTTTGTACGACATTTTCAACGTTAAAACCAAAATGTTCAAAAAGTACAGATGCAGGCGCTGACTTACCAAAAGTAGTCATACCGATAATTTCACCTTTAAAGCCTGCGTATTTATACCAACTGTAAACTGAACCGGCCTCAACGCACACACGAGCAGTAACATTTGAAGGCAAAACCTTTTCCTTATATTCATCAGGTTGCTTTTCAAATTCCTCCATACAAGGCATTGAAACTACTCTTACATCTTTACCTTGCTCATCAAGGACTTTTTTAGCCTTAATGCAAAGGTCAAGTTCAGAGCCTGTACCTATCAAAATAGCGTCAGGGATTTCCTTTTTGCTGTCTGCAACGATATATCCACCCTTCAATGCTTCTAACGAAGTATTTTCTTGTTGAGGTAAATTTTGTCTTGAAAGCACCAACGCAGTAGGTGAATTGGTCGTCATTGCCAAAGCCCAACCTGCAACAGTTTCCTTCCCGTCAGCAGGACGAAAAACTTTCATGTTAGGAATTGAACGCAATGCGATAAGTTGTTCTATTGGTTCATGTGTAGGTCCGTCCTCACCAACACCGATTGAATCGTGTGTTAAAATGTAAGTTACGGGTATATTCATAAGAGCAGAAAGACGCATTGCAGGTTTCATATAGTCAGAGAAAATAAAGAAAGTTGCAACATAACTTTGTAGTCCTCCATGCAAATATAAACCGTTTGCAATGGCAGTCATTGCGTGTTCACGAATACCGAATTGAACATTAGTACCCTTTCTATTTTGAGGAGAGAAATATTCTCTATCAGTCATAATAGACAAGTTTGAAGGGCCTAAATCAGCAGAACCACCGATTAAATAAGGAACTTGACTTGCTAGTTTATTTAAAACTGTTGAACTTGACTTTCTTGTAGCCTCACTATCTTTAAACTCAAAACTATTATAAAACTCCTCAAAGTTAGGCATTTTACGAGTCATATAATCGTTATATTTTTGGGCAAGTTCAGGATATTCCTTTTTATATTCTTCAAAAAGTTTTTTCCATTTCTTTTCCTTTACAGCACCACGCCTTGCAACCGACAAGCAGTGGATTTTAACGTCCTCGGGAACTTCAAAAGGTTCTTCAGTCCAACCAAGAGCCTCTTTAGTTTTTTGCAAGTTTTCCTCACCCAAGGGAGCACCATGGCATTTTGAAGAACCTGCCAAAGGCGAACCGTAACCGATAACGCTATTGCAAATGATGATTGAAGGTTTTTCCCTTTCAGCCCTTGCTTTTTTAATTGCCTTTGAAAGAGCAACCATATCGTTTACATCTTCAACGGTAAGAACTTGCCAACCTTGTGATTTAAATCTTGTAGGGATATCGTCAGTAAAGTTAGTATTGATATCTCCCTCAATAGTTATTTTATTACAGTCATAGAACAAAATCAACTTTCCTAACTTTTGAGTACCAGCAAAAGAACAAGCCTCATAAGCAATACCTTCCTGCAAACATCCATCACCACATAAAACATATGTATAGTGGTCAACGATTGAATAGTTTTCACGGTTGAAAGTTGCACTCAAATGACTTTCAGCCATTGCCATACCAACAGCGTTTGCAATACCTTGTCCTAAAGGTCCAGTAGTAGTTTCAACTCCGGGAGTATGATTGTACTCAGGGTGTCCTGGAGTTTTTGAACCTAACTGCCTAAAGTTCATAATATCTTCCTTTGAGATATCATAACCAAAAAGGTATAACAAAGAGTAATAAAGCATTGAGCCGTGTCCAGCAGATAAAATAAATCTGTCCCTATCGTCCCATTTAGGATTTTTGGGATTGAACTTTAAAAAGTCAGCAAAGAGTGTGTAAGCTATGGGTGCTGCTCCTAGTGGTGTACCAGGATGACCTGATTTTGCCCTTTGAATTGCCTCAGCAGACAAAACTCTTATAGCGTTTACTGTTTCTTGTTTTGACATTATATTTCTCCTTGTATTAAATAATCTTATAGTAATAAAACCACAAAATAATTATATTGATTTTCACATTATTTTACAAGTTATTTATTGTGAATTTGTGTGAAAAAAGAAAAAGATTTAAAATAAATAGTTTACTAGCCATATTTTGTGATATTTATTTTTATAATAACTAAACAATTTACAAAAGGAAAAAAATTTGATAATATATAGTCAGAGGAATTAGTAAATTTAAAACATCAAAAATAAAGGAGTTAAAAGTGAATAATTTTATTATTTCAGCAGACTCTACTTGTGATTTAAACAAGCAAGAGAAAGAGGCGTTTAAGGTACACGTGGCTGTAATGAAATTTATTATTGACCAGTCGGGAACTATTGATGAGTGTGATGATAACTTCCAAGACCAAAAGGAATATAATGAATTTTACGAAAGACTGCACAAAGGGGCTATTGCAAGAACTTCAATGCTAACAGAGGAAGCCCACAAAGAGCATTTTGAAAAGTTAGTAAAACAAGGCAATAAAAATATTTTGCATTTTTCAATTTCAAGTGGACTTACGCCAACAGTAGAAAAGGCGAAACTTGCAAGCGAGCAAGTTATGAAGGAAAATGCAGATGTTAAAATTTTGGTCATTGACACTTTATCAGCAACTTTAGGAGTTCGTGGTTTGCTTGAAATTGCCATTGAAATGCGTGATAGTGGTAAAGGTTTACAAGAAACATACGATTTTGTTATGGATTTAAGAACTAAAGTACAACACTTTATTTGTGTTGACGATTTATTCTTTTTAAATCGTGGTGGTAGACTTTCAAAGGTGGCTGCAATGGCAGGAACTCTGCTAAATCTTAAACCTATGGTATCTTTTAATAATGAAGGTAAACTTGAAGTTATTGAAAAAAATAAGGGTATGAAAAAGACCTTTTCATCAATAATGGCAAAAATTGAAAAAATGCCCGTAGATAAAGAAAATTTTCATATGTACATTGTTCACTGCAACAATGAGGAAAGAGCAAAAGAACTTGCCTTACTTGTTAAGGAAATCTACGGCTACGAAGTTCCTATACACATTATGGGCCCTGTAATCGGCTCTCACGTAGGACCTGGAGGAGTTGCACTTACCTATCTATCAACTTGCAAAAGAAATGAATTTTAAATATAAAACCTGCTTGTAAGCAGGTTTTTTTATTGCTATTATTTTTTAATTATTTTATAATAAAAATGCAAATGGCGTTTACACGATAAACTTAATAAGGAAGATGGCTAATAGCCACACAGCCCCCGCTACTGTTGCAAGACGAGTTTTTTTCACTGAAAATTTTGGGAAGAAAGGAACGTTATAATCGTCTGTACTCAAATAATTGAGATAAGTCAGGAGACTTACCATTTTGCAAAAACAACTTTCTTTCGGGTGGAAAGAAAAAGGCAGTATAAGTTTACCCTTTTGTCCTTTTACTCGAAGGGACAATTTTTTTCATTTATTAAATTTTTTTACGGAGGGTAAACAGCAAATGAAAAAACTTACAAAAATTTTATCTATTTTTACAGCAATCTTAACATTGACGGTTGCACTATGCTTGAGTGGTTGCAAAAGCACCATTAAACAACAAAAAGATACTGCTGTCGTATTTGAGGCAAGCAACTCGGTAATGAAAATTACTACCGACACAACTCTTAAGCAATACCTTGATGCTTTAAGCAAGAAGGAAGAATTTTCTTATGAGGCTGATAACACAGGTTTCGTTACAAGTGTGAACGGAAAAGCAGGTGGGCTTAATGAGTATTGGCTTATTTACACTAGCGATACTAATAATTCAAATACTGATTGGGGAACATTTACCTGCGACGACGGAACAGTTTTAGCATCTGCCACTTTAGGTATTGAAAGTTTAGTAGTTGTTGAAGGCGAATTATATGCCTTTGTATTGAGCAGTTTCTAAAATGTTAAAGGAAGAAAAAGAATACAACCTAGCGCCAGAAAGGAAAAAAGAAAAATTCCTATTGCAGTCTGCTAAAGAGATTGCAAATATTGTTATTATGGTTGCGATTTTAATAGTTTCTCAACTTGCACTATCATTTATTCAAGGAGTTGAGGTAGTTACGATATTATTGCTTTGTTACTGCCATGTTTTTGGAATTAAAAGAGGAGTTATGGTGGCAACTGCTTTTTCGCTATTAAGATGTTTTGTATGGGGTTTTTTCCCGACAGTTATTATTTTATATCTAGTTTACTTTAATCTTTTTGCAATAGTGTTTGGACTAATAGGAAAATTAAAAAGAGAGGGCAACAAAAAACAAAGAATAATCCATTTGATTATTGTTACAATAGTTGCTTTACTTTGCACTACCTCATTTACAATGTTGGACAACATAATAACCCCTCTATTTTACGGATACTCAAAAGAGGCTTGGAAAGGCTACTTTTATGCCTCGTTCTTTTCACTTGTTCCTCAACTAATATGCACTCTTGTTACCGTTTTGCTTTTATTTGAGCCGATAAGCAGAGTTTTTGAAAAAGTGAAAAATAAACAAATTTTAAACTAATAGAGAAATTATTTGATTATTTACAAAAATATGGTATAATTTAACCTGCAAAATGGTATTATATCATATTTTTTTATTTATGGAGATAAATTATGGCTAACAATGAGCAATTTGTAAAAGACATTGCAGACATCAAAACTAACTTTACTCAATGGTATACGGACGTAGTTTTAAAAACTAAACTTGTTGACTATGGTCCAGTAAAAGGAACTATGGTTATCCGTCCTTACGGATATGCAATTTGGGAAAATATACAAAAGGAACTTGACAAACGCTTTAAGGCAACAGGACATGAAAACGCATACTTTCCTATGTTTATTCCTATGAGTTTTTTACAAAGAGAGGCAGAACACGTTGAAGGCTTTGCTCCCGAAGTTGCCGTTGTAACCCATGCTGGTGGAGAAGAACTTGCCGAGCCTTTGGTAGTACGCCCTACAAGTGAAACCATTATAGGTGAAATGTACTCAAAGTGGCTACAATCATATAGAGATTTACCTATCCTTGTAAATCAATGGGCAAACGTTGTTAGATGGGAAAAAACTACTCGTCCTTTCTTGCGTACAAGTGAATTTTTATGGCAAGAAGGTCATACTGCACATGCAACTGAAGAAGAAGCAATGGAAGAAACTATGAAGATGCTTGAAGTATATAAAGAGTTTGCTGAAAATTGCCTTGCTATACCTGTTATCTGTGGAAGAAAGACTGAAAAAGAAAAATTTGCAGGGGCTGTGGCTACTTATGGTATGGAAGCAATGATGCAAGACGGAAAGAGCTTACAGTCAGGTACTTCACACTATTTAGGACAAAATTTTGCAAAATCGTTTGATATTAAATTTTTAGATAAAGACGGAACTCATAAACACGCTTACACTACCTCTTGGGGTGTATCAACAAGACTAATCGGTGCATTGATTATGGCACACGGCGACCAAAGAGGTTTAGCACTTCCTCCCGTTGTTGCTCCTATACAAGTAATTATTGTTCCTATCGCTCAAAAGAAAGAGGGCGTTATTGACGCTTGCAATGACCTTGCTAAAAAACTTGAAAAGGGTGGTATTAGAGTTAAGGTTGACACAACGGACAACAGCCCCGGCTGGAAGTTTAACGAGTGGGAGATGAAAGGTGTTCCTTTAAGAATTGAACTTGGACCTAGAGATATTGAGCAGGGAAACCTTACTGTTTTTAGAAGGGATACTCTTGAAAAAGAAGTTGTATCTGCTGAAAATGAAGTTGACCTTGTAAACAATCTACTTACTCAAATTCAAACAAACATGCTTGAAAAATCAAGAAAAAACAGAGATTCACGCATAGTTGAGGCTGACAGTTTAGAGGGCATACTTGACGGTGTTGAAAAGGGAAACTTTGTAAAAGCTGGCTGGTGTGGTTGTAGAGAGTGCGAAGATTTGATTAAAGAAAAAACTGCTGCAACTTCTCGTGTATTTGTTGAGGGTGAGAGTGCTGAAAAATGTGCCGTTTGTGGCAAAAAAGCAACCTCAAAAGTTTACTTTGCTAGAGCATACTAAACTCAATGAAATATTGTAATTTTTGTGGAAATTTAGTTCAAACGAGCAACGATTTTTGTAACAAATGTGGCAACAAATTTGAAAATGCCCCCACTCAAAGTGTTTTAAAAAGCAAAGTGGAAAATTCAAGTAAGATTGTACTACCCGACTATACCCTCAAAATGCACAAACTTTTGGGTGGGCAAAGGTCAAATAACTTAAAAGAAATGCTTTTTGTAAACCTTATATTTTGTGGATTGTTTTTACTCTATATAAGTATCTGTGCAATTTGTAAAGCGTTTAGTTTTAGTTATTTTTTACTTGGACTACTTGCAATTTCTCCAGTTTTTACTTCACTATATTTTTCAAGTGGATTTTTAATCAACAAGAGAGCAAAACTCCTCTATAAAGAGCCTGACGTAATAGGTCATAAACTATTTGCGTGGACAAACTTTGCGAGGTTGCTATACATAAGTATAATTTTCATATTGTGTGGCTCAATAGTTTTTGCTAGATATTTATGGATTAACAATATAGTATATACTATTCCTTACAACTACACTCAATTCTTTTCAAATTTACTTAATGTTTTTGGAATTGACGAGGTTTTCAATGTAGTTTGTAGATACCTATCTACTTTATTTGGCGAAAGTTCTTTTTTATCTGTTTTAATACTTACGTCATTGGTTATTTATATAGTTTTTATTTTCTTCTTTCATATAAAAGGTTTTTGCTTTTCAAGACGAATTGCAAAATCCTTAAAGGACGGACAAACTGAAAACTATGAAACAATTACATATCCTTTATTAATGCTTCTTTACTCAATAGGTTATATTTTGCTTGCTTTGTTTACGCTTGTGATTTGCATAAAATTTGCTTATCACTTTAACGCTTGCATTATAATAGGGTTTATATTAGTTTCTTCAAGTTTTGTTTTAAAGGCATATTGGCACTTTATCACTTTTAAACTTTTATTAGATATAAGAAAAATTGAAGAATAATTTTATGAGAAGAAGGGGGAACAATCCGTGCCTAGATGTAAAGCGTGCAACAACGTAATTGAAAAAAACGCAATCCGCTGTTCTTTATGTGGCACACTTGTTGACGATGAACAAGTACAAGCAGAAAACGAACCTAACGAGATTGACGACATCTTGCATATTGATGACAATTTAAAGAAAGAGATTTTAGAAGATATTCAAAAGGATATTAGGGAAACACCACTACTTGCCACTTCAAATAAAATGGCAATCCTTAATTTAGAGGAGGAGGTTGTTGAAAGAGAAGATTTTTCAAAAGCAACCTATGAAGAACCTAAACAAGAAGAGATTGTGGTTGAAGAAAAAAAGGAAGAACCACCTGTCGTGGAGTTCCGTAGTGAAGATAGTATTTTTAGCAATCACTTGACAAAGGCAATCCGTTCAAAATCCTATTTAGCCCTTATCATTGTGTTTTTAAGTGTATTTGCTTTTAATTCAGCCTCTTTAGTTTGGCTATATTTGAGCAAAAATGTAAATGCTGACTTGTACAACATTGGTTTAGTATTTTGCATTTTTACAGCGATAGTGTCAATTACCTTTGCTTTATCGTTTTTGAACATACGTTCAAAATTTATGCGTACTAATAAGAGTTCAAACAGAAATAGTTTTTCTATGATTTTTATAGTAACTATGATGCGTACTTTTATTGCCTGTATGGGTGCTATTGGTTTTTTACTTGTAGGATTGACCAGTTTATTAAGCGTGAACTCAACTGACACTCAACTATTTGCAAGTCTATCAACTACTATTCGTAACATGCTTGCAAGTATATTGCCTTCACTTGACGAGTCCACTTTAAACAGTTATGTTTTCAACACAACTATTACACTTGCTATTTGCTGTGTAATTGATATGCTTGTTTCAATTTTTGCGTCAACTTATTCAAGCGAACTATACAACAAAAAAAATAACAATCCCAAGCGTAACACACTTGCAAAATTGCTTATTAGATTTAGCTGTGCTTTAATTGTTGCCTATGTTTTGATTTATTTGGCAATAATGGTTTTTATGAATCCTTTTGGATTGGCAGGTGAATCTTGCACTTGGATTATGCTTCAACTTCTTGCAAAGATAATTCAACTTTTTAGCGTAACTTTAATAATATATAAAATAGAGCGACTTACAATTAAATAACGACTGAGTTTTCACACAGTTTTTACATTTTTCATTAAATTATTACACCATTTTCTTAAATTTTGCTAATATTATATGATAAAATATATATAACAATATGAAAGGATGTTAAATAAATGAAAAAGATAAAGGCACTTACAGTTTTAATAATTTCAACTTTGTTATTTACACTTTGCTCATGCACAGTGTCAACGATAGCAATGTTGTCAAACTCAAATATTTCAATTTTTGAAAACAGAGAAAGTGCCACTTTTAGTGAACCTGTTACTGAAAGTATTGATTTTACAACTTATTGTGAATAAACAGTTTTCTATAAAAAATATATTTTTAAACCTCTCTTAAATAAGAGAGGTTTTTATTTAATATTTAAAAAATAAGCACTATATCAAAGATATAGTGCTTTTATTTCTATTTTAAAGCGTTGTAAATTTGAGGAACGAAGTACATACATAAAATTAGAATAACTGCTACCCAAAAGAAAGTAACAGTACTTCTTCCCTTGTCCTTTGTATAATCCCATGCGGCTAACACAAGTACGATTACCAAAGCAATATCTTTTACTATGCCAAGCACATTAAAGATTTTACCACCTGAAAAACTATACCAGCCTGTAACTCCACCAAACCAAGATATCAATGATAAAGCGGCGAAAATTCCTAAAATTATAAGTGCAATAAAAGCACAGATACGAACTAAACTATTAGATTCTCTGCTCATAATAAACTCCTTTAAATTTTTTCATATATAGAATAACAATAATTTTTATAATTGTCAACGAATACATTTAATCTTAATTAAATGTAAAAAAATCTCAATTTTAAAAATCTTTTGTTATTTTATTTTATCAAGAACATCTTCAAAATACTTGGGTAAAGGCGCATTGAAAGTAAGCCTTTCATTAGTAGTTGGATGATTAAGTTCAAGTTCATAAGCGTGTAAAAGTTGTCCGTTCAGTCCAAACTTATCAGGCTTTGGATTGTAAACCTTATCGCCAACAATAGCGTGTCCTATATAACGAGAGTGTACTCTAATTTGATGAGTTCTACCCGTTTCAAGTTTAAACTCAACCAAAGTGTAACCTTTTTCAAACCTTTGCAAAACCTTATAATGAGTTATAGCGTGCTTTCCCTCTTTAACAACTGCCATTTTTACTCTATCGCTAGGGGAACGACCTATATTTGTTTCAATCTTTCCACTGTCCTCTTTAAATATACCCTCACAAAGAGCAAGGTATTTGCGAAAACAAGTTTTTGTTGCAATTTGACTTGAAAGAGAAAGATGCGCTTTATCGTTTTTTGCAACCACTAGCAAACCAGAAGTGTCTTTGTCTATTCTATGCACAATCCCCGGTCTAATAACCCCGTTTATTCCACTTAATTTATCAAGATGAAACAAAAGCGCGTTTACCAAAGTGCCACTCATATTTCCTGCACCTGCATGAACGGTTAAGCCCTGCTGTTTGTTTATGATAGCAAAATCTTCATCTTGATAGATAATATCAAGGGGGATATCTTCAGGGGTTAAATCAAGTTTAACAGGTTCAGGGAGTTCAACCTGAATTCTATCTCCTATATACAAAGAAAGACCTGCTTTACAAGGTCTTTCATTGACTAAAACTTTGTTTCCGTCAATCAATTTTTTAATCGCTGAACGAGTTAAATCTTCTAAATTTTCAGTTAAGAAAAGGTCAAGTCTATCAAACTTTTCTTCTACAACGAAAAATTGCTTATCCATTTTTATCTTCTTTATCTACTTCATCATTTTGCTTTTGTTCTTTTTTTGCTTGACTCTCTGCTTTGATTATATTAACCAAACAATCTTTATCCCAAAAGACAACATATAGCGCAAAAAGTACAGCACCAACTACTACATAAACATCAGCAATATTGCAATTTGCAAACCAAGGGAAATATAAAAAGTCCCTCACTTCAAGTAGTAATGCTCTATCAATTAGGTTTGCAAAAGCACCTGCACAAATTAAAATGATAATTATTCTATATAACCAGTTTTCTTCAGGAATAAAGAAAAGGTAAACAAAAAGCGCAACACTAGCCAATATTGAAATAGCAATTAAAAGGTATATGCCCCAGTCCACATTTGACAAAAAAGAGAAGGAAGCACCTTTGTTTGTGTCATATACAAAACCGAAAAAGCCATCAATTATCATAATATTACAGCCACCGTTTAAAGAGGCTAAATATTTTGTGATAAGGTCAACGAAAACTAATACGGCAAATATTAAAGTCATTGTTAAAATAGTTTTTATACTTAATTTTTGTTTAGTCACTTACTCCTAACTCCTTGCATAATTCTTGTAAATCAAGTTTACTTTTATCGGGGTTTAGCACAGCGTTCATATCAAAAACAGTATTTGAATCTTGCTTTTCATTTTCAAGATTATTGATAATCTTTTGGCTTTCAAGTTTACTGCACTCAATTTCAATCGCCTGCAAACTACCCTCTTTTAGTAAAGTTGCTTCTCTATAATTTTCATCTTCAATTCTTATGAAAATTTGGTTTAACTTGTTCGTGAAAGAGATAAACCTTTCCATCTCCTCGTCATTAGGGTACTTGTTTAAAATTCTAGAAACTATCCTTTCACATTTATGGGCAATAAGTTGTAAACGATTATATTCGTTTAGAGAAGTTTTTTGGGCAACCTCTTTAATCTCATCATAAGACTGTTGAGATTTTAAAAGTGCATCTATTATTTTTTTCTCTCTATCTCTGTATTGCTTGTTTTCAGCAACAAGTTCCTTGTTTTGCTCTTTAAGAGAATTTATTATGTCTTTTTGATTTTCAAGCATTTCCTCATAACGAGCAGTGATTTCAGTTATTTTATCCTTTTCACTTCCCATTTTTGATTTTGGCTTTAGTTACGAAGCCCCTCCATCAAATCCTTTTTTAAAGTATATAACTTTTGAGAAAGGTCAACCTTATATAAATGAGGCATTGTAAGACGCTTATATTCGTCCCAGAAAGTTGACATTTCTTCACGAACGTGTTCCTTAATCTGTTTAAGAGTAGGTAAAGTATAAATAAGTTTACCCTTTTCAATTACCTTAACAATAATTGATTTCATAGTATAATTAGTTAAAGTTCTCTTTTTCCAAGTGTCTACGGGGTGAAAAATTGTTAGAGGTTCGTTTTCATCAAAAGTTTCTCCACGACGAACGATTAGGTCGGCTTGTGCCTTGTTAGTTTCCTTATCGTAAATTCTATAAACATCTTTAAACGAGGGGTTAGTAATTTTTACTGAATTGTCAGACAATTTAATTTTGGGGATTTCTACTCCGTTTTCCCATACTGCTGAAAGTTTATATACACCACCCAAAGCAGGCATATCTTCACTTGTAATAAGTTTAGTACCAACACCCCAAAGGTCAATCTTTGCACCCTGTTGCATTAAAGCATTGATTGAGTTTTCATCAAGGTCGCCAGAGGCACAAATAATAGCATCTTTATAACCAGCGTTATCAAGCATTTCTCTTGCTTTTTTAGATAGGTAAGCAAGGTCGCCACTGTCAAGTCTAATTCCCTTGGGTTTATGACCTCTTTTTACAAGTTCATCAAAACATCTAATTGCAGAGGGTACGCCACTTTTTAAAGTATCGTAAGTATCAACCAAAACTAGACAGTTATCAGGGTAAATATCAGCGTAAGCCATAAATGCGTCAAACTCTGTTTCAAAGTTCATTACCCAACTGTGAGCCATAGTACCTGCAACGGGAATATCAAACATTTTACCTGCAATTACATTTGAAGTTGAAGTACAGCCACCTATAACGGCTGCTCTTGCACCATTGATACCAGCGTCAGGTCCTTGAGCACGGCGTAAGCCAAATTCCATAACTGCTCCTTTACCCGCAGCAGAACAAATTTTTGATGCTTTTGTTGCAATTAATGTTTGGTGATTGATTATGTTAAGTAAAGCCGTTTCAACAAGTTGTGCCTCATACAAAGGGGCTTTTATTGTAACGATAGGCTCTCCAGGGAAAACCAAAGTTCCTTCTTTAACAGAATACATATCTCCTGTAAACTTAAAGTTTTTAAGTATTTTTAAAAAGTCCTCATCAAAAAGATTTAGTCCACGCAAGTACTCAATATCTTCTTTTGAAAAATTTAAATTCATAATGTAATCAACTGCTTGCTCTAAGCCGGCCGCGATTGAATAAGTTATAATATCGTTTTGTCTAAAAAACACATCAAAGCAAACTTCCTTGCTGTGCATACCTTTTTTGTAATATCCATACATCATAGTTAACTGATAAAGGTCAGTCAATAAAGTAAGATTTCTCATTTTAATTCACCTTTTTATTGTCTATATTTAATTATCTTCTTTTACACTTTCTTCTTCGGTTGATTTTTTTTCAACCTCAACTTTTTGCTCATTAGAATTTTCTTTTTCTAATTTTGCCTTTTCTTCTCTCTTTTTATCAATGTCAGTCCAGTCGCCAATTCTCGGTAGTGTGCCATCGCTCTCACCATTTACGGAGCCAAAGAACACACCTTCCTTCTTTTTATTTAGTACAAGTTGGGTTACGATAATGGCAATACCTGCAATCATAAATATAATACTCATTACTTGTGAGGACTTAACCCCACCACTGCCAAGAATAAATTCAGCATCTCGCAAAGGCTCCATAATAGTACGGACTATTCCATATAAAAATAGATATGCACCTGTAATCAAGCCGATAGGTTTTTTCTTGTACTTCCAAGCAAATATAAAAAGCAAAACAAAGAAAGTTAAGTTTATTATAGATTCGATAAAGAATAAGGCAACATGCCACTCTCCGTCAATCAAAACACCAGCAGGAAAAAATTGCCAACTAGGGTTTGTAATTAGTTTGCCGTAAACTTCTTGGTTTACAAAGTTGCCCCATCTTCCAATCGCTTGACCTAAAAAAACATTAGGCAAAATGCAGTCAGCAATTCTAAAAAAGTTAATCTTTTTAATAAGACAAACTATTGCAATACCACAAGCGCCACCCATTACGCCACCAATGATTGAGAGTCCACCACTTTTAATTCCTGTAATCCATTGTGAAAAAGGAACACCGTCAGTTACACAGTAAAAAACTCTTGCCCCAACCAAAGCAAGTGGAATAACTGCCACAAAAAAGTCTAAAATTAAATCGTATTTGATATTTCTGTGGTGAAACAAGACAGCCGTCAATACGGATGCAAGCACCATACCCGTTACGATTATTACTGCATAGTAATACACATCTATACCAAAAATGGTAAAGTGAGGATTTAGTAAATTCATTGAATTATACTCCTAAAAAGTCCTATTTCAGTCATTATAGCACATACGATTTTTTTTGTAAACTAATTGAGTTTTCAAAATAAAACAAGAAAAATTCAAGTTTGTGAGTATAAACTTATAACAAATGGAAAAAATTATTTTTGTAAGCGTTGCATTGATATCAACTTTAACTTATTTTTTGCATAAGTATATAATAGTTAATATAACTGCAAAATAATAGCTTACAATGGAAAAAAATTATGGACGAATACACTTTTACAATTAAAAGAGGGGAGTTATACTATGCAGATTTAAGCCCCGTTGTAGGCAGTGAGCAGGGAGGAATTAGACCTGTACTCGTAGTTCAAAACGACATAGGGAACAAACATAGTCCCACTATTATTGTAGGTGCAGTTACTAGCAAGATGACAAAGGCAAAACTTCCTACCCATATTGAGTTGAGTTCAAAAACTTATGGACTTTCAAAAGATAGCGTAATTCTTTTAGAACAAATAAGAACTATTGACAAAAGAAGATTAAAAGAAAAAATAGGTTCTCTTTCCCCTCAAATGATGCACGAAGTTGATAATGCGCTTTTAATATCGCTTGGTTGTAAATAATCTAAGGCTATTGCTTTTTAGTGGTAGCCTTTTTCTATTTAAAAAGGTGAGAGTTATCTCTCACCTTCAATTATTTTAATGCTATTTTTTATTGTTGAATAATCATACCCTTTGGCAAGTAAATGACAAATTGCCTTTTGTTGATTTTGATAAGTAAAATCTTTTTTGCTAAAATACTTGTTTAAGTAACGGATACACCCTTCACTTTCATCTTCCATTGAGTAGTTTGCAACTTTTTCCTCGATAATTTGGCTGGCAACTCCTTTTCGTTTTAATTCATACTTTATTCTCTTTAATCCTTTTGTTGAGATATTTTTTTGAATATAGCCATCACAAAAAAGTTCATCTTTTATGTAGCCGTACCCTTCTAATTTTTCAACGGCGTAGTGGACAACCTTTGAAACAAAACCTTTATCATAGAGGTACTTTTCCACAATTTTTTTAGGTTGCGAATATTTAGAAAGGTAGTTTAAGGCTAATTTAAGGGCATAATCTCTCTCATTGTCAAATTGCAAGTTGATAAGCACAATTTTATCCACAAAATCAAACTCTTTAATTTTTGAGTTTTCCACAATTTGTCTGTCCAAAGTGCAAAACTTTTTCCCGTCTAGATAAACTGTAAGCCTATATTTACTTTTATTATAGTTTGTTATTTGTGTAATCTGTGCCATATTAAACCTTAAAGGGATAAAAATAACTCTCTTTTTCTATAATCTCCACCTTTCCATTAAGATAGTTATTAAGTTTAATTTTATACTCGTTTAGTTCTTCGCTAACAACAATCAATTTAAATGTTACCAAATCGCTATAAAGAGTATCAAGAATTATTGTCCTGTTTTTTTCTAAAAAATTTTGCATAGGGGCAATCATATCGTAGCCCACACAAGCGTGAACTTCACTGCAAGTCATATACTTGCAAACTTCTGCACCCTCTAAATTTTGACTTACACTTGAAGAATACGCCCTAACAAGTCCACCTGCACCAAGTTTAATTCCTCCAAAGTAACGGGTAACCACAGTGCAAATTTGCCTTAAATTTTTGCTTTTTAAAACAGAAAGCATAGGAAGGCCTGCCGTACCTTGAGGCTCACCGTCATCACTAAATCTCGCCACATTTCCTTCTATATCTGCTATATATGCGTAGCAATTATGAGTAGCAAAAGGGTGCATTTTTTTTATTTGAGATATAAAGTTTTTTGCTTCATCCTCGCTTTCAACATGAGTTGAGTAGGTAATAAACCTTGACTTTTCAATCACTTGCTCGCACTCATACTGTCCTTTGATAGTTAAAAAATCTTTCATAACCTTTCCTTTAATACAAAAAGTATAACACAAACATCACCCTTTAACAAGCAATAAAGTTGCCTACTATGTAGACAACTTTACTTATTTATATTATTTTAAGATAACTCTAATATGAACTTTTTTGCCCTTATGCAAAATAAATTCTCCTTTGGATTTCATTTCGTCCGTAATTAAATCTTTTCCCATCTCGATTTTATTGTCATCAACGATAACTCCACCACCTTCAATCAATCGTCTTGCTTCTCCGTTCGATTTACAAACGTTTGCAAGCACCATTGCGTTTATGATACTGGGGGTATCCATAGGAATTTCAACAGATGGCATAGTTGAAACATCTCCACCGAAAGCACCCTTAACTTGCTCTAAAGCCTTTTGAGCCTTTTCCTCACCGTGAACAATTTTAGTAAGTTCAAATGCTAAAACTTCTTTTGCGTGGTTCATCCTTTCATCTTTATATTTAGTAAGTTCAGCAATCTCGTCAAGTTCCATAAAGGTCAAAAGTTTCATACACTTTTCAACATCAGCATCGTCAATATTTCTCCAATATTGAAAAAAGTCATAAGGGCTTGTTTTATTTTCATCTAACCAAACAGCACCTTTTGCCGTTTTGCCCATCTTTTTGCCTTCACTATTAGTCAATAAAGCAAAAGTCATTGCAAAGGCGGGTTGTTGCTCCTTAACACGAATAAGATTCGCACCAGCCAAAATATTTGACCATTGGTCGTCCCCACCAATTTCAAGTTTGCAACCATATTTTTGGTTTAAAACTAAAAAGTCGTAGCCTTGCATTAACATATAGTTGAACTCCAAAAAGGAAAGTCCCTTTTCAAGTCTTTGCTTAAAGCACTCTGCAGTCAACATTTTATTTACTGAAAAGTGTGCACCTATATCACGCAAAAAGTCGATATAATTTAAATCTAAAAGCCAGTCTGCGTTGTTTACCATTATTGCGGCGTTTTCTCCTTCAAAATTGATAAATCTTGACATTTGCTTTTTAAAGCAATCGCAGTTGCACTGTATGGTTTCTTTAGTCATCATTGAACGCATGTCCGTTCTACCCGAAGGGTCGCCAACCATAGCAGTACCACCACCGATTAAAGCAATAGGCTTATGACCTGCTCTTTGCATATGTGCCATAGCCATAATGGGAATATAATGTCCTATATGCAAACTATCTGCCGTAGGGTCAAAACCAACGTAGAAAGAAACACTCTCCTTTGATAACATTTCATACAATTCATCTTCATATACAGTTTGTTTGATAAATCCCCTTTCACGAAGGGTATCCATTACATTTTTAGCCATTATCTTTCTCCTTTTGGGTAACTAAAATAAAAAAGGTTTGCCTGTGAGCAAACCGTTAACAACTTTTTGGTAGCGATTTTTTCACACGATAAATCAACGCATAAAATAGTAGTATGCGTAATAGCAGTAATAATAAGATTTAGTTTTGCAAATAATCGCCTTTTCCATAGGTCTAATTTTAAAATAATATAAACATTATGTCAAGCAAATATAAGGAAAAAAATGTGCGTATGATTGTATTTTATTTGCTTAAAAAAAACATTTATGGTATACTACAAAAGATATTGAATAAACAGTCAAGACATAAAGTCTTGAACATATTTTTGGAGGAATAATTATGCAATATTCACACGAAGTTGAAAAAATGTGTTGCGTAGCACAAGGTGCCAACCACGGCCCTGCACCTATTCCTGAAGAAGGAAAGTGGATTTGTGCAAAACAAATTTCTGACATTTCAGGCTTTACGCACGGTATCGGTTGGTGTGCACCCCAACAAGGTTGCTGCAAACTATCTTTAAACGTTAAAGGTGGTATAATTCAAGAGGCTTTAGTAGAAACTCTTGGCTGTTCAGGTATGACTCACTCAGCTGCTATGGCTAGCGAAATTTTACCTGGAAAAACAATTTTAGAGGCTTTGAATACTGACCTTGTTTGTGATGCAATCAACACTGCAATGAGAGAACTTTTCTTGCAAATCGTTTATGGTAGAACACAATCAGCGTTCTCTGATGACGGACTAGTTGTTGGTGCTGGTCTTGAAGATTTAGGTAAAGGCTTGCGTTCACAAGTAGGTACAATGTACGGCACTTTGGCTAAAGGTCCTAGATATTTGGAAATGGCTGAAGGTTATGTTACAAAAATCGCTCTTGATGAAAATAACGAAATTATCGGTTATTCATTTGTGAGCCTAGGCAAAATGATGGACTTTATCAAAGGTGGTCTATCTGCTAATGAAGCACTTGAAAAGGCTACTGGTAAATACGGTAGATTTGACAATGCTGCTAAATACATTGACCCTCGTAAAGAGTAAGGAGATTTGCTATGAGTATTACATTTGAAGGTTACGAAAGAAGAATTGATAATATTAACAAGATTTGCGCTCAATACGGCATTAAAGATTTAGAAGATGCTAAACAAATCTGCTTGTCTAAAGGTGTTGATGCAGAGGCTACCGTTCGTGGTATCCAACCTATCGCTTTTGAAAATGCTGTTTGGGCTTACACTTTAGGTGCTGCTATTGCTATTAAGAGCGGTTGCACTAACGCTGCTGATGCTGCTGAAAAAATTGGTGAAGGTTTACAAGCTTTCTGTATTGCTGGTTCAGTTGCTGACCAAAGAAAAGTAGGTTTAGGACATGGTAACTTGGCTGCAATGTTGCTTCGTGAAGAAACTAAATGTTTCTGCTTCCTTGCTGGACACGAATCATTTGCTGCTGCTGAAGGTGCTATCGGTATTGCTAAAACTGCTAATAAAGTTAGAAAAACTCCCTTGCAAGTTATCCTTAACGGTTTAGGAAAGGACGCTGCAAAGATTATTTCAAGAATAAACGGTTTCACATACTGCAAAACTGAATTTGATTATTATACAGGAGAAGTTAAGGTTGTTGAAACTACTGCTTACTCTGACGGAGATAGAGCAAAAGTGCGTTGCTACGGTGCAAATGACGTAAACGAAGGCGTTGCGATTATGCGTCTTGAAAATGTTGACGTTTCAATCACTGGTAACTCAACTAACCCCACTCGTTTCCAACACCCCGTTGCAGGTACTTATAAAAAATGGGCTATTGAAAACGGCAAAAAATACTTCTCTGTTGCATCTGGTGGTGGTACTGGTAGAACACTTCACCCTGATAATATGGCTGCTGGTCCTGCTTCTTACGGTATGACCGATACTATGGGTAGAATGCACGGTGATGCTCAATTTGCTGGTTCTTCATCAGTTCCTGCTCACGTTGAAATGATGGGCTTAATCGGTATGGGTAATAACCCCATGGTTGGTGCTTCAGTTGCTCTTGCAGTTGCAGTTCAAGAAGGTATGAATAAATAATTTATATTTAAAAACTTAACATCTTAGAGATGTAAAAAGCGTAAAATCAATTTTGGTTTTACGCTTTTTTTATTTTTAATAAAACGATTGCATCACTTTTATTAGACAATGATATTAAAAAAGACACTTATTAAAAATAAGTGTCTTTTAAATTCTCTTATAAATTATGCTACAAACGCACTTTCAGCAACATTTAATTTATTCCAATCTCCAATTACGGGATAATTCAAATAAGAAGTGTGTCCTGTAAAGTCAGTTTTGCCCTTTAAGAAATAGAAATAATCGTATGTACCATTATTATCATCCCAACATGCGTCTGCCCAGTAATAATAACCATCGTTCATTTGAACAAGGTTAAATGCGTGATTGCCACCCCAGTAGTAAGTAGTTTCAATGCCAAGGTAGTTCATTAGTAAGCAGTACATTTGCGCATAGCCATCACATACAGTTAAACCATAATTAAAAATACCAGTTATATCGTGGTTGTAATAATATGAAAGTCTACTGCCATCAGGTTCATAAATTGTACTATCCATCAAATAATCGTAAGCAGTTTTAGCCTTTTGATAAGTACTCATTGAAGAAGTAATAAGTGCGTCCAATCCATAAAGATAATCGGCTGTACTGTCCCTTAATTGTGCTCTACCTTCTGCAGTTAAATAGTTACATGAATAATCACCATCAGTAGCAGTGTAGTTGTATACATAAAATTGAATTCCACCCTCTGTCAAAGACACATATCCACTGTAAACTACACAGAAAATGGGATTTTGATATGAGAAATAACGGAAAATTTGATACATCCTTGAAGTAGATATATTACCAAAATCTGTACCATAGTAAATAGGGTAAACACTCTTTACGTTTTCATAGTCAGCATTTGAATAGTAAATAACCCAAGAATCATCTACAAGTCTATCATAGAAAGCCTTTTCACCTTCTGTATATAGATAAGTTTCACCAACTGGAGATTGAACCATTATATTCTCATTGCACTTGATTGAGCAGTTACCAATATTTGAAGTAAATACAGAGTCATCACTATATGCGCCTGCAACAGGATATGCCATAGAATAGTCGCCATTTATTGTAATAGTTGAAAGGTTACAGTTTGTATTGCTAACGTTTGAATAAGTTCTACCAACAACTCCTCCAAGTATTACATTACAATTATGGTATCCTCTTATTGCAACTGAAAATCTACCTTCACAATAACTTATTGCGCCACTTGCTTCACCTGCAAAACCACCAAAATATGAATTAGGTGCTTCATATAATTTTAGATTTACATTTCCGTAGAAAGCACCATTTGTAATAGATGCTCCTTTACCAACAACACCACCTACATAGTGATAAGTTGATTTAATAGTCCCTTTAATTGAACCATAATTTTCAACTGTATCTACAGCCTTTACAGCGTTACCAACAACGCCACCTGCATAAGTAAATAAGCCTTTTTCAACAACAAAGTCAATTTTACCCTTGTTCGTTAAATCGTTTGCCTCAGCCATCGCAATACCAACAACACCACCAAGATATAAGCATTGCGATTGTTGTGTTACGTTGATTGATACAGAACTTTCACAATTTGCAATGCTTCCGTCTGCCTCGCCTACAACACCACCAACATAAGAGTAATTAGTACCAGTGAAAGTAATATATCCAACAGCGCTTATATTTGTAATGCTAGTACCACTCAAAGATTGACCTGCAACCATACCTATAAATACATTTTTTCCACTACTTACATAGTTAATTTCACCAATTACAGAGCAATTATCAACATTGCCATAAGTTTGACCTACTAATCCACCAATTTTAATATCACTTATAGTTAATGCACCAAAATCAAATGAAACATTTTTAATTGAAAGATTGCTAATATCGCCCTTTACAGCACCAAATAGACCAAAAGAATTATATTTTCCTGAAGCATCTACAACGAAGTTTGAAATAGTGCAGTTGTTTCCATTTACATCACCTGTAAAGTAAGTTGAATAATTACCGATAGGTGAAATTGTAGAATTTTCTAAATCAATATCTTCTAAAATTTCAATATCATAAGCCCAGTATGAACTATCTTGTGAAATAGTTAATAAGTCTTTTTTGCTATCTACGTAAGCAACATTATCATTAACAACAACCTCATCATTTTTATAAATGAAAGTATATGAAGTTGTTCCTAAATCATCAAATGTAAACACGTGAGAAGTATTTACGGGATCATAACCTTCAATTTCTGGAGCATAGTATGTATAACTATTATTAGATTTTACCAACAAAAATGAAGTTGAATTCTTAATTGTATTACCATTATTATCTTTATAGTTTATAGTAATTTCTCTATAAATATCAACTTGTTCAACAATGTATTTACCATTAGACATTGAACTCATTGAATAAACATTGCCGTCATAAACAGAAGAAATATCAACTGTTTGTGATGAACCGTTATTAAAGATAACCTTTGAACCTGACGCAACATCAAGTGAATATACTTCATTACCTACGCCGTCAACAAAATCAGTCTTTTTCATTTCTACACCAGGCCAAGAGGCTTCTACTGAACCGCCCCAGTAATAGCAATTAACTTTTGACCAGTTAAGATTGTTTACACAGTATACAGTTATATAACCGACTGCTTTTTCATAGAACATTGAGTAAGTTATATCTTCGCTTAAATTAGTGATTTCACCATAACCACCTAACGACTGATAACCCTCAACATCAGGTGAGTAAATTGTTCCTGTATATCCTTCTTCAAATGTATAAACAAATGTTTTAAGAAGATTACGATTTAAATCGTAACAATTTACTGTTACAGTGTACTCAACTTTATTACTCTTGAAGGTTTTTGAGACATTGTATTTAGAGCCTGACATTGTTGTGAACTCATAAATTGCATTTTCTTCAACATCAGTAATATCAACTGATTGTCCTTGACTTGTTGAAAAAATTACATTTGAGTTTTGAGGAACAGAGGCTTTAAAAAGATACTTTCCATCAGTTTCTTCAGTCTTTTCAGTCAAAGCAACACCGGGCCACTCAACAGTTGAAGCACCACCCCAGTAATAGCAATTAACTGAAGTATAACTTGTTTTAAAATAAATAGTCCAAGTCGCTACTACTTCATCGTCATCATCATCTAAATCTTCATAAACATATGAAGTAACGTTATACTTTCCGTTTGACATTGTAGACAATTTATAGCAAGTATTTGCTTGTGCATTGTTGATGTCAACAGTTTGAGTACTTCCGTTATTAAAAATGACGTTTACACCTGAGTTAACGCTTATCTTGTAGATGTCGTAACCCTCATTAGATTGTTTGTCAGTTTTTGTCATTGAAGTTCCGGGCCAAGAATTTTGACCGTTACCCCAATAGTAACAATTAATTGTGTTCCAATTTTGATTGTTTTCAAAATAGATTGTCATTTGGCTTGTACTATCTGCTTTGGCTATCATACTTGAGCAACCACATGCTGTACACACTGCAAAGACAAGAACCATTAAAAACAATAAAATCTTTCTTGTTCTTGTTTTCATTAAAAAATCTCCTTATATAAAAAACTTTTTTACAACTGCCATATAATATTAGATTTTTGTGAACGCTTTGTGTGTTTTTTGTTTTGTTAGTGTTTGCTTTTTGCTTGTTTGGTTAGGAAAAGAAAAATGTTAAAAGTGTAAAACAAGAAAATAAATTTAACATTTTTCACAAAAAAAGAGGGCTTTCGCCCTCTTTTATAATATATCAAAATATATATCTAATCTTTTTTTAATATTTTCGTTCATATTTACAAAGTCAAAACATTTATTTAAAGGCTTTAACGACCTATGTAAAACTGCTAACTTTTGAATTGCAGTTGCATCAATACGCTTAATCTGTTCAAGATTTATATCAATTCTGTCCAAATCTTTTAAATCTTCACTAATTGTGTTCACCAGTTTAATTGCACTAATAAAATACAAACTTCCCGACAAAGCATAAGTCATTTTTCCATCTAACTCAATTTTTTCAATCTTTAAGGGATTTTTAATATTTTGAATATTTACAAGCAATGTCAAAAGTACCCCACCGATGACCCCATAAGTTAAATCAAAGAAAACTGTAAGCAAACAGGTTACCCAAAGTACAGTTATATCTCTTTTGCCGAACTTTGAAAGTTTTGCAAATAAGGGGAAATTACTCATTTTTATTGCTACGGAAATCAAAACCGAAGCAAATACCGTTAAGGGAACATACTTTAATACTCCCATCAAGGCAAAGTACATTATCAAAACAAATATTGCATGAAATATACCTGCAAGTGAACTTTTTGCACCACTATTTATATTTGCCGCCGTTCTTGCAATAGCACCTGTTGCAGGAAAACCACCTAGCAATGCTGAGCCTATGTTAGCAACACCTTGACCGATAAGTTCTTGATTTGAACAATGTTTAGTTTGTGCCATACCATCAGCCACCGTAGCAGAAAGCAAACTTTCTATTGAACCTAAAAAGGCAATAACTATTGTAGGAACTATAAGGGCTGTAAACTTTACGCTTGAGATGTTTTTAAAACTAATAGGATAAAACTCTGCTTTTATCTCACCGTAAACAGAACCGATTGTTGCCACACCTAAATTACCAAAAATCACTTCAAGTAATAAATTAAGAAAAGTAACAGTGATAATTGCTATAATTGCTCCGGGGATTTTTTTATTTATCTTTTGTAAAACAACTATAATCGCAAAACCAACCACGCCAAGAATAAAAGTAACATAGTTGAAAGACTTTATATTAACAGCATACTTTCCTATTTTAGTAATGAAGGCTGACACGTCAGCAAAATGCACCTCATTAGTAAGCGATAAACCAAAAAGTGATTGAACTTGTCCTAGCAATAGAGTTATTCCTATACCCGTTGTAAAACCTATAACAATAGGATGAGGAATATATTTAACGATATTGCCACACTTTAATAGTCCTAAAACTATCAAGAGTACACCTGCAAACACAGTTGCAAATTGCAAACCCAACACGCCGATATCCGGGTTAGCGATATAACTACACAATATTACAGCAAAAGCTGCAGTAGGTCCACCTATTTGAAATCTACTACCACCAACGGCAGAGATAAAAAATCCTGCTACGATTGCAGTAATAATTCCCATTTGAATTGCACTGCCAGAAAATCCGTCCGGCACTGACTGAATACCTAAGGCTATTGAAAGAGGCAATGCGATAATTGCGACTAGCAAGCCAGACAAAATATCAGGGATAATATACTCTTTTTTATATCCCTTTAAAGAGTTTATAAGTTCGGGTTTCATAAGTAAGTCCTTTTAAAATTTAAATTTGAAAACGGAATAATTATAATACTCTTTTTTTTAAATGTAAATTGATTTTATTCGTTAATATTTTTTAATTATCTTTTTGAGCATAAACCAAAAACTGCTAGAGTTCCAGGACCTGAGTGGACACCAATAACGGGGTCGATAAAACCAACAATTATCTCCTTGCATTTAATTCTTTCTAAAAGCCTTTCCTTAACGAATTGAGCATCTTCCTCACAATCGCAATGGGCAACGAATAAAGTTTGATTTTCAGGTTCAACCAAACTTTCGCAAATATTATCACAGAGAGTTAATATTGACCTTTTCCTTCCAAGTACCTTTCCACAAGCGACAAGTTTACCTTCGTTATCCATATGAAGTACAGGCTTAATCTTTGCAATACTTCCAACAATATAACTAATTTTTCCTATTCTTCCACCATTATATAAATAGTACAAATCGTCAACCGTAAACCAATGAGCAAGTGAAAGTTTATTTTTTTCTACCCATAAAGCAACTTCTTCTAAACTTTTTCCAGCCTCTTGTAATTGCAAGCAATGATAAACCATAAGTCCTTGCCCCATTGACGCACACAAACTGTCTACTGCTATGATTTTTTGCTTTGGATATTTTTCCTTTAACTTTGCTACTGCATTTAAGCAATTATTAAACATACAACTCAAACTTGATGAAAAGCCAATATACAATAAGTCGTACCCTTCTTTTAAAATATTATCAAAAGCCTCGTAGTACTCCTCCTCATTTACAGCACAAGTTGATGCCTTTTGTTTTTCACGCATTTTAGCGTAAAATTCCTGCAAATTGTTGTCCTTGCCTTTTTCGTAACTTTTGTATTCCTTTCCATCAATGATATATGTCATTGAAATAACATCTAAACTGTACTTGTTTATAATCTCATTTGTTAAGTTCGCACAAGAATCTGTAATTATCTTATACATACTTCCACCTCCGTTTATATCATATTATCAAAGTATATTCTTTTTGTATACCAACTTTTACCAAAAATTCCTCTACAAACCACTCTTTGTATTCTCATAATTTATATTTTGATGTAGATAAATTTTTTAGTTACACTCCTAAAAGTAGAATAGTATAATTTTAGTAGAAAAACAAAAAAGCCGTATAACTACGGCTTTAAACATCAATATAATATATTGCGTATTTTCTATTAGGTTTTATAAATAGTTTTTCGTTCAACAGCATTGTATTAATATTTTCCTCTTGAACGGCTGTGGTTTCAACATATTCATATCTTCCGTTTTCAATCTCTTTAAGTTTTGCAAGCAAGGCGATTGTTGCCCTTGGACTGTTTACGGTACACATTGAACTTATCTTTAACGAATTTACTGTTTTTAATTTTGTTAGGCATTTAAAATTAAACATTGTTTTGTTTAACTTTTTCCCTTTCCTTGCAATCTCATTGAAGTTAGGGTGCCAAAGCAAGAAGCCTATCGTTACCCCTTTTGTTTCAGCAAAAAGTAAATTTTCTTCACGCAGAAGATGTTTTATAGGTTTAACCATCTCTAAATAATGATAATGACTTGTCATAAAATGTAAAGGATTTTTTGTTGATACCTTTTCAGCAACAATTCTCATTTTTTCAAATTCATCATCAAAACGTGAGAAGTCAGCCTTCTTGACACGAATATCTTTATTGTCAATTTTTAGTCCTTTTATTCTTTGACGAATATCATAACTTTTAGATGCAAAAGTAGATAAATTATAACTTTTTAATTCTTTAAAATAATCCTTATAGTATGGTTTATTATATAAACTACCGTATGGAATAAACTCATCAAAACCATCAATTAAAATTCCGTTAGGACAACTTATGTGTCCGTTCATACCTATAAGCACTTGTTTTAAATGGTGTTTTTTAGCAAGTTTAACGCTTTCATCAATCATAAAATCGACAGCATCTTTCCTGTTTTCAACAGCCTGAAAAAAACCTATTTGCAAGCAGTTGAATTTGGGATTAAAAATGAAAACCCCCTCCAACAAGACATTATTATCCTCGGTAATGAAAAACGGCTGAGAATTTTCGTATATTGAGTTTTTACCTGATAGACAATTTCGCAGAAAAAAACTTTCGGTATCAATATAATGCAAATCATTATAATATAATCTATTTTTAAACTTTAAAAATTTTTTTCTACCAGAAGTATCGTCTAAATATTCAAATCTCATCAACATCTTACCAGTCCTAAATAGACTCTACAATTTGTAGAATTTGTTTACATTATAGCACATAATTTTACAAAATCAATAGTTTACAAAATTTCAAGAAATTAAATTTTTGACATACTCAATTACTTGTAAAAGATTTTGCAAACTTACAAATGTTCCACCATGTTTTAAAATTTTCAAATACTCGGCATCTCTTTCGTTTAATTTTTCTTGCATTTCAAGACGAAAAATTTCCTTTGAACAGACATTTTTCATTATAAAATGATATTTACCTGAAAGTTTTGTTAGGGCAAATCCACCACGCAAATAAAAGAATTTACCCTCCTTGCTTTTATACTTCTTTTCATATTTTTTAAAATCCTTATCGTTTGGAGGAATAATGCCTACCCCACACACGCAAGGCAATTCATATCTCTTTTTTACCTTTTTAAAATCGACTAACTTTCCACCACAAAACCAGTCCAGAAAGATTACTGAAGCACCCTTTTGTAAATGGTTTAAAGACTCGTCAAAAGAATAACATTTTAATTTAATTTCCTTTGAAAGCATCTCGGCGTACTTTTTGGTATAGCCTGAATTTGATATATATACTATTGCGTCTATCATAACGATTTTACCTTTTGTGGAATATAGCCATACTTAAAGCCACAAATATCTTGCCATACTTTTATGTCGTCCATTGTTGTTGTTATGTAGTTTGAAGTTTTTTCACCCGTTGACATTAAATCGTCATCCTGGAATAACAGTTGAGCCTCAATTAAAGGTAAATTCAGCTTGTTATAGGCAATAAGTTTATTATGCCCAGTGTATGCGTACAAACTTTCATCAACCTTAATAATTTCAACAGGAGGAATTTTATCGCCTTTTTCAAGTCTTTGCATAATCTCCTCAACCTTATCTTCATCAATATCTAAAGATGTAGGATAAATGTTTTGGGGAGATATGAACATCTTTTTATAAACTCCCTTTTCTTCGAACTCTCTAACTCCATCAACGATAAGTTTACAAACCTGCTCGGGTGTGATATTTGAAGTATCAATAAAAAGGTCATAGTTTTTGTAGTCAAGCATTGAAACATTATATATCATTTTATACCTTTCAGCCTCAACCTCTCTCCTCTTTTTTAAGTCATTTTGAGTTTCTTCTATTGACTTATACGTTTCTTCGGTTGATTCTCTTTTACCAAAAACTCTTTCAGCTGCAACTTCAGGCTTGACAAGTAAATGTACTTTAAAAGCATTTTCAACAAAATGCCAAGCCATACGAGAATCAAAAACGATATTTCTACCAACATTTTCCTTTGCAAATTTAACTATTTTATTGTCAATCTCTAAATCGTATTTAAAATCCTTTTTAGCCATTTCGTTTAGTTCTAAAATAGACACGCCAAGTTCATTAGCGTACTCTCTTAAAAACTTGCCAGTGCTGAAAACCTCATAGCCATAATTTTTAATAAGCAAGTCGCATACAGCACTTTTCCCACTTGCAAGTTGTCCGTTAATAGTAATAAACATATATTCTCCTTATTCTTACCCTTTTATTTTTTCGTAAATATATTTTGCGTATTCTTTTGCAACATTTACTTTTGTTATGTTTTCAATTCCACCAAAAAACGCGTTTGAATTTACCTCACATACAATAGGTTCACCATTTTTACCTATCATAATGTCAATACCTGCGTAGTCAATTTTTAAAGCAGATACTACCTTTTTGCAAACCTTTTCATACTCCTTAGGTAATACAAACGTTTCACCTTCCCCTCCAAGTTCAATATTTGAACGGAAGTCATTTTTATTTCTTCTAATCATTGAAGCAACAACCTTACCCCCGATTACAATTGCACGAATATCTCTGCCTTTGCTATTTTCAATATACTCCTGAAAAAGATGAGGTTCACCTTTGAGTTTTTCCATTATATGTAAAAGTTCAGTCCTATCGTTTACTAGATATACCCCCTTGCCCAGTGAACCATAACATTTTTTTACAACTAAAGGATAAGAAAGTTTATTTTCAATCCTTTCAACCATCTCCCTCTCAATAGGTTCATTTATGTAATAACAAAGAGGTGCTGACATAGTATACGGAACTTTTATACCACTTTTTGCAAGAGCAATATAGGTCATCATTTTATCATCGCATACTCTAATAGCATCATTTGAATTAAACAACTTTATTCCACAACTTTCTAGCATTTTAGAAACATACTTATCTTTATCGTAATATATGACAAAGTCATAATCCTTACAAAAAGCAGATAAACCCTCTCTCTCCACAACTGCTAAAAACTTATTATTTTTAACTATATCACAATCAACGCCAAGTTTTTCAAACTCCTCTTTCATCCTCTTTGACTGGAAAAGTTCGTGTTCGTTTTTCGTATATGCGTTTACAATTATTAGTCCTTTCATTTTATCACCTAATAAAAAATTCCACTTTATCATCTTTAGTTGTTACTGACAAAAAAGATACTTTTCCACAATTTTCAATTCTCTTTGTAAGACAAAAAAGCCCTTCACTCTTTAAAACTTTGTCAATATCGTAGTTTGACAAGTTTTTAGTTATTCCTAATCCTTGATATTTTAAATAACTCTCCTTTTTTGTCCACAATTTGATAAATGCTTCACCTTTGTTTGTTGAGTTTTCCACAAAATCAAGTTCTCCTGTGGAAAGACATTTTTTAAACAGTGTGGTATAATCTTTTTCTCTAATCAATTCAATATCAACTCCCACCCTATCATTTGACAAGGCTACAACCACATTGTTAGTGGTATGCGATAAAGAAACGAACCTGCCCTCGATAATCGGCTCCCCCTTACTTGCAAATCCAACCTTTAAATCTCTGCCTAAAATCGAATAGAGTAATCTATAAGCGTTTACACTCTGTGTTCTCCTTTCAAAATTAGAATAACTATAAATATGCTCCTTCAACTCGTTGCTTACTGGAAAATCAATATCTGTCAAATTATAATTAACCTTTGCTATATATACACTAGTCATTTTATCTATTTAAAAACTGTTCAACTAAATTTTTTGCTTGATTGTAGTAATCACCTTCCATATCAAGCCAGGTAGTATTTTTTTCCTTTCTAAACCACGTCATCTGTCTTTTTGCAAAGCGTTTAATTTCGGTAAACAACTTTTCATAAAACTCATTATAGGTCATCTCCCCTTGTAGATATTTGTAGATATATCTATATTCAAGACCAAGAGAAAGTAAAAACTCACCCGTTGCGCCCTGTTTGATAAGATTTTCGACCTCATCAATCATACCTTCGTCAAGTCTTTTATCTAGTCTAATTTTAATCCTTTCGTGAAGTTTTTCTCTACTCCAAGTTACTCCCATTTGCAAAACTTCATATCTAGGCTTGCACTCATAATCACCGTTTACGCCATAACTCAATTTTTCTATTTTTCGACAAAGTTTTCGCATACTTATTGATTCTTCTAAATCGGTTACACCCTGCTCTTTTAAAATTTCAATAAGTTCCTCCTTGCTTTTACCTTCAAGTTCTTTACGCAATTCTTCATTAGGGGGAGTAATTGACATAACATAACCCTCAACAATAGACCTAGTATAAAGTCCCGTACCTCCCACTAGAAAGGGAACTTTATTTTTAGAAATAATTTCATCAATGGATAGATAAGCATTTTTTTGGTACTCTAATAGAGAATAGGGTTGGTTCAAATCTAAAATATCAATCATATAGTGTTTTATTTGCCCCATCTCTGCTTTAGAGATTTTGCCTGTTCCTAAATCTAGTCCTTTATAAAGTTGTCGTGAATCTGCCGATACAATTTCGCCATTGAACTCTTTTGCAAGATTGAAACCCAGGTTGCTTTTTCCTGAGGCGTTAGTTCCTATAATTGAGATTAGTTTTTGCATAAATTTTTCCTTGATTTTTACTTTGTTATTTTCTATTTGATTATAACAAATAATAATAGCAAATGCAAACAAGAGTTTAAAGAGATTATAAACTTTTATTATTAAATTAGTATAAATGATTATACAAAAAGTTGTAGAAAAAAGTTTAATACCCTCAATTTATTTTTAAAAACAGAAAAAATGTGATATTATAATTTCACTATGGAAAGAACATTGACATATAGTGATGGTATAAGACACGGGCTACCCGTTTGCTTTGCGTATATTGCAGTTTCCTTTACCTTTGGAATAAGTGCAGTAAAGAGCAATTTGCCCGTCTGGTTAGTTACTATCATTTCAGGAACAAACTTAACATCAGCAGGTCAATTTGCAGGTATAAACCTTATCGCCCTTGGTGCTGGATTTTTTGAAATAGCACTTGCACTTTTAGTTATAAATTCAAGATATATGCTTATGAGCCTATCTATATCGCAACAACTAGACAGGACGGTTGGAACAGGAAAAAGGCTAATTATGAGTTTTTTTATAACTGACGAAATTTTTGCAATAGCCTCTACCCAAAAAGACAAACTTAATTTTAGATACTTTTTAGGACTTGCTACAACCCCATATTTTGGTTGGACGATAGGCACTTTGCTAGGCGCTTGCATAAACTCATTGCTTCCTGCAAGTTTACAAAACGCTATGGGAATAGCACTCTATTGTATGTTTATCGCAATTATTATTCCTCCTGCAAAAAAGGAAAAACCCATAATACTTTGCTTAGCACTTTCAATAGCCTTGTCCTGCATTTTGGAATTTGTTCCATTTTTAAAAAACGGAATATCTTTTGGATTTAGAGTTATAATTGCTTCTGTACTTGCAAGTGGAATTACAGCCCTTGCTTTTCCTATTAAGGAAGAAAAAGAGGAGGTTGATGAGCAATGTTGTACCAAATAATATGCGTATGCATTATGGCTTTAGCTTCTTACATACCTAGATTTATTCCACTTGTATTTTGTAGAAAAAAAATACAGTCAACCTTTTTAAAGTCCTTTTTATACTATATGCCTTACGCTGTACTTTCAGCGTTGACCTTCCCTGCAATCTTTTTTTCAACAGGTTCACTATGGACAGCAATCATAGGAACGGTGGTTGCGATAGGGCTTTCCCTTTTCAACGTAAACCTTGCAATAGTTGCAGTAGTTTGCGTAGGAACAGTTTTTGGACTAGGTTTTATACTTTAAAATTATTAAAGCGAGTAAAAATTTACTCGCTTTTTCTTATTAAATAAAACTTGTTATTAATATTTCAATCCCTATAAGGATTAAAATAACACCACCAAAAATTTGTGCTTTTTCTGCAAGTTTAGTGCCAAATTTTTTACCGATAAACACCCCTGCAAAGCAAATACCAAAAGTTAAACCACCTATTATTAAAACGGAAACTATTGCCATAATCAAATTATATTCGGCAATGGTAAAGCCAACCGACAATGCGTCAATAGAGGTTGCAATACCTTGTAAACAAAGAGCACCTATTCCTAGTTTTGTTCCTTCATCACTCTCCTCTTTTTTCTTGATTCCGTCATATATCATCTTACCACCGATATAAACAAGTAAAACTAATGCAATCCACGGTATAAAGGGTTCAAATGCTTTAAAATATTGAAGCATTGTATGTACGCATACCCAACCTATCATAGGCATTATTGCTTGAAAAATTCCAAAAACTCCTGCAATGCCAAACATTTTTTCCTTACTCATATTAGGCTCATTTAAGCCATTAGCCATTGATACTGAAAAGGCGTCCATAGCAAGTCCAACGCCAAGAAAAATATTCTCCAAAAAAAACATAAATGACCAATCCATTTTTTAACTCCTTTTATAAAAACAAAGCCCAAGTACATTTACTATACTTGAGCAAAATTAGTCATCTTAAACAAGACATAAGTATAGCAAACTATACCTTGAGTCTCGCAATTTAAAACAAGCCAGACCTAAGACGGTCAGTATGTTGACTTGCTACACTTTCGTGCTTACTACTCCCTCACGGGTTTATAATTATATATTATCATATTTATAAAAAAATAACAACTTTTTCTTTATTTTTTATCGTTGACGTACTCTAAAAACTCTTTAGTTTTTGACCAATATTTTATACCCCAGTTTTCAAAATTCCACTCCTGCATATAGTCGTTGCACTCGTAGTCAATATAGTATAAAATTCCAGCCTGTAAAACAAAATTTGTAGGAAAGTAATCTATATTAGTATTTTTAGGGTATAAAAGTTTGCACATCTTTTTAACTTGTTCAATACAGTCGTTAGGCAAATTGTCGTTAAGCACCATATCAAAAACGGTATCACCATCAATATACTCCTTTAGTATACGTTCCTTTTCAACATCTACTTCAAAGAGTTTAGGCATAGTAATTCCTATCTCGCAAAGCCTTTTATAATCACGCATTTCAGCCTCTATTTTATTGCCGAATTGATAGTAAGAACAAGGCTCGTGATGGATTTGTTTTAAAACATACTTCTTCCCATCACGAAGTGCAAGGTAAGAATAGCCTCCTTTTCCCTTCCCTAAAAGTTTTTCAATTTGATATTCCTTTCCGTTCACACTAATTGTTTCCATATCATACAAATCCTTTTTTGAAAGTTTATCATTTTTAACTTCTTGTGTGTAATGTTTATTTTCTTTTTAAGCAGACAACAGTTTCAACATGTTTGGTTTGGGGAAACATATCAAAACATTGAATTTTTGAGATATTATAATAGCCATTTAATCCTTCCTCTTGATTATAGGCTTCATTTTTTTCAAGTTTATTATCCTTTTCAATTAACGCTCCCGTTAATAATCCTACATCTCTTGCCATTGTCGATGGATTGCAAGATACCATTACTATTTTTTCAGGTTTTACTGAAAGGAGCATCTTTATGGTATTTCTGTCAACACCTTTTCTTGGAGGATCTAATACAACTACGATTTTTTCCCCTTCGATAACTTTAATCAATTTGGGAAATTCTACTTCAACATCACCACAAATGTTAGTTACCCTTGAACCTAATCCGTTGCGTTGCTTTAAGACATTTGCACACTTAACTGCTTCTTCGACAATTTCAATCCCGTAGGTGTGGCGTGCATCTCCAGCCAACATAGCAGTAAGCAATCCACCACCACTATAAGCATCGACAACCACATAGTCCTCTTTATCCTCTCCTTGAACCAAATCACAAACAACTTCATACAGTTTTTTGCGAACTTCGTCATTAACTTGAACGAAGGTATTTGGACCGACCTCGTAATTTATGAACCCTTCTTTCGTTTCAAAAGCCCCCTCACCGTATAGCAGTTTAAAATCTTTACCAAACACGACATTGCTACCAGTTTTATTGATATTTAAATATAAGGTAAACACCTTAAACTTATTAGCAATCATTTTTATTAGAGTATCTTGTTCAGGAATACTATCTTGTGTTGCTACCAAAGTTATGATAAATTTTCCTGCGACATTACGAACTACCAAATGTCGTAAAAGCCCCTCTCCCGTTTCATCATTATAACCTTTTATTTTAAATTTTTTTATGTACTCAGCAATAATTGATATTATAGTAGTTGACCAGTCGGGGTGGATAGGGCAACTCTCGATAGGGATTATTCTATGACTTCTTTCAGCATAAAAACCTAAAACAGTTTTGCCGTCAAGTTCGCCTATCGGTAACTGCAATTTATTGCGATAGGCATATTTTTCAACACTTCTAAAAAGTGGAGGAACGGGAAAGGAAATGCCTGCAATTTTGCTTAAGCAGTCCTTTACATTTTGTTGCTTGATTTTCACTTGAAGGGAATACTTCATATGTTGGAGTTGGCATCCACCACACTTTAAAAAAACCTTGCAAGCGGGACGAACTCGTTCCTCAGCAGGAGTGAATACCTCAAGCATTTTGCAATAGATAACCGAATCCTTAACCCTTAAAACCTTAACTCTTACCTTTTCTCCTGGTAAAGTATAAGGTACAAAAAAGACATTTCCATCTTCCTTTGCAACGCCTTCTCCATTACAACCAAGTGATTGAATTTTTAAATTAAGTTCATCATTTTTCTTTATCATATTTGTTCCCTTTCTCATTTTATCAATTTATTTTAGTTGTTTTTGGTTATTCTTTCAATTTGCAAGTTTATAAAAAACTGACATCTCTTGATAACAAAGTCATATACCACAAAGAAGATTGAACCTCCAAAGATGATAACTGCCCACAAATATGGATTGACATTTGATAGCAACTCGTTTGCCGTTATATCCCCCCCTAATGCGAAGTGAACGAACAATAGATAAAAAATATATAAAACCAAGTCAAACCACACCGTTTTAATAGCAAGGCCTATGTACTTATTAAAATTTTTTAATTGCATTATTTCGTTTACAAGAGGGTGTAAACCCATAAAGGCTAAAAAGAGGAAAATTCTATAAAAAAGCACGAACCCCCCAAACACTACTGAAAGCACACTTGATGCTAGGTAACACAAGAAAGTAACAAGGTAAAGTTTTTTTGACAGGGGTATCATCAACGCAAAGGTAGCAAGAACAATCATACCACCTGTTATGATTGAAAAATACTCTGCCAAAACTAAACATATTACACAAAAGGCAGTTGCCACACCACCAAGTGCTATTTGATGAGATTTTTTCATCTTAATTGCCACAACAACCTTGACACAAACAGTTTAAACATAAGCAGGCTATACAAGAGTCACAAAACGAACCACCCATTTGTTGTTGACCATTATTTACATAGTTGTATTGATTATTTTGACTTTTTTCTGCTTGAGCGTCAAAGTCAATTTGGTTATTCAACTTTTCATATGTCTTTTTATACTTTTCATTATTGGGCTCAATTTGCATAGCAATTTCAAGTTGAGTTTTACTTTCAGTTCTCCAATTCTTTTTATAATAGATAACTGACTGTAAATAGTGCCACTCGCCACCACGCTCGTCAAAAGTATCTAATTTTCTTTGAGCACCTTCAATATCTCCATTTCTAATTAAAGCGTCAACTTCACCAAGTGCAGAGTCGTTATTTCCCACTTCGCTTTGCTCGTTCCTTTCGTTGATAATTGCATTATATGCAGTTTCTAACTTTTGAAGATTTTTTGCAGCAAGATTTCCTTCCTCACCCACTAAAAATCTATCTTCTAAAAATTGAGTTCTCATAGAGTTGTATTTCAGCTCTACTTCTTCAAGGGTAGCATCTTCGCTCAAACCCATAAAATCATAATATTGCTTGTTAATCGTCATATATCTCTCCAAATTATTTAAATTTTAATTCTTCCATTTTTGAGTCGTCCGTTTTAAAAACGTTTTCAGTCGATCTAGGCAATCCTCGTAAAATTACGTTTTGGATTAAATCACTGTTGAACGCAAACTCAATATTTTTTAGACTATCGGCTAAATCAAAAAATATTCCTCTAAAAACATAGTCAATATCCTTATTATCTTTTAAAAGTTCAACTTTGTTTTCTTTTTTGAAAAGGTTGTAAAAAACATTATATCTTTTCTTTTTTATATCCTCGTCATAATCGTCAATAGCGTCAATTAAATACACCCATTTACCAAGATTATAAAAGAGTTTTTCAGTAAACGCATTTGACTTGTCCTTTAATATTGTTTGCGATATTTCTTGCATCATACTTGCAAATGAATCTGCAACAATATCAATGCTTGAAAGGTTTTCTTTTTCCTTTTTTGAAAGTTCAATAGTCTTTCTCCTAACAATCTCCTCAAGTTGAGGATATTGCTTTTTAGCCCTTTTAAATCCTCTTTTAAAGAATCCTCTAAGTGTCTTTCCACCATCTCCGTCCAAAATATCGTCAGTTAATTTGTAGTACACCATAAAGGTATTTAACGCACCAATGGTTAAAGACAATTCATCAGGTTGAGCAACCGGTTTTTTTGTAAACCAGTGTAGCAGACAATGTTCTTTTTTTATTGATATATCTAGTCCTTTTATATTATGCAATATCAATGACAAAAAAGTAACATCATAGGAAAGTCCCATCCTTGCACAATTTCCACAAGTTTTGCCTATACTCTTGCAAAGTCCACAATACATTGCTTGATATAGTGTTTTGTCTTTAATATACATATATGGTGTGTCAGGTCTAATATAACCAAACATTATCTATCTCCCATATAAAAACCGATTTTTCTGTAAACTTTTGAAAGAGTTTTTCTTGCAGTTTTATAAGCAACCTCTCCACCCTTTGCAATAATCTCATTTAAATATGCTTTATCTTTAAGGAGTTTTGCCTTTTCCTCTTGAATAGGCTTTAACTTATCAGCAACAGTTTCACCTACGGCAAGTTTGAAATTCCCATAGCCCTTTCCTTCAAATTCCTTTTCACTCTCTGCGATACTTTTTTCAGCAAAGATACTATAAATTGAAAGCAAGTTTGAAATTCCCTTTTTGTCCTCACTATATCTAATAGTAGAATCACTATCTGTAACTGCCCTTTTAAACTTTTTAATAATTGAATCTCTATCATCATTTAAAAGTATTGCACCGTTTGGTTCTGATTTTGACATCTTTCTAGTAGGGTCAGTCAAATCATAAATTTTAGCACTTTCTTTAACGATATATGGTTCGGGCACAACAAATGTAGGTGAATATCTATTATTAAATCTAGTTGCTAAATCTCTACTTAATTCAAGGTGTTGTTTTTGGTCTATTCCCACAGGGACAACTGAAGTTTGATAAAGCAAAATATCACTTGCCATCAATACAGGGTAATCCATAAGTCCCATATTTATGTTATCTGCATGTTTTGCACTTTTATCTTTGAACTGTGTCATACGGGAAAGTTCGCCAGGGTAAGTCATTGTATTTAAAATCCAAGTCAACTCGGTATGACAAGGGACTTGCGATTGAACGAAAAGAGTACAATCGTTAGGATTAACTCCACATGCAACATAAAGTGCGATTAAATCCAAAGTATTTTTGCGTAACTCAGCAGGTTCTTGTTTAACCGTAATTGAGTGCAAATCAGCAACTGCATAAAAACAATTATATTGACTTTGCAAGTCAATCCAATTTTTAATTGCCCCTAAATAATTGCCTATCGTTAAGTTTCCACTAGGTTGAATAGCAGAAAATAAAATCTTTTTTTCTGTACTTTCTTCTTGCATATATATTACTCCCATATTAACAATACAAACATTATATCATTAAATATAAAAAAAATCAAAAGTTATTTATACTTTTGAATAACCTTTATTAAAACAAATAAAAAAGAGTGATATAAATCACTCTTTTTGTTATTATTTATTTACAAATTCTTTATCGCTAAAAATCAAATCGTAATAAATATCTAAAGTTTCTTCCGTTTCTTCAAGTACATTTCTTATTATTTTAACGGACAAAGAGATACTATTTTCAAGTAAGAACTTCCAAATAACAATACACCTTTCATCAGTATATGATATATTTGAGTCGTTAAGTATCTTTCTAACAATATCTACAAATTTTAAATCACTCTCTGTTAATTTAAAATTAAAGTAAGATGAGTGTGCATATGAATCTAAAAACAAGGTAATGTTTGAATTTTCAACAAACCAGTCTAACATACATTTCCAACGGTCTTTTATTGTAAAAGTTTCGTCTGGAGCAAGAAGTTGTTCAATTCTTGCATACATTTTTTCTAATGCGTAATTATTAGCACTAACCACCAAGTTTGTTTTGTTCTTAAAATGCACGAAGACAGAAGTATCCGAAATGCCTAGTTTTCTTGCGATATTTAATGCTGAGATTTCACTAACTCCCCTCATCGCACCTTGGTTAACAGCCTCATTTAAAATCTTCTCGTCTAGGTTAATTAAAGTTCTTCTTGCCATAGTTACTCCTTTGTTGTATAGATATATTTAAACCATTACTTGCAAAGCATACTACCACTCACTTCAACCAAAGTTTTCTCATCATTATAAGTTTATTTTTTTTCTGCAAAAGCCTTAACTTCAGTTTCTAAATCACCTGCATTTACTACTTTGTTAAAGCGAATTGTTTTATCACGCAAAGCTTTTAGACTTTTAGGTACAGGCATTGCTGTTTCAGCATTTATTCTCTTAACTGCCTTAAATGAGTCCTTAACATCGTTACCCGTCAATGAATAATACACATCTTGAGGGAATTTATAAGGACTTGCAGTGCTAACAACAACCATAGGTGTTTCATCTTCGTTCTTTGTTGAATATTCTGTAGCAACACTCATAGCAACGCTAGTATGAGGGTCCATAGGATAGTTGTATTCAGAGAAAAACTCATAAATTGCCTCAACAGATTGTTCTTCATTACACCAGCCTGCTGAGAAAATCTCCTTGTAAGCTTTTTTCTCCTCATCGGTAACTTTATACATTTTACCCTCTTTTAATTCGTTCATACGCTTTTTAGTAAGTTCAGCGTCTTTACCTGAAATTTCAAAAACCAAACGCTCTAAATTGCTTGAGATTAAAATATCCATTGAGGGAGACATTGTAGTATAAAAATGTCTGTCGGCTATATTGTATTCGCCCTTCTTAAAGAAGTCAGTTAAAACTTTATTCTTATTAGAGGCACAAACTAACTTGTTGATAGGTAGCCCCATCCTCATAGCATAATAACCTGCTAAGATATTTCCAAAATTTCCTGTGGGAACGGTAAAATTAATTTTATCTCCCATTTGAATTTGCTCGCTTGAAACCATATCTAAATATGCTGAAAAATAATAAGCAATTTGAGGTACTAATCTACCAAAGTTAATTGAGTTTGCTGAAGAAAATACTACTCCCTTCTTTTTCAACTCCTTCTTTAATTCTTCATCAGTAAAGAATTTTTTAACAGCAGTTTGACAATCGTCAAAATTACCGTGAACAGCAACAACATTGATATTATCACCCTCTTGCGTTGACATTTGCAATTTTTGCATTTTGCTTACGCCGTCAGCCGGATAGAATACCATAATCTTGATGCCTTTATTATCTTTAAAGCCTTCCATTGCCGCCTTTCCTGTATCGCCTGAAGTCGCAGTAAGAATTAAAATATCTTCCTTCATACCCTCCATATCGCAACCAGTTCTTAATAGGTAAGGAAGTACAGTTAACGCCATATCTTTAAACGCACAAGTAGGGCCGTGGAATAATTCAAGCATAAAAAGCCCATCGTCAATCTTTACAAGTGGCGCAGGATCATTTCCGTCAAACTTTGCATAAGCATTTTCGCACGCTTTTAAAAGTCCGTCATAATCATATTCATCTAAATATTTATGAATTATAGTTGCTGCCCTTTCAGGATAACTATAACCTAGCATTTTTTCAAGTTCTTCTTTACTTACTTGAGGGAAAGTTTCGGGAACAAACAAACCTCCGTCTTTAGCAATGCCTTGTGCTATTGCTTGGGCACTATTAACCTTTTCTGTGCCACGAGTACTAATAAATTGCATAATTTCTCCTTCTATTGTGCAAAAATAAAAACCTAGTTTTCTAGGTTTCGCTTTTTTATTTAGAGTTTACGTAGTTCCAAATGAACGCAGGCAGGTTTGTCCTCTCACACGAACAGGTCATAACAACCATAACGTTATGCTTATTAGACAAATCATCTACTTGCTTGAAAAAATTTTCAAGGTCATTTAAAGGCACTTCGCAAATCCTTGCTACACCGTCAATGAATAAATATTCTAAAGCACTATTTCCTGAAACAATGCCTTTGATAAAAGATGTAAAACTTTTCTCACCAAAAATGTTGTACTCTTGAACATTAACAAAAGTGATATCCCTTTTCAGTTCGTACATACACCTCGTGTTGTCCGTAACAAAAACGATTTTCCCCGTAGCCTTTTTTAAAGTTTGGTTGGCTTCATCAATAATTAGTTGAGTTTTACCAGTACCACGCTCTCCATAGATTATACGAATCATATACCTTTCCCCTAATTATATCCATTTTAAACCATTTTAAACTATTTTTCAAGGCTTTTGTAAAAATTTATTATATTTTCACAAAATATTACTTTTCTTAAAAAAGGGCTAAAGAGCAGAGTGTAAATCTGCCCTTTTATTTTTAAATTTATTAGTTTAAAGACTTTACAAACTTATCAAGTCTTGCTACACCTTCAACGATATTCTCTCTTGAAGTTGCATATGAAAGTCTTATATAATTATCTACGCCAAATGCCAAACCAGGAACGGCTGCAACACCAAAATCTAAAAGTTTTGTGCAGAAATCTTGTGAGTTTGAAAGAGTTTCGCCATTATATTTTTTGCCATATAATTTTGAAACATTGACCATAACATAAAAAGCACCTGTTGGTTCATTACAAGTTATGCCGTCAATTTTTCTAACTTCCTTTATGATAAGTTGGCGTCTTGCATCAAATTCTTGACGCATTTTTTCCATATCTTCACCACTATTAGAAAGTGCTGTAATTGATGCCACTTGTGAGATTGAGCAAGCATTTGAAGTTGCGTGGCTTTGGAAACTATCGATGGCCTTTATAAGATTTTGAGGTCCTGCTAGGTAACCAATACGCCAGCCTGTCATTGCAAACGCCTTTGACATACCGTTTATAACAACCGTTCTCTCTTTCATCTTTTCGCTAACTGAAGCGATTGAAATATGCTTTGCATCTGCGTAAACAAGTTTTTCATATATTTCATCTGACAAAACATAAAAATCGTACTTTTCAATAACCTTTGCAAGTGCTTTAATTTCATCTTCAGTATAAACTGAACCAGTAGGATTACTAGGTGAGTTTAAAATTAAACACTTTGTTTTGGGTGTGATTGCACTTTCAAGTTGTTCAGGTGTCATCTTATAATCTTGTTCTTCAGTAGTTTCAACAAACTTGCAAACCCCACCACAAACCTTAACTGATTCAGGATAAGTTAGCCAGTAGGGAGAAGGAATAATTACCTCGTCCCCTTCGTTTAACATACAGAAAAGAGCGTTGAAGATGCTATGTTTTGCACCGTTTGAAACAACGATTTGTGAAGGAGCGTATTCAAGGTTGTTTTCCTTTTTAAACTTTTCACAAATTTGCTTTTTTAAATCTACCAAACCAGATGAGGGGGTATATTTTGTTTTACCCTCGTCAAGTGCTTTGTGTGCACTTTGAATAATATAGTCGGGTGTATTAAAGTCAGGCTCGCCAACAGAAAAACTGATGATTGACTTACCTTGTGCTTTAAGTTCATTTGCCTTTGCTGAAATAGCAAGTGTTAATGATGGTGAAATACTCTTTACTTTGTTTGAAATTTCCATAATAAAGCCCTCTGCTTTTGTTTTATGATTTTTTATTTTTTCTTAATTATCTTCGCTTTGACCTGCTAGTTGTGCCTCTCTATCGGCAACTGCAAGTGCCTCAATCATCTCGCCTATATCCCCTTGCATAAATCCGTCAATATTGAACATTGAAAATCCTATACGGTGGTCAGTAACTCTGCCTTGTGGGAAATTATAAGTTCTTATTCTTTCACTTCTATCTCCCGTTCCAACTTGACTTCTTCTATTTGCTTGGTATTCGTTTTGATATTGAGTATTATAGTAATCATATAATCTACTCTTTAATACCTTAAACGCTTTTTCTTTATTTTTGCCTTGTGAACGCTCATCTTGGCACATAACAACAATACCCGTAGGTATGTGGGTGATTCTTATACAACTTTCCGTTTTGTTGATGTGTTGCCCACCTGCACCAGATGAACGACAAGTATCAATTCTTAAATCTTTTTCATCAAGTTTAACATCAACGTCTTCAGGTTCGGGCAATACGGCAACCGTTACCGTTGAGGTATGAACTCTGCCCTGAGATTCAGTTGAGGGTACTCTTTGAACTCTATGAACGCCACTCTCATATTTAAGTTTTGAGAAAACACCTTTACCTGATACTGAAAAAACAACCTCTTTAAGACCACCAAGTTCTGTTTCATTTTTTTCAACCTCGTCAATCTTAAATCTATTCTTGTCGCAATATTTTTGGTACATATAATATAGTTGTTGTGCGAAAAGGTTGGCTTCTTCACCACCTGCTCCACCACGAATTTCAACTACTACGTTTTTATCATCGTCCTTATCTTTGGGCAATAGCAAAATTTTCAACTCATCTTTTAAAGAGGCAAGTTTCTCCTTGCAAGAATAACCTTCATCATTTAAAAGGTCCTTCATCTCTTTATCAGTTTCACTCTCAGCCATTGCAAAGGCATCGTTCATTTCTTTTTCAACCTTTAAATACTCTAAATATTTTTGAGCAGTTTCCTCAATATCTGCATGCTCCTTTGTAAGTTTAGCGTACCTATCTCTATCATTAAAAATATCAGGTTGTGAAAGTAATTCAGTTATTTCATTATATCTACTTAATATACCTTTTAATCTTTCAAGCATTTTTATAAAACCGCCTTGATAATTCTTGCTACACCATTTAAATCATTGATAATTGAAACATTTGAAAAGTTCTTTAGCATTTCAGCAACTTTTTCTGCTTGACCTATGCCACACTCTAAAAACAACTCTCCCTTTTCAGTTAAATAGTTTTGAACTAGTATTGCTATTGCTCTATAAAAATCAAGTCCGTCCTCTCCTCCGTCAAGCGCCATTTTAGGTTCAAAATCCTTAACCTCACTTTGTAAAAACTTTATATCGTTCGTTTTTATATAGGGAGGATTTGACACTATTATATCATATTTACCCGATACATTTGCAAACATATCGCTATGAATAAACTCAATTTCTACATCATTTTTTTGTGCATTTTCTTCTGCAAGTTGCAAAGCACCTTCGCTAATATCAACAGCAGTAACCTTTGCCCCTCTTTCCTTCGCGATTGTAATTGCAATAGCACCACTACCTGTACACAAATCTAAAACTTTACTGTTTGCCGTAGTATCTTTAAGTACTTCTTCAACAAGTTGTTCCGTTTCAGGACGGGGAATTAAAACTCTCTCATCTACATCTAACTCAATTCCGTAAAAATCACAGTTTCCTACAATATACCAAAGAGGTCTACCTGAAAGTCGTTTTTTCATCCAGCCGTTTACTTTTTTTACCTGTTTGGGTGTTGCAAGAATATCATTACCAAGTTCACTCCTTTTGATACCCAGAGCCATTGAACAAATCCACTCTGCATCACTCTCGTCAATATTCTTTTCTGCAAATTCACTCTTTACTCTTGCAAGTAAAACATCAAGTTTTTCAGCCGTTATAAATTTGCGTTCAGGAACACTTTCATCGCTATCCATAATTAGCACGGCATTAAATGCAGCAATAGCAACTTCAAGCATTTCATCATCAGGCTCTTTTGTTGTAAGTAATTGAACAGCAAGTCCGGGGGCTTTTAGAGGTTTAACTAGGGGGCTTTGCGTTTTTGCAAGCAACTTTAAAGTTTCATATGAAAAGCCTGCAACAAATGGCAACAAGCAAATTTTTATACCAAACCTTATAAAGAAATCTGCCACGCTGTTTCCAACATATAGGGGGGCCAAAAATGAATTAGCAATAGAAAAAATAACTATTGAAATTATCATTACTATCACCATAAAAGTCGTACCACATCTATCGTGCAAACGAGAACATCTTTTTGCATTTGAAACTGTAAGGTCAAAGCCTCGTTCATAGCAAGTTATAGTTTTATGTTCTGCTCCGTGATATTTATATAATCTCTTTATATCACTCATCAAAGAAATTACCCATACATACAACACAAAGATAAGCATACGTATACAACCTTCAATGAGATTATACCATATTGAAGTTTTAGCAAGTCCCGTCAAAGACGATATTCCGTTAGTGCATAGTTGAGGTAAAAGAATAAACAAACCTACTGCAAGCGCCAAGCCTAAAACAACAGAGATTGTTGATATTACGCTCATAATATTTATTTTAAACTTTGACGACAACCATTTTTCAAATCTTGAAGGTTCAATGTCCTCACCGTATACTTCAGCACTACGTAATGTTATTTTGATACCCGTAACCATTGATTCAAAAAAATTTATAACTCCACGCAAAATGGGAACTTTATTTATTTTACTTCTCTTTTTTAGGCGTGTAGTTTCAACTTGAATTTCGCCGTCAGCATCTCTAACAGCCATTGCCATTGACTTTTGACCACGCATCATAACGCCTTCAAGGACAGCCTGACCACCTATTGAAGTGCATTTTTTCCTTTTTTCTTTCATATAATCCTCTTATAACTGCTTTATAAAAAAATAGCCCCTACTGTTGAAAGTAATGGGGCTGAATTTTTTACATACCGTATCTCTTCTTAAATTTATCAACACGACCGCCAGTATCTACAAGCTTTTGCTTGCCTGTAAAATAAGGATGGCATTTAGAACAAATATCAACCTTTAATGTATCAACATCTTTGGCTGTACCTGTCTTAAAAGTCTCTCCGCAAGCACAAACAACGGTTACTTCGTGATAATTAGGATGTATTTCCGTTTTCATAATGACACTCCTTTTAACAATATTTTACTCGTTGTTGCAAAGTGTCATAATTTACTTTAACAAACAACAGTTAATTCAAAAATAATTAAAATCGTAATCTCTCAATTACGCTAGAATATTATAATCTTCTAAAATATTAAAGTCAACCAAATATAATACTCCTAAGGCAAAATTTTATTTAATTTTCAAAAAAAAGTGTTTTTTTGCCTTTTTACTTGCAAAACGTAATTACATAGAGTATAATAAACATACTTTTTGAGAAAATAAGGATTTTCTCTGTGGAGGTTTTAAAATGAAGGTTTGGCAAATTACAGCCCCTTTTCAAATTGAAGAAGTTGAACGCCCTGACAAACTTGAAGCATCAAACGAGGTTAAAGTTAAGATTACAAAATCTTTAATTAGCGATATGGAAGCACACGCTTACAGTGGTGAATTAAAGGTAACTTACCCCGTAATTCCCGGAAGATTTGCCACTGGTATCGTAGTTGAAACAGGTGAAGATTGCTTTGGTATTGAAAAAAACCAAAGGGTATATATAAGTGGAATTAACGCCTGCGAAAACTGTACCAACTGCAAACTTGACAACAGTGCTTTTTGCACTAATTTACAGATTGCAGGAGAAAACACTGACGGATTTTTAAAAGATTTTGCAGTTGTAAAAACCTCAAGTCTTTTTGCTTTACCTCAATCGGTTACAGATGCTGACGCTATGTTTATTGAAAGGGTTGCTTTGGCAGAATCGGTACTTGACTCTCTTGAAGTACAAAAGGGCGACCATGTTGCTATCATTGGTGGTGGCATTGTCGGTAACCTTTTATGTCAACTTTTAATATATAAACAGGTAGTGCCTATACTTATTGAAAATGACGACTATCTTTTAGACATTGCAAAAAAATGTGGCATCTATTACACCTTAAAGGCTGACAAAGATTTAATTAAAAATGTAATGAATATTACAGGGGGCAGGATGACGCAGGGTGCCACCTATATGAACACTTCATCATTAGACCCTTCCCTTCCATTTACTCTTTGTGCTCCTTACCGTAACATTATATATGCAGGATTTTACTATAACAATTTTACCGTTAAAATGGAAGAAGCCTTTAAAAAACACCTAACCATAAAAGAAGTAACAAGTGGTTACGGTCATATTCCTACGGCTATAAACTTGCTTGCAACCAAGTCAATAAATGTATCAAAATTTGAACTTGAAATGGTTGAACAAGAAGACATCATTGCAACTATTAAAGAAATTGCCGAGCACTCAAAAAAGAGAACTATTCCTCTTGTAGTTGCAAACATGCTAAAACCCGTGGTTTCATAACGATTACTAAAGATGAGTTTTTTAACTCATCTTTTTATTTTTTATAATTTTAACCTCAGGAAGATAAAAAGATTTAAAAATTTTAAAAAAGAAGCATAATAAACTTTGACAACCTCTTTTTTTTATGATATATTATTTAAGCACTTATTTTAGGTGCGTAATTATAAATTGATAAAAATTTATTCTTGAGCTTGACATACGCAGAAGTACCCAAGTGGCTCAAGGGGCGCCCCTGCTAAGGGTGTAGTGCGGTCAAACGCAGCATGGGTTCAAATCCCATCTTCTGCGCCAAAAAAAGCAAGGATGTAAAATCCTTGCTTTTTTTATTTTTGCCCTGATAAAAAGATTTTTTAACCAATGGATAGTAATTAGATGCATACTATATACATTGAATTATTTCACCCGAATTTACAAATAATAGTTTCCATTAAACTTAAATTCAAATTCTATTCCATAATATATTTCTTCAAAAATTTGATTTTGTACAGGCATATTTACCTAACTCCTAAATACTTTTTAACCAAATAGAACTTCAATATCTTTTTCTGCTTCGTAAATGGTTTTGCCGTCAAAAATTTTTGCTTTTTCAAATTGTTTTACACACTCAACAAAGTCTTTACCCTTACAACGAAAAATATAATTCTGCTCACCAAAGCACTCAAAGATAACCATTTCAATCATATTATCTACAGCCTCGCACTCCAAAAAATAACGTTTATCCTTATACATAAAGTCCTTTTCAGGTCCACCCATTGTGCATAAATCATCCATAAATTCGTTTAATGTATTTCCTTCCATATCACTTTACTCCTTTAAAAAATTTTTTATATTTTTCATAAATTGGATGTCCAGGATAAATATGCTCCTTTGTTGCCTCATTATGAAACTCCACACCCGGTTTTTTATAAATATGAACATGTAATATATCCCCTTCCCCAAAACCGTTTTCATGATGATAACCTATTTCTAGAACAACCTTGTGTTGCTTATCATATTCACGATATTGGTGAAAAGTGCCATTTCTATCCAACACAATATAGCTTGAACTGCTATGCGCTTCTTCCGGAAGTTTAAAACTTCTTTTTTGATCTACGGGTTGCAACACCTTAACACCTTCTATTTTGTTAACTGTTTTATATGTATAACCACTATTATTCCCTATTGCAAAAGTCCCTCTACCTCCCATTACGATTAACCCTCCTTGAAGAATTATAATCAATAGAAATTATATTCCCTTGCATTTCAGCAAACAAAGAACCAAAACAGATAATTGCACTCGGTTTTATGCGTTTTAACATTTCATTATAACCACGCATAAACGAAAGCTTACTACGTTTGCAACCAATTGTGCCAACAGCAACGACAGAACCTTCCATTATTCCATCAAAACAATAATCAAAAGTACTTGCATCACCCCAACTCACATTAGGAATAACCGTCATGCCTTGGCTTTGCCAATATGCACCACACCAACGACTTTTAAAGACATTGAATAATTGCAACGCCTTCGGCATATCTCTATAAAGACTATAGTCCGGAGAAATTAAAAAGTTATATTGCGACAACCTATAAAAAGACTTTGAAGGATTATAATATAAACCTTGCATACGATAGTCATCAATATAAAAATGAACTCCTTTTTGTTTATTCTCGTCAATATCATTAGTTTTAATATCAGTATAACTAATTAAATTGACCCCAACTAAATCGAGTTCATTTTTTTGGATAATGGGTATATTCCATTTTCCAAACGCATCAAACTCATTGCGTAAAAAGGTCTGGTTAGACCTTGCATCAACTGAAAGCATTTTTGCCTCCTTAAAAATTTATTTACCTCTTTGGGTATCGTCAAAAAGCATTTGACATAAAGGAGTAAAAATGTTACACTATATTTGATTAGTTGTAGTGATACAATTTTAGAAGCGCTTAAACGTTGTTAACAGCAACGCTTAGGTGCTTTTCCTTTATATTAAATGTTGTTTTTTTCTAAATTATTCAAAAAGATTAATCAAATCAATTTCATAATCTTTTAAGTATCTTCCTCCATATAATTTCCAATTTTGATACCTTAAAGCACAAACGTCTGCACACTCTAGTGAAACCCAAAATGTTGAGGAAATATTTAAGCTGTTTTTAGAAGCATACTTTTCTATAAGTGGAGATGGAGCAAGTGCATATCCTGCATAATAGTCTGCCATCTTTCTTGCTAAATCACTTTCACATTTATGTCCTAAATCTATATGACCAACTTCATGCATAAGAGTAAATCTTATTCGATTTAAAGACTTTTCGTCATTATAAACAATTATTTGCGTTTTTCATTTTTGGAGCATAAAATGAAAACGCATCATTATCTTCATCTATACAATCCGGACGATTATCTAGTTTAAATTTTGAAAATGGTATTAAAACATATCCCTTATTTTTTATAATAGCAAAAGGATCTATCGGCAAACTATGAATACCTTGTTTGGCATACAAATCAACTACACGCCTTTCAATTTCTTCGTATTTTTCTGGTAAAATTTTTGCCCCTATTATCATCTCATCATCTGTCATTTGTTTTTCATTACCGCCTCAATAATTTGCATTTTCTGAGTTTCTGTCAATGTATATGAACTTCTTGCAACTAACCGATAAATTTCATCAAAGTCTGTTTCAGGTTTTGCACCCGTGGTTAAATAATCTATAGTAGTATCCAAGGCAGTAGCAAGATTGGCCAAAACCTCCAATTTAGGCTCTCTTTCATTGTTAATATATCTAGACAAAGCCGACTCAGTTACTCCTATCATCACAGCAAGGTCTTTTTGAGCTATATGTTTTTTCTTCAATAAGATAGTTATTCTTTCGCCTAGTTTTTCCATAATATAAACCTCCAAACCTTTATGAAAGTATTATAGCATACAATAACATTATAGTCAAGTAAAATTGTCAATTTGGCAAGAATATTTAAAAGTTTTCTCGTTTTCTTATAATTCTCTTCAACTTTTTGCTAACCACATTATTCCTTTAGTGATATAAAAACTAAAATTTGTCAATATGTTTTATGACAAAAAACGCCTTTGTCATAAAAATTAACATTTATTTAACTTTTTTATGATAAATTAAGGTTATAAAAAAGGGATAGTACTAATGAAGAAGAAAAAATTTAAGCAAAATAGAAAACTATGGTTTAGAAATTTTAAAAAAATTCTTAAAATAAAATACAAAAAGGTAGACTTTATATATCTTGGAGATAAACCCACTGAAAGTTCAATCATTTTAAGTAATCACGAGGGAACTGACGCTCCTTTATCCTTAGAAATATATGCTGACTTCCCTGTAAGATTATGGGGTGCGTATGAAATGAACTCTGGTTTGATAAAAACATACAAATATCAAACAAAGGTATATTATCATGAAAAGAAACATTGGAACTTGTTTCTTGCAAGACTGTTTTGCTTAATTGCAAGTCCATTAACAACAATGTTTTATAAGGGATTAAATTTAATTTCTACCTACCCTGACTCAAGAATTATTAAGACTATTAACGAAAGTGTAGACGCTATTGAAAATAAAAGGGAAAATATAGTCATCTTCCCTGAAGACTCAACACTTGGCTACCTTGAAGAACTTGTAGGTTTTCACCCCGGATTTGTACTACTTGCTAAAAAGTTGTACCAAAAGGGTATTGACGTACCTATTTATGTTTCATATTTCAAGAAAAACACAAAACAATACATTTTTGACAAACCTATATTATATAGTGAACTCTCTAAACAATTTTCCACAAAAGAGGAGATTGCAAAATATTTAGTTGACAGATGCAACGCTCTTGGAAAAATGGAATTTTAAGATTTTTCTCAATCAAAAATATAAATGAAAAAAATTCAGTCTTTTTTTAAGGCTGTATTTTTTTTGTTAAAAAACACTTGACATAATAAATAAATAGTAGTACACTTTAATAAAACAGTTGAACAATTATTCAACTGTAAGGAGGGTTATGGAAGACAAAGAATTTGATTATTGCGTTGAAGACATAATACACGAGGACGTAATTGAAAAAGTAAAAAGCAATATGCCTGATGAAGAAACCTTATATAATATTGCAGAACTTTTTAAAGTTTTTGGCGACAGCACAAGAATAAATATTATATCGGCTCTCTTTAACGGAGAACTTTGTGTTTGTGATATTGCAAAAATATTAAATATGACAAAGTCGGCAATTTCACATCAATTAAGAATTTTACGCCAAAGCAAACTTGTTAAAGGTAGAAAGCAAGGAAAGGAAGTGTACTACTCTTTAGACGATGAACACGTAGAACAAATATTTAATATGGCAACAAAACATATAGAGGAATAGGTGTAAAAATGAAAAAAGTATTTAGAATTGAAAATTTAGACTGTGCTACTTGTGCAAACAGACTTGAAAACGCTATAAGAAAGGTAGATGGTGTTAAAGGTGCCGTGGTTAATTTTTTAACTTTAAGGCTTTGTTTGGAGTATGATGAAAACGAGCAAGAGGTGATTTTTTCAAACGTAAAAAAGACAGCCAAAAAGACTATACCCGATTGTACTATTTTAGGAATTTAATATGAGCACACCCAAAAAGAATTTAATAAGAATTTTAATTTCATTTATAGCCTTTTTGCCACTCTTTATAATTACTCAATTTATACAAGTAAACGATATATTAATGCTTTGCCTATACTTAGCAATTTACTTTTTTATAAGTTATGACGTATTTTGGAGTGCTTTAAAAAACATTAAAAACGGACATATCTTTGATGAAAACTTTTTGATGCTTATTGCTACGATAGGTGCGTTTATTATTGGTGAATACGGAGAGGGTTGTGCAGTAATGATTTTCTTTCAGGTTGGTCAACTCTTTGAGCATTATGCCGTTGATAAATCGAGAAAATCCATTGCCAATTTAATGAATATTTGCCCTGACACTGCCACTCTTTTAAAAAATGGGGTGGAGGAAGAAGTATTCCCTGAAGAAATTTGTGTTGGAGATTGCATTGTAGTTAAAGCAGGTGAAAAGATAGCAGTAGACGGTAAAATCATACAAGGCCACACCACTTTGAATACGCAAGCATTGAACGGCGAGTCCTTACCCTTGGATTGTGGGGTAGGAGATAGTGTACTGTCAGGCTGTATAAATATGGACAATGTAATAGTTGTTGAGGCCGAAAAGCAATTTAGCGATTCAACGGTATCAAAAATTTTAGAACTTGTTGAAAATGCTTCAAATAAAAAAGCAAAGACGGAAAGTTTTATAACAAAGTTTGCAAAATATTACACTCCTTCGGTAGTAATTTTAGCGTTAATTATAGCGATAATCCCCTCATTGTTTACAGGAGAGTGGAGTAGATGGGTATTTAGTGGACTTACCTTTTTAGTTGTCAGTTGCCCCTGCGCATTAGTAATAAGCGTACCTTTAAGTTTTTTTGGAGGAATAGGTGGTGCATCTAAAGAGGGAATACTTATAAAAGGTGCTAACTATTTTGAACTGATAAACAGGGCAAATATTTTTGTATTTGACAAAACGGGAACTTTAACAAAAGGTAAATTTGAAGTAGAAAAAATTTCACCTATCAATAACAAAGAAGAAATTTTGAGATGTGCGTACATTTGCGAAAGTGGTTCAAACCACCCTATTGCAAAAAGCATTGTTGATGTTTGCAAAAAAGAGGAGATAGGCGAATACGATATTAAAGAGATTTCAGGCAAAGGAATTGTTGCATCAAATAAAGACGATATTATTTTATGTGGCAATGAAAAATTGCTTGAGGAATATAAAATAAAATTTGAAAAAGTTAATGAAGTTGGAAGCATTGTATATGTAGTAAAAAACAAAAAATATATCGGCTATATCTTGGTTAGCGATAGCTTAAAAGAGGATAGCAAGGAAACCATCGATTACTTAAATAGTGAAAAAATCAAAACGATAATGCTTACGGGAGATAATGAAGCCATTGCTAAAAAGATTGCCTTGGACTGTGGAATTAGCGATTATACAGCAGGACTACTTCCTCATGAAAAGGTAGAAAGTTTAGAAAAGATTTTTGAAAAAAAGGACGAAAAAGACGTTATTGTATATGTAGGAGATGGTATAAATGACGCACCTGTTTTAGTGAGAGCAGATGTGGGCATATCAATGGGTGGAATTGGAAGCGACAGTGCAATAGAGGCAAGCGATATAGTTTTAATGCACGATAAACTTTCTGCAATAAAAACTACTAAAAAGATTGCAAAAAAGACAACTACTATTGTAAAAGAAAATATTATTTTTGCACTTACGATTAAGTTTGCCGTTTTACTGCTAAGCGTTTTAGGAATATTAGGCAACTATATTATGTGGCTGGCTGTATTTGCTGATGTTGGCGTATCGGTTATTGCAATACTTAATGCTATGAGATGTTTAAAAGTTAAAAAAGAGATAAAGAAAGGGTGTTAAACCCTTTCTTTTTTTATATCATTAAATTGACTAATAGATAAAAAAGTGTTATCATTTTAAATATATTTTATGGAGATAAAACAAGTGGAAAAAATTAAAATAGGTTTTTTTATCGACACTTATTTCCCCGTTATTGACGGAGTGATAATGGTTGTTGACAATTATATAAAAAGGCTAAATAAGGTCGCTGACGTGGCAGTTTTTACGGTAATGCCTAGAAACAAAAAACACGTTGACGAGTTACCTTACAAAATTTATAGATGTAAGCGTTTTAATCTTAAATGGTTACGACTTGACTATGACCTTCCCTTGCCTAAACAAGACAAAAAGTTTAAAAAGGCAATGGACGAATTTGGGTTTGATATTATTCATATTCACTCCCCCTTTGGCATTGGAAAAATAGGTATGCAATACGGAGCAAAACACAATATACCCGTAGTAGCAACTATGCACTCACAATATAAAAAGGACTTTTTGAGAGAAACCAAAAGCAAACTGCTTTCAAATATTATGACCAAAATTATAATGAAAGTTTTTGATAGGTGTGATGAGTGTTGGGCTGTAAACGAAAAAACGGCTGATGTTTTCTTTAATGAATACAAGGCAAAAACATACCCTAAAATTCAAAAAAACGGAACAGAAATGACCCCTCTTTTATTATCAAGAGAGCAAAAGGATTTGATAAAAGAGGAGTACAACATTAAAAAAGACGAGAGGGTGCTTGCATTTATAGGTAGGCTTACAAACCTTAAAAATATATTTTTTATTGCAGAAGTTTTAAATGAATTAAACATTAACGGCTTCAAATATAAAATGTTTTTTATAGGCAGTGGACCTGACGAACATAAACTTAAAAAGATGATTGAGGAATACAATCTTAACGATAAAGTAATTTTTACAGGTAAACTAAGCGACAGAGAAAAACTTAAAAAATTGTATGCCGTTAGCGAACTTATAATTTTCCCTTCAAAATACGATACGGACGGACTTGTTAAATATGAGGGTGCTAGCCAAAAAACCCCCACTATACTACTTGAAAACACCACTGCAATTTCTGGCATAACGGACGGTTACAACGGTTACATTGGACATGAGGACAAGAAGGAGTTTGCAAAAAAAATCGTTTCCATTTTTGAAGATGAAGAAAAATATAACAAGGTTTGCCAAAATGCTTTTGAGAGTTTATACACCTCTTGGGACGAGGTGGTAGATACTGCCTACAAAAAATATTTGAAGATTATACAAAGGAAAAAACAATATGGCGATTGAATACAAATTAAAGAAGATGCTGGGGATTGCAAAGTTTGAATTACTTGAAAAACTTGTAAATAAAGTTTATGAAGTATACCCTGATACTGAAATTGAAATTATTGATGAGCATACCTTTTATCAAATAAAATTTATACTTGACGGAAAGGTTATTTGTATGGCTATTGCTATGAATAAAGAACTTGATTTTGCCATAGTTTTTAATAAAATTGAAGAAGCAAAATTCAACAGACAAAAGGAAGATTTTTCAAAGAGTTTTCAGAGATTGGTAGAGGGCACAACCACACGAAACAATGTAAAGATGATAAGATATAAGTTTTATAACCAACATCTTTTAGAACTTGACAAAATTTTAAAAATTAAACAAGTAGGAAAAATAAAAATTGCAAAAGGGTTTATAAAAAAATCTTAATAGAAAAAACCGTTACAAAGTAACGGCTTTATTTTTATAGCAAGTGCGACCTTAATTCTTCTTCACTCATAGGAGAAAGATATTTTAAAGGAATATCAAATACGGTAACGCAACCACACATACCCTCTTTATTAAGTTTAGCAACTGCTCTTGCATAGGCTGTTAAAATACTGCCTGTAAACTCAGGGTTAGAGTCAAGTTTAATAGCAAGTTCAATAAGGTGTGAATTTTGCTCGCTTGTCTTACCTGTACGCATAACAAAACCACCATGTGCAAGTTTGCTATGATTTGCCTTCAACTCTTCCTCGCTGACAAAGTGAACAATAGTGTCATAATCAGCAAAGTAGTTAGGCATCTCTTTAATTTCTTTTTCAATCCTTGATTTATCTGCACCCTCATTAGCAACAACAAAGCACTCCCTAATATGTTTGTCCCTAGTGGTAAGTTCGGGGTACTCCATATTTCTAACACTCTCAACTGCCTTTTGTACGGGAATAGTATATTGAATAGCGTTTTTTACACCTTCAATCCTTCTAATTGCATCACTATGTCCTTGAGAAACTCCCTTACCCCAAAAAGTGTAATCCTTTCCGTCAGGTAAAAACGCACCAAACATCATCCTTGCAATAGAAAACAAACCAGGATCCCAACCGATAGAAATACCACCAAGATGATTTGCCTGTTTGCCAACTTCATCCATATTAGCAAAATGTGTGGGAACTTTTGCGTGTGTATCAAAAGAATCAACAACGTTAAAATCTTTTAAAATTTCAGGCGATTGTTTAGGCAGGTCGGTTGCCGAACCACCACAAACTATCATTACGTCAACCTTGCCAACAAAGTTTTTCATATCTTCCATTGAATACACAGGAAGATTAGTTACAGTTTTTACAGTAGAGGGTTCTCTCCTAGTAAAAACGCCAACACACTCAATGTCGCTGGCTACACTTGTGGCAAGTTCAACCCCCTTGCCAAGATTGCCATAACCAACAATACCAACCTTAATCTTGTTCATAGAACATCTCCATTAAAAAAATTTTTTCTTAATTATACTACTTTTAAAAAAAATATAATAATATTTTAGCAGGTATTTGCAAATATTTTTAAAAAAACGATTAAATTGTTTAAAGACAATTTTTATCTTATAATTGACAAATAGGGGGTTATTTGATAAAATCTTTTTCACTATAGGAGTATATTATGAAAGATGTAGTTTCAGTTAATACAATGAGAGAGAGCGACCTTATTACAATACAAAATAAAACTGACAGCAAAACCTTAATGGAGAGGGCAGGAAAGTCGGTTTTTGACAGCGTTGACTGGTTTGGTAAAGTTTTAGTTGTTTGTGGAAAGGGCAACAACGGAGGGGACGGCTTTGTTTTGGCTTCATTATTGAAAAAGCACGGAATAATTGTAGAAATTTTATTGATTGAAGAAAAATTTTCAGCAGACGGAAAACACTTTTTTGAACTTTGCAAACAACAAAATGTGCCGTACAGTTTATATACGGAGAGTTTTGATTTTTCAAAATTCAATTTTATAGTAGACTGCATTTTGGGTACAGGATTTAAGGGGGAACTTACACAACCTTTAAAGGAAGTTATAAGTAAAATAAACAACTCCTTTGCACAGGTAATTTCAGTTGATATAAATAGTGGTTTGAACGGAGATAACGGACTTTGCGAACTTGCAGTAAAATCGCACCTAACGATTTCAATAGGCAGTTTTAAAACAGGACACTTTTTAAACAATGCCAAAAAGTATATTAAAAAAATTGTCAATAAAGATATAGGCATAGACATTGTTGGGGAAAGAAATAACCTTGTTGAAGGGAGTGATTTTGTAGAAATTTTTAAAGAGAGGGACGCTAACGCAAACAAGGGTAATTTTGGATATATCGGTTTAATAGGTGGTTGTACAAAATACTCTGGGGCAATAAAACTTTCAAATATGGCACAATCGGCAATGCGTTCGGGTTGTGGAGTTTGCAAGGTAATTTGTGCAAAAAGTTTATTTCCCTCTATTTCTCCCCACCTACTTGAAAGCACCTATTTCCCGTTGAGCGACATAGATGGTAACTTTATATTTGACGAAAACGAGATTAAAGAGGCACTTAAAAATTTAAAGGCAGTTGGTATAGGTATGGGGCTTGGAGAAAATGAGGAAAATAAAAAACTGCTTTCCTTTATATTAAAAAATTATAGTTTGCCCATAGTGATTGACGCTGACGGATTAAACTCACTTTCAAAAATGGATAATAAAATACTAAAAGAAAGCAACTGCAAGATAGTTCTTACCCCTCATTTAAAAGAGTTTGAAAGACTTTGCCATATACCCATACAAGAGATAAAAGAAAATCCTATTAAGTATGCAAAAGAGTATGCAAAAGAAAACAACGTGATACTACTTTTAAAGGGGAGCTCTACCATTGTAACGGACGGCAATGAAGTTTATTTGACAAATGCAGGTTGCGTAGGTATGGCAACAGCTGGAAGCGGTGATGTGCTTTCAGGTATACTTACAAGTCTGTTAGGACAAGAAAAAAACACGCTTAAGGCAACTATATGTTCAGCGTTCATAAATGGAAAAGCAGGTGAATTTGCAGAGCAAAAGTCAAACTCCTACTCAATGATAGCTAGCGATACGATAAATGAAATTGAAAAAGTAATTACAAATATAATAAAAAAAGTCTAACTATAAAAAGTTAGACTTTTTTAATTTTTTACTTTTTACTTTTAATCGTTATTTATAGTAAAAGTCCTATCATCGTTATTCAACTCAATCGTAATACCATATAGATTAAATGAAGTTGTACTTTCTTCAAGGTCAAAAGTATACATTACAATTACCTCATCATCATCTTCATCAGGTGTATCTTCACCATATAACCAACAGAACATCGCCTTTCCATCAGAATATCTAGTCAAGCTATATATGTACAAATTATTTGAATCACCAAATTCGCAAAGATAAGTAGTGCCTTCTTCGTCTTCATCTAGTATGGTTGCACAAATAGAATTGCCGTTATCAGTGCTGTTAGTTAATGTAAAATAGTGAGTAATTCCATCAATTACTAGACTGATGTCAATAGTTGCATCGTCGGTTGTAAAATCAGGCGATTCAGTTAAAATATTTACATCATGAATCGAATCTACATTGCCATCATAGTCGTAGATTACTCCTTTAGTGCCTTCTGCACTATTATAAATTTCTATATAACCAAAATTAAAACCATCAGTATCACAGTAAGTGTTTGTTAAATCACTTTCGGCAGGCAAGATTAGTAAAGTGATTCCTATTGTATTACCCAAAGGTGTTGTAATCTGTACCTCATATTCTCCAAATTCTTCTAAACTAGTTAAAGAGTCAGTAATGATATTGTCTTGCTCTATAGTAAAATCTTCATAATATACATTATCACCAACATCAGCATCATAACAACCTTGATAGTACTGTACGCTAAGATTTTTATTAACAAGTTTTTCGAACAACCAACTGTAAGTTGAGTTTTCATCGCTTTCAACAACATCTATTCTTTCAGTTATGACTAAGTTTTCATTTCCTTCTAGCCAGCAATATCTTACATTGTGTTCTTCATTATATAACTCAATTAATACTTTAATAGTTGAACCATTATAAGTAGCATCGAAAGTCTTTGTACCTGCAGTTGTAAAGAAGTCATCACTCAATTCAGTTATAATGTCATCTGTTGAAATAACTGCATCAGTTACAAAATAACCACCAGTTGATATCGTGTTGTATATCCTAACGTTTAAACTTTCAGGTTTTTCATCAAAAACATAAAGATAATCCAATTGATTTTCAATATCGTAAACTGTAGCACTATCAATACTAACGTTTTCAGGATTGTATACATAAAGTTGATATTCACCTACGACATAGCCATTAAGCTTAACTTGTACTTGACATATACCATCAACTGTACAATCTACCAATTCGCCCGTTTCCACATCAAACAACATATCACGAGTTACAGCAACATTAGACTCACTACTACCGTCATCATATCCAACACATAGTGTAAATCCTTCAACCACCCCAGTATCATCAGTAGATTGTGTATACAAATCATATGAACCATTTTCTGGATAGGCACTAGTTACCTTTGCAGGAACAACCGACCAAACTTCTTCAGGTTCTCCCTCTGTATAAGTAATAGTCAAAACAAAGCACAATTTACCTTCTTCATTATAATCGTAACGGCTTTCAATAGATTGTATACCCTTACCTGCACTACCAGTTTCACCTTTAGTATTGCAAAGTAAAGTCCAACCTGACTCGCCCTTTTGATATAAGTTTTGAGTAGTTGTATTTAGATATAAATCTCCTTCTTTTCCAGCAAGACCATTAACGTCATCAGGATTTTGCTCGCCTGTAAACCAAGCAGTACCGTCAGTACCTTCTTCACCAGTTTCACCCTTAATATTGCATATGAGCATCCAATTGTCAGCAGTCTTTCGATATAAATCATTATTATTTAAATTTAGGAAAAAATCACCATCATTACCAGGTTGATTAACATCATTAGGATTATATGTACCTGCAATCCAAGCAATACCATTTGTACCTGCTGTACCTTTAATATTGCAAAGTAAAGCCCAACCTGACTCACCCTTTTGATATAAGTTTTGAGTAGTTGTATTTAGATATAAATCTCCAACATTACCTTCTACATCATCTTCAGTAGGATTTTGCGTGCCAGTAAGCCAAACAGCACCGTCTGAACCTGCACTACCAGTAGCACCTGTTGCACCAGTAGCACCTTTAATGTTACCAATTAACGCCCAATTTGTTGCACCTTTACGGTAAATGTTTTGTGTGCTTGTATTTAGATACAAATCACCTTCCTTTCCATCAACGGTGTCTTCAAGAGGATTAAGTGTACCTGTAGTCCAAGTAGCACCATCAGTACCGTTAGTACCATTTGTACCGTTAGTACCTGCTGTACCTGCTTCACCATTTTTGCCAAAGTTTTCCATAACAATAGACCAAGTGCCATCAGCATTTTTTTGATACAAAATATAGTCGTCTGTATCAATATAAAAATCACCTGCCTTGCCCTCGGTAATGGTATTAACATCTGCTGTACCCCTATACCAGTTAGTACCCCCCCCCATTTCGCCTGAACATCCTATCAAGGCGAAAGATGAAGCCAACATTACACCACAAGTTGCTAGGGTAAAAATCGGCTTCTTTAAAGAACTCTTTTTTCTCTTCATTTTAAACTCCTTTTGTTTTGTTTTTATTTTTTAACTGATGTTAAAAAATAAATTCACGTTTATTTTAGCACATAACATTTATTTTTTCAATGATTAGAAAAAAATTTATTTACTTTTTGCAAAATATTTTTATACTTAATATATAGAAAAATGCCTAATCATTTGATTAAGCATTTTTAAAATTATTTCCCAAAATTTGAGTTTTGTTTTTATCAATTTTTACAACACCATTATTGCAGTTTACTTTTATATATTTTTCTCCGTCAAAAATAGTAATCACTCCGTTACCTAAAATTCCTAAACCTGTAGAGTGATTTGCAAGCACTTGCATATATCCGTCCCGCAAAGGAATATTTACGCTTTCTACCTCACCTGAATAAAACAGGGTAGAGGGGGATAGAATTTCTAAACTAAATTTATTCATCATAATATTCCTTTAAGTCGTCAAGTCCACCTATAAAGAAAAATGCGTTTTCAGGGATATGGTCGCACTTTCCGTCAAGTATAGCGTTACAACCCTCAATGGTTTTTTCAATGGGGACATACTTTCCTTCCATACCTGTATATACGCTTGCAACCGTAAAGGGTTGAGAGAAAAATCTTTGTAACTTTCTTGCACGATAAACAAGCAACTTATCTTGAGCGTTCAATTCTTCCATACCAAGTATAGCGATAATATCTTGCAATTCTTTATATCTTTGCAAAGTTTTAATTACCCTCTTTGCAGTGTTATAGTGCAATTCACCAACGATATGAGGTTCTAAAAGTCTACTATTTGACTCCAACGGGTCAACTGCTGGATAAATACCTTGTTCAACCACTTGACGAGAAAGCACCGTCATTGCATCAAGGTGGGTAAAAATTGTTGCAGGAGCAGGATCTGTTAAATCGTCTGCTGGAACATAAACTGCTTGAATTGAAGTAATTGAGCCGTTTTTCGTATTTGAAATTCTTTCTTCTAGCATACCAAGTTCGGTAGCAAGTGTAGGTTGATAACCAACGGCTGAGGACATCCTTCCTAGCAAGGCTGAAATTTCACTTCCTGCTTGAACGTATCTAAAAATATTGTCAATAAACAATAGCACATCTTGATTTTGCACGTCCCTGAAATATTCTGCCATTGTAAGACCTGTAAAGGCAGTTCTCATCCTTGCACCAGGGGACTCGTTCATTTGACCAAATACCAAGGCAGTTTTATCTATAACGCCTGATTCAGTCATTTCTTCAATCATCTCAAAACCCTCACGGGAACGCTCACCCACTCCCGTAAAGATTGAGCAACCACCGTGCTTTTGTGCCATATTTGAAATCAATTCTTGAATAAGCACCGTCTTACCAACACCAGCACCACCAAACAGACCGATTTTTCCTCCCTTTGCATAAGGAGTTAAAAGGTCGATAACTTTTATACCTGTAATAAAAATTTCAGTAGAGGGGTTTTGTTCGCTGAACGCAGGCTCACTCCTATAAATACTCCAAGTTTTTGCGTCTTTTATTTCGCCTTTGCCGTCAATAGGTCTACCCAAAACATCAACTACCCTTCCTAGTACACTATCTCCTACGGGCACTTTGATACTTTCTCCTGTGGAAGTTACTTTAAGTCCACGAGAAAGTCCGTCAGTCGCTTCCATTGAAATACATTTAACTGTATTTGCGTCTGTATGGGACATAACCTCAATATATACTTTTTTATCGTCTAGGGTGTTTACAACTAAAAGTTCGTGTTGGGCTGGAAGGTGAGTTTCAAACCTCACATCAACTACCGAACCGATAATCTGTGTAATAACACCTATATTTTCAACATTAATCATAATTTTTTACCTTGTTGAGAAATTGCTGAATCTAAAATTTCGCTAGTAATTTTTTCCTGTCTTAATTGATTGTATTTTTTAGTTAACTCGTCAAGCATTTCTTCGCTATTGCTGGTTGCCTGCCTCATAGTTATCAATTTTTTATAATTCATAGCAAGAGATGCTGAACATAATGCCTCATATATTTTTGAGGAAAGATACAACTCTATTAAAGAGTCAAGCCCTTCAAATTCAAAAAGAAGCTCGGCAGGACTTTCAGTTTTTTTGAAAGGAATAGGCAACAGCCTTTCACACCTTATTTTATGGTCGGCAAGCACTGTTGAATCGGTATAGGCAATTTGAATACTATCAAACTCACCCTTTTTAAACCTTGCTATCAATTCACTTGCGATTTGTTGTGCATTTTCTTCGTTAGGTTTTGCAACCATAGTAACGTATCTATCGTCAACTTCAAAATTTGCATTTTCGTGGAAGTCCTTACCCAACCTACCTATAGGAAAGAGAGTTTTAATATTTTTATTTTGTATATCATTTTGGCTCTCGTTTAATACAAGAAGGTTATAATCGCCACAAAGCCCACTGTCCCCCGAAAGCAAAAGGTAGGCTATCTTTTCTTCCTTGCTTTTGCAAAAATAAATATCATAGGAAAATTTTTCAGTCATTAAACTTTCAACTATATCAAAAACACCCTTTGCATATCTACTGCTTGAGTTTAGTGCGTCCGTTTCTTTACGCATCTTTGAGGATGCAATCATTTGCATTGCAGACACAACTTTTTGAGTTTCGGCAACAACTTTTATTCTCCTCTTTAAGCCTTCTGTTCGCATAGGTATTTTTCCTTAAATTTCTCAAAATTTTTAAGTAAAATCATCTCGTTTTTATCCGTCAATTTGCCCGTTTCTCTAAACTCCTCAATAAAGGTATGTTTTTCTTTATGAATATATTTTACATACGCAGATATGAGATTGTTTATCACGTGCCCTTTACATAAACTCATATCACCCTTTGAGGCGATTAAAAGTTCTATGACCATATCGCACATTTCCATAGGCTTAAATTGGGGTTGAGTTAATATTTTAGTTAAAATTTTTCCATGGTTTAATATTTCAACAGTAGATGAATCAAGTTCAGCACCAAATCTTGCAAAAGTTTGCATCTCTCTATAATGTGCAAGTTCAAGCCTTAAACTTTTACTTACCTTACGCATTGCTGGGCATTGAACAGCACCACCAACTCTTGATACAGACAAACCTACATTGATTGCAGGACGTATGTCAGCATTAAACAAGTCGCTCTCAAGATAAATTTGACCGTCAGTTATTGATATTATATTAGTTGGAATAAATGAGGAAATATCCCCACCTAAAGTTTCAACTATGGGCAACGCAGTGATAGAGCCACCACCTAGTTTATATGAAAGTTGACCACTTCTCTCTAAAAGGCGTGAGTGAACATAAAAAACGTCCCCAGGGTAAGCCTCTCGACCTGAAGGTCTTTTTAAAAGTAAAGACAAAGTTCTATATGCAACGGCGTGTTTACTTAAATCGTCATAAATTATTAAAACATCTTTACCGTTATACATAAATTCTTCTGCGATTGCCGTACCTGTATAGGGAGCAATATATTGCAAAGGAGCAGATTGCGCTGCCGTTGAAGATACAACAACAGTATAACTCATTGCGTTAAAACTTTTAAGTTCCTCCACAAGTCTTGCAATAGTAGAGGATTTTTGACCAATTGCCACATAAACGCATATTACATTTTTATCCTTTTGATTGATAATTGCATCAATGGCAAGGGCAGTTTTACCCGTTTGTCTATCTCCTATAATCAACTCTCTTTGTCCCTTACCTATGGGAACCATTGCATCAATAGCCTTTATACCTGTAAACAGAGTTCTATTTACTCTACCTCTATTTATTATAACGGGAGCAGGTGCTTCAATGTGTCTAAACTTTTTTATCTTTAAAGGAGCACCACCGTCAATAGCATTACCTAAGGGGTCAATAACTCTACCTAAAAGTTTTTTACCTACGGGAACGCTGACAATATTTCCGGTAGTATGCACACTATCACCTGCAGAGATATCAGTATTTTCTGCAAGTAAAAACGCACCGACAGTATCTTTTTCCAAATTCATTGCAATAGCATAAGTACCGTTATCAAGCGCCAAAAGTTCATTATTTTGACAATTTGCTAATCCCTCAATAGTGATAACCCCGTCATTGCAAGATATAATTCGTCCTGCTGAAGTAATTGAAGTTTTATGTTCAATCTCTTTATATTCAGTTTTTATTTGTTTAATTATACTACTTAATTCAATAGACATTTTTATATGCTGATAAATTGCCTAACCTTTGGTTACGCAAATTTTATCCCTTATATATTTTAAATGGTTTTTTATACTTCCGTCATAAAGTTTGTTGCCGTCAAAGATACTAATACCACCTATCAATGCAGTTTCAACTTTATACTCTGCAACATACTCGCCATATTTTTCCTTTAACCTTTCGTCAATTTTTTTGCGTTGCTCGTCAGTCAAAGGTATGCTCGTTGTAATAACAAGTTTAGTCATTTCTTTCGCTCCACTCTTTTAAACAATCGTCAATAATCTTTGCGTTGTCCTTTGCTGTGATTTCTCTACTTAAAATGTCGCTCGCCATATTAACGGCAATATCGGCAATTTCCTCTTTAAATTCGCCCAATGCACGCTCTTTTTCTGCTTGAACTTCTTGCTCGGCTTGGCGCTTGATTTCATCTGCTTGCGTATAGGCATCATTTAAAACTATTTCGGCTTTTTCGTTTATAGTTTTATCAGCCTCCTCAAGTTTTCTTTCAATCTCCTTGTCAGCCTCTGCAATTAATTTTGAATATTCATTTTTTATGCTTTCGGCTTCCTCGCTCTTTTTGTTGGCTTCTTCAATTTGCGATGAAATAGTTTCCTGTCTATTCTTTATAAATTTTTTTACAGGCTTATAAATCAAAAAAGTCATACCTAAAAACAAGATAACAAAGTTAATCAAGTATAGTAGGATTTTTTCAAGAGCAAATATACTGCCTATATCTACACTTAAAAGTAACATTTATTTAACCCTCTTTATAGAATACCTACAACAAGTAATATTGAAATTACAAGTGCGTAAATAACAACGGTTTCAATAAATACCAAACCTAAAATTAAAGTTGTTCTAATTTTATCTCCTGCTTCAGGTTGACGAGCGATTGCGTCCAGTCCTTTTGAAATTGCCATACCCATAGCAATAGCACCTGCAAAAGCAGCAAGCCCGATTGCAATTGCTCCTGCGATTGCATAATAACTAAAATTTGAAGTTGCTTCTAATATATTTACTAACATAATTTACTCCTTTTATGATTTACTGACTAAAAAATCATTTTCGCCTATTTTTTTCTTTTTTATATGTGGTTCAGTTGACTCGCCGTAGAAAATTGATGTCAACAATGTTAAAATATACGTTTGTACGATTGCGTGTAATACCGTAAACATTAGATAGATAAATACGGGCAAACCTACTGAAAGGTAAACAAACTGATAAACAAGTTCAATTACAAGCAGTCCTGAAAGCATACTACCAAAAAGACGAAAGGTCATTGAGATAGGTAATGAAAAATCTTTCAATGCTCCCATAACTCCCTTTACTTTATTTACTCTTGCACCACCAAGCAAGATGACTGAAAAAGACATCACTCCCATAACTAGACAAGCATTAAGGTCAACAAGCACTGAACGAAATCCAAAAAGTTCAATCATTGTTGATGAAAAGATAAAAACGCCTGCCGTAAAAATATAGCATCCTAAAAAGCCATCTCTATGAGGACTGTTTTCGTGAGCCATATTTGAGAAAAACTCAACAAGTTTTTCAAGTAGAGATTGAAACTTTCCGGGAACAATCTTGAAGCGTGGAATCACGAAAATTCTTACGATTAGTGCAAACAACAAAAGCAATCCTGTTACTATGAGGCAGGTATAAAAACTTGGATTAACCCCTATTCCCAAAAAATCTACATCTTCAGGAAATATAGCCTCCTTTAAAACCTCGCCCAGAGATTTACTCTCATTTGCGTTAAGATTTAACAACATTATTTATACTCCTAATAATATAACCAACTTTATTTATATGATAAAAGGGGGTTAATTTATTCGTTTTTTTAAATACAAACATTGTAATAATAATCTTTAATTAAAAAAAAGTCAAATATAATAATCATTTAATTTGTTTTACTTGATTTTTATGATATAATTTTGATAAATTGATTGTTTTAGGAGATATTATGAAGGAAATTATTGACGCACACGCTCATATCTATCCAGCAAAAATCGCAGATAAGGCTAGCATTGCAATAGGTTCATTTTACTCTATAAATATGAACTACCACGGAGATACAAGCACTTTGCTTGAAGAAGGCAAGCGTGCAGGAGTTTCAAGATTTGTTGTTCACTCTGTTGCAACAACAACCCATCAAGTTCACTCTATAAATGAGTTTATTCTAAGTGAGATGAACGCTCACCCTGAATTTATTGGATTTATGACTTTGCACCCCGATATGTGTTATGCTGAAATTGAAGAAGAAATAAATTGGGGAATTGCAAACGGATTTAAGGGAATAAAACTACATCCTGATTTTCAAAAGTTTGAAATTGATGAGGACAGGGCAAGAAATATATACGAACTCGCAAAAGGAAAACTCCCTATACTTTTTCATACGGGAGATAAGAGGTACAATTTTTCAAAGCCTGAAAAGGCAAGCAGAATTGCAAAAGAGTACCCTGACTTAACTTTGATTTGCGCACACTTTGGAGGGTATAGCGTTTGGGACGAGGTAGGCTGTTATGAAGGACTTACAAACGTTTACTTTGACACTTCGTCCTCACTTTTTGAGATGAGCGCTGAAAAAGCGAAGGAATTGATTGAGCGTTTTGGCTATGAAAAATTCTTTTTTGCAACCGACTATCCTATGTGGGACGCAACAGAGGAGTTAGAGAGATTTATGAAAATTGACCTAACCGAAGAACAAAGGGAAGCAATCCTTTCAAAAAACTTAAAAAAGTTACTTAAAATTGACTAAAAATAAAAGGCATAAATTTAAATTTATGCCTTTTCGTTTTCTATAAAATAATCTGTTTCATTTCCTTCAGTATCGTCCGTCTTTAATTTTATATAATACTCCTCTTTGCTGCTTATAAAGAAAGTTTGCATAAACCCAAGCACTATTGAGTAAAGCAATGTAGGTGCTAAATCAAAGAAGTAGGTTGCAAACATACTTATAAGGTACATAACCATACAAGCAAAAAAGCATAGCCATTTTTCCTTTGTGGGATATTTAAAAGTTAAACGTGCTATTTGAATAAAGTGAATTGCAAACGCAACTACGCCAACTACACCACAAGATGCGATAAGTTGAATAAACAGGTTGTGATACAATACGGGTACTATCATATATTGATAGTCGCCAAATTCAATAGGGCAAGAGAAGAAACCACCACCAAAGATAAAATTCTCTTTAAACACCTTAAAACCAGCCTCCCACATTTGTCCTCTGCCGTTTAAAGATAAACCTTTGTCAAGCATCAACTGGAAAACTTCCTCAAGTTTTTTGAAGAATACGGCAAGCAATGCAACAAATAAAACTACCGATATACAAATTACTACGATATTCTCCCGTTTTGATTTGCTATTTTTTAGAGTTAAAATCAATCCTATAAATTCGACTACAATTACACTTATTATTGCTCCTCTTGATAGAGTAAGAAATACAAACACGCAAACAACATAGGTAAAAATTAAATATAGATAACCTAGTTTTTCCGTTTTTGCAAGATAGAATACAAAGGGCAACATAAACACAAGCATTGCACCTATTGTATTGCTTAAGCCCCAGCCTGTTACGATTTCTTCTTTTATAAGTTTTCCGTCCACAAATATATTATCAACCGTAAAGAAAAGCCAAACCATTTCAAGACAAAGCACAACGGCGATGCTAAACATAACCTGCGACAAATACTTTGCAGAAAATTCTTCCCTTTTTAAAGTAGCCGTAAAGAAGATTGCCAAAAAGGCTATTGCGAAAGTTTGCAATGCAGAATAAGCAACGTTTAAACCACTTTGATATTGACTACAAACACCTGACAGCATATAAGCCAAACTCATAGCGATTAAGCCTATTAAAAGTGGCATTTTTTTTAAGGTTATATTTTTAAAATCCTTCCTAATAAACAATCTTAAAATTAACGACAAGATGATTATTGCAACCAAGACAATCATATATATAATCATATTGTTATCAAAAAAGATACCTTGATTTTGGAAGGTGGGACTGTTTTTTCTTGAAGTCATAAAGTAACAGTTTGCAATTAAAGGTATAAAAGGCTTTGTACTTTCACAAAAGAAAGCAATAAATATAGCCTGAACACACACAAGTGCAAAAGCAAACACTTCAAGACTGAAAAAGTTTGTAAGTAAAGTTAGCACACTACAAAAAAGAATATACCAACCAGTACTGAAAAACGATTGAAATTTATTAAATTTTTCGTTTGCATTTAATTTGCTATATAAACTCATTTTTATCCTTTGATTTTTTGCTTAAATTAACTTTTGTTGTCCTCTCAATCATTTCCTCATAAGTAGCCATCAACTTTTGACTTTCGGCAGAAATGTCAAACCCTGCGTCTATAACCTCCTGACTTGTATCTTTTCTCTTAAACTTTCTATACCTTAACGCACTGCTCGCCCAGTGATGAGCATTTCTATCTAGCGAAGTATAATCAACAAGTCCTGTAATGTTAGCCTCTCTAGTAACGTGATTTGAAACCAGACAGGGCAGACCTGCTGCTTGACACTCAACGGAGACTACGGGTAGACCTTCATAAAAAGAAGGCAAAACAAAACAGTCTAACGCTTGATACAGTTTATTAGTATCGTTTCTTGCTCCAAGAAAAATTATCTTTCCATCAAGTCCAAGTTTTTTTACCTTTTGTTTAATCTTATCTTCAAGTTCACCTTCACCGATTAGTAGCATAACAGTTGACTTATCAATTTGATTTGCCTTTTTAAAAATATCAACCAAAAAATAGTGATTTTTTTGATTCATAAATCTGCCGATATTACCAATAACGAATTTATCCTCTATATTTAAAGTTTTTCTAACCTGCTCACGCACTTCCTCATTGTAAGCAAAATTTTTGACATTGATTGCGTTGTTTATGATTTTTACTTTGCCTGATTTTACACGCCTTTTTCCGTACATCCACTCGCCAGCCAAAATTGAACAGGCAAAATAATGAGTTGCAAACAGTCGTGAAAAGGGTTTTAAAATCTTTTTTGCAACATTACGCACGAACTCGCCTTTACCTGCCGTACTATGATTATGCACGATACGGACAGGGATTTTTGCACACCAAGCAGAATACAAAGCAAATACTGATAGAGTATTCATATGGACATGCACGATATCGTATTTTTCTCTTTTAAATACTTGCTTTAAGGTGGAAACATACTTACCTAAATGCTTCAAGGTAGGCAAAAGGTATAAATGTCCCCCACATAATTCAATCTCATCTTTAAGAGTATAGGTTGAACTTTCAAAAGCAAAAAAATCTACTTGGAATTTTGTATGGTCCATCTCACTAAAGTAATTGAAAACTACCTTTTCAATTCCTCCTCTATCCATTGAGCCTAGAACCATTGCGACTTTAATCTTATTTCGCACTTTACTTTGCTCCTTTTTTTGTAAGTACCATTTCAACGGTTTTAAAGCAAATTTTTAAATCTAGCAAAATAGAACAATTATCTGCATAGTATACTTCCATACTTTGCCTTTTGTAGTCTTTATAAGTTACATTATTTCTTGAATAGGCTTGCCAGTATCCAGTAACCCCCGGTTTACAGCAAAGCACTTTTATAACGTCTGCTTCAGTATATAGTTTTAATTCATCTTCTAAAACGGGACGAGGTCCTACAAGGGACATTTGACCTAAAAGAACATTTATAAATTGAGGCAATTCGTCAATGCTTGTCTTTCTTATAAATTTACCAAGTTTAGTTATTCTTGGATCGTTGTCAAATTTAAACTCAGTAAAGTAATTTGAATTTTCCTTTTTTAAAATTTCAAGTTGTTGTTCAGCATTAGTGTGCATTGAACGGAACTTAATTATTCTAAAAGTTTTCCCCTTTAATCCAACACGCTTTTGCGTATAGATGGGTGGGTGTCTATCAACTATTAGTATTAGTAAAGAGATTAAAATATAAGGAACTATAAGCAAGCAAATGGCAACAAGCGACATAACTATATCAAACAATCTCTTTATAAAAAGATAGCAAAAGCGTTTAAACGACCTTTTGCTTCTTGCATAGTTTTTTATCTTTCTTTTTAAAGTTATATCTAAAAACCTTTCTTCATCACCACAAAAAGGCGTAGAGTTTTCTACACCGTCATTATTATTAAGTTGTAATGAAGATTCAGCCATCATAATTTTATTTCTTTTTTATTTTCTTATTTATCCAATAGGCAATGCCGTAGGGGAAGGCGAAAACAAAATTCCTTTTTCTTAATTTAATTAAATACTTTCCTCTTGAACAAAATCCCGTAGTTTTATAAATAGGCAAACTCACCGAACGCAACCACTTATCAAACTCGACAATTTCACTCCTAGTTTTATGTTTAGTTAAAATAAAATAGGTATATCTATTATAGTGTGTAAGCACGTTTTTACAGATTCCATAAAAGACGTACTCTCTTATATCATTTGAAATCTCATGCCCCTTTTGGTTGTAAAAGTCAACAAGTTCCTCAAGGATGTTTTTTAAATGCAATCTATTTTTATAAATATTTTTTATGCTTACGCTCTGTGCTGAATTATTCACCCTATACATATATACAGTCGCACCTGAGTAAGCAAACGATTTTGCTGATAAAAATGGATAGATTGTATACTGAACATCATCATAATAACATTTTTCGTGTAAAGTCATATTTTCAATAATTGACTTTTTAAATACTACTGCGTGAATAGTTGCAAGTCCTTCTACCTGAGATAGAGTTATCTCTCCTGCAGGCATACTCAAATCGTTCAAAACATAAACGGGAGTAACCTTTTGCGACTTGTTGTCATACAAATTATAATTTGAAAACACTACATCGTAATCACTCTTTTTTAGGTAAGACAAAAGTTTTATAAACTCCTCTTGACAAACCCAGTCATCAGAGTCCACTACTTGAATATACTTTCCTTCTGCCCATTGTTTACCAACGTTGATAGCTGAACCGTGCCCACCGTTCTGTTTTTCAACATATTTAAAAATTTCAGGGTGTTCGCTTTCATACTTGGAAGCAATTATCGCTGAATTATCTGTTGAGCCGTCATTTATAATCAACACTTCAAACTCGCCGATATATTCATCAATAATAAATGATGAAAGGCACTTATCCAAATACTTTTCAACATTATAAGTAGGAACGATTACCGATAAGATTATTCCGTTTTCTTCTTCAATTCTTTCGTCATTTTTATTTAAAATCATAATTAAATGTGTTCAAGGTATGCTTGGCATACACTTTCAGTGTCACCTTGCATAACCACTTTTCCCTTTTCAATCCAAATTGCTCTTTTGCACATCGACTTGACCGTACCGATTGAGTGCGAAACAAGTAAAAAAGTTGTATTCCTTTCCTTTAACTGTTCAATTTTTTGCTTACACTTCTTTTCAAAACGTTCATCTCCAACGGAAAGAACCTCATCCACCAACATTATATCAGGGCGTACATTTATTGCAACTGCAAATGCTAAACGAGATACCATACCAGCAGAATAATACTTTATAGGAACATCAACATAATCCTCAAGTTCAGCAAAATGAACTATTTTTTCAAGACGCTCGGTTATCTCCTTTCGTGAAAAGCCAAACAATGCACCACTTAAAAATATATTTTCTCTTGCAGTTGCTTCATTATCAAATCCTGCACCTATTGACAAAAGTGCAACCGAACCGTTTGTACAAATATTACCTTCATCTGGGTCAATTATACCCGTTAGGGCTTTAAGCAGTGTGCTTTTACCTGCACCGTTTCTACCAATGACGGCAACAGACTCCCCTGCTTCAATTTCAATATTTATATTATCTAACGCTTTAAACTTTTCGTGGGAAATTTTTCCTTTGATAAGTTTAATAAAATACTCTTTTAAACTAAAAATCTTATCCGTTAACTTTCTATAATGAAAGGTAACATTTTCAACTTTTAAAATTGTTCCCGTCTTGTCTATTTTTTCAAAGGGAACTTCGTCCTCCTGCAAGTCAAACTGTTTTTGCCTTGCTAAAACTTCCTTTCTATGTGCTTCAATGATAGGGAGGGATTTTTCGATATAGTCATTGCAAATTCTCTCCGTTTCACCATACCCTCTCACTTCTCCGTACTCAATCCAAAGAGTATGTTTACACATAGACCTAACCATTTCAAGTGAGTGGGACACGATAATAAAAGTCGTGCCCAACTTTCTCATTTCCTCAAGTTTTTGAGCACACTTTTTATTAAATCCAACATCACCTACTGCAAAGCCTTCGTCAATTAACATTATTTCAGGCTTAACCATAGCACATATTGAAAAGGCTAAACGGGATACCATACCTGAGGAAAAGTTTTTAAGTTGAACGTCCATAAACTCCTCAAGTTCGGCAAACTTTACAATCTCGTCATACCTTTCAAGCATTTCTGCCCTTGTAAATCCATAAAACGAACCACTTAAAAAGACATTTTCTTTAGCAGAGGCTTCCATTTCAAACCCAATACCAAGCGACCATAACATACTTTTTCCGTTAATTGCAACTTTTCCTGTGGTAGGATCTAAAATTCCTGCAAGAATTTTAAGCAAGGTGCTTTTTCCTGCTCCGTTATGACCTATAATACCAAGAGACTCGCCACGCTTAACTTGTAGTGAAAGTTTTTTTATTGCCGTGTGGGTTTTATGTTTTCCCTTTTTACCTGCAAAAATATCACTGTGTTGTTTTATTTTATCAAGCGTTAAAACATAGGTTAAAGATATGTCATCAATATCTATGAGTATATCGTTGTTGTTTTTGTCAATTTTTTGATTTTCCATATTAAATGTAAAGAATAAAATTCTTTTTCGCCTTTCTAAATATTAACCAACCAATAAATAACATAATAAGTGCCATTGCGTAAATGATTAGGGTATCTTCCCAAAATACGAAATAGTCGCAACTCAAATTCATCATAAATCTAAAATAGTTGATAAATCTATAAACAGGATTTATACTGATGACTTTCATAATTGCTTTTGGCATTTCCATAGTTGTGAACTTATAAAATATTCCTGATAGGAACATTAACAAAGTTAGAAAAACGGAGTAGAAATGCTTAATATCTCTAAAATAAACATATAAAGCAGAAAGCACCAAAGATACACCGTAAGTAAACAAAATCAATGCAGGCATCATTAAAAGTATGCCAAACATTTTCCACGATAGGATTAAACCTGCAGAAAAAATATCTGTGATTATAAGCACTGCAAAAAATGCTAAAAATGAGAATAAAAAACTAACAAGTGAAGATAGCACATTTGACAAAGGATAGATGCTATAAGGCAATCTAACACGGTTGATTGTTCCAGAGTTGTCAACTATTGAAAGCATTGATTGAGTAGTTGCAGTGCTGAAAAATTGAAATATAATTTGACCACCCAACATATATAAGTGAAAGGTGGGGTCATCTTTATTTAAACTTGCAAATACTAACCAGTATACGCACATTGTAAGCAACGGATTAAGAACCGTCCACAACATACCTAACATTGAATTGCGATATTGATTTTTCGTATTTCTCTTTACCAACTCTTTTAAAACAGTAAAATATTGAGTTGAACTTGATATATTATTATTCATTATAATATCCTTTTAACTATTTAGAAAATTCACAATCGACCAATTCAAGCACGGCAAGAATTACTTTATCCATATCGTAATACTTATAGCCACCTAATCTGCCACCAAAAATCACATTTTTTTCTTTTGAGGCAAGTTCTTGATACTTTTGGTATAAAGTGTTATTTTTATCGTTATTTATAGGGTAATAAGGTTCGTCCCCTTTTTGCCAAGTGGCAGGGTACTCTCTTGTAATAACCGTCTTTTCCTGATTGCCTCTTTCAAAATGTTTATGCTCAATAATTCTAGTAAAGGGAATTTCTCTTTCAGTATAATTTACAACTGCATTGCCTTGATAATTTTCTTCATCTAAAACTTCCGTTTCAAAACGAAGTGAACGATACTCAAGTTCGCCATACTTATAGCCAAAGTATTCGTCAATCATACCTGTATAAACAACCTTATCGGCAATACCCTCATTTTCCTTAATAAAATCAAAGTAATTAGTTGATAATTTTACTTCAATTCCTGAAAGCAATTTTTCAAAAATTTGAGTATAGCCACCCTCGGCAATGCCTTGATACTTATCGTTAAAATAGTTGTTGTCATAAACAAAACGCAAAGGCAATCTCTTAATAATAAAAGCAGGAAGTTCTGTACAAGACTTTCCCCATTGTTTTTCAGTATAACCTTTAACAAGTTTTTCGTACACATCGGTACCAACAAGTTTTAAGGCTTGCTCCTCAAGGTTTTTAGGCTCATCGATATTTAACCTTTCAATTTGTTTTGCAATAATTTCTTTTGCCTCTTTGGGAGTTTTTATACCCCATAACTTTGAAAAAGTATTCATATTGAAAGGCATATTGTATAGTTCGTTTTTATATACTGCAACGGGCGAATTAACAAAATTATTAAATGTAGTAAACTGATTTATATACTTCCAAACTCTTTCATTTGAGGTATGAAAAATGTGTGCTCCATATTTATGCACATTTATACCTTCTACATTTTCAGTATACACATTTCCACCGATATGTTCACGCTTGTCAATAACCAAGCATTTTTTTCCTCTTTGATTTGCTTCGTAGGCAAAAATAGCCCCAAACAGACCTGCACCTACTATTAAGTAATCATATTTTGACATTATTTTACCATCACTTGTAGAATATTTTGTATTAACTTTTTGTTAAATTTTATATTACAATTCACAATATTATACTTTATAAAATTAAAAAAATCAACTAATTATTATATCAAAAAAGAATAATAGGAAAGGCATAAAAAAACAGCAAAATATTGCTGTTTTTTTATATTTTATCCAAATTATCACAGTAGGTTATTCCTGAATAATCTTCAAACTCTTTCAATTCTTTAGGGTTTATTGAAGAACGCACTTTGCTTAAAGCATATTCAATATCGTCCATATCAATAGTTTCAAGCACATTAGTTTTTATATACGCATTTAAAGGTCTTTCCTTTGCTCTATCGCAAAGTTCCTCTATATCAGCACCCGAATAACCTTTTGTCTTTTCAACAAGTTCCTTCCAAGAAAGATTTTCTCCCAAAGGTGCGTTTGAAAAATACTTTTTCAACAAGAACAATCTTGCAGGAGCATCAGGAAGGGGAACATATATTTTTTCACTAAAACGGCCTGAACGGACTGCTGCACTATCAACGTCCCAAGGTCTATTTGTTGCACCTAGCAATAATAGATTGGGGGCTTTGCCGGCAAAACCGTCAATTTGTTGCAAAAATTCATTTACCCTTTTATCGTTATGAGAATCTTTACCACGAGTGCCAAACAAACTATCCATTTCGTCAATAAAAATGATTGAAAGCTTTTGCGCTCTTGCAGTTTCAAAAAGGGAACTGATATTTTTTTCGCTTTCGCCTACCCATTTACTCATTATGTCAGAGCCTTTAACTGTATAAAACTTTGCTCCAACCTCACAAGCAATCGCTTTGGCAATCATAGTTTTTCCTGTACCTGGAGGGCCGTAAAGTAAAACTCCACCACCCGTCTTTTTGCCATAGGCAGCATATTTTTCGGGATATTTGATTGGATTTATCATCCTTGTGTAGATGGTTTGCTTTACATCATCAAGCCCTGCTATATCGCTAAAATGCACATTGGGTATTTCTGCCTCCGTCCAAATTTTGCCTCCGTCCTCTTGATTCAACTCTCCTTCTGCACCGGTTTTTGTAGCACCACCATTTTGAACAGTTGCTTTCCTTATGAAGTCCTCTTGCTTTAAATTATCAGCAATTTGTATCAATCTTTTTGCACGCTCAACTTGTGCTTTTTTTAGTTTTTCGCTACTTTGTTTAGCAATCTTCATTAAAGTTTCAGCAGCAAGTAAATAATTTCTTTTAGCCAAATCAATTTGACCGTTTTGATGTTGTTCCTTTGCCTTTTTATAATAAAGATTGAAAATATCGTTGAGCATACTAATATCTTCAGCCATAGTTTACCTCTTATTTATCTGCATCAGCAGAGCCTGCCAACTTTTTTTGCAATTTTTCAAGTTCTGCATCAATGCTGTCAGTTGAAAACTCGTCCTGACTTGCTCCCTCGTCAATAAGTGCAGCAATCTCTTTGTCGCTTATCGTACTTCCGTCTGCTGACATATTTGAAAACTCATCAGCCGACATATCTAGGTAAGTATCCATTTGTTCAGTTTGAACTTGAACGCCCATCATCGCTTGTTCAAATTGTTTTTGAACTTTTGCAAAGTCTTTGCTGTTTGTAAGTTTAGTCATTTCCTTACTTAAAATGCTTAACCCACCTAAAAAGTCGTGCGTCATAACAGTCATGTCTTTCATTTGAGAGGTAATCTCAAAATTAAGCATCATCTCTTGTGCTCTCTTTTGTTGAGCCATAGTCATTTTAAGACCTGTGATTGCTAAACTTACTTGAGCATCAAGACCTGCACGCTTTGCCTTTTTAGCAGCCTCAACATAAACTTGTTTTTGCTCCTCTAGTTTTTTTATGTGCGCGTTCATTTGATTGAGAGTCTTTTTTATAAGCATCCTCTTTTCAATTTCTTTTTTATTGCTACGACCTAGTCCCATCTTATTTACTCCTATTCTTCATTTGAATTTGCTTCTTTTACTCTTGAAGAAGCATCAGCATTTGCTATACTACTCTCCATTTCAAGCGCTTTTTCAGTTTCAAACATTGCAAGCAACTCATCGTCATTTGATTGAACTCCGTATATTGCCTCATTAGGTTCGTACCCTAACTCAACGTTATTAAATATTTCTTCAGCACCGGTCAATGAATTTTCAGCAGTCATCCTTACACCCATAGCCTGTTGCAGATATTTTGCAAGTCCCTTTTGATCCTCAAGCAAACTATTAAGTGAACTTTGACCTGCTTCTAGGAAGAAATCCTTGTCATCAACAGCATCTTTAAGCCTATTCATCATCTCAATGTTTTTCAATAAAAACATTGAACGTTGAATAGCTGTTTGCTTTTGTGCCTTTAAACTATTAATCTTTTTAGCGTAGAATAGTTGCATATCTCTATTCTTTTCTACTTTACCTTTTGCAAGCAAAACATCAATTTGCTCTTGTTTTTCAACGATACTTTTTTCGTAATCGCTTTGTTTTTTTTCAAGTTCAATTATTGCGTTAACAACATCCGTCCTGTTAAGTTTTTTAAACTTGTTTCTTCTAAATAATCCCATCTTTACCTTACCTTAAATTATACTTTTTCTTTCAGCGATTAAACGAAAAACATTTTCGAGCATTTCATCAACGTCTTCCTCGTGGATTTTTTGGCGTGATAAACTAATCTTTGTATCGTCTAATTCGCTTTTAATCTTTGAGTCGATTTTTTCAACTTGCTTTTTACTACTAGGGTTAGCATATTTCAACTGGTCGATTATCTTATCAAGTTTTTTAACTAATGTTGGAAAATCCTTCGCTAACTCTTTTAAATAAGTTGCTGTTTTTTCAGCCTCTTTAAGTTGTGCCTTTTCCTCTAAAACTTTGTTTGTTTCAGTCTTTTTCATCTCTCTTTCTGTTGCCCCTGCATTATCTGCTAATCTTCTTTTCTTTTTTGATTTATGTGATAGTATACCTATCATAATCAATATAGCAAGAACAACAAGCCCTCCTACAATTATGTAAGGTATATAATCGCTAAGATTTACACTTCCACTCAATAAAAACATATTACACCTCGTTAAAGTTTAGTACCACAGTTTGAACAGTAATTTTCATCACCGTAGAAAATCTTTTTACACTTTGAACAAACCTTTTCAACATTTTGTTTTAAAGGATTTACCGTTCCGTTTGCAATGGCCTCGTCAATCTTTTGTTTGCACTCGTCAGGAACTAAAATCCTTGAAATGAAAAAGGAAACCATTTCTAACCCGTATTCACTGTCAAACATTTCTTGCATAACAGGAAGCACACCTTCAGCCAAAGCGATTTTATGTTCAGCAATATCGCAGTAACTCAAATTTCTTTCACGCATAGTTTTGGCAATGGCAGGTTCAATTACGCTGATAATTTTTCCTTGCAAGCGTTGTTTTAAACTGTCAATACTAAAGCACTTATCAGCACCAACTAATTCCTTATAAAATTTACGTGGATTTGAAACTCTTACCTCAAATTCACCTGACGCACCCATTTGCAATGATAAGCCAGTCAAGGGGTCCCTAATATCCATTAGGTTGCGTGTTCCCCATAAAACTTGCAACTTTGCACTAGTTGAAACGAAGATAAGTTCAACACTGAACGCACCAATTTTTTCATTTTTGAACATACCCTCTCTCTTGTCAAAAAGAGGATAACTACCGGCAGACAATGTTTCAAGCATTTGTCCATCTTTAATTATAATAGCATTGTGAGTTTCAGGAACGATTACCCTTGAATTTACACTCATATCGTTGACAGACTTTCTAACAAACATTTCATTGTTAGTAAGTTCCAACTCATCTAAACCGATAATATCTATTTTTTTAGCCATATTCTTCTCCTTATTAACCCAAAATAGTAATTTTATTTTACTATATTTATATTGCAATGTCAATGAAAAGATAAATTTTGCAACCATAGGAGTTTACAACTTTCTTGTAAAAATTAAGGCTTGTATTTAAAAATACAAGCCTATACGTTATCTTCTTTTATTTGCACTTAAATCAAAACAAATTATCAAGAGAACTGACGGTATTGCAATTATAACGCCTATCCAAAATATTACCTTTGAAAAAAGGAAGGCAAGGTGATTGCAAAATAAAAATATGAATAGGGGCAAAAACTCTGTAAGCGACCTAAACTTATCTTCAGTACACTTTTGGAAACGAATCATCACTTGAACGAAAAACAACAAAATGATAACCGTATGAACATAGTATGGAACTAGCAACTTAAAGTCGTTAAAGAAAAATGCGTAAATGAAATCAATATTGCTTAAAATTGAAAGCACAAACAAAGTTATACTATATACTTTTTTAGCAGTGCCTTTTTTTTGCTTTTTTTCTTCAATTTCCATATCTCAACCTCCATTAAATATCGTTTTTAATTAAGTCATCTAAACTTTCTCTGTCTACTACCAAATAGTCCTTCTCTTTATTAACCATAACAACAGCAGGACGGCAAACTCTATTATAGTTTGATGCCATTGAGTAGTTGTATGCTCCTGTTGAGAGCACACACAATATGTCGTTTTTTGTCGCTTTTTGTAGCATTGTATCCTCTTGGATTAAATCACCGCTTTCACAGCTTCTACCAGCAACTGTACATTTATAGTCAGCCTTTTCACCTGCCTTATTTGCAATTAGGCAAGTATAGTCTGCTTGATATAGGGCATATCTAGGATTGTCCGTCATACCACCATCAATAGCAACATAGTTTTTAAAACCTGTTATTTCCTTAACTGAACCAACGGTATATAAAGTGATACCACTTGCACCAACTATACTTCTGCCTGGTTCCATACGTATTGAGGGCATAGTAAGGTTGTATTTAGCAACATTATCTTTAACGTGCTTTGCTATCAACTCAATATTTTTCTCATAATCAATTACTTGGTCGCTTTCAACATATCTAACTGCAAAGCCACCCCCCAAGTTTAAAATCTCGGTAGTAAAACTTAACTCCTCTTTAAGTTTAGCAATAAACATAACCATTATATCGCTTGCATCACAGAAGGGTTGCACATCAAAAATTTGTGAGCCGATATGACAATGAAATCCCTTTAAGCATACATTTTTCTTTGTTAAAACATATTTAACAAACTCAAACGCCTGTCCTGTTTCAATGGCAGTACCAAACTTTGAATCAACCCTTCCTGTTGAAATTTTTGAGTGAGTGTGAGGGTCGATACCAGGGGCTAAACGCAATAATATATTTTGTTTAATTCCCTTTATACCTGCGTAATCATCTATCTTATCAAGTTCCTCTTTGTTATCACAAACAAAGTAGCCTATCTTATTATCAATAGCAAACTCAATTTCAAAATCGGTTTTATTGTTGCTGTGGAAGTACGCTTCGCTAACATCAAAGCCTGCCTTTAAAGCAGTATAAAATTCGCCAACGGAAACCACATCAATTCCCATACCTTCCTCTTTCATTATTCTATACATTTGCTTAAATGAAAGTGCCTTGCTTGCATACAAGGGTAGCGAACTTTCGCCAAAATATTTTTTCATTGAGGTTAGGTATATTTGAGCAGTATTTCTAATTTTATCTTCATCTAAAACCATCAAGGGTGTGCCATACTTTTTAGCAAGTTCAACAGTGTCCTTTCCGTTTATGCACAAATTGCCCTTTTCATTTATAGTTAAATTATCATGCAACATTATAAATTAATCTCCCATATAATCGTCCATAGTATAATATCCTTGTGGTTTCCCCTTTAAGTACTCTGCTATTTGAAGTCCACCCTCTGCAAGCAATTTTCTATCAAAAGCAGTGTGCTTAATTGAAATTTGTTGATTATCTGTCGTAATAAGTACTTCATGAATACCAACTATATTTCCCATACGGATTGCATGAATACCAATTTCCTTTTTGTTCCTTTTGGCTTGTCCTTCTCTACCAAAAGTAAAGTAACTATCAGGACGCACACTCTTTATTCCTTCAGCAATCATAAGTGCCGTACCTGAAGGTGCGTCAGCCTTCCTGTTGTGATGAGTTTCAATAATCTCAATATCTGCGTCAGGAAAACAGCTTGCAATTCTTTTTGCGTTATCAATTAAACAAGCAATACCAACTGAAGTGTTGCCCGATTTAAAAACAGCAACTTTTTTTGAAGACTCTTTGATTATTTCCATTTCCTCTTGAGTTTGTCCAGTTGTTGCAATCAACAAAGGGATTTGTGATTTTATAGCAAAATCACAAAGAGCCTTAGTATTTGTATGGAAAGAGAAGTCAATAATAACATCAGCCTTAACATCAATATCTTCAATCTTTGAAAAATAGTTATATTCGCCTGTCTTTTCGTTTATATCAAAACCTGCAACAAGTTCAAAATTATCATTTTCTTCTATTATCGAACGGACATGATGCCCCATCCTACCTTCACTTCCTATTAAAATAATCTTTATCATCTTTTGCTCCTAAACCTCTAAGCCAAGTTCTCTCATCGCTTGCTTCATCTTTTGTAAATTTTCTTCTTGCATTTCTATCAAAGGTTCACGCAATATATTTTTTATCATGCCCATTGCAGAAAGTGCCGACTTAACGGGAGTAGGACTGGTTTCACAGAATAGGCAATTTACTAATTTAAGAGTTTCACATTGAATAGCCATTGCACCCTTAAAGTCGCCATTTAAAGCCTTTTTGCACATTTGAGCAGTTTTGTTTGGCATTACATTTGAAAGTACACTGATTACACCCTTCGCACCACAAGCCATCATAGGAACAGTAAGTTCATCACAGCCACTATACACATCAAGTTTATCCCCTATCAACGACATAGTTTCAACAAGTTTAGCAACATTTGAGTTTGCCTCCTTGATTGCTGAAATATTTTCGTGGTCAGCAAGAGCCAAATATGTTGAGGGTTCAAAACTTACCCCTGTACGAGAGGGAACATTGTATAAGATAATGGGTTTTGTAGAATTGTCTGCAATCTTTGCATAGTGATTTACTAAACCCTTTTGTGTACATTTATTATAATAAGGGGTAACCACAAGACAAGCATCTGCACCAACATTACAAGCCTCTTTTGTTAAGTCAATAGCATATTTTGTATCGTTACTTCCTGTGCCTGCAATAACGGGAACACGACCTTTTACCTTTTCAACGGCAAACTTAATCACATCAATATGTTCTTCATCTCCTAAAGTTGATGACTCACCCGTAGTTCCAGCGACAACCAAAGCGTTGACACCTTCAGCAATTTGCCACTCAATAAGTTTTTCAAAACTTGCGTAATCAATACCATCTTCTGTAAATGGAGTTACAATCGCAGTTCCAACACCTTCAAATATCGTCTTTTTCATTTTTTATACCTCTTATTAAAAAACTATATTACAAAATTATTATACATTTTTAAGTTTATCAAAGTTGTTAGCATATGTCAACTTGATATTATAAATTTCGCACTACATTATAGCACAAAATATTTAATGAGCAATATATTTTATTAACTTTTTTTAAAATAGGTTACTTTTTCACAATAAAAAACGGAAAGTCAAATAGACTCTCCGTATCTTTTTATATTTATGTTTTATTACATAACACCTTGAGCATACATTGCTTTTGCAACTTTTTCAAAACCAGCAATGTTAGCACCAGCAACTAAGTTACCTTCCATACCGTATTCTTTAGCGGCAGATGCTGCTGAATTGTAAATGTTAACCATAATGTCTTTTAATTTAGCATCAACCTCTTCAAAAGTCCAAGAGTATCTCATTGAGTTTTGACTCATTTCAAGACCAGAAGTAGCAACACCACCGGCGTTAGCAGCCTTTGCAGGTCCAAAGATTAAGCCTGCTTCTTGGAACGCTTTGATTGCAGGAATTGTTGAAGGCATGTTTGCACCCTCACCAACAGCCCAACAGCCGTTCTTAATCAAAATCTTTGCAGATTCTTCATCAATTTCGTTTTGAGTAGCACAAGGAAGTGCAACATCACACTTAACTGTCCAGATACCTTTGCAACCTTCAAAGTATTTAGCAGAGGGCTTTCTCTTTGCATATTCGCTTATTCTTGCTCTTTCAACTTCCTTAATTTGTTTAACAAGTGCTAAATCAATACCGTCCTCATCAACGATATAGCCGTTTGAGTCGCACATAGCAACAACTTTTGCACCAAATGATTGAGCCTTTTCGCAAGCGTAGATAGCAACGTTACCAGCACCAGAGATAACAACCCTCTTACCAGCAAAGTCCTTACCGTTATGCTTTAATGCTTCTTGCATAAAGTATAACAAACCATAGCCTGTTGCTTGAGTACGAGCAAGGCTACCACCATAAGTTAAGCCTTTACCAGTAAGTACACCAGTAAACTCATCTCTAATTCTCTTATATTGACCAAACATATAACCAACTTCTCTAGCACCAACACCGATATCACCAGCAGGCACATCTGTGTCAGGACCGATATATTTTGAAAGTTCAGTCATAAATGCTTGACAGAAACGCATAATTTCATTATCAGACTTTCCCTTGGGGTCAAAGTCAGCACCACCTTTACCACCACCCATAGGAAGTGTTGTTAAAGAGTTTTTAAAGATTTGCTCAAAACCTAAAAATTTAATAATTCCTAGGTATACAGAGGGATGGAAACGGATACCACCCTTATAAGGACCGATAGCACTATTAAATTGTACACGGAAACCTCTGTTTACTTGTACATTACCCTTGTCGTCAGTCCATGCAACTCTAAACATAATTTGTCTTTCAGGCTCGACGATTCTATCAAAGATACCAGCAGAAACCCACTCAGGATGCTTTTCAGCAACGGGCTCTAAACTTTCCAAAACTTCAGTTACGGCTTGATGAAATTCCTTTTCGCCAGGATTTCTTGCAATACAGTCATCTAAAACTTTTTGTAAGATTTTCATAATTTATCTCCTATTCTTAAAAATCAAAAGTATTTTACCACTCATAAAACAAAAAGACAACAATTTTTTTGTTGTCCTTTTCCTTTTTTATCTCTAAAAATAACAATTTTTGTAAATTTTTTTGTAAAAATTATTTTCATTTTTTTATATTTTTTTTATATAAAAAAATTTTCCCTTTTGTGAGTAAAATTTTCACAATCTAAAAAAAATTTTTATTATACAATAAAAGATTTTACCACCTCGCCAGCCAAAATAAGCCCCATTGTAGAGGGCACAAAAGATATGCTTGCAGGTGAATTTCTCTTTTTGTAACCACTGTCAGCCTCAACCTCCTCAACGGGAGTTTTGGCAGTTTCCTTTGAGTAGACAACTTTTACCTTTTGCAAATTTCTTTTTTTAAGTTCAGTGCGTATGACTTTTGCAAGTGGACACACAGAAGTTTTTGAAATATCAGCGACCTCAAACATAGTGGCGTCCAACTTATTGCCAGCGCCCATTGCACAGATTATAGGCACATCACACTCTTTACATTTTTCAATAAGTAATATTTTAGAACTGACCATATCTATACAATCAACTACATAGTCAAATTTTGAAAAATCAAAATTTTGCAAATTTTCTTCTTTAAAAAAACAGTCGTGCGTTTGAACATTGCACTCGGGATTTATATCTAAAACTCTTTCTCTTGCAACTTCAGTTTTCTTTTTACCTATCGTTGAGTGAAGTGCATAAAGTTGTCTATTTATATTGCTAACAGACACAACATCTCCATCACACAGCACTAGATTGCCTACACCTGCTCTTGCCAAACCTTCGACCGTATACGAACCAACACCGCCCAGTCCAAAAACTGCAACGGTGCACTCATTTATTCGTTTTAAATTTTCTATACCGATTAAACTCTGCGTTCTTACTTGCCAATTATCCATTTTCTTCCTCGTCTAAATTAGGCGTTTGTGCAAAGTCGCTTTCCTCTTGTTTTTGTTCTGCCTTACTTGACGAACCACTCACAGTTTCTGGTTCGTCATCAATAGTTTTAGCATCTTTAAAATCGGTTTGCTCTTTCTCTTGTTTTTTGCCCTTTTTGTCATCTTCCTTTTTCTTGCTGGGTTCGGCATCATAGTTGAATTGAATTTTCACAGGCTGAACTTCAGGTTTTTTACGCATACTATTCCAACCAAGCCAACACAATAACGCAACAGCAAGTCCACCTACCATCATATAAACGGCAAGTTTGGGATCTAAAAAGAAGGACATAACAACAGCAATCAAACAAATTAAACTTACAAATATACTTGCAAGAAACATTATATTGCAAAGCAAGGTTTGTTTGATTTTTTCTTTCTTTTCCTTTTTAGCCATAATCATTTTCTCCTAATCAAATACACCTGTGGATAAATATTTTTCTCCACCATCAGCACAGACGATAGCAATATTTTTATCTTTATTTTCGTCCATAACTGCAAGTTTTACACCAGCGTATACAGCACAACCCGAAGAAATACCCACACTGAGATTTTCAACAAGTTTCAACTTTTTAGTCATCTCGAAAGCCGCCTCGTTAGTTACCTTTATTACTTCATCATAGATAGAGGTATCTAAAACTTTAGGAACAAAACCTGCACCTATCCCTTGAATTTTATGTGCACCTGCTTTTTCTCCTGAAAGCACAGCAGAGGTAGCAGGTTCAACGGCAACTATTTTAATTTTGGGATTTTGCTCTTTTAAGTATTTACCTATTCCCGTTATAGTTCCCCCCGTACCAACGCCTGCAACTAAAACATCAATCTTTCCGTCTAAATCACGATATATCTCTCTCGCCGTAGAATAATAATGTGCTTTTGGATTAGAGGGATTATCAAACTGTCTCATATATAAAGAGTTAGGGGTTTCCCTATTAAGTTTTTCTGCCTCTAATATACTTCCCGACATACCAAGTTTACCATCAGTTAATACAACTTCAGCATCATACCCTTTTAAAAGATTTATTCTTTCAACGCTCATTGTGTTGGGCATTACAATTTTACATTTAAACCCACACTCCCTTGCAATATACGCAAGCCCAATACCTGTGTTACCACTCGTAGATTCAATTATCGTTCCACCCTCTTTCAACTCTCCATTTGAAAGTGCATCTTTAATCATTTGTAAAGCAACTCTGTCTTTAATGCTTCCTGCAGGGTTGTACATTTCAAGTTTTGCAAACAAATTTGCTTTTAAGTTTAAAACTTCCTTTAAAATGTTTAATTGCTTAATAGGAGTTTCACCCACTTTAACTTCGTCTATATTTATCATAAATTATTAAATTCCTTTTTATATTTATCATTTGTATATTTATATCATTTTTTAAACGAATAGTCAAGTAGTACAAAAAAATAGCGATTAGAAAATCTAACCGCTATTTATCTTTTAGTTAATTAAATCGTCATTTACCTTTTTAATTTTTTGGTCTTCGGGAAATAAAATTCCGTCCTTTAATTCAGGCAATAAGATGGGGGCTTCGTTTGTAACCAAAGTTAATTGAGCCACCATTGTTTTTAGGTAGGGGAACAAAATTTGAGTTGCTTGCAAACTGAATAATGCTTTTTCATTTTCGTCAGCAAGGTCAGCCTCAAAAAGTCCAGTTACACTTAAAAGCAAATCAAAAGGCTTAGGTTCGTCAGGCGAACTTTCTATTTTAATCTGTAAATCAACAAAGTTGATTTTTTCGTTTTCAACTGCGTTCCTACATCTTCTTGAAAAGGTAGGCTTTAAATCAAACTTAACGTTTGCAGGCATCTTTAAATTGTTAATTTTGAAGGATACCTCCTGTACCCTAATCGTTTTTAAAACTATGTTCATCTTTACTCCTTTATGGTAAAACCATATTTAAATTATATAATAGCAAGTTAAAAAAGTCAATATTTAATTTATTCGTTTAAGCACTTAAATAAACTTATAAATTCATTTAATTGACAAGAATTTCATCGAAGTATACAATAATGAAGTTATGAAAAAGAAAGTTGTTATTAGTATATTGATATTTTCAATAATCGTTTGTATATTAAGTCAAGGCATTATTATCTATTTATTAACCACTATTCCCCCCACAGCTAGTAGTGTTTTTGACATTTCAAAAGCTTCTGTTGTTGAAATAAAAGCTGAAAGTGAAGATGTTGGCATAAGTTACGGCACTGGTGTGATTGTTACCAAAGACGGAACAATCGTTACAAACGCCCATGTTATAACTTATAAAAACTTAGGACAAAGTTATCCTTTTGAAACAATATCTATTCGACTTATTGATGAACAAGATTTTAGAAAAATTGATATTGTAAAGTATGATTTAGATTTAGATATTGCAGTTCTTAAATTAACTTGTGATAGAAGTTTAAAACCTATAAAGATTGGTGATGACTCCAAACTCGATTATGGTGATAAAGTTTATGCCATAGGCAATATGAGTAATTATGGAATATCTTTAACCACTGGATATATTGCTATCCCCCATATTAATGTTACATACAATGAAACAACCCGAAATGTTATTCAATGCGACTTAACTATAGCAGACGGAAATAGTGGTGGAGCCTTGATCGACGAAAAAGGAAAGTTGGTAGGCATTACAACTTTTAGATTGAAAGACCAAGCCAACAATATTATTTACGGTATTTGTTACTGTATCCCCATTAATACAGTAATGGAATATATAAAAAATTAATTTAAGGAAGAACTATGTTAAAAATAAAAAAGAAGAATTTTATCTTTATTTCACTTCTTTTAGCTGCGGTATGCGGACTTGCTTACTGCTTGCCTAATTTTATTAATTCTAGACAAACATCTCAAACGGCAAGTGCTATAAGAACAATTGAAGTTAAACAAAATGAGATTGACTATCAAAGCATTTTTGATGAATTTGAAAATGCAAAATTAGAGTCAAATGAAAAGGTAACTACATTTGAAGGATTTAAAACAATATCTATTGATGATTTATCGGCTCTTGACAATCTATCAGAGGCAGACCTTGACTCTTGCGATGATATTTCTGTTAAATACAATTTCAGTTATAATGCTGAAACCGGAATGGTTACACTTTCTGCCACAACATTATCTAAAGATGTTGTCATTGAAGTTGATGAAATTCAAGGATTAGCATTTTATAATGAAAATGTGGAAATTGATGCCTTGCTTGAAGTTGAAGGTGAATACTTATTGTTAAGTGAAATGCAAAATTCTGGAGTGATTGCAAATTGTGGATGGTTTAGCAGATTATTCAAAAAGATTGTCGTTGCTGCTGTTGTAGTAGTTGCTGTTGCCGCCGTTGCTACTGTCGTAGTTGCTACTTGTGGCGCTGGTCTTGGAGCTTGTATTGCCGCTGGGACAATTGCTGGCGGCATTACAGGTGGTGTTGCTGGTGGAATAATCTCTTATCAGGAAACGGGAGAAGTCCAAGTTTGGGCTATATTTGGAGGAATTATTGGCGGAGCAGCATTAGGTGGTTTGACAGGTTGGGCTGTTGGAACAATTATGGGTGCAGGTTCACAAATGACTTGTGGATTTGCCAAAGGTTCATTTAACTCTGTTGACGATTGTCTTAATTATCACTTCAAAAAACATGGTGCTGAAGTTGGAGCTAAAAGCATATCAGAATATGTAAAATTGGCTGAACAAACAGCAAATACTGTTATTAAAAATGGAATACCTGCAATTCGTGAAGTTGCTGGCGCAACAACAAACGTTTTTAGATATGAAGTTGGAAATTATTATATTCATATGGCACAATCTGCAAAAGAAATTATCATAGTTTCTTTTGGATTATTGTAGGAGATATAATCTATGAAATATGACTACGGATACAAACATCTACAGATTTTGATTAATAATCTTAAAATCATTGTTGAACTAAGTGAAGATACCATGCTTAATAGAAAAACTTATTGTGCAAAAAGTGATTTAATGTTTAAAGATGAATATGGCGATTGGGGACATGCTGTAGGAGTTGGAAGAAATGAACAAGACGCATTAAATATGTGTATTGATGAAATAGATAATTATACAAGTCGCCATATAGATATGGGTTTGATAACTGAAATAAACTTACCTAAAAGAATTGTTTTTGAATATAAGAAAAAGACTATTGTCTTATATTTTGAACAACTTGATAATTGTTTTAGTGTTCTTACTAAAAATGGAAGAAAAAATATAATCACAGATAATATTATTGAGTATATTGCTAACAATCCTAAAGAATTTATAAATGATAATGTTGATAATTACTCTGAACAACTTTTTAAAATGCATAATTTTAGCAAACCCTTTGATGCAATGACAAAAAAATATGATAGTTCTGCAACCTACAATATAAATAGCCATTAATAATAATTATATTATTTATATAATTTAGGACACAAGTTTAAGGGGTAAAAATATGTTGGAAAAATATCATAATTTCATATTTAAAGTTAAAGAAATATCTTCTGATTTCATAAGTGAATATCATAAAATCAAAATTTGTAGTAAAAAGTTGGATGATGAAACGTACATATATACAACAAATGGTGAAGGAAATTATTCTCTTTATTTACAAGATAGATATTTCAATTTTGGCATAGATAGTGAAACAAAAAATATAAGTTCTTTTGAAGGAGATTTAAATGTTGAGAAAATAAGATTTATAAAAATGCAACGCCCAAGCTATACTATAAACGCAATTTTATGTTTAGACACAGACGAAGTTTTGCAGAAAGGATGCGGGAGTTATATTTTCTTTGACACTTCAAAAATATGCTATGATCAAACACAAAAAATATTACAGATCGGAAATATTAATCCTAAAGAAACAACTTATAAATTTTTTCAAAATGGATTTGCACAGATTCAAAATGGAAATATAGTTGGTCTTACCTTTACAGATATTGAATTATAATTACAAATCGCAAGTGGGTACCTCCACTTGTTTTTTTATATTACAATTTTTAGGTTTACTTAAGTCGAAATTCCTGTAAGGCAATACCATTGTTTTTAGCATTGCTATAAAAGTTCACTTCTAAAAAGTATCTATCTACGTATTCGTTCTTTTGCGATTCCGTAAGGTCATCAGAGTTAATAATATCCAGTGCTATTTGGTTATCTACATAATTTACTCCAACAGTAACATCGTGAACAAAATAGTGGTAGTAACCGAAAGCAATAGATACTAAAACGCCAATTACAGCAAGAAAAACTAAACTGCAATTTTCAATAATTTTTATTACTTTCATACATTTCTCCTTTATTAGATTTTGTTAAAAAGAAAAAAGCACTAAATAGAATTGTTAGTTCTAAATAGTGCTTTTTGGTTAAATAATACCATTTCATCCAAAGATATAAAGTGCTTTTGCTAACCATTTTAAAGCTAAACCTATATTCAAAAACCTTGCAAAAACTTCGATATGCCAAACTTTCACACCTCTTATTCAAAATTTCTTTAAAAAATAAAAACTGGTATCGAATTTAAGTAAAACTAATTGTTTTTACCTTTCGACACCAGTATAAAACTATACAATCTATCAACTTAAATAAACTTACAAATTCATTTAATTGACAAGAATTTCATCGAAGTATACAATAATGAAGTTATGAAAAAGAAAGTTGTTATTAGTATATTGATATTTTCAATAATCGTTTGTATATTAAGTCAAGGCATTATTATCTATTTATTAACCACTATTCCCCCCACAGCTAGTAGTGTTTTTGACATTTCAAAAGCTTCTGTTGTTGAAATAAAAGCTGAAAGTGAAGATGTTGGCATAAGTTACGGCACTGGTGTGATTGTTACCAAAGACGGAACAATCGTTACAAACGCCCATGTTATAACTTATAAAAACTTAGGACAAAGTTATCCTTTTGAAACAATATCTATTCGACTTATTGATGAACAAGATTTTAGAAAAATTGATATTGTAAAGTATGATTTAGATTTAGATATTGCAGTTCTTAAATTAACTTGTGATAGAAGTTTAAAACCTATAAAGATTGGTGATGACTCCAAACTCGATTATGGTGATAAAGTTTATGCCATAGGCAATATGAGTAATTATGGAATATCTTTAACCACTGGATATATTGCTATCCCCCATATTAATGTTACATACAATGAAACAACCCGAAATGTTATTCAATGCGACTTAACTATAGCAGACGGAAATAGTGGTGGAGCCTTGATCGACGAAAAAGGAAAGTTGGTAGGCATTACAACTTTTAGATTGAAAGACCAAGCCAACAATATTATTTACGGTATTTGTTACTGTATCCCCATTAATACAGTAATGGAATATATAAAAAATTAATTTAAGGAGGAACTATGACAAAAAGTTTTAAGAGAGTGCATATCATTACTCTTTCTTTAATACTTGCCGTAATTTGTGGTGCATTTTATTGCCTAACTTATTATCAAAAGCCAACACAAACGCAAATTGCAACAAGAAATATAGAAGTTAGTAAAAATGCAATAGACTATGAAGCTTACTTTGAACAATTTGATAGTGTTAATTTTGTACCCGATGAAAAATTATCTACTTTAAATCTTGTTCAAACAGTAGATGAGGATTTTTTAAGTGAAATTAACAACAATTCTTCAACAACTCATTATAAAGGAGAGGTTTGCTACGATATTGAATATGACCACGAAAATGGTAAAGTATATTTAAATGCAACTCTTTATTTAGATGATGAAGGCAATTGCTTATTCGAAAAGGTTGAAGGTGTTGCTTGTTGGAACGAAAACATTAACGACATCGACATTGTTTTTGAATCCGAAGATGGAATTGTTCTCTTATCAGATTTGAATGAGGATATAAACAATTGTGGTTGGTTCAAAAAGGCATTAAAATTCGTTAAAAAACATGCAGTAGCAATAGTAGCAACAGTTGCCGTTGTTGCCGTTGTAGCAACAGTTGCAGTTGCGGCTCCTGCTTTTGTAGCGGCTGCGACAGCAACAATTAGTGTCGGTGGAGGAACTGTGGGCTTAGCCGGAGGAATTGGTACTGGATTAGTTGCTGCTGGTGCTGCCATAGCAAGTTCAACATTAGTATCCACCACCGTTGCTGCGGCAGCGATTACAACAGGTGCTGTATTGACAGCTTGTTTACTTGATGATATAATTACATTAACAGAAGCATATGTTGTTGATTTTGCTGAATCTGTTAGAAAAACAGATAGAGCCGATAGATATTTATTGGTTGTCATGTCCGCATTAGACCAACCTCTTGTTACTAGTTATAAACCTGTAACATTAGAAACAGCTAAAACTTGGTTCTCTTTAGGTGGTCAAGTTTGGACTCCATATTCTAATGATGCTATCAATTTAATTAACTCTTGTGGATATGCTGCTGGTAATAGTAAAGGTGAAATTAATGTAGCTGAACACAATACTATTTCATTAGGCAATTATGGATATTATCACTATCACGCACTAGATTTAAATTCAAAATCAAAAATCCGCTTACCTGGTGATGGTAAATCTGCTGATGCAGTAGTTGCTCATGCTATGCACTGCTTCTTCTATTATTAAAAAGTAGGTGTTATGAAAACTAAAATGGATATACAAAAAGAATTAATAAACTTATTTGGAAATAATTATAATTCTTTAGATAATTTGGTTAAGTATTTAAACGGGAAATACCATCCAAAATATTTTAAGAACTTTAAAGAATTTTGCACATCATTAAATATTAGAAATCAATCTATCGATGAATATACAGATGATTATATATCTGAAAACGATAGTTATTTAGTTGTTTTATTTAATGATTATAGAGATTTTAAAGGTGCCAATGAAAACGATAATTTTAGTGATGATATTATTGTTTGTTACAACAAACAAACTAATAAAATCACTAAATATTATTACACAGGATTAGACAACGAATATCTTCACGATATTGATGCTTTTATTAATTAATTACTGTATTACATAAAACCATTAAGATGAGGATTTTTTAAGTGAAATTAACAACAATTCTTCAACAATTCATTATAAAGGAGAGGTGTGCTATGATATTGAGTATGACCATGAAAATGGCAAAGTATATTTAAATGCAACTCTTTATTTAGATGATGAAGACAACTGCTTGTTCGATAAGGTTGAAGGAATTGCTTGTTGGAACGAAAATATTAACGACATCGACATTGTTTTTGAAGCCGAAGATGATATTGTATTCTTATCAGATTTAAATGAAGATATAAATAATTGCGGTTGGTTTAAAAAGGCGTTAAATTTTGTCAAGAAAAATGCAGTAGCAATAGTAGCAACCGTAGCCGTTGTTGCAGTTGTTGCTACCGTGGTGGTTGCTGCTCCTGCTTTTGTAGCGGCTGCAACAGCAACAGTTAGCGTTAGTGGAGGAACTGCAGGACTAGCCGGAGGAATTAGCGCTGGGTTAATCGCTGCTGGTAGTGCAGTCGCAAGTTCAACATTTGTAACTGCAACAGTTGCAGCAGCAGCTGTTACAACAGGTGTTGTAGCTAGTGCAATTATTATTGAACCTATTGCAGATGGAATAGAACAAGTTATAGATAAAACAACTGGAAGGATTTTAGAAATTGTTTACAAGGGCGTTAATTTCGCATCGGCAGTATTAACAGCAGAGGTTGTTAACGTTTTATCTAAAAATTCTTACTATATAGCGTGGGCTAATCCTAGTGATGGAGCAATGTACTATTGCCCAGTTGAGATTGAAAGAAGTTTTGCGGTTTCAATAATGGCTGCAAACACAATAGTAAGTGTTTATACATACTACAAAGATAACGCTAGAAGCATTGCCCAACAATCGGGAAACGATAAATCGCCAATACACGAGTTGCATCATGGATATGGATATTATGACCACTACCACTTGGGTAATTTGACCGATAGAGGAGAATCTCACGAAGTATGCAAGTCTCACGCTTTTTATGGACTACCACAATTTAATTAAGGAGATTGTATGACAGTTACATATTTAATAGCACTTAAAAAAAATAAAACATTGAATAAAACGGACTATTTTTATAGGCACACATTAACGAGTGGAAAGACGGTTTTTCTTGATAATGATGGGATTTTCTTTAAAGAAAAACTTTGGCCACAAGAAGAGGATATTGCTAAAAATTTATTTCCACAACGGAAGGTGTATGCTATTCGTGCAAGTGTTCCATTGGAGTATCGGTTGGTGGATAATGGTATTATCCAAAATTACTATTTATGTGAAAAAGAGCAATGTAAATGGTTTCTTGATTTTTTAAAAAAACATACTCAAGAGGACGGAGATGTTTTTTTTCTTCAAATTTGTTTAGGTCATCCAATAAATTACTCTAAAATAAAGTTTAAATGTATAAATTTGAATAATATTAAACTGCCGGAAGATAATTTTGCGTTTGAAGATTCTGTGATACATCAGTTTGTAAATAACTAAAATACATTGTATAGTGCATTTTACTCTAATATGATTGACATCGTAAGTGATGATAGGTTAAATATTATACATGGAAGTTTGAAGAATGAGTATATCGTATTTAATAGCATTTGATAAAAAACTTAACAAAACAGAATATTTGTATAAGGATATTTTAAAAAATCAAGTATATGATATTGGGGATGATGCTAAGTTTATCTTTAATGAGAATCTCTCGTTGGGAGAAGAGGAAGTCTGTCGTAAGATATTTCAGCAACGAAAGGCATATTCTATTCACACTATTATTCCATTGGGGTGTAAACTGGAAGATTGTAAGAAATATGATGAAAATTATTACAAATGTAGAAGCACACAGATGGCGTGGTTTATTAAATTTTTAAAATCTCATATTGATAGATATGAGGATGTATTATTGGCAAAATTTGATTTGCAGAAACCGATAACTTTTTCAAATATGTTAAGTGAAATGGTAAACTTGTCAAGTATAGAAATACCTATAAATGATTTTGAATTTAGTGATTGCATATACCAATTTGTCAATAACAGAACGGTCTAGATTTGATAAACACAAGTGGCTTCAAAGATTTGAGATTTGCTACAATATTGAATATGACCATGAAAACGGCAAATCTCCTATATTGGAAAGGGCAACCAAGGTAAATTACTTTGATCATTATCATACCTGTTCTCACACAAAACCACACGCATTCTTTGGTTTACCAAAAGTTGCTTAGGAGGTATAAATGAGTCAATTTATGCTTTTAGGAGCTAAAGATAAATTAACGAAAAAAGATTTTGATGCAAAAGAGATTTATAGCATCCCGGACAAATACAAAGATAATTTTTATTTCCAAGAAGGTTTGCTTTTTGATGAAGATGTCGAACCGCATATAAAAACTTTATTAAATAAAAAACGTGAATATTTAAATTGGTATAAAGTTAAGGCGTTACCTGTCCCTTTTGAAGCAGCGATAAGATATAAAGAAGATTTTCCAGATTTGTATGAGGCTGCTGTTCAAATGTCGCAATGGTTTTGCAGATATGTTAAACAAATGCAAAACAAAAATAATGAAGTGTTTGTGGTTAATCTTTGGGTGTCCGGCAAAAAAACAAAATGTAAAAATAACTGAGAAAATATTAAAAATAGTGAAAATTGATTTATATAATTATGAAATGCCACGAGATATAATATTTCGGTTAGAATAATATAACTCTACTGAAAAAGTTAAAAGCAGATGAGGCTTGCTTCGATTTTTACACAATATATGATTTTACAAAGAATTAAAAACTTATTTGTAAACAATTACAATTATTAAGTAATTTGGTTAAGTATTTAAACGGGAAACAACTATTTGTCTATTAAGTTTGGGGTTTAATGTTTTTTAGTTATTGAACAAAAGAGCCTACTGATATTTTTGATGTGCTAAAAGGCTGTGTATGGAACAATCGTTACAAACGCCCATGTTATAACTTATAAAAACTTAGGACAAAGTTATCCTTTTGAAACAATATCTATTCGACTTATTGATGAACAAGATTTTAGAAAAATTGATATTGTAAAGTATGATTTAGATTTAGATATTGCAGTTCTTAAATTAACTTGTGATAGAAGTTTAAAACCTATAAAGATTGGTGATGACTCCAAACTCGATTATGGTGATAAAGTTTATGCCATAGGCAATATGAGTAATTATGGAATATCTTTAACCACTGGTCATATTGCTATCCCCCACATAAATGTTACATATAACAATAATACAAGAAATGTTATTCAATGTGACCTAACTATTTCTGACGGAAATAGTGGTGGTGCTTTAATTGACGAAAATGGAAAATTGGTGGGTATTACGACTTTTAGATTGAAAGACCAAACCAACAACATTATTTATGGTATTTGTTACTGTATCCCCGTTAATACAGTAATGGAATATATTAAAAGCAATTAGTTTTGTTTTAATTTTTTAACTTTTGAAAAAGGAGGGTAATATGTCAAAGTCAAAAATTAAAAAAAAGAGTTTTCTTTTTGTTTCACTAATATTGGTTGTTGTTTGTTTAATTGTTTATTGTCTACCAAACTTTATCAACTCTAAACAATTTTCACAAACAACAATTGCGACAAGAACAATAGAAGTTAGGCAAAATGAAATTGACTATCAAAGCATTTTTGATGAATTTGAAAATGTGGTATTAGAGTCAAATGAAAAGGCAACTACATTTGAAGGCACAAAAACGTTTAACTTGTTAGATTTCTGCGAAATTGATTTGGTTTCTGAATTAGATGCTGAGGCAACTGCTGAAATTGAGGTAAAGTATCATTATTACTATGATGTCGAGTTAAATGTAATTACTTTAACAGCAACCTTAATTGATGAGGAAGGAAATGTTACTATCGACACAATGTCAGGTGTTCCATTTATTGATGAGAATAAAAACTTAGATTGTGTATTCGATTGTGATGGGGAATACATCCTACTAAGTGAATTTCAAAACGCTGGAATGATTGAAAACTGCGGTTGGTTTAAAAAATTATGCAAAAAAGTAAGTACAGCAGTTAAGAAAGTTTGCAACACAACTATTGGCAAAATTGGAGCAGTAGCAACAATTGCAGTGCCAGCAGTAATTGGTGTTGTATGTGCAGTTGCAGCAGCACCAGTTGTAGCAACGGTTGCAGTTGGAGCATTAGTTGGAGCAGGTATTGCAGCAGGTACAGCAGCAATTTCTACATATCAACAAGAAGGTAAAGTTGATTGGGAAACTGTTGGTATTTGTACTGGTGTTGGAACTGCAGTTGGTGCAGTATCATCATATGCTGCCTATAAAATCACATCAGCAATTAAATCTTTATTCCCAAAAGCAAATCCAAGCAGCAATGTAAAAAGTTTTGATACTTATGATGGATTTAAAAAGGAATATGGTAAAGCATCTGACTATATTAAAGATGGAGAATGGCATCATATTGTTGAACAACAAACAGTAACAAAGGGTATTAATACTGGTTCAACAGTTTATAATTCACAAAACACAGTTGCAATATCTAAAAATTTACACCATAAAGTATCTGGTTATTATTCAAGAATTTATCAAAATGGTCAAACATTTAGACAATATGTAAATACATTGCCATACGAACAACAATATACAAAAGGCTTAGAAGTATTGAAGATGTTTGCAGACCAATTAGGAGAAACTATTATATGGCTATAAAAAACGAAGTAAAAATAGAAGACCTTATTAGAATATTTATCGATAATTCAATATTTTTAAAAGATTATGAAAGTACCGATAGAATTACTAATAATAGCGAACATAATTATAATACAGCTAAAAAAGCATCAAGCCAAATATTAAAGGCAGCAAAACAATTGTTGTTGACAGAAGAAGGTATAATAGAGTTTTCTAAATTGTTAGAAAACAATAATTTAGTTATCTCTGCATCAGCAGCAGAAATATTATACCCACTATATCCTCAAAAATGCTTAAAGATATTAAAAAAATATTCTAAATCTTTAAAAAACAAGCTCGATAGTTATAAAGTTGATACAATGATTGAAGGACTTCAACAAAATCAATCGTTCTTCATAGATAATTTTTGCAAACTATATAAATGCGATGATATTGATTCTTTAAATCGTGAAAATAATTTATTAACTTAGCAGTTATAAGCCCCTCTTATAACTAATTGTTACATTACATAAAACCATTAAGATGATGAATTTTTAAGTGAAATTAACAACAATTCTTCAACAACTCATTATAAAGGAGAGGTGTGCTATGATATTGAGTATGACCATGAAAATGGCAAAGTATATTTAAATGCAACTCTTTATTTAGATGATGAAGACAACTGCTTGTTCGATAAGGTTGAAGGAATTGCTTGTTGGAACGAAAATATTAACGACATCGACATTGTTTTTGAAACCGAAGATGGAATTGTTCTCTTTGCATCTGATAGAAAGGAAATTATTGCCAAACAAATGGCACCAGATTTCTATAAAAACACTTGCCAATGGTTTGATGAAATTTATTTTTATGTAAAAAAAATATTAAATCAAAAAAAACAAAGTGGCACTAATAGAAACTTATTATGACCAGAAATTAGATGAAGTGATGTGGAATTTTGAATCATTTTCAATTGAGAAATTAAAAGACGATGAAGTGTGTTTTGAGTTTGACGCAATATATGATTTTACAATGTAATATTTCTACCCCCATTACGTAATTTTCTTTATTATTAAAAAGTCGGCATTATGAGAATTAAAATGAATATACAAAAAGAATTAAAAACTTATTTGTAAACAATTACAATTATTTATGTAATTTGGTTAAGTATTTAAATTTGAACAAAATAAATATAAAAGCCCAGACATAAAGGAAACTCTTTATATCTGGGCTGTTTTACTTTTACGCTATTTAGGGTACTTAATTAACCCTTTTATATTAAGTTACACAAGTAAACTACCTTGAGATGTAGGCATAACCTGCGCAATTTTTACTTCCTTGCCGTCTTTTGCGTCAATATAGATAAAATAAGTTGTATCTTGATACTGGCACACAAACTCGTAAGCAAGCACTTCCTCATTTCCCACAGGAATATAACAAAGTCCTGTCGCTTGGCTTGAAATTTTGTTTGACAGATTTGCTTTAGCCTCGTCCATTGTGATTGTTGGCGTAATGTTTTCTCTCGTATGATGATTTAAATAGTAAGCAATAGCATCAATACCAATCACCTTACCACTCTCCTTGCACACGTTTACCTTAATAACATCAGTATAAACTACAACTCCTTCTTGTACATAAGCATAGTCAATTTGACAATCGTTGCCACTTTCATTTATCCAAACCTCTTTAACATTGTCGATACCTATTGCTGACAAAAACTCCTTGCCTTTTTGCACACAAACGTTGACATCAAGATTTGAATTTTGACACTCTTCATACATATTAAAGAACATTAATTTGCCACCATTTTTTGTTACCTGTGCAAAAACACTTCTACCCATATCGTCCTGACAGTTAAAGTTGTAGCAAGTTAAACTTTCAGTAACCGTTTCACCCTGATAAGTTAGGTTAGAAAGATTATGCTCCTTTAAAAACTCGTTACAATTTTGCAAAGCTTTTTCTACACTCACTTCTTGTAGATTTTCAAGTCCTTTCATTTTTGAAACTTGCTTTTCACCAGAAAAAATACTTCCCGATAATGTTGAAGGCGTTTCTACAACTTCCTTTTGCAATCTTTCAAGATTTGTATAAACCTCGCTTTGCATATCCTCTTTTAGTACCTTTGAGATTTCTTCATTGCTAATATGATTTGAAAGCACATTTAACTCGTTTTGAATTTTTAAGTTAGTATTGTACATATACTCAACAACTTCAAACTCCTCACTTGTCATGCTTTCTCCCCTATTCACCTTATCTAGCAAAATTCTTGCTTCTGTGTTTACATTGTTCATAAACGCTGACATGGTTTGAGTATACATCATTGAGATAGGCATTTTTTCAAGAGAGGACATACTTAATTGACTTTGAATAATTATATCAGTCAAAATTCCTCTTTGCATTTCAGGTGAATTTGAAACTCTTAATTTTGACAGGTCGTTATTCATATTTTCAGTTAGTCCTGTCAACTCATACATTGAACTTGAATAGGTTGAGCCTACTGCATCTTTCCAATTACCAGTCTCTATTTTGTTTACGGCAAACAGAGTTGTCATAGCAAGAGTGGTTGCACCTAGTACGCAAACGGCAGTAATCCAAAATCCAAGATTTTGCTGTCCGTTTCTTTCTTTTTTCTTTTCACTCTTTTCTGTCCTTTGTTTACTTGTTGCCTTTTTCTCTTTTTTGTCGTTTACACTCTCTGCTTTACGCTTTTCTAATTCAGATTTCTTTTCTAGGCGCTTTCTCTTAATTTCTGCAATTTTAGCCTCTTTTTCTTCACGCTTTTTAAGTTTAGCCTGTAACTTTTCTTGCTTGATTTGGGCTTTCTTTTCCTTCTTTTCTGCTTTTAGTTTTGCTATTTCTTCTCTCGTTTTAGCGTTTTTCTTTTCCTTTAAAACTTTCGTCTTTCGATTTTCCTCTTGTGTTTCTTCTTTTTTTATTTCACTCTTGGGTGTAGGCTGAATTGTTGCCTTTTCTAAACCGTTTTTCTTTTTTTGAGTGGTACTTTTACTCTTTAAGCCACTATTCTTTTTAGGCTGTGTTTTAGATTGTTTCTTTTCCTTTACAATCTCATCTACCTTTTCGCTACCACTCGTACTCTTTTCTTTTTCTTCACTCATATCTTACCTCACTACATTGCAAAAACATGATTGCCTATCGTTGTTATTGTAGTTCTTGAAAAAATCCACGAACTCGTTGACTTTGCAGGATTATAAAAATATAACGCACCGTAAGTAGGGTCCCAACCGTTCATAGCATCTCTTGCTGCGTTGATTGCCGACTGCGTGGGCGTTAAATTGATTTGTCCGTCATTGACTGAACTGAACGCACCTGCTTGATAAATTACACCTGATATTGTGTTAGGAAAAGAACTGCTTCTAACACGGTTTAAAACCACTGCACCAACAGCAACTTGTCCAGTATAGGGCTCTCCCCTTGCTTCTGCATTTATGCATTTAGCAAGCAAAGTAAGGTCTGCACTCGTATATGATGAAGATGAACTTGAAGCCATATATCCTAATCCCAACGCATTATAAGTTTGCGTTCCTACGATACCGTCAACCGTTAAACCGTTTTTGCGTTGAAAATACTCAACGGCTTTTTTAGTTTGACTGCCATAAATTCCATCAACACTTCCCGTATAATATCCCCAATTTTTTAGTCTTTGCTGTACAGTTTTCACATCACTACCTGTACTGCCTTGTTTTAATGTTGCCACACCGATTGCAGAAACGTTCCCACTTAAACCAGCAGTTTTCGTTTGATTTATCGCAACAGTTGAAAAAATACACAAACTTAACAACACTAAAACAATCGCACTTATTTTAATAAGTTTATTCATATTTCCCCCTTAATTTATTATGTCAGTTAAATATTTTCTTAAACAACTCAATCATTTTACTTTTGTATGTAATCTCGCTGTTATTCTCTCCTGTAAAACAAAGTGGTGGATAAATAACACACCACCAGTTATCACCCTTTCCGCTACCAAGATTGATAATAAGACTATCGTACTCTCCTGCCTGTAAAGTTTCATTTTGGTATACTCTTGTAGGAAAATACTCTCTCCTTAAATCACAACTTGACTTATAAGAAAACCCCTTTTTTATCAAAATCTTGTCGATGATATTTTCAACCTCACCAGAAAGACTTTTAATAACAATCATTGCCTCCTCTTTGCTTTTGCAACCTTGAACGTAAGGAGTTAAAAACTCTACAACATTTTCCTTAATCTCATATTTTACCTGTTGGTCGAGGTTGCTATTTGAGTTTGCTCTTATATGCAATCTAAAATAAGTAGTTTCAGCAAAATCTTCTTTTTCTCCCTTTGTTTGACCATTAAAAATACCTACCGCCACAACCACAATTATTATGAATAATATCGTTAAAGTTATACCCGTTTTTTTCATTATTTCTACCTTTAAATAATTTATTTTTAAATGTTATTGACAGCCTTGAATAATTTTATACTTTCATTTACTTGCCAAATAAAAATAATTGTGATATTATTTACACACTAAATTAAAAATTTTAGGAGGGTTTATCATGGCTAAACATGAAAAACATGATATTTCATTTGCTTTCGGTCTAGTACTATTAGCGCTTGGTGTAGCGGCTTTTTGTATGATGTTTTTAGATTGCTTCAGTGTATTGGGTGATACTGTTACATACAAGGGAAGTCAAGTTGCATTTGGTTACTCTAAAACCGCTGGATTTATAGAAGTAGAAGTTTTCGAGTTTAACTTCTGGGTTGTTCTTGCTTTCTGTCTTCCTCTGGTTGGTGCTGTTTTAGGTTTTATTGATAACTTTATCACAAAAATCCTAGGCGCTTGTGCTTTTGGTGGTGCTTTACTTTTATTCTTCTTTATCACTACATATTTTGGTGCTTGCTCACCTCTCTATGAAAATATTGATGCTGCTAGTGTTACACTTAAATTACCCATTTCTATTGCAAGTTGTTGCTGTGCGAGTGGTGTAACTGTTAACGTGTTAAGAATTTTAGCAAACGACTAATTTTAAAAATTTAAAACGCCCGTTTGGGCGTTTTTTTATTAAAAGGGGGCTATATGAAAAGCAATAAAAATTTATTCATTTCAATAATATCATATACAACTTTTGCTCTTGGTATAATTTCATTTTTATTTATCTTTACCGATTGTTTAAAATGCAACCAAACAACCTTTAAAGGAACTGAAATTGTATTTGGGCTTTCAAAATATCTACAATATGAAGGTCCTACAGGTACTCTTGTTACGGGTAAGTGTGTAATTTTGTCTTTTAATTATTTTGCTTTTCTAGCCTTTACGCTACCCATTGTTGGTGGTATACTTGGTTTAATAAAACACCCTGTTACGAAAATTTTGTCGGTTATTTGTTTTGCAAGTGGTGCATTGCTTCTATTTTTAATGCCCAGCCTTTTAATTGACGCTTTCGTAGGTGATGCTTTTAAATTTTATACCAACTCTGCAACAATAATTACTCAAAGACAAATAGGGGTAGTTATAAGTGGAATTTTATCAAGCATTGCTTGTATGTGTTCCTTCTTTACCCTCACTTCAAAATAAAAAAAGGACTTTTTCAAGTCCTTTTTTTAATAGAAAATTGCTTTTTCAATAATGCCACCACCGATACATTTGTCCTCTTTATAAAGTACAGCAAATTGACCTTCGGTTACTGCTCTTTGAGGTTCGTCAAACTCTATTAAAAGATTTCCGTCCTCCTCAATGTTTACTACAACTTTTTGCTCACTCTGTCTATATCTAAATTTCGCATAGCACTCAAATCTCTTTTCTTCAGGCATTTCAGGAATCCAGTTAAAATGACTAACCTTGCAAGCATTTGAATACAACTTACTCTCATCTCCGTGGGCGACATATAGAATATTATTTTTTAAATCCTTTTCAATAACAAACCATCTTCCTCCGTCCTTATCTCCCTTTTGTCCACCTATGTCAAGTCCCTTCCGTTGCCCTATCGTATAGTACATTAAACCAAGATGCTCACCTATTTCCTTTCCGTCATAAGTCATCATTTTTCCCTTTTTGGCAGGAATATAAGTTTGCAAAAATTTTCTAAAATTTCTCTCACCTATAAAGCAAATACCAGTGCTGTCCTTTTTGCGAGCAGTTGCAAGGTTATACTCCTCTGCAATTTTTCTAACCTCACTCTTTTCAATTTTTCCAAGAGGAAAAAGCACATTTTCAAGTTGCTTTTGACTGACTTGATTTAAAAAATATGTTTGGTCTTTGCTTTGGTCCTTTGCCTTTAAAAGATAACTTTTGCCATTTTCAACCTTTATATCACAGTAATGCCCCGTAGCAATATAGTCAGCACCAAGGGATAAAGCGTAATCTTTAAAAGGTCCAAATTTAATTTCTCTATTACATAGAACATCAGGATTAGGAGTTCTGCCTGCGTTATATTCCTCTAAAAAATATTTAAAAACTCTATTCATATATTCTTTTGCGAAATTTACTGAATAGTAAGGTATATCAATTAAATTGCAAACTCTACGAACATCAGCATAATCTTCCTCTGCCGTACAACAGCCGTTCTCCTCAACTTCTTCCCAGTTTTTCATGAAAAGCCCGACCACGTTATAACCTTGTTTTTTTAACAACAAGGCGGCAACCGAACTATCAACACCACCACTCATACCAACGACAACCGTTTTGCCCATAAATGATTTAACCTTCCTAAAAATTTTTACTTAATTATATCATAGTAAATAAAAAAGATAAATTATTTTTGCTTTAATTTATTCTTTATGCTATAATTTGTAAAAAGTAAAGTTTACAAATATCTATCCGTAGTCTAATTGGATAAAACAACGTCCTCCGACGACGTCATTTTGGGTTCAACTCCCAACGGGTAGACCAAAAAAGACAGGTAATAAACCTGTCTTTTTATATTTTCTTTAATTATTTTATAATTTTATATAATTAAACTTTTCTCCTTGTAAATTTTTAATTTCAATCTTATCGTCAATTATCATATAGCATCTTTCAGCATTTTGCTTAGGAAGGGATATTGAGGACAGGTTGATTAACGTTGTATCGTTGATTGAAGACAGTTCGTTTATATGCGTATGTCCGTAAACAACAAAATCCACTCCTTTAAGATTTTGTTTTTGCTCGAAAAGTTTATGCCCGTGTGTAAACAGAAAATTTCTTCCGTTAATTTGCAAATAAACTTCCCTTTCAAACTCTCGTTCGGTTATCATTTCATCAACTTCGGCATCGCAATTACCCTTGATTAAAATAGTGTTTTTTAAGCCTTTTATTTTTTGACAAACTTCCATAGGTGAATAACCTTGAGGTAAAGGATTACGAGGACCATGATAGTATAAATCTCCCAAAAAAATAATGGTTGTGGGATTTTCAACTTCAATTCTCTTTTCAAGTTTATTATAAAATTCTAATGAGCCGTGAACATCAGTTGCTATTAAATATTTTTCCATATAAAATCTCCTTTAAGCCTATTTTAAAATAAACCAACAAAAAAGTCAAAGGGTATTGTAAAATAAAGCCAAATGCTTGACAACATTTTTTTATAAGGGTAAAATAACAAAAAAAATTACTTTTAGGACAAAAAATGAATAAGGATTTAACTGTTGGAAAGGTACGCAACTGCTTATGGCTTTATACCTTGCCACTGCTAGGCAGTGTGGTTTTTCAACTTTTATACAATTTAGCAGACACAGTAATTGCAGGAAATTTTATAAGTACAGACGCTTTGGCAAGTGTTGGAAACGCTTCCGAAATTACCTTAATTTACACCTGTTTTGCCTTTGGTTGCAATACAGCCTGTTCGGTAATTGCAAGCAGACTTATAGGAGAAAAAAACTATACTGAAATGAAAACTTCAATCAGTACTTCATTTATAGTTTTTGGTTGTCTTTGCGTTTTGCTTATGGCGTTTGGATTTATCTTTACAAAGCCGTTGCTTCGTGGTATGGAAACGCTAGAGGAAAATTTTGCTGACTCTTACTCATACCTTATAGTATATACGATAGGTATTCCATTTGTATTTTTTTATAATGTTGCAACGGGTGTTTTTTCAGCAATGGGCGATTCAAAAACTCCGTTCGTCTTTCTTGCTATATCATCTACGGCAAATGTATTTGTTGATATTTTATTTGTAAAAGTATTTTCACTTGGGGTTATGGGGTTAGCCCTTGCAACAGTTATTTGTCAAGGAATAAGTGCCATACTTGCAATCTTATTTTTAATAAGAAAGATAAAAAAACTACCTTGCATTGAAAAAGCACCTATCTTTTCAAAAAAACTTTTTAAAAGTTTGGTTTTGATAGCGATACCCAGTATTTTACAACAAGGCTCAATTTCAATAGGAAATATAATTATACAAAAAATAATTAACGGTTATGGCGAAGGTTATGTAGTGGCTGGTTATATCGCCTCAATAAAACTAATAAGCATTGCAACATCAATTTTTTCAGCCGTTGGTAATGGGCTTTCAAACTTTGTTTCCCAAAACATAGGTGCTGACCAGTGGGAAAGAATATACCCTGCGTTTGCATATGATATTATCTTTTTATTATTTTTGGTAGTACCCATTACCATTATATTTGCCTTTTTAGGAAAACCGTTTATTCTTCTTTTTATGGAAAAAGACACTTCTGTTCAAGCCGTAAAATGTGGAGTTAATATGCTTAAAATGGTTTCTCCGTTTATACTGCTGATAGGTTTAAAAATATTGAGTGATGGCATCTTGCGTGGTTCTGGTTCGATAGTTTTATTTATGATTTCAACAACCTCAAATGTTATTGCTCGTGTAATATCAGCCTTCATTTTGTCGGCAAACTTTGGCATACCTATCTTATGGTGGGCATGGGGAATAGGTTGGACGATTGGCTTTTTAGTTTCAATTTCTTTTTTACTCTCTAATAAGTGGAAAAATTCAAAAATAAAGTAAAAAAAGAACTACCTTGTTGGTAGTTCTTTTTAATATTTAAAATTAAATAATATTCTTGATTGTCATTTTAGCAACATCATCTTTAAAGAAAGCAATAAATGAACAAAGCAAATATCCTGTACCTATCCAGTAGGGTGCTTTACAGAAGTTTGCAGCCTCAAAAGTTTTATAAGAATCTAAAAATTGTGTAGTTGCACTCGTCATTGAAATGGGAACGATTAAAAATAAGCCGATTGCAGATACAACAAACAAAAGAGCCGTAACAATTTTAACCCACAACTGTCCTTTAAAGATAGTTGATAATACACCTGCAATAATAGGCAAAACAAATATAACGATTAAAAGTACATTTGTTGTAAACATTTGATAAGCATTTTCTGCCATATATTCACCTGATACGCCAGCAATAAGTTCATAACCCTTAATTGTTGATGCGTGGTCGCCAAACTTAAATCCTAAATCAATGAAAGGACCTAATATACTAATAATCGCACAAAGGCTTAAAACAATTAGTAAAACACCGATTAGCATATTAACTAATGAATAACGCTTTTGAACTCTCTCGTCTGCGTTTGCGATAGCATCTTTAGAGAAGTCTGCATGTTTTTTTTCTATCTTTTTTAAATATTTTTTCTTTTTAGAAACAGTAGCCATTTTTTAAATACTCCGTACCCTTTTTATCACTTTTTTGATTATAGCATACTAAAAAATAAATGTCAAATTGAAAAATATTATATTTAACATAGTTTTATAATAAACAACTACTTTATGTCCTCAATTATTCTGTTTAAGTAACTATTTTTCTTTTTAAGTTGAATTGACTTTTCGCCTTCCTCAGTCAACGCTGAAGTTTTTGCTCTGTGTTTAAAGGTAAACGCTGTTACTATTTTACTTATGCAAGTTAAAATAAGAATAAAGGAAACACCTGCAACTGCACCTGAAACCGAAGATATAATTACCCAAACAAGAGACTTGGTTGCTGTAAATTTGTACGCAAGTGAAATACCTACAATGCAAAGCACAAGCCCTAGTACAAACGGAATTGCCACCTTCCACAATTTTGAAAGTGCTTTTTTATTTAAAATTTTGCACTTTTCAATTCTTTCTTCCTTACTTTTATTCTCAACTTCATCAAAAGTTTTTATATCCTTTTCATTTTGAGCGACACTCTTTTCAAAGCTTTTAAGATATTTTTCGGCAAGTTCTTTTTTTGCATTATCGTCATACAAAGAAACAGCCTTCGTATACACATCTTCAACATCTTTAAATTCATCAAATTGATTAAAATTATGAGTAACTGCCTCTACTATACCAAAATAGCCACGATAATTTTTAGGGTTAGTTATCATCATTTGATAAAAACTTTCTTCGGCATTTTCAAAGTCACCATCCTTCAAATAACCCTCTCCCTCTTTTAATAAGGCAGAAGTTTTTTCAGCAACCTTTTTTTCGTGTTCCTTTCTTGCTTTGATAATACTCTGTTGATTTTTAATAATCTCGTCCTCACTCTTACCAACGCTTTCAACAACTTCAGTCTTATGCTCAGGAATTTCCACGACTATTTCATCTTCGCTTTCATTTGTTTCTTCTTTTTTAGAAAGACTTTTTTCATAATCTGTAGTGTATTCGTCCTCAAAAACTCCACCCTTTGAAACAAGCTTTCTAGCCTTGTTTTTATCTTCTTTTATTACTTTCTCGTCCATTTATAACCTCAACATATTTATATATTTTTAGCGTAATCGCCTATAAATTTTCTTCTTGAATTGAATACAAACTTTTTTCCTTTTTGGGTATAACTGTTTGCACGATATAAGTATTAAACTTTCCCTTATACCTACTTGATGCCCATCTACAAAACTCTATATGCTCAAACATACAAAACACAGCACTACCCGAACCAGTCATTGAAATTGCCGTAGGGGCAAATGCCTGTCCCTCTTGATAAGCAATCTCAACATCATTGTTTAGTAATTTTGCACCTTCATATAAATCGTTAAACACAAAGGATTGTAAATTTTCATACTCGTCATTTTTAATTTTTTCTATCAAATTTTCCGTCTTGTTTTCAGAGTTTAATTTATTAAGTTCATCATACTTTTTATAACACTCAACAGTAGACACCGAACTTTTTGGACAGATTAAAAATATCGGCAATTTTTTGTTTATATCTAAAAATTCAACCTGTTCGCCTCTACCCTTTATTCTCGCAAAACCACCACGAAGCATAAAGGGAGTATCGCTACCCTGCGTTTTTGAAAACTCAAAAAGTGCATCGAACGGAATATTATAAATTTCTCCTAGTCCTTTGATAACCCCAGCAGAGTCGGCTGATGAACCACCCAGTCCACTACCTACGGGAATATTTTTGTAAATCAAAATATCAGCACCGTTCGTATCAAACTGCTCAACAAACTTTTCTGCAGTAATGTATGCATTGTTCTTTTCAGGTGGTAAATACTCAAGCCCCTTACCTTTCATTTGTATAGTAACTTTTTTATCCTTTCTTGCTGAGATTTTAACAACATCATACAAATCTATACTGCAAACAAAACTATCTAAAAGGTGATAATTTTGCTGGTCAACCCCCTCAATTACAAGAGATAGATTAAGTTTTGCATAAGCTTTGATATTTACTCTTTTCATATTTTAAATTATAGCAAATAGATATTGAAAAAGCAAACGGAATAAACCGTTTGCTAAATAATCAACAACTTGTTTCTTGCTTTCTATATATAATTATTCTTTCGTTTCCCTTTAGTGGAAACTCAAGTTCGGGATTGCATCTTGAAACTTCTTCCATACTTTTCTTAATTTTCTTGGATAAACTCCAAAGAGATTCGTTAGGCTCGGCGACATAAACAGTCAAAGCATTTTTATTTTGAACAATCGCTTCTCCCTCAACCACCTCACAAATAACTGTGGAAGTAAGTTTTGAATATATCTTAACGCAAATCTTTAAATTGCTATCAATTTCTATCTCTCCCTCTCTCTTTTGTTTGGCTTGAGTTCCCAAACATACGGCTTGAACCTCAACTTCATCACCACTTTTAAGCATATCATTTTTTAAAAGCAAATTAAAAGGAGTTATCCCCTCAACGCTGAAAATTTCATTTTCCTTATTTGAACAAATAATAACGCTGTTTATAACTCCTTCCACCTCTAAACAGCCTTCTTTTACCTGTCCGTTACACTCTACATTTTTAACAGCAATAGTTTGAAGGGTTGTATCGTAATTTATTTCTCCGTTCAGGGCAGACTGACCATTTACTCTCTCGTTATAAACGATATAATCCTTAATATATAAATCCTCGCTTTTTGCGTATTCAAAATGAAGTTCATTTGTCTTTGAAAAAGCGTCATCACAACAAAAGATACTCTCTATATCATATACATCAGCAAAACCTTCAAGAGATAGACTTATATCAATCTTACATCTATTTCTATCTTCGTTTGCGTTAGCAGAAATTTTCCCCTCCTTGACCACAACGTAGCAGTCAACTTTTCCATCCCCTAACACATCATCACAAGGCAATTCAACATTAAATGGTACAACCCTCTCCACATTTAAAAAGAGGTTATTTTCATTTGCTCCTTCCTTTACGGCACACAGGTCAACAAGCACTTCTCCATAAATTTTTACGCCACCTTGAACTGCTTCAGCACGTGTAATGATAGCCTTTTCAGTATGAGTTAAAATATCTCTAACATAGTCAATTTCAATCTCATCTTCTACTTCAAAAGTACCCTTGGTACTGTTTACTTTGACATATTCCTCGGTTGAAGTTTTATAAATTATTTCTTCTCCACCAACTAAATACTGCTCTGTTTGAAGTTTAGACAGACGGATTGAACTATCAACTATTGAAGTAATCACAAAACTGCTCCCCTCTCTTTTTAGTTCAGTCTTAACAACAGACAGATGGATTTTAGTTTTACAAGAGGGAGCAGAATAATCCACCTCTACCTTATGGCTAAATTCCGTTGCTCTCTCTAGTCTATCAATTTCACCGTTTTCTGTTTGAAAAATGAGAGAGTAATAAATTACTCCACCATATCTAACCTCTCCTGAAAGAGCCTCCCCACTTGTAAGCCTAATACTTGTATTTACTGCTAAAATTTTATCTATGTAAAGGGATTTTGCTTGAATTTTACTTTCAACAATAGTTTGAGAAAGGACTTCAGGGTAGGTTATTCGTTTGTCAAATTTATCATACTCAACATTTAAAGCCATATTTACCTCACAAATAAAAAATGTCAATCTTATTTTATTAAATAGATATTTTAAAAATACCTAATAAAAAGAGATTGACATTTATAAGGGGAAATATGAAATAATTATGTTATGGATAATCTTTTAAATTTTTGCTTCGGGGTTAGAGAGTTTTAATTTAACACTTCCACAAAGCACTTCTGCATAGGCATAAGTAGTCTTACCTAAATAGGATTTTTCAAGTGGGGTGATTGTAAAAAGTGAAGGGTATACGCCTGAAAGCACACCTTTATATTTAACAATTTTATTTCTTCCTAAATTCACCTTTACATCAACTTCTTTAGTCAGTATTTTTTTAATTTCTTTTTTAATAAACTCAATATTCTGTTTAGGTTTAATCATAACTTAATTATATCCAAATTTTTACATTTTATTCTTAACAAACAAAAAAACCTGGAACTTTTTGTTCCAAGTTTTTTATTTAAAAATCATCTTCGTCTTCTTCGTCTTCATCGTCTTCATCATCTTCATCATCGGCGTAACTATATTCAGTGCTTGTAGGGAAGTCGAATTCATCGTCGTCTTTAATTTTTTCAACCTCGTATTCTTCTTCCTCTTCTTCCTCTTCCTCGTCGATTTCGCCTGCAGGAATATCACTCAAGTCGTCCTCGTTATCGTCAAGATAATTTCTCCACTCGTCATCATTGTCGATATCTATATTATCATCCGTTTCATACTTTGAAGCCTTCTTACAAACCTCGCAAAGTTTTTCACCAAGTTTCATATAATTAGTATTACAAACAGGACACAATTCTAAATGTTCAAGTTCCTCGTCAATGTCAGCAAATTTAAGTTTAGCCCCCTTTAATTCTGCTAAACAAACATCACAATACTCTTGTTGTTCACTGTCAATATAATTTAATTCGCATCTAGGACATTTGATATATTTTACCATCAGTTTTACCTCGCTACTTTATCGCAATACATTATATTAGTAATTGCTATTTTTGTAAACTGTTTTTATATAATTTTTTAACAAAAATGCGTATATTTGTCAATCTTTTTTCTTTATATTTTACCCTTTTTACGCTTATTGTTTTTCTTTTTATAATATACAATTTTTAAAAAATAATTACTAATTTAATTTATTTGCATAAATTTATTTTTTTTTAATACAAATGCCTTTTTAATAAATAATAAATCTCCACAAAAAATGTGGAGATTTAAATATGTTTTTTAATATAAAACGCGTTTTTTCTTTAAGATAATCATTGTTACCGTTAAGCCAACTAAAACGATTGATACTGTGATGGGCAACCAAATTAAGCCACCTAAGCCATTATCTTTTTGAGTAAGACCTAGCAAATAACCTTCTACTGTTTCTTCTTGCAATTCAACATCGTCTTCACTCATAACACCTAGCATATTTACAAATGAACTTCTCAAATTGTAAACATTTTCGCCAACCTTCATTTTTCCAAAGTCAATATCAGCAAAGTTAGTACAATTTACAAAAGAATCAAATAAAGCCCTTTGATGTTTTGTATAATTGCTGTTTTTGTCATATCTATTAAACAAAGTTGTGTCGCCTGTTAAGTAATAATACTTTGCAGCATTACTAATATCAGTTCCACTTGTTTGTAGGTCAGCAAATACCTCTTGAACATCATCATAAATCTCATTGATTTCTTTTAGGTTTGCATTTGTTTTGTCTTTTAAATCAATGACATAAACATATGAATATGCATCAGAGTCAGCACTTGTATAGAACAACTTGCCGTCAATAATTTCAGGTGCGTACCATGAAGATGAGAAAGTTACATCTAAAATTTGAATTGACTTATATTCATCATCACCGATTAGTGCATTATACTTATCAACAGTGCCGTTGTAACCAACACGATAAATTCCATTTGATAATGAATAATATAGATATTTAACTCCACCAACCCCGTCAGCCATAAACAAGAAAGTTGCACCACTTGCGTTTGTAGCTATTACAACTTCTTCATTTGTAGAAGTATTAGTGTTAGTTATATTTCCGTCATCATCTATTAAAATAAAATGCTCTACATTATCTTCAGTATAGAAAAGTGTTGATTCATTTATTGAAGTATTTACATAAGATATAAGTAAATGACTTGTTGAACCTTCAGTATAATTTTCGGCAACTGAATTCCAAGTTCCAGCGTTTATACCTTCAGTTACTTTAGTATCAATCAACTTATAAGTTGCGTTTCCGTCCATATCGGTTGAATCAACAAATTCTCTTGTATAGTAAAGACCACCATTTTCGTACTTAACGATTGAATAGTTATAACCTGCTGAAGTTGTTGAACTGTTTGCTTGTCCTTTGATAGTATCATAGTTATACTCAGTCAATTTATTCATTTTACCGATACCGTCTAGAACAAGAGTACCATAGTTAACATAAGTGAAGTCGTTAATATCGTTATCATCATCGTCAACATCTTTATCGTAATTAAAATCGTTACCATATTGAGATGAAGTTGCATCAATACTTACTCTGTATAATTGATTATAGTTTTCAGTTGACGCAGACTTGTTTTTATAAACTGACATTGTATAGTAGATGTAAGGAGTATTAGCCTCAACATCAGCGTCAAAAGCATAACTTGTAACATTAAAAGCAAGTCTTGTATCTGCTTTTGTGCTTGTATTGTATGAGTAAATTGAACTTACCGTGCTTGAATCATTTGAAGTTTCATCAACGATTCTTACAATGTAAACCACATTATCTTTTTCGATGAACCTATAATCGTTCTCTCTAGACTCTGCTCTACAAAATCTTGTAGTGTCAGTACCGTCAAGTTTAGTTCTCTTAAAGTCAAGATATGAGTTTTCAACTTTACCGTCTTTGTTTTTTGTGTTAGTAGGGGTTGCATAATAAACATAGTCGCCAAAAATACAAACGCCCGTTGAATATGAACCAGCAACAAGCAGTGAGTCAACGACTGTTTCAACCTCATCATATTTACCTTCATCAAGAGCAGTCTTTTTAATCCTCATTAATGCCGACTTTACAACAGAACCGTTGTTTTTAGCATCATAGTCGTCAAGACCGTTGATAAAATAAACATATTCACCCTTTTGTACTATAAAACCACCATTTGATGTAACATCGCCTGAAATATTTCCGTCAAGCGAGTTTTTTGAACAACCAACTAGAGCAGTTACTGCTAATGCGATTGCCAAAATAATAACTAGAAATTTTGAAATTTTCTTGTGCATAAACACCAGACTCCTTATTAGCATATCTATATTAGTTATATTGTAAAATCTTAAATTACAAAAACAATTAGTATACTTTTTAATTATATACTAAAATTCAACATAACGCAAACAAAAATTATTCATTTAAAAAATTTATTAAAAAAGTGGGGCAATTATATGGAAAAATTAGGACTACTTGACCTGTTTAATTTGTTTATGAAATTGAGCGACACGCAAAAAGAAAACAGTGAAAAGGTTGACGAACAAATTCAAGAAAGGGAGGTGAAAGAGATTGAAAAGGAAAAACTTGAAAATCCTGTAAAAGAAAATAAGATAGATTTTATGCAAAATTTTTTTACCGTTCACGAACAAGCCACAAACAGAATTGATAAACGATACAAAAAATGAGAACATTTTCTCTTTTTTAAAAATATAAAAAAGCCTCAAATAATTGAGGCTTTTTAATCTTGATATAACTATCAATAATATTATCTCTTTGAGAATTGGGGTGCACGTCTTGCTTTCTTTAAGCCGTACTTCTTTCTTTCCTTTGCTCTGGCGTCTCTTGTTAAGAAACCTGCCTTTTTGAGTTCGGGACGGAAATCATTATTCGCTTGAAGTAATGCACGAGAAATTCCTAAACGGATTGCACCTGCTTGACCAGTGTAACCACCACCAGCAACGCTTACAACGATATCATATGATGAACCTGTTTGAGTTAATTCTAAGGGTTGCTTAACGATATATTGTAAAGTACCTTGAGGGAAATAATCAACTAACGTTCTGTCATTGATAACGATGTTACCAGTACCTGCAGGAATTAAACGAACACGAGCGATAGCCTTTTTTCTTCTACCTGTTCCCCAGAATTGTAACTTCTTCTTTAAACCAGTTTTTGCCATTTACTCTACCTCTCTAAAACAACTTAAGTTCAACGGGCTTTTGAGCCGATTGATTGTGTTCAGCACCCTTATACACTCTCAACTTTTTAATCATTGCTCTGCCAAGACTGTTTTTGGGTAACATTCCTTTAACTGCTTCATAAACTGCTACATCACTCTTTTCAGCCATCATCTTCTTGTAAGAGATTTGCTTTAATCCGCCAATGTAACCAGTATGATAACTGTACATTTTTTCTTCTAACTTTTTACCTGTTAGAACTGCCTTATCACTATTGATAATAATCACATAGTCACCAGTATCTACGTTAGGGGTATAAGTGGGTTTATTCTTACCACGAAGAACTGCAGCAACTTTAGATGCTAATCTTCCTAAAGGAAGTCCTGTTGCATCAACAACATACCACTTTCTTTCTACCGTCTGGTTGTTCGCCATATAGGTTTTCATAATGCCGTCTCCTCTTTTTCTTTATATAAGAAACTTTTTGTAATTTTTATTTTTGACACCAAAAATAGAGGGGCTCAACCTTCAATTTTTCAATGCTTATTTATTTTATAATGTATATAATTTTAAGTCAAGCAGTTTTACTCTTGGATTTTCCACTTTTTTTAAATTTTTTTTAAAATTTTTCACTTTCCTATCTTAAAGGTATTTTATAATATTTCCTGTTTAATTTAATAAGGCAAGGCTTAAAAGCCTTGCCTTTTATATTATATATAATATTGAATACACCTTTACTTTTCAAGTATTGCTTTTATTCTTCTTACTCCTGAAGATGAGGACTGTTCCTTGACAATTTTAAAGTGTCCTAAATCACCTGTATTTTTTGCGTGAGGCCCTCCACACATTTCACGAGAGAACTCACCAACTGAATAAGTTTTAACAATTTCACCGTACTTGCTTTCAAAAAGACCTGTGATGCCTGAGTTTTTAGCATCATCATAATTCATCTCTTGCATAACAACGGGGATTTTTTCTTCAATCTTTTGGTTTACTAAATCCTCAACGGCTTGAATTTCCTCTTTAGTCATAGGCCTAGGGAAATTAAAGTCAAAACGCAAACGCTCAGCAGTAATATTAGAGCCTTTTTGGCAAATATCAGGCGAACAAATTTGTCTTAATGCTGCTTGTAAAAGGTGAGTAGCAGTGTGCAAATTAGTGGTTGCCTCTTGATTGTCGGCAAGTCCACAAGCAAATCTTTGTTCACTACCTGCTTGACTCTTTTTTTGATGTTCAGTAAAAGCCTTTTCATAGCCCTCTTTATCAACCGTGATATTCTTTTCCCTTGCAAGTTCTAAAGTGATTTCAAAGGGGAAGCCGTAAGTATCATACAAATGGAAGGCAGTTATACCGTCAATGATACCCTTTTCACATTTTGAAACAGCCTTTTCAAACTCCTTCAAGCCACCTTTAAGCGTCTTTGAAAATTTTGCTTCTTCCTTATCAAGTTCCTCTTTAATCTTGTTTCTATTAGTTAAAAGTTCGCCATATACATCTTTATACTTTTCAATGAAGGTATCGCAAATTGCAAAAAGTGAGCCTTCGGGCAATTCAAGATTTCTTCCGTATCTAACGGCACGGCGAATAATTCTTCTTAAAATATATCCTTGGTCGGTATTAGAAGGAGTTACACCTTTTACATCGCCAAGCATAAAAGTTGCAGTACGGCAGTGATCTAAAACAATTCTAAACGCCTTAGTTATTTCCTCGCTCTCGTCATATTTTTTGCCTGTCAATTCTTCTATTTTAAAAATAGCCTTTTCAAAAATATCCGTATCGTATACACTTGTCTTACCATTTAAAATGCAAAGAGTTCTTTCAAGTCCCATACCTGTATCTACATTGCGTTGAGAAAGAGGCTCGTATTTGCCCTCAGCATTTTTAAAGTACTGCATAAATACATCGTTCCAAATTTCAAGGTATCTACCACAATCACAAGCAGGCGAACAGTCATTTGAACACTTATCCTTTCTTATGATAAACATTTCGGTATCAGGTCCACAAGGCCCAGTAGTTCCTGCAGGTCCCCACCAGTTATTCTTTTTGGGAAGGAAGAAAACATTTTCTTTTTTTATTCCACATTTAATCCAAAGATTTGCACTCTCCTCATCTCTAGGACAGTCGCTATCTCCCTCAAAAACTGAAACTGCCAAGTTTTCAACAGGAATACCCAAATACTCCTCGCTAGTCAAAAACTCAAAACTCCAAGGAATCATCTCCTCCTTAAAATAGTCGCCTAAACTCCAGTTGCCAAGCATTTCAAAAAAAGTACAGTGAGAAGAATCGCCAACTTCGTCAATATCACCCGTTCTAACACACTTTTGAACGTCAGTAAGTCTTGTTCCTGAAGGGTGTTTTTCACCCAACAAGTAAGGCACAAGGGGATGCATACCTGCTGTTGTAAATAAAACCGTGGGGTCATTTTCGGGTATCAATGAAGCCGAGGGAATAATCTTATGTCCCTTTGACTCAAAAAACTTTAAATATAAATTTCTTAAACTAACACTATCAAGTTGTTTCATAATTTTATCCTTTACAGATTTTCTTTTTTAATAATTTTAGCCACAAAAGAGTAAAAAGTCAAATATATATCAAGCAATAACAAATTCACGCTCAAACTTTTTGAACAAAACTGTTACAATTTCATCAAGATACTTTTCATTTAAATACACGTCAAATCTTGAGTGAATATCTTTAATATAATACTTATTTCTTTTACCTTTTTTTTCAAACATTACCATAATCCCTACACTTTGCATATTCACAAAAGACGCTTCATCACTCATAAGAAGATAAAGTTTTGGCAATACGGTATGGATTGATAAATTTTCATTATTAAAATCTTTAAAAAGTTCCTCTTTAAATTCTTTATTGTTTCCACAAATCACAAAGGTATCGCCATTGCCAACGCAATCAAAATTTATCAACTTTTTATCTTTGATAATACCCTTATACTTTTTAAAAAATAGTCTTGAACCTACAAGTCCTTTTTCTTCATTATCAAAAAACACGAAAGCAACCTCGTCCTTATGCTTGCTATTTTGCAACTTGTCCATAAACTTAAACAAAGTTATACAGCCACTTGAATTATCGTTGACATTGCTTTCGTTTGAATTACCTAAAAAACCTAGTATATAAAGCAGGACGCCCACAATAAAAAGATAAGATGCCAAAACTCCTAAATTGTACCACAGGGGATTTTCAACCAAGCAAGATAATAAAACGATACATATAATTGCCGGCAAAAAAAGTATGATAGACCAAATTATTTGATGACGAACAAAACTCCTTGTCATACCAGGGGGAGTATCGTAGTGGGCAGTAAGCAAGTACTTAGCCTTTTCCACACTTCCAACCACCACGTTGGTAGTGCGTTTTCTTTTTGGATTTTCTTTTACTCCTTCGCAGGTAGCCTTATAACATAAAGATTTTGAATAGTCTACTATAAAATCTCTTGCCTTTTGTTTATCTACTCTACTCATCCTTTGGGGACATTTTTTCAAAAACTCATTTCCCTTTTCAAATTGTAAGTTTATCATTTTTTGCTGATAAAATATCCACTCTTTTCATCTTTAATTACAAACCCAAGTTCGTCCAACTCTTTTCTTAAACTATCTGCTGTTGCCCAATCCTTTTCTTGTTTTGCAATCCATCTCTTTTCAGCAAGCTCCTTAACATTTTGAGGTATATCGGCTGAAAGTTTTTCTTCATAATTTTTTACAAACTCCCCTGCGTTCTTTTTAAACAAACCTAAAAGAGAGTAAGTTTCTCTAATTTGATTTACATCCTCAACAGCCTTTTTATCATTATTTTTAAGTTCATTCTTAATCTCCTTGAAGTAGCCAAAAAGATTTGCAAGGGCAAGTGCCGTATTAAAATCATCACTCATACACTCATTGAAATCATCATCAATCTTTTTAGTCTTTTCGTTTGACTTTAATGAAGAAGTTTCCACCTCTAAAATAGTCTTGTAAAACTCATACATTTGCTTTTCACAAGTTGCAAAAAGGTTATCAACGATATTGATATCGTTTTTATAATTCGTTTGCAACAAAGCAAACTTAATTGCCTCGTTTGAGTATTCTTTTAATAGGTCTGCAAGCAGTATGCTATTTCCTAAAGATTTTGACATTTTTTGTCCGTTAACTTTAATCAAGCCATTGTGCGTCCAGTACTTTACAAACCTTTTGCCTGTCAATGCTTCGCTTTGAGCAATCTCGTTTTCATGGTGAGGAAAAATCAAATCTCTGCCACCACCATGAATATCAATTTGGTCGCCAAAAGCAACTTTATTCATTGCAGAGCACTCAATATGCCAGCCCGGTCTACCCTTTCCCCAAGGCGATTCCCAAAAAATCTCTCCCTCTTTTGCAGACTTCCAAAGTGCAAAGTCCAAGGGGTTGTTTTTTTGCTCATCATTGTCAATTCTTACGCCATTGAGAGCGTCTTCCAAGTTTCTATTTGAAAGTTGACCGTATGCTGGAAAAGTTTCAACTGCAAAATACACATCTCCTTTGGGTGTGGGATAGGCGTGTCCCTTTTCAATTAAACCTTGTATAAAATCAATGATGTTTTGAATATTTTCAGTAGCCTTTAACCAAACATTTGGCTCATCAATATCCATCTCTTTCATAATAGAGTCAATATTTTCAATCATCATTTGCGCGTATTTATCGGCAGGGATACCCGTTTCCTTTGACTTTGCTATAATTTTATCATCTACATCAGTATAATTTCGGGCATACTTAACCTTGTAGCCTTGCTTTTGTAAAAATTTTCTAATTATATCGTATATCAACGCTTGAAATGCGTGGCCTATGTGAGCCTCACCTGAAACGGTAATACCACAAGCATACATATTTACATTTTTGTCATTTAATGGAACAAATTCTTCCTTTCTTCTCGTAAGCGTATTATAAATCTTCATAAAATCTCCTTAATCTTCACTATATATTATTCTTTTATATTATTAGTAAGTTTATTTATGGCTTCTTCCATACTGAAAACTCTCTCTCTTAAGTGGCATAGTTCCTCGCCAATGGGGTCCCCTTTTTCTTGTGTAAGGTCAATTACATTACCCTTTTCATCAACCTTTTGTCCTCTAATCCTAACTATTCTACCCGGAACGCCAACAACTGTTGCGTGAGGGGGAACTTCTTTTAACACAACTGCACCTGCACCAATTTTTGCACCTTCACCGACGGTAAATCCACCAAGCACTTTTGCACCAGCACTAATAACAACGTTCTTTTCAATAGTGGGGTGGCGTTTTCCCTTTTCCTTGCCTGTACCACCTAGCGTAACTCCTTGATAGATAACCACGCCACTTGCGATTTGTGCCGTTTCACCTATAACTACGCCCATACCGTGATCAATAAATACACCACCCTCAATTTTTGCTGCAGGGTGTATCTCGATTCCTGTTAAAAATTTAGCAAACTGACTGATTTGTCTTGCAAATAGTTTAAATTTAATTTTATAAAAAAAGTTTGCAAGCCTATGCCAAGACAATGCCTTAACTCCTGAATAGGTAAGCCAAATTTCAAATTTATTTCTAGCAGCAGGGTCATTTTGCTTTGCTGCATTTATATCTTGTCGCAATCTTTTAAAAAACATATTATTCTCCTTTTGAGTATAAAAAAACCTCTACATTATTATATAATAATGTAAAGGCGCATTGTTCGCTGTTCCACTCTACTTTAAAGTTAGAAACTTTTCTCATTATTGCTATAACGGTGCAAACCGCAGAGGATTAGTCTGTCTATAATCAAAACGCACTTTCGCTTAACTCTCTTAAAAGGACTTACAGTCGGTGATCCTTTCTCTCTTAAAGAGATAATTAAACTACTCTTTTTTGAAAAGAATATTTACTTATGTACTCATTTTATCAATATTTATATTTCTTGTCAAGAAGTTTTAATAAAACTTTTTATTCCTAACAATTATCTCAAACTTATCAAATATAAAATTCTTTTTACAAAAAACTTGAAATTTTTTAACAAATTTTGTGAAAAAATTTTAAAAAACTATTGATAAAAATTATTTGATTTGTTATAATAACAATACGCTAACTAGAATTTTTGCGACCTCTCTGTACAGCAAATTTATAATATCAATTTTTAGGTGCGTTATGAAAAGAAACAGAATTAAAGAATTAGAGAGAGTAATAGATATACAGGGAAAAATGAGTTTTGTTGAACTTGAACAGTATTTTCCTGATGTATCACAAATGACCTTGAGGAGAGATTTACTCGTTTTAGAACAAGAGGGAAAAGTTATCCGTGTCCGTGGTGGAGCGATGTCAGTTAAAGAGGTTCAAAAAGTATCGGGCGAACCTTACGCTAAAAAGAGCGTAAATCATTTAGATGAAAAACAAGAGATTGCAAAAAAAACGGCTGGACTTATTGATGAGGGGGTATGCTTCTTTATAGACGGTGGAACAACCTCAATGTCCCTTGCAAAAGAATTAAAAGATATGCCTTGTACTATTTTTACAAACGGTATGGCAGTAGCAATTCAACTTGCACAAAAAAAACACCCTAACGTTACCGTTATAGGTGGTCAACTTTTAAAGGACAATTTAAGCACAGCTTCAACCAACTCTAAAGCAGTTTTTGAAAACAGCAATTTTGAACTGGCAATTCTTTCAGCCTCTGCCTTTACTGTTGAAAATGGTTTTTCTTGTGGTTCTCAATTTGAAGCCGAACTGCTTGAAGTCATCTTAAAAAAGGCAAAACATATATATATGATGCTTGACAGTTCAAAGATAGGCAAAATTATGCCTTTCACTTTTGCCCATCTTGAAGATATTGATGTGCTTATAACTGATGAGGCTTTCCCTAGTGAATTGAAAAAAATTATTGAAGAAAAAAACAAAGTTGTTATGTAACTAAAAAAAGACTACCTTATAGGTAGTCTTTTTTTATAACTTTTTAACCATTATTTTTACATTATTATATGTTCCGTCCTGAAATTTTATTGCGTTAGGTATTTCGCCATATTCTTTAAAACCGAATTTTTTGTACATACCTATTGCTCTTTCATTTTTTTCTACAACATCAAGTTCAAGTTGTTCGTAGCCATTTTTCATAGCCAACATTATACACTCGTTTAAAAGTTTACTTCCAACTCCAAAACCCCAATATTCCTTTAACACGACAACTCCAAAACTTGCTCTGTGGTTATATCTTGAAAGATTGCGAACCTTTTCAACGCTTGCTTGACCAATAATTTTTCCATCACAAATAGCAACAAACCACTCACGATTTTCATCTGCAACGACTGCTGAAATTATCTCCTCCTCTTTTTCCAAAGTAAAGTCAAACTCACCCGACTCTCTCGCTAAAAACTTAGTTTCTTCGTCTGCTTGAACGCATAAATCAATCAAACCTTGAGCGTCCTCAATTTTTGGCGACCTAATGACCATCTTTTTCCCATTTTTTAAAATATATTCATTTTCCATTTTCCTTCCTCCTCAAAACTATTTTATCACAAATAATAGAGAAATGTAAATACCTATATTTAAATTTACATTGAAGCATTTATATAAAAATAGTATTTATTTTCATCTTCCTTATATTGCTTAAAGCCACATGAAAGAAGCATTTTTTTAGATTTTTCATTTTCTTTATAACAGTCAGCCTTTACATTTTCTAAGCCAAGTTTAAAAAGTCCATAATCTATAACAAGTTTAACAGCCTCTTTTGCATAACCGTTTCCCTCGTAGTTTTCAAACAAACGCACACCTATCTCTGCATTACCCTTATAATCAAAACTATGCAGGTCTACTTCGCCTAAAAAGTCGTCCGTTGAATTATATATAAAAAAGGGAATTTGAACCTTATTTTTAAAATCGACATCAACCGTACTTATCATATAGTCGTATAATGAATATTTATTTGAAACCTTTTGATAATCCTTGTTATAGTCATATCCCCAAAGTTTATTTCTCATTTCGTCAGTGGCAAGTTTAAAATAAGACTCGTAGTCCATAGCACGCAACTTTTGTAAAACTATTCTTTCCCCTCGTAAAAGAGGAATAGTATCCACATTTTCAAGAAGCGTTTTAGGGAACACATTATACTTTTGGATTTTTTCAATAGGGTTATATTGAAGTTTTGATTTTCTCATACCCTTTTCTCCAGAATCGTCCTCTCTATTTATATATCTAACATTGCTTCCAACAAAAGTTTTTGCAAATTCTTGTGCTATTGTAGGATATGCACCTTGATATTCTATAAGTGCCTTTTCAATATGAACATAAAGCACATCATCACACACTTCACCAACAGTTACTGCAACCACTTCATCATCAACAATTAGAAGTCCACCCTCAAAGTCAAAGTCAAAAAACTTTGTCATCAATTCTTTTGTTGACGAAAATTCAATTTTTGCTAACTCATCATTGAAAAAAGTTTTTTCTTGTAGTGTTCTTTCATACCTTATAAAAAACTGAAAAACCCTATCTAAATTCTCCCTTGTTATTTTTTCAAAGCGATAATTTGGATTGTTGCTTTTAAACTTATTTGTATGGTTTCGTTGCCCGTTAAATTTTTTACCTGAATAGGTGGCAAAATCGTCTAGCAAATATATATAATCGTCCCAGCATCTATCACTAGAAATTTCAACATTTCTACCATATCTTTCAAGCATAAATGCAAGTCTAATTTTGGGCACGCAGTTAAAACGAAGTTGCAACTCATTATCAAGACAGTATTTTTCAATTTCATCAAGAACTTTTCGCTCGTCCTCTATACTATCCAAAAGAGAAATAGGGTAACTAAAATAAGTTACCACATCATACTTTTCTTTAAAAATTAAGCAGTTACAAAATTCACAAACTTCCGTATTTGCATAATTTCTCCACATAAACTTATACCCCATTGAAAATGGGGCAAGTTTAAATGATTGTTTTTCAAAATATTTTTTATATTCTAAAATGTTTTCATTGCATAGTTTTTTAAATTCCATATTTTTTTTAAAACTCATCATCATCTTTTTCAATAAAATCATAGTTTGACTTTGACGCTCTTTCAACAATGTCGCCAATTCTCATTAAATCATCTTTAGTATAGTAATCAATATAAATTCTTCCCTTTTTGTCCGTACCAACTAAAGAAACTTTTGTTTTAAAAATTTGACGCATCTTATCAACAAAGTCGTTCAATTCAACTGTAATTTGCTGATTTTTTTCAAACTTTTTTTTCTCAATAACCTCGGCAGGAGTAAATAGAGTTTTTACCCTTCTCTCAACATCTCTAACTGAAAGGTCATCACTCACTATTTCGTTTGCGATTTTGATTTGGTCAGCAGGCTCTAAAGTGATTAAAGCCCTTGCGTGTCCTGCAGAAATTTTTCCGTCTGCAATCATTGAAATTACTTCTTCACACAATGTTAAAAGACGCATTGTGTTTGTTACAGCAGGACGGGACTTACCAACGCAAGAGGCAAGTTCCTCTTGTGTTAAATGATACTCGTCCATAAGTTGCTTCATTGCAGTTGCTGCTTCAATAGGATTTAAGTCCTCTCTTTGCAAGTTTTCAATCAAAGAGATTTCCTTCACCTCTCTGTCGCTGTATTCTCTAACTACTGCAGGAATAGTTGAAAGTCCAGCCATTTTTGACGCCCTATATCTTCGTTCGCCTGCAATAATCATGTACTTGCCGTTTACTGCTTTATTTACGACAATAGGAGTAATTACTCCGTGCTTCTTGATTGAGTCGCAAAGTTCTTGTAAAGCCATCTCGTCAAAAACCTTTCTAGGTTGGTTAGGGTTTGCAATAACGGAGTCTATTTTTAATTCAGCAACGTTTTTTTGCTCATCCTCACTCAATTTATCCACATTATTGAAAGGGTGAGTAGCATTTTGATAACTTTCTTCAGTATCAGTGAATAATGCTGATAGTCCCCTTCCTAAACCTCTATTCGATTTCATATATTCCTCCAAATAGTTTTCAACTAACTATGTCTTTTTAAAAACTCCTCACTCAGTGCCTTGTATGCTCTCGCTCCAACACATTTAGGGTCATGCATAGAGATAGGTTTGCCATGGCTAGGCGCTTCGGACAATCTAATATTTCTTGGCACTACCACCTCGTATACCTTCTTTTTGAAAAAGCCTTTTATCTCGTCAGCAATCTGTCTTGAAATTAACGAACGATTATCATACATTGTTAAAACAACTCCGTCGACCTCAATCTCATTATTTAAATGTTGTCTAACAAGAGAGATAGTATTCATAAGTTGACTCAATCCCTCCAAAGCATAGTATTCACTTTGTATGGGAATCATAACATAATTTGAAGCAGCCAATGAATTGATTGTCAAGAGTCCCAAAGAGGGAGGACAATCAATCATAATAAAATCAAATCTATCTTTAATTTCTTCCAAGGCATTTTTCAAAACCTTTTCTCTATTCTTTTTATAAACAAGTTCAACTTCTGCTCCTGCAAGGTCAATGTTTGAAGGTATAATAAACAAGTTTTCCACTTTAGTATCTAAAATAGTTTCACTTGCTTTCTCATCATCAATCAAAATGTCGTAGACTGACTTTTTGATTGAGCCTTTTGCAAACCCTAAACCAGACGTTGCATTTCCTTGAGGGTCTATGTCAATTAACAGTACCTTTTTGCCCTCACCAGCAACATAGGTTGCCAAATTAACACAAGTAGTAGTTTTACCTACCCCACCCTTTTGGTTGGAAAACGAAATAATTTCGCACATATAAAACAGCCTCTTTAGTTTATTCTTTATTTTCAAAACTCTTAATGTGGTATGCTTCAGCACCACCCACTTTACTATCCATTGCTTCCATTACTTTTTTATAATCATCACCAGCCATTAACATATCTACTTCTTCAGTGTAAATGGTTTCTCTTTCAACAAGTAGTCTAGCCATATTTTCAAGGATAGAAATATTATCTTTTAAAAGTTTAGTACCTCTAACGTGAGCATTTTCAATCAATAATCTTACTTCACTGTCAATGTCTGAAGCAGTCTTGTCGCTGTAACCGTTTTTGCTTTCCATATCTCTACCTAAAAATACGGGAGCACCTGTATCATAAGTAACCAAACCAACTTTATCACTCATACCCCACTCGGTAACCATTTTATGAGCAATGTCAGTTACTCTCTTAAGGTCTGAACTTGCACCTGTTGTAACATCTTTGATAACAATTTCTTCAGCAATTCTACCACCTAGTGTCATACAAATGTCGTCAACAAGTTTTGCCTTTGTCAAGTGGTTGTCATCAGTATCAGGTCTAGTCATTGTATATCCAGCAGCCATACCACGAGGAATAATTGAAACTTCATGTACGGGGTCGCAATTAGGACAAAGCCTTGCTAAAATTGCATGACCAGCTTCATGATAAGCAGTTATTCTCTTGTCTGTTTCTGTTATAATTCTACTTTTCTTTTGAGGACCAACTAATACCTTGTTGATACTTTCATATAACTCTTGATTTCCTATCATTGATTTGTTGGCACGAGCAGCCAATATAGCAGCCTCATTTAATAAGTTTTCTAGGTCAGCACCCGAAAACCCACTTGTCATCCTTGATAGTATTTTAAAGTTTACATTTGGCTCCAAAGGTTTGTTTCTTGCGTGAACCTTTAAAATAGCCTCTCTACCTTTTACGTCAGGTAGATTTACATAAATCTGTCTGTCAAATCTTCCAGGACGAAGAAGTGCAGGGTCTAAAATGTCAGCCCTGTTAGTAGCAGCCATAACAATAATACCCTCGTTCTTTTCAAAACCGTCCATTTGAACTAATAATTGGTTAAGCGTTTGTTCTCTTTCGTCATGTCCACCACCAAGTCCTGTTCCTCTTTGTCTACCAACCGCGTCAATTTCATCAATAAATACAATACAAGGCTGACTCTTTTTTGCAGTTTCAAACAAATCTCTAACTCTTGATGCACCAACACCTACAAACATCTCAACGAAGTCCGAACCACTAATTGAGAAGAAAGGAACATTTGCTTCACCTGCAACTGCTTTTGCAAATAATGTTTTGCCTGTACCGGGATTACCTACAAGCAATACGCCCTTCGGTATTCTTGCACCTAATGAAGAAAACTTTTGGGGGTTTTTCAAAAATTCAACAATTTCAGCAAGTTCAGTTTTTTCTTCCTCTGCCCCTGCAACATCTGCAAACCTAACCTTTACATCACTCGTAACTCTTGCTTTCGTTTTACCAAAACTAAAAGCCTTATTTCCACCACCTTGACTTTGCCTTAAAATAAGGACGGAAATAATACACACAATAACTATACCAACGATTGAAATAATAGTAGGCCAGTTTGAGCCAGAATTAGGGTTTTCATAATTAAAATCAATACCTGGATATTTCGCCTTTAATTGTTCGTATCCCTCAAAGTCGTAATAACTAGCAGAATATGCTTGGTAAGTTTTTATAACCTTTCCGTTTTCATTTTTCGCATAACCAGTCAAAGTATAAGGACTGATTACAACTTCTTCAATAATCTTATCATCTGTTAAAGGATTTTCACCATCAACCCCACTCATATACATAAAGAAAGTATCCGTTGATACTTTTGTAACGGGATTATAGAAATTTAAAAATAACATTGCTCCTGCAAAGACAACTAGCAAAGCACCTATTACCCAAGCAAGAATTTTCGATTTTTTATTCAAAACTAAAAATCTCCTTATCGTTCAATTTATATCACACTAAAGATATGAACTCATTTTAACACAAATAAAAATTTTTTACAATGATTTTGCTTTACCTTTTATTTCTTCCATCTATTAAAAATTATTCTACTTTAGGCTCGTAGCATATATTTTATATAGATATTATTAAGATTATATTAAAATGAAGGCATATTTATATTATTATTTACAAGTATTCATTCTTTTATTATCCTTTTTCTACTATTTATGAGTAAAATAACAATGGGTTTTTGAGAAATAAAACCCCAAAAAGCCCGATTTTACGGGGTTTTTAAATGTTTCATATGAAACATCATTAATCCTTGGAAAATTTTTCAATGTTTCACGTGAAATTTTCAATACTTTTTGAGTTTTTCAGTTTTTACACTGTTTTTACGCAAATTTTATTGATTTTATCAATATTTTCATATATTTTAGGAATTTTTTGTGTTATTTTTGATAAAAAAATGCCTTTTTAGTGTTAATTAACAATTTTTGATTTGCATTTTTTAGTTTTTTACCCCGTTTTTACTAATTTTTTGAGTTTTTTTATGAAAAATATCAAAAATTTTTACTTTTTAAACATTTAAATGGTTTGTTTTTGAACAGGTTTCTCGTGGAACATTGAAAAAAAGAGTGGTATAACCACTCTTTTGTTTATTTTTTTAAATTTTAGTAATTGATTACCTTTCTTTCAAAATAACTTTGAGGGTGAGCACACACAGGGCAAACTGAAGGAGCGTCCTTGCCTATGTGCAAATGTCCACAATTTCTACACTCCCAAATAATAACGTCTTGGCTGATGAAAACTTTTTTGTCTTCAACATTTTGTAACAAGGCTCTATATCTTTCCTCGTGTGCTTTTTCGATTGCTGCCACTGCTCTGAATTTAAATGCTAATGCTGTAAAGCCTTCTTCCTTTGCCTCTTTCGCAAATGTTTCATACATATCAGTCCACTCGTAATTTTCTCCCTCTGCAGCTGCTAAAAGATTTTGAGCAGTGTTACCTAATTCGCCAAGTTCTTTAAACCAAAGTTTCGCGTGTTCTTTTTCATTTTCTGCCGTCTTTGTAAAAAGTTCAGCGATTTGTTCGTAGCCCTCTTTCTTTGCAACACTCGCAAAATAAGTGTATTTATTTCTTGCTTGTGATTCTCCAGCAAATGCCGTTTGTAAATTTTTTTCTGTTTTTGAGCCTTTTAATTCCATCTTTTCTTCTCCATACTTTTTTATTTTAAACAGTCTTTGCATAGACCGTAAAATTCAATTTCATGTCCCTCTATTTTAAATTGAGTTCTATATTTATTTAATTTTTTTTGATATGGTATATCTATATCAAATACTCGTCCACACTTTCTACATTTGAAATGGTAATGTTCGGCAACCGTATAATCATACCTCTCATCATCATTAGCGATAGATATTTTTTTAATAATTCCCTTTGTAGTCAGTTGAGACAACACTCTAAACACAGTTGCACGACTAATTTGATTGTCTACCGAAACAGCCTCAAAAACTTCAAGTGCAGTAGGATGCATTTTTGTGCTACTTAAAAATTCTAATATAATTTGTTTTTGTTTTGTATTCCTTTCAACCATATAATTCCTTATTAAGATTTAATCTCAATAAGATTTTCTCACTATTTATATTTCTTGTCAAGAACTTTTTAATAAAAAAAGTAGATTTTAAAAATCTACTTTTATTTTATAAATAAAGTTATGATAGCACTGAATAAATTATATTCATACATAAAGGATAATAACACAGTTCCGTCTATAAAAGTGCTAACGCTGGTGCTTGTAATTAGCGATAGAGCAAACAGCACAAAATAAATATATACTATGACTGACAGCACAGAAAGAACTGTACCTAAAATTTTATCAACTAATGAAACAACCTCATGCTCAGCCAAATGGTTTGAAAGTCTTCTTGAAAATATTTTTACTAAAATATTAAAAATCAAAACTAAACTAAAAAACACTGCTCCCGTTATTATATAAGAAGATATTGTAGGAGCTAATACACTAGCAAGCGTTCCCGTTTCATTATCTAAAATTTTTAAAGAGAGAATAGTGTTTTTTAATGGTAATGAAAAATTCATTTCTTCCATCAATTCCACCAATCCTTCTTTATTGACCGAAAGGGCAAATCCTTCATTTATTTCAAGCAACGTTTTTTCAATAGATGTCGTCAGGCTACCCTCAACCCCCATTACACCAAGCAACAGAGCAATAGGCTTACATAAAAGTACGGCAAGTAAAAAGGACAGGATGCTCCCTCCAAAACCAAATAGGCTTTTAAATGCTCCCCTGTAAAAACCTAACACTCCAAATAAACCTATTATCAAAATCACTGCAATATCTGCCAAATAACATAAAAATGGAGATACGGTATTTAATAATAACATTTTATTCCTCCACAATCTTGAAATAAATTATATCATAAAATTTTTTTATTGTACATAAAATTTCTAATTATTGTCAATACCTATGTAAAATTATCTTGGAGAATAAAAATGTTTTCATTTAATGTATTCAGCAGTCAATGCTCAAAACAACTTTTAGAAGTTCTATTAAAAACTTTTGACGAACCACCTATTATTATATGTATCGGTAGCGATTTATCTATCGGCGATAGTTTTGCTCCAATCATTGGCACTAACATTTACTCTACTTTTTGTAAAAACGGAAACTTAATTTACGGAACACTCAAAAAAACTATTACAGCAAAGGAAATTCCCTTTCTAAAAAAATACTTAAACCACACTCACCCATCAAAAAAAATTTTAGTTATTGATGCCGCAGTTGGTAAGGAAGAAGATATAGGGCTTGTTAAGTTTAAAAAGGGAGGAATTATGCCAGGAGGTGCATTGAATAAAAATTTAGGAAATATAGGTGATTATTCTATAATAGGAATTGTGGCTGAGAGTTCAATCTTGAACTATTCCCTTTTTAACCTAACAAGATTGAATTTAGTTTTTGAGATGGCAAACAAAGTTGCCACCTCATTAAAAAATATGGAAGATGCTCTTTCAAAACCACGAGCGTATTTTAATTATAACAGATTTATTTTTTAATTATCTTTTATATGACAAAAAAAGCAACCTAATTTTAGGTTGCTTTATATTTTTATTCTTTATCTTTACTGTTTCCTAAAAACGTACCAAAATAAACAGGGCGTTTTTCAGTAGGACGAGATTGAGTATTACTGTGTTTTTGTCCATCTCTCTTGTCCCTTCTATCCTTATTGAAAGAGTGTTTATTTTCTTTATTAAAATGTTTTTTATCACCCTTGTTGAAGTTTTTATTACCCTTAAAGTTCTTATCAAACTTTTTCATATTATTAGGAATAAAAACAACGTATCTGTTAGGTTCTTTTCCTTCGCTTTGCGTTTTTACTTCGGTATTTGAAGAAACTGCTGAGTGGATAACCCTTCTCTCATAAGGATTCATAGGCTCTAAAGTAACCTTTCTGCCCGTTCTTATTGCTTTTTCTGCAAGTTTTTCAGCAAGTTTTTTTAGAGTATCCTCTCTTTTATTTCTATAACTTTCGCAGTCAACTACAACTCTCTTATAGTCCTCTCTGCCTGTATTAGCAACTGCTCCTGCAAGGCACTGTAAAGAGTCTAAAACCTCTCCTCTATGACCAATAACCGAATATGTGTTAGTAGTGATGATGTTAATTTCAATTTCATCATTTTCTCTTACAAGCTCGTTTGAAGCGTTAATTTTCATAATGTCGAATAAGCCATCTAAAAACTCAATCGCTCTTTCTCCATCACTTCTTTTCTTGCACATCTTTATTTTTGCTTTAGTTCCAAATAATTTTTGTCTTCCTTCTTCTAAAACTACATACTCAACTTCCTCTCTTGAAAGTTTTAGAACTTTAAGACCTTCTTCCACTGCATCTTCAACCGTCTTTCCTGTAAATTCAAAATAAGACATTGTTTACCCTCCAAGCCTTCATTTAAGGCTACTTTTTTGTATATTTAGGAATTCTTCTGCTATACTTTTCTGTAAGTTTTCTTTCCTCTTCTTTACTGAACTTATAATCAATTACCTTGTTAGTTATGAGTGATGTGGTTATACTAAATATCGTTCTCGTCATATTGTATATACAGAAGGCTGCACTATACAAAAAGCCCGTCAAAACGATAACACCCGACATAACTACCATCATTATTTTTTGCGTACTTTGACCTTGCCCGTTTAAAGTTTGCATCTCATTAGATGTTTTTTGCATCTTCATTGTTAGAAATTGAGATAAAAACATAATTCCACCTGAAAGTACTACAAGGACAAAGTATCCGTTCGCACTCGACTTTTCTTTGGTCAAATTAAAGGTGATTTCATTATAAACATTTTCAGTTAAAGCAAAACTAACTTTCTTATTAGGGTCGCTTTGTTTAGAATTATATTTATCAATTTTACTTAATTTTTGCTTTGTTATTAACTTTCCGTCAGTGTCATAAAAGGCAATTTTATTACTGATTGAACTTTTAAATTTAGAATAGTTTGCAACGGGGTGAGTATAAGCAGTATCGCTGTACCAAATATTTTTTACAATTAAACCTTTATACTCTTTTGATTTGACATTATATTCTTCTTGAGCAGCCTTTCTACCTATATTTTTAACATATATTGTTGCTGCATCTACATAATTTGTAATGTCAATATCAACATTTTCAATATTGTCGTGATATTTATTATTTAAAATAGCGTTAAATCCATCACTATCATAAGCAATCAACTTATCAATATCAATGTAATACTCTTTTACTGATGAACCGTTCTTTACCTTGTAACAAATAAACTCTTTATCATTTTCAGTAGTATAAAAAGTATAATCACCATCAACTGTTGCACTAGCACTATCATTAGGTACAGTATATTCAATAAGTGATGTGTTATACGCTTTTATCATATTGTTATATAATTCAATGTTAGTGAATTGTGAATAACTTTGAAAAGCGTTAATTACTACAATAAATATTATAAGCGTAACAATAAGTGGAAGACACGATTTTAACATAGACACGCCTTGTGCCTTTTGTACTTCCATTACTTTTTGTTGATATAATTGTTGATTATTTGCGTATTGTTTTTTATATTTTTCAAGTTGAGGTTTCATCTCCTCCATTTTTAAATTCATCTTTTTTGATGAAACTTTAGCGTATATATCTAAGGGGAGAGTGATTAAACTCAAACATAAACTAAAAATTATTATTCCAATTATAACTATACCGATACCTGAAATCATCCAGTCTACGATATTTACAATCCAGTTTTTTGCAACATTTGCCGACTCACTAAAAAACTGAAAACCCACAGTCGACAATATAGAATATAAATTCATATTATTACCTATTTTTTTCTTTACAAAACCCACCTTAATTTAAAAAAATTCTCTTTTGCAGGGTCAAAACCTCCCTTCGTAAAAGGGTTACAACGAAGCAAACGCCAAATACCCAAAATTAGTCCTATAAAAAAACCATTGTTATTTATTGACTCAAGCATATATTGTGAACAGGTAGGTTTATACATACAAGTCCCTTTGGACAAGTATTTTTGATATAAAATAATCAATCTCATACTGATTATTTTTAAAACGGGAATAAATTTAATTTTTCTTTTTACCCTCGTTTTACTCATTTTAAAAGACCTTCTCTCTTTAGCATACTTTGTAAACTATTAAAAATTTCAAAATAATTATACTCTTCTTTTGCTTTTGGCATAAAAACAAAACTATACGTTCCTACAATGTTGTCGCACAAATTTTTAAATGCCTCTCTAACCAAGCGTTTTGCTCTATTTCTTTTAACGCTATTTCCGTGCTGTTTACCAACACAAATACCAATCATCATCTGTGTATTTTTCTTATAAAGCATAACTAAAGTAGGGGAAAAAACTCTTTTTCCCCTATCAAAAAGTTTTTTAAAATCTTTATTTTTCTTGATAGAAAAATATTTTTTGTTTTTGATTTTCATTTTATAAAAGAATTAAGCAGAAAGTTTTGCTCTACCTTTATTTCTTCTTCTTTTAATAACGTTTCTTCCTCCACTAGTTTTCATCCTAGCTCTAAAACCGTGAACCTTACTCTTTTGTCTTTTCTTGGGTTGATATGTTCTTTTCATACTAATTTCTCCTTGAAATATGATTTATCTATTTTAATGCAAATAAGATTATACAAAAAAAATTATAAATAAGTCAAGCAATTATGCACTTGTTCTTACAGGCAAAATTAAATATAAATAATCATCGTTGTCCACAGGAGATAAAATGCAAGGGTTTGTAGGACCTACACAACTAAACTTAATCTTCTCGTCATCTATATTCTTTAAACAATCACTAATGTACTTTGAATTCATAGCAATCATCATATCTTTTCCTGAAAGTTCAATTTTCACACTTTCATTAACTTTTCCTATTTGTGAATTTGCGTTTATTTCTAGCAACCCCTCCTTGATATCAAAGAGTATCAAACTGTTCTTATCACCTTTTGCAAGTACGGACGCTCTATCTACGCTATCTGTCAACAAAAGTTTGTTTACTACAAATTCTGTCGAAAAAGATTGTGGAATAATATTGTCCTTTTTAATAAAATCACCCTCATAAAGTCTTGAAGTTATTACTGAGTTGTCCACAGAAACTAACAACATACCCTTTTTAGAAAGTATTTTTAGTTCTTCATCATTATCTTCAATCATCCTTGCAATTTCATTTAATGTTCTGGCAGGACAAACTATCGAAAAATCATTAGTAGATGATATAATTCTTTTGCTGGCATAAGCAAGACGGTATCCGTCAAGAGCAGTACAACTTAAAATTGAATCTTTAACTTCTAATAAACAACCTTTCAAAATAGGTCTAGCGTCATCTTGAGTACAAGCAAAAGTAGTTTTTGATATAATATCTTTAAAATCACTCTTTGAAATAGAAAACGAATTTTCATTTATCTCGTTATCAATTTGAGGAAATTCATCAACATTTAAAAGTTGAATAAATGTTTCCGAATCTGCGTATTTTATATTCAATTTATCTTCTTCGCTAAACAGTAAAATTTCTTCGTTTGTAAGTTTTGATATAAATTCAGAAAAATATCTTCCGGGAACGGCTACTTCCCCTTCCTCTAAAATATCTGCCTTTATGTGAGTATTTATTGAAATTTCTTCATCTGTTGCTAATATAGATAAGTTATCGTTCTTTGCTGAAATTTTTATTCCCTCTAAAATAGGCTTAGTAGTTTTATTGCTACATGCTTTAACAGCCTTTAAAACTGCATCTGATAAATCAATACCTTTACAAAGTAAACGCATATCGTCCTCCAATCATCTAACTATATATTATTTATTATTATTTTTATTATTAAAGTATTATTATTAGTAGGTAATGTGGAAATGTGTATAACTTGGCAAAAATTGTGTTCCAAAAACCTAACAACCACATTATATAGTATATTTTGGCAAAAATCAACAATTTTTTAGAACAAAAAAATGTGGATAACTACCCTAATTTTTGTGGATAACTCTGTGGATAAAGTGTGGATAACTCACAACTTATCCACACTAATTGTGAAAAACTTTTTCTAAAATTCGTCCTTTTAATCAGCAGAAATTACTTAAAATGTTAAAAATTAAAGTTATCCACATAAATTTTGTGGATAACTGTAAAGTTGTCCACATTTTGTCCACAATAAAATAAGTTGTCAACATTTTTTAATTGTGTTATAATCACCATATGTTTGATATTGATAGTATTTTAAAGGAAATTAACAACCAAATATATGTTAAAAATGCTGAAAAATTCTCACTTTATTACGATTTATTGTGTGAATATAATAAAATGTGCAATTTGACAACCATTGTGGATAAAAAGGAAGCATACGTTAAACATTTTGTGGATAGTTTAATAAGTTATCAACAATTTGAAAACAATTCATCTGTAATAGAGATAGGTTCAGGAGGAGGTTTTCCTTCAATTCCTTTAAAAATAGTAAGAGAGGACTTAGACTTTACTTTAGTTGAGGCAACAAGAAAAAAGTGTACATTTTTAAATCAAGTTATTAACAAACTTCAGTTAAAAAAAATAAAAGTTATAAACGACCGTGCTGAAATTTTATCTAAAACTGAAAATCATCGTGAAAAATATGATTATGCAGTAGCAAGAGCAGTTGCAAGGCTTAATTCATTAAATGAATACTGTTTGCCCTTTGTTAAGGTGGGTGGAAAATTTTTTGCTTATAAGAGTGATAATTGCGAGGAAATAGATGAGGGAAGAAATTCAGTAAAAATTTTAGGTGGGAAGATAAGTAATGTTTATAAATATTCATTACCTGAAGATATGGGAGATAGAAATATAATTGAAATTGAAAAAATTTTAAATACTCCTGAAAAATATCCAAGAGGTCAAGGAAAGGAAAGAAGTAAACCTTTGTAAAATTTATGGAAAAATTGAGTTGTGCTATAACTGGGCATAGAATAGTTGAAAGAGATTTTGACGAACAAAAATTATTAAAATTATTAAAAGAAATGATTGAAGGTGGAATTTCCACCTTTTATTGTGGCATGGCTTTGGGGTTTGATTCTATCTGTTTGGAAAATTTAATTTCTTTAAAAAAAGAAAAAGAAATAAAAATAATAGCCTGTATACCCTGTGTTGATCAAGCAGAAAAATTTAATTCTATCCAGCAGGAAAAATATTTTTATTATTTATCAAAATGTGATGAAAAGATAATCCTTTCAAATTCTTATGAAAACGGTTGTATGCAAAAGAGAAATAGATATATGGTTGATAAAAGTGATATGCTATTGGCATATTTAAGATATTTAAAGGGTGGAACTTTATATACTGTAAAGTATGCACAAAAACAAGGCAAAAAAATAATTTATATTTAAATGAAATAAACGTAAATAAAAAAAATAATAAAGACAGTATACAAATTTGCTGTCTTTATTACTTCTATATAGTAAGGATTATTATGTATAGTCTATATTTATGCAACTTCCGTTTTCTGCGTTTTGGAATAATATATAATACCCCTGCCCCTCACTTTTTAAAGGGGATAGAGGAATAAAAGTTGAGTAGGTGTCAATCTCTTTTATCTTTTCCTCTTTTGAATTAACTGGAATTCCGTAACAAATATATTTAGGGGATTTTTCATCATATATTATACCTACCACATAATACTTTTCGTTTGAAAAATAAACTTTTGCCCACTTTGAATTTTCTATTTGCCTTTCTAATGCACGTTCGCAATCACTTGAGGAAAAAATTTTTTTTAGTTCTCCTCTTATCGTCTTATAATATTCAGGCAGTTCTATGCTACTCTCTTTTTCAAAGAGAAATAAGTTTTCAATTTTTTCATCTTGCAAAGTTTGAGTTTTAAAATTTTTTTCTGTCTTTTCTGGGTAATCTTCTCCCGAAATATTTTCATCTTCATTATCTTTGTCAGGTTGTTTTTCAAATTTTTTCTCCTTTTCTAACTCAAAATAGTTTTCGGTTGCTATTTTTTCATCAGCGTATTCAAACTCACACACCTTTTTAGGTGGATAAATTTGTGGATAACTTAACTTTAATTTGTCAAGTGCTTCTCTTTCTCCAAAATTGATATTTCCTTGTTTGATAGAGGAAATCATTTCTACCTCCTCGTCAATATACAAGATAAAACAAAGTACCCCTTTTGAAAAATCCAAATTACTCTTGCGTTTTGTCTTTAAAATAAAGTTATCCACGTCAAATAATTCATAATTACTTGAGTTATCCACAATTACACATTTATAGCTCCCCTTTTTCAAGACTTTATAATTAATCAACGAAAGTTCTAAACTTAACTCGTCCCCAAGTTTTTCCAATTTTACTATTCCCTTACCTGCATCAAAGTTTGCATTTGTTTGTGATAGAATTAAAACTCTCTTATAAAATATCATTTTTTTTCCTCTACAAATAATATATATAAATTTTAATTAAAAATTTTGTCAAACTTTACATAAAAAGCATTTATTTTGTCATACTCTAAAAGTATTAAGTTATCAACATATTTAAAAAGTTATCCACAAAATTTGTGGAAAAATATTGAGTTATCCACAATTTTATCGCAAAAAAGTTGATTTTTGTGGATAACTTGCTGAGTTATCCACAATTTTGTTAAGTTAAGTTACAATTTTAAATTTACTCGTTTATTAGTTTACATTTTTTTTTGATTGTGGTATACTTAAAAATAGTTAGGATAAATTATAGTGGATAACTAGCGACTACTAAGAAGTATATATTTATCCTATGTAGGTTTGGTAAAAATAAAAGTGTTATAAAACATTTTGTAAAAAGGAGAAAAAATATGACAACTAACAACAAAAAGGTGTTAAAGTTTGTTGAAGAAAGCGCAGCAATCACTTGCCCCGACAAAATCGTTTGGATTGACGGTAGTGCTGAACAAATCGCTGCTTTAAAGGCAGAGGCTGTTGCATCTGGCGAGATGATTAAATTAAACGAAGATTTATTGCCTGATTGCTATTTACATCGTACGAAAGAAAATGACGTAGCAAGAGTTGAAGGTAGAACTTTTATTTGTTGTAAAGATGAAAAAGATGCTGGTCCTATCAATAACTGGATGGCTCCTGAAAAAGCATATAATATGGCTTATGACATCATGAGAGGCAAAATGAAAGGCAGAACAATGTATGTTATCCCTTATTCAATGGGTGCTGTTGGTAGTCCTTTTGCAAAGATTGGTATTGAATTGACTGATTCAATCTATGTAGTATTAAATATGAACATTATGACAAGAATCGGTGCTAAGGTTTTAGAAGAACTTGGCGATGGCGATTTTGTTAAAGGTTTACATGCAAAATGCGATGTAGAAGAAGAAAATAGATATATCTTACATTTCCCTGAAGATAATGCAATTATTTCAGTAAATAGTGCATACGGTGGAAACGTGTTATTAGGTAAAAAGTGTTTTGCACTTCGTATTGCTTCTTACCTTGGTAAAAATGAAGGCTGGATGGCAGAACATATGCTTATCTTGGGTATTGAAAATCCTCAAGGCGAAAAGAAGTATATCGCAGCAGCTTTCCCCTCAGCTTGTGGTAAAACTAACCTTGCAATGCTTATTCCCCCTGAAGTTTATAGAAAGAAGGGTTACAAAGTATGGTGTGTAGGTGATGATATCGCTTGGATTAGAGTTGGCGAAGATGGACGTCTTTGGGCTGTAAACCCTGAAAACGGTTTCTTCGGCGTTGCTCCCGGTACAAACGAAAAGTCTAACCCCAACGCTTTAGCATCAACAAAGAAGGGAACAATATTTACTAATGTTGCTTATGATATTGATAAAAATACAGTTTGGTGGGAAGGCTTAGATAAGAATCCTCCTTTAAATGTTATTGATTGGAAGGGTAACGAACATCACTATGCAAACAAGGAAGAAATAGACATTAAATTGGCTCACCCCAACAGTCGTTTTACTGCTCCTGCTGAAAACTGCCCTTGTCTTGATAGAGCAGAATTTGAAAGTGGTAAGGGTGTTCCTTTGAGTGCTATTGTATTTGGTGGAAGAAGAGCCAAAACTGCTCCCCTTGTATATCAATCAAAAGACTGGAACAATGGTGTATTTGTAGGTTCAATCATGGCTTCTGAAACTACTGCAGCTGCAACAGGTGCTGTTGGTGTTGTAAGACGTGATCCTATGGCTATGAGACCTTTCGTTGGTTACCATATGGCAGACTATTTTGCTCACTGGATTGAAATGGGTGAAAAGATTACTAATAAGCCTCAAATTTTCAATGTAAACTGGTTTAGAACTGATGATGACGGCAAATTCTTATGGCCTGGTTTTGGCGATAACCTTCGTGTACTTGAGTGGATTATCAATAGATGTGATGGTAAAGTTGATGCTAAAGAAACTGCAATCGGTTATGTTCCTAATGTTGACGATATCAACCTTGACGGTTTGGATTTCTCTAAAGAAACTCTTGCTGATATTTTAACTATTGATGTTGAAACTTGGAAGAAGGAAGCAGAAGGTATTGAAGAATTCTATGCTCAATTTGGCGACAGATTGCCCAAAGAACTTCGTGCTCAATTAGAAAACTTAAAAGCAAACTTAAATAAATAATTTTTAGTATAATAAAAGCAAGGCAAAAGCCTTGCTTTTTTTTGTTAATGTGTATTCATTATTATATATATAATATATAAAAAATATTTATAATAAAAAAAAGAATAGACGGATATCTATTCTTTATTTTTTTCATCTTCGTTCAATTTTTCTTCGCTGTCAATAAAATTGTCCTTTAAGGAAATCTCTTTTTCATCTAAATTTTTAAATAAAACGGTAAGTCCACCAAATAAAATTGCTCCTGCAACGCAAATTAAAGCCCACTCAAATCCAAAAAAAATCCCGACGAGTACACAACAGGCTAATAAAATCACCCCTATAATGCAACAAATTTGTCTCAATATTTTATACATTGGTCAATTCCTTTTTAAAATTTTTAATAAATTTATATTATCATATAACTTTAAAAAAAGCAAATATTTGAAAAAATTAAGTTGATTATTACTTGTATTCGAATAAAAATGCCAATAAAATGGGGTTTTTGTAACATTTTAGTTTATTTTAAAAAAAATTAAAAAAAGTTTTAAAAAACAGTTGACATCCTTATTGGTCTGTGTTATTATAGTCAGGCTGTCGCGTGAGTGATGGAAACCCTACAAAAAAGGAAAAAACTGAACAAAAAACTTTTTTAAAAAAAATTAAAAAAAGTTTTAAAAAACAGTTGACAAGTCCTTTTAGATATGTTAATATATGTAGGCTGTCGCGTGAACGAGAGCAACGAACTGAAGTTCGTTAATGAAGCTTAAGAACTGAATAGAAAGAAATGTACAAATTATATAATAATTTATAGTTTCTGTCAATTTAAACTTTTGAATACAAAAGTACTCAAAACAAAAGTCAGCAAAAAGATAACAAAATTCGTTTGAGCAGTTGTCCATTTCGATGGACGGCTTTAAGCAATTAAACTTAAGAGTTTGATTCTGGCTCAGGATGAACGCTGGCGGCGTGCTTAACACATGCAAGTCGAACGAGCAATAAGAGCTTGCTTTTATTGCTAGTGGCGGAAGGGTGAGTAACGCGTGAACAATCTGCCTGTATCAGGGGAATAACAAAATGAAAGTTTTGCTAATACCGCATAAGACCACGGTGAGGCATCTCACAGGGGTAAAAGATTTATCGGATACAGATGAGTTCGCGTCCTATTAGATAGTTGGTGAGGTAACGGCTCACCAAGTCCGTGATAGGTAGCCGACCTGAGAGGGTGATCGGCCACACTGGAACTGAGACACGGTCCAGAC
>CAZJWC010000001.1:0-353175 GCA_964550125.1 uncultured Clostridia bacterium | reverse complement strand
AAAAATCCACCACGAGAAAGTCCGCAAAGAACAATTTCTTGAACAACTTCTTTGATTGCATTTTTTCTTTCTTGCATCGTGTGAATTTCGTATTTTTCTAACATTTGACTTAAAACTTGTTGCATTTTATTTTTCTCCCTTAATCATTTTTGCCAGTAAATTTAAATTTGTTGAGTGATAAAGTGGAGCAATCTCCAAGATGTCATTCTTATTGAGTTTAGAAAATTCAATCTCATCAATTCTTAAATCATCAAACAAAAGTACTTTTAATTCTCTGATACTCTTTACAGGCGAAATAGTGTATAGCTTATCGCAAAGGGCCTTTTCGGGGGTTGCAATTTGGTAAACATAATCTCCATCAACTTTTGCAATAACCCCATAACTAAATACATCGCTTGGCACATCACGATATACAAAAGTTCCAAACTTGTTTTCATAAGTTTTAATTTTTCTTTTGTTGAATGTTGCACAAGTAAAGATACGAACAGCTTCCGGTATCAAACCATATTCCTCTAAGGCATAATCAAAGGAAAGATAAGATGGTCCATAAATAAATTGAGCAAGTCTTGAACCATCTGTATTAGGATTGGTTTCATATACGCCCTTAACCAATGGAATCAATTTTCCTTGTTTTACATCTCTACCAATTTTTGTTATTGGATTGGAATAATTATTATACTTTTCTTTTAGTTGTTGAACTGTAATTATCATACTATTTTCTCCAGATAACATTATTATATGATATTGTTTGGAGAAAATCAAGGATTTATAACAATAATTATAAAATTCTTAATAAATTTTATTTTATATCTTCATCTTCACTGCAAACCAACAGCCAAAATATGTTATTTGTTCGGTTTGGATTTTTGGTGTGGAAGCATTTTATCTAACTCAATAAAATCTCTTATTATTTGCATAAAAGTAAAAGAAAAACTCTTTGAGTATTGATAAATCTCTTATTAGCACGACTTTGCTATATTAAAACCAACAAAAAACGGACTTTATCGGTTATTTTCGCCTTTAAAGTCCGTTTTTCTATTTAGTAATTTGACAGCCCACCAAGAGGAACCCAACTGAACCTACAAAATTTTGTTGGGTATTTTCTCTATTTTTTGGGGTATTTTTACATGGGTTAAAATCTCTACTGAATATCGTCTGAAATTCGAATCCTTTTTCATTGTTTTAAGCTGACTCCGTTTTTACTACCTTTCCGTATAACTAGCGAGTTCAAATAAAATGTATTCTAATCACAGCTGTATGGCAAAAAGGAGATAACGACTCCTTTTTTTTATACTCTTTTTACATTATTAAATTGATTGCTACTTGTATATTATGTTTTTTATTAAGTATTCAATAATATAATTGTATTTGTAAATTAGTCTTCAAATATATCTTCTATAATTTCAAAATCATCAATGTCTTTTTCGCTTGGAATTATAGAATCGTCTTTTGTTTTTTCTTCATTAAACGACCAGTCAAATAAATAACTCATATTTTTCTCCTTTTAAGTTTTTTAATTAAGTATAACATAGAATTTTGCAAATTGATATTGTTTTTGAAAATTATGTATACACACATTGTATTTCTTCTTTTTTTCAAGTCTTTAACTTTACTAAAAAAATAGAATATGTTAAAATTCAATCATAAATTTTAAAAGAGGTAATTTATGACTGAATTAAGCATTGTACTACCTATATATAATGTTGAAAAATATCTTGACAAGTGTATTGACTCCATATTAAAAAACGAAGTTAAAAATATGGAGATTATTTTAGTGGATGACGGCTCAACAGACAATTCGGGTATTTTGTGTGATGAGTGGGCGAAACGAGATGAGAGAATAAAAATTTTTCATATAAAAAACGGTGGACTTATGGCTGCTTGGAAATATGGGGTTAACCACTCAAATGGAGAGTATATAGGATTTGTTGATGCTGACGATTGGATTGATAGTGATATGTTTACCACAATGTTGTCAAGGGCGAAGGAGAAGGACGTAGATATTGTTTCCTTGGGAATAGTTTTTGAGTATTCGACAAGTCAAAAACTTTCAACCTCACAATTTATCGGGCTATACAATTTTGAAAGAATAAAACAAGAAATTTACCCCGATATGATATACAACCCAAAAACTCATTGTAGAGGAGTAATTCCGTCAAGGGTTGCAAAAATGTTTAGGAGAGAGCTGTTATTAAAAATAATAAATGATTGCCCTGATGAAATATCGTTAGGCGAAGATTTATTGATGACATTTTTGTCAATTAAAAACGCAAAGAGTATTTATTTTATACCCAATTTTTATCCATATCATTATAGAATACACGATTCATCAATGATAAGAAATTTTTCATTTAAAAAAAGCGAGCAATTAAAACTTTTAAGAGATGCATTGAATAGTCTAAAGAGTACTGAAGATTTTGATTTTTCAAGTCAAATAGATTTAGATTATATAAATTTGTTTCTTATGAATTTAGAAAAGATAATGCTTGAAGACTCTTTAAAGAAAAGAGAAAAAGTTAATCTTATGAGAAAATTCTACAACGATATTTATTTTCAAGGAGTTTTAATAAAATGTGAAAGAAGATATTTATCAAAGAAAAATAAATTGTATATATTCTTTTTGAAGCATAAACTTGAAAAACTTTTAATTTTTTGCCGTAAAGTTAAATCTAAAAAAACAAAATAGTTTTTAATATAAAGGGCGTAGGAAATACCTACGCCCTTAAGTTTATTCGGTTATCTTTTTAATTTCGGTTACAAGTTTTAAGATATATGGATAAGGATTTTCCTTAAACATATTGTCAAATAATGAGCGTAAGTCTTTTTCAAAATCATTAGGTAAAATCTTTAACTCATTTTTGCAAATGTCAAGCAGACGCTTTTCACCGGGGTGTGGAGTTTCGTTTAAGGCGAACAGTATGTCAAAATAACTTGCTAAAAATTCGGTAGTTCGATGGTTTATGCTTACTATATCTCCCCTTAAAAAACATTTTTTTAATTGTTTGTCGTATGAGGGTAAAGTTCCCGTAAGCAAAGCCATATTCTTTTTTATAATATTTTCCTTCAATTTTTGAGGGTAAGGAAAGTTCACTTCCTCCTTGTACTTTGCAAAATTTCCCTCTCTGTCAAATAGTATTTTGCACTTTAAAATGTTGTCCCAAAGACAAGTTGTGTAACCGTTAAAGGCATTTCCATTTATTAAAACCCAGTTTTTATATCTATCAAAATGCTCATAAGTACGCATTATAATATCAAGGCCTGTTCCATTTTTTAAAATGCAGTTATCTTCGTATTCCCAGTAAGAATTTCCTATTTCAAGTTCATTGCAGTATTTTTCAAGAATTTCTTTTCTCTCTTTTTCAAACTCTCTTAAACTTGTCTTGCTATAAATATATAGGTCATAATCTGATTTATCGTCCTGTCGTCCACTTGCTCTTGAACCACCCAAAGCGATTGCATCAATAGTTTTAATTGTAGAAAGTTCTTTAATTAAAGCGTCTATTTCCATACTATACTCCTTAATTTTTTATATCAATTTTAGTATACTCCTACAAAACAACTTTGTCAATGATAATAAAAAAGCCACCTGCAACTGCAAGTGGCGTTAGTTTTATTCTCTACCAATCGTGGTATTATCTTTACTTCTATTTCTTAATTCTTTAATAGGATGTTCACTTGCCTCAAAGCGATAGTCTTCGCCATATGTGTCCATAAACATTTGAGTTCCAAGATGAGTGGGGTTAATGTCATCACTTTTGTTTACCGTTGAATTGTATTTTTTAAATCTATTATTTTGAGGTAGGTCCTTAACAAGTACATACTCATTATAATTTTTTGTAAGTGAAACAGTATTTTTAATAACCTCCCTTACATAGTCGATATTTCCTTCAAATTTTAAAAGGTTAGGGAAAAAGCCTCCATCGGTATATAAACACTCCCAGTCCTTGCCTTCATACTTTTTAAGCATCTCAACAGCCTTTTGCAAGTGTCCACACTCCTCAAGGTAAAGTTGTCCATAAAGTTTAGCAATGTTTTTGTCGGTTTCGTCTTTTGCACAAGAATAATACAAATAACACTCTGTATATTCGTGCATCACCCAACATTCGAGCCAAGTACTATTTGTGTCGATTAAACTACCATATTCGCTTACATGCTGTTCCTCAATCATTGCAATTTCAGTATATAATTTTCTTCCTAGTTCAGTAGGGTGAAGATTGCCAATATTCATATAATAGTTCATTGTTTGTTGTTCGGCTGCTGTAATGATGTTTACAATAAGTTTAGTAAAAGGTTCACTTTTGATATTACAAATAAAGTTGTTTATGCTTTCAAAAGGGTGTCGATGCTCACTGATTGTAGGACGACCAGGCATAATTTCTGTGTACTCTTTTGTAATGGTTTCAGCCTCAATATTTTGTTCCATTTTTAAAAGATTAGCATATCTATATAAGTGGTCAAAATCTTCAAGCAAAGCAAAGTTAAGAGCATTTTTTACATTTTCGTCATTGCAATTTCTAGCCAGAATTGCAGTTAAATCGATGGCAAGTTGTTCGTAGCTAATGGTTGTTTCAAGAGGAGTTTCAGCAATGTCTTTTAAACTTGCAATAATTTTTTGTTGTTGCTGTTCGTGTCTTCTTATGTTTGCAATTTCTCTACGAAGTTCATTGTTGTTGCAATGTCTTGAAAAGTTGTGTAAAAACCAGTTTGCCTCAAACTCTGTACCGTTCATAAGTATAACTCTAGTCTTTGTATAGGGTGATGCTTTTTTCTTGTCGTATGGTTTTGAGTTTAGTTCGTTCCAGTTTTTAAATTCTTTATCTACGGGTATATAATTTTCTTCAGTAAAAGGATTTACTTTATTCATAGTCATTTCTCCATTTTCTTTTAATATACCCATTTAAAAAGAAAATATACAAAAAGAGGAGAAAGATGCTCCTCTTAAAAATTATTTTTCTTTATAATATAACAGACAGTGGCAATAGCCTTCAAAGTTTTCGTCTTTAATTTGTTCTTTAAATTCTTTGCACATACATTTAGTGTCCTCATTTTTTATACGACGGCAGGGACAATATCCACCCGTTTGTTTTAATCCCTCTTGGATTGTTTTAACAATTTCTTTATCTTCATTTAGTCGTACTTTCATTTATATCTCCTGTGAATTAAAGTTGGTTTATTTACTATAATTATACCTTAATTGCATTTAAAAATCAATATCACCATCTAAAACCTTAACAAAATATGCCGTTTGTGTTATAATTGTTTTACTGAATAAAAAGGAGTTATTATGGAAGTCTATCAAATATATCTTATCATAATTGCGATTGTTAGCATTATCACCTTCTTTCTTTATGCGACTGATAAAGTAAAGGCAATGAACGATGGTTGGCGTATTCCTGAAAAAGTTTTACTTGGTTTTTCGTTGTTTGGTGGTGCAATAGGAGGGTATCTTGCGATGAATATTGTAAGGCATAAAACAAAACACTGGTATTTTCATGTTGTGAACATCGTAGGAATCACATTACATATCGGCATACTAGTTTTACTTTGCTTAATTTAAAATAAAGCGTGGCTATTTGCCACGCTTCTTTTTATTCTTGTTTTTTTCTTTATGAAATGTGTTATTTTGTCTATTTGGATTTGAAGGCTTTGCTACATTTCCCTGCGTTTTGGGTTTTATCAAACAACCTTTTGAAAAACCTATTAAGTCCGTTCGATTTGCCTTGATAAGTGCTTCTTTGACAACCTCATAGTTTTCAGGTTTTCTATACTGAAGTAAAGCCCTTTGCATCCTCTTTTCTTCAGCCGTTTTGGGCACGAAGATTTCCTCTCCTGTTTCAGGATTAATTGAGGTGTAGTACATACAAGTTGACTTGGTTGAAGGAGTAGGGTAAAAGTCTTGTACTTGTTCAGGCATATATCCTATTTGTGCAAGATATTCAGCCACTTTAATAGCGTCTTGGAGGGTGCAACCTGGATGTGATGATATTAAATAGGGTACAAGATACTGCTTTTTTCCTAGTTTTGCATTATAATCATCATATTTCTTTTTAAAATTTTTGTATACCTTAAAACTAGGTTTATTCATAAGTTTTAAAACACTGTCTTCAGTGTGTTCGGGGGCAACCTTAAGTTGTCCACTTATGTGATGTTCAACCAGTTCCTTAAAAAACTCGTCATTTTCGTCCATCATAAGATAGTCAAATCTTATGCCACTTCTAATAAATACTTTTTTTACTCCCTTTAAATTTCTTAAAGTTCTTAGTAGATGTAAATATTCAGTGTGGGTTACTTTCATATTTTTGCAAGGCGTGAAGCCTATACATTGCTTATCTTTGCAAGCACCTAACTTGCGTTGTTTTTCGCAGGCAGGATCTCTAAAGTTTGCAGTAGGTCCACCAACATCGTGTATGTATCCTTTGAAGTCTTTGTCTTTAATAAATAGTTTTGCCTCATCAACGATTGAGTTTTCGCTTCTCTTTTGAACAAATCTACCTTGGTGAAAGGTAATAGCACAATAACTGCAACAACCAAAACAACCACGAACGGAGGTTAATGAAAACTTTACTTCTTCAATAGCAGGTACACCTTTCGTGTACATAGGGTGGTATGTTCTTTCATATGGTAACGCATAAACGCTGTCCATTTCTTCAACCGAAAGGGGTATTTGGGGTAGGTTTTGTACTACATATTTGTTGCCGTGTTTTTGTATAACTACTTTTGAAGAAAAAGCATCATTATTTTTACTTTGCAAGTTAAAAGCCTTAACATAAAGTTTTTTGTCCGTCCTTACTTCATCAAAAGTGGGACAAAAAATAGCCTCTCCTGTTTTTATTTGTTCTTTAAGTTTTGAAGGCAAATTGTCATATTCACTTAAGTATGCAGTACCACGGATATCTTTAATATTTAAAATATTCGCTCCTCTTTTTAAAAGGTCTAAAATATCCCAAAGAGGTCTTTCTCCCATACCATAAATTAAAAGGTCGGCATTACTATCAACTAAAATGGAAGGCATTACTTTATCTGCCCAGTAGTCATAGTGTGCAAATCTACGCAAACTTGCTTCAAGTCCACCTAAAATAACGGGAACGCTAGGAAATAATCTTTTTAAATTTTTTGAGTAAACAGTAGTGGCACGGTCAGGTCGTTTTCCGGCGATACCACCCTCGCTGTAATCATCTTCTTTTCGTCTTATTTTTGCAACGGTATAGTTATTGACCATACTATCAACAACTCCACCACTAATTAAAAAGGCATATTTAGGCGTTCCAAGTTTTTTGTAGTCAGCATCACAAGTGGGTTGAGGAATTATTCCTATTGTAAACCCTTTACTCTCAATTACTCTTGATATAATTGCCACACCAAAAGAGGGGTGGTCAACATATGCGTCTGCTGAGATTAAAATAAAATCTGGTTGTTCATTATTTAATTCTTCTTTAGTTACAGGTAAAAAACTCATATCATTATTTTATCATTGTTTCTAAATTAAGGCAATAAAAAAAGGCCTATCAAACGATAGACCTTAGTTAGTTTAATTTTAGTATGCAGAAATTGTTTTTTCAACACCAACTGCATTTGAAATAGTTGAGTTGTATAATCCAGTACCACTTAAACCATTGATTCCACGAGTGTATGAGCAACCTTCAGCCCAAGCACCAGCACAAAGTCCAATTTGAGTGCTACCACCATCATTTGCTCTACCATCATAGAAGAAAAGGTATGTCTTATCTGTTGTGTAAGAGTAAGTAGTTGCACCACTAAGGTAACCAGCTAAACCACCAACATATGTAAATGTGCTATTAGAATAGTTGTAAATATCAATAATAGTAGAAGCACCAACACTACATACATCTCCGTTTGTGTAACCAGCAGCACCACCAACAAATACGTTTGCATATAAGTTGCACATATCAATGTCCATACTTGTAGTAACACCAGCATTTCTAATATTTGCCTTGCTATAACCTGCGATACCACCGATATATGCTGCGGCATAGTATGAACTAGTACCTGTTAAGAATAAGTCAATATTCATAATAGTTTCAGCATAATTTTCAACTAAATTGTATGAAGCTAAATTGCTTGAAGAATAATATTGAGAACCTACAATACCACCGATATAGTTTCTATATTGACCACCATTGCTTGTAACATCCATAAAGAAAGTAGTGTCTACATCGTTTGAACCAAGGTAAGCATTAGATTGACCAGCAATACCACCAACGTAAAGGATTGTATCAGTAGTGTCCGTTGTGATTGTACCAGTAAATGAAGTCGTAGTGACTGAGCCGTTTGTACTTGCAACAATACCACCAACATAAGTTGAACCACCTTTAGTAACGTTTACAGTAATTTTTGTATCAGCTGATGAGTGAGCAATAGTACTATTTATATGAGATTGTCCAACTAGACCTCCAACATATGTGTAATCATATTCAGCAGTTACGTTAATTGAACATTGTGTTGCTGAGCAATTTGTGATTGTACCAGAGTTGTAACCACAGATGATACCGTATCTGCTCCAATTTTCATTATCATCAATGTCAATTTTTGCATATAAAACATTTACATTTTTAATTGTACCACTGTTAGCACCGATTATTCCAAAGAAACCACCACGGTAAGCTTCACCCCAGTTGTTGAAGTTATTACCTTCGATTGTAAAGTTTGAAATTGTTTTATTATTTCCGTCAAATGTTCCAGTAAAGGGCTTAGCCATTGAACCTATTGCTTTAATTGTAGCACCACCTAATCCTGCATCGCTGATAACTTTAACATTAGCATCTAACATAGGATTGTTAAAGAAAGTGATAAATTCATCAGGTCTATATAAATAGATGTCCTTTTCATTAAATTCTCTTTCAATACAGGGTGTTCCATTGCCTTCAACTGAAAGTTGGTATGAGCAACCGTCTTTAGTGTCAGTCAAATCAGCAGTTTGGATTCCGTTGCCATTGTTGAATATAACATTTGCATCAGCAGGTACTTCGATTGAATAGTAGTAATCGTTGATGTAAGTCATATCTTCACCGGGCCATTGAGTTAGGTTTGTGTTGCTATTCCAGAAATAGCACTTAACTGTGTCCCAAGCATAAGAATTGTTGAAATATACAGTCTTTGTTTCAACGGGAGTAACTTCATCTTCTTCAACATAATCAAAAGTAGCAACTGTATATTTGCCATTTTCATTTGAAGCAATGTAGAAAGCAGTATCTCCGTTTACTGCAATGTCAACTGTTTGACAAGAACTTGAACCAGCATTGAAAATTACATTGTTAGCACTTACTACGATTTTGTAAACATCATAGCCACCGTCTGTGCCAACCTTTTGCATATCTTCGCCAGGCCAGTTAGTTGAAGAACCACCCCAATAGTAGCACTTTACAGTGTCCCATTGATAATTGTTCTTAAAGTAGATTGTTTTAGCAGATGAACTGTCAGCTTTTGCTTCAGTCATTGCTGTGCAACCTGCGAATCCAAAAGCAAGCATTGCGATTGAGAAAACGCAGATTAAAACTTTGATTAAAGTTTTTTTCATTTTATAATCTCCTAGAAAATTTATTAACCTATTCAGGTTTTTTAGCAAAATAATCAATCAGTCATTTTCTTGAGATTACCATAATATTGTAACTTTAGTATAATCATTAATTGTTATAGTTTAATGTAAAATTTAATCGTTTTGTGAAAAATTAACAAAAGTAATAATCATAAAATTTACATAAAAAAGCGACTAACCATAAGATTAGTCGCTATGTTTTAATAACCACTGCTATCGTATCTTTTTAGACCTCTATGCCAAGTGAATAGAGCCGTACCAAGTACAAGTCCCACACCCAAGGTTATTATAATCATTAAAAGTAATAAATTATCTCCCGTAAAGGAATTTGTTCCAAATATTATATGTTGGGCAGGTAAAAATACAGCCAAACCAAAGGGAGCAACAATCGTCATTATAAATAACATTACTTTACCCATAACGTTTAGAGGGTAGTAAGTAAACTCGTTCATATTATACATAACTGATTGAATAGGGAAAGTTCTCTTAAACCAGAAAGCCAATGAGCCGTAAAATAGTTTTATTGAGTAGAAAATCCAAATTGCCAAAAACTCGCAAAAAATTAGCATTATTACTTTGCCAAAAGTCCAAGCAACTCCTATTGAGCCTCCGTATATTCCTATAAATACAGAGCCTAAAATAATTTCAGCAAATCCGTCAAACATAAATCTTTCGCCCATAAGTTGTAGAAGTACGCTATACGGTTTAGTCAAATTTTTATCAATTTGACCACTGGCTATATACGCACCACCTAGCCACCAAAGTTTATCCGAAAAAACATGGTCTATTCCTTTGGGAATAAGAAGTAGTCCGTACATAAACATAATCATCTCAAAAGTCCACTCGCCAAGGATTATATTTCCTACTGTAAGTTTCAAGGTGAAAAAGGCAACTATGTTTGTTACGCAAAAACTAAATATGTTTAGCATTAAATCTGCCTTGTAAGCAAGTTTTGCTTTAATTGCCATTGCTAAATATTTTCTGTATATTCTAAATGTTCTCATATTAGCCTCCTGCAATTATTGCATTTTTAATTACTTTTTTGTAGACTAACATACTCAAAATGTATAACAAGACAGCCCAAAAAATTTGTATCGCTAAACTTATAAGCAACCAATCTATGCTATATTTACCCATTATTATAAGGTTGGGTGTTGAAGCGATTGAGGCAAATGGAAGGTAGTAAAGTATGTCTGCCATTACGGTAGGGAAGAAAGATAAAGGTATCATTGTTCCTGCTAAAAAGGACAAAACGCAATTCTCAACCATTTGCAAACCAAATGCTGCACCAGTGAATACGGTAAACGAACCAAAAATAAAGTTGACGCTATCAAGTATAGTTACACTTAAAAAACAACTAAACAAGTATATCAATATGTCGTACCAGTGAGTAATGGTTATTCCCATACCGAAATAAAGATAAATTAGCGAAAGTGAGAAAAGTGGAATTATCTTTAAAATTACTTGCGATAAAAAACCACCTATGGTTGAAAAATAGTTTCTCAATCTATAATCAATAGGTTTAATAAGTTGAATTGCAAGCGTTCCTTCGTAGATGTCGTCAGCAAATTGACTAAAAGTGTTAGAAGCATAAATCAATTCTCCGGTAGAAGCCATAAACAACACATACATAATCATTTCACTCATATTATAACCGTTAATTATGTCCGTACCTGAGTAGTGGTAAACGGCTTTCCAAAGTAGTACTTTTACAATGGTCATAGCAAGTGAAGCAATACCCCAAAAGATAATCATACTCTTGTATGCCATCGGGGTTAAAAACCCTGCTTTTGCGAAAGCCTTATATCTATTTAGTTTTAAGCCTTTCTCCATTTATTTTACTCCTTTGTAAATTTTTGCTACTACGTTCTCAATTGAACTTTCAGCAATCTTAATATCGTTAATTTTAAGGTTATCAAATAAAATTTTAATAACTTCACTTATAGGATTTTTTTCATTGTCGAAAGTTACCTTTAAAAGCATATCTTTTTTTTCTACGGCTAAATCGGGATATTTTGTGCAAAACTCATCAATGCTACAATTTTCCTTTAAACTAACTTCAATACATCTAATATCGCCAAAAGTCTTTTTAATTTTTTCAAGTGAATCGTCATATAAGATTTTTCCATTATCTAGTATTATTACTCTTGAACATAACTCCTCAATGTCTTGCATATCGTGAGTGGTTAAAATGATGGTTGTATTAAAAGTCGATTGTATCTCTTTTATTGCTGAAATTAGTTTTTGTTTTACTAATACGTCAAGTCCAATGGTTGGTTCGTCAAGGAATAAAATTTTGGGGTTATGGATTAGTGCTGAACCAATATCTGCTCTCATCCTTTGTCCTAAAGATAGAGTTCTAACAGGACTTGTGATAAATTCGTTTAATCCTAAAATTGAAGACAGATACTCAAATCTTTCTTCATATTCTTTGTCAGGGATTGAGTAAATCTCTTTTAAAAGTTCAAAACTTTCCCTTAAAGGTAAATCATACCAAAGGGTTGAGCGTTGTCCAAATATTACGCCAACATTTTGTAAAACCTTTCTTCTCGATTTGTTATCGTAAGGCTCTAATCCATCAATTAGTACCTGTCCAGCCGTTGGCGTTAAAATACCCGACATCATTTTAATCGTAGTGCTTTTACCTGCACCGTTTGAGCCTATATATCCTACGATTTCACCGTCATTGATTGTAAAACTAACGTTGTCAACTGCTACCTTTGTTTCATACTTTCGTGAAAATAAAGTTAAAAGCATACCTTTTAGCCCCTTACCACGAACGGGCTTTTTAAAAGTTTTAGTCAGGTTTTTTACTTCAATCATCCTTATATATTTCTCCTTAAAATTATTAACAAAATTTTTTATTTAATTCTATCAAAAATATATTTAAAATACAACAATATACACTAAACTTTTTAAATTTTTTATTATTTGTTTTCAATTTTATCCTTTTATGTTATAATCTTTTTGGGGGGTGCTTTTATGAGAATTTTATTAGCCGAAGATGAAAGAGAATTATCTAGGGCATTGGTTACAATTTTTAAGCATAACAAATATTCGGTTGACGCAGTTTATAACGGACAGGACGCTCTTGATTATGGATTGTCAGGCGAATACGATTGTATTGTGCTTGATATAATGATGCCTCAATTAAATGGAATTGAGGTTTTAAAAAATTTAAGAGAAAAGAGGATTATTACTCCTATTATAATGTTAACTGCAAAAGCAGATATTGAAGATAAAGTTTTAGGGCTTGACTTAGGAGCAGACGATTATCTTACAAAACCCTTTCAAGTCCCCGAACTTTTAGCAAGAATAAGGGTACTAACAAGAAAGAGAGAGGAAAGTCATACGGTTAATCTTTCAATGGGTAATATACAATTAAACAGAGCAAGTTGTGAATTGATTTGTAATGGCAATAGAGATAGGATGACAAATAAAGAGTTTCAAATTTTGGAACTATTTTTATGCAATCCCAATGTTGTGCTTTCGGTTGAACAACTTATGAATAAGATATGGGGTTTTGAAAGTGAGGCAGAGATAAATGTTGTATGGACGCACATTTCCAATATTCGTAAAAGACTTTCTCAAATGAAGGCAAATGTGCAAATTAAAGCCATAAGAGGAGTGGGCTACCTTTTGGAGAAAATTGATGTATAAAAAACTTCAAATTAAATTTATAATTTCATCAATCCTATCAACGTTGATTGTGGTTGTTCTTCTAGTAGGTATTATCAATATTGTCAACTACACTAATGTTGTGAACGACCTAGATGATTTGTCAAGTTATATATCAACTATTGATAATCAGCCTAGCGAGTTTGATAATATGTTTAAGCATAAACCTTCTCATGATTATTCGCAGGAAACTTTATATCAAACTAGATACTTTACAGTAAGGATAGACCAAAACGGTTATGCTTATGTCAATAGAGAAAATATCATTACCGTTCAAACTAACGAGGAGGCTATAAAACTTGCAAGTACAGTTTTAAATAAGAAAAAGGAAAATGGTTTTATCAATTCCTTTTTCTATAAAGTTTTGCAAAATAAAACCTCTATTAAAATAGTTGTATTTATTGAAAGCACTCAACAACTGGATTTTATTGATAATTTTCTTTTTGTGTCTTGTCTGGTAGGATTTATAGGAGTGCTTTTTGTCGGTTGTTTTGCTTCGCTTTTTTCAAAAAAGGTCGTAAAGCCATTTTATGAAAATAATCAACGACAAAAACAGTTTGTTACAGATGCCAGTCATGAATTGAAAACTCCACTATCCGTAATTATGGCAGATGTTGATGTTTTAAAGATGGAATATGGCGAAAACGAGTGGATTGAAAGTATACAAGGTCAAACTAAAAAGTTGACAAAGTTGGTTTCAAATCTAGTTCAACTTGCTAGGATGGACGAAGGCAAGATACAAATGGTGTATGAAAAACTTGACCTGTCCTCAATTTTGGAAGAAATTACAGATGTCTATCAAAAGCCTTTTGAAAATAACAAGGTAAATTGTATTATTAATATTCAAGATGGGTTAAGGATTACTGCTGACGATAATGCAATTAGACAAGTGCTGTCAACACTTTTTGATAATGCATTAAAGTACACTAATACGGGTGGAGATTTTAAAGTAGACGCTTATCAAAAAGGAAAACAGACAGTCATAGCATTGTACAACACTTGTGATTACATTGATAAAAACAGTATGAATAAACTGTTTGACAGATTTTATAGAGGGGACAAATCACGTTCGCAAAAGGAAGGGTTTGGCATTGGACTTTCATTTGCAAAAAGTATTATACAAATGAACGGAGGGAGTATTTCTGCCGTCACGCAAGATGAAAAATCTATTACTTTTACACTAATTTTCAAATAATTTTACTAAATATTTAAAGATGGTTTAAGGTTTATTTTATATGATTGATAATGAAAGGAGAGTTTTTATGTCTTATCAATCAACGTTTAAACGCACGGAAATAAAGTATCTTATAAACCAAGTTCAAAAGGACGCACTTTTAAGGGAACTTGAAGGTGCGTTTGTTTTAGATAAATATGGTTTGACTACCATTTGCAACATCTATTATGATACGCCTAACTATCAACTTATTAGAACATCTTTGGAAAAGCCTTTATATAAGGAAAAACTTCGTTTGCGTTCGTACGGTGTGCCTCAAACGGAAAGTCTGTCATTTATTGAAATAAAAAAGAAGTATGATAGAATTGTCTATAAAAGGCGTGTTGATATGCCTTATAATCTTGCATTAAAATATTTGCAAAATGAAAAGGTTTATAAAAAATCACAAATTTTACAGGAGATAGATTATTTTAAAAATTATTATCAAAATCTTGTTCCTGCAATGTTTATCTCTTATGACAGGACGGCTTATTATCATACTGTGGATAAAGACTTGCGTTTGACTTTTGACAGTAATATTACGTGGCGAACTGAAAATGTTGATTTGCGTGCAGGAGTTTTTGGTAATTCCCTTTTAAAAGAGGGTGAGTACGTTATGGAACTAAAAGTAGCAAATGCAATTCCCTTATGGCTTAGTAAAATTCTAAATGGATTAAAGATATTTCCATCATCTTATTCAAAGTATGGAAACGCATACAAAAGTTATGTTAGCAAAGGAGTAAAAGTATGTTGAGTTTATTAGATATAGAATTTACAAGTATTATCGCTGAAAAAATTACATTATCTTCATTTTGTATATGTTCATTAGTTTCTATAATTGCAGGGTTGCTTATTGCCTTAACTCATGCGTTTAAAAATAAATCGTCAGGAAGTTTTTTAATGACGCTTGCACTAATTCCCTTTATAGTGCAAGTTATTATAATGCTTGTGAACGGAAATATAGGAACGGGTGTTGCTGTGGCTGGTGCGTTTGCCTTAATTCGTTTTAGGTCAGTTCCAGGAAGTGCTAGAGAAATAACTGCAATATTTATCACTATGGCAGTTGGGTTAGCAACAGGAACAGGCTTTATAGCAGTGGCTATTATAACAACGGTTGTATTATGCGTATTAGTCCTTTTGTATTCATTGGTTAAAGGTATAAATAGTTGTGATGAAGTGAGAGAACTAAAAATAGTTATCCCTGAAGATTTAAACTATAACAATGTGTTTGACGATTTGTTTTTGAAATATACTAAAAAAGCAGAATTAGTCAATGTAAAAACAACCAATATGGGCAGTTTGTTTAAATTGCATTATAAAATCGTACTTAAAGATCTTTCTCTTGAAAAAGAGATGATTGACGAGTTAAGATGTAGAAATGGCAATTTAGATATAGTATGTGGAAAGGTTCAACCGAATAGAGAACAATTATAATATCGTATTTTGTTGATTTTATTTTTTTAATTTATTATAATGTTGATAATAATTTTAAGGAGTGAATTATGGTAGATTTTAAAAATAAAACATTATTTAAATTAAAACAAGACGAGGGCTATGGCGAAAAGTATAAAGAAATTTTTGCCAATGGTGAGTTTGTCGTTGATTCTTTTAAAAGTATGAGGGACGGCATAATTTTTACTAATTATAGGATGATTATTATCAATGTTGAAGGTTTAACGGGTAAGAGAACTGATTTTACTTCAATCCCTTATAAACAAATCACAATGTACTCCGTTCAAACGGCAGCACTTTTAGATATTGACTGCGAACTTGATGTGTATTTGCTAGGCTTTACAGATATGTTAAGATTTGAGTTTACTGGTAGAACAAAAATAAAAGAAATTTCAAAGTTCATTACGCAAGCACTAATTGTAAAAAATTAATAATTTTAAAGTCGATAAAGATTTATAAATTATCGACTTTTATATTTTTTGTGATAACTAAATGAAATTAAAGTGTTGTGTTTAGATAAAAGCAAAAAAACCATTGCCAAAAACTATTGGGTAAAGTATAATATCATACAAAAAAGAGTGAGGAGTTTATTATGCAAGATGAAGAAAAAACCTTTTTAAAAATCATAGCAAGTGTTTGTTTAATTGCTTACGCTGTCTCGTTCCTCTTTCCTATATTATGTTTAGAAAATTCAAATGAAACTTTCTGTTCGTCCGTTAAAGTGTTTTCAAGCACAAAATTTTTAGAAAACCTTTACAATGCACACAATGGTGAGTTTTATACTTTTCCCTTGGTATTCAACTATGTTTTGGCTGTTTTGGGTTTGCTAGTTGCCATAGGTTATGGTGTATTTTTTGTTTTAGAAACAAGAGGTGTTGAATTTAAATATTTTAATTTAATAGAGTTAATTATGGTTATCTCAATGATTGCAATAGGTGTGTTAATTATAATCTTTACTGTAATTGCTTGTCTTTTAAATAAGATTACACTTTCAGACCAAAGTCAATGCTTTTTGACGGTTGACTCTGGATTTTATATGCAGTTGTTTTTAATACCTGCCGGAATAGTTGGTTTGGTAGCCTGTTGTAGACAGAAATTATCAAATAAAAAGAAAAACAAAAAGTCGTAAATTTACGACTTTTTTTCATTTATAAATTTTTAACTTATTATTGCATTTGTGAAAATATTGTGATAAAATGTACTCATATTTTTTGAAAAGGAGTAATTCAATGGCTTTTGATGGGGTTTTAAAAGAGGTTACTGGTATTTTTGCAAATCAGTTAAATGAGAATTTGGTTGGAGTGTATTTGCATGGCTCAATGGCTTTTGGTTGTTTCAATGAAAAACAAAGTGATATTGATATAATTGTTATTACAAAAAAGCCACCTACTACAAAGGATAAACTTGTTATATGCAAAGGTTTAAGCGATATATGGGAAAAGGGTACAGAAAAAGGGTTTGAAGTGAGCATAGTTACACTTGAAAACGCAAAAGTATTTACTCATCCTTGCCATTTTGAATTACATCTATCTGGTGGTTGCATTAACTGGTACAGAAAAGACCCTGAGGACTTCGTGAATCAAATGGTAGGCGAGGACGGTGATATTGCAAGGCATTTTGCTGTAATTAAACAATGTGGACAGGTTTTATACGGCGAGCCTATCGAGAGTGTTTTTGGTCCTATAAAAGAAGAAGATTATTTAGATAGTATTTTGTCTAACGTTATAAATGCTCATGACGGTATCATTGAACAGCCTGTTTATTATACTTTAAGTTTGTGTAGGGTTTTAGCGTATGTTCAAGACAAGGTTATATTATCAAAAAAAGGTGCAGGCGAGTGGGCACTTGAAAAAATTACAATTTCTCAAAAGGGTGTGGTTGAAAGTGCCTTGTCAAGTTACACAAATAATACTCCAATGATTGACGACTGGTCGGCTTTGCAGGGATTTGCTGATTATATGTTAGAGCAGTTGCCTCAATTAGAAACGGAAGATGAATTTGATTTTTCATAATTGAAGAATAGTTTTTCCCTTAAAGATAAAAATAGTTGACAAAACCGTTTTGGTTATGATATATTCAATTAGCCTTTAATGGTAAGTATGAAAATTTTTCGTTTTCATGCAAATATTATTTGACCGCTTTTTATAAAGTTAATGCCAACGGACAGGCTGGTCAAACTGCCGATTTGCAACAATGGTTGCGTTATTGATTGAGATTATCTCAAATTTTATAGGTTGATTACTTAATATTTATGTGAGTTAGCACATCATCTTGTAAACGGTCAATAAGAGTAGTAACAGTATATTTGCTATTTAGACTCTGAAAACGGAAATTTTAACATTATTACGAATAGTTTAAGTATGTTAAAACAAGCAAGTGATTGCGTTCACTTGCTTGTTTTGTTGCTTAAAGGAGTTTGTCTATGAGTAAACTAAAGATTTATGGTTTTAACAATTTAACTAAGGCGTTAAGCTTTAATATTTACGATGTGTGTTATTCAAAAACTGCACAAGATAAAGCTGAATATATAAAGTATATTGACGAGCAGTATAATAGTGATAGACTTGCTGAGGTGCTTTCAACCTTGGTAGAAATGATAGGTGCAAAGGTGCTTTCCGTTTCTAAACAAGACTATGACCCTCAGGGCGCTTCAGTTACCTTGATGATTGCTGAGCCTGCTTTGGTTAAAACGCAAGAGCAAAAAGTTTGGCACTTGGACAAAAGCCATGTTACTGTACATACATATCCTGAGTATCACCCAGGCACTTGTATAGCAACCTTTAGAGTTGATATTGATGTTGCAACTTGTGGTGAAATTACACCTCTTAAAACGCTTGATTATTTGATAGGTGCGTTTGATTCCGATATAATAACAATGGATTATCGTGTGAGAGGTTTCACTCGTTCAGTTACGGGCGAAAAGGTATTTTTGGACCATAAGATAAATTCAATTCAAAACTTCATCTCAAAACGAACTTTAGAAAAATACAATGCTATTGATGTAAATGTTTATGGTGCAAATCTTTTCCATACAAAGATGATTATTAAACATCTTGACTTGAAAAATTATTTGTTTAAAACGAATATTGAAGATTTGGATTTAGAAGAAAAAACTGTAATTACAGATAACTTATATAAGGAAATGGTGGAGATTTTCCAAGGAGAAAATATTTATCAATGCAAGAATTAGACCAAACAAAAGCACCCATTTATGAGGCACTTGAAAATTTTAGAAAAATGAGGGTTGTCCCCTTTGATGTACCAGGTCATAAAAGGGGTAGAGGAAATCCCGACCTTGTTGCTTTACTAGGTCAACAATGCGTTTCGCTTGATGTAAATTCAATGAAACCACTTGATAATCTTTGTCATCCTACTTCAGTTATAAAAGAGGCTGAGGAGTTGGTTGCACAAGCCTTTGGTGCTGAAAATGCCTTTTTAATGGTTGGAGGAACTACCTCATCTGTTCAAAGTATGATTTTGTCCGTTTGTAAAAAGGGCGATAAGATTATTCTTCCTAGAAATGTGCATAGGAGTGCTATCAATGCTTTAGTTTTGTGTGGTGCAATTCCCGTTTATGTTAATCCTGAAGTGCACGAAAAACTTGGTGTGTCATTAGGGGTAACTGTTGAGCAGATTGAAGATGCAATAACAAAAAATCCTGATGCTGTTGCCGTATTCGTAAATAATCCAACTTATTATGGTATATGTTCAAATATTAAGAAAATAGTTGAGGTTGCTCACGCGCACGGTATGAAAGTTATCGCTGACGAGGCACACGGAACGCATTTTTATTTTAACGACAATTTGCCTATGGGTGCTATAAAAGCAGGGGCTGATATGGCTTCCGTAAGTATGCACAAGTCAGGTGGAAGTTTAACGCAAAGTTCGGTATTATTGCTAGGTAAAAGTATGAATCCCGACTATGTTAGACAAATTATAAATTTAAGCCAAACTACAAGTGGTTCTTACTTGCTTATGGCTAGTTTAGATATTTCAAGGAGAAATCTTGTTCTTCACGGTAAAGAGCAATTCCAAAGGGTTATCGACCTTGCAAGATATACTAGAAATGAAATAAACGCAATAGGTGATTATTATGCCTTTTCAAAAGAACTTATAAACGGTACTAGTGTTTACGATTTTGATGAAACTAAAATGTCAATATATACGCTAGATATCGGGCTTGCGGGTATCGAAGTTTACGACTTACTTCGTGATGAGTACGATATTCAAATAGAGTTTGGTGATATAGGTAATATTTTAGCCTATCTTTCAATCGGTGACAGAATACAAGATGCCGAAAGATTAGTAGGTGCATTATCGGAGATTAAAAGACTTTTTAAAAAGAGTAGGGAAGGTATGCTTTCACAAGAGTTTATTGAACCCGAAATTGCAGTTAGTCCACAAGAGGCTTTCTATGCTGAAAAGGAGTTAATTCCGTTAGATAAAACTGAAAACAGGGTGGTAAGTGAATTTGTTATGTGCTACCCTCCTGGTATTCCAATTTTAGCACCCGGCGAAAAAATCTCAAAGCCTATTATTGAATATATTAAGTATGCAAAATCAAAAGGCTGTCTTATGACAGGTACTGAAGATATAAAAGTAGAGAATTTGAACGTATTAAAGGAGAATTAAAAAGATGGATATTTGGTTTTCCGAGCAACACTCGAACAATGTAAAACTTTCAATTAGGTTTGATAAACAGTTGTTGTCTGAACAAAGTGAATTTCAAAGAATTGACGTGTTTGAGTCTCACGATTTGGGTAGATTTTTAACGCTAGATGGAATAATGATGCTGACTGAAAAAGATGAGTTTATCTATCATGAGATGATGGTGCATACACCTATGAGCGTTCATCCTAACGTGAAAAATGTGCTGATTATAGGTGGTGGTGATGGTGGAGCAGTAAGAGAACTTGCTAAATACACTACCGTTGAAAAAATTGACCTTGTTGAAATAGACAAGCGAGTGATTGAGGTGTGTAAAGAGTACTTTCCTAAAGTTGCTTGTGCATTTGATGATGAGCGTGTTACTATTTATAATGAAGACGGTATGAAGTTTATCCGTTCAAAAACAAATTATTACGATGTGATTATTGTTGATTCTACCGACCCTTTTGGACCGGGTGAGTGCCTGTTTACAAAAGAATTTTACGGCAACTGCTTTAAGGCTTTAAAAGAGGACGGAATTATGGTTAATCAACACGAAAGTCCCTTCTATCATGACGACGCACTTTCTTGTAAGAAAATTCATAAAAATATAATTCAAAGTTTCCCTTTAAGCAAAGTTTATCAAGCACATATTCCCACCTATCCTTCAGGACACTGGTTGTTTGGGTTTGCCTCAAAAAAGTATCACCCTTTAAGAGATTTTGATAGAGATAGTTGGCTTAAAAGAAATATAAAAACGAGATACTATACTCCTAATTTACACTTGGGCTGTTTTATGCTTCCTGCGTATGTTGAAACATTGCTTGAAGGTGTTGAGGAGGACGTTAAACTTACCGTTGTAAATACCAAAGGAGAATAATAATGAGTAAATTAATGATTATTGGCTGTGGTGGCGTGGCTTCCGTAGCAATTCATAAAGTATGTCAAGCAGATAATGTTTTTGATGAACTTTTAATCGCTTCAAGGACAAAATCAAAATGCGATGAGTTAAAAGAAAAATTGCAAGGCAAAACTAAAACTAAAATTTCAACGGCAAGTGTTGATGCAAATAATGTTGAACAAATGATTGAACTTATCAATGAGTTCAAGCCTGACGCAGTTTTAAATTTGGCTTTACCTTATCAAGATTTAAAAATTATGGACGCTTGTTTGGCAACTAAAACAAACTATATTGATACTGCTAACTATGAGCCTGAAGATACTGCTAAATTTGAATACAAGTGGCAATGGGCTTATAGAGATAGATATAAGGAGGCTGGCATAACTGCACTTCTTGGTTCTGGGTTTGACCCCGGTGTAACTAGCGTATTTACTGCTTATGCGTTAAAACACTATTTTGACGAAATCCACTATATTGATATACTTGATTGCAATGGAGGTGACCACGGTTATCCTTTTGCTACTAACTTTAATCCTGAAATCAATATTAGAGAGGTGTCTGCAAAGGGTTCATACTGGGAGAACGGACAATGGATTGAAACTGAACCTATGGAGATAAAAAGGGAGTACAACTTTCCTCAAGTAGGCAAAAAGGATATGTATTTACTTCACCACGAGGAAATCGAGTCATTGGCTTTAAATATTCCTAATGTTAAACGTATACGCTTCTTTATGACTTTTGGACAAAGTTATTTAACTCACTTAAAGTGTTTAGAAAATGTTGGTATGACTTCAATCGAGCCTATTATGTTTGAAGGCAAAGAGATAATTCCCCTTCAATTTTTAAAGGCAGTTTTACCTGACCCTTCAACTTTAGGACCTAGAACTAAAGGTAAAACGAATATTGGTTGTATTTTTAAAGGAATTAAAGACGGTAAAGAAAAAACTATCTATATCTATAATGTATGCGACCATCAAGAGTGCTATAAGGAAGTAGGTTCGCAAGCAGTTGCATATACTACGGGCGTACCTGCTATGATAGGTGCTATGATGATTTGCAACAAGACTTGGGACAGAGATGGTGTATATACTATTGAAGAATTTGATCCCGATCCATTTATGGACGCTTTAAACAAATACGGACTTCCTTGGGTAGTAGAGGAAAATCCTGAATTAGTAGACTAATTAAAAAAGTGATATAGTGTGCGTTTTATACGCACGCTATTATAATATAATAGAAGGTTTATTTCTTATGGATATAAAAGATTTAAAAACTCCTTGCTATGTGATTGACGAGGAAAAACTTAAAAGAAATGGTGAAATTCTTTTAGATGTAAAGCAAAAAACAAATTGTAAAATTTTACTGGCGCAAAAGGCTTTTTCAGCCTTTTCAGTATATCCTCTACTTTCAAAGTATCTTGACGGAACAACTGCGAGTGGACTTTATGAGGCAAAACTTGGCAGAGAGGAGTTTAAAGGAGAGGTGCATATATTTTCTCCTGCATATAAAGAGGAGGATTTTGAAGAAATACTTTCAATTTGCGACCATATTGTTTTTAATTCTTTTAATCAATTTGATAAATACAAACAAATGGTAAAAAAAGTTGGAAAGAGTATGGGGTTAAGACTAAATCCTGAGTTTTCAACACAAGAAGGACACGCTATATATGACCCCTGTGCTAAAGGAAGTAGACTCGGTGTAACGCTATCTAACTTTAAAGATGATGAGATTGAACTGCTTGACGGATTTCATTTTCATACCCTTTGTGAACAAAATAGTGATGATTTGTGGACAACTTTAAAAGAGGTTGATAAAAAGTTTGGTAGTTTTATTAAGGGAAGGAAGTGGCTTAACTTTGGTGGGGGACACCATATAACTAGAGAGGACTACGATATACAAACTCTTTGCGATTGCATAAAATTTGCACAAGATAAATACGGGTGTGAAGTGTATTTAGAACCGGGTGAAGCAGTCGCTTTAAAAGCAGGTTACTTGGTAAGTGAAGTGTTGGAGATAATAAATAATGAGATTGAGATTGCAATTTTAGATGCTTCTCCCTCATGTCATATGCCAGATGTTTTAGAGATGCCCTACCGTCCACCCTTAAAGGATGGTGATATGCCAAATGAAAAAAGATATACTTATAGGCTTGGTGGAAACACCTGTCTTGCAGGCGATATAATAGGCGACTATTCCTTTGATGAAAAACTCAAAATAGGAGATAAACTCATTTTTGAAGATATGGCAATTTATTCAATGGTAAAAAATAATACTTTTAACGGTATTCCATTGCCGTCAATCCTTTTGATGAAAAAGGATAAGTTTGAGGTTATCAAAACCTTTAATTACCTTGATTTTAAAAATAGACTTTCATAGGAGAAAAGTATGAAAATTTTAAATTCTACACCTAAACAAGACGGCTTTCGTATGCCAGCAGAGTTTGAACAACATGAGGGTTGTATAGTTATTTGGCCTGAAAGGGCTGATTCGTGGCAGTACGGAGCAGTAGAGGCGAGAAAGGCTTTTGTAAAAGTGATTGAGGGAATTGCTGAAAGTGAAAAAGTTACCGTTTTAGTAAGTTTTGACCAGTACGATAATGCAAGAGAAATGTTACCTTCCAATGTTCGTCTTGTTGAAATGTCAACAGATGATAGTTGGGCTAGAGATGTATGCCCTACCTTCGTTATAAACGATAAAGGTGAAAGGCGTGGTATCGACTGGGGGTTTAATGCTTGGGGTGGACTTGTTGACGGGCTTTATTTCCCTTGGGATAAAGACAATAAGGTTGCTCGTAAAGTATGCGATTTATTTGAAAATGATACATACAATGCAAGAGATTTTATTTGCGAAGGTGGCTCAATCCATACGGACGGAGAGGGCACTGCAATAGTTACTGAGGCTTGTCTGTTGAGTAAGGGGAGAAATTCCTCCTTGACAAAAGAGCAAATTGAGAATAAACTTAAAGAGTATATCAATGTTGAAAAGGTTATTTGGCTGAAAAACGGAATATATGGGGACGAAACTAACGAACACGTTGACAATATATGTTGCTTTACTTCCCCTGCAAATGTTGTGCTTGCATGGACTGATGACGAAACTGACGCTCAATATCCTCTATCAAAAAGTTGTTTAGAAATTTTGGAAAATGAAATGGACGCAAGGGGTAGAAAAATTACTGTGCATAAACTTCATTTGCCTAAACCTATCTGTGCGACTGAGGAGCAAACGAGAGGATTAATCAATTTTGACGGAAATCCAACAAGAACAACAGGCGAAAGATTGGCTGGTTCATATGTCAACTTTTATATATCAAACGGGGCAATCATAATGCCTGCGTTCAATGATGAGCAAGATGAAAATGCAAAAAACTTGTTGCAAAAATTATTCCCTACAAAAAAAATTATTCAGGTTTTAGCAACTGAAATTTTAATCGGTGGTGGAAATATACATTGTATAACCCAACAAATTCCAAAAATAAAGTGAGGCTTTTATGCGTAAAGTAAAGGTAAGTGCTGTTCAAATTAAATGTTGTAACGATATAAATAAAAATATTGAAAATGCTGTTCAAAAAGTAAAAGAAAGTGCTAAAAACGGAGCAAATGTAATTTTACTGCCTGAACTATTTGAAAATTTGTATTTTTGTCAAGAGAGAAAGTATGAGTACTATTCACTTGCTAAATCGGTAGAGGATAATGACGCTATAAAAATTTTAACTCCATTATCAAAAGAACTTGGGGTTGTAATTTTAGTTAGTTTTTATGAGCGTGATGTCAATGTGCTTTATAATTCTCTTGCCGTTTTAGACAGTGGAAAAAATTTAGGAATTTACAGAAAAACTCATATTCCTGACGACCATTATTATCAAGAAAAGTTTTACTTTACTCCTGGCAATACTGGTTTTAAAGTGTTTGAAAGTTCGTTTGGAAAATTAGGCATAGGCATATGTTGGGACCAGTGGTTTCCTGAAACGGCTAGATGTTTAACCTTAAATGGTGCTGAAATTATTTTCTATCCTACGGCAATAGGAAGCGAACCCATTTTAAATTGCGATAGTTCAAAACATTGGCAAAGAACAATGCAGGGACACTCTGCCTCAAATGTTGTTCCTGTGGTAGTTGCTAATAGGATTGGAGAGGAAAAAGTAACTCCTTGCGTTGAAAATAACAATCAACAATCAAGTCTTTGTTTTTATGGCACAAGTTTTATAACGGACGAGTTTGGTGAAGTTAAGGTTCAAGCAAGTAGAGATAAAGAAGAAATTTTATATCAAGAGTTTGACCTTGACGAGATAAATGAAAATAGATTTAGTTGGGGACTTTTTAGGGATAGAAGACCTGACTGTTATAAAGATATAACAAAATAACAAAAAATTGGGGGAATTTATGATATTTTGGAATCCTTGGCTTGGCTGTCAAAAGTGTAGTGATGGCTGTCAAAATTGCAAAGCCGAAATAAACGGCTGTGCTGATATTGGTGAAGTGGTTGAAAAAACAACCGACTTTTTCTCACCCGTTTTAAAGTTGTCAGGTGATGTGTATAAGATTAAGAGCAACGAACAAATTATCGTTTGTCCTAAATCAGATTTTTTCATAGGGGACGCTGATAAATGGCGTAGCGAGTGTTGGGAAATGATTTATGAGAGAAGCGATTTGACTTTCATAATTAAGACCAAACGAGTTGATAGAATTTTAAGTTGCTTACCTGAAAACTGGGGAGAAGGTTATGAAAATGTAATAGTCGTTTGTATGATTAGTAATCAAGAAAATGCCGATAAAAATCTTGAAATTTTTATTGACCTACCCATTAAACATAAGCAAATATCTTGTGAACCTTTAACAGAGCAAGTGCTTATAGAAAAATATCTTTCAAATATTGAGAGGGTTTTTGTATTTGGAGAAAAGGGCAAAAATGCAAGAGTGCTTTCTATTGATTGGGTAAAATCATTGAGAGAGCAATGTGTTAGAACTGCCTGCCACTTTCAATTTAAAAATACAGGAACTAGGATTTTTAAAGACGGAAAGGAGAGGTATGTTTTTCCTCTGTTTAGAAAAAATAAGGCGAAAAAATTAAATTTAGATATATAAAAATATGGCAACATTTTAGCGTTGCCTTTTTCATTTATGTATGATAAAATTAACTTAACAAAAAATAAAGGACTTACAAATGGGAAAAATTACTGATACGCAAAAATTTTACGCTATTGCCGTAAATCCTGAGGGAACATTTCCCCTGCAAAACAAAAACAAAATAAAAAGAGGACTGTTTATTTCCTGCCTTATTGAGTTGGCACTTGGCGACTATATAAGTTATGATAAAAATTTATCCTCAATTACTATAAAAAACAAGTATCCTCGTGCAAATAATTATTTGAGTTATGTGTACGACTTTTTGTACGATAGGCAGGGCGTAAGTGCTGATAAAACTTTGTCAACTTTTTTTACAAAAGGAAAATATTATAGTGCTTTTTTGTTTGCGTTAAATCGCTCATTGTATGAAAAAGGCTACGGCTTTAAAGTCAACAATGAGTTGTATATCGTTCAAAAGGAGGCACGCAAGCAAATAATCGTAGAGGTTAGGAGAAATTACTTTGTCCGTACCGACCTTGATGATGATGAATTGCCCTTTGTTACGCTTGTATATAAATGCGATTTGCTGAAAGAGTGTTTTGACGAGTTTGAAATTGATATTATAAAAGGTTCGTTTGAGCGTATGAGTGAAAGACCTTGCAAACGCAGTTTTGAGGTAATAAATAACATTGATTTTTCAAAGGAAATTAGTGCAAAAAATATAATTGATGTGTTAGAGTGCTTTTGCAAGTAATAATACAATAAACGATAAAGTTATAAACTGAATAACTTTTTTAAAATTTGAAAAAATAATTTATATAATAATGTAAAAAGGTTTGAAATCACGCATTTTGTGTGATATAATTGTGAATAGGCTTAATTGAATTTTTACTAAAAATGAGTTGCTTGACGAAAGATATTTAGCCTACCACTATATTTTATTCTCTTACTTGGAGGTTTTTATGGAAAGAGGTGCTGGTCTACTAATGCCTTTGGCTTCATTGCCTAATGCTTATGGTATCGGAACAATGGGCAAGGAGGCGTATAAGTTCGTTGACTTTGCTGTTAAATCAAAACAAAAATATTGGCAGGTTTTACCGTTAAATCCTACCTCATATGGTGATTCACCCTATCAATCACCCTCATCTTTTGCATTAAATCCTTATTATATGGATATTGAAGGACTTGCAAAGGAAGGTTTACTTACAAAAGCCGAACTTGAAATGGCTAAACACGATACACTTCAAATCGATTATTATTGGCTTTTCCAAACTCGTGTCAATCTTTTAAAAATTGCTTTTTCAAGATTTGATAGAAATAATAAAGAGTTTGTATCTTTCTGCAAAAACAATGCTTGGGTTGAAGAATACGGCTTGTTTATGTCATTAAAGGAGAAAAACGGCTACGCTAGTTGGAACACTTGGTGTGATGAAGAAAAATTTAGAAAAGACGTTACTGCTTTAAAAACAACTCACGCAGATTCAATCGCTTTCTGGCAATTTGTTCAATTTAAACTTTTTGCTCAGTGGAAAGCTTTAAGAGATTATGCTAATTCAAACGGAATCCAAATCGTAGGCGATATGCCCATCTACGTTGCTGAAGACAGCGTTGAAGTATGGAGCAAACCTGACGATTATTTGTTAGATGAAAACTACGCACCTAAACTTGTTGCAGGTTGTCCACCTGATGGTTTTTCACCTGACGGACAACGTTGGGGCAATCCCATTTACAACTGGGACAAGATGAAGGCAGACGGCTTTACTTGGTGGGTTGAAAGGATTAAACACGCACTTTCAATTTATGACGTATTGCGTATCGACCACTTTAGAGGTTTTGCTGGATACTATGTTATCCCTGCACAAGACCAAACTGCAAGAAACGGCTGGTGGGTTGAAGGCTGTGGTACTGATTTGTTTAAAGTTGTATTAAATGAAGTTAAAGATGCAAAAATTATTGCAGAAGATTTAGGTTATATCGACCAACCTGTAAGAGATTTGCTTGCTTTTACAAATTTCCCCGGTATGAAGATTTTGCAATTTGCTTTCTATGATGATGACGCAGAGTATCTTCCTGAAAACTACCCTACTGATAACTGCGTAGTTTATACAGGTACACACGATAGTTATACTACTCGTGAGTGGTTTGAAACTCTTGGTGATGAACCTATGGCAAGACTAAAAGCAAAAGTACCTATGCTTAAAACTGAACATCCCACTACTGCTTTAATCAAAATGGCAATGAATAGCCGTGCCGATATGGCAATTATTCCCGTTGGTGATTATATGAACCTTGGTACTGAAGCGAGAATTAACTCTCCCTCAACACTAGGTGGCAACTGGGTATGGAGATTGTCAAAAGATTATAATAGAGCAACTTTGAGAGCGAAGATTGAAAAGTTGACTCTTGCAGGAAATAGATAATTATAAAAATTAAAATCACGCTATGATTTTTTGTGGAAAGAGGCAAATTATCAATTTGCCTCTTTTTTGCAAAATTGAAATATAAAATTTAATTTTTACACACAATATAAGGAGGTTGTAATGAAAAAGAAGTTTAGATGGTTATCCCTTTTAATCGCAACAATTATGATAATCTGCTCATTTAGTGTTTTGTCAAGTTGCAAAAAGGGCGATAACAATGAAGATGATGACTCTGGAACTGACGGAAGTGGTATTGAAGCACTTTTCGGTGGTGTAGACGACGGCTACCAAAGAGTAATTATTTGTATGCTTTCAAATAGTGCAAGTTACGGACTTTGGGACTTTTCAAACGGAGCAGGCGTTGCAAGAAAGATGCAATCATACGAAAGTGGTGGAGGGCTTTTAGGAGAAGGCTCTTATACTGTTTTTGATTTACCTATTTCTGTGAGTAGTGCTACTTTCTGTATGATAAATAATATGTCTGCAGATGAAAACGGTAGTTCAAATTGGGGTAGTTCATGGACTAAAGATTATGATGCTGACTATGAGGTAGAACTAAGCCAAGAAAATCAAGATATCAATGAGTATTATTTTAAACCCGGTTCTGATACTGCTTGGGTTAGAGATGAAGGAGGCACTGATTTAGTGATGATTAAAAAAGTAAATTACTTAATGGACGACTTAACAAAAATTTACTTTAATGCGACACCTGGATTTAACTTTACAAGTTTAACTGATGTTAAAGTTATCAATACAGCAACGCAAGAAGAATTGAGCGTTTCATCAATTATGAGCGTTTCATCAATTACAGGAAAAACTACTAACGCATTAAACGAAAGCAACGTTACTGCAGGTTATATCAATGTAAGTGAAAATATGGCAGTTAATGGTTCTTATAAAGTAGTAGTTAACGATTATGAGGACGGATATGTAGTTCCTCACAAAGTTTTTGATACTACTTACTTTAAAAATAACTTTACTTATACAGGAGATGATTTAGGAGCAATAATCAACGGCAGTAAGACAATGTTCAAGTTATGGGCTCCCGTTTCTTCAAGCGTAAACCTTATCATTTATGAAAGTGCTTCTGGTGGTATAAAAGAAAAAATCGCAATGACTCAAGGTGAAAAGGGCGTTTGGTATAAGGAGGTTGAAGTAGGCGGAGGTACTTACTACAACTATGAGGTTGTAAATGCAGGTGGTACATCTATTGCAGTTGACCCCTATGCTCGTTCAGCAAACGCAAACGGAGAAAGAGGTATGGTAGTTGATTTAAACAGCAATCTTGCTACACCTACTGGCTGGAACGATGACGATTACTACGCTGAAGGCGAAGATTTCCAATATACTGACGCAAACATTTGGGAAGTTCACATTAAAGATTTCTCATTTTATGGATATAACAAAAACGATAGCACTCAACCTGCTAGCCGTTTCCAAAATCCCGGTAAATACCTTGCATTTACTGAAACTGGTGTAACAAACAACTCTGGTCAATCAATCGGTATTGACTACGTTGCAAGTTTAGGTATCACGCATATCCACTTGTTACCTTCATATGACTATGCGTCTGTTGATGAAAATAACCCTCTACAATTCAACTGGGGTTATGACCCTCAAAACTACAACGTACCCGAGGGTAGTTATTCAACAAATCCTAACGACGGTTATTCAAGAGTAAAAGAATATAGACAAATGGTTCAAGCCGTTCATAATAAAGGTATGGGCGTTGTAATGGACGTAGTTTATAATCACACTTATTCATTAGATAGCAACTTAAATAAGGTTGTACCCTATTACTTCTATCGTACTGACGGTACAGGTGCATATACAAACGGTTCAGGTTGTGGTAATGAAACTGCATCTGAAAGAGCAATGTATAGCAAATATATGATTGACTCTGTATTGTACTGGCAAGAAGCATACCACCTTGACGGATTCCGTTTTGACTTGATGGGCTTACATGATGTAACTACAATGAAAAACTTAAAAAGTGCCGTTAAAGATGTTAATCCTAACACTCTAATCTATGGTGAAGGTTGGGATATGGGTGCTTTATCTTCAAATGATAAAGCAATGATGAGCAACATCAACAAAATCAATGCTGCAAAAACAACTACTGATAAAAACGGTGGTGTAGCAATGTTCAACGACCAATTTAGAAAGGGTGCAAAAGGCGATAATGACGGCTCTGTTGGTGGTTACGTTCAAGGTCAAAGCACTCAAGCAACAATGATTAAGGCTTTACAAGGTGGTGCTCCTACTAACTGGTTTACTGACTATGCAAACCAATCAATCAATTACTGTTCGGCTCACGATAACCTAGCCCTTTGGGATAAACTTAACAAGTCAATGTCAAGTGAAACTGAGGCGAAAAAACTTTCAGCAAACCGTCTTGCAGGTGCATTAACTTTCCTAGGTCAAGGCGTACCCTTTATGCAAGCAGGTCAAGAGATGCTTCGTAGTAAGCAAGGTAATGCAAACAGTTACAATGCTCCCAACTCTGTTAACAATATTGACTGGGATTCATTAACTGCTGGTTCTAATCAACTTGCTATGATGGAATACTATAAAGGCTTAATGGCATTTAGAAAAGCATACCCTCAAGTATCTAATAAAAACAAAGCAACTTCTTGGAAAATAGAAGCTTTGGGTGCTAGTGGTATTAAGATTACTGCAGAATCATCAACAAGTACCGTAGTTATCTTATTCAACAACTCAAATACTACTAGAAGTACAACATTAGATGCAGGTTATTCATTATATATTGACGGAACTAGAGCAGGTACTACTTCACTTGAAACTCTTACACCAAGTCAATCTGTTTCAATCCAGTATGGTTGTAAGGTTTACGTTAAAAACAAATAATAATTGAATTTATTTTATCTAGGTTTTTTGAATTATATGTAATTTTTGTTAAAAATGTTAAATTATATATTTTTTAAAAAACCTATTTAAAAGTATTGACAAAGTGCGTGTTTTAAGTTAAAATGAAAAAAAGTGATAAATAAGTATATGCTTATTGCACTTGTTTTTCATAATTAAAAACTTATTTTCAAAAACTATTTTTTAGTTTTCAAAATTATTAAATTTTTAATGTAACAAACGTAAAAAACAACATATCGGGATTGAGATGAGAATTTAAGGGATATTTTCCCAATTTATATATTTTTATAATATTATATTATTTTAACCTACAATGCCCGTATTATTGTTTTTTTACAAATACGGGCTTTTTTGTTGCTCGTTTACAAATTAGGTAAGATTTGGCGTAAGCCAACTTAACAAAATAAAATTTTTCGGAGGAGAAAACATGAAACAATTAAGAAAGTATTTACTACTTGTCTTAACTGTCGTAATGGTTGCTTGTTCAGTAGGTTTTTTAGCTTCTTGTACTAAAACAGTAGAAGTTGAAAAAATGCCTCAACAAACAGTAACTTTCTACGATGGCGTTAAAGAGTTGAATTCAATTAAAGTAGACAAAGCTACAAATATTACTGAATCAACTTATACTGCACCCACTAAAGAGGGATATGAATTTGCTGGTTGGTATACAGATATTGCTTATCAAACAAAATTTGATTTTAGTGAATTGATTTTAAAGGATACAAAACTATTCGCTAAATACAATGATGCAAATTATGTTGAAACAAGAAGTATCGGTTATGTTGGTGCTGCTGGATTTGATACAAATACTAATTCAAGTATCAGTGCTTGTAACAACTGGGGTACTGATATCGCAGTTGATTTAACAGGTACTCGTAAAGTTGACTTTGAAGTAACTTTGGATTTATACAAAGGCGACGCTTTCCAATTTAGAGCAGATGCTAAATGGGTAAATCAATGGGGTATCGGTTGCATCGAAGGTGCTGTATCTGATGATGCTACATCTCCTTGCTCTGTAACAATCGATGGCGAACTTTGCTTCAAAACTGATTCTGGTTTCAATAACAACACAGCATGGGATATCACTTGCGTTTCTGCAGGTACTTACACTTTCACAGGTAGATTAACTTCTTCTGCTGAAATGATTATCACAGTAACTAAAGATGCATCTTTAGAAGACTATGTTGATCCTTATCAATTCTATGTTGCAGTTAACGGTTCAATCAAAAACTACAAGACAGTTCTTGGTGTTGCTGCTGAATACACATTAACTACTGATAGAGAAATCAATACTGATAAGACTTACTACACTGTTGAAACAGTTGAAGGTGTTTCTGTTTACACTGCTGTTGAAGATCCTTCAGTTGATAGCATTGCAAATTACTATGAATTAACTACTGAAGCTGTTGAAGAAGAATATTCTACTGCTGCTAGCAAGATGGTTCAAGATGGTACAAGCTATAAATTCACTATTAACTTAGTTGAAACTTCATACGTTAACGTAGTTAACCTATATGACGGTGCTGATGCAACTGTTATGAACGTTCAAGACTATAAAACTAACGCTGTTGTTACTCAATTACCTGCTGGTACTCATATCATCTCAGTTGATAGAGAAACTAACGTTGCAACTTATGAAACTGCTGTTTACAAGATGTATCTATTCGGTACTCACCAAAGTGCTGATGGCGAATCTGCTACAGGTAACCCTGGTGTTTACGGTAAACAAACTAAAGATGCGTTTATGTTCACTGAAAATGATGGCGTTTACACATATGTATTAGCAGTTACTCAAGATATGCTTGACGCTGTTGCAGCTGCTGAAACTTGGGATTGTGTTGACGGCGAAGGTGCTATCCAAGTTAAAGTTTACAACTCTGTAAACGCTGGCTGGTTCGATTTAGGTGATGGCAATAATATAACACTTACTTCGGCTGGTTACTACAAGTTTACATTTACTCCTGATGTTGATGCAAATGGAAATGGTACAGTAACATATGAGTTCATTGCTCCCGGCACTATCTTTGTTGGTGGTGATGGACAAGGTTGGTCTCTTGCAGATTGTATCACAAACGGTGCTGTTATCCTTACAGAAACTGATGATGGCTCTAATATCTTCACTGCTACTTATACTATCAGTGAAGGCGATGTATGCTCATGGAATCCTGATTATACTGAGTGCTTCAAGTTCTACATGATAAGTGATGATTGTGAACAAGTTGAATTAGGCTTAGCTGCTGAAGGTGCGGTTACTCTAGGCAATACTGCTGATTTAGCTGGTTCAGCAAATGTTTTCTTTGGTGATGGTGTTGCTACTGTTGATGCAACTTACACAATCACTATTGATATGACAGGTGCTACTCCTACATTAACAATTACACAACCTGCTGCTTAATAGCAAAAACTAAATCAAACTTAGGTTTGATTTGAATAAGAACTTTTGGTTTCCACAATGCCCGAAAGGGCATTGTTGGAAAACTAATTGTTTTTAAAAAACTATTATAATAGTTAATAGTAATAAATAGTAATCGCAAATTATTAAATATGCCATTTAAGAAAAGCGATTTTTAATAACTTTGTAAATTCTACTTAATTTGTATTATTATATAAAAATAGTTGATACTAAATGTGTAAATTTTTTCATTAAATTGTAAGTTTTAACATAACGGTATCACAAAAAAGTGTTAAATTAAATAAAAGAGTTTTTAACCTAATTGATATGCTAAATAAAATAAATGTCGTTGGGTTATTTTTAAGATAAGGTGTTTTACCGTTTTGGTAAACTTTATATAACAATGTTTTTCATATCAAAAGAGAAAAACTAAAATCAAAATCTCTTTTGAAATATTTTATAAAGGGGTATAACATGAAAAAGAACTTATTAAAAATTATGTCAGTTCTTTGTGCCGGTGCTATGTCTTTCAGTATGTTGGCTGCTTGTAAAAGTGGCGGAGATGATGGCAAAGGTGGCTCAGGTGCTAAAGTTACACTAAGTGTATGGTGTACTGATGAAGACTCAGAATTGACTGAACAACTTTGCAACAAGTACATCCAAGAGAATAACAAAACTAACCTTACAATTCTTTACGGTATTTGTTCAGAATCTTCAGCTGCGACTACAGTTACTTCAGATCCTCAAAATGGTCCTGACGTATTCGCATTTGCATCTGACCAATTAAATAACCTTGCAAAATCAGGTTGTTTAGCATCATTTACTGATACTGGTAGTGATAACAGCGTTTATGCTCAAATCACTAGAGAACATTTGTCTTCAGCAGTTGAAGCTGCAACAGTTTCATACAAGACAATCAATGCTGATGGTACAATTACTGAAGTTAACAAAGGTATCCAAGCGTTCCCTATTACTTCAGATAACTCATATTTCTTGTACTATGACAAATCAGTTTTAACTGAAACTGATGTTCAAACTTTCCAAGGCATCTTTGACAAGATTTCTACAAATGCAAACTATCAATTCTATATGGACCATGATAATGGTTTCTATGGTGCTGGTTTCTATTTCGCTTATGAAGATGTTAACTACACTGAGTATTATGACAATGCTTTAAACACTATCGCAAGAGATGTAAATTGGGATAATGAAAACGGTTTAAAAGCAACTAAAGCAATCGAGTACATCTATAACGGTTGTGGACATGGTCAAGGTTTCTTTGTTAGTGGTGATGACTCTGTTGTTAAGGCAGGTTTCGCTGCTCCCGTAGGTCAAAAGAAGGTTGTTGCTGGTATCACTGGTACTTGGAACGATGTTGCTATCAAACAAGCATTAGGTAGTAACTATGCTGTTGCTGAACTTCCTAAATTCACTGATGGTGAAAGTTCTGCTGAAACACAAATGGGTGCTTTCTGTGGTTACAAATTGATGGGTGTTAACAAAACAAAGGACGCTGATACAGTTAGAGAAGCAACTTTACTTGCTCAATATTTAACTAACGAACAATCACAAATCAAGAGATATGAGATGAGAAATCTATTGCCTTCAAACAAGGCTGCTCTAGAGTCAACAACTGTTGCTGCATCTCCTATCACTGCAATTATTAAAGCAAGAGCAACCAACACTACAATCTATCGTGCTCAAAAGAACGTTCCTGATACAATTTGGGATTCAATTGCCGCTATCGGTACTGATGCATCAGATTCAAGCAGTACAAAGACTGCTCAAGAATTGTTGACTACATCTGCTGAAGCTTTACAAGGAAGTGTTAAGACTTCTGCGCAATACAAAGCAACGGAATTAGGACTATAAAATAAACTAGAAAGAAAAATCTTTCACAAATATGAATATAAGGGTAAAGATATTTTACCCTTATATATTCATGTTTAATAAATGGAGATATTACTATGAATAATAACTTAGACTATTATAGACTAACAACCTTTCAAAGGTTGCTGTATGCTATAAAAAATTTCTTCGTTTCTATCGGTTTAGGCATTGCTCATTTCTTCAAACGTTTCGGTATTGGTTGTTATAAATTAGTATGCAAGATTGGCGTATTCTTTAAAAACTGGGGTATCGGCTTTGGGAAAGGCAATATTATAACAAAACTTTCTTATGTAGTTATGGGTTTAGGCCACTTTACTAGAAAAAGAATTTTTAAAGGCGTAGTCCTATTACTTATAGAAATTGCATTTATTGCATATATGGCTTTCTTTGGTGGCGACCAAATTAGGATGTTCTGTCAAGGCTGGTTCGACAGTACAAAGGCAATAGGTGATTGTGCCGGTGAAACAGTTATAGTTGATGAAATTTTAGGTATCACAGCTTATAAGATAATGGACGAATCGTTTAAGATTATGCTTTTTGCAGTCCTATCTTTCTTTATTATCGGCTTGTTTATCTATTTTTATTTCAGCAACTGTATTGAGAGTTATGAAAATCAAATCGATATAGAAATTGGACACAACCCTAAGAATTTTAAGGGTGCTGCAAGAGAATTTTTAAATGAAAAATTCCATATCACATTATTAACCTTCCCCTTGTTGGGTTTGGTAATATTCACAATTTTACCTCTAATTACAACAGTATTTATAGCATTTACTGATTATAAAACTGAACTTGAAGGTGTTTTGATTAAATGGGTAGGCTTTGATAACTTCTCAGGCTTATTCCAAAACGGAAGTCTTTTTGAGTCATTTGGTCGTGTATTATTGTGGACAATAATCTGGGCTATTTGTGCAACGTTTACAAACTACTTTGCTGGTATGGGCGTTGCTATGATGATAAATAGAAAGTCGATTAAACTTAAAAAACTATACCGTTCAATTTTTGTTATGACAATCGCAGTTCCTTCATTTGTATCACTTCTTTTAATTTCAAAGATGTTAGCAAATGATACTGGTGTTATAGATAGATGGCTTCACAATATAGGTTTTGAACTAGACTTTGCGACTGATATGTCTAGAGGTAACTGTATAGTTACAAGAATTGTTATCATTATCGTAAATATGTGGATAGGTATACCTTATTCAATGCTTATTTGTACTGGTATTCTTATGAATATCCCTGCTGACCTATATGAATCTGCAAAAATTGACGGTGCGTCTGGTTTCAAGGCATTTAGAAGCATCACACTTCCTTATATGTTCTTCGTAACAGGACCTTACTTAATTACACAATTTATCGGTAACTTGAACAACTTTAACGTAATTTTCTTCTTAACAGGTGGTGGACCTATCAACCTAGAAAAATACAAGTATAGTTCACAATCAACTGACTTGTTGATAACTTGGTTATATCGTCTATTCACAGGTGATAGTTCTAAAAAGGATTACAGTTTGGCTGCCGTTATCGGTATCTTTATGTTCTTATTCTGTGCTGTTCTATCATTGATAGTATACAACAATTCATCTGCAGTAACTCAAGAGGAGGAATTCCAATAAAATGACTTATCCTGAATATTTATCCGAATATGATGATATAAATCTTATTCTTTCTCAAGCAAGAACTAAAAAGAAAGTTGCTAGTATGAAACGTAAGAGAATTACAGCCGACATAATCATTTACATTGTTTTAACGATTATGGCTGTGCTTTGGTTAGTACCCTTGTTTTTCTTGGTGCTTCAATCTGTTTCAGTTGATACAGGTGCTTACGTTCGTGGTATGTTCTTCCCTCAACCAATGGTTGAAGGTGGACCATCAATAACATTTAAACACTATGTGAACTTACTTACAACACCTTTCTATACATCTGGTGTGTATTTCTATCAATGGTGGTTAAACTCATTTGTTATAGCAATCGGTTCTTGTATCATTACAACAGTAATTACTCTAGCAGTAAGTTATGCGTTTAGTAGATTGAGATTTGCTTCTCGTAAACCCATAATGAACGTTATGCTAATTATCGGTATGTTCCCTGGTTTCATGGGTATGATTGCCGTATATGAATTATTGAAACTTATTTTACCTGATGCATACGACTCAATGCTTGCATTGATTTTGGTATACTCTGCAGGTGCTGCGTCTGGTTACTATATTTCAAAAGGTTTCTTTGATACAGTTTCAAAATCGCTAGACGAGGCTGCAAAAATTGACGGTGCATCTCAAGCAATGATTTTCTGGAAGATAATTATTCCTTTAAGTAAACCCATTATCGTTTATACGATTTTGATGTCGTTTACTTCTCCTTGGGGCGACTATATCTTCGCAAGTTTCATCATGATGAACTCTCATCCTTCAAGCTACACAGTAGCCGTTGCTATGAAGAAAATTCTTGAAAAACTTGGTGAAGGTGGCGATAACGTGTATTTTGCTTACTTCTGTTGCTCATCAGTTATCGTTGCTACTCCTATTGTAATATTATTCTTCTTCTTACAAAAGTATTACGTTGAAGGTATTACAGGTGGTGCTGTAAAGGGTTAAAATTATGAAAAGAATATACTCACGAATTATTTTATCTATAATTTCGTTGTCATTAGTATTTTCAATATGTTTCGGTGCAATGTCTTGTTCAGGTTCAAAAGGTGGTTACACTGAACAAGACTTGACTGCCGTAAACATCGATGATAACTATGATAATTATTATCACGTGTTTGTCTATTCGTTCGCTGATGGTAATAATGACGGTATGGGTGATTTATTAGGTGTTACACAAAGACTTGACTATATCAAGGATTTGGGTTTTACAGGAATATATTTGTCCCCCGTACATCCTTCTGATACTTATCATAAGTATGATGTCGATGACTATTATGCGATTGACGAGCAATATGGTACTTTGCAAGATTTTGATAACCTTGTAAATCAAGCCCACTCAAAAGGTCTTAAAATTATGATGGATATGGTTTTCAATCATACATCTGATAGACACGAGTGGTTTAAGGCTTGCAAGAGTTGGTATACTGAAGAATACAATCATACAAATAATAATAAAACTGAAACTGAGAAGTATAAGGATTACTATAATATTAGCAAAAGTGATGGAAATACTTTGGTAGGTTCATATAAATACGAGTGTGGTTTCGGTGGAAGTATGCCTGACTTAAATCTTGACAGCGAATATGTTAGAGATGAGATTAAAAACATAATGGAGTTTTGGCTTTTAGATCACAATGTTGACGGATTCCGTTATGATGCTTGTACAAGTTTTTATGGATTTGCAAATATTGACAGTCAAGATGTTGAGTTTATAAACTGGTTAGTTACAACGGCTAGAGAAATTAAATCTGGTGTTTATCAAATTGGCGAAGTTTTAGTCAACAATATGGCTCAATTAAAGCAATACTATGAAAGTGGAATAGATAGTCTTTTCTATTTCCCCATTTCAATGAACAATTCTACAAGCAGTTTCTTCACAACAACGGGAGGTGTTGATGATACTCCCGGTAGTACTTACACTACAATAATGTCAACTGCTGATAGATGGATAAATGGTATCAAAACAGGAAGTAGTGAATACACTGCAAACAGTAGTGCTATTCTTGCACCTTTACTTGATAACCATGATACTAACAGAAGTTCAGGAGCATTGTGGTATGACACTGACAGAATTAAAATAACGCAAGGTATGTTATCTCTTATGCAAGGTACTACTTTTACTTACTATGGTAGCGAAATTGGTATGAAGAGTAGAACGGACGGCGTTGATAACTACACTAGAGATCCTTTTAGAAGGCTTCCTTTTAAATGGAGCAATTCTTGGGAAGATACTAATCAAATAGATGAGTTTAAGTACGTTGGTGTTGGAATTGCTGGCGAAAGAATATCAGTAAATCCTAGTACTGATTACGTGTTTGATGGTGCTGAGGAACAAATGGCTGATAAAAATTCAATTTTGAATTATTACAAGCGTGCAAATCAAATTAGAAACGCATATCCTCAAATTGCTAGAAGCAGTGCAACAAAAGTTGAGGGTGAATACTCTGGTTATGTGAGTGTATTTAATAAAACTTATAACGGCGAAACAATTACAATAATTGTTAACCTTAATAAAGAGGAAACTGAAACAGTTGTTTTGGATAGAGCAACCGCAGGTTATACAAGCGGAATTCAAAATGGCTTATATGTAAACAGTGAAGATAAAGCAACGCTATCTTCAAAAAACGGTAAAGATACAATTACTTTACCTTCATATTCAATACTAATACTAAAATAGAGGTAGTAAAATGGCAAGTTTAAATCTAAAACACATATATAAGGTTTATGACGGTGGCGTTAAAGCAGTTAATGACTTTAATATGACCATTGAAGACAAAGAATTTATCGTTCTTGTAGGACCTTCAGGTTGTGGTAAATCTACAACTTTACGTATGATTGCCGGACTAGAAGATATCACTGCTGGTGAACTTCGTATCGGTGATGAAGTAGTTAATGACTATGAGCCTAAGGATAGAAATATTGCGATGGTTTTCCAAAACTACGCACTATATCCTCATATGACTGTATACGATAATATCGCTTTCGGTTTGAGAATTGCAAAAGTTCCTGAGTCTGAAATCAATGAGCGTGTTATGGAAGCAGCAAATGTTTTAGGTATCACTGAATATTTAACTCGTAAACCCAAGGCGTTGTCTGGTGGTCAAAGACAACGTGTAGCTTTAGGTAGAGCAATCGTTCGTAACCCTAAAGTATTCTTACTAGATGAGCCCCTTTCAAACTTGGACGCAAAGTTGAGAGCAGCCATGCGTGTAGAAATCACTGCATTGCATGAAAAATTAGCAACAACGTTCATCTATGTAACACACGACCAAGTAGAAGCTATGACAATGGGTACTCGTATCGTTGTTATGAAATCTGGTTATGTTCAACAAATTGATACACCTGAAAACTTATTCAAATACCCCGGAAATAAGTTCGTTGCAGGCTTCATTGGAACTCCCCAAATGAACTTCTTTGATGCAGTATGCTTAAAAGAAGGCAAAAATGTAACATTTACTTTATCTTGTGGCAAAAAAGTCAATATGCCTTACAGACTTGTTAACAAGATGCTTGTAAAATATATGAACGGCAAACACTTGCTTGAAATTGGTGTTCGTCCTGATGATGTAAAACTTTATAGACCTCAAACTATGAGTTTGGACGAGTATGAAGTTTTAGATGCAGGTATCCGTGTAGTTGAAGTATTAGGTGGTGAAACTCTTATCTATGCTAACTTCAATACTGATGATATTGATGACGTAACAATGAATACGCTTATCACTATTAAAGAAACTGCTGATTTCCCTTATCACCGTGGTGATATTATTCAAATCGCAGTTAAGAAAAATAAAATTCACGTATTCGATAAGTCAACTGAACTTTGCGTTAAACCCAGAGTTCCTCAAGACAATGTTCTTCCTGGAAAGATTAAGAACGGAGTATTGAGTTTTGCTGACCAAGTATATCAATTACCTTCAGCAATCGCTGAAATGGTACTTAACGGTGATGTTGAACTTACTATCCCCGTTGATTCAATTATTCTTGGCGAAGGCGAAATGAAGGCAAAAGTTGTTAGCCGTGAGGAGATTGGTAACTTTGCATTGTATGAAATGGAAGTTGGCGATGAAGTTCTTTATGCTAAATCAGATAAAGATATAGAGTATTCAGGTACTGTATTGTTTGACTTCTCTGCTCGTCAATTAAAGATTTCAAATGATGACTTTGAAGTTCTTCCTTTAGCGTTAATCAACAAGTTTAGTGGTTGCTTAAAAAAGGTTAAAGGTATCCAAGCAAACGGCAAGAAAGCAATTTCTTTCGTTGCATCAATCAACGGTGTTGACTATGATTGCCCTAACTCTGTATGTATGAAATTATTCAACATCAAGGGTAGAAAGGTATTCAATGTTCCTTTGAGATATGAAGTATCTTGCTTCAATGTAAGACTTGTAGAAGGTTACGGTTTGCAAGGTGAAGTTGTTAAAGTGCTTGACTACGGCAGAGAAAAATTCTTATTGCTAGATATCGGTGGACAACTTGTTTGTGTTGCTGATGATGGTCAAAGTGGTGTTGCAAATGGATATTCTGGTGAAGTTCGTTTAGGTATCAACCTTGATGAAACAACTTTCATTGATGACCTTATTGATATCATTTTGGTATAATAAAATATTTCAAATTAGATTTAAAAAAGGATTCTTTAAAAAGAATCCTTTTTATTTTTTATTTAGATGTATTGAAGTTTTAATATTTAAATGGTATAATAAAAAAAGAGGTGTATTATGAAAAAATTTTTATCCGTTTTAATGGTTATTTTAATGGTGCTGTCTTTTTCAGCGTGCAAAAAATCAACAGATGATAAAGCTGGTGAAAATCCTGATCCTGTTGGTAGTGAAGATGTGGCAAAAGATTTTTATGCAAAATTTTCTACTCAGGAGGCTCAATTATATAGTACGGTTTTTAATCCTGATACAAATATCTGTTTTAAAATTGATATTGAACCAAGCGAATTAGTTGCTTTAAACAAGCAATATAATGATGAAGACCAATATGATGTTTGTCGTAAATGCAATCTAACTATTACAGTTGATGGTACTGATTATTTTTATGATGAAGTTGGCATAAAAATGAAAGGCAATACATCAAGAAGATTGTTTTGCGGCGATAGTGGTAGTATCTATGACCTTGTTCATTTTAAATTTGATTTAGCGGAAACATTTGACGGAAAAGATTATGAAAGCGATTATGCTAGTTCAATAAAAAAGACTTGGTCAAGTGATGACGAAAGAGAAGCAAGAAAAGATAGAACGTTTGCTACCATGGATGAATTTTATATAAAATGGAATAAAAATTTTGACAATACCTACTGCAGAGAAATTTATGCAACTCGTATGTTTAGACAAAATGGAATTTACGCACAAAATATAACCTGTACTCAGGTTCAAATCAAGCAAAATGGTTCTATGCAAAATTATGGGGTTTGGGGATTGTATGAAACGATAGATAATCGTTTTATTAATCGTAATTTTAGTGTCGACGAAAGAGGTGGCGACTTATATAAAGCAAGTTGTGCAAGTCTAACAAGTTCAAATAATTTATCTTTAAAAACTAATAAGAAGACCTCAACTAAAGAGAGTTTGAATAATTTTTTACAGGTAATGAACGATAGCAGTAAAGATATAACAACTGTTCTTGATGTAAATTACTTTACATCTTTTGAGGCAGTCAATTATGTATTAGGTAATCCAGATTGCATAAGGAATAATGAAAACAACTACTATATTTATTTCACGCCGACAGGTAAGGGATATGTTATTCCTTACGATTATGATAGGTGTTTAGGTATCAACAAGGATTGGAATCCTACTGGAAACGGAATGGTTGAAGTAGAACCTTTTTCAAAAAAACAAGCAGCAAATAACAATGATATAAACAATCCTTTATATAAGAGAACTATTTTGAATACTAATCAAACTGATTTAAGAGTTTCCTATGCTAATAAAATAAAAAATTTAGTTGAAGGTGATTGGTTTACTACCTCTTACTTTGAAACAAATTATTATAATAAATATAAAGATAGTTATTCTTCAGTGGTAAGTACTTGTGCAATAGGTGAATTGCCAGTTGATAGATTTGATTTTAATTTAAACGGTGATGACGGCAATAGTACAGACGGTAACCTTTCTATAGCAAATTATTTTACTGCTAAAAAAAGTACAGCATTAGAAGGAATTAAAGAGGCATCTAATACTGAAGATTCAACAATGTACACTTTGTATTACGATAACACTGATTCAAACTGGACTACTCCATACATTTATTACTGGGGTGATGGTGATGGATTTATAGCAATGAGTAAGCATAGTGGTAACATATGGAAGGTGCAAGTGTCAAAGGACATTGAAGGTGCTTTATTTGCAGGAGTAAACAGTTGGAGTAATACAGGTGATAAAAAACAAACGGTAAATTTATCAAAAAATCCAAATACTAATGAGTATCAAGTTTTGTTAAAAGATAAGGCAACCTATAAAACAGACGGACTTGTACAACGAACATGGAGTAGCAACGATGGTATGCAACTTTATAAACTTAAAATAGTCTAAAAAATAATAAGGCTCTCTTTTGAGAGCCTTATTTTTCTGTATTATAGTAATTCAATTCCTGCTTTTTTGCAGGTTTCTTTTGTTTCTTCGTCCCAAATTGAAACTTGTACTTCACCGATATGTGCCTTTTCTAAAATTAGCATTGATAGTCTTGATTGACCTATACCACCGCCTATCGTTAAAGGTAATTCGCCGTTGAGTAACATTTTGTGGAAGGTAAGATTTCTTCTATCGTTAAATCCAGCCTTGTTTAGTTGATAATCCATTGATTTTTCATCTACACGGATACCCATTGAAGATATTTCAAAGGCAATATCTAAAGTTTCATTATAAAAAAGTAAATCTCCGTTCAATTTCCAGTCGTCATAGTCAGGTGCTCTGCCGTCATGCTTTTTGCCTGACTTTAAAGTGTCGCCTATTTGCATAATGAATATCGTTTTATGAAGTTTTGCATATTCATATTCTCTTTGCTTTGGAGTGAATATGGGATACATATCTTCAAGTTCTTGGCTTGTAACAAAAGTTACTTTTCTTTCAAGTTTATATTCAAGTTCGGGGTATAAACCATTTATGTAGTCTTTAGTATCAACAATGGCGTCAACGATTGATTGAACTGTCTTTTTTAGATATTCTTCATTTCTTATTTCTTTACAGATAACTTTTTCCCAGTCCCATTGGTCAACATAGATAGAGTGTATGTTATCCATATCGTCATCTCTACGAATAGCGTTCATATCAGTATAAATACCCTCGCCGTTTCTAAAGTTATATTTAAGTAGAGCCATCCTTTTCCACTTAGCAAGGGAGTGTATGATTTCTGCTGTGTCAGTAGTATTTAAAATATCAAAAGTTACCGGTCTTTCATAGCCATTTAAGTTATCGTTTAAGCCACTTTCAGGTGTAACAAATAAAGGGGCAGATACTCTTTTTAAATTCAAAGAGTGGCAAAGTTTGTCTTCAAAAATTCTTTTTAGCGTGCCGATTGCACTTTGAGTATCGTAGGTTGAAAGTTTCGATTTGTATCCCTCGGGAACAATTGTTTTCATAAAAGTTTCTCCTAAAAATATTTATAGTTAAGGATTGTATAGTTTTTTTGTGCTATATTTAGGTTCGCAAGTTAAATTTATACCTAGTTTTTTAAGCGTTTTTTCATCAACATGTGAAAGTATAACTGTTGAGTGCATTTCACAGCCTTTAAGCTTGTCAAGATTTTTTAATGCTCTTGCAGCAACGGGTGAGGTTGCAGCGCTTATCGAAAGAGTAATTAAAATCTCATCAGTATGCAGTCTAGGGTTTTTACTACCTAAATTTTTTGTCTTTAATTTTTGTATGGGTTCAATTACTACGGGCGATAATAAATACATGTCGTCATCAATTTTGCCAAGTTCTTTTAGTGCGTTTAGCAATGCTGCTGCTGATGAACCCAATAGGTCTGATGTTCTACCTGTAACGATTTTTCCGTTGTGTAGTTGTAACGCTACTGCAGGCTCTCCTGTTTCTTCTGCTCTGTCTAATGCTGCCTTAATTACAGGTCTATTATCGCTTGAAATTTCTGCTTGACGCATAAGAATTTCAAGTTTAACAAGTTCCTCATCTTTCTTTACACCCTCTTTCCTCTCTAAACATTTTTCATCATAATAACGCCTAATAATTTCTTGCTTTGAGGCTTGACAAACAACATCGTCATCAATAATGCAGTTTCCTGCCATATTTACGCCCATATCCGTAGGAGATTTGTATGGCGAACTGCCCCAAATCTTTTTGAACATTGCGTCTACAACGGGGAAAATTTCAACATCTCTATTATAGTTGACTGCGACCTCGTTGTATGCTGAAAGATGAAAAGGGTCAATCATATTAACATCGTTCAAGTCAACCGTTGCAGCCTCGTACGCTTCATTTACAGGGTGCTTTAAGGGTAAATTCCAAATGGGAAAAGTTTCAAATTTAGCATAGCCTGCTTTGATACCACGCTTATGTTCGTGATAAAGTTGAGATAGGCAAACTGCCATTTTTCCAGAGCCTGGACCGGGTGCTGTAACTACAACTAATTCTCTTGAAGTTTCAACATAGTCGTTTTTTCCGTAACCTTCATCACTAACAATAAGGTCTGTGTTTGAGGGGTAACCTTGTATGGGGTAATGCTTATAAACTTTAATGCCAAGATTTTCAAGTTTTTCTTGAAAAGTAGAAGCATTTTTTTGACCAGTGAATCTAGTTAGTACGACAGAACCAACATATAAGTCGACACTTCTAAAAGCGTCAATCAAGCGTAATACATCTAAGTCGTAAGTAATACCTAAATCGCCACGAATTTTATTTTTTTCAATGTCGTCAGCGTTGATAACGATTATAATTTCAGCTTGATTTTTAAGTTGTAAAAGCATTTTAAGTTTACTGTCAGGCTGAAAACCGGGCAAAACTCTTGAAGCATGGTAATCGTCAAAAAGTTTTCCACCAAACTCTAAATATAGTTTTCCACCGAAACTAGCAATCCTCTCCTTGATGTGTTGAGATTGCATACTAACATATTTGTCATTATCAAAACCCAATTTAAGCATAACTACCTCTTAACTTTATAATAATACTTCTCATTTAAAAATACCGTATTATTATAACAAATCCCCTTTTTGTTTTCAAGTAAATGCATTGTTTTTTTATAAATTTTTCTACTTTTAAGTAAAATAAAAAAGGTAGATGAAAAATTTAAAAGTACTATTGATTTTTGCAGTATAGTATGATATAATCAATCTACCAAGATATACTCAAAAAATCCATAAAACAAGTGGAGGAAGGAAATGAAAGAGGTACAAATTCAATTTAAGGGTGGTATTTACCAAGGAGAAGTAAATGCAGAAAACATACCTCACGGTAATGGTAGTTTTCAGCAAGTAACAGGTGATGTCTATGTGGGACAGTTTGAGAACGGTGTTTTTCATGGAATGGGCAAGTTAACTTATGCTACGGGCGACTTTTATAAGGGACAATTTGTAAATGGTATTATTTCGGGCTTTGGTCAAAAAAACTTCGTTAATGGTACTATATATCGTGGTGAGTGGCAAAATGGTATGTTCTTTGGGAAAGGTATCTTTTATTATCCTACTGGCGAGTATTATGATTGTGAGTGGAGAGATAACAAAAAATCCGGCAAAGGTATTTTCGTTTACAGATCGGGCGATAAATATGAAGGCGAGTGGGTTGATGATATCTACATAGGTGTAGGTACATATTACTATACAAATGGAGATAGATATATCTGCGAGTGGATTAACGGAAAAATGGCTGACTGTGGAACTTATATGTTTGCAAACGGTGATAGTTACAGTGGTGGTTGGCTAGGTGGAAGGATGAACGGCAAAGGCTCATATTTTTACCGTAATGGCGATGTTTATGAAGGTGAGTGGCAAGACGGTAGAAATGTAGGTATTGGCGTTTATAAGGCTGTAAATGGAACTGGATATGAGTGTGAGTGGAGAAATGGTGAAAAAATAATCACTAAAACTTTTGAAGGTCCAACTTCGGTAAATACGGGAAGTGCAAATACAACAATGCCTGCTACAACAAGTTTAGCACCTATTTCATCTACCCAAGCAACAAATAATGATTCTAGTACAATGACCTTTAAAGAGAGATTGGCTCAAAATCCTAACGTTGGTATCTATAATCTATCAACTGGAGATAAGTTTGAGGGTACTATCGTAAATGGTGCTATGAACGGTCTTGGAATTATGCACTATAAAGACGGAACATATTATGAAGGCGAGTGGATGAATAACAAACGCCATGGTAAAGGAAGAATTATCTATACCTCGGGCGATTGTTATGATGGTGAGTGGCAAAACAACTTTATTCATGGTCAAGGCGTATATTGTTTTTCTGACGGCTCAAGATATGAGGGTGGATTAGTTGAAGGAAGACGTTCAGGTTTTGGTAAATACTATTTTACAAACGGCTCAAGATATGAGGGCGAGTGGAAAAATGGTAGGATGCATGGCCTAGGTGCTTTGTATAGTGCTAAAAATAAGTGTATTTACGGTTATTGGAATAAAGGCCGTCTTACAAAAAGACAAAGAAAAAAGGATAAACAATCATAAATTTATGAGTTTATTATACAAATGATTATTAAAGGAGTTGCTTGCAACTCCTATAATAATTTAACAAGATTTTTTACTAAAAAAGTTTTTTAAACAAATTTTAAAATTGCTTATAAAAACAGTTGATTTTTTTTCAAATTGAGGTGGAATATGAGTGCATTTAAGAAATGTGATGGAGTAATGTTATGCTGGATTTAATAAATTGGGTTAGAAAAGCGTTATATGTAGCACATATCAACCCCAGCATCATAGTTAATCGTCTGTCATCGGAAATAATCGAAACGGATGATTATGCGTGTCATTTGGCAGAAAAAAGATTGGAAGCGATATCACTTAATCCTAAATCATCCTGTATTACAAAAAATATGATTACCGAACAAGCCGATATTCATTTCATTGTTCCGGCTTACAATGTGGAAAAATATATAAAACGATGTATTGATTCTATTGTGCTTCCTAAAAAGAATATTACATACCGTTTGACGATTGTCAACGATGGTTCAACGGATAAAACATCAATTATATTAAACGAATATACAGATATACCCGAAGTAGAAATTATTACTCAAAGCAATAAAGGATTTTCGGGTGCCAGAAATGCAGGATTAAAGAATATAAAAGGTAAATATATTTGCTTTGTAGATTCGGATGATTATATTTCATGGAATGGAATAGAGGCAATGTTCTTGTTAGCCGAGACTTCTTTGGCAGATATCGTTATTGGAAATCACTATGTTGTTACCGAAAACGGAAAGGTGATTCGCAAAGTTAAAAATACAATCAATAATTATAAAGGTTATCCGTGGGGAAAATTGTTTAAAACAGAGTGTTTTGAAACGGTATGTTTTCCGGAAAAATTTTGGTTTGAAGATTCCATTGTAAAGCAAATCATATCAGGAAAAATCAACACTGTGAAAGCATGTTCTGAGTATGTTTATTATCATCGAATAAATCCTAAAGGAATCACTCAAACTTCACGAAAAAGTCCCAAAGCGATAGATTCGTTATATATAACATTGGCGTTACACGAGGACCGTTTTGGGCTTGGATTGAAAAATACCAAAGAATATTATGATTACATCATACTGATGTCATATTTAACTTTTAGCAGAACGCAAATGTTGGGTGAAGATGTGTTGAAAGATATTTTCATAGTTATATCGAACTTTGTATGCAAAACCTTTGATGATAGTTTCACCGTAACGGATGTTAAATTGAAACCATTGGAAAGATATATCAAAAATAAAAATTACGGACATTGGAAGAAATATTGCCGACTTTTAAAAATATAAAGAAAGACTGCTAAACCAATGCTGTGAACACCGGAGTTTTTTTTGGCATCCTTAAAAGTGCTTGTGGTATTATCAATAAAGGACGACAAAAAACGATATCGCCCCGAAAAGCCTTGATTTTTCAAGGGCTTTTTTGAATTTTAGGGAGAAAAATTTTTGTTCGGCATTTTTGACTTAAATTTCTCTATTGACTATTAAAGGAGTTGCGTGCAACTCCTATAATAATTTAACAATATTTTTTACTTGAAAAAGTTTTTTAAAGAAATTTTAAAATTGCTTATAAAAACAGTTGATTTTTTTTTAAAAAAGGGTTACTATATTCAAGCAAATTGAGTGCGGAATTGGCGGAATGGCAGACGCGACGGACTTAGAATCCGTTGGGCAACCGTGAAGGTTCAAGTCCTTTATTCCGCACCACTATAAGAATAAAACGAACCTTGAGTTTAACTCAAGGTTCGTTTTATTTTTCAGTAAAGAGTGGTTTGGGATAATTTTTTAATAATTATTCCAAACCAATATCTATTTAAAATTTCATAAACATTATCATTGAGTTTAATATAGTTTTTATTAAATATATGTATAACAATTCCACTATAGGAAACAATATTTCAATAAGTTGGTTGACAAATTTCCGGTAATGGAATATAATTATAAAAAACAAAATTGGGGTTATGTAGATGAATTTTGTATCGGTGACAGAAATTGCAAAAAAATGGAATATGTCAGATAGAATGGTTAGAAATTATTGTGCTCAAGGTAGAATCCCGGGTGCATTTTTGACTGGTAAAACATGGAACGTTCCTGCAGACGCTGTAAAACCAGACAGAGAAAGCAAAAAACAATTCAGCGATAATCCATTATTGAATATCTTGAAAGAGCAGAAAGATATGAAACTTAATGGTGGTATTTATCACAAAACACAAATTGAACTTACCTACAACTCAAATCATATTGAAGGTAGCACTTTAACTCACGAACAAACAAGATATATCTTTGAAACAAACACTATTGGTATAGAAAAAGGAACAATCAATGTTGATGATGTAGTTGAAACTGCAAACCACTTTAAGTGTGTTGACTATATAATTGATAATGCAATAAAACCACTCACCGAATCAATGATAAAAGAATTGCATTTTATCCTTAAAAACGGAACAAGCGACAGCAGAAAAGATTGGTTTAATGTTGGTGATTACAAAAAACTTCCAAACGAAGTTGGTGGTGAAGAAACTTGTCAGCCAGAAAATGTAAAAGAAGAAATGAAAAAACTTTTAAATGGATATAATGCTATTGAACAAAAAAGTTTTGAGCAAATATTAGAATTCCATAAAAACTTTGAATCTATCCACCCTTTCCAAGATGGTAATGGTCGAGTTGGAAGGCTTTTAATGTTTAAGGACTGCTTGGCAAATAATATTGTTCCATTTATAATCGACGAAGACCACAAACTATTTTATTATCGTGGACTAAAAGATTGGAAAAATGAAAAAGGATATTTAATTGATACTTGCCTATCTTGTCAAGACAGATACAAAGCATGGTTAGATTATTTTAAGATAGAATATTAAGGAAATGACAAATGGCAACTACTCAAATTTGTTATCCAAATAAAAATGTAATTCAAATGAAGAAAAATTTGCAATAAATAAAAACCAAGCCGGGAGAAAAATCTCTCGGCTTGTTTTGTGCTTATTTTTAATAATATTATGTTTGATTTTTAGTAATAGTGCTTTGCAACTAAACTTTATCGTACAAGCCTACAAGTTCAATTACACCATCAAAACCTGAAATTTCAAGTTTAATATAGTTATCTCCATATGTGTTAGTTGCTGAACCATCACTATTAAGTTCGGTAGTATCACTAAATGGATTACCATTTACGGCACATTCAACATCAACACCATTGTAATTCCCAAATGTTGCGCTATTCATTGAAAGCGAAGAACTCAACTCAAATTCAACATTAGTTGATGTACCTGTCAAAGTGATTTCCTTTGTGCTTTGACCACCTGTGTTTGAATTTGCACATGCTGTATAAGTAACTGTTATTCTTCTACCAACCAACTCATCAGCAACCACAAAGTTAAGCACAAGTTTGGTTGCTTTGGCACCAGACTTTGGTTTGATGATTAATTCTTGATATGTGTATGCATCAGAAAACCCTGAAGCAACGTTTGTTGTTGTAACAGCTTTTCTACTCATTTTTGGATATAGGCTGGTTGTTGTGCCTTCAAAAGTGTTAGCCAAAGCTTGTTCCACAATTGCAGGAACTACTAGGCTGTATCCTTTGTACAAACGTGGTGCTTTTTCTTCTAAAGTTTTTGTTTTGTTGATTGTTGTTATATTAGCGTCATTAATTATTCCGCTGTAACTGTTTTTCCATAATTCATAATATCCATTATCTGTTGTTACTAGATTAGTTCCAATCACACTATCTAGAACATATTGTGAAATGGCTTCTTTTTGCTCATCAAAATATCCTAGGTTTTCGATATCCTTCAATAGCTCCACACTATATTCGGTCGCACTTTGACTTGCACCCAATATTTTTGCAATCCCTAATTTGATTGTATCTAGGTATTCATTTTTCATGTTTGCATAGGTTGAACCGCCCTCCACTTTTAAGCTATTCATCTTCCATGCATTTTCAGTATTTTTAGAAAAAGACGTGTTTCCCATTATTGAAACCATTTTGACACTGTGTCCATCAATCGCTCCAGTTAAAATAATACCCAAAGGATTATTCAATATATTCATTTTATCAAGTGCGGATAAAGATTTTTGAAACTCCTTTAAAGCACTAACTTTGTTATTTAAATCAATTTGGGTAACTGAATCAAATGTTTCAGTGATTTTGGCTGTAATAATACTATCAGCGCTAGTTTTTGCTTTGGCTGAATTATACTTATAATCAGTGCCATTTGTTTGCAATATGATAGAAGAATTATCTTCTGTACGATTATTGTTGCTACCATCCACAGAACCATAAACATAAGTTAGTCTATACAATATATCTTGAGCCAAAACGTCGATTTGAGTATCTAAAAGTTTTTCCATTGTAGTTGCAAAACCTGACACATCGGTGTAACCAGTTCTTGCATAAATTGCTTTTGCACCTGCAAAGCTATTGGATGCAGATTGTAAAACTGGATCCGAAGGTGCTGGTGGGTCTGGGTTGACTGGAGTAACTGATGGTGTTCCACCGCCTCCTCCACTGTTGCCTCCGCCATCAGAACTTCCACAAGCAGTAAATGTAAACATAAGTGGTATTATCAAGCATATAGTTAATACAAAATGCATTATTTTCTTCCAAAACTTCATAAACACCAAACTCCTTTATCTTAATTATATCTTTAGTATAGCATATAATTTTTAAATCTGTATATGATTTTTAAAAATTTTTTTGTAATTTATGGTTTAATTTACTTAAAATACTTTTTACTGTTAAAAAGGTTTTGAAAATGTAAAGCAAAGTGCTATAATTAAAACATAAATAAGTGAGGTGAAAATATGTCAAAAAATAAATGGGCGTTGGTGATAGGTGGTATTATTTGTATACTACTTTGCGTAGGTATGGGACTTATTTTTTATTTGACGGGTTATGACAAAACTTTAGGGCTTATCTGTTTCCTTTTCTGTGCAGCACCTTTAATTGCAACAATAATTGGACTTATTAAGTTTAAAGATTGATATTTATGGACAAATTTAATTTATTAATTCCCTCGGCTTTTGGGGTTGAAGCAGTTGTTAAAAGGCAAATGTTTAAGCTTGGCTATGAAGATACGAGGGCAATAAACGGAAGAATTGAAACGACTGGCGACTGGTACGATATTGCAAGACTAAATACCTTTTTAAGAAGTGGAGAGAGAGTTTTAATAAAACTCTTTGAGTTTGATGCTACCACTTTTGATGAACTTTATGAAAATATTAAAAGTTTTGAGTGGGAAAATTGGCTTTCAAAAGATTCAAGAATTTTGACCTATGCAAAAAGCATTAAAAGTACGCTTTTTGCAATAAAATCGATTTGTAGTATTACCAAAAAAGGTATAGTCGACCGATTAAAAACGAAATTTCACTGCGAATTAACTGAAAAGGGTGCCCGTTCAATGATAGAAGTATCAATTTTTGAGGACAGGGCAGTTGTTACGTTGGATACAAGTGGTGATGGGTTACATAAGCGTGGTTATCGCAGTTTATCTGTACAAGCCCCCTTAAAAGAAACTCTTGCTTCAGCATTATGCGACTTGACCGTTTATAATCCTGACAAGCAGTTTGTTGATTTGTTTTGTGGTAGTGGAACAATCCCGATTGAACTTGCTTTGAAAGAGTTGAATATCGCAGTTGGTTTGAATAGAGATTTTGATTTTTTACATTGGAAAAATGTTGACCTAAAAACTATTGAACTTGCAAGACAAGAGGCTAAAGACAAAGAAAGAAGGGATAAAAAACTTTCAATCAGTGGATTTGATATAAATAAGGAGGCGATTTCAGTAGCACGCTATCACGCTAAGCAGGCTGGGGTTGACGATGTTATTCATTTTCAAGTTGCAGATATGAAGGATTTTTCTTCAAAACAGAGGTATGGAGTTTGTATATCTAACCCTCCCTATGGAGAAAGATTAAATTCATACGAAGAAGTTGAACAATTATATAAAACCTTGGGAGAGGTGTATAAGAAACTTCCCGATTGGAATTTTTATATTTTTACGGGATACGCTGATTTTGAAAAGTGCTTTGGTAAAAAAGCAAACAAAAATAGGAAATTTTATAATGCAAATTTAGAGTGTTATTTATATAGTTTTTTAAGTGCTAAACCACCTAAAAACGACAGATGACAAAGGAGTTATATATGAGTGAAAATTGCACACACGATTGTAGCACATGTAGTCAAAAATGTGAGGGTGAGAAAAGTTTAATTGAAAAATCGCACGAACTTTCAAATATCAAAAATGTAATTGCAGTAGTTAGTGGAAAGGGAGGTGTAGGTAAGTCATTGATTACTTCACTACTTTCAGTTGAATCAAATAGGCGTGGATTTAAAACTGCTATTATGGACGCTGATATTACTGGACCTTCAATTCCTAAAATGTTTGGAATTAAAGAAAAGGCTACTGGCAGTGAAATGGGCATATTCCCCGTCAATTCAAAAAAGGGAATTAAAACAATGTCAATAAATCTTTTACTTGAAAATGAAACTGACCCTGTTGTTTGGCGTGGACCGGTTATTGCTGGCACTGTAAAGCAATTTTGGACGGATGTAATTTGGGACGAGGTGGACTATATGTTCGTTGATATGCCTCCTGGAACGGGTGATGTTCCATTGACGGTTTTTCAAAGTTTGCCTGTAAAAGGTATTGTAATTGTAACCTCTCCACAAGAGTTAGTTTCAATAATCGTTGAAAAGGCTGTTAAGATGGCTGAATTGATGAAAGTTCCCGTACTTGGCATTGTTGAGAATATGTCCTATTTTAAATGCCCTAATTGTGGTGGAACTCATTACATTTATGGCGACAGTCATATTGACGAAATTGCTGAAAAACATAATATTGAAAATGTTGCTCGTTTACCTATTGATAAGGAATTTGCTTCCCTTGCAGACAAGGGTATGATTGAATTGAACGAATCGACAGAACTTGTTGAATTTTTTGGCGAAATTGAAAAGAATATTTAGTATGACAGACAGAAAAGAAAAAGCGAAAGAGTTGTTTAAAAAGGGGTATAATTGCTCGCAAGCAGTGGTGCTTTCCTTTATTGACCTTTTAGATATTGACGAAAATACTGCTCTAAAACTTTCCTCCTCTTTTGGTGGGGGTATGGGAAGATTGAGAGAGGTATGTGGTGCTGTTTCAGGTATGAGTATAGTATTGGGACTGTTGTACGGTTATAGCGATTGTACTAGTCAACAGGAAAAGCACGAACACTATCAGCGTATACAACAAGTAGCAAATGAATTTAAGGATAGAAATAAATATATAGTTTGTAGGCAACTTTTAGGACTTGAAAAGGGTGAAAACGACAGTCCTAATCCAACTGTAAGAACAGAAGAATTTTATAAGAAAAGACCGTGTGTTGAACTCGTTCAAGACGCTGTTGAGATTGTTGAAAATTATATTTTTAAGCAAAAAGGTTAATAAAATTTGAACTTTTGTGGTGGTCAGGTGAAAGATTAAAAAATGCTATTTTATTCTTTGACTTGACCACATTTTTTGTGATAAACTTATGTTCGTTAAAAATAACTAAATTCTTTACCAAAGGTATGTTATGGATATTGTTGTAAATCAATCAAAAGTAAAAAACTGCAGTAAATCAAAAGTGTTTGCAAGCATTTTTGTAGACTTGTTTTTTATAATAGTTGCAATGGTTATTGCTTGTTATTTAAATAAAACTGTATTTCCTTCAATGTATGCAGTTGCAATATGGTCGGGTTTTAATGTATTGTTTTCAGCCTTTTTCTTTTTGCTTATGGGCGTTGACTCATATTTAACAAAGAGATTTGGTTTTGTAGATTTTATAAAGGTATCATTTGCTACGATATTACTTTATGCGACTAACCTCTTGTACGCATATTTGTTTGAGTTTATTGATTACAGAACTTGCCTTTACGAAGTTGTAATTTTTTACTTTCTTGCTATGGTTGAGAGGTTGCTATCTTTAATTTTTATAAAAGGAAACAAAAAAATCTTAAATCCTGTTGTTCCAAAAGTAGACGATAAAAAACGCAAGTTTCTTATTATAGGAGCAGGAAAGGCTGGCAGTGCAATACTTGCTCAAATGCAAAAGAGTGAAAGATTAAAAAATTATCCCACTTGGTTTTTAGATGACAGTCCTGCACTAGCAGGAGTAAAAATTTTAGGTTCGCAAGTAGTTGGCAGTACCTATGACATAAAAAAATATGCTTGGATGTTTGGGATTACAAATATAGTTTTAGCAACAAATAATGTGGGAAAAGAAAGGTTGCTTGAGATTAAAAAAGATTGTGAAGAAACAAAATGTGTACTTCAAATATTGCCTCAAGTACAACAGGTATTAGACAATTAAAAAGAAAATAAATATAAAATAGCGTCCTGTATAAAATGCGGGACGCTATTGACTTTTAATTTTATAGGTGGTAATATAATTTTAAGGAGTAAACGTATGTTAAAACAATTTAAAGTTAAAAATTGTAAAGGTTTTGAAGATGAAATATGTTTGGACTTTACAAGTAGTGCAGAGTATAATTTTAATAACCATTTAATTAAAAATAATCTTGTCAATAAGGCGTTGATATACGGTCAAAACGGTTCGGGTAAATCTAATTTGGGGTACGCCATTTTTGATATAACCAACCATTTGACAGATAAAGATAAGCCCAAAAACGTAATTGGATATACGAACGGTAACCTGCAATCAAAAGTTGCAGAGTTTTCTTATACCTTTCAGTTTGATAACGAAGATATTAAGTATGAGTACGGAAAAACTTCTCCCTCAAATTTGGTTTATGAAAGATTATATATAAGAAACAAATTGTCAGCATACTATGATTATAGGACTGGTGAATCTCATATTGAAAATATAAAAGGGGCTGAAACGCTTAATGTAGAAATTCCCAGTACGACAATGTCGTTTATTAGATACATCTATCGTAATTGCGTTATCGACAATAAAAGTTCGTTCGCTTCTATGATGAAATTTGTTCAAAAAATGGTGCGTTTTTCAAGTTCCCCTAGACAAAGTGAGTCAAGTGATTATGGAAATTTATTGCAATCTTTTGCAGGAATAATTGAACAAGATAATGCCTTGCGTAAATTTGAAAGATTTTTGATGGATAATCATCTTAATTATAACCTTGAGTTTAAAAAAGATTTACTTGAAGATGTTAAAGTGTTAACAGCAAAGTTTAAATATAACGAGTACCCCTTTAGTGCTGTTTGTTCGTCAGGAACGGGTGCGTTGCTTTTATTTTTCTGTTGGGCATTACAATTTAACAAGGTAAGTTTTTTATATATGGACGAGTTTGATGCTTTTTATCATTTTGAGACTAGCGAATATATCTTAAAGTATATAAATAGCGAAAGTAATATTCAGTCAATAGTTACAACACACAATACGGTACTTATGAGTAATAAAGTTACCCGTCCGGATTGTACTTTTATTATCTCCAATGGTAAAATCCATAGTTTACCTAAATGTACGGATAAAGAGATAAGAGAAGCACACAATCTTGAAAAAATGTATAGAGGTGGTTCGTTTAGTGGCTAAAAAAGTTTTATTGATAGTCGAGGGGGAGGTTACTGAAGTTGAACTATTCAGTCAAATAAATAAACTTTTTTTTGATTCTGGCACTAAACTTGAGTTTTTTCCTTATAGGACTAATATCTATTCATTATACAACTTAATCAAAAGTTATGAGGGGTGGACGGATACGGTTGCCGTTCTAAAAACATTAACAAACGACATTAGAAAAAAAGAGTTGCTTGATAATAATTTTGCTGAAATATATTTGATTTTTGACGCTGAATTTCAAGACCCTGCTTTCAAATTTGAAAAGATAAGAGATATGCTTGCTATGTTTGATGATGAAACTGAATTGGGAAAATTGTATATCAATTATCCTATGGTTGAATCGTACAGGGACCACAAGTATTATTTAGTAAATGATTACTTTGATAGAGATGTAAAAATAAATATTCTTAATAGTAAAAACTATAAATCACTTGTGCGTACAAGAGGATATACGAAAAAAATTCATAAATATACTGCCACTGATTTTAATAAAACTTGCCTATTAAATGTTTTAAAGGCAGGTTACCTTGTTAAAAAAAGACAGGACAAAATGAGTTATGAGGAATATAGACATAACATCAGTCAAAATGCAATACTTGATGTTGAGGAGGAGTTTGTTAAAAAAAGAAAAAAGGTAAGCGTACTTAATACTTGCGTGTTCTTTTTGGTTGACTATTTTGGAAGAAAGTTTTATGATGTCTTGTAGAAAATACAAGTTACTTGTAAAAAATACAAGTTGGAGAAAAACATGGAAGTTATTTGTAGAAAAAATATCAACTGGAAAAAGACGGCAAAAATGCTTCGACTATTGAGAAATGACAATTTAAGATTGAGAAGATATGTTTGTATGATACATACCATGAATAAATTAACAGAGAGAGATTGTGATTGCAGTAATTGTGAGGAGTGTCTTTTCGAGTTGGATAATTCAATAAGTCAAAACGAACTTGCATATGTTTTTAATGTAACGGAAAGTGTAATTGCAAATTGGGAAAATGGCAGAAGTATTCCTTCTTTGGAAGATTTAATGTTTTATTGTCAAATTTGTGGCAAAACATTAGATGATATAATCGTGTTTGAAAAATAGTATGTAAAAAATACATAAAAATGGTAAATTGGCAGGTTTTCTTGTAAAACCTGTTTTCTTTATGTAAAAAATATAAGGTTTTTCCTTTGAACTTATAATGATAAATAAATTATAATATAATTGTAAAGGGCATGAGAAACCTTTTACGCTATCTAAAATAAGGTAGCAAATTAGTGAGAATTGAAAAAAGGGAAGCGCTTACAATGTAAGTGCTTCTTTTTTGAGGTGGGGCTTTTCATTTATTGACAAAAAATTTTTTAGGATATATAATGACCTTATGTTATTTCTATTGCATATTATGTAATAATTGGAGAATAAAATGGCAACTTATTTTGACAGTTTAAAAAATAATATTCCTATTTACATTATAGATGATAGTTCTTTTATAATAAATAAAGAAAAAAGTTCGGCTTTGAAACTTTTAGGGAAAAGTTCAATAGAGCATCTGTTGAGTAAGTTTTCTCTAGCAAAAGTTATCTCATTGACTGATTTGCAGCAGGGCAATTATATAGTTGGTGAAATAACTCTTTTTATTTTTTCTTCATACTTTTTGATTGATGAGAACAGTATAAAAACTGCGATTGATAAACTTGAAAAAGGTCAACTTTCTTTTGATTGGGGTTATCTACTAAAAGGAAATGAAAGGATTGATTTTTCGTTGAAAATTGAAAATTCTTCCGTTCAACCATTTAAAAAGGTTGAAGATTATCCTCTAGTTTTATCTCAATTAAAAAGGGAAATATTACTTAAACATTTAAGTAATGGAGTTTTGATTGACGATTTAAGTTCAATCACTATTGACTGCACTGTTGAGATTGAAAGTGGGGCTAGGATTATGCAAAATAACGTTATTCAAGGCAACACGCAAATAAAGAGTGGAGCAGTTTTGAAGCCTAATTGCATAATAGAAAATTCTGTGGTAGGTAATGACAGCGTAATAACTGCCAGCGTTTTAAAAGAGGCTATAGTCGGTGAGAAAAGCCTAATAGGTCCAAACGCATATCTTCGTCCAAACTCTGTTGTTGGTGATAATTGCAGAATAGGTGATTTTGTTGAAGTTAAAAATGCAAACATAGGAAATGGAAGCAAGGCTTCACATCTATCTTATGTTGGAGATGCTGATATAGGTAAAAATGTAAACATAGGCTGTGGTGTTGTTTTTGTAAATTACAACGGCAAAGTAAAGCAACGCAGTGTAGTGGGAGATAATTCGTTTATAGGTAGCAATTCAAATATAATTGCTCCCGTAAATATTGATAAAAATGTTTACATTGCTGCAGGAACTACCGTAACTGACAGCCTTGAGGAGTTGGATATGTGTATTGGAAGATGCCGTCAAATTGTAAAAAAAGAGAAGGCAAAAAAGTATTTGAAAAACTTTTAATAGGTGAATATGCGTAAATTGTTTGGTACAGATGGTATTAGAGGAATTGCTAATGAGTCGCTGACTGTTGTAACGGCTTACAATGTTGGCAACGCTTTATCTTCAATAAAAAATAAACCCTTGGTTGTTATAGGTAAAGATACTAGAGTTTCAGGAGATGTACTTTCTTGTGGACTTATAGCAGGCGTTTTATCGGGTGGAGGCAATGCAATTTATTTAGGTACTCTACCTACACCTGCTATTGCTTTTGAAACTAAAAGAAATAACGCTGATTTTGGTGTGGTAATAAGTGCAAGTCATAATCCTGCTGAATATAATGGCATTAAATTGTTTGGTGGGGACGGCTATAAACTTCCTGATGAGATTGAAGAAGAAATAGAGTCAAAAATGGGATTATACTTAGTGGCAAATTCGGTTGATTCAGGACGTGTTGTTTATAGACAAAACACTACTGAAGAATATGAAAAGTACCTTGCAGGCAGTATAAAAAACAATCTTAATGGGCTAAAAATAGTTTTTGACGGAAGTAATGGAGCAGGCTTTAGTATAGGTCCAAAAGTTTTTAAAGAACTTGGTGCTATTGTTGTTGCAAAGCATTGTGATGAAAATGCAATTATCAACGATAAATGTGGCTGTTTATTCCCTGAGGTATTGTCAAATGCTGTAAAAGAAAACGAGGCTGACGTGGGATTTGCTATTGATGGCGATGGAGATAGACTAATTGCCTGCGACAATGAGGGTAACATTGTTGACGGAGATGTTATTCTATATATAATTTCAACTTTTTTGAAGGAGAAAAATCAATTAAAAAATAATATCGCTGTTGGCACATTGCATACTAATATGGGTGTTGAAAAAGCATTACTTGCTGAGGGGATTAACTTTTTGCGTAGTGATATAGGCGATAGATATGTTATAGAATTGATGAAGAAAAAGGGAAGCGTTGTTGGTGGAGAACAATCTGGACATATAATAATAGGAGATAGAAGTACTACCGGAGATGGAATTTTAACGGCACTTGTTTTATGCGACATAGTGAAAGAAACGGGCAAATCGCTTAAAGAACTTTCCAAAGTGGTTAAGTTTCCACAAGTAAATGTTAATATAAAGGTTGAAGACAAAAAACTCGTTATGCAAAGTGAGGAGTTAAAAAATATAATATCAAAAATAGAAAAGGAAGTAAAAAAGGACGGACGTATTCTTGTTAGAGCGTCAGGTACTGAACCTAAAGTTCGTGTTATGGTTGAGCATTTTAATAAAGAAGAAGCAACTAGAATAGCTAACGAACTTTCAAATAAGGTGAACGAGATTTCAAATATGGAAAAGTAGGGGAGCAGTATGTGTGGTATCGTAGGATATATTGGTGAAAAAAACGCATCTCAAATTTTATTTAACGGTTTAAAGCGACTTGAATATCGTGGGTATGATTCGGTGGGTATTGCCGTTTTAAACGAGCACAATAAAATTGATTATGTAAAAAAAATGGGCAGAGTGAACTCAATAGAGTGTAAATTATGTGATTTAAGGGGGGGGGTAGGCATAGGTCATACTCGCTGGGCAACTCATGGAGTGCCTAGTGATGTAAATGCACATCCACATATTAAAAATAAATTTGCAGTTGTACATAATGGAATAATTGAGAATTTTAAAAACTTAAAAAAGAAATATTTAAATAATGTAAATTTCAAAAGTGAAACGGATAGCGAAGTCATTGCTATGTTGCTTGATAAATTTTATGACGGAGATATTTTATCTACTTTAAGTAAAGTTTTGCCACTTTTAGAAGGTTCTTTTGCTCTGGCAATTATGAGTGAGTATTTCCCAAATACTCTTGCAGTAGCAAGGCATAATAACCCTTTAATCGTTGCAAAAAATGAACATGAGAGTTTTATAGCAAGCGATTGTCCTGCTTTTTCTGGATATGCTAAAGAAATTTATGTAATGCAAGATGATGAAATTTGTCTTGTAGGGGAAGATAAGATTGAGTTTTTTGACAGCAACTTGAATCCTATAGTTAAATGTAGTATAGATATTGAAGATTACGTTAATGAAGATTTTAGTGATGAAAATGGATTTTTTATGCGTAAGGAAATTAGTGAAATTCCTGAAGCCTTAAAAGATACTTATACCCATTTTTTTAAAAATCCAGGTTTAGAGGAGTTTAAACAAAAAATTAAAGATATCAAGAAGATTACGATTTTCGGCTGTGGTACGGCATATCATAGTGGAGTTGTGGGTAAATATTTAATTGAAAGTTTAACTAGAATTCCTGTAACGGTTGAAATAGCAAGCGAATACCGGTATCAAAATCCTATTATGCAGGAGGGCGAACTGTTTATCGGGGTATCTCAAAGTGGTGAAACTGCTGATACTTTGGCTTCTGCAAAGATGATTTATAATTTAAAACAGCCTCTTGTAGTAATAACTAACGCACCTTATTCTTCAATAACACGCTATGCTGACTTTGTTTTTAATACTCAGGCAAAAGCAGAAATTGCAGTAGCAGCAACAAAAAGTTATTGTTGTCAACTTGAAACTTTTTATATGTTAGCATTAACTATAATGCAAGTAAAATGGGGCAGGGACATAAGCAACGAACTTGCTAATTTTAAAACTTTGTTCAATTTTGCAAAGAAAATGGTTGAAGATAATGCTGATGTGAAAAAACTTGCTAATAGTTTTCTTGACAGAAAGAGCGTTTTCTTTATAGGTAGACAACTAGATTATGCAGTGGCACTTGAAAGCAGTTTAAAACTTAAAGAAGTAACTTATATGCACAGCGAAGGTTATCCTGCAGGTGAATTAAAACACGGTACTATTGCCTTGATTGATAATGACGCTGTTGTGTTTGCCATAATCACTCAAAGAGATGTTGCAAAGAAAAGTATGAACGCAATACATGAGGTTAAAGCAAGAGGTGCGACTGTTGTGTTGTTGACTTCATTGAGCGAGTATTTCAACTGTGAGGAGGTTGATTATCTAATTTCTCTCCCTAGTATTGAGGAAAGTTTGATGCCAATTTTAACGGTTATTCCTATGCAACAGTTTGCGTTGGAAGTAGCATTGCTAAAAGGCTTTAATCCTGATAAACCAAGAAATCTAGCAAAATCGGTAACGGTTGAATAAATTATGTAGAGAGTTTTTAATAACTCTCTTTTTTTTCACAATTTCACTTTAATAATTTAAATTAGTGATGTAAAATGCTTTACAAATTTAGTTTGATAAAGTATAATATAGAAAAATATAAATGATAGTAGGAATTTTGAAATGGAAAACCATCATCATGAAGAATTAAACGAGCAACTTTATAACGTGCTTGCAAAGATGAAAACAAAAGAGGAAGTAAAAACTCTTTTAGAAGATTTATGTACAATACGAGAAATCGAACAGATGGCGCAAAGAATTGAGTCTGCTAAACTATTGCTTGAAAATAAAACTTATACTCAAATTATAGAGATGACTGATATATCTTCGGCAACATTGAGCAGAATATCAAAGTGTATTCAATATGGCAGTGGTGGGTACAACAAACTGCTTGCAAATATATTAAAGGAAGAAACAGAAAATGGAAATTAAGACAGAACTTTTAACACAGGAAGAAAAAGTATATTTTAAATTGAAATCATTATATGAATCTCACGGCTATAAGCATTTTAAGATGCGTAAGTTTGAGGAATATTCATTATATCATGATAATAAAAACTTCTTGACGAGTGAGTTTGTTATTACTTTTAACGACCATAACGGAAAATTGTTTGCCTTAAAACCTGATGTTACTTTGTCAATCGTAAAAAATACAAAAGCAACTACAACAGAAGTTGAAAAATTGTACTATAAAGAAAATGTTTATCGATTAGATAAGCAAAGTAATGAATATAAAGAGATAAGTCAAGTAGGGGTTGAGTGCCTTGGTCAAATTGATAAGGTAGGCACTTTAGAAATGTGTATTCTTGCCCTTTCCAGTTTGAAAGAAATTGATGAAAACTATAAATTGTGTATTTCTAGTATGGGCATTGTTAACGCAATTTTAGCAGAGTGCAAATTATCTACTGACGCTTGCAATAAGATTGTTGACTGTATGCGTTCAAAAAATCAACACGATTTACTTTCAATATGCAAAGAAAATAACCTTGAGGGCAATAACAAAGAGTTGCTTTTAGAATTGACAAAATTAGTTGACGATACAAAGACAACCCTTAAAAGAATTGCAAGTTTAGGTTCGCAAGAAGTAAAAAATTGCGTTGAGGAATTAGAGTTTATATTTGACGCTCTATCTGGTACAGGTTTTTCAAATAATGTAAAATTAGATTTTTCAATAATAAGTGCAGGCGACTATTATAACGGAATAGTTTTTAAAGGCTTCATCTCCGGGGTATATAAAGCAATTCTTACTGGTGGAAGATATGATAAACTTACAAAAAAACTAGGTAAAGATATAGAGGCTATGGGCTTTGCTTTGTATTTGAGTGAATTGCAACACTACTTTATCATAAATAGAGATTATGATGTTGACACTCTTATTATTTACAAGGATGATTGTGATTTTGATAAAGTGATAAAAACTCAACTTGAACTTATTGAAAGGGGTGAGCGTGTAAGGATTGAAAAGCAAATTCCCCCTGTTACTTATAAAACTCTTATTAAACTATAAGGAGAAATTATGTTAAATATAGCATTGCCTAAAGGTAGGCTTGGAAATAAAGTTTATAAAATGCTTGAAAGTATTGGCTACGAGTGTGAGGAAATACTTTCTGATACTAGAAAATTGATATTTACAAACGAAAAAAATGGCGTTAGTTATTTTTTAGTAAAACCCTCCGATGTTGCCATTTATGTTGAATACGGTGCGGCTGATATAGGTGTGGTTGGTAGAGATAGTTTGATTGAAAGTCAAGCTGATGTGTATGAACTTTTAGACTTAAATATTGGTAAATGTAGGATGGCTGTTGCAGGCTATAAAGATTTTAAGGATAATATTGAAGTGCCTTTGAGGGTAGCAACAAAATTCCCTAATATAGCAAAAGATTATTATGCAAAGCAAGGTAGAGAGATTGATATCATTAAACTTTATGGCTCTATCGAATTAGCACCTATCTTGAAATTGTCGGACGTTATTGTTGATATTGTTGAAACTGGTGCAACTCTAAAGGAAAACAACCTTGACGTTTTGACAGAAATACTTCCTATAAGTGCTAGACTCATTGCAAATAAATCAAGTTATAATTTTAAAGAGGACGAGATAAAAAAGGTGGTTGCAGAACTTAAAAGGGGGATAAAAAATGATTAAAATTATCGAAGGCGATTTTGAAACAAAATCAATTTTAAATAGAGAAATTCAAGATTATACTGATGCAAATGAAATAGTTCAAGAAATTAAAAGAAATGTGCTTAAAAATGGCGACAAGGCTTTAAAAGAATATTCAAAAAAATTTGATAAGTGTGAACTTGAGAGTTTAACCGTTTCAAAGGAAGAATTTGAGGAAGCAAAAAAGAACGTTCCACAAAGTTATATTGAAATTATAAAAAGAGCAAAGTTTAATATTGAGCAATATCACAAGGAGCAACTTCGTGCAGGCTTTGAAATAAAAAAAGATGGAGTTGTTTTAGGACAAAAATTTACGCCTATTGAAAATGTTGGTGTATATGTTCCTGGTGGACTTGCAAGTTATCCTTCAAGTGTTTTGATGAATATTATTCCTGCACAAATAGCAGGTGTAAAAAATATCATTATGTGTAGTCCTGCAAATGCACAGGGAAAAATTAAAGACGAAATTTTGGTAGTTGCCGAAATTTTAGGAGTTACCAAAATTTATAAAGTAGGTGGTGCACAAGCAATTTTTGCTATGGCATACGGTACAGAGAGTATTGCCAAGATGGACAAGATTGTTGGACCCGGAAATATTTTTGTCGCACTTGCTAAAAAGGATATATACGGAACTACAGGTATCGATATGATAGCAGGACCTAGCGAGATACTAATTATTGCTGACGAAAAAGCAAATTATAGATATCTTTCTGCCGATTTGCTTTCTCAAGCAGAACACGATAAAATGGCAACTGCAGTGTTAATTACTACGAGTAAGGAACTAGCAGTAAAAGTTCAAAATGAACTTGAAGTTCAACTATCTCAACTTGAAAGGGAAGCGATTGCTAGACCTTCTATTGAAAACAATGGCAAAATCATAATAGTTGATTCGATTGAAAAGGCTATTGAACTTTCTAATGCTATTGCTCCTGAGCACCTTGAAATTTGCGTAGAAAATCCTTTTGATTATTTGCAAAAAATTACTAATGCAGGTTCAATATTTTTAGGAGAGAATACTCCTGAACCAATGGGAGATTACTATTCAGGAACTAACCACATTTTGCCAACAAATGGCGTTGCAAGATTTGCGTCAGCCGTTTCAGTTGATGACTTTATCAAAAAGCAACAATATTCATACTATACAAAAGATGCTCTTGCAAAAGTGTATGAAGATGTTGATGCTTTTGCAAAGAGTGAGGGATTTACAGCACACGCGAAGGCTGTAACTATAAGATTTGAAAAATAGAGGTTTATTATGAGTAAGTTTTTATCGTATAGGTTTGATAAATTAGAACCTTATACACCGGGTGAACAGCCACAAGATAAAAAGTATATAAAACTTAATACAAACGAGTCACCCTTCCCACCTTCTCCATTTGTTGTTCAAGCAATTAGCAAGGACGAGGTTGAAAAACTAAACTTATATCCCGACCCTACTGAAAATGCTTTAATTTCAGCAATCGCAAAGTATTATGGTGTAGAAAAGGAAAATGTTTTTGCATCTAACAGTTCAGATGATGTTTTATCTTTCTGTTTTTCAGCCTTTTGCGATGATAGAACGGGGGCTTGTTTTGCTGATATAACCTATCCTTTTTATCCTGTATTTTGCAACTATTACAATTTGAATAGTAACATTATACCTTTAAGGGAAGATTATACAATAAATGTTAACGATTATATAAACACTGACGAAACAATTTTTATTGCTAATCCTAACGCTAATACAGGTTTATGTTTAACGCCTTTTGAGATTGAAAGGTTGGTTGCTAATAATCCTGAAAGAATTGTGGTTATTGACGAAGCGTATGTGGATTTTGGTGGGGAAAGTTGTATTCCTTTAACAAAGAGATATAAAAATCTAATAGTTGTTCAAACTTTCTCAAAATCACGTTCGTTGGCAGGTAGTCGTTTGGGTTTTGCTATTGCTGACAAGGAACTTATCAACGACTTAAATACTTTGAGGTTTTCCTTTAATCCCTACACGATAAATCGTTTATCATTGATTGCAGGAATAAAGGCGATAGAAGATAAAACTTATTTTTATAATTGTAGAAATAAGGTAATTGAAAATCGTGAGTGGAGTAAAGTTGAACTTTTGAAACTTGGTTTTAAGGTTTTGGATTCAAAGGCGAATTTTATCTTCGTATCTAATAGCAAAATTACAGGAAAAGACTTATATCTAAAATTAAAAGAGAGGGGAATTCTTGTAAGGTATTTTGATAAAGATAAAATGAGAGATTTTGTTCGTATAACAATAGGAACAAAGGAACAAATGCAAACTTTAATTGCTACTATAATTACAATTTTAAAAGGGGTTTAATATGAGAGTGTCAAAAATAGAAAGAAAAACGAAGGAAACTAGTATTGCTTTGAGTTTGAATTTAGACGGAAGTTGTCAAGGTGAAATTAGTACGGGTGTGGGTTTCTTTGACCATATGATGGAGTTGTTTTTAAAACACAGCAACTTTGACTTTTCAGTAAAATGTGTGGGTGATACACAGGTTGATGCTCATCACTCTGTTGAAGATATAGGTATATGCCTAGGTAAGTGTTTTTTAGAGGCTTTAGGAGATAAAAAAGGTATTACTAGATATGCAAGTATCTTGTTGCCTATGGACGAAACTCTTATTATGTGTGCTTGCGATATTAGTGGCAGAGGTTATTTAAACTTTGATGTAAAGTTTGCTGACGATTACAAAGTCGGTGATTTTGATACTGAACTTGTAGAGGAGTTTTTTATGGCTTTTACAAGGGAGGCTGGTATAACTTTACACATCAAGAAAGAATACGGAACTAACGTTCACCACATTATTGAAGGCATTTTTAAGGCTTTTGCCCGTGTGCTTCGTATGGCTGTTGCTATTGACGAGAAAAATAAAGATGTTATTCCGTCTTCAAAAGGTTCTCTATAAGGAGTTTTATGATTGCAATAATTGATTATGGTGTTGGTAATTTATTTTCATTATCAAGTTCGTTAAGTTTTTTAGGGCTTAAAAATGAGGTAACTGCTGACGCTCAAAAAATAAAAGAAGCAGACAAAATTATTCTACCAGGGGTAGGTGCTTTTGGAGATGCTTTTACTAAATTAAAAAGTACGGGATTGATACCTGTAATTAAAGAAGAAGTTGCAAAAGGCAAACATCTACTTGGTATATGTTTGGGTATGCAAATTCTTTTTGAAAAAAGTTTTGAATACGGAGAGTGGGAAGGATTAGGCTTGATTAAAGGTGAAGTTGTTCCACTTGATAGAGATATAAAGTCAAATTTAAAAGTTCCACATATGGGTTGGAATTCGCTTGACTTCAAAAAGGAGAGTAAACTTTTCAAATATATAAAAAACGGTGATTATGTCTATTATGTTCACTCATTTTATGCGACTAATTGTACGGAGTCTGTGTCGGCTACGTCAAAATATGACATTGATGTTACAGGTTGTGTGGAAAACGGAAACGTTTACGGAACTCAATTTCATCCAGAAAAAAGTGGTGAGGTTGGTTTAAAAATATTAAAGGCTTTTGCTGAAATTTAAGAGGATTAAAATGTATTTATACCCTGCAATAGATATTAGGAATAAACAAGTAGTTCGCTTAACGCAAGGGGACTATGATAAAATGGAAGTCTATTCAAATAGACCTTATGTTCAAGCCCAAGAATTTATAAAGGCTGGTGCAAGTCATTTGCATGTTGTTGATTTAGATGGGGCAAAGGATGGTGAACTCACTAATTTTGAAACGATAAAGGAAATAGTTTCTCTAGGCAAACTTTTTGTAGAAGTTGGTGGTGGAATTAGAAATGAGGAACGAATTAAAGCGTATTTAGATTTAGGCGTAAACCGTGTCATTTTAGGTACGATTGCTATTGAAAATATCAATTTTGTAAAAGAAATGGTAAATAAGTATGGCAGTAAAATTGCAGTTGGTGTAGACGCCTCAAACGGATTTGTTGCTATTCATGGTTGGAAAACTATTACCGATAAAAAGTCAGTGGACTTTTGTCAAGAGTTAAGAGATATAGGTGTAGAAACGGTAATATATACTGATATTTCTAAGGACGGTGCGTTATCAGGCACAAACATTGATATTTATAAGGAATTATCAAATGTCAAAGGGTTAAATATTATTGCTTCAGGTGGAATTACCTATTATGATGAACTTGAAACATTAAAGGCAAACGGTACTTACGGGGCAATACTAGGAAAGGCATTATATGCTGGAAAAATTGACCTTGCCAAAGCGATTGATATGATTGAAAGATAGGAGTAACTATGCTTGCTAAAAGAATAATTCCTTGCCTTGACGTAAAGGACGGGCGAGTTGTAAAAGGAAAAAATTTTATGGGTTTGCAAGATGTAGAAAAACCCATTGAACTTGCAAAGTTTTATAATGAAAGTGGAGCAGATGAGTTGGTTTTTTATGACATAACTGCTAGTGCTGAAGGTAGAAAACTTTTTACTGATACTTTAAAAGAGGTTGCAAGTCAAATTTTTATACCCTTAACTGTTGGTGGTGGTATAAATACTGTGGAAGATTTTGATAGGGTTTTAAAGTGTGGCGCTGATAAAGTTTCAGTCAATTCAGGTGCAATCAAAAATAGAAACTTGATTAGTGAAAGTGCAAAAAAATATGGCAATCAATGTGTAGTGCTTTCCATGGACGTTAAGAGAGTTGATGGTCAATTCCATATTTTTCAAAATGGTGGAAGGGTTGATACTGGCATTGACGCTATTGAGTGGGCTTATCGTGGACAAGAAGAAGGCGCTGGAGAGTTGGTTGTAAATAGTATGGATACAGACGGGGTTAAAAACGGGTTTGATATTGAAATGCTGTTAAAGATAGGTGAAAAACTTTCAATTCCTATCATTGCGTCAGGTGGTGCTGGAAAAATAGATGATTTTATTACCCTTTTTAATTCTTGCCCTAAAGTTGACGCTGGATTAGCGGCTTCAATTTTTCATTTCAAGCAAGTTGCAATTAAAGATTTAAAAGAAACATTAAGAAAAAATAATATAGAAATGCGAATTTAAAGGAGTATTTATGTTAAAGGTAGAAGATTTAAAATTTGATGAAAAGGGTTTAATTCCTGCAGTAGTACAAGATTTTTATACTAAAAAAGTTTTAACCGTTGCGTATATGAATAAAGAGAGTTTACAAATAAGTATGGAAAAAGGACTTACTTGCTTTTGGTCGCGCTCAAGACAAGAACTTTGGCTAAAAGGTGAAACCTCAAAAAATTATCAACATATCGTAACTATAAAAGCAGACTGCGATAAAGACGCATTAGTAGTTGAAGTTAAAAAGGATGGTTGTGCTTGCCATACAGGTATGGATAGTTGTTTTGATGACGGCTATTTGTATATCAGTGATGAGTTGAAAGAGTTTTCTTTTAATGCGTTGTATGAGTTGATTAAAGGAAGAAAAACTAATCCTCAAGAAGGTTCGTACACAACTTATCTATTTAATAAAGGTCTTGATAAAATTTTAAAGAAAGTAGGTGAGGAGACTACTGAGGTTATTATTGGTGCAAAAAACTCAAAAGAAGAAGCAGTGTATGAAATTGCAGATTTAGCATATCACACACTAGTTTTAATGGTTGAAATGGGAATTTCTCTTGACGAAATAATTGATGAACTTGCAAAACGCCATGTCGTTGACCATAAAGTTAAACAGGAGAAAATGAAATAATGCTTGTTAAATGCAACTTGCATACACACTCTACTTTTTGTGATGGAAAAAATACTCCTGAACAAATGGTATTGTCTGCAATAGAAAAGGGGTTTGAAACTTTAGGCTTTTCTTCGCACTCCCCATTACCTACTGGAGAAAATTATTTTTTAAAAGATTTAGATGGTTATAATTGCGAGATTGAAAGGCTTAAAGAAAAGTATAAAAATCAGATAACTATATTAAAGGGTCTTGAAGTTGACTATTATTGTAATATACCAGTAACAGATTTTGATTATATTATAGGTTCTGTGCATTACATTAAAATAGGCGAAAAGTACTGGGGCATAGATTGTGGAGTTGAGGAATTTTGTCAAGCATTAAACGAAGTATTTAACGGTGATATTTATTTAATGATTCAAGCCTATTACGATTTAGTCTATCAAATGATTGAAAAATATAATCCAACTATTGTTGGGCATTTTGACCTAATTTCTATTTACAATAGGAATAATAAGTTTTTTGATGAAAGTGATGAAAAATATCTTTCAATAGTAAGAAAAACTCTTGAAAAGTTAAAGGGTAAAAAACTACTTTTTGAAATTAATTTAAGTTCAAAATTTAAAAAGTTAAAGGACGAGGCTTATCCTTGTAACGCAATACTTAAAATGATTTTAGATTTTGGATTTGATGTAATTCTTTCAAGTGATGCTCATACTGTTGATATGCTAGGATTTGCGTTCGATGAAGGCATATCTACCTTAAAGACTATAGGTTTTAAAAAAATAAAAACTTTTTACAAAAATAGTTTTTTATATCTTGATATTTAGTCGTTTTTGTAGTATTATAGATATATACGGTAGGAGGAAAAATATGAAAGTATTAATTATCAACGGAAGTGGTAAGGGTAAAGCAAGTGGTACTTTAAAAGTTGCCAACGCTTTTGCTAAAGGAATAAAAGGGGCAGTAGACCCTGAAGACGATAAAGTTAAGGTTGAAACAGTTACTTTGGCAGATATGAATATTCATTTCTGTAACAGATGTTTTGAGTGTTTTAAAGGAACGAAAGACGGGTACTGTATTTATGATGACGATATGGCTGGTATTGTTAAAAAATATGTTGATGCCGATGTTGTTATTTGGTCTTTCCCTTTATGTGATTATGCAATGTCTGCACTTGCAAAAACTTGTCTAGAAAGATTGATTTGTGTTCAATCTGTGCTTTCTAAAAGTCAAGAAAAAGATGGCTTCCATGAAGCAAGGCCTATTGGTTATAAGAGATTTGTTTTATGTTGTGCATCTAATACGATTGACCAACCTAATCAATTTGAGCCCATTATCAATCAATTTAATTTGATGTATCCTAGATATACGAAAATTTTGGTAGGTCAAGGTGCTGTACTTACAATGCCCAAGGCTGAAAACTTTATTAAACCCTTCCTTTCAAAAGTGGAAAATGCAGGTGCTGAATTTGTTAAAAATGGCACTTTGTCAAATTCAACTGAAGGTGAAATTAGTGGTTTAGTAATGCCTCGTGATACATATATGCAAATAGCAGGCGACTAAAATTAGAATAATCTTTTAAAGAGTAACTTTAAGTTACTCTTTTTTGTTAAATAAATGCAAATTGTAAAATTTACTTGAAAATTGTTAAAAGAAAAAATTTTCACAAAAAAGCAATATTGTTCATTTGCCAAAAAAATTGATATGGTATATAATGAATAGCGTAATGGAAATCAATAGACTGACGAGTGTGGTGGCGCACGAGGGGGAAAATCGTCTAAAAATTACGCCAAGCTTTAGGGGGTCTTAAAAGGCACCCTTTTTATATTGATAAACATATTTTACAAAGTAAAATATTTAAATATTTTCAAAGAGGTTTAAAATGAAAAAAATAGCAATTATAATGGGAAGTGATAGCGACTTACCTGTTGTTGAGAAAGCAATTAAAACCTTACAAGAGTTTTCTTGTCCTTTTGAAGTACATATTTATTCAGCACACAGGACTCCTGTTGAAGCGAAAGAGTTTTCACAAAATGCAAGAAAAAACGGCTTTGGTGCAATTATAGCGGCGGCTGGTAAAGCAGCACATCTTGCTGGTGCAATAGCAGCAAATACAACTTTGCCTGTTATCGGTATTCCTGTGAAATCGTCAACACTTGATGGACTTGACGCATTACTATCAACCGTACAAATGCCCTCTGGTATTCCTGTGGCGACAGTTGCGATTGACGGTGCTCAAAACGCAGCCCTTTTGGCTCTACAAATTTTAGCAGTAGAAGATGAAGAACTTGCAAATAAGTTAGATGCTAAAAGAGTTGAGGACGCAAAAAAAGTATTAGAAAAAAATTTAGAAATTTCAAATAAATTTAACAATTAATTGGAGAAACAAAACAATGGAAAAAAGAGAACAGTTATATGAAGGAAAAGCAAAAAAAGTATTTGCAACAGACGATAAGGATTTATGTATCGTATCATACAAAGATGATGCAACTGCTTTTAACGGTTTAAAGAAAGGTACAATTTTAGGTAAAGGTGCTATCAATAACCGTGTAACTAACTTTTTAATGCAAATGCTAGCAAAAAAAGGTATCCCTACTCATTTCGTTGAAGAATTGAACGATAGAGAAACAGTTGTTAAAAGAGTTCAAATTGTTCCTCTTGAAGTAATTGTTAGAAATATCGCAGCAGGCTCTCTTGCAAAAAGATTAGGTCTTGAAGAAGGAACTAAAATGTCAAAAACAGTTTTAGAGTTTTCTTATAAAAATGATGATTTAGGCGACCCTATGGTAAACGAATATCACATTTTTGCAATGAATTTTGCGACTGAGGAAGAATTAAAACTTATCTGCGATTATTCTTTAAAAATCAATGAAGTATTAACTGAGTATTTGAAAGAGGCAAATATCGAACTTGTAGACTTTAAGTTGGAGTTTGGTAAAACTGCTGATGGCACTATCGTACTTGCTGATGAAATTTCCCCTGACACTTGTCGTTTCTGGGATATGACAACGCATGAAAAGTTGGATAAAGACCGTTTTAGAAGAGATTTAGGTGGAGTTGAAGACGCTTATCAAGAAATCTTAAAAAGACTTTTAGGTGAATAATATGGCTGAATTACACGAAGAATGTGGTGTGTTTGGTGCTTTTGCAAATCATACATGTGATGTAGCAAGTTCTTGTTACTATGGTTTGTTTGCTTTACAACACAGAGGACAACAAAGTTCTGGTATTGCAATCAATGATGATGGCGTAATTAAATGTTATAAAGACGCAGGTATTGTAAATGATGTTTTTACTCCTGAAATTATGGCATCACTTGGCGAAGGTAATATGGCGTTGGGACATGTTAGATATGGTGCGACTGGTCAAAACGACAGATTAAACGCACAACCTATCGTTGTAAATCACGTTAAAGGTCGTATGGCTATTTGCGATAATGGAAGTTTGACTAATACTGCTCAACTTAAACAAGACCTAGAATTGAAAGGTTCAATATTCCATACAACTAGCGATACTGAAATTATCAGCAATATCATTATACGAGAAAGACTTAATTGTGGCTCTATTGAGGAGGCTGTTTCAAGAACAGTTGGGCAGTTAAAGGGTGCTTACGCAATTTTAGTAATGAGTCCTCAAAAGATGATTGCTGTTAGAGATCCCAACGGATTAAAACCCCTTTGTTATGGACAAACTCCTGAAGGAACTTATATAGTTGCGTCTGAATCGGTTGCGCTTGATGTTTGTAACGCTAAATTTATTAGAGATGTTGAACCTGGTGAAATTGTTGTGTTCGACACTAACGGCGTAAGAAGCATAAAAGAACATTGTGGAAAGCACGAAAGTACTCTTTGCGTGTTTGAATATATTTACTTTGCTAGACCTGATTCGGTTATTGACGGTGCTTCCGTTCACGAAGCAAGATTGCGTGCCGGTCAATTTTTAGCACAAGAAAATCCCGTAGAAGCAGATGTAGTAATCGGTGTGCCTGATTCTGGTATAGATGCTGCAATCGGCTACGCAAAGGAATCGGGAATACCTTATGATTTAGGTTTTATTAAAAATAGATATGTTGCAAGAACGTTTATTGCTCCAGGTCAAAAATCAAGAGAAAATAAGGTAAAAATAAAACTTAATCCTATATCAAATACGGTTAAGGGTAAGAGAGTTGTTTTAATTGACGACTCAATCGTTAGAGGAACTACAAGCGAAAGAATAGTAAAACTACTTCGTGATGCAGGAGCAACTGAAGTTCATATGAGAGTTACAGCCCCTCCTTTCATCAATCCTTGTTACTACGGTACAGATATAGGCTCAAGAGAAGTACTTATTGCTTGTAACCATACTCATAAAGAAATGGAAAAAATTATTGGAGTTGACTCTTTAGGCTTTTTAAGTTTGGATGCTTGTTCAAAAATTGCCTGTCTTGACGGCTCTAAAAAATATTGTATGGCTTGTTTCAACGGAAACTATCCTACAGAAATTCCCTCAAAACAATGTGAAAATTGTTTTGAACAAAAGATAAATAAGGAGAAAAAATAACCTATGAAATCTCAAAGCGAAAGTTACGCAGAAGCAGGCGTTGACATTACAGCAGGATACAAGGCTGTTGAACTTATGAAACAACACATTGCAAAAACTATGACGAGTGGTGTATGCTCGGATATCGGTGGCTTTGGTGGCTTATTTGAACTAGATGTAAAAGGTATGAATCGTCCCGTTTTAGTAAGTGGAACAGATGGTGTCGGTACAAAAATCAAGTTGGCATTTTTAAGTGATGTTCATAATACTGTTGGTATTGACTGTGTTGCTATGTGTGTTAACGATGTAATTTGCTGTGGTGCGAAACCTCTATTTTTCCTTGACTATATTGCTTGTGGAAAAAATATACCTGAAAAGATTGCTTCAATAGTTGAAGGAGTTGCTGAAGGTTGCGTTCAAGGTGGTATGGCACTAATCGGTGGCGAAACTGCTGAACACCCCGGTCTTATGCCTGAAGATGAGTATGACTTGGCTGGATTTGCGGTAGGCGTTGTTGACAGAGATAAAATTGTTGATAACAAAAAGATGAAAGAGGGAGACGTTATTATTGCGTTGCCTTCATCTGGTGTACACTCAAACGGTTTTTCACTTGTTAGAAAGGTGTTTGATGTAGACAATAATAAAAATTTAAATGCACCCTGTGAAGACTTAGGTGGAAAGTCAATTATGGAAACTTTACTAACTCCTACAAGAATTTATGTAAAGTCAATGATGGCACTTTTTGAAAAAATCGAAGTTAAAGGTGTGTCGCACATTACAGGTGGTGGTTTCTATGAAAATATTCCCAGAAGTATTCCTGAAGGTTTATGTGCAAAAATTAAAAAGAGCGATATTAGAGTTCTACCTATTTTTGACTTAATTGCAAAAACTGGTAATATCCCTGAAAGAGATATGTTTAATACCTACAATATGGGTGTTGGTATGAGTGTTGTCGTTAATAAAGAGGACGTTGATACAGCCCTTTCAATTTTGAAAGAAAATGGCGAGGACGCATATGTAATAGGTGAAATTATCAAAGGTAGCGAGGCTATAGAAATATGCTAAAAGCAAAAATTGCAGTGCTTGTTTCTGGCGGTGGCACTAACTTACAAGCTTTGATTGACGCTCAAAAAAGTGGAATATTACAAAGTGGTGAGATAGTTCTCGTTTTGGCTAGCAAGGAAGGTGTTTATTCGCTTGAAAGAGCGAAGCAAAACAACATTCCTTGTTTTGCGTTTAATAAGAAAGAGTTGGGACTATCTGCTTTTGAAGAAAAATTACTTGAAAAACTTGATGAGTTTAAGATTGATATAATTGTAACTGCTGGTTTTATGACTGTTTTGTCGGCAAGTTTTGTTAAAAGATTTCCAAACAGAATTATCAATATTCACCCTGCGCTTATTCCCTCTTTTTGTGGTAATGGCTTTTACGGCTTAAAGGTTCATGAGGAGGCGTTAAAGTACGGTGTAAAGGTTACGGGTGCTACAACTCATTTTGTAAATGAAATTACTGACGGTGGCAAAATCATTATGCAAAAGGCAGTTGAAATTTTAGATGATGATACCCCCGAAGTTTTGCAACAAAGGGTTATGAAAGAGGCTGAACAAGTAATTTTACCACTTTCCGTTGAAAAAGTTGCAAAAGAAATAATTAAAAAATAGGAGTAAACTATGAGTATATATAATATTGACAAAATGTCTACACTTTTAAAAGATAATCCCTACCCTGGTAGAGGTATTGTACTAGGAAAAAGTAAAGATGGAAAAAAGGCTGTATTCGCATATTTCATTATGGGTAGAAGTGATAATAGTAGAAATAGAGTTTTTATTGAAAAGGAAAATGATGAAGTAATTACTTCACCCTTTGACCTTTCTAAAGTTGAAGACCCCTCATTGATTATCTATTCAGCAATCAAAAAGTATGAAAACAAACTTATCGTTACAAACGGCGACCAAACTGATACAATCTATGATTTCGTTAAGGAAGGTAAAAGTTTTGAGGAAGCGTTAAATACTCGTGAGTTTGAGCCTGACGGTCCTAACTTTACACCTAGAATTTCAGGTATGTTCACTTTTGATAAAGGTGATTTTACATATAAAATGAGTATTTTAAAGAGTGGCGATGAGGTTGGCTCTGTTTGCAATAGATATACTTATAACTACAACCCTATTGCTGGATTAGGTCATTTTATACATACTTATGTTACTGATGGAAATCCTATCCCTACTTTCCAAGGGGAGCCTGAAAGAGTGGAAATTCCTGACAATATTGATGAGTTTACAAAAGATATCTGGGAAAGTTTAAATGAAAAGAATAAAATCTCTTTGTGCGTAAGATATGTTGATGTTGAAAGTGGCAAAGTAGATAATAGAATTATAAATAAAAATAAGGAGAATTAAAATGGCACAAGAAAAATCAAAATATCTTTCTCCTTTATCTACAAGATATGCTAGTGATGAAATGCAATATGTTTTCTCAGAGGACAACAAGTTTAAAACTTGGAAAAGACTTTGGATTGCACTAGCAAAGGCTGAAAAGGAACTTGGACTTGATATTACTCAAGAGCAAATTGATGAACTTGAAAAGTTCAAAGATATAATAGATTATCCCACTGCTGAAGCACGTGAAAAGGAAGTTAGACATGATGTAATGTCCCATATTTACGCTTATGGCAAACAATGTCCCAAAGCAGAGGGGATTATTCATTTAGGTGCAACATCTTGTTATGTTGGAGATAATACTGATGTAATTATAATGAAGCAAGCCTCTCAAATAATTTTAAGAAAGGCAACTCAAGTATTAAAGAATCTTTCAGAATTTGCGCTAAAATATAAAGACCTACCCTGCCTTGCATATACACACCTACAACCTGCTCAATTAACTACCGTTGGTAAAAGAGCAACTTTATGGATGTATGAATTATCACAAGATATTGAAGAACTTGAATTAAGATTAGATAAACTTTTGTTGTTAGGTTCAAAAGGCACTACTGGTACTCAAGCAAGTTTTATGGAACTTTTTGAGGGTGATGAAGGTAAGGTTAAAAAACTAGAAGAATTGATTGCTAAGGAAATGGGCTTTAAGGGTTGCGTCCCCGTTTCAGGACAAACTTATTCAAGAAAGGTTGACGCTTATTTCTTGTCCGTCCTTTCTGGATTTGCACAAAGTGCTTATAAATTCGCTAATGATTTAAGAATTTTGCAAAGTTTTGAGGAGATGGAAGAACCCTTTGAAGTTAACCAAATCGGTTCGTCAGCAATGCCTTATAAGCGTAATCCTATGAGAAGTGAAAGAATTTGTGCACTTGCTCGTTATGTAATCATTGACTCAATCAACCCTGCAATGACTTCAGGTACACAATGGTTTGAAAGAACATTAGATGATTCGGCAAATAAGAGAATTTCAGTTGCAGAGGCTTTCCTTGCTGTTGACGCAATTTTGAATATCTATATCAATGTTTCAAACGGTCTAGTTGTATACGATAAAGTTGTAACTCGTCGTGTTATGGAAAAGTTACCCTTTATGGCAACTGAAAACATTTTGATGAAGTCGGTTAAAAAAGGTGGCAATAGACAAGAGTTGCACGAGGAAATTAGAGTTCACTCTCATGCTGCGTCAAGAAAAGTTAAACTTGAGGGTGGCTCTTGCGATTTGATTGAAAGAATTGCAAATGACGATAAATTTCCCTTGTCAAAAGAGGAAATTGAAAGTGAATTAAATCCTTCACTTTATATAGGAAGATGTCCTTCACAAACAGTTGAATTTGTTGATGAAGTAGTAAAACCTATTTTAGATAGATTGTATGAAGGGGATATCCTTTCTAATTTAAAAGTTTAATAGATTTGGAGATATAAGATGAAAGAATTTGAGTTGAAATACGGTTGTAATCCTAACCAAAAACCTGCAAAAATTTTTATGGAGGATGGTAGTGAACTACCTATCGAAATTTTGAACGGTAGACCTGGTTACATAAATTTTTTAGATGCTTTAAATAGTTGGCAACTTGTAAAGGAAATTAGTTCAGTACTAGATATGCCCTGTGCTACTTCATTTAAGCATGTTTCACCCACGTCAGCAGCTGTTGGCGTAAAAATGAGTGAAAAACTTAAAAAGGCTTGTTTTGTTGACGATATTGAAGGACTTGATGATTCTCCTATGGCTTGTGCTTATGCAAGAGCAAGAGGAACTGATAGGATGTCATCTTTTGGTGATTGGATTGCTCTTTCTAATGAGTGTGATGAGGTTACTGCAAAGATTATCGCAAGAGAAGTATCCGATGGTATAATTGCCCCCTCTTATTCACCTAAAGCGTTAGAGATTTTAAAACAAAAAAGAAAGGGTGGTTATAATATCGTTAAGATTGACAAGGACTATATTCCTCAAGAAATCGAAAGAAAACAGGTTTTTGGTATCACTTTTGAACAAGGTAGAAACAACCTTAAAATCAACAGAGAACTTTTATCTAATATAGTAACAGAGAATAAAAACCTAACTGATGAAGCAGCAAGAGATTTGATTATAGCGCTAATTACTTTAAAGTATACGCAATCAAATTCTGTATGCTTTGCTGTTGATGGTCAAGCAATCGGTGTAGGTGCAGGTCAACAATCTAGAATTCACTGTACAAGACTTGCAGGAACAAAGGCTGACTTGTGGCATTTAAGACAACACGAAAAAGTTTTAAATTTACAATTTGCTGATAATGTTGGTAGACCTGAAAAAAATAATATTATCGATATCTATCTATCAGATGATGCTGAGGACGTAATCGGCGATGACGTATGGCAAAACAACTTTAAAACACGTCCTGAACCCTTCACGAAAGAAGAACAAAAAGCATACCTATCAACTATAACAGGTGTTGCTTTGGCTTCGGATGCTTTCTTTCCTTTCCAAGATAATATTCAAAGGGCGAAAAAGAGTGGCGTTTCATATATAGCCGAACCAGGTGGCTCTGTTAGAGATGATTTAGTAATAGATGAGTGTAATAAAAACAATATGGTAATGGCATTTACTGGGATGCGTTTATTCCACCATTAATATAAAGAGGTGAAAAGATGGATTTTTTCAATAAATTAGAACAATTTGATAAAGAGGTTTTTGACGCTTGTGAATTAGAACTAACTCGTCAACAACAAAATATAGAACTTATTGCATCTGAAAATATTGTTTCAGAAGCAGTTTTACTTGCAGCAGGTAGCGTGCTTACAAATAAGTATGCCGAGGGCTATCCTGCACATAGATATTATGGTGGTTGTCAATGTGTTGATATCGTTGAAGATATTGCAAGGGAAAGAGCAAAAAAATTATTTGGTGCTGAATATGCAAATGTTCAACCTCACTCCGGTGCAAACGCAAACCTCGCTGTATTCTTTGCATTGCTACAACCAGGTGATACTGTTATGGGTATGAACTTGGCACACGGTGGACATCTTTCTCACGGTTCTCCCGTAAATATCTCAGGTAAATATTTTAATATTGTTCCTTATGGTGTTGCAGATGAAGATGAAAGAATTGACTACGACAAGATGCGTGAAATCGCTCTTGAGTGCAAACCTAAAATGCTTGTAGTTGGTGCTTCTGCATATGCTAGAGTTATAGACTTTAAAAAGTGTAGAGAAATCGCTGATGAAGTTGGTGCATATCTTATGGTAGATATGGCGCATATCGCTGGACTTGTTGCTGCTGGAGTACATCCTTCACCCGTTCCTTATGCTGATGTTGTAACTACTACTACGCATAAGACTTTGCGTGGACCTCGTGGTGGTTTAATTTTATGTAAAGAAAAATTTGGTAAGATTATTGATAAGGCAGTTTTTCCTGGAGTACAAGGTGGACCTTTGATGCACATTATAGCAGCAAAGGCAGTTGCGCTTGGTGAAGCATTAAAACCTGAATTTAAGGAGTATCAAATTCAAATTGCTAAAAATGCCAAAGTATTAGCAGAAGAACTTATAAATGAAGGATTTAAAATTGTAACAGGTGGTACAGATAATCACTTAATGCTTTTAAACTTAACTCCTTTTAATATTACGGGTAAAGAGCTAGAACAACGCCTTGATGAAGTTCACATCACAGTTAATAAAAACACAATTCCCAACGACCCTGAAAAGCCTTTTGTAACAAGTGGTATCCGTATCGGTACTCCTGCAGTTACTTCTCGTGGTTTTAAGGAGGAGGAAATGAAGAAAATTGCAAAGTGGATAAAACTTGTTGCAGTTGATTTTGAAGCGAACAAAGAGCAAATAACAAAAGAGGTTGTTGCACTTTGCGAAAAATTCCCTATATACTCTAAATAGGAGTTAATAAATGAAAATTTTAGTTGTTGGTGGTGGCGGTAGAGAACACGCCATTATAAAAAAACTTAAAGAAAATAAGGAAATTGACCAAATTTTTGCTTGTCCTGGTAACGGTGGTATTGCAAAAGATGCTACTTGCGTTGATATAAAAGCAACCGATATTGATAGTATCGTTGAGTTTGCTAAAAACTCAAAAATTGACTACGCTGTTGTTGCACCTGACGACCCCTTAGTACTAGGTTGTGTTGACGAGCTGAACAAAGTTGGTATTCCTTGTTTTGGACCTAACAAAAATGCAGCAATACTTGAAGGAAGTAAAGTTTTTTCAAAGAATTTAATGAAAAAATATGGTATTCCTACTGCTGAATATGAAACTTTTACTGATATGGAAAAGGCACTTGCTTACCTTGAAAATGCTAAAATTCCTACAGTAATTAAGGCTGATGGACTTGCTCTAGGTAAGGGAGTTATCATTGCTCAAACTAGAGATGAGGCAAAAGAAGCAGTAAAGTCAATGATGCAGGATAAATGCTTTGGTGAAAGTGGTTCAAATATAGTAATAGAAGAATTTTTAGAAGGTCCTGAAGTAACAGTACTTGCATTTACTGACGGAAAGGTTGTAAAGCCTATGATTTCTTCAATGGACCATAAGCGTGCTTTTGATGGGGATAAAGGTTTAAATACGGGTGGTATGGGTACTATTGCTCCAAACCCTTATTATACAAGTGAAGTTGCAAAAATTTGTAACGAAAAAATCTTTTTACCTACCATTGAGGCAATGAATAAGGAAAATAGAACTTTCAAAGGCTGTCTTTATTTTGGTTTGATGATTACTAAAGACGGACCTAAAGTTATTGAGTACAACTGTCGTTTTGGCGACCCCGAAACTCAAGTAGTATTACCCTTGTTGGAGAGTGATTTGTTTACTATATTCAAGGCAACTACTGAAGGTACCCTTGAACAAACAGAAGTTAAATTTTCAAACAATTCTGCTTGTTGTGTCGTTGTGGCTTCAAACGGCTACCCCGTTAAATATGATAAAGGATTTGAAGTTTCAATAGATAAAAAAGTGGAATCTCAAGTTTACGTCGCAGGTGCAAAATTAGAAGGAGATAAATTGTTGACTTCTGGAGGTAGAGTGCTTGGCGTAACTGCTACGGGTGAGGATTTACAAACTGCAATTCAAAAGGCCTATGACGCTGTAAACGGCGTATCTTTTGAAAATGCTTATTATAGAAAAGATATTGGAGCAAAGGCTTTGTTAGCCTTTAAAAAGGATTAAGAATTATGGTATATAGAGTTTTTGTTGAAAAGAAAAATGAACTTGCCAACGAAGCAAAATCACTTGCTAACGATATTCGTTCGTTATTGCAAATTAACGGATTAGAAAATTTGCGTATCGTAAACAGATATGATGTTGAAAATATTGAAAAAGAGTTGTTCGATTATGCTGTAAAAACAGTATTTTCAGAACCTCAATTAGACATTGCATCAAGTGAACTTTTAAATGTTGGGGACGCAGTTGTTTTTGCTGTTGAGCCACTTCCTGGACAATTCGACCAAAGGGCAGATTCTGCAGCACAATGTATTCAAATTATTTCTCAAAAGGAAAGACCTTTAGTTCGTACAGCAAAGGTTTATATGATTTACGGAAAACTTTCAAATGCTGAAATTGAGCAAATTAAAAAGTATGTTATTAACCCCGTAGAGTGTCGTGAAGCATCTCTTGAAAAGCAAGAAACTCTAGTTGTAAAGTACGATATTCCTACTACTGTTAAAACTTTAGAGGGCTTTTGTGATTTAAATGACAATGGTTTAAAAAGTTTCATTTCCTCTTATGGTTTGGCAATGGATTTTGACGATATAAAATTCTGCCAACAATATTTTAAAGGTGAAAATAGAAACCCTACAATTACTGAAATCAAAATGATTGATACCTATTGGTCGGACCATTGTAGACATACTACTTTCTTAACTACAATAGATAATGTTACTTTTGAAGATGAAGAAATTCAAAAAACTTTTGAGGATTATATTCAAACTAGAAAGGAACTAAATAGAACTAAACCTGTCAATTTGATGGATATTGCTACTTTGGCAACTAAATATCTTAAAAAGATTGGCAAACTTGATAAACTTGATGAAAGTGAAGAAATAAACGCTTGCACTGTAAAAATTGATGTTGATGTAGACGGCGAAACTCAAAAATGGTTATTGTTGTTTAAAAATGAAACTCACAACCATCCTACTGAAATTGAACCTTTTGGTGGTGCTGCAACTTGCATTGGTGGTGCAATAAGAGACCCCTTGTCTGGTCGTTCGTATGTATATTCTGCTATGAGAGTTACAGGTGCAGGCAATCCCTTAACAGCCGTTAAAGATACTATAAAAGGTAAGTTGCCTCAAAGAAAAATAGTAACTACTGCTGCAAACGGATATAGTTCGTACGGTAATCAAATCGGTTTAGCAACTGGTATGGTTGATGAAATTTACCATGATGGTTATGTTGCAAAGCGTATGGAAATTGGTGCTGTCGTAGGTGCTACTCCTGCTGAAAATGTTAGACGAGAGTGCCCTCAAGACGGCGATATAGTTATTCTTTTAGGTGGAAGAACGGGCCGTGATGGTTGTGGTGGTGCAACTGGTTCATCAAAATCTCACACTCTTGAATCTCTTGAAAGTTGTGGCGCTGAAGTTCAAAAAGGTAACGCTCCAGAGGAGAGAAAACTACAAAGATTATTTAGAAATCCAGAAGCGTCAAAGTTGATTAAACGCTGTAACGATTTTGGTGCAGGTGGTGTTTCAGTAGCAGTAGGTGAACTTGCTGACGGACTTGAAATTGACCTTAATGCTGTTCCTAAAAAGTATGACGGACTTGATGGAACTGAACTAGCCATTTCTGAATCGCAAGAGCGTATGGCAGCAGTTGTTGAAGCAAAAGATGTTAAGCGTTTCTGCGAACTTGCTGATAGTGAAAATTTAGAATCAACAGTAGTTGCAACAGTCAAGGCAAATCCTAGACTTGTTATGACTTGGAATGGAAAGAATATTGTTGATATTTCAAGAGAGTTTTTAAACTCAAACGGTGCTGAAAAACATATCGACATTCTTGCTAAAGCCTCTAAAAAGTTTGATAAAAAGGTTGAAGGTCCATTTGTTGACTTATATAAAAACCTTGCTAGTGACTTAAATGTATGCTCAAAGCGAGGTCTTGCTGAGCGTTTTGACTCAACAATCGGTGCAGGAACTGTACTTATGCCCTTTGGTGGTAAAAATCAAATCACACCTATTCAAGCAATGGTTAATAAAGTATCTGTTGAAAAAGGCTTTACAAATACTTGTTCAATGATGGCTTGGGGCTACAACCCTTATATCAGTGAAAAAAGTCCCTACCATAGTGCATATTTAGCAGTAGTTGAGTCGATCTCAAAACTTATCGCAACAGGCTCAAAATTTGAGGATATTTATTTAACCTTCCAAGAATATTTTGAAAAACCTGCCCGTAACAGTGAAAGTTGGGGTAAACCTTTGTCAGCACTTTTGGGTGCTTTTAAGGCTCAAAAGGACTATCAAGTTGCTTCAATCGGTGGAAAGGACTCAATGAGTGGTACTTTTGAAGATATTACTGTACCCCCCACTTTAGTATCGTTTGCCGTTACTACTGAAAAAGTTCAAAATATTATAACTAATGAATTTAAAAAGGTAAATAGTAAAGTCGTATGGTTAAAACCTGAATATGACAGCAACAGAATTCCTACCGTACAAAGTGAAATTGCACTTTATAAAACTTTAAACGAGTTAATGCGTGCGGGAAAGGTAAATGCTTGTTATACTTCTACATATGGTGGTGTTGCTGAAGGGGTCATGAAAATGGCTTTCGGTAACGATATTGGTTTTAAATATGACGCTAATATTGCTGTTGAAGATATATTCGGCTACTCATATGGTTCGTTTATCGTTGAATTGAATAGTGATGAAAAGATAGGCTTAACTCTAGGTTATACTACTGATGATAAGGCTATTTCATACGGAAATGAAAGTGTTTCATTAGATGCACTATTAACTGATTATGAGGGCAAGTTAGAACCTATTTTCTCTTGCAATATTAAGCAAAAACAAGAAAAATTAGAAAAATTTGAATATAAAGCAACAACATATGCAAAGGCAAAAATTTCAGTTGCTAAACCTCGTGTTTTAATTCCTGTTTTCCCAGGAACTAACTGTGAATACGATACAGCAAAAGTTTTGGCAAAAGCAGGTGCTCAACCTGAAATTTTTGTTATCAACAACTTAACTTCAAATGGTATTTCTAATTCAGTTAAGACCTTTGCTGAAAAGTTAAAACAAGCACAAATCGTCTTTGTTCCAGGAGGATTTAGTGGTGGTGATGAACCTGATGGCTCTGGCAAATTTATTACTGCTTTCTTTAAAAATGGTATCATTAAAGACGGCGTAAATGAGTTGCTAAAAAATAGAGATGGCTTAATGTGTGGTATTTGTAACGGATTCCAAGCGTTAATTAAACTTGGTTTAGTTCCTTATGGTGAAATTGTTGATACTAACGAAGATGATGCTACTCTAACTTTCAATACTATCGGTAGACACCAGTCAAGACTTGTTAGAACTAGAATTTCATCAAATAAATCCCCTTGGCTTATGAATACTAATGTTGGAGATGTTTATAATGTTGCAATCTCTCATGGTGAAGGCAGATTCCTTGCTGATGAAAAGTTGATAAGAAAACTTGCTGAAAATGGACAAATTTGTACTCAATATGTTGACCTTGAAGGTAATGTTACTGATGATATTCGCTTTAATCCCAACAATTCAGCCTTCGCAATCGAGGGTATAACTTCTCCTGACGGTCGTGTTCTTGGTAAAATGGGGCATAGCGAACGTATTGGTGATGGATTGTATAAAAACGTTGACGGAAAATACGATATGCAAATGTTTGAGAGTGCAGTTAAATACTTTAAATAGAAGTATATCTTATAAAAAACGAAAAATTGAATTGCTATAAAAAATATTGAAAAACGGCTTGTTTTTACTTGACAGCCGTTTTTTTTATAATATTTCTACTTTTTTTATGGAGAAAAACATATGGATAAGTGTTATTATCATCCCGAGAAGGAAGTTGTAGGACAATGTGCTTCTTGTGGTAGATTTTTATGTTATGATTGTTTTAATGTAACTCAAGGACATTTATGTTATGAGTGTGCACAGCAATTAAATTATCAAATAAAACAAGAATTTAAGAGTAATTTAATTTTAGCAATAGTAATGGGTATAGCTTGGATTGTTGGAGTTTTACTTATTAATTTATTTGACAGTGATACAATGTATTACATAGGGGTAGGTTTGATTTTGGTAACTGGATTTATTCCAGGTTGGAGAATAGCTACTAAAATACTAGATAAGATTTTTAGTGGCTGGATAATAGGTGGATTATTTCTTCTATTTTATTATATCATAAAATTTATAATTGCTCTTTTATTTGCAGAAATTTCAATAGTGATTTATGTTATAAAAACAATTATCTCAAGTGTTGCATACAACAAGGCAAAGAAAAATTTTGAACTAATTGAAGAATATCAAAAGGAACTTGTAAAACAAGACTAAGATAAAATCACTCAAAAGAGCGATTTTATATTTAAATAAATCTTTTTCTTTTTAAATTTTAAACTTGTATTGCACATATCCATTTTATATGTTACAATGACTGCACAAAGATGGGGGTGAAAGATATGAATATTCAATTTGTTAAGACGAAGGAAGAAGATTTACCTAAACTGATTGAAATTAGAAACAAGTGCTTTAAGAGAGATTTTGAAACCCTGGGGATTTGTCCTGAATATAATCTATCTCTTGAGCAGATATCTCAAAAATTTTCAAAAGGTGAGTTTTTTAATATTATTGTAAATGATGAGATTGTAGGAAGTTTGTCCTACCAAAACGGACCTGAAGATGAAATTGATTTAACTTGTTTATGTGTTTTGCCTAAGTTTGAAAATTTAGGTATAGGAACTCAAACACTTGCTTTTTTAGAAGGGGTTGTTGATAAAGGAAAGACTATATCGCTAGTTACTCCTATCGCAAAAAAGAAAAATATTCATTTTTATGAAAAGAACGACTACTTGAAAGGGGAAACTTTTACAAAAGAAAATATCAACTATGTAAAATATATTAAATATATTTAAAAAGAGTGAATTTTTATTCACTCTTTTTTTTATTTTTTTAAAGCAAAAATTGACTTTGTAAAAAGAATATGAATATAAATAAAACATTATACAAAAATATTGCATAAAAATACAAAATAATGTATAAATATATGTATAAAAGAATAAATTGTGTGAAATTTATTGCATATTTGGAATAATTATACAAAACCACTTGACAATAAAAGTGGTTTTTTATATTATATTATTATTAAAATTTTTATATGGAGATTTTTAAAAATGGAAAGCAAAAAAGAATTTAAGAAAATTGTTTTAGCATATTCTGGTGGTCTTGATACTTCAATTATTATTCCTTGGTTGAAAGAAAACTACAACAACCCTGAAATTATTGCAGTTTCTGGTGATGTAGGACAAGGCACAGAACTTGACGGACTAGAAGAAAAAGCACTTAAAACAGGTGCATCAAAACTAATCGTTATGGATTTGACTGAAGAATTTATTACCGATTATGTTTATCCCACAGTTCAAGCAGGTGCAAGATATGAAGGTGACTACCTTTTAGGTACTTCATTTGCTCGTCCCATTATTGCTAAAAAGTTAACTGAAATTGCTTTAGAAGAAGGTGCTGACGCAATTTGTCATGGTTGTACAGGTAAGGGTAACGACCAAGTTCGTTTTGAACTTGCTATCAAGGCGTTCGCTCCTAATATGGCAATCATTGCTCCTTGGAGAATTTGGGATATCAAATCTCGTGATGAAGAAATTGATTATGCTGAAGCACACAATATTCCCTTGAAAATAAATAGAGAAACAAACTATTCAAAAGATAAAAACTTGTGGCACTTATCTCACGAAGGTTTGGATTTGGAGGATCCTGCTAACGAACCTCAATATGAAAAAGAAGGTTTCTTGGAAATGGGAGTTAGCCCCATACAAGCCCCCGATAAGCCCACTTATATCACTTTAACTTTTGAAAAGGGTATCCCTGTTGCTTTAGACGGCAAAAAATTAAACGGAACTGAAATGGTTAAAGCCTTAAATAAAGTTGGTGGTGAAAACGGAATCGGTCTTGCAGATATAGTTGAAAATAGACTTGTAGGTATGAAATCTCGTGGTGTTTATGAAACTCCCGGTGGTACTATTTTATATAGAGCACACGATGTTTTGGAAACACTATGTTTAGATAGAGATACTCAACACTACAAGAGACTTATTGCTGAACAGTTTGCTGAACTTGTATATTTTGGAAAGTGGTATACTCCTTTGAGAGAAGCACTTACTGCTTTTATTGATAAGACACAAGAAACTGTTACAGGTGATGTAAGATTAAAACTTTATAAAGGTAACATTATAAATGCAGGCGTTACTTCTCCCTATTCATTATATGATGAAGAAATTGCAACTTTTGATGAAGATGAAGTTTACGACCAAAACGACAGTGCTGGATTTATCAACTTGTTTGGCTTGCCTATTAAGGTTAAAGCAATGCTTGATGAAAAGAGAAAAAACAAAAACTAATTAAGTAATTTAGAGGTAGACTATGAATCAACTATGGGCAGGACGCTCTCAAAAATCATTAAGTGAAGATACTAATGACTTTAACTCATCAATCAGTTTTGATAGCAGGATGTTTGAGGAGGATATTAAAGGAAGCGTTGCACACGCAACAATGTTAGGTGCAAAAGGTATTATTCCTAATGAAGATGCTGAAAAAATCGTTGATGGATTGCTTTCCATATTAGAAGATATAAAGTCGGGTAAACTAGATATTGACCCCACAGCAGAAGATATCCACACCTTTGTAGAGGCTGTTTTAACTGAACGCCTTGGTGATGTTGGTAAACGTTTGCATACAGCCCGTAGCAGAAATGACCAAGTATGCCTTGATATAAGAATTTATTTAAAGGGTAAGATTAAAGAGGTTAAGTCAAAAACTCTTGACTTAATCTCCGTACTTACTTCCCTTGCAGAAGAACATACTGAAACTATAATGAGTGGTTATACTCATTTGCAAAGAGCACAACCTATAACTTTATCACACTACTTTATGGCTTATGCTAGTATGCTTATGAGAGATGTTGATAGACTTGACGATACCTATAAGCGTACTAATGTTTTGCCTTTAGGTTCGTGTGCTTTCGCAGGAACAACTCATCCCATTGATAGATTTATGGTAGCAGAAAGTTTAGGCTTTGATGAAGTTACTATGAATAGTATGGACGGCGTTTCCGATAGAGATTTCGTTATCGAATTTGCTGAAACAATCGCTATTTTAATGATGCACCTTTCAAGATTTTCAGAGGAAATTATCGCTTGGTCATCATGGGAATTTAAATATATTGAACTTGATGACGCATATTCAACAGGTTCATCAATTATGCCTCAAAAAAAGAACCCTGATATCGCTGAACTTGTTAGAGGTAAAACGGGTAGAGTATATGGCAATTTAATGTCAATACTTACTGTAATGAAGGGACTTCCTTTGGCATACAACAAAGATATGCAAGAAGACAAAGAGTGTATTTTTGACAGTATTGATACGGTTTTACAATGTTTGCCTATTTTTTCAACAATGCTAAAAACGGCAACTTTCTTAAAAGAAAATATGTTGCAGGCTGCACAAAAGGGCTTTATCAATGCAACTGACTGTGCTGACTACTTAACAAAGAAAGGAGTTCCGTTTAGAACTTCATATAAAACAAGTGGTGAGATTGTTGCATATTGTATCAAAAATCAAAAAACTTTGAATTCTTTAAGTTTAGAAGAATACAAGCAATTTAACGAATTGTTTGATGAAGATATTTATAACGCTATTGATTTAAAGACTTGCGTTGAAGGTAGAACTTCATATGGTGGACCTTCTAAAAAGTCTATTGAAAAGCAAATTGCTATTTGTAAGGAGTTTTTAAAAAAGCACAATGATTAAAGTTTACATTGACGGACAAGAAGGTACTACGGGACTAAAAATAAATGAGCGTTTTGCTCAAAGAAAGGATATTGAAATTTTGCGTATACCTGAAAATTTAAGAAAGGATAACGATGCTCGTGCTGAATATATCAATAACAGTGATGTAACGTTTTTATGCTTACCCGATAGTGCGTCAATGGAGGCTGTATCTTTCGTAAAAAATGATAAAGTAAAAATCATTGATGCGTCTACGGCACATAGAACTAATCCCGACTGGGTTTACGGTTTCCCTGAACTAGATGAAAAATTTAGAGAGGGAATTAAGTCCTCAAAAAGAGTGGCTGTTCCAGGTTGTTATGCAAGTGGGTTTGCTTCGCTTGTTTATCCTCTTGTAAAAATGGGAATTCTACCTAAGGATTATCCAGTAGTATGTACGGGAATTTCCGGTTACAGTGGAGCAGGTAAAAAGGCGATTGCAAGTTATGAGGCTGAAGATAGAAATGTTTTTTTAGATAGCCCTAGACAATATGCGTTAGAACAATCGCATAAACATTTAAAAGAAATGAAGGCTATTTCAAATCTATCTCAAACTCCTATCTTTACGCCCTATGTATGCGACTATTTTAGTGGTATGCAAGTTGTGGTTCCTTTATTTAGCAATTTAATTGGTGGAAAAACAGCAAAGGAAATACATTGTATTTTTGAGGAGTATTATAAAGGACAAAAAATGGTTAATGTTTTACCTTTTATGGGTGAAAACGCAATAGAAGATAATAAATATATCCCTTCAAATATTATGGCAGGTCGTAACGATATGCAAATATTTGTTGGTGGTAATGACGAAAGAATTTTGTTATGTTCAGTTTTTGATAATTTGGGCAAAGGTGCGTCTGGTGCAGCCGTTCAATGTATGAACATAATGTTTGGATTAGACGAAACGTTAGGTCTAATATAAGGAGAAAGAAATGCAAACTTACATCAATACTAATAAAGGTGTTACTGCTTCAAAAGGTTTTAAAGCGAGTGGTATACACTGTGGAGTAAGAAAAAATAAAAGTAAAAAAGATTTAGCATTGATTACCTGTGAGGTTTTATGTAATTCTGCTAGCGTTTACACGACTAATCTGGTAAAGGGTGCGCCTATCTATGTAACAAAAAGTAATTTGGAAAACGGAAAGGCACAGGCTATAATTTGTAATAGTGGAAACGCAAATACGTGCAATCCCAACGGAATTGAAATTGCTGAAGGTATGTGCGAGTTGGTCGAAAAATATACTAATATCTCTAAAAAGGACATTATCGTTGCATCAACAGGTGTAATTGGACAACCCCTTTGTTTAGAACCTATTGCAAACGGTATGGAAAGCCTTGTTAAAAATCTTGGAGAAAATAACAGTCAGGATGCGAACGAAGCGATTATGACTACCGATACAATGCAAAAGACTATTTCAATCGAATTTGAAATAGGTGGTAAAAAATGTAATCTTGGTGGTATTGCAAAAGGCTCTGGTATGATTCATCCAAATATGGCAACAATGCTTGTATTTTTAACAACTGACATTGCAATTTCAAGTGAAATGTTGCAAAAGGCAATATCTAATGATGTGAAAAAATCCTTTAATATGGTTTCAGTTGATGGTGATACTTCAACCAACGATATGCTTTCAATTCTTGCATCAGGACTTGCAGGTAATAATGAAATAACTTGTGAAGATGCTGACTATGAGGAATTTTGTAAAGCACTTAACTATGTTACAACTTATCTATGCAAACTGATTGCAAAGGACGGTGAGGGTGCTACTAGACTGATTGAGTGTAATATAACAGGGGCTGTTGACGAGGCAAACGCTGTGATAATGGCAAAAGGAGTTATTTGTAGTTCACTTGTTAAAGCAATGATTTTTGGTGCTGACGCTAACTGTGGTCGTGTCCTTTGTGCTATAGGTTATTCCGGTGCAAAAGTTAATGTAAACAAGGTAGACGTATCGTTCAAGTCAGTGAGTGGCGAGATTGAGGTTTGTAAGGACGGCTGTGGAATTGTCTTTGACGAAGAACTTGCAAAAAAAGTTTTACTTAATGAGGAGATTAAGATAAATGTAACTTGCCACGATGGTAATGCAACTGCAACTGCATGGGGTTGTGATTTAACTTACGACTACGTAAAGATTAACGGCGATTATAGAACATAGGAGAAAAAAGTTATGCAAAATAGTGAAAAGGCTGAAATTTTACTTGAAGCATTGCCTTATATAAAAGAATATAGTGGTGAAACTGTAGTTATAAAGTACGGTGGAAACGCAATGATAAACGAAGACTTAAAACTTTCCGTTATGAAAGACTTGGTGCTTTTAAAAGAAATTGGTGTCAATGTAGTTTTAGTTCACGGTGGTGGACCTGAAATCAATGATGCTTTAAAGAAGATGAATATTGAACCTTGTTTTATCAACGGATTGAGAAAGACTGATAAGGAAACTATGAACATTGTTCAAATGGTTTTGGCTGGTAAAGTTAATAAGGATTTAGTTAATCTTCTTGAAAATAACGGTGCTAAGGCTATTGGTCTTTGTGGCGTTGACGGACATATGATTGAAGCTAAAGTTGCAAATGAGGAACTTGGCTTTGTTGGAGAAATTACCGATGTAAATACAAAGCCTATTATCGATGTTTTAAACGCCGGTTTTATTCCTGTAATTTCAACAATCGGTTGTGATAAAGAGGGCAATGTTTACAATATCAATGCTGATACTGTTGCTGCTCGTATTGCAGGTGCGTTAAAGGCAAAATCTCTTATCAATATGACTGATATTAAAGGTCTACTTCGTGATAAAGACGATTCAAGCACATTAATTTCTTCAGTAAATGTATCTGAGGCAAATCAACTAATAAAAGAGGGAATTATTAGCGGCGGTATGATTCCTAAAGTTGGTTGCTGTGTTGAAGCTATTCGCCGTGGTGTTAAAAAAGTATTTATAATTGACGGTAGAGTGCCTCACTCAATTTTGATTGAAATACTTTCTAATGAAGGTATTGGCACAATGTTTTATTAAAAATAATAGGCGTGCACTTTTTGTGCTATGCCTATTTTTAGAAAGGAAAATAATATGAATACGATAGAAAAATTTAATGAACATATAGTAGGCTCGTACGGAAGACAAAATGTTGTTTTTGTTGAAGGAAAAAAATCTACTTTGATTGATGAAGATGGTAAAGAATATATTGACTTTGGCTCTGGTATCGCTGTAAACGGTTTAGGAATTAGTCAAGATGAGTGGGCAGATGAGGTTTGTAAACAGGTAAAAAAACTTGCTCATACAAGCAATTTGTATTATAATGTTGCACAGTCAAATCTTGCAAAAATGTTGTGTGATAGAACTGGACTTGATAAAGTTTTTTTCGGTAACTCTGGTGCTGAAGCAAATGAAGGTGCTATTAAGTGTGCTAGAAAGTATTCTTTTGATAAGTACGGCGAAGGAAGATATGAGATTATCTGTTTGAAACAATCTTTCCACGGAAGAACTATGGCAACTTTGTCTGCTACAGGACAAGATGTTTTTCATACAATGTTTAATCCCTTTTTAGAAGGTTTTAAGTTTGCTACTGCAAATGATATTCAATCGATTAAAGATTTAGTTTCATCAAAAACTTGTGGTATAATGATGGAACTTGTACAAGGTGAGGGTGGTGTTATTCCGTTAGATAAAACTTTCGTTAAAGAGGTTGAAAAAATCTGTAATGATAACGACCTTGTATTGATTATTGATGAAGTCCAAACAGGAAATGGTAGAACGGGAACGCTGTATGCTTTTGAACAATACGATATTAAGCCTGACATAGTAACAACAGCAAAGGGATTGGGAAACGGCTTGCCTATTGGAGCAGTTATGTTTTCAAAAAAGACTTCAGGTGTTTTTACGGTAGGAACTCATGGTTCAACCTTTGGAGGAAATCCTATATGTTGTGCAGGTGCGTGCAAAGTGCTTGAACAGATTGACAATAAACTACTAACTGAAGTAAAAAAGAAAAGCGAATTAATTTTTAATACTCTTTTAAAGTGTGAAAAAGTAAAAAGTGTTACAGGACTTGGCTTGATGATAGGTATTGAAGTTGATAACGCAAATGAAATTAAAGAAAAATGCTTGCAAAATGGATTAGTCGTGCTAACGGCAAAGACAAAATTGCGTTTGCTTCCTGCACTTACAATTTCCTATGAGGAACTTGAAAAAGGCTTGAAGATTTTAATCGAACAATTAAATTAAGGAAAGGATATATAAAATGAAGCACTTATTAAAATTAGGCGACTTGACAAAAGAGCAAATAATCTCTCTTTTAAATCTTGCCGACCAACTGAAATTTGAGCAAAAAAACGGAATTGCACACGAAGTTTTAAAAGGAAAAACTCTTGGTATGATTTTTTCAAAATCGTCAACAAGAACGAGAGTTTCTTTTGAAGTGGGTATGCATCAATTAGGTGGTAAAGCACTATTTTTAAGTTCTCGTGATATTCAATTAGGTAGAGGAGAACCCATTGAAGATACTGCAAGAGTGCTTTCAAGATATTTGGACGGAATTATGATTCGTACTTTTGACCAAGAAGATGTTGAAAACTTGGCAAAGTACGGTTCAATTCCCATAATAAATGGTTTAACTGACTATTGCCACCCCTGTCAAGTTTTAGCAGACCTTATGACAATAAGAGAATATAAGGGAACTTTGCAAGGATTAAAACTTTGCTTTGTTGGTGATGGAAATAATATGGCAAACTCACTTATAGTAGGTTGCTTAAAAGTTGGTATGTCAGTTTCAATCGCTTGTCCTAAAGAGTATATGCCCGATAGTGAAATTGTTAAATGGGGTGTTGAAATGGGCAAGTTGGAAATTACTGAAGATATATTAAAAGCAGCAAAAGATGCCGATGTGCTTTATACTGATGTATGGGCAAGCATGGGACAAGAAGGCGAGGCAGAAATTCGTAAAAAGGCTTTTAAAGATTATCAAATAAATGATGAAGTGGTTGCAGTTGCAATGCCTGACGTTATTATACAACATTGTTTGCCTGCACACCGTGGTGAAGAAATTACTGCTGACGTTTTAGAGACTCACGCAAACGAAATTTTTGATGAAGCCGAAAATAGACTTCACGCTCAAAAGGCAGTAATGGTAAAACTTATGGCAAAAAAAGACTAGTAATAGCAGGTATAAAACAAGGATAAAAATTATGAATCAAACAATTTATTTAGCATTGGAAAACGGAAAAGTTTTTGAAGGCAAGTCTTTTGGTGTATTGCCAAAAGAAGATGGAATTTGTGGCGAAATATTTTTCAACACAGACGTAGTTGGGTTTGTAGAAAACATTACCGATACTGTAAACTGTGGTAAGATAATGTGCTGTACTTTCCCTATGGTTGGTAACTACGGTGTTAATGAAAAGGATATGGAAAGTGCGTTACCACAAATAACTGGGTTGGTTATTAAAGACTACTGCTCTTTACCTTCAAATTATAGACTTGAAGAATCTATCGAAGAATTTGCAAAAAAGTATAATATTTGTGGGATTTATGGAGTTGACACTCGTGAGATTACCAAAATCGTAAGAGAGAACGGTAACTTAAAGGCATATATCTTAACAGACCTTGCAAATCTTGATAAGGTTAAAAAGTGTAACGCTGATTTTAGTTCAGTTGAAAAAGTTTGTTCATCTTCACAAAATTTAATAAATGGCAATGATGTTGCTGTTGTAAGTTTTGGCAAGGATAAAGCATTGAAAACTTTTTTAGATGACAAGAGTGTCAAGTATGACATTTTATACAACAACTATGATGCAGAAATATTAAAAGGTTATAAAAAGGTTATTTTTGCTGAAGGTCCTTTTGAGTATGTTGATAAAATTTGTTCGTTTATACAAAAGATAAATGTTAAGGAAACTAAATTTTTTGGTATTGGAGTTGGTTTTATTGCCCTTGCAAAAACCTTTGGTTGCAAAGTAGAAAAAATGAAATGTGGACACTCTGGCTCAAATCAACCAGTTAAATCACTTTCAACTAATAAAACTATAATTGCAAAAGAAAATTATAACTATGTCGTTACAGATAGCAAAGATTTTGATATTACTTATAAGAATATCAATAACGATTTAATCTCAGGTATTGATTTCAAAAATGGCTGTTTGGGTATTAGTTTTAACATTTGCAGTTCATCAATCCCCAATGATTGTTTTAACGCATTAGAAGAATTTTTAAATAAATAAGAAGGGTTTATTATATGTTAGATAAAAGTTTAAAAAAGGTTTTAGTTATCGGTTCAGGTCCTATTGTTATAGGTCAAGCCGCAGAGTTTGACTATGCAGGTGCACAAGCGTGTAGAATTTTAAAGGACGAGGGCATCAATACCGTCCTTGTAAACTCTAACCCTGCTACTATTATGACGGATAAAGCCCTTGCTGATGAAATTTATTTAGAGCCTATCACAAAGGATACTTTAAAAAGAATTATATTAAAGGAAAAGCCTGACGGTGTGTTGGCAGGACTAGGTGGACAAACTGGTTTAACTCTTGCAATGCAACTTTACAATGATGGTTTTTTGGCTGAAAATAACATTAAACTACTTGGTACGAACGCACAATCAATTATTCGTTCGGAAGATAGAGATGAGTTTAAAAAGGCAATGCAAAAAATCAATCAGCCTTGTATTCCTTCGGATATTGCAAACGATTTAGAATATTCGGTAGAAATTGCAAATAGAATTGGTTATCCTGTTATCGTTCGTCCTGCGTTTACCCTAGGTGGTACTGGTGGTGGTGTTGCTTATAATGAGAAAGAGTTGCGTGAAATTGCAGCATATGGTCTTGAACAATCTCCCATCACTCAAATATTAGTTGAAAAGTATATTTACGGCTGGAAGGAAATTGAGTTTGAAGCAATGAGGGATGCAAAAGGAAATGCTATCGTAATCTGCTCAATGGAAAATGTAGACCCCGTTGGTATTCATACGGGCGACTCAATCGTAGTTGCTCCTGCCCTAACTTTGTCAGTTGAAGAATTTTCAATGTTGAAAAAGGCTTCAATCGACATTGTAAACGAACTTGAAATTATGGGTGGCTGTAACTGTCAATTTGCTTTAAATCCTAATTCAAAAGAGTATGCAGTTATTGAGGTAAATCCTCGTGTATCTCGTTCTTCAGCCCTTGCATCTAAAGCAACAGGCTATCCTATTGCGAAAATTACTACGAGAATTGCACTTGGATATTCTCTTGATGAAATTAAAAATGATATTACAAAAACAACTTCTGCTTGTTTTGAACCTACTGTTGACTATGTTGTTTGTAAGTTCCCTAAATGGCCTTTTGATAAGTTTGTAACTAGTGAAAGAATTTTAGGTACTCAAATGAAAGCAACAGGCGAGGTTATGAGTATAGCACCTAGTTTTGAACAAGCATTACTTAAAGCAGTTCGTGGTGCTGAGATAAATAGAGATACTTTAAACTCTAATCCTCACCCTGATATGAACGTACTTGACGCACTTTCTCGTTTAGATGATTTGAGATTGTTTACCGTTTATAGAGCGATTAAAGAGGGCGTTTCTATTGATAAAATCCACGATATTACAAAAATTGATAAATTCTTCTTGAATAAATTTAAAGGTTTATACGACTACGAACAAAAAATTGCAAAAGAGTGGAACGAAGAATTGTATCTACAAGGTAAAAAATTAGGTTATCTTGATGTAACTTTGGAAAGACTTTCAGGAAAGAAAGTGCCTATGCATAAGAATTGCGTTTATAAAATGGTCGATACTTGTGCAGGTGAATATGAGGCAAAAACACCTTATTTCTACTCAACTTACGACAATGACAACGAGGCTTTGAATTTCATTGACCACAGCAAAAAGAATATTCTAGTTTTAGGTTCAGGTCCTATTAGAATAGGTCAAGGTATTGAGTTTGACTATTCTTCAGTACACTGCGTATGGGCATTAAAAAGGCTTGGCTATTCGGTAGCAATTATAAACAATAACCCTGAAACTGTATCAACTGACTTTGACGTTGCTGATAGATTGTATTTTGAGCCACTTTTACCTGAGGATGTTCAAAATGTAATTGATATTGAAAAACCTATTGGCGTTGTGGTTGCCTTTGGTGGACAAACGGCTATTAAACTTACAAAATATTTAGATAGTAAGGGTATTCAAGTGTTAGGAACTTCAGCAGACGGTATTGACCTTGCTGAAGATAGAGAGCGCTTTGAAAAATTACTTGCTCAATTCAATATTAAAAAGCCTGATTGTACAACTGCTATGACAAAAGAGGAGGCTTTGGAAGGCGCAAATCGTCTTGGTTATCCCGTTTTAGTTCGTCCCTCATATGTTATCGGTGGCCAAAATATGACTATTGCTTTTAGTGATAACGATGTTGCTTCATATATGGATAGGATTTTAGCACAAAATATTGAAAACCCCGTCTTGATTGATAGATATTTGATGGGTGCTGAACTTGAAGTAGACTGTATTTCAGATGGAGAAGATGTGCTTATTCCCGGTATTATGGAGCATATTGAAAGGGCAGGTGTTCACAGTGGTGATAGTATTGCCGTATACCCCCCTTACAATTTAAATGATACAATGAAGCAAAAAATTATTGAGTGTTCAACTAATCTTGCTCTTGCTTTAAAGACAAAAGGCTTAACGAATATTCAATATCTAATTTATGATAACGAATTATATGTAATTGAAGTTAACCCTCGTGCTTCAAGAACTATACCTTATATCTCAAAAGTAACAGATATTCCTATGGTTGACATTGCAACTAAGGTGATGTTAGGTGAAAAGTTGAAAGATATGGGTTACGGTACAGGTTTATACAAACAGCCTCCTTATTTCGCTGTAAAAGTTCCCGTATTCTCGTTTGCAAAACTTAATGATTGTAACTCAATTTTAGGACCTGAAATGAAGTCTACAGGTGAGGTTTTAGGTCTTGGTAAAACTTTACAAGAGGCTCTATTTAAAGGTCTAGTAAGTGCAGGTTTCAATGTTGACGGAGCAAAGGGTGGTGTTTACATTTCTGTTGCAGATAAAGATAAGTTGGAAGCTGTTAGTCTTGCTAAAAAATTCTACGATTTAGGTATGACTATTTATGCAACTCCTGGTACTGCAAGAGAAATTAAACAACTTGGCGATGATATTATTGTTGTAGACAACTTGGAAGATCAACATAATATTATGGAATATATCGAAGAAGGAAAGATAAAATATATCATCAATACTTGTCCTAATTTGAGAAAATTTGTTGACAAACATATTGCCTTAAAGCGTAAAGCATTACAACTTGATATTGCTTGTATGACTTCACTTGATACTGCTAACGCTCTTGCAGATATGTTGCTTGGAGGTTATAACGAGTATAATACTGAACTTGTTGACATCAATAAGATGCGTACTGAAAAGATGACAATTAAATTCTCAAAGATGCACAGTTTAGGAAACGATTATATCTACTTAAATAACTTTGACAATTCTATTGAGTGCCCTGAATCTCTAGCAATTTTGCTTTGCGATAGAAATCGTTCTGTCGGTGGTGATGGTATCGTATTGATTGAAAAATCAAATGTTGCTGACGCAAAGATGAGAATTTTCAATAAAGATGGTTCGGAAGGTAAAATGGCTGGTAACTCTATCCGTTGTGTAGGCAAATATCTATACGACAATGGTTATGTTAAATCAACTAATACTACTATCGAAACAGCAAGTGGTGTTAAAAAGTTAACTTTAACACTTGCAGACGGTCAAGTATCAAGCGTTACTGTTGATATGGGTAAAGCAGAAATTGCACCTCATCAAATTCCTGTTAAGTTGGAAGGCGATGATGTTGTCAATAAAGAAGTTGAAATTGCTGATAAAAAGTACAACATTACTTGCGTGTCAATGGGTAACCCTCATGCAGTAGTTTTTGTGCCTAAAGTTGCAGAAGTAAACGTTGAGGTTGTTGGTACAAACTTTGAAAAATCCCCTCTTTTCCCTGAAAGAGTAAATACTGAATTTGTAAGAGTTGTAAATAAATCAACTTTAAAGATGCGTGTTTGGGAGCGTGGTAACGGTGAAACGTTGGCTTGTGGTACAGGTGCTTGTGCTGCCGTAGTTGCTGCAACGCTAAATGGCTATGTTGAAAAAAATCAAGACATTACCGTTAAACTTAAAGGTGGTGATTTGACTGTAAGATACACTGACGAAGGTGTATTGCTTACAGGTAATGCAATCCTTGCGTTTGAAGGAACAATTAAAATTTAATAGTAAAAAGGTATTAACTTCGGTTAATACCTTTTTTAAATTTTGGCAATAAAATAAGGTGATAGACTAACAACAACTTTTACTCAAGCGTTAATCTTTTGTTGACAGATTTTGCAATATGTTATAAAATAATGACGGTATTCTAAATTATATAAAGGAATAAATTTAACTAAAGTTTATAAAGGGTGTAGTAATGACTAAGGTAAGAAAAGCAGTTATTCCAGCAGCAGGACTTGGAACTAGATTTTTACCAATAACAAAAGGCGTATGTAAGGAAATGTTACCTGTGGTAGATAAACCTACCTTGCAATATAATATTGAAGAACTTGTTAAATCCGGAATAACGGATATTTTGATTATCACTTCAAGAAATAAAAAGAATATTGAAGATTATTTTGATAGCACCGTTGAACTTGATGAAAACTTAAAATCAAGTGAAAAAATGGAGTTTTTACAAATATCAAAATATCTTGAAAATATCGCAAATATATATTTTACAAGACAACATCAGCCTTCTGGTTTGGCTGATGCCATTTTGTATGCAAAGGCGTTTGTTGGTAACGAACCTTTTGTAATTCTGCTAGGAGACGATATTGTTTATACTGATAAAAATCAGTTGCCTTGTATTCATCAACTAATCAACTGCTACAATGAAACAAATAATTGCGTGCTTGCTACTATGGAAGTTCCTGATGAAGAAATTTCAAAATATGGTAATGTAGGGTTTGAGAGGGTTGAAGGTAGAAAAAAATATGTGAACGATATAATTGAAAAACCTAATAATGATGATAAATTGTCTAATGAAGCGATAATAGGTAGATATCTTGTTACTGCTGACATTTTTGATATTATTGAAAAGTTAAAGTTAGAGGAAAGTAATAAAGAAGTTGGTTTTACTGATGCTTTAAAAATTCTTTCTAAAAAGAAAGGTCTAATTGCTTACGACTTTGAAGGAATTAGATATGATACTGGCGATAAACTAGGTTTTTTACAAGCGAACGTTGAGTTTGCTTTGAGAGATGAAAAGTTGGGCAAACAGTTCAAAGAATATATTAAAGACTTATCAAAAACTCTTTAATTTGACGGAGGCATAAAATGAGTGGAAAAAATGGTGTTGAATTAAGTTTTAAAGATATATTAAAAATGCTATTTAGACAATGGTATATTATTGTTGGAGTAGTTATATTGAGTAGTATATTGTGTTATTGCTACACTTCTTTTATCATACAACCTCAATATACTTCTACTGCAGTATTTATACTAAGTTATTCTGCTGATGACGGTTCTTCTTCTGCCTCAAATGCAAATAGCGAGTTGACTTATAGTAAAAATATAGTTGCAAATTGTGTGCAAGTAATTAGTCAAAATAAGTTTTTTAATGAACTTTCTATAAAACTAGATAATGAAGTGTCAGGTGGAACGTTGGCAAAATCTGTGTCATATTCAACATCTTCAAACACTTCGGTAATTAAAGCAAAAATAACTACTAACAATCCACAACTTTCTTGCAAAATAGCAGAAGTTATGATTGCAAACGTTGGTTCATACATTGATGCAAACTTTAAGTTCGCAGGAGATGAAACTATTAAAATTAGTCCTATCAATACCCCTGTTGTACCTACTTCTCCCTCTGCTCCAAACAAAATGCTATACACTTTTATAGTTGCATTGGCAAGTTTTGTAATCGCTTGTGTTGTAGTTGTAATCATCAATCTTGCTGACACAAGAATTAAGAGTGAGGAGGATTTAGTTGAAATATCTTCTATTCCCGTTTTGGCAAACATACCATTGCTAGAAGTTAAGGAGGCTAATGATGATTAAAAAGAAGGAAAAAGAAGTAAGAAGATATATTTTAATTGACGATAACACTCCCTTTGATATCGTTGAATCTTTTAGAAATTTAAAAAATAATATAACCTTTTCAATTCCTGAAAAAATGGAAAAAAAGGCAAAGATATTTTTTGTAACTTCAACAAAAACTATGGAAGGTAAATCTACCATTGCTATCAATACGGCAATTATGTTTGCAAAGGCAAATGTTAAAACTTTGGTTATTGACTGCGATTTGAGAAAACCCTCTATCAATAAATATTTTAACGAAACAGCAAAAGAAGGCTTGTCAGCCTACTTGAGTGGTCAACTTGCAATTTCAAAGTTAGTAAAAAATTCAGGGATTGAAAATCTATCAATAGTTTTTTCAGGAGCAATACCTCCCAACCCTCAAGAGTTGCTTTCAAGTGAAAAGATGAATTCATTTTTAGATGAGATGTCTACTCAATATGATTGTATAGTTATAGATACGCCACCTGTGGGTACGGTGTCCGACTGTCTAGTTATTGCACCTAAAGTAGATGGTTGTATTTTAGTTGCAAAGCAATCTAATACGCATAGAGATGAACTTGTTGATTCGATAAAAAAATTAAATTTTGCAAAATGTAAAATTTTGGGTACAGTGTTAAATTGTGTATCTCGTACGAAAGACAATAAATATTATAAAAGTAAATACGGCTACGGAGAATATAAGTAAATGGTTGATTTTCATACACATATTCTGCCAAATTTAGATGATGGTGCTTCCTCCGTTGAAGAAGCAAATCAAATGATATTAGAGTTAAAAAAACAAGGGGTTAATAATATAGTTTTAACTCCTCATTACTATGCAGATAAATGCTCTATTGATGAATTTGTTGAGTTGCGTGATAATCAATTAAAATTGCTTGACGCTCAGGACTTAAATGTTGTGCTAGGTGCTGAGGTGTTCGTATCTTCACAAACAGTAATCGAATATGACGATTTAAATAAACTAGCAATTAACAACGGTAAATATATTTTAATTGAGTTTCCCCACTCTACGCTGTTTACAGAATCTTTATTTTTGAAGGTTGAGCAAATAATCAGTTTAACTGGTCTAGTGCCTGTTATAGCCCACGCTGAAAAATATTATAGTATTCATAAAAACCCAAAATATCTTTCTAATCTTGTTGCTATGGGTTGCTTAATTCAAATAAATGTAAATTCCTTTTTCAATAATAATAAGCGTTTAGTTAAAACTATGCTTAAAAAGGGACTTGTGCATTGTTTAGGAACGGATTGTCATAATATGACTTCAAGGCAACCTAAATATGAAAGGTGCGTCAATGAACTGGTATCAATAATAGGGAAGGAGGATTTTGATAAACTCCAAAATGAGATGAAAAAAATGTTGCGTGGTGATAAAGTCGTGTTTCATACGTTCGAAGAAATTTCAAAAGTACTCGGCTTTTATATTTAATTAAAAAGGAAAGTTTATGAAACAAATACCTAACTCGCAAGAATTAAAGAGTTTAAATGTAAAACAACTTAATGATTTAGCAGAAGATATAAGGCAGAACATTGTTGAAATGGTTACTTTAAACGGAGGACACCTATCCTCTAATCTAGGAGTAGTCGAATTAACCCTTGCTCTGCATTATTTTTTTGATTTTAAAAAGGATAAATTGATTTTTGATGTCGGTCATCAAAGTTATACCCATAAACTTTTAACAAGAGAATTGTCTAGTTGTGAGAAACTTCGTCAAAAAGATGGAATCAGTGGCTTTCCGGATATAACCGAAAGCGATTATGATGCTTTCGGTACAGGACATAGTGGTACGTCCTTGCCTGCAGGAATAGGAATTTGCCTTGCACGAGATAGACTAGGTGAAGATTATACCGTCATTTCAGTTATAGGGGACGGCTCACTTTCAAACGGATTATCTCTTGAAAGTATTTTTGGAACGGATAATAAGCCTGATAAATTTATAGTTGTTTATAATGATAACGGACACTCAATTTCTAAAAATAATACAGGTTTATATAAAAGACTTTCTCGTATAACCATAAAGAGAAAATATACTAATTCAAAAAATCGTTTAAAAATGATGGTCGGTGGACGAGATAGTTCACTTGGCAAGTTTTTAGCAAAATGCAAGTTTAAAGTGAAAAAAATGATGCATAATAATATCATTTTTGATTCATACGGCTTGAAATATGTAGGTCCTATTGACGGACATGATATAAAGAGTTTATTAAAAGTTTTAAAGGACGCAAAGAGTTATAAAAAGAGTATCTTCTTGCATATAGTAACTACTAAGGGAAAAGGGTATGAACCTGCTGAAAAAAACTCTGGTATGTATCACGGAATAGGAAAAAATATGAAGTTGGCTGAACATACTTTTTCAAGTACAGTTAGTAAAATACTAATCGAAAGAGCGCAAAAGGATAACCGAATTTTTGCTATCACTGCAGCGATGAAATATGCAACAGGACTGGCTGATTTTCAAAAGGCTTTCCCTAATAACTTTTTAGATGTAGGCATTGCAGAGGAGTATGCCGTTACTTTGTCGGCTGGACTTGCAGGGGGTGGACTTAAACCCGTAGTTTGCATATATTCAACCTTTTTACAAAGAGCGTACGATGAGATATTACACGATGTCTGTATACAAAACCTCCCTGTTATATTTATTTTGGATAGGGCTGGACTTGTCGGTGCTGATGGAAAAACCCATCAAGGCGTATTTGATATAGCATACCTACGACATATACCTAATATGCATATTTTATCTCCAAAAGATAAAGTGGAATTTGAGAGTGCCTTCGATTACGCTCTCTCTCTCAATGGCCCTGTCGCAATTAGAGTTCAAAATGGCTTTGTTGAAGATTTTGCTACGCATACTCCCCTTACTGAAAGTCTTTGGGAAGTTGTATCTAAAGGTGAAAAGGTTTCCGTATTGGCAGTTGGTTCAAGGGCAATCAACGTTGCCTTGCACGCAAAAGAACAAAGTGGTATAAACTTTGAGGTTGTTAACTGTAGAACGATTAAGCCTGTTGACTTAAACTATTTGAAAAATAAATGTCATGACAAGATTATTACCATTGAGGACGGAATTTTGGCTGGTGGTTTTGGTAGTTGTATTTTAGAAACTTGCAACCTATACTCTCTAAAAAAGCAGATACGCCGTGTTGGAGTTGAAGATAAATTCATCTCGCACGCATCAGTAAATGACCAACTGCAAGAGTGTGGCATTACTGAAAAAAGAATTATTGAATTAATCAAAGAACTAGGATAATAAGATGTTGATTTTATCATTAGCAAACGACATAGGCAACTTTTTTCTAAACATATTTGGTAATCCTTATGTTACTGGATTTATTGTTTCAATGTTACCTCTTGTTGAACTTCGTGGTGGGCTTCCTCTAATCTACTTTTGGTTGGGAGGGGAACTCAAAAATTTATTTTTAAGCAGTTTAGTAGCGTTTTTAGGTTCTAGTATAATTTGTCCTTTGTTGTTGCTCTTGTTTATTCCAGTTATAAATTGGATGAAAAAAACAAAATGCTTTAAAAAATTAGCCGAAAAAATTGAAAATCATTTTAAAAAGAAGTCGGTTAAACTTGATGAGAAAACAAAGGAAGGAACTTTAGAGCAAACTGAAAAACCCGGCGATAATGTTTACATTATGAAAGATGAAAGCGTTGAGACTGAACAAGTTTCTCCTGAAAAAAGCAAGAAAAGTGAGTGGGCAAAATATTTTGGACTTTTCGTGTTTACGGCAATTCCTTTGCCACTAACTGGTGTATGGACGGCTTCAGCCGTAGCTGCACTTTTAAATTTAGATTTTAAAAAATCAATGTTTTTTATCATACTTGGTAACCTAGTAGCAACTGTTGCAATTAGTATCGTATGTGCAGTTACAGGAATATTTATTTAGTTATAAAACACACCTTTAAGTGTGTTTTTTTGTTTTTATATAATAAATTTTTTAATTATGTGTTGACTTTATGAATTTTCTGTGATAAAGTATTCGTATAAATTTTTTTTCTTGGAGGAAATTATGAAAAAATTTAAAACTTTGGGGGCTTTAGGTTTAGCGATATGCTTAACTGCTTCATTAGCGTCTTGTACCAAAGAAGGTGCTGATGCTTATAATTGGAAAACAGCAGATGACGAAACTTCAAAAGCTACAGTAATGTCAGTTCTAAATACTGCAAACGAAAAAAATGCAGAAAACAAGGACAAAAAGACGGAGTTTAGCTTTAAAATTAGTTCAAAAACTGATTGCTCTATGAAAGGACAAGACGGTGAAGATACTATGGATATTTATCTTAAAGGAACAGGAAGTGCGAGTGGAAAAATTGACCTTGCTGCAACTGAAAATTCAGTTAAATCATTCAAAGGTAAATATGATGCTGATGTAAAAATGCAATTATTTGGAGTTTCAGTAGAAGGTAATGGTCTGTATACTTATACTTTGAATAATGATAATACTATTACTTTAACTGAAAAGGCGGATTTTGGTACATATTATAAAGTAGAAGAAACAACAACCATTGATGCTAGTGAAGTAACTGATCTTATTGATGAAATCATTTCAATGATTGGTACTTCTTCAGTTGATAACTACGGAGATGTTCCTTCAGTAACTGTTAATTTAGAAGCTGCTGCTTCTAACTTTGATTCAATTACTGCAGGATTAAAGATAAAATACTTTGATAATGATAAACAATGTGGTATTAGATTTGAAGTAGATAAAGATGCTTTAAAGGACACTATGAAAACTGGTGAAGAAGATTATGATGCAGTAGTTGATAAAATCGTTGCTGGTATCAAAGAGGTTAGTTATTCAGTTGTATATGATAAAGAAAGTTCAACTTTCAACATTTATGAAGTATGCAATATGAGTTACTCGTATGAATATAGTGATGAAGATGTTACTGGTTCATGTAAGATGAAAATTGACTACTCTTCAGAATTTATCAATATGCCTACAATTGATTTATTCTAGTATAAAACTAAATTGAATAAAACGGACGGTTTACCGTCCGTTTTTTATTTTTGAAAAAAAAATAAAAATTATCAATCATTTGACAAGAAGGGTCAATTATGATAAATTGTACACAATAAAAAGTAATAAACGATTGTGGAGAAAAAATGAGCGAAAAAAGGAAAAAACTTATGCTGATTTTATATATAATGCTATTCGTGTTATGTGTAACGGGCATTATGATTGTATTTTCAGTTTACGATTTGCAAATTTCAAAATTTGCAACAAAAAATAACCTAAAAGACGGTGAGTATTTTTCAAATAATTTATTAGGAAGATTTGGCGAGTGTTTTGGTGCTATGCCTATATTTATACTAATATCGTTGGTGGGAGGGATTTTTTATTTCTATTTTGATAGAAAGATTGAAAAAAAGTGGCTTAAAGTTTGTGTAAAAATAGTCTCCTTTGTTGTGCTTGTTGCAGGCTTTACTTTAGGATTTTATAAAAGTTTTGACTATATGAGTTGTTATTTTTCATTAGAGAAAAAGGAATATCTTGACGATAGTTTGTTAGTTAAAGGTATCGAGTTGGTATTAGGGTTAGCCCTTGCGATTTTAACTTATTCTTTTTTTAAGCATATGTCAAAAGAAGCAAATGAAAAACTTTTCATATGGGCTTGTCTTGTAATAATGGTGGTAGTAGGGTATTTGATAGTGTGGATTATAAAAACACCTGTTGGTCGTGTGCGTTTTCGTACAATGAATTTTTATAATGATTTTTCCTATTATACGCCTTGGTATAAAAAGGGAAATGCTGAACTTTTTATCCCATCATTGCCTTTTGTAGACGATTGCTCAAAATCTTTTCCCTCTGGGCATACTTACAGTGGAACAACAATTATATGTTTAATGGCTTTGCCCACTCTTTTTGAAAGATTTAATACAAAACTTTGGAAGGGGTTAATATATGCGTTTTCAATCACTTTTTCAATTTTAGTTGCAATATGCAGAGTTATGGTTGGTGCTCATTTTGCAAGTGATACTTTCTTCTCAATAGTCCTTTGCTCTCTATTGTATATTTTTGCATATGAGATTTTTATATGTAAATCAAAGCATATAAAATTACTTTTTAATAAGTAGAATATGCAAACAAAATCATATGAATAAAACTTTCATAAAAAACACACATTATTGTGTGTTTTTTCATATTATTTTGGTTGACAAATTTAATACACATAAATATAATATATTAGAATTCTAACAGTTAGCAATCTAACTATTGAGGTATATAATGATAGATATGCAAGTTTCTTGGCGTTTAGGCGTTTTAAATGCTGAAATCAGGAGAGAACTAGATAAATCTTTGGCTGAATACCAAATGAATGGAGGTCAGGCTAGAATCTTAGCATTCATTCTTTTTCAAACAGAAAATAACAACAGTGTTTGTCAAAAAGATATTGAAAAAGAACTTAATCTTCGAGCATCTTCAATATCAAGTGTGTTGGATAATCTTGAAAAAGTGGGATTGATAGAGAGGTGTCTTGATGAAAATAACGCAAGGGTTAAGTTGATAAAATTAACTGAAAAAGGTTATTTAGTTGAGGCGAAATGTAAAGAGGAGTTAAATAAATTAAATTCAAAACTGCTTCTAAACTTTTCAAATGAGGAAAAGAGTATGTTTTTAAATTTAATTGATAAAGCACTCTTAAATATTCAATGAAATAAAATTTAGAGAGGATATATATGTTAAAAACACTTTCAAAATGTATAGGAGAGTACAAGAAAAAAACAATTCTTGCCCCCTTACTAATTATGCTTGAAGTATCACTAGAAATTGTTATACCTTTCATAATGGGCGAACTAATAAATATTTTTAGTGCGTACAGTTCTGGGGTAGGCTATCAAGGATTGTTTACAAGTGCTACTGATTTGCTTACAAAAAATGATTTAATCACCTATATAGCCGTTTATGGTGGAGCAATGCTTTTGCTTGCAACTTGTTCGCTATTCGTAGGAATTTGGGCTGGTAAACTTTCTTCAGAGGCTGCCGCTGGTTTTGCCTATAATTTGAGAAAAAAGATGTACAATAATATTCAAAATTATAGTTTCTCAAATATAAATAAATATTCAACGGCTTCATTGATTACAAGACAAACAACGGACGTAACTAATGTTCAAAATGCTTTTCAAATGCTACTTCGTATTTGCATAAGAGCACCCTTTATGTTTATAATGGCTTGTATAATGTGTGTGATAAAATCACCTGAATTGTCATTGATATTTATCATTGCGGCAATATTATTAGGTTTGCTTATAGTTTTAGTTGGTAGGACAATTTTTCCTCTATTTAGAAAACTATTTGCAAAATACGATACTATGAACGTGGTTATGCAAGAGGACCTTGTTGCAATGCGTGTTGTAAAGTCGTATGTTAGAGAAGATCACGAAATTGCAAAAATGAAGGAAGTTTCTCAAGAGGTATACGATTATGGCGTAAAGGCAGAAAAGCGTTTAGTAGTTTTGCAACCTATGATGCAAATCACCCTTTATGTTAGTATGATTTTGCTTGCGATTTTAGGTGGAAATATGTTCATCAACGGAAGCATTAATGCAGGCGATTTGTCCTCTTTAAGTCAATACTCAATTATGATATTGATGAGCGTTTTAATGGTAGCAATGACTTTTTCAATGGTAATGATGGCTAGGTCATCAGGAGAAAGAATTGCTGAAATAATCAATGAAGAGAGCGAAATTAAAAATCCTGAAAATCCTATAATGGAAGTTGCGGACGGCTCTATTTCATTTAAAAATGTAAAATTTAATTATAAAGCAAGAGACGATAAATATGTTTTAAATAACATAAACATTGATATAAAAAGTGGCGAAGTTGTAGGTATTATCGGTGGTACAGGTTCTGCAAAAACGACTTTAGTTCAGTTGATACCTAGATTATATGATGCGACTAATGGAGAAGTTTTTGTTGGTGGTAAAAATGTTAAAGAGTATGATTTAGATGTTTTGAGAAATAACGTTGCTATGGTATTACAAAAAAATGTTTTGTTTAGTGGTTCAATTAAGGAAAATTTGCGTTGGGGTAATGAAAATGCGACTGACGAGGAACTTGTTGAGGTGTGTAAACAGGCACAGGCCCACGACTTTATTCAAAACCTGCCTTATCAATACGACTATGACCTTGGTCAAGGTGGTGTAAATGTTTCAGGTGGACAAAAGCAGAGGTTGTGTATAGCAAGAGCGTTGCTTAAAAAACCTAAAATAATTATCTTTGACGACTCTACAAGTGCTATTGACACTAAAACAGATGCATTGATTAGAGAACAACTTCAAAAATTTAATCCAGAACTAACAAAGATTTTTATCGCTCAAAGAATTGCTTCTATTGAAAATGCCGATAGAATTATAGTTATGGATAAAGGCGAGATAGTTGCTTTTGATACGCATGAAAACTTACTTAAAAATTGCGATATATATAAAGATGTTTATGAATCTCAAAATAAAGGAGGGAACAAATAATGAAAAAATTTAAAAATATCCCTCAATCAAGTAGTGATGAAAACTTAAAGGAGTGTCCTAGTCCTTATCAAAGTTTAAAAAGAATTTTAAAATACATCTCTGCAAACTACAAAAAGCAGTTTGTATGTGTTGTGCTTTTAATATTCGTTTCCTCAATCGTAAGCGTAGTAAGTTCGGCATTTATGGGACTTGTAATTGATAATATTTTAACTCCTATTAAGGCTGGAACAATGCCACTTAACGATTTATACCTATCGGTGGCGATTTTGTTGGTAGTTTTTATAATAGGTGCGTTTGCTTCTTATGGTTATAATAGAATTATGCTAGTTATCGCCCAGGGAATTTTAAAACAAGTTCGAGATGATATGTTTGAGCATATGCAAACTTTACCTATTAGATACTTTGACAATAATACAGACGGAAGTGTAATGAGTAAGTACACGAACGATACAGATACTTTAAGACAAATGCTTTCTCAAAGTTTGCCAAATGTAATTTCTTCAGCAATTACGGTAATTGGCGTTTTCCTTGCAATGTGTTTTTATAGTGTAGTTTTAACTTTCATAATCGTTGTTTTTGTTATCTTTGAATTTTATATCATCAAAAAGATAGGTTCAAAGAGCGTTAAGTATTTCTTAAGACAACAAGAGTCTATCGGCAATATTAACGGATATATCGAGGAGATGATGGAAGGACAAAAGGTTGTTAAGGTTTTCTGCCACGAAAACAAAGCAAAAGCAGATTTTGATAAAATCAATGACGGTTGGAGAGATGATTCAGCAAAGGCGAACACCTACGCACAAAGAATTATGCCAGTTTTGGGTAATTTAAGTTATGTTCAGTACATTTTAGTAGCAATAATTGGTGTAATATTTGCTTTAACAAAGATAAACTGTTTATCATTGTATTGCACAGTTACAGGTCAAGCAACTTTCTCAATAGGTGCTGTTATTACCTTTATGCAACTTACAAAGAGTTTTAATATGCCCATATCAAACTGCTCACAACAAATTAACTATATCTTTATGTCAATGGCAGGTGCTGAAAGAATTTTTGAACTTCTTGACGAACCGGCTGAAGTAAATGATGGAAAAACTACCCTAGTTAAAGGTGAGTTTGAAAACGGAGCGTTCGTTGCAAAGGAAAAGGGTAATAGTTGGGCGTGGAAAGTTCCCGCTGACAATGGCTATAAGTTTGTTGAACTAAAAGGGGATATACGATTCAATAATGTCGTTTTTGGCTACAATGATGACAAAATAATTTTAAACAATATCTCACTTTATGCAAAGCCCGGTCAAAAAATAGCCTTTGTAGGTTCAACGGGTGCAGGAAAAACTACCATAACAAACCTAATAAATAGATTTTACGATATTCAAAGTGGTGAAATCTTATATGATGGACTTGATATTAAATCAATTAACAAAAAGGATTTAAGACACTCACTTGGTATCGTTTTACAAGATACGCATTTGTTTACGGGAACAGTTATGGACAATATTCGTTATGGTAGGCTTGACGCAACTGATGAGGAGTGTATTGAAGCAGCAAAACTTGCCAATGCAGATTTCTTTATCTCTCGCCTTCCCCAAGGTTATGACACTATGCTTTCAGGTGATGGTGGAAATCTTTCTCAAGGTCAAAGGCAGTTGCTTTCAATCGCTCGTGCTGCAGTTTCAAAATGTCCTGTTTTAATCCTTGATGAAGCAACTTCATCAATAGATACTCGTACTGAAAAGTTGATTGAACAGGGTATGAATAAACTTATGGAAAACAGAACGGTTTTTGTTATTGCTCACAGGTTGTCAACGATTAGAAGTTCGGAAGCAATTATGGTTTTAGAACATGGCGAAATTATTGAAAGAGGAAACCACGAAGACTTGATTAAACAAAAAGGCAAGTATTATCAACTATATACAGGTACTTTTGAATTAGATTAAAAATATAAAAGGTTTAGCAATGCTAAACCTTTTCTTTTTCTAAATGTCTATTAGGAGTTACTAAAATTGTCTTAAAGTTTGTGTAGTTTACGAAACCATGTTTTGCTTTATTTGGCTTTTTTACAAATCTTTTTTGGCAATAATCAACGGGTATTTTATCTCCGTTTTTTCCTGCTGAAAGGGAGGCACAAATCTCGCCAGCAGTGAGTAAAACCTCGTTTGTCAGTTCCTTGTCATCTAAAACTATAATTAGGTGTGAACTGTGATATTTTTGGGTATGTAACCAAATGTCGTTTTCGTTTGCAAGTTTTAAAAGTCTATCATTTTGTATGTTATTTCTGCCAGCATATACCTTAAAGCCGTCAATTTCAAATTCTCTAAAAGGAAGTACACTCTTTTTAGGCTGTTTTTTGCTTTGTTGTATTTTTATTAAACCAATATCAACTAATTCCTCTTCAATTTCTTTCAAGTCATTTAAATTTTCAGCGTTATTTATTGAACTTATTATACTTTCAATGTACTCAAGTTCTCTCTGTGCTTCAGTCTTTTGAGGTTCAATCGCAAGTATCGTCCTCTTTTGCTTGTTGTACTTTTTAAAGAATTGTTGAGCATTTTGTGAGGGTGAAAGTGTTTCGTCAAGATTTATCTTTATTAAAGGAGAGTTTTCTTCATAATAATTGTAAACTTCGCAAACCTTATCTCCCTTTTTTATAGAATAAATATTTGAAGTTATTAGTTCACCTTTTAGTTTGTTTTGCTCCATATTAGAGCACTCTCTCAATCTATCAACAAGTAAAGCAAGTTTCTTTTCAAGTTTTTTTGCTTGTGCTTTTGCGATAGATAATAATTTTCTACTGCTGTCATTAAAAGATTTTTTTTCAAACTTTTTACTATAAAAAAAGTCTTGTGCTTCAAATAGGTCATTAAAAATTTTTTTATCTCCACTGCACTTAAAACAGAAAAAATCTCTATATTCGTTTTCTACAATTTTAATTGAGCAATCGTTATAATCAGCAAAATAAGAATCTTTTAAGTAGTTGGCAAAGTTTATACTTTCCTCATTTCTTAATTTTTCAGGATTTGTACCTTTAAAATAAATATTGCATAGTTCATAAGCAGTTGAACTTGCTATTCCTGAAACATTTTCAAATAAGAATTTTGAAATATCGCCACCCATGAAGTTGTCAAATAAAGCACTAACTTTTTCACTGTCTAAAATTGACACCTTTTCTTGAGGTTCGGGAAGGATGTATTTTACTCCTGAAAATAAAACTCTTTTGTAGTGTTCCTCAAGGGTAGAGGACTTCATTGCTCCTAAGATAACTCCGTTTTCAGTTAAAACAATGTTTGAGTATTTGCCCATTATCTCAATGTAGAGTTCTCTTTTTGCATTGAAAAATTCGTTTTTGCAATCAAAGGAAAGTATAACTATTCTCTCCCCTTCAACCTGGGTAACTTGAGTAATTGTCGAACCTAGTATATATTTTCTCAAAAGCATACAAAAGTTCGGGGCAGTCAATGGGTTTGCATATTCTAGTTCTGTAAGGCTTATTCTAGCGTCCGAAGGGTTTGCACTAATTTCAAGTTTTCTACTTCCATTGCAAGTGTATAAAGATAAGACAATCATATCTCTAAATGGTTGATTGATTTTGTTTACCTTTGCTCCCTCAACTATACTATTAAGTTTTGTAACGATATGTTTTATCGTAAAAGCGTCTTGTGGCATATTCGTCCTTTTTTTAACTTTATTTCTATTATTATAGTTTAATATAAGAAAAAAGTAAACAATATAAGCGTAAATCGTTTGGCAAAAATTTTGCTTTGTGTTACAATTATATGCGTTTGAAGATTTATTCAACTAATAGGAGATAGATTTATGAATTATACTGTAAAACCCTTAGAAAAAAGTTCTATAAAATTTACTTTGAGTTTTGATGAGACTGAGTGGAAAAATGCTAATACTGAAGCATACAATAAAACGAAAGGTCGTTATCAAATTAACGGATTTAGAAAGGGTAAAGTTCCCAAGAGTATCATTGAAAGAAATTACGGCACAGGCTGTTTTTATGAAGAAGCAATCAATATTCTTTTTAATAAGCATTATGGTGAAATTCTTGAAAAGGAACAAGATAACTATACAGTAGTTTCTGACCCTCAATTTGAGATTGAAAAGATAAGCGATAACGAAGTATCTTTCTCATTGACAGTTGCTATTAAACCTGACGTTGAAATTAAAGCATATACAGGTATAAAGGTTGACAAGGTTGAGTATAATGTAACTGACGCTGATGTTGAACTTGAAATCAAAAAGTTGCAAGATAGAAATTCTCGCCTTGTTGATGTTACTGATAGGAAAACTGAAAACGGTGATACTGCAAATATTGATTTTTCTGGTTCGGTTAACGGGGAAAAGTTTGAAGGTGGTACAGCAACTGGCTACGATTTAGTTTTAGGCAGTGGTTCATTTATTCCCGGATTTGAAGAACAAGTTGTTGGTATGGCTATCGGTGAGGAAAAGGATATTAACGTTAAATTCCCCGAAGAATATCAAGCAGAAGAATTGAAAGGTAAAGATGCTGTATTTACTGTAAAAGTAAACGCTATCAAGACAAGAGAATTACCTGAAGTTACTGACGAGTTCATCAAAGAGTCAACTGGTAAGGAAAATCTTGAAGTTTACAAGAAAGAAACTTTTGATAAATTAAAGAAAGATGCTGAAAAGCGTTCAAATGAAGAAACTGAAAACAACATAATCAAGGCTATTATGAAGGACACAAAGTGTGATATTCCTCAAGCAATGATTGATACTCAAATCGACCAAATGATTAAGCAAATGGAGTACAGACTTTCTTATCAAGGCATTAAACTTGACGACTATTTAAAATATATGGGCGTTAAGATGGAAGATTTTAGAAAGAATTACGAAGATACTGCTAAAGATAACATTTTAAGCCAACTTATCGTAGAAAAAATCATTAAAGAACAAAACTTTACTGCTGAACAAGCTGAAATTGATGACCATATCGCAAAAGACGCTCAATCAGTTGGTAAGGAAGTTGAAGAATATAAAAAGAATATGGACCCTCGTCAAGTAGAATATATCAAGAACGAGATTGTTGTAAATAAGTTATTCACTTATTTAAGAGAAAACAATGAATTAGTTGTTTCAAAAGAAAAGAAGGAAGAAAAAGCAAACTAATTTAATAATTATTTCATAAATTTGCTTTACAATTAAACAAAAATAAACGAGGTACGAAAGTTATAATTTAAATTAAATTTTTGGACCTCTTTTTGTTAAATTACAAATAGTAGGAGGAAAAAGAAATGGAAAATAACGTAAAAATGGCATTAGTGCCTAACGTAATTGAGCAAACCGAAAGAGGAGAGCGTGGATACGATATCTATTCAAGATTGCTTGAAGATAGAATAATATTTTTGACTGGCGAAATTGATGATGCAACTGCAAACACAGTTGTTGCACAGCTTATCTTTCTGGAAGCAAAAGACCCTAATAAAGATATTTGCTTATATATCAACAGCCCTGGTGGTTCAGTAACTGCTGGTATGGCTATATATGATACAATGCAATATATTAAATGTGATGTTTCAACAATATGTATCGGTATGGCTGCTTCAATGGGTGCGTTTTTATTGTCTAGTGGTACGAAAGGTAAACGTTTAGCTTTGCCTAATAGTGAAATTATGATTCATCAACCTTTAGGTGGTGCACAAGGACAGGCAAGCGATATAAAAATTCAAGCAGAGCATATTTTAAAAATAAAGCAAAAGTTGAATACTATTTTAGCAAAGAATACAGGTAAAGCTTTAGAACAAGTAGAAAAGGACACTGACAGAGATAACTATCTTTCAGCAGATGAAGCACAACAATATGGACTTGTTGATAAAGTTTTGACTTCAAGATAATTATGGAGATTTAATAATGGGAGAAGAAGGACAAGTTTGTTCTTTTTGTGGAAAGGAAAAAGAACTTACTAAACAGTTGATTGCAGGACCTAACGATATCTATATCTGCGATGAATGCGTCAATGTTTGTGCAGACTTATTAAAGTCGGATAAAAACTCTAACGGTATGGTTGAACTTAAAAAACCTGCTGAAATTAAGGCTGAACTTGATAAATATATAGTTGGTCAAGACAAGGCAAAAAAAGTATTATCCGTTGGCGTTTACAATCACTACAAAAGAATTAACGCACAAGAAAATACTCAAAATGATGTTGAAATTGAAAAGAGCAATATATTACTTTTAGGACCTACTGGTTGTGGAAAAACGTTGCTTGCAAGAACGCTTGCAAAAATTTTAAATGTTCCTTTTGCCACTTCGGACGCTACAACTCTTACCGAGGCAGGCTATGTAGGTGAGGACGTTGAAAATATCCTTTTAAAACTTATTCAAAATGCTGATTATGACATTGAACGAGCACAAAGAGGAATAATCTATATTGACGAGATTGACAAAATTGCAAGAAAAAGTGAAAATGTTTCAATAACGAGAGATGTTTCAGGTGAAGGGGTGCAACAAGCACTTTTAAAGATTATTGAAAGTACGGTTGCAAATGTTCCTCCCCAAGGTGGAAGAAAGCACCCTCAACAAGAGTGTTTGAGAATTGATACCACTAATATATTGTTTATTTGTGGTGGTGCGTTCGTTGGACTTGATAAAATAGTCCAAAAGAGAAAAGATGATACTTCAATGGGCTTTGGTGGTAAAATCAAATTAGCCGAGGGCGAGGTAGACTATGAACTTTTAGAGGAAGTAAAACCTCAAGATTTAACAAAGTTTGGCCTAATTCCTGAGTTTGTTGGTAGAGTACCCGTTGTTGTTAATTTGCAACCTTTAACTGAAGAAGCATTGGTTGATATTATGACGAAACCTAAAAATGCCATCATTAAACAATACAAAAAGTTGGTAGGCTATGACGGTGTAGACTTAAATATAACGGACGAGGCTGTTCAAGAAATTGCAAAAATGGCGATAAGATTAAAAACTGGTGCGAGAGGACTTCGTACAATAGTTGAAAATCTAATGACGGACGTAATGTATGATGTTCCTTCAATGGATAATGTAAAAGAAGTTGTCATTACAAAAGATTGCGTTTTAGGTAACAGCAGACCGGAAATTGTATTAGATAAAACAGCATAAAAAATAAAGCGTTGAGTTTTTCAACGCTTTTTTATTTTTTATTATAAAATAGGAATTGTAGTTAAAAATTCTATGTCAGGTCTGTCCTTTGCATCGCCTTCTGCTAGGACAAAAGCCTTTTTATGAATAATACCTCCTGCAGTTTTGACAATTTCTTCAAGTCCTTCCAAACTAGCACCTGTTGAAACTACATCGTCAACAATTCCAACCTTTTTGTCTTTGATTAAGTCAACATCATGTTTTGATAGGTACATTTTTTGAACTGTTCCTGTTGTGATTGATGACTTAATTGTAGCTTCAATGCCGTCCTGCATATATAGTTTTTTTGATTTTCTTACAACTGCGTAAAATTTATGTCCTAATTCTCTTGCAATAACGTGTGTTAATTGCAATCCTTTTGATTCTGCAGTGATTAAAACCTCACAGTCTTCTAGTTTTTTTGCAAGTTGTTTTCCACAATGTTCAGTTAATTGTTGATTGCCGTGTAAATTAAAAAAACAAATTTTAATCCCGCTAGGCAGTGCTAAAACGGGCAAATCTTCTTTATATCCGTTAATGTCAATAGTGTAAAATTCTTTATCCATAGTTAAATCCCTTTTTTTATTATATTATATCATTTGAATTTACAGTTGTAAAATGTTTAAAAAAAATAATAAACAAAAGTTTTAAAGCATAAAAATATTTTATGCTAACTCAAAGTAAAAGAAAATTGATTCTCGTAGGAAATGCAAATGTGGGTAAGACTACAATTTATAACGGTCTTACCTCCTCAAACGAAAAGGTAGGAAATTTTCAAGGTGTAACCGTTGATTTAGTAAAAGGTGCAATGAAAGGTTATAAAGATACTTATGTTGTTGACCTACCCGGATTAGACGGTTTTGAAACAAAAAGTTTAGATGAATTTGTCGCTAAGAAAGAAATTTTAAAAAAGGAACAATCAATATTTGTATGTGTAATTGATGTAAATAATTTTGAAAAGTCTATTCCTCTCCTAAACCAACTTTTAAAACTGAAAAGGCCTATGGTTATGGTATTAAATTTTTATAAAGATTTTCTAAAAAGAGGTGGACAACTTGATGTAGAAAATTTGTCTAACTATTTGGGTATTCCTATTTTTATATTGCGAGATACGGGTAAGCAAACATTTAAAAAATTGAAAATGTTTTTAAATAAAAATATGCTTTATTATCCCAAAATACAAGAATTTTCATTACAAAACATCTCTTTTAAAAGAGAGAGCAAGGTTAATAAAATTGAAAATATTTTTAAAATACCATTTGTTTCAATTTTAGCATTTTTATCCTTTATGATGTCCGTTTTTTATATGGCATTTGGGAACAATATGTTGGGAGAAGTTTTAAAAAACTTTCTTGAAAAGTTTTTACTTGAAAATGTTTATGTCGGCACTAAAAATTTTCTTTTAGATAGAAGTGCAAACGAGATATTAATAAGTTTTATTTGTGATGCAGTAATAAAAAGTTCTTGCTCACTTTTAACCTTTTTGCCACAACTTTCCTTGCTTTATTTTGCCTTAATATTTTTGGAGGAGTGTGGATTAACATCATATGTTGCTTATTCCTTTGAAAAAATACTTTATAAATTTAATCTATCTGGAAGGGTGGTTTTTTCTCTTTTTATGGGTTTTGGTTGTACGACTGCTGGAATTTTATGCTCAAAGTGTGCTGAAAATAAGGCTTGTCAAAACAGGGTGATTTTTCTTTTGCCATATTTTTCTTGTTCAGCGAAATTACCCTTATATTTGACCTTACTATCACCTTTTTTTAAAAAAAAATTCTTAATGATAAGTTTATTATATTTGTTAGGTGTATTTATAGGTTTTTTTCTATTGCTTTTTTCAAAAAATCAAAAAGTATATAAAAAAACAAAAGTTGATGTAGTTCGATTGCGATTGCCTACCATTTCTCAACTTGTAAAACCTTTGATTTTTTATTTGAAAGAGTATATAATAAAGATATCAACTATTGTATTGAGTTTTTTGATTATAGTTTGGTTTATGAATAATTTTACTTTTTCATTTAAATATACAACTAAAATTGAAAATTCAATGCTCTCAAAAATTTCAGTTCTATTAAAATATTTTTTCTATCCTATGGGGATTTATGATTGGCGTATATCAATGTCAGCGTTAATGGGATTGATTTCAAAAGAGAGTGTTGCAGGAAGTTTAACTTTATTTTTAGGGGATAATTTGCCTTTTATATTAAATGCACGCTCCTCATTTGCATTTTGTTTGTTTATAATGACTTGTCCTCCTTGCTTCAATGCAATAATTGCTTCTAATAGAGAGATAGGTGTTAGAAAAACCTTAAAAAACTTTTTTATACAACTGCTTATTTCATTTTTAATTAGTTATTTTTGTTATTTTTTAAGTGGTCTATCTGTTTTATGTATAATTGTTTTTTTACTGTTTATTCTATCTATCTTCATTATTTTGCTTAAACGGAGAATATGATGAAAAAGTTTATCTCAACAGAAAATACAACATTAAAATATTTTACTGATAATAATTTCCCTCAGGGTTCTTTCTATTTAAATAGACTTTTAAAAGAAAAAGAAGTCAAGGTGAACGGACAAAAAGTATCTACAAATGTCGACTTGTTTGTAGGAGATGAAATTATCTATTTTACCAACTTTAAGATGGAGAGTAGAAAGATTTTTGATATCGTTTATGAAGATGAAAATGTGCTTATCTGCGATAAAGAGAGTGGAGTTAATTCGGAGGGGTTGTTTGCTTACCTCAAAGATATATATGGCGAAGGAAATATATATTTCATACATAGATTAGATAGAAACACTCAAGGTTTGATATTGTTTGCAAAAAACAAAGAAAGTGAACAAGATGCCTTAAATTGTTTTAAAACCTCTAATTTTAAAAAAGAATATGAAGCGCTTTGTTATGGTAAATTTGAAAAAGAGCACGAGATATTAAATGCTTACTTGTTAAAAAATAGTGAAACCTCATTTGTAAAGATTTCTCCTCAAAAAGTAGAGGGTAGTGAGCGTATTATCACTGAATATTCTCTAATAAAGCAGTATGATGATTATGCTCTTGTAAATATAAAACTGCATACGGGAAAAACTCATCAAATCCGTGCACATATGGCTTATATCAATCACGCTGTTATAGGTGATGAAAAGTATGGTAATTCCAGAGTGAACGATAAATATAATTTAAAGCGTCAATGCTTGCTTGCAAAACGTATTCAAATACTTTCAAAGGGAAAACTTGAATATCTTTCGCCTATTATTTTTACATCTAAAAAAAATTTAACTATAAATTCAAACAACTAAATTTTTAGTCGTTTGTTACTTACGATTGAAAAAAATAAAAATATGTGATATTCTATAAGTATGAAAATTTTTACGGAGGCAAAAGATGAAAGAACTAAATGAAGAATCGGCTAGTGAAACGTTAACGGTTGAACAAACTTCTCAATCAGTTGAAGAAAGCACAGTTACTGAAAATTCGCAAAGCACGAGTAAACCTTTGGGAAGACTTAATAAGTTTTACGGAATTTCAGCAAAAGGAAGTTCTGTAAAAGTTGAAATTTTAGCAGGTGTTGCAACCTTCTTGGCAATGTGCTATATTTTGATTGTAAACCCCACGCAAATCATAGGTGGTGCAGGACTTGATACAACTAATATGGCAATGTGGTCATCTGTATTTATTGCAACGGCACTTGGAGCAGTTATAGGTACATTGCTTATGTCCTTACTTGCTAAAATGCCTTACGCACAAGCACCAGGTATGGGGCTTAACTCAACGGTAGGCTCGTTGTTTGGTGGTTATGCAGGTTATAGTATGGCACTTGGCTATGGTTCAATAATGCTATTAGTTTTAATTAGTGGTGTAATTTTCTTACTTCTTTCCGTTATTCCTTGTGGAAGAAACAAAGAAACGGGAGAAATAAGAACAATTCGTGAATTGATTTTTGACGGTATCCCTAAAACTTTAAGGACGGCTATTCCTGTTGGTATCGGCTTATTTATCGCTTATATCGGTTTGCAAAATGCAGGTGTTATAGTACATAATCCATTTACACAAATAGGTTTGGTAGGTTTCAATGGAGATAGTACAACTATAGTTAATGTTGGTGCAGGTGTTCCTATCACTGGAACTATTTGGGGTGCAGCTATCTGCCTTATAACTTTAGTTGTAATTGCAGTATGTTCGCATTTTAAAATTAAAGGTGCTGTTATCTACGGTATTTTGGTAGGTACGCTTATAGGTATTCCCACAGGTGTTACAAATATTGATTATATTACAGGTAGCGAAGCAGGAGTTACTTGGAAATTCTGGGAGAATTTTTCAAACTTATTCTCTTTTAACTCTAATGAAGGTGGAATTTTCCTTTCAGCTTTTAGCGAGGGATTTTCAGGATTTAACGGCTTGCCATTTTTCTCTGCATTGATGTTGGTAATCTCTTTCTGTATGATAGATATGTTTGATACAATGGGTACAGTAACAGGTTGCGCGACGAGGGCTGGACTTCTTGATAAAGACGGAAAACCTTTAAACTATGGTAAATGTATGTATAGCGACTCTATCGCTACTGTAGCAGGTGCTTTATTAGGTACTTCAACAGTTACAACTTTCGTTGAGTCAGGTACTGGTATCGCTGTTGGAGGCAAAACTGGATTAACTTCATTAACTACTGCTATTATGTTTTTCCTTTCAATATTCTTACTACCTATATTCGCTTGTATTCCTTCTGCCGCTGCTGCAGGTGCTTTGGTTTATGTTGGCGTATTGATGATGGGTGGCGTAAAGAATATTGATTTTACAACTGTAAAAGAGGCTGTTCCTGCTTTTATTACCATCATAATTATGCCTTTGGCTTATTCTATAACTGCTGGTATTGGTATGGGTATGCTTTTCTATGTTGCAATAAGTTTACTTTGCTATGTAGTTGATATTATTAAGTATGTGTTTACAAAGAAAAATGGTTGTGAAAAACCCAAATTTGAAATACCTTTAATTACGATAATTGTTGCTGTTTTGTTCGTATTATATTTCTTTTTGCCTACACAGTTATAACTGAAAATTATATAAAAAACGACCTAAAAGGTCGTTTTTTCTTTTTATTCTATTTTTCTTGATAAAATGACAAAATATGTCTTGTTATATCTATTATAATTGTTAAAAGGAGAAATATCGTGTCAAGAAAAATAGTTTTTACATCTGGCAAAGGTGGTGTAGGTAAAAGCACAATAGTTGCAAATTTAGGTGTCAAACTCTCTCAAATGGGAGATAGTGTATTGCTTATTGACTGTGATTTTGGTCTTAACAATTTAGATGTGTTGCTTGGAATTGAAAATAAAGTGCCTTATGACTTAATAGACGCAGTAATGGGCAAATGTCGTCCAAAACAAGCGTTGATAAAGCATAATAAATTTAAGAATTTATGTATGATGTCGTCAAATCATTTGTGCGATAATAAATACATATCTCCAAAGGAACTAAAGTCGGTTATTGAAAGTGTAGATGTTCAATTTGATTATATTTTGATTGATTGTCCTGCTGGGATTGATAGTGGTTTTCATAGGGCTGTTTCAATCGCTGACGAGGCAATAGTTCTATCTACCCCTCATATTTCCTCATTAAGAGATGCTGATAAGGTAATCTCTCTTTTAAAAAACTATAAATTAAACAAACTGTCTTTACTTGTAAATATGGTGAGAGGGGATTTAATTGTGGATAGAGAAATACTTTCACCAAAAGAAATTTATGAAATTATGAAAGTAAATTTGATAGGGGTTATTCCTGAAAGCGATTTATTGTATTTAAACGGTGATATTCAAGGTGGAGTTAATAAAGCATTTAAATTATTGGCTAGCAATATTAAATATAACCAAAATAAAATTTATGATACAACAACAAAATATGTTGGTGTATTGGGAGGAATAAAAAGGAGTATGCGAAAATCATTATGAATAGAAGTATAAGGTTTGAAACTTTAAAAATTTTAGATAATGATAGAAGTCTTTTAACGGAAGACAATAAAAGGTTAATCTCAAACGATTTAAAAAAGATGCTAAGTGAGTTTTTTGAAATAAAAGGAGAAGTGTGTATTGGTTTAAAGCAGGAGAGTGGAGTGTATAAATTAGAGGTAAACGCTGATGTAATTCGTGTTAAAACCTTTCAAATATTGCATTGATAATATTTACAAGATAACTTGATTATGATATAATAAAAGAAAAAATATAGGAGTAAAAAGTGAGAAAAGTTTTAAAAAACATTAAAGAGTCCTTTATCTCGGTTGGACCAGTTTCTGTTATAATAATGCTTTTGTACGTTCTTTTAGTTCCAAACTTTTCCTGGAGCGTATTTTTAGCGTTTTTTATAGGCAGTATCATTTTAACTTTAGGTATGACCTTTTTTAATTTAGGTGCTGACGTTTCAATGATGGAGATGGGGGATTTAATGAGTGGTAGATTAGCAAAAACTAAAAATCTGCCCTTAATTTTAACAATTACCTTTTTAATTGCATTTGCAATAACTTGTGCCGAGCCTGACTTGTCCGTTCTCTCCCTTCAACTTTTTGGAGAAAACTCTGCAAAAAAATGGTTGCTTATTTTGTCAATATCCCTTGGTGTTGCAATTTTATTGTGTGTGGCAATGCTTCGTACTTTTTATCAATTTGATTTAAATAAGATACTTATAGTTTGCTACTCAATAATTTTCGTTATTACTATTGTAAGTGCAATTTTGATTGAACAGGGCAAATTGAGTAATTTTTTAGGACTTGCTTTTGATAGTGGTGGTGCAACGACAGGACCTATTACTGTACCATTTGTTATGGCGTATGGAATAGGTATATCTAAAATTCACGGTGGTGAGTCAAAGGATTCCTTTGGTTTGATCGCATTAGGTTCAATAGGACCTATTATTATAGTTTTAATTTTAGGACTTTGTGGCACAATAACAGAGGTGGATACAACAATTTACTCCTCTGAAATTTCTTTGGCATCAGTATTTATGGTTATGCCAGAGTGCTTTATTGAAACTTTAATCCCCTTGCTGATTATATATCTAATATTTATGATTTTTCAAACCTTTATGATAAAGATTGGCAAACAAAAATTCAAAAAAATAACCATCGGTATGCTTTATACTCTTGTAGGACTTGCGTTATTCTTGTCAGCTGTAAATGCTGTATTTATGCCTATGGGTATACTTTTAGGTCAAACGTTGGCTTCAAGAAATCTTGGTTGGCTATTAGTACCTTTAGGAGCAATTATAGGTTTCTTTATAATTATGGCAGAACCTGCTGTTCAAATCCTTGCAAAGCAAGTTGAAGATATAAGTGGTGGTACAATATCTAAAAAAACTATTTTAATTGCATTGATGGTAGGTATGAGTATTGCAGTGGCACTTTCTATGCTTCGTGTGGTATTTAATATACATATACTTTACATTTTAATTCCTTTCTATCTTATTGCGATTGTGTTATCTTTCTTTGTTCCAAAAGTGTTTACAGCAGTCGCCTTTGATAGTGGTGGAGTTGCAAGTGGACCTATGAGTGCGTCCTTTTTACTTCCTTTAGCGATAGGTTATGCCTTAACGGTAGGAGATTCAAATTATGTTTTGTGTAATGCATTTGGCGTTATCGGTTTTGTAGCGATGTCTCCTCTGGTTGTTATACAAATAGTTGGCTTAATTGCAACTATTAAGTTGAAAAAGGCTAAAAAGGAAAATGCAACAGAAACCGTAGATGAAGAAATTGTTGAGTTTTAAAAGGGGGTAACTATGGATAACCAAAAAAGTCTTTCACCAAAACTTTTAGTCGTGGTAGTTGAACGAGGCAAAGCCAACTCATATATTGAGTATTTAAAAGGGTTTGGTTTGACGAGCGATTTTGTTTGTTATGGCGAGGGTACTGTTTCAAATGAAATAGCCGATATGTTAGGGCTTGCTGACATTGATAAGGAAATTATTTGCAGTGTCCTTTCTAATGAAAGTAGTAAGTTAATACTTGAAAAGCTTGAAAAAAAATTTGCAAGTCAAGTAAACGAAGGTGTTGCATTTACGATTAAACTGTCAAGTATCGCAAACAAAATGCTTTTAAATAGTCTACAAGGAGAAAAGGAATAATGGAAGAATTGATGAAAAATGATTATGAACTAATACTAACCGTTGTTAATAGAGGATTTGCCGATAAAGTGATGGAATCTGCTAGAAATGTTGGAGCAACGGGTGGCACGATTATTCACGGTAGAGGAACAGCGTCAAATGATGATAAGTTTTTAAATATAAATATCGTTGTTGAAAAAGAAGTCGTTCTAATTGCAGTTCGTAAAGAACTAAAAAAGGATATTATGGAGGCAATCCTAAATTGCTCAAAAGAAAATGGCGAGGCACAAGGAATAACGTTTACTTTGCCTGTTGACGATTTAGTAGGCTTTAAAAATATCGAAAATTTATAAAATGAAATTCCGTAACTTTGCGTTACGGAATTTTTACTTGTCATTTATCCTGATCTATGATAATATTTTTTTATAGTAATTTATTTACTAAGAGGAGTATTGAAAAAAAATGACAGTAGAAGAAATTGAAAAGCAGATACCTAAGCAGGTAGTAAAAGATTTTAAAAAAAGTTTTTATACTGAAAAAATCTTTATAGTTATTATGATAATTGAATTTATTTGCTTTTTTCTGTGTGTTTTAATGCAAGTTGCTTTTTTGGGAGAAAAAATATCAAAAATACTTGCAATTTGTGTTTTTCTGTTAATAGTGTTCACATATATTACGTTTGTAGTTGTGAGTAAAAAGGGGAATAAGGACTATAAACAAAAAATTGTTCCTCTATTTTTGAATAGCATTTTTGAAAATGCTAGTTATTCAAGCAATGATAGAATTTCAGCACAAGCAATAAAAGATACAGGAATTTTAGCTAGACGTTCTTATAATAGAGATAAGGGCGAAGATTTTATTTCAGGACAATATAATGGAATAAACTTTTGTCAATCAGATGTGTGCTTGCAACAGGTTACTAGCAATGGCAAAAGTACCACTGTTACAACTATTTTTGACGGGCGTTGGATGGTGTTTGATTTTGATAAAAAATTCAAGACAAATATGGTTGTATATGAAAGAAATATGCTTTTAGCTCCTGCAAAAAGTTATAATGATGTAGTTACTGAAAGTAAATTATTTAATGATAAGTTTCTTGTAAAATCCGAAAGCGAATTGTATGCTTTTTATATTTTAACTCCACACTATATGGAAAAACTTTTAAGTTTTGAAGCAAATCATAAAGGAGATTTTTTCTTCTTATTCAAAGATAATCAACTACATATAGGAATAAATAAGATTAGCGATACCTTTAAGACGCCTAAAATGAAGGAGGTTAATATAAAAAGTGTGATTCAAAGTTGGCTTGATGATATGAATCTTGTCAAACAAATTATTGATGATTTTGAAATTGAAGATAAAGCGTTTGAAAACGCATAAAGTAAAGCAGGTTGTTTTAACCTGCTTTTTTTGTATTGATAGTAATAATCTAAAAAAAAGAAAGTCAAAACTGACTTTCCTAATGGCACCCCCAAAGGGACTCGAACCCTTGATTTTGCCGTGAGAGGGCAACGTCCTAACCGCTAGACTATGAGGGCATCTCTAAATGCTTTCAAATTATAGCATAATTATAATTATTAAGCAAACATTTTTAGTTTGTTTTTATAATTTTATTTTTGTTTTTAAAAAAAATGGGCTAATACAATTTACTTTTTGTCTTATTTTTTGTAAAATACTATTAAAGTAAATTTTTTGTTGAAAAATTGAGAATAATAGGCTTAATATGTTTGAATTTTTAAAGAAACTATTTTCAAAAAAGAAAAAACCAAAGAAAAAACTTGGTATATGTTTTGGCTCAGGTGGAGCAAAGGGTATGGCGCACCTTGGTATTTTGAGAGCCTTTGAGGAAGAAGGAATTTCCTTTGATGTAATAACGGGTGCAAGTATCGGTTCAATTATCGGTGCTTTTTATGCTGATGGTTACACCTCTAAAGAAATTTTAAATCAGTTGCAAACAATAAATAAAAAAGAATTTGCAAGGGTTTTGCTGATGAACGCAAGTATGGTTCCCTTTCAAGAAATGATTGAGTCATTTTTAGGAGAAGTTTATTTTAATGACCTTAAAAAACCTTTTGGCTGTACTACAACCAACGAGGAAACAGGGGAAACAGTTGAGTTGATTGATGGCAGAGTTTCACACGCAGTTACTGCTTCAAGTGCGATTCCTCCATATTTTAAACCTGTGAAAATTGACGGCGTTGAATTAGTTGATGGATGTTTTTCAAATGCAATACCCTCAAACTTATGCCGAAAACTAGGTGCTGATTTTGTTTTGGCAGTCGATTTGAGTGCTTATAAACCTGTTCAAGATAAAAATGCAAAAAAATCTATTTTAGAGCAAATTATATCTTACGATAAATTTAAGGACGTTGATGCTAACACAATCGGTTACGACAACGCAGATTATATGTTAAGACCTGACTTGAGCGAATATAAAGCTACAAGTATAAATAAATTAAATGAAATGTATCAAGTAGGATACGAATATGCTAAAGAAGAAATGCCTAAAATTAAACAATTATTAAAGAGTGAGGGCTTTTCATTTACAAAGGACAATTAATGAATCAAGATAATAAAATCAAACGGAAAATTAAAAATGATAAAAAGAAGAAGAAGGTTTTTTGTTTGGTTTTAATTCAAGCAGTTGTGCTGGTGGCAATAATTTTAATTGCTATAATAATAGATAAAACAGTAGTTCCTTTAGAATATATTGATACTGTTATTTTTACACCTAACATTACGGCAATTAAAGAAGGAGAACTTAGGATTCATTTTGTTGATGTGGGACAGGGCGATTCAATAATTATTCAATTTCCCGATAAAACCAATATGATAATAGACGGTGGAACGGAGGATTCAAAAGAGAATTTACTCAAATACATAAATTCTCTAAATATTAAAACTTTTGACTATCTTGTACTGACACATCCTGATAATGACCACTGTGGTTCTCTTGACGAAGTGGTAAAAATGACAAAGGTAAAGAGAGCGTTTATCCCTTATTATACAAATACAACTGCTTTTACAGATTCATATATGTCTTTTTATGATGAACTTTTAAAAGAAAGGGAAGAAGGTGCAGTTGTTTCCTATTCTCAAAGATATGAATATATCACCTCTCAATCTAATGAATTTGAATTTTATTTTACTTTTATCTCTCCACATAAATTGCCTGTTTCACCAGAATATAAAAATCTCAATGAGGACGCTAACGAAAAAGCAACTAACAATAGTTCAGCAGTAACTTATCTCCAATATAAAGATAAACGAATATTGTTCACGGGTGATGCTACAAGCGAGATTGAGAGTGATTTATTACTTGAATTGCAGTTGGACGATGAGATTTTTTCAATCCCTGACTCTAGTTATTTAGTCAATCTAAAGGATATTGACCTGTTGAAAGTATCCCATCACGGAAGTAATAGTTCGTCAAGTGAAGAATTTTTGCAATATATACGACCTAAAAATTCAGTCATATCTGTTGGTGCAAATTTATATGGTCATCCAAGCGAAAATGTACTAAACCGTTTAAGTGAGGTTGGTTCAAAGATATATAGAACTGATGTTCAGGGTAGTATTATAGCAACAATTTCAGTAGAAGGTGAGCTTTCAATATCATAACGAGGTAAATATGAAAAAAGTTTTTATTACGGGTGGAACAAGAGGAATAGGTAGACAAATAGCTTTGGATTTTGCAAAGGCAGGGTATCAAGTTGCAGTTTGTTACCGAAAGGACGAGAAAGCAAAGGACGAATTGCTTGCCCTTGCAGAAAAAAATAATGTTTTTATAGAAGTTTATAAAGCAGATGTGTCAAATGAACAAGAAGTTGAAAAAATGTTTGCTTGTTATTTTAAAAAATATAAAAATATTGATGTGCTTATCAACAACGCAGGTGTTGCACTTATAAAGATGTTTCAAGATACTACTTTTGAGGAGTGGAATAAGATTATCGCAACAAACCTTTCAAGTGCATTTTTATGTACAAAATGTGTTGTAGATAAAATGGTTGAGTTAAAAAAAGGCTTAATTATAAATATATCTTCAATGTGGGGAGAAGTTGGAGCAAGTTGTGAGGTTGCTTATTCTGTTTCAAAAGCAGGATTAGATGGTTTTACTAAATCGCTTGCAAAAGAACTTGGTGCATCAAATATTAGAGTTAATTCTATTTCTGCAGGCTTAATAGATACAAAAATGAATAGCCATCTCTCTAAAACGGAACTTGATGAGATTGTTAATGAAATACCCTTGCAAAAAATAGGTAATGTTAATGATATTTCAAAACTTGCTCTTTTCCTTGCTGAAAACGATAGTTATATAACAGGGCAAATTCTTGCAGTTAATGGTGGTTTTGTGATATAAAGAGAAAAAGATGATTTTTTTATCATCTTTTTTAAATTTTTAAAGGAATTTCAAAAATTTTTTTGAATAATTAGTTGTGATAGTTTGTTGCTATAAATTTATGATAAGTGGTGAAAGGTTTGAAAACGAGAATATATCAAATTGAGGAACAATTTTTATCTCCCTTTGCAAAAAAGACTATTGAAACTAAGGGAAGGCTTATTGCTGAAACCCCTTGTCCTATGAGAACGGAATTTCAAAGGGATAGAGATAGAATTTTACATAGCAAAGCGTTTAGAAGATTAAAAAATAAAACGCAGGTATTTTTTTCTCCTGAAGGTGACCATTATAGAACAAGATTAACGCACACTTTGGATGTATCTCAAATTGCTCGTTCAATAGCAAGGTGTTTAGCATTAAATGAAGATTTAACCGAGGCAATCGCTCTTGGACACGATTTAGGACATACTCCGTTTGGACACGCAGGGGAAAGGGTGCTTGCAAGTCTTAACCCCAACGGTTTTAAACATAACGAACAATCGTTGCGTGTTGTTGATTTGCTGGAAAATAACGGTGAGGGTTTAAATTTAACTTATGAAGTTAGAGATGGTATCTTGAACCATAAAAAAGACGGTAAACCTGAAACTCTTGAAGGTAAAGCCGTGTCAATGGCTGATAGAATTGCCTATGTAAATCACGATATTGACGACGCTATTCGTGCAGGACTTTTAAAAATTGAAGATTTACCGCAGGAGGCGATAGCAATTTTAGGAAAAACCTCTCGTGAAAGAATAAACGCGTCAATTCAAGCAATAATTGACATAAGCATGGATAAAAATATCGTGCAAATGGAAACTACTGCACTTAACGCATTAGAGAGTTTACGTTCATATATGTTTTCAAATATTTATATAACAGCACAAACCAAAAGTCAGGAAGAAACGGTTGAGCGTATGCTTTCAGCACTTTACAATTATTATTATAAAAATCCCTCAACCTTGCCAGAGTTGTATCAAAAATTATTAGAGAGTAACTCTATTGAGCAAGTTGTGTGCGACTATGTGTCTTCAATGTCCGATAGGTACGCATACAATCAATTTGAAAAGATTTTTATTCCACGTACTTTTACTTTAGATTAGTTAGGAGCAACTTTAAATGGGTGGCATAGGACCGGAGTTTTTAAAAGAAGTTAAAGATAAAAACGATATAATTGATGTTATCTCATCATATATTCAACTTGAAAAAAAGGGAAATAACTTTTGGGGCAGGTGTCCTTTTCATCATGAAAAGACGCCTTCTTTTTGCGTCAACCAAGCCGAACAGTTTTACCATTGTTTTGGCTGTGGAGTAAGTGGTGATGCTATTTCCTTTGTTAAGGAAATTGAGTCTTGCGATTTTGTAGATGCTGTGAAAATTCTTGCACAACGAGCAAAAATTCCAGTTCCTGAATTTACTTATGATGAAGGCAAAACTGCTGAATTAAAAAAGAAAAAGGATAGATTGCTACAAATTACACGAGAAACTGCAAAATTTTATTATGCTAATTTAAGGACGGACAAGGCTGGACGGCATCAAGAGTACATCTTAAAACGAGGGCTAGAACCTAAAACGGTAACTAAATTTGGTTTAGGTGCGTCTTTAAATTTTTATGATTTGCCTAAACATTTGCTGACAAAAGGTTTTTCAAAAGAAGAAATTTTAGATAGTGGGGTTTGCACCGAAAATAACGGACAACTTATTGATGCTGAAGGTGGTAGATTGATAATACCTATTATTGACGGGTTTGATGAAATTGTTGCTTTCGGTGGCAGAGAACTTGTTAAAACGGATTTTGCAAAATATAAAAATACAAAAGAAACGCTAATCTTTAATAAGAGTAAAACGCTTTATAATCTCAATCTTTTAAAAAAGGAAAAAAAGGCTGTTGGTATAGATAATATCATTATTGTTGAAGGATATATGGACACAATCTCGCTATATCAGGCAGGATTTAAAAATGTTGTTGCCAGTATGGGTACATCATTGACTAAAGACCAAGCGAGGATGTTGAAGCGATATTCAAATAATGTATTTATCAGTTATGATGGAGATTTTGCTGGTCAAAAGGCATCTATTAGAGGCCTTGAACTTTTAAAAGATGAGAATTTGAACGTTCGAGTAGTTGTTTTGCCTGATGAAATGGACCCTGACGATGTATGTAAAAAATACGGTTATGAGGGGTATAAAAAACTTTTGGACGAGGCTTTGCCGCTAATTGACTTTAAGTTGGCGATACTTGAAAGGGAGTTTGATATTACCAAGACAGAAGAAAAGAGAAATTATATTCAAAAAGCATTGTCGATTATACAAGAGGCTGATAACGAAGCGACCAAAGATGATTTATTAAAAACTTTGCGTAATAAAACAGGCTATTCATACGAGTCTTTAAAGAAGGATTTAGAAAAAGTACAAGATAAACCAACTGCCGAGATTGAGGTTGTAAATAATGACGAAAACGGAAATGCACTTGAAAAAGCATACAGGTTTGTATTAGCGTCAGTGTTATTTCAAACACCGTACGCAAAAGATTTTGATATAAATAGCATAAAATTTGACAATAATGTATATCAAGTTATTGCAACTTATATAGCAGAAAAGAAACGCAAAAATGAAAGAATAAGAGCGAGCGCGTTGTTTGATATTTTTGATGAAAACACTGTTGAGCTTAATCAAATTCTTGATTTAAGTTGTGGCGACCAACTTGAAGGTCAGGATGCTATGTGCTATTTTTTTGACAGCGTTAAGTTGATAAGGAAAGAGAACTTAAACAAACAACTTGATGAACTTATGGAAGAGTGCAAAAAAGAAACGGATATTGAAACAAGAAAAAAATTAACGATAAAAATACAAGAGCTAATGAGCTTAATTAAAAATTTGTAAGCGGAGGAGTAAAGTTTTACAATGAGTATTTCCGATGAAAGACTTGATGAGATTCTTAAAGAATTGATTGTTAGCAACAGGCAAAAGGGTAGTGTTACAACTGATATGTTGTGCAATATGCTTGAAAAACTAGATTTGAGTTCAGACCAGATTGATTATATTTATAAGTCGGTTGAAGAAAGTGGTATTCAAATCATAAACGAGGACGAAAGAGATAAAGAATTGTTTGAACAGGCTTTAAGGGATGTTGGCCTTGATGACCCTGTTAAAATGTATCTAAAAGATATTGGTAGAGTTCCTCTATTGAGCCCTGACGAAGAAGTTGAACTTGCACAAAAAATGCAGGACGGGGACGAAGTTGCCAAGCAAAGATTGAGTGAGGCTAACTTGCGTCTAGTGGTATCAATAGCAAAGAGATATGTAGGTCGTGGTATGCTTTTCCTTGACCTTATCCAAGAGGGTAATTTAGGCTTGATGAAAGCAGTTGAAAAGTTTGATTATCAAAAGGGATTTAAGTTTTCAACTTATGCAACTTGGTGGATAAGACAAGCCATTACTCGTGCTATTGCTGACCAGGCAAGAACTATCCGTATCCCTGTGCATATGGTTGAAACTATAAACAAGTTGACGAGAGTATCAAGGGTGCTTTTACAAAAATTAGGTAGAGAACCTACTCCTGCCGAAATTGCTGAAGAAATGGGCGTTACAGAAGAAAGGGTAACTGAAATTCAAAAAATAGCACAAGACCCCGTATCTTTGGAAACGCCTATCGGTGAGGAAGAAGATAGCCACTTGGGAGATTTTATCGAGGACGACCACGCAACTACTCCTAGTGATACTGTTGCATCAACTATGCTTAAGGAACAACTTTTAGGTGTTTTAGATACGCTGACTCCCAGAGAGGAAAAGGTTTTAAGATTGCGTTACGGTTTAGATGATGGAAAGCCTAGAACTTTAGAGGAAGTTGGTAAAGAGTTTAATGTAACTCGTGAAAGGATTAGACAAATCGAGGCGAAAGCCCTTCGTAAATTGCGTCATCCTACACGCAGTAAAAAGTTAAAGGACTTTTTAGATTGATGTATAGTAAAAGAATACAAAGTTTGTGTGGAGAGTTGTCAAAGTGTGATACTTTTGCAGATATAGGGTGCGACCATGGTTACTGCACGGAGTATATGCTAGATAATAACTTATGCAACCTTGCAATTATTGCAGACATAAGCAAAGAAAGTTTAAAAAAGGCTGAAAGGCTTTTACATAAATTTATTTTGAAAGGTCAATGTAAAAGTGTGTGTTCAAACGGCTTTAAAAGTATACAAGATAATGTCGACTTGGCGCTTATTGCCGGTATGGGAGGTAAAGAAATTATAAAGATTTTAGAGGAAGGGTATATTCCTAAAATTTTTGTTTTGCAACCAATGAGAAACACTATTGATTTAAGAGAATTTTTGTTGAACAATAATTGTGCTATAAATAGAGATTTTACTTTCTTTGACGAAAAGTTTTATGATGTTATCGTGGGAAGTAGTTCAAATTCAGGTTTTAAACCGTACAGCGAGTTAGAACTTGAGTTTGGCAGAACTAATTTAGAAGAACTCTCCAGTGATTTTACAACCAAGATGAAAATTGAGGTTGAAAAAATAGACGAATATCTAAAAAGAGATATTTCAAAGGAAACTGAGAGGGAGTTAAAACAAAGACAAGAAAGAATAAAAGGTGTGTTAAATGGCTAATGTACAAGAGGTTTTTGAAAAAATTAACGAGGTGTATCCTGTTAAAATTAGCGATGATTATTGCAGTTTATCAGGACATTACGATAATAGTGGAATAATTATAGATAACGGAAATGAGGTTAAAAAAGTTTTATTTTCACTAGATTTTTCTATTGACGCTATTGATTTTGCCATTGAAAAGGGTTATGACCTAATCGTAACTCATCACCCAGCAATATTTTTAAATGGACCTACCAGAATTTTATATTCAAATCCTTTGGGGAAAAGGTTGTTAAAGGCTATTCAAAATGGAATAAATGTAATATCAATGCACCTAAATTTAGATTTAGCCACAAACGGAATTGATGAATTTTTAATGAAAGCCGTAGGTGGTAATGAGTGTATCGTTATGGATAGGGTTGAAAATGGTGCTTATGGTAGAGTTTATCAAATAGATGAGAAAAAGATAGGTGAATTATCATCAACCGTAAAAACAAAACTTCAAACGGAAAAATGTTTTGTCTACAATGAAGAAGTAAAGGTAAAAAAAGTTGCTTCTTTCTGTGGTGCAGGAGTTGATGATGAAAGTATTAAATTTGCAAAAGAACAGGGAGCGAACGTTGTAATCTCTGCTGATATGAAACACCATAATATTCTTGACATATTGCAAGAAGGTATGGGAATAATTCAATTTACACATTATGCAACGGAGAATTATGGCTTCAAACATGCTTATAACATTTTAAAAGATATAATAGGGGTTGATTCGTTTTTTTATATAGACGATAAAATGTTATAATATAACTTTATTAAAAGGAGATATATAATGTTAGAAAAATTATTAGAGTATCAAGAAATTGATGGTAAACTACGTGCTATTGAATTAGAAATTTCAAATAGTGATGAGTATAAAAATTATCAAAGCACAAAAAAGTTTTTAGCAAAAGCACCAGAAAAACTTGAACTTTTAGATAAAAAAGCCGAGTCTTATAAAACGCAATTAACAGGTTTAAATAAAAAATATATCGAACTTTGTGAAAACGTTAAAGATTTTGATTCGTTAGATGATTTGCTTGAGAGTGGGGCTGATGTTTCTTTTTACAAGAAAAATGTTGCTAATATTGCTGAAGAATTAAAAAATATTAAGGCAGAAATAAAAAAATTGAGCGAGGCAATTAAGGCGTCTTTTGAGGAGTATTCTAAACTAAAAAAAGAAACTATCAAAAATCAAAAAGAGCACAGGGAGTGGAAGGAAAAATTTGAAGAAAAGAAAAAGAGTTGTTCGCAGGAGCGTGATGCAATCATAAAAGAATTAAATAAGGTTGCAAAAGTGCTTGGACAGGAAGTTGTTGATAAATATAACGCCAAACGAGGAGAAAAAATATTCCCCGTTGTCTGTGAGGTTAAGGACGATAGGTGTGGCAAGTGTGGTATGGATTTATCCGTATCTGCCAAGTCGGAATTAAAGGCGGGCGAACTTGTAGAGTGTGAAAGTTGCCAAAGATTTTTGTATATTAAAAAGTAAAGTTTATCAATCTATCATTTTTTATTCACAAAATCATCACATTGGATTGTTATGATAATATCATTAAAAATGACTACACAATTAACTTTTTTCATATTCTCTCACTAATGGTAAGACCTTCGCTTGTAGCGAGGGTCTTACTGTTTTATTTTTTAAACAACTATTGCATTATTAAATCCTTTTTGATATACTAAATATAAATTGAAGATATGGAGTTGGATATGGATTTAAAAGATATTTTGTCAAAAGTTGACCATACTATTTTATCACAAACTGCAACTTTTGAAGATGTAAAAAACCTAATTGATGACGGAATTAAATTTTCAGTTGCGTCAGTGTGTATTCCTGCTTGCTATGTAAAACAAAGTAGTGATTATGCGAAGAGGAAACTTAAAATTTGTACAGTTATAGGCTTTCCAAATGGATATAGCACCACCAAAACCAAGATTGAGGAAACTCAAAACGCAATAGATGACGGTGCTGATGAAATTGATATGGTTATCAATATAGGAAAACTAAAAGAAAAAAATTATGATTATATTTTAAATGAAATAAATCAAATAAAACAGGTTTGCAAAGACAAAATTTTAAAAGTAATAATTGAAACTTGCTTGCTTACTGAAGATGAAAAAATAAAGATGTGTGAGATTGTATCAAACTCTCAGGCAGATTTTATAAAAACCTCAACAGGCTTTTCAAATTGTGGTGCAACCTTTGAAGATATAAAATTGATAGCAAAGCATATTACAAATAATAAAAAGATAAAAGCATCTGGAGGGATTAAAAATTTTGAGGACGCAAAAAAATACATTGAACTGGGGGTTAGTAGACTAGGAACTAGTTCATTAGTAAAATTAGCAAAAGACATGTAGGAGGAGAATATGGCAACGCCACATAATAAAGCAAACAAGGGTGAATTTGCAAAAACGGTTTTGATGCCCGGAGACCCTTTAAGAGCAAAATTTATTGCAGATAATTTTTTATCTAATGCAGTATTAGTAAATAATGTAAGAGGAATACAAGGTTATACAGGCGAATATCAAGGCAAAAAAATATCAGTTATGGCTTCAGGTATGGGTATTCCATCAATCGGTATTTATAGTTACGAACTTTTCAATTTTTATGATGTGGATAACATTATTAGAATAGGTTCAGCAGGTGCAATTACTGATAAACTTGAATTAAGAGATATTGTTTTTGCCCAGGGTGCTTGCACTAATAGTAATTATGGAAATCAATTTAATCTAAAAGGAACTTTTGCTCCTATTTGTTCGTACGAACTTTTAAAAAAAGCAACTATGATTGCAGATGATTTAGGAGTGAAGTATATGGTTGGCAATGTACTTTCAAGTGATACTTTTTATGACGATTCAAAGTCAACGTTAGACTGGGCAAAAATGGGCGTTTTGGCTGTGGAAATGGAATCGGCGGCACTATATATGAACGCCTCTCGAGTAGGCAAAAATGCACTTTGTATATGCACGATTAGTGATAGTATTGTTACTGGTAAAGAGTTAGATGCTGACGCAAGACAAAATAGTTTTACGCAAATGATGGAAATTGCTTTAAAATTAGCATAACGAGGAGTTTATGAGTAGAGTTTTTTTAATTGTGTTAGATAGTTTTGGCATAGGTGAAATGCCTGACGCTGAAAAATTTGGTGATAAAGGTAGCGATACCTTAAAAGCGATTTATTCTTCGAGTAAGTTTCATGCTTCTAATTTGCAAAGGTTGGGGCTATTTAATATAGACGGTGTTAATGTTGGAGAGCGTGAAAAAGTCCCCGTAGGTTGCTATGCAAGACTTAAAGAAAGCAGTATGGGTAAGGACACTACGACAGGTCATTGGGAGATGGCTGGTATTATTTCAAGCAAGCCTATGCCTACCTTTCCAAACGGATTTCCTCAAATTGTACTGGAAAAATTAACAGAGATTTCAGGAAGAAAATGTCTTTGCAATTTACCATATTCGGGTACTCAAGTTATCAATGACTTTGGTGCTGAGCAATTAAAAAACGGTGGCTTAATTGTTTACACTTCGGCTGATAGTGTACTTCAAATTGCTGGACACGAAGATTTAATTCCCGTTGATGAATTATATGATTATTGCCAAAAAATAAGAAAATTTATGGTGGGAGAATTTGGGGTTGGTAGAGTAATTGCAAGACCATTTAAAGGGGTTTTTCCTAATTTTTACAGAACGGAGAATAGACATGATTTTTCATTAGAACCTCCATGTGATACAATGCTAGATATTTTACAAAAAAATGGAAGGCAGACTATTTCAATAGGTAAAATTGTCGATATTTTTGCAAGTAGAGGAATTGATGAATATTACAGGACAAAAAATAATCGTGAAGGTATACAAATGACAAAAAAAATTCAAGAGGAGAATTTTGATGGACTATGTTTTGTAAATCTTGTTGATTTTGATATGCTGTACGGTCATAGAAATGATGTTGACGGCTATGCAAATGCAATTTCATATTTTGATAAATGGTTACCTGCCTTTATGGACGATATGAGAGATGAAGATATTTTGTTCATTACAGGCGACCACGGTTGTGACCCTAGTACGCCTAGTACCGACCACTCTCGTGAATATGTTCCGTTGTTGTGCTATGGGAAAAGTTTAAAACAAAATGTAAATCTTGGAACTAGACAAACTTTTGCTGATATATCTGCTACTATTCTTGACTTGTTTGGACTAAAAGGTAAGGTAGGGGAGAGTTTTTATAATTTGATAAAAGGGTAAAATATGAGTGATTTATTAGATATGGCATTAAAGGCGAGAGAAAATTCTTACTCACCTTATTCAAAATTTTCAGTAGGTGCTTGCATCGAAGGAGAGAGTGGAAAACTTTACGCAGGTGCAAATATTGAAAATGCTTCTTATTCTGCAACAATGTGTGCTGAACGAGTTGCTATTTTTAAAGCAATAAGTGAGGGTGAAAAGTCCTTCATAAAAATTGCAATTTGTGGTTCAGGAGAGAATTACTGTTATCCTTGTGGTAGTTGTTTGCAGGTTTTAAACGAGTTTTGCAAGGAAGACTTACAAGTGTTGCTTATAAATGGTAAGGGCGAGCAAAAAAGTTTATTTTTAAAAGATTTATTGCCCTATGCCTTCAATGGTAAGTCTTTAAAGTAGGTGGCTATGAGGGTATATGATATTATAAAAAAGAAAAGAGATGGTGGGCAACTTTCAAAAGAAGAAATTCAATTTTTAGTTGATGGATATGTTGATGGCGATATTCCTGACTATCAAATGTCTGCCTTTTTAATGGCTGTTTATTTTAATAAAATGACTGATGAAGAAACTGTAAATTTAACTTTGGCAATGGCAAATAGTGGAGATACAGTTGACCTTTCAGCAATAAACGGAATAAAAGTTGATAAGCACTCAACGGGTGGTGTAGGAGATAAAACAACTTTAATAGTTATACCTATCGTTGCAAGTTTAGGTGTAAAGGTTGCAAAGATGAGTGGACGTGGACTTGGACATACAGGAGGAACTATTGATAAACTTGAAAGTATAACAGGGTATAAAACTTCTCTATCGAAACAAGACTTTTTTAAAATCGTTGAACAAGTTGGTGCAAGTGTTATCGGTCAAAGTGGAAATCTTGCTCCTGCCGATAAAAAACTGTATGCTTTAAGAGATGTAACTGCTACGGTTGATTGTATACCTTTAATCGTAAGCAGTATTATGAGTAAAAAGTTAGCGTCTGGTAGTGATGCAATTTGTCTTGATGTTAAGTGTGGAAGCGGTGCTTTTATGAAAAGCGTTGAAGATGCTACCCTCCTTGCAACTCAAATGGTTAAGATAGGAAAAATGTCAGGCAAAAAAATGTGTGCGTTAATAACTGATATGTCGATACCATTGGGAAGAGCGATAGGTAATTCGCTTGAAGTAATAGAAGCTGTAGAGGTATTAAAAAATAAAAATGAAAGCAACTTGAAGGACGTTTGCGTTGAGTTGGCATCTTATATGTTGTACCTTGCAAATTATGGTGAAATTGCAACTTGCAAAAAAGCCGTATTAGAAAGTATTAAAAACGGTAAAGCGTTTGACACATTTAAACAAATGGTCAAAATGCAGGGTGGTGACCAATCTATGCTTGATGATACTTCAAAATTTGAAGGGACAAAATATTCCTTTAAAGTGCTCTCTACTCAAAAGGGATACATTTCTAAAATAGATGCTGAAAAATTTGGACTAGCATGCGTAAGGCTAGGTGGTGGACGAAGCAAAAAAGAGGACAATATTGACTATTCAGCAGGTATACTTTTAAATCGTACTGTTGGAGATTTTGTTGAAAAAGGAGAGGAAATTGTAACTATCTATACTAATGATGAAAACTCTCTTAAAGAAAGTGAGCAAATAATCGTCGATGCTGTAGAGTATCAAGAAAATCCTGTTAATAAAACACCTATAATTTTAGATGTAATATTGTAATAAAAAGGGCTTTTATAAGTCCTTTTTTAATTTAAAAAAAATATTTGTTACTGTAAAAATATTTACATAACTTGACAACAACTTTATTGTGTGCTAATATTTTCACATAGGTTATAAGGGGGATATTTATGGATGCTTTATTAACTACTAATATTAACATTTGGGGGGTAATAGCATTAGTTTTATTAGGAATTATTGCTGTTTGCTTTATCATTTGTCTTTTGGTTAGAGAATTTAACTCATGGTTTAAAATGAGGTATCGTTGGAAAAAAATAGAGGTGGGAGGTTCTCCTGCTGAGTTTTTGAGGACTCAACTTGACAATGCTGGTCTTAATGATGTTAAGATAAAAGTTTCATTTTTCTTAATGGGGTACTCATTTTTAAGAAAAAAGATTTATCTAAAAAAGAGGTACGCAAATAATTCAAGTGTAGTTGGATATACGCTAGCATTTGAATATTTGAATATGGCAAAAGCTCATGCACAAGAAGATAAAAATGCAATAACTTGCCAAAGGTTTGGTTGGCTAGTTGATTTAAATAGCATTTTCTTTGTTCCTCTAGTGTTAATTGGCTTTATTTTGGATATAGTTGTTTTAAATAAATTTGGTTTACTTACTTTTATTTTTGCATTGATTGGTTTGATTTTTTGGGGATTGTCCTTCAAAGTTATTGTCGCAAAGTATAAAGTTTTAAAACAGGCAGTCAATGACTCAAAGACAATGGTTGCTGACTGTGGTTTTTATAATGAAAAAGAAATTGGTTGGTCTAATAAGATTTATAAAAATGAATTAAATCTTTTTAAGGCTAACGCATTTTTAAGTATGTTTAAGTCAATTTACTATGTATTCTTGTTTATTTATTATTTAGTTAAATCAATATTTGCAGGTAAATTGTTCTCAAAAAAGTGAGGTTTTTATGGCTGAAATTGAATTTATAAAGGGCAGGACTAAAAAGAATATAGTTGTTTTTTCTGTACTGTTAGGCGTTGCTGCAATCGTGGTAATTATTCTATCTCTAATGATTCCTAATTGTCAGGCGTTAGTACCTTTTATTGGTGGCTTAACAATGTGTATTGTTGGCTGTTTTGTATATGCTGCAGCTCAAATTAGAGTGTTTAAAGATTATAAGTCAAGGATGAAATATCTATGTGCTGACGGTATACTTTGCATTTGTTTAGGTGCACTGAGTGTTATTTGTATTATAATCTTCTTGTTCCTTGGAAAAAATACAAATGTCGACTTTAGAATTATAATTGCTGTCCTCATTTTTGCTTATTGTATTTGGAAGATTGTAATGTGTTATTTTGCTGTTGTTGAAAAAAAGAACAACTGGTATTTAGAAATTATCCTTACTCTTGGCTGGATTTTATACGGCGTTTGTTGTCTATTGTTTGCGATATTTGACAAAGACCCTCAATTCATTAAAAATGCAAGTGGTACAACTAATGTTATCCTATGGATAATGGCTATTGCAGGTTTCTTAATCACTGCTGCGCAAATTATCTATCTATTGTATTCGTATATCTTTAAAGTGCCCACTTTCCTTGAGTGTGAGGAAGCATTTGTCATTGCTGAAAAGGAAGAACACGAAAGACAAATTCGTATGGGTAGACTTGCAACAATGAGTGCAACTCCTGGTAAAAGAGGGGTTGTAGCACCTGCTGAACCTAACGCTCCTGTTGAAGAAGATGTAAGTGAAACAAAAAAGAAATTACAAAAACTAAAAAAACTTTTTGATGAAGGTTTAATCACGGAAGAAGATTATAAAGAACAAAAAACAGAAATATTAAAAAATGATTTATAAAAAAAGTGGACTTTAAAGTCCACTTTTTTGTTTTTAGAAAATAATAAAAAGGCTTGAATATTTTCAAGCCTTTGTTTTTATTATTAAAGGATTTCGCCAGCTTTACCTGCACAACCTAATACTTCGATTAACTTGTGAGTAACGATTTCTTGGATTGCTGTTCTAGCATCAGTTAAATATTGACGAGGGTCAAAGTGGTCAGGATGCTCAACATAGTGTTTTCTAACAGCACCAGTAAATGATACACGAAGGTCAGAGTCGATATTGATTTTACAAACTGCAAGTCTTGCTGCTTGTCTTAATTGTTCTTCAGGAATACCGATAGCGTCAGGCATCTTACCACCGTTTGCGTTTACAATTGCTACTCTGTCTTGAGGAACTGAAGAAGCACCATGTAAAACGATAGGGAATTTAGGAAGTCTTTCAGCAACCTCTTCCAAAATATCAAAACGAAGTGTAGGAGGAACTAAAATGCCTTGTTCATTTCTTGTGCATTGTTCAGGCTTAAATTTGTAAGCACCGTGTGAAGTACCGATAGCGATTGCTAATGAATCAATGCCTGTTTTAGTTGTAAATTCATAAACGTCATCAGGTTTAGTATATGAAGCGTCAGCAGCACTTACGTTTACATCATCTTCAATACCAGCAAGTTGTCCAAGTTCGGCTTCAACAACTACACCTCTATCGTGAGCGTATTTAACAACTTCTTTTGTGATTTCGATATTCTTTTCCAAGGGGAAGTGAGAAGCGTCAATCATAACTGAAGTGAAACCGTCATCAATAGCTGATTTGCAAGTTTCAAAATCAGGACCATGGTCTAGGTGTAAACAGATAGGTAGACCACTTTCTTCAACAGCAGCTGCAACTAAATGTCTTAAATAGATAGGGTTAGCGTATTTTCTAGCACCTGCTGATACTTGTAAAATCAAAGGTGAGTTTGTAGCTTTACCTGCTGCAACGATACCTTGAATGATTTCCATGTTGTTTACGTTGAACGCACCGATTGCATATCCGCCTTCGTATGCTTTTTCAAACATTTTCTTGGTAGTAACTAAGGGCATAATAAACCTCCAAAATATATATAATATTTAAGTTATAATTTTAGCAAGTGAATATAATTTTATTTACTTGCTTTTTAAATAATTATATATTAAAATATTTCAAAAAGCAAGGTAATTTGTTATGTTTTCAGTTTTTTCACTAAATTGAACACAAAGTTATCAAAAACATATTTTTTAACAAAAAAATCGTAATAAAAAATGTTGATTTTGTTAGTTTGTAACAGAAAAAAATTTTTGTAACATTTTCAAAAAAAGTATTCACTTTTTGAAAATTATGTGATATAATTGTGTCAATAAGAAGGAAATGTGAAAACATTGTGAAAATTACCAGCAAAATAGGAGCATAAGATATGTACGACAAAAGGCTGGAAAATTTAGTAAACTTATTAGTTGATTACTCAATTAACTGTAAAAAAGGTGAAAAGGTTTTAATAGAAGCAAAAGGAATTGATTCACCACTTGTAGAACTTTTAGTGAGAAGGGTTTTTGAAAAAGGTGCTTATCCGTTTGTTGATATGATTGACAACAGAGTGGAAAGAGCGTTATTACTTGATACAAATGAAGAACATTTGAAGTTAAGGGCAAAGTACTCTATTTACCGTATGGATGAGATGGATTGCTATATAGGTATTAGAGGGGGAAATAATTGTTTTGAGAATTCAGACGTTTCTGCGGAAAGACTGAAAGAGTACAATAAATTTTATTCTTTGCCCGTTCACCACGAGAGAAGGGTGAAAAAGACAAAATGGGTTATATTAAGATACCCCAATGAAGGTATGGCACAACTTGCAAATATGTCTACCGAAAAATTTGAAGATTATTTCTTTAACGTATGTACGCTTGATTATTCAAAAATGGATAAAGCAATGGATAAGTTAAAGGAATTGATGATAAAGACCGATAGGGTTAGGTTGGTCAGTCCAGGAACTGACTTAACATTCTCAATTAAAGGAATAGGAGCAAAAAAATGTTCTGGTCATATGAATATTCCTGATGGAGAGTGTTATTCAGCACCAGTTAAAGATAGTGTAAACGGAGTTATAACTTTCAATGCTCCAACTGTCTATGGTGGAATTAAGCACGAAAATGTGCGACTTGTATTTAAAAATGGTAAGATAATCGAAGCGACTTCATCTAATACTGAAGCCTTGAACAAAGTGCTTGATACAGATGAAGGCTCGAGGTATGTGGGCGAGTTCTCCTTAGGAATCAATCCGTTCATCACCTCTCCGATATTAGATATTTTGTTTGATGAAAAAATTTGCGGAAGTATTCACTTCACACCTGGTAGTTGCTATGATGATTGCTACAATGGTAATGAGAGTAGCGTACACTGGGATATGGTGCTAATCCAAACCAAAGAGTATGGTGGGGGTGAAATATACTTCGACAACAGTTTGATTAGGAAAGACGGCATTTTTGTGGTGGACGAGTTGAAGATGCTAAATCCTGAGCAATTAAAATAACAAATTATCATATGGGGGGGAAAAGGATTATGATAACGGAAAGAAACAGATTTGGTCAATATTATACTACAATTAATAATTCAAATGTAGGTTGGACTGAGATGAGAGGTGGAAGAACTATGGAACAAGCGCAAGTAAATCAAAATGCAGGTATGACAATTGAAGAAGTTCGTGCGATATGTAGAGATTTAGCTAGATTTTATACTATTGATGTATATCCAAATAATGCAGCGCTAAAGGCTTGCTTAACAAGAGAGTCAAAAGTTATTTTGCCTGATATTTTAACAAAAATTACGGCAACTGCTTTTAAAGGACATACTGAAATTACAAGTATTTATATTCCTAGGTCAGTAGTATCTATCGAAGTAGGAGCTTTGGCAGAGTGCCAAAATCTAACTGAAATTATCGTTGATAGAGCAAATCCTAAATTCTCTAGTAGAGATGGCATATTATACAACAAGGAAGGAAACTCATTAGTTTTCTATCCTAGGATGAAATCTTGGGATACTTTCAATATTCCTGATGATGTTGAATCTATTCAACCTTTTGCGTTTGCATACGCTGAAAATCTAGTAAAGATTAATCTACCTATGCTAATTGAAAAGGTAAACGCACAAGCATTTGCTAACTGCGTAAATGTACAAGAAATTTTCGTATCTCCCAATGTTACGAGAATTGAAGAAAGAGCGTTCCACAACTGTGCTAATTTAAGAATAGTTAATATTCCTGATACAGTAACTTATATCGGTACTGAAGCATTTTATCGTTGTGGTGCTATGAAGAGTGTATTTATTCCTGAAAGTGTAGTTGAGATGGGGGCACATCCTTTCTCATTATGTACAAAGAATTTGATTGTAATGTGTGAAAGTGCAAAACCTGGTGATAAATGGGCACAAGATTGGGCTTCACTTGATGGTTTTGGTGGAAAATCTTTCAAAGTACAATACAAAAAGAGTAGAAAATAAATTCTACTTAACACTACTAATCTGATTATACTTAATACTCCACCCAATTAATTAAATAGCTATACAAAAATAATCCTTTGAAATAGTTGACAAAAAAATTTAATTATATTAAAATTGCACTTGAGTTGAGAGAAATTTCAATTTATAAAGCGTAATAGAAAATAATTAATTTTTTTAAAATTTCGGAGGATTATTTTTATGGCAAATGTTAAAGTTGCAATCAATGGTTTTGGTCGTATCGGTCGTCTAGCTTTTAGACAAATGTTCGTTTCTGAAGGTTATGATGTTGTTGCTATCAACGATTTGACTAGCCCCAAGATGTTAGCACATCTTTTAAAGTACGATTCATCACAAGGTAACTTCGCAGGTATCGGCGACGTTAAGCACACAGTTACAAGCAAAGAGCCCGTTTTAGCTGAAGACGGCAAGACTGTAGTAACTCCTGGTTCTATCACAGTTGATGGTAAGGAAATTACAATCTATGCAAAGGCTAATGCTGCTGAACTTCCTTGGGGAGAAATCGGTGTTGATGTTGTATTAGAGTGTACTGGTTTCTATACTTCAAAGGCTAAAGCACAAGCACACATTGACGCTGGTGCAAAGAAAGTTGTTATTTCTGCTCCTGCAGGAAATGACCTTCCTACAATCGTTTACAATGTAAACCACAAAACATTGAAGGCATCTGATAACATTATTTCTGCTGCTTCTTGTACAACTAACTGCCTAGCTCCTATGGCTAAAGCATTAAATGAACTTGCTCCCATTAAGTCAGGTATCATGACAACAGTTCACGCTTATACAGGCGACCAAATGATTCTTGATGGTCCTCAAAGAAAGGGTGATTTACGCCGTTCTCGTGCAGGTGCTTGCAATATCGTTCCTAACAGCACAGGTGCTGCAAAGGCTATTGGTCTTGTTATCCCTGAATTAAATGGTAAACTAATCGGTTCTGCTCAAAGAGTTCCCACTGCTACTGGTTCAACTACAATCCTTATCGCAGTTGTTGATGGTAAAGTATCTAAAGATGACATCAATGCAAAGATGAAGGCTTCTGCTACTGAATCTTATGGCTACAACGAAGAAGAAATCGTTTCTTCTGACATTATCGGTATGAAGTATGGTTCATTGTTTGATGCAACTCAAACTATGGTTATCGATAATGGTGATGGAACATCTCAAGTTCAAGTTGTTTCTTGGTATGATAATGAAAACTCATACACTAGCCAAATGGTTAGAACAATCAAATATTTCGCAGAATTAAAGTAATTTAAAACTTGAAATATAAATTAAAGACAGGCTGTTTAGTCTGTCTTTTTTTTATTTTAAAAAAGTAACTACAAGCATAAATATCCATTTTTCGACATATAAATAAGCATATTTAAGAAAAGGAGGGGTAAAATTGCTTGTGGGATTATATAGTAGAAAGGGCTAAACTTAACGCTGATTATATAGTTGAAAATTCAGCCACCGTACGACAAACTGCAAAAAATTTTGGCATAAGTAAATCTACAGTACATAAAGATGTTGCTGAAAGATTAAAGGCGATTGATTACAAGTTATACCTAAAAGTGAAAAAGGTTTTAGATAAAAATTTGAGAGAAAGGCATATCCGAGGAGGAAATGCGACAAAACAAAAATATAAACTTAAAAAGATGAGAAAAAATGGGCAAAAGAAATAGAATTGTATTATTTTCCAGTTTAGCAATAGCAATGATTATAGCCTTATATGTTTGTATATCTGCTATGCAAGTTACTGCTACTTCACTAAATTATACTACGATTGTTATTGATGCAGGACATGGTGGTATTGATAGTGGTGTTGTTGGTGTTAAAACAAAGGTGAAAGAGAGTGATGTGAATTTGCAAATATCTTGGAAACTACATACTCTCATTACTGATGCAGGCTTAAATGCTGTTATGACTAGAAAAACTGAAGCAGGACTGTATGGAGTGGCAACAAAAGGATTTAAAAAACGAGATATGCTGGAAAGAAAGACTACTATTGAAGAGAATGCACCTGTTGCAGTCATTTCAATTCATCAAAATAAGTATTCAAATCAATCAAGGAGAGGTGGTCAGGCATTTTATAAAATAGGAAGTGAGCAAAGCAAAACGCTTGCAGAAAATATACAAGGCGAGTTAAACGGGCTGTATGCTGATTTAAAAGATTATGATACCCTTCAAGGAGATTATTACATATTGAATTGCACAGAGTATCCTTCCGTTATTGTCGAGTGTGGCTTTTTATCAAATCCTATTGATGAACAAAACCTTATTGACGATATTTTTCAACAAAAAGTAGCAGAAAGTATATTTAAAGGTCTTGTAACCTATCTTTCAAAATCGACTATCAATTTAAAATATAAAGAGTAGTTCACTACTCTTTTTTTCTTTACTACTCTCAATCGTTTGTATTTTTTACAAAAAAATGTTACAATACATAAAAGTTTATTAAAAGGTAAATTATGTTCAATTTTGGTGAAACAATTAGCAAAGATAGAGCAAAGCAATTTAGTCCAACAGTGCTGGCGTTTATAGGAGATGCAGTTTATTCGTTGTATGTAAGAAATAGTTTTTGCTTTGAAAAAGATTATAAACTAAATGATTTGCAAAAAATGACAGCTGAAAGGGTGTCTGCTCACGGACAAGCAAAGTTTCTTTCATCAATTATTGACAAACTTAACGAAGAAGAAAAAGATGTTTTTATGCGTGGTAGAAATGCTAAAAAAGCTACCAAAAGTAAAAACGCAAGTGTAGTAGAATACAACATTTCAACAGGATTTGAAGCGCTTGTAGGCTATTTATATATCACAGGCGAGATTGAGCGTCTAAATGAAATTTTAGGTCAGGTATGATATGCAAACAGAAGGTAAAAATGCAGTTTTAGAACTTTTAAGAAGTGGAAAAACTATTGATAAAATTATTATTGAAAAAGGTTCGGACGCAAGTACAGGACGTATTTTTGCCGAAGCACGAAAGAGAGATGTGAGAGTTCAATTTGTCGACAGCAAAACTATTGATAAAATGAGTGAAACGGGTAGGCATCAAGGAGTTATTGCTACTTCAAATGATTTTGTGTATAGTGAACTTGATGATTTAATAAGTGTAAATAATCAAGACGGTCTAATTATTTTATGCGATGGAATTGAAGATGTGCATAATTTAGGTAGCATAATTAGAGTTGCTGAGTGTGCTGGTGCAAATGGTGTGGTTATTCCCCGTGCAAATTCAGCACAAGTTAACGAAAGTGTTATTAGAATAAGTGCCGGAGCAGTAAACCATATCAAAGTTGCAAGAGTGTCCTCTATAAATTCTTCTATCGACTACTTGCAAAAAAATAATTTTTGGGTTTACGGTTTGGAGGCTGATGGCGAAAATATTTACAACACTGATTTGTCAGGTAATGTAGCACTTGTTATCGGTGGAGAAGATAGTGGTGTAAAAAGATTAACAAAAGAAAAGTGTGATAAGATATTAAGTTTACCTTTGCAAGGTAAGGTTAATTCTTTAAATGCCTCAATAGCGTTAGGCATTGCTAGTTATGAGGTTGTGAGGAGAAAATTAAAATAGACAATATGTTTGAAGATATAAATGATGAGATGCTTGTTAAACAGGCACAACAAGGGGATAAATGTTCGGTTGATGAACTTTTAAAGAGATATCGGGACTTGGTAAAAATAAACGCAAGAGGTTTCTTTTTGGTTGGTGCAGAAGCCGAGGATTTAATTCAAGAGGGTATGTGTGGCTTGTATATGGCGATAATGGATTATAATGACGCTCATAACTGCCTTTTTAAAACTTTTGCTACTCTCTGTATTAGACGTCGTTTGATTACAGCAGTAAAACAATCGACAAGTCAAAAAAGTTTACCTTTGAATAACTACGCTTCAATTTTTGATGAAACGGGAGAGGAAATTTTAGTTGTAACAGACACTCACACTCCTGAAGAAATTTTGATAAGCAAAGAGCGAAGGATAGAAATTCAAAATCAAATTAAAAGACAATTATCACAGCTTGAATATAAAATATTTTCTCTGTATATGAAGGGTAAAAGTTATAATGAAATTTGTGAAAGTTCAAATAAGAATTTCAAAACGGTAGATAACGCTTTGCAACGAGCAAAAAATAAGGTTGCAAAAATTTTAAACAAGGGGTAGTTATGGCGTATTTAGCACTTTACAGATTTTTTAGGCCTACAACTTTAGATGGGTTAGTTAGGCAAGAACATATTGTTAAAGTCTTAAAAAATCAAATTGAAACGGATAAAGTTGGACACGCATATCTTTTTTGTGGACCAAGAGGTACAGGAAAAACTAGTACTGCAAAAATTTTTGCAAGGGCTGTGAATTGCGAACATAATGCAAATGGTTCGCCCTGTGGAAAGTGCGACACTTGTAAAGCATTGTTAGATTCGTCAAATCTTGATATTATTGAGATTGACGCTGCCTCAAATAATGGCGTAAACGAGATGAGGGATTTGCGTGAAAAAGTGCAATACCCACCTATTTCGTGTAAGTATAAGGTTTATATAATAGACGAGGTTCATATGTTAACCGACTCTGCCTTTAACGCATTGTTAAAAACTTTGGAAGAACCCCCTAAACACGTAATTTTTATTTTAGCAACTACGGAAGCTCATAAAATCCCAGCAACTATCTTATCCCGTTGTATGCGTTTTGATTTTAAGCTAATTCCTCAAAAAGATATTGAAAACTTGATTAAAAAAATATTTACTCAAATAGGAAAAGAATTTGAAGAGGAGGCAGTTTCAGCAATTGCTAGGGCTGGAGAGGGAAGTATCCGTGATGCTTTGTCGGTGGCTGATATTTGTGCGTCCTATTCAAAAGGTAAACTTACTTACGCTGATGTAAACGCAGTGCTTGGTAGTGCTGATTTTTTTGAAACTTCAAAACTTTGCAACTCCATATTGTCGGCTAATCCGTCAAAAGCACTATCTATTGCTGAAAGTTTTCTTGGAGAGGGCAAAGGTGTTGTTCAATTAGTTAAAGATATTATTAACTATTTTAATAGTTGTTCAATCTCAAAAATGTGTAAGAAAGGTAACGAGATTTTAAAGTTGCCAGATGATATGTATAATGAAATTGAAAAATCAGCAACCCTTGTAGATGAACATAGATTTTTAAGAGTTATGCAAATTTTTACGAGTTTAGACACTGAATTAAGATATTCAATTTCTCCTAAAATAATCTTTGAGACGGCAATAATTAAATCGTGTATGCCTGAAAAAGATTACGATGTGGAAAGTTTAATTTCGCGAATAACTGAATTGGAAAACATAATATCAAGTGGAAATTTTTCAAACAAAGTGAAAAGTGTTTCAACTCAAACACAAAAGATTGATGAACCACCTGTTGAAGATTGTCCTCAATGGGTAAATGAAGATTGTAATTGTATAGGCTTTGAAGAACTTGAAAAGCAGGAAAATGTAAAGTCAGTAGTTCAGGAAAAGATTGAGTCAATCTCAAAATCAAAGCCTACGGTAAGTTTAAAAGGAAATGTTTTTGGTGAGTTTTTGAAAGCACTGCGTAATGCAAGAAATCCTAAGTGTGAAAGAGTAAGGATGATTTGTGAAGATGCTGACCATTATATAACAGACGGAAAACTTGTTATTCTTTTTGATATTGAAGGGGCATATAACAACTTACTTAATTATAAGGATTTAATTAAAGATGTGCTTTTAAGTATCGGTGTTGAGGACTTTGAATTAAAGTTAAAAATGAACGATACTAAAATAGATGAAGATATTGAAAAATTAAAATCGAATTTGAAAGAATTTGAAATTGAAATAAAGTAAAATCTGGAGGTAAAAGATGGCTGGATATAAAGGTGGCTACGGTGGTATGGGTGGCGCTGGTATGCAAAATTTAATGAAACAAGCCCAAAAAATGCAAGAACAAATACAAGAGGCACAAAAGGAAATTGAAGATGAAGAAATTATAGGAAAGGCTGGTGGCGATGCCGTTGTTGTTTATATGAACGGAAATAAGGTTATTGACGGAATTGAGATTGACCCTAAATATGTTGATGTTGACGATATTGAGATGCTTGAAGATTTAATTCTGGCTGCAATAAATGACGGCTATAAGCAGGCAGAGGAATTTTCAAAGGCAAAAATGGGACCTTTTTCTCAAATGGGTGGTTTAGGAGGAATGTTTTAAACAATGATTTTCATTGAGTCCTTGGGTAAACTTATAAATGAGTTTTCTAAACTTCCAGGTGTTGGTAAAAGAACTGCACAGAGGTATGCTTATAGCGTGATGGACATGAGTGAGGAAGATGCTAATCAACTTGCAAAGGCAATAATAGATGTTAAGCAAAAAGTACGTTATTGTGATATTTGTGGTAATTTTAGCGAAACTGAAATATGTCCTATTTGTAAAAATAGAAATTCAAATATTATTTGTGTAGTTAAAGAACCTAAAGATGTAATTGCACTTGAAAAGTTGGGGGAATTTAACGGAGTGTACCATGTCCTTCACGGAGTAATTAACCCAATGGAAGGAGTAGGACCTAATGATATTAGAATAAAAGAACTTCTTACAAGAATAAACAAAAATGAGGTTGAAGAAGTTATAATGGCAACAAATCCTGATGTTGAGGGTGAAACAACGGCTATGTATATTGCAAAAATCTTAAAGCCGTTAGAGATAAAGGTTACACGCCTTGCTCATGGTATACCTATCGGTTCCGAAATAGAGTATACTGATGAAGTTACCCTTTCAAAAGCGTTTGTTGAAAGAAAATTATTGTAATTATAGGAGTTAATATGAAGATTTCTGTTTTAGGTTGTGGCCGTTGGGGATCGTTCATTGCTTGGTATCTTGTGAATAAAGGTTATGATGTTTGTTCGTGGGGACCTGATGATGGAGTGTCTTATACCGTTTTGAAAGAAACAGGAAAAAACGAATACATTAAACTTGATAACCGCATTGATTTATCTTGCGATTTAAAGCACGCTGTTGAGCGAGCAGAGGTTATAATTATCTCAATAAGTGCGCAAGGTTTAAGGGGATTTATCAAGCAAATAAAAGAATATGATGTGTCAAATAAAATATTCGTTTTATGTATGAAAGGAATAGAGTGCGACACGGGTAAAAGACTTTCAGAAGTGTTAATTGAAAGTGGAATAGATAAAGATAAAATAGCAACTTGGGTTGGACCTGGGCATATACAAGACTTTACGGCAGGTATACCTAATTGTATGGTAATTGACGCCTACAATGAGAGTTTAAAGAGATTTTTGGCTGATGAGTTTAGAGGTGATTTGATACGTTTTTATTACGGAAATGATATGATAGGCACAGAGATAGGTGCAGCTGCTAAAAACGTTATGGGTATTGCTGCAGGTGCTTTAGATGGAGCAGGATATTCTACTTTAAAAGGACCTTTGATGTCAAGGGGAAGTAGAGAGGTTGCAAGACTGATTAAGGCTTTGGGAGGAAATGAACTATCAGCCTATGGGCTTGCACATCTCGGCGATTATGAAACGACTTTGTTTTCAGCACACTCACATAACAGAAGGTTTGGTGAGATGCTTGTTAAAGGTGAAAAGTTTGACAAATTAGCCGAGGGAGTTATGACTGCAAAGGCAATTAAATTTTTAGGCGAAAAAAACAATGTAGATTTACCTATTACAAATGCTGTATATGAGTTGTGCTTTAATAATAAAAATGACGATGGAACTGGTAATAAAGCATATATGGATAAAATACTACAACTTTTAGCAAGAGATACAAAATTTGAGTTTTAAAATATCAAAATTTAAAGGAAATAGATAAAATCTATTTCCTTTTTTTAAAAATAAGAAAATAATTTTTTAAAAGGTATTTATTTTTTTAACAAGCTATGATATACTTATAAATAAAGTTTAAGGGTTTGAAAAAATTGCACTTTTTAAAAATTTGCAGGCTTTCAGTTGGAGATTTTGATGGGCGAATTGGATGTAAAAAAGTTAAGAGATTCTATAAAAAGTAAATGTTTTACAGATAAACAGTTTTTCCTTGATATACTTAATGATGATAAACAAAAGTACTTAGAGGAAGACCGTATTAAAAGTGTAATGTTACTTTTAAAAGTGTTTTATATCAATAGATATAAGATAAAGATTATGCACGCCAAAGAAGAAATTGAGGAGATAAAAAAGAGTGATGACTACTCTGCTCAAAGTTACAAGCGTGTAAATGAACTTTATAGTGAAATTAGACAATATAGAGCAAGTATGGATACCTATAAATGTTTTTTTGAAGAACCATATTTTGCTAGGATGGATCTTGTTGATGAAAAGGAAGGCTATAATAGTTACTATATAGGCAAAAAAGGTGATTTAAATTTAGAGATTGTAGATTGGCGTGCTCCCCTTGCAAAGAGATATTATCAAAAGAGTAGAATTTCTTTTTCTATCAATGAGTACAACTATAAAGTTATTTTAAGGCGTGCATTAAGAACGAAATATGGAAAACTTATCGACTTTAAAAATGAATATTTAAATTTAAAAGATTACCTTTCAAAAGAGGAAATGACAATTCATGCAGAGGATTCTGTTTTTGACCCCTTTTTGAAGGAAATTTTGCGTACAAGAAAGGAACAAGATGATATAACAGATATCATTGAAACTATACAAGAAAAGCAGTATGAGATTATTACGAAGCCTGAAAGAGATAATTTTATTTTATCTGGCTGTGCTGGTTCTGGCAAAACAATGGTTATGCTCCATAGATTAAGTTATCTAATGTATAACAATGAATCTTTGAAACCTAAAAATGTTTTGGTATTAACTCCAAGCAACTCTTTTAATGCATTTATTGATGAATTAGCAACTATTTTGGAACTTGAAAAAGTTCATACTATTACGATAAACGATTATTTTATTGAACTTTTAAAAAATGCAGGTATAGATGTGAACGCAACCCTCGTTGCTGATGCCGAGGAAGACCCTGCTTATCTAAAACAAATTTATTCAAGTGAGTTTAAGGAGGATTTATCAAAAAAACTCTTTAAAATTTATGACGGGCTTTACGGCTTATTTAAGGAGTCAAAAGACACGGGTATGCTTGAAGATATTATAAAAGATTTTGATATTCAAGTATCTCATTATGAAAGAATAAAAAACACAAGTGTTAGAGTGCGTCGTGCCGTCCTTGGAGAGATGAAAGAGCGGGAAGGAAAACTTTGCTATACCCGTGCTTTTAGAGATTTATTAAATTGCGTACTAGACTGTAGGGAATTTTTAAAATGTGTTGGTCTTGAAAAGATGGAAAATTATGACTACTTTTATAAAAGACTTTTCAAATTTTATAAAGACGCATATTTTATGGTTCACAATTATGAAAAAATCTTGCAACACGCAGTAGAGGATTTGGAAGGGTTAAAAGAGAGCGTTTTAAAAGAAATGGCTGAATTGAAACGGCATAAAACTTACCAAAACGGAGTTCAAGTAGAAACTTACCCAGAGCGAATTCAAGCAAGGGTAAATATGCTTACTGAAATTGATAAAACGCTTAAAAGAATTGAACAAATAGGTGAATCTTTTATAGGTTTTATTGAGTTTAACGAGATTTTGCTAGGCAATGTAAATTATAAAGATATAGGTAAATGTAATAGTCCTATAGATGTTTGTAGATTTTTTTATAAAGACCTTATTAAGTCAATAAAGCGTAAATATAAGATGACGATAAAAGGGTTATATAAAAGTGATGCCTATGTTTTATGTTTGCTTTTATGCATGTTAGGACACAATCTTGAACCGAGATATTCATTGGTTTTTATTGATGAAGGACAGGATATTTCTTTTAACGAGTATCAACTTTTAAGAAAAATAAATGAGAACGCATCTTTTAATATATTCGGTGATTTAGCCCAAAATATCACGACACATAGAGGTCTTACTTCTTGGGAAGGCGTGATTGATGGCGAGGTATATACTCTAAATCAAAATTACAGAAATACTAATCAAATAGTAGATTATGTTGCAGGAATTTGTGGGGTTGAAATGTATCCTATTGGGTTTGACGGAGATGAAGTTAAAAGAATTCCTGCAAGAAACATAAATGGATTTTTCAAGGACGGAAAGGGCTTGAAGGCAGTAATTGTCAGTGATTGCGACCTGGAAAAATTCAATAGAAAAAGTTATAATGTTTTACGAAGGTCAGGCAAAATTTCTAAAAAAAGAATAAATATAATGACGGTGTACGAGTCAAAAGGTCTGGAGTTTACTTCAGTTGCTGTCGCGGATAAAAATATGACTGCTAATGAAAAATATATCGCTTGTACACGAGCGTTAAAAGAATTGGTTTTGATTGATTAGGTGCTTATGATTGATATTTTTTTATTAGACATTGACGATACGATTTTTGATTTTAGTAAGACTGCTTATGCGTCGTTAAAATATGTTTGCGAGGAGATGAATATATCCTTTTCAAACGAGGTTTTTGAGTGTTATATGCGAATAAATCACTCCGTTTGGTCAAGGTTTGAAAGACAGGAAATTGACCAGCAGGAACTATATGAATTACGCTTTAAAGAGTTTTTTGACGAGTTGAAAATTCAAAAGGATTATATAAAAGCAAACGATATTTACTTTGAACAGTTGTCAAAATATGTTTATTACTTTCCACAAGCCGAGGAGTTTGTGAAGGAACTTTCTAAAAGGGGAAAAATCTATCTTTTAACAAACGGGGTTGGAATTGCACAAAGAGAAAGAATTAAACTAAGTGGAATTGATAGATATATTTCAGGCTTTTTTGTAAGTGATGATGTTGGTGCAAGTAAACCAAGCAAAGAGTATTTTTACTATTGTTATAGTCAAATTGACGGCTTTAAAAATGACAATGCAATTATGATAGGTGATTCGCTCACAGCAGACATAAAAGGAGCAAACTTAACAGGTGTAAAAAGCATTTGGTTTAATCAAAAAAATAAAGAAATTAGTGAGGCAGGAACGCCTACTTATATAGCAAAAACTTATGATGAAGTTTTAAAAATTATTGATAATTTAAACGCATAAAACGACGAGTTTTAAAGAAAAAATTTTTGTTAATAATATACGAGTTTATATGATATATTGAGGGGTACTATATGGCTAAAAAGGTAGTTAAAAGAGATTTGGTAGGTTGCGTTAAAATCATTGCTGAAACTCAAAGGCAAATTAGTTATGCAAATTATTTTAACAATATCAACGTCTTTTTAACCTTGCAAATTTTAAATAATTCTGCAGAAGAAGTTGAAAACATTGCAATTCATATTGAGGACAATATAGGAGTTATTTTGCCTTACAAAAAGGTGATTGAAAGTTTGCCTTATGAAAGTTCAGTAAGCATAAAGGTTGAAAACTTGCTCTCTCCTTTGGCTTTGAGTGAGTTGCATACTACAACTGAAAGTGTAATAAAAGTTTACATCACTCATGAAGATAAAATTTTAAATGAAGTTGAGTGCAAGGTGAACGTTTTACCTTTTGATTTTTGGGGTGGAACGGAGGGCGATATTACAGATATTGCCTGTTTTGTGCGTCCAAAAATGCAGGCTTGTGGGCAGATAATGACTAACGCACAAAAGCAACTTTCAAAATGGAACATCTCAACCGATTTTGATGGTTATAATAATGTTGACAAAAACAAGGTAAGGCAAATTTTTGCTTCCATTTATGCTAGTTTAAGTAAGGCTAATATCAATTTAATCGACAGTGAAGAAGATATAAAATTCGCACAGGCGATAGGTGATATTAACTCTATTATGAAGTCAAAGCAAGCCACTAAATTGCAACTTTCAATCCTTATTGCTTCCTGTTTGGAAAGTTGTGGTTTATATCCCGTGCTTCTTTTTGGTGAGAACGAAGCTACGGTTGGGGTTTGGTTAACAGATAATTCCTTTATAGAACCTTCAAGTGATGACGTTTCTTTAATTGGCAAATATGTTGCAGACGGTATAAATAATATTAGCGTTATAGATATTAACGATATTTTCTTGAGTGGTGGTGCAAATTTTTCAATGTCGGAAAACCACTTTAAGCAACGCCTAGCCAACGATTCATACAATACTTTTGTGGATATTAGAAGATGCAGACTTGGTGAAATAAGACCTCTACCTATTAAGATAACTAATCTTTTAACTGGAAGAACGGAAATTTTAGAACCAAGCGACCTTGATAATACTGCCAAACCTAGAGATATAAACAATTTAAGAGAGGTAAATATTGACATAAAGCAACCCAAAAACAAACAATGGGAAAGAAAACTGCTTGATATGTCATTGCGTAATACTCTGTTAAATTTCAATCCCGAAAAAAACTGTTTGCATGTTATGGCAGGAAATATTTTTGATACTTTTGTAACAATGCTTGCTGGGGATTCATTTAAAGTTTTACCCGTTCCTAACGACTTAAAGTCGGTGGAAAGTGATATTCCATTATTTATGAACGCGAAGAAAAAAATTCCTTTGCAAGAGTTGACGAAGGTCGAGTTTAAAAATAAAAGATTGCATACCTTTTATGACGAGGAAAAGACGATAAGTCTATTAAATGTTTTAATCAAGAAAAATAGGACTCTTGAGGAAGAAACAGGTGCAAGTTTAATTTACCTTTCCTTTGGATTTTTAAAATGGATTTCAGTCGATAAACAAACAAAATACGCACCTATCGTACTTTTACCAGTAAAACTTGAAAAGACAAAAAAAGATAAGGAACATCTTATTACTCTAACAGGGGACGTAACTATAAACACGACACTTTTAGAGTATTTGAAACAAGAATTTAATATAGATATTCGTGGTTTAGACAACCTTTCAGGCGAGGTTAGTTTGGAGGAGGTTTTCTCTATCGTTAAGAGAGAAATACTTTCAAAAAAAGACTGGGAGATTTGCGAAGATGTTTATCTTGCCCCTTTTACCTTTGCAAGATATGCAATGTGGAACGATTTAAGACAAAATATTGACTTATTTAAGAAAAACCCCTTAATAAGTTCCCTTTTAGAAAATAGGCTTAATATTAAAAAATTGGCATTTGAAACGCTAGATGAAGATGATATTCCATCAAGAAAACTTTTAACTCCATTGATGGCTGATACCTCTCAATTATCTGCAATCGCTTCTGCAAATGAAAATAATACTTTTGTTTTGCATGGACCTCCTGGAACAGGCAAGTCGCAAACTATCACTAATATTATAGCCAACGCACTTGCAAACGATAGGAGAGTATTATTTGTTGCTGAAAAGCAAGCCGCATTATCGGTAGTAAAAAAGCGTCTTGACAGCATAGGTATTGGTGATTTTTGTATGCAATTACACTCAAGCAAAACTGACAAAAATGAGGTGGCAAAAACACTTGAAAAAACTTTGTCGTTGCATGCAACTTTTGACGAAAAAGAATTTATAGAAAACGCTGATAGAATTGATAATTTAAGGAAGGATTTAAACGAACCTATCAAGGCATTGCATACGAAAAGAAGATTAGGTGTTTCTGTTTATGAAGCAATACTTTTATACTTAAAAAATAAAAATTCCCCCGATTTGCTTGATATAGAGAGTACTTTTTATGATAATTTGACAAAGGAAAAACTTGATAGATACGAAGAACTTTTGATTGAACTAACGGGTGCGATTAAAGAGTGTGGTGGGGTATATCACTCTCCCTTTGAGAACGTTAATTTAACCGAGTTTGACACAAAAACAAAAGATAGTATTTATTGTGCGTGTGAGGTTTTACTTCAAGAAATTAAGCATTTTAAGAATTATCTTGCCCTTTTTTATGAGTTTTATCGTCAAAGAATTAGTACTTTTACTTTTAAAAAGTTTGAAAATTTAAAAACTCTTTTGACGCTACTTAACGATGATTCAATTAAAAAATATTATGAGTGCGAGGAAACAGAGTTTAATATTTTCTTTAATGCAAATAGAAGACTGGACGAACTATTTAAAAGGTATTTTGAAAAGTTTAAAAGTTTGATTGATGTTTCAAAAGAATACACTCAAATAGAAAGTGAACTTGATAACTGGTCGGAAAATTACAGGAGTTCAAAACTGCTAGTTAGTGTTTTGAAGAAATTGGAAAGAGCCTCAAAAATGCCCCTTTCTTCTAAAGATGAAGTGGCAAGTTTAAAATTGATTAAAGATATTTATGTAGACTTAACTTTGCTTAACGAAAAAACTACTATGGCAAAGGAGTTTATGGATAAAAATGTAATAAACTTCAAAAAGAGAGATGAGTTTTTAAATAAACTTACAAACTTGCATGAACTCTGTGGAACAATCTTCATTGATTATAATGCAGATAGTTTTAACAGTATGTGTGTTAGAGCACAAAGTGGTTTCCTTAATCCTATTTTGTCAGGTTTAAATAATGCAATTTCTTCCTTTGAAAGTGCCGTAAATTTATTTTCAAATCTTACAAAAGCCGAAAAAGGAAAGCTTCAAGACGAAGATATTTTATTGTATTATACAAACAAATGCTCACAAATTATCGATAATATTGATGTGTTATCTTCTTGGTGTATATATAAATCAACAGAGGCTAAACTGCGTAGCGAAGGATTAGAGTTTATGACCGATTATTTAAATAACGGTAAGGTAAACAGTACAAATATATTAAGCAGTTTTAAGAAAAATGTATACAAGAATTTTATTGAAACGAGTATCATTTTAGACCCTGTTTTATCAAGATTTTCTTCTCAACTTTTAGATGATAAGATTGAACTTTTCAAGAGAATTTATGAGGAGTACGTTGCTGATTCAAAGAAATATATATTCCAAAAATTAGTGTCAAAATTGCCTGATGAAAAGGACGAGGGAAGTTTATCACTTGAACTTGTTGCTTTCAAGCGTATAACTAAGAGTAACTTGCGTGGATATAATTTAAAATCTTTTCTATCATCAATTCCTAACCTATCAAAAGTGTTGATGCCCTGTATTTTAATGAGTCCAGCAACCGTTTCTCAATATTTAAGTCCTGAGTGTGATTTTGATTTAGTAATATTTGATGAGGCGTCTCAATTACCTACCAGTGAGGCAATTTCTGCTTTGGCTAGAGCGAAAAACGCTCTTATCGTTGGTGATGAAAAACAATTACCTCCTACAACTTTCTTTAGTTCAGGCTTTATTGATGAAGAAAATTTAGAAAATGAAGATTTAGATAGCATTTTAGATGACTGTCTTGCTTTGGGTGTTCCCTCAAAACATCTTTTGTGGCATTATAGAAGTAAGCACGAAAGTTTAATTTCATTTTCTAATACAATGTACTATGGAAATAAGTTAAGTACTTTCCCTTCTCCTGATAATCTAGAATCAAGAGTAAAAATGTGCTACCTTGAAAACGGCGTTTACGAAAGGGGTGGAACAAAACAAAACAAAGCAGAGGCAGACGCGCTTGTTGCTGAAGTAATTCGTAGACTGCAAGACGATAGACTTTCTCGTTCAAGTATAGGTATTATTACCTTTAGTACAATTCAACAAGAATTGATTGAAAGAAGATTATCAAAAGCATTATATAAAAACAAACTTGAAGATAAAGCATACGATAGGGATGAACCTATCTTTGTAAAGAACCTTGAAAACGTACAAGGTGATGAAAGAGATGTAATTCTATTTTCTGTTTGTTATGGACCTGACAAGACAGGTAAATTATCCTTGAACTTTGGTCCATTAAACCAACTTGGTGGTTGGCGTAGGCTTAATGTTGCAGTCTCACGTGCAAGAGAGGAAATGACTGTGTATTCTTCAATGACATCTTCAATGATTGACCTTTCAAAAACGAAGTCAAGAGGTGTTGCAGGACTAAAAGCGTTTCTAGAGTTTGCCGATAGAGGAAAACTAAATCTTCCTATAAGCATTGAAAATATCAATCGAGAAAATGTTGGTATAGGAAGATATATAGCCAATGAATTAAAAAACTGTGGCTTTGAGTGCAGGTACGATTTAGGTGTATCCGATTTTAAAATTGACTGTGCCGTTATTGACCCTAATAATAAGAAAAAGTTTATTTTGGCTATTATGTGTGATGGCGAAACGGCACACAAATCTTCTGCAAAGGATAGGACGATTTTACAATCACAAACTTTAATGCGAAACAACTGGAACGTTATGCGTGTTTACACTATAAACTTTATCAACAATCCTAAACGAGAAATAAAGAGAATAAAAGATACTATTGAAAGACTAATCGGAGGAAATAAAAATTTAAAACAGTCCCTTTCAAAGTATAAAAAAACTTACAAGTACTTAAAAATTGAAAGTGAAAATTTACCCTCAACTTTTATCACGAGTGGTGAAAATGATAATGCTATTATTTCAAGAATTAAATCCGTAGTTTCAATCGAGGAACCTATTAGCGAGGAGTTTGTTATAAAAAGAGTATTGCAAAGTTTTGGCATACAAAAGGGTGGAACAAGGATTGACGATAAAATTAAGTCATTGCTTGCTTTAACAGAATTTAAGTATGAAGAAATCCTTGGTAGAAAATACTATCGAAAGACGAACAAATGTTTAGAAACGACTTTTTATCGTGTAGAAACGGAAGAACCTTTAAGAAAGACTGATTCTGACTTTACACCTTACGAAATTTTGGCTATAATAAGAGGGATACTTGAAAATAGAGTAAGTATCTATGCTGACGAATTAGAAGGACTAATTTTAGCCGAATTAAAGATAACAAGGTCAAATCAAAAAGTGATTCAATTTATTCACTCCGTAGTTCAGTATGGAGAGGATAAACACATTTTACTTCGTTCAATCAGTGATAAAATCAGTCTTGCGTAAGGATTAAAGTATGAAATTAACCGTTTTAGGAAAATATGGACCATATCCAAAAGAAAATGAGGCAACAAGCAGTTACTTGCTTGAAAGCGAGAAAAGTAAACTGCTTATCGAGAGTGGAAGTGGTTGCCTTGCAAAGTTATTACAATATCATAAGGTTGAAAGCCTTGATGGTATTGTAATATCTCATTTTCATTACGACCATATTAGTGATTTAGGAGTGATAAATTATTATCTTCAATTTGCAACTCAAAGGGGAGATTTTTCAGGTAAGATAAATGTGTATATTCCTCTTGAAAGTTTAAGTGAATTTATAAGTTTTCAAACGAACTGTCCCTTTTTAAATTTTGTAACTGTTGAAAGTGGAAAAATTATAAAGATTGCAGATTTTGAATTTGAGTTTGTTCAAATGAAACATCCAAAGTTTACTTATGGTTTTATTTGTTCAAATGGTAACAAAAAATTTGGATATACTGCCGATACAAATATTTGCGAAGGGTTTGAAAAAATTTGTAAGCAAAGTGATTTTATTTTGACGGACGGTTGCACTCTTAATAAAAATTATAGTGAAAATTCTCCACATTTGTCAGTAAAAATTATTGACGAAAAAGCAAGTGCTTTAAAAAAGAATTTTTTAGTTACTCACCTTCTTCCCACCGTTGAAGAAGATGAGTATCAAAAAGAAATCAAGTCTACTTTTACAGCCCTTGCAAAAACGGGAGCGAGTTACAATATATAATGTACAAACTAATAAATTTTAGACCGTTTTTTATAATATCTTTAAGCTTAGGCTTGGGGATATTTTTTACGTCCTTAATAATAAAATTTAATATTTCATTTTTTTACTTATTGTTGCTTTTTCCTATTTTACCATTACTCTATATTCCTCTACGCAAATATCCATTAACAACCTATTTAAAATACCTATTATGTATTTTGCTTTCAATTTTATATGCAGTTTTGTCCTATTCAATCTGTTATAAAAAGGTTTCTAGGGTTGAGATTGAAGACGGTGAGTATTTGATTAGTGGTAGAATTGTTGACAAAAGTTTTAATGAAGATGACAAAAGTTTTGTTTTAAATGATGTTAGTCTATCCTCTGTAAGCCAAAATAAACATCTTGATTATAAGCTGAGAGTTTTTTATGAGGGCGAAAACGATTATAACCTTGGCGACATAATTTTCTTTTATGGTTCAGTTGATAATTATACCAACATGCAAAGCGTAATGCTAGATAAGATAAAGTATTATTCAAATACTAAGGAAATAACTGTATATAAGAATAAGTTTTCATTATTTTTATATATAAAAGAAAACATTTTTTCCACTCTGTCAGGTAATATGGACGGGGAAGATGCAGGTATTAGTTTTGCACTAATAACGGGAGATTGTACGCAAATTGAGAAAGGAACACTTGCTAACTTTAGATATGGTGGAATTGCACATATTTTTGCTGTTTCAGGTTTGCATATAGGCATTTTAGCAGGAGTTTGTGCCTTTATCTTAAATAAATTAAAAACTTCTCCAAAACTTAATCTAATATTAACTTCCATTATAATAATTATTTATTCGGGTATATGTGGTTTTTCATCTTCATCTGTAAGAGCAGTGATAATGTGTATAGTGCTTTTATTTACAAAAACTATAGGTGTTAAATATGATAGGTTGGAGTCGTTATCATTTGCTTGTTTATTGCTTATGCTAATCAATCCTGCATACATATTTTCAGTTGGCTTCTTACTTTCAATTAGTGCAACGGTTGGTACTGTTTTGGTATTCCCCTGTTTTAAAAGAGTGCTTTTAAAGGTTAAGAAAATACCCCAAAAGATTAGTGAAAGTATTGCATTGATAATTGCAGTTCAAATTTCTACGATACCTATTATGATTGATTATTTTGGATATATTTCATTGCTGGGTATATTTACAAACTTTTTGTTTATTCCCATAATAAGCATATTGTACATAACTCTGTTGTTTACTGTGATACTTGCAATGATTTTACCCTTTATATCACTCTATATTTTATATTTGCCTGCTTATTTTGTAAAAATAGTAAAAGTTGTAATCAATCTTGTAGATTATTCAAAGTTTATACTATCAGGATTTTCATTTAAAATTTTTGCTTTTCCTTACTATGTTGGAGTATATAATTTGACAGATAAAGTAAATCTTTCGTTGCAAACAAAATCAACTATTTCCTTCGTACTGTTTTTAATAACTATTTTGGGTGTATGTTTGACTTTAATTTAATCAAAAGGGAACGTTAGTTTCTTGCAACAAATAAAAAAATGTGATATACTTTTTGTATAGATTTTTACTAATAAAAATTGCAAGGTGTTTAAATGAAGTTTATGGAGTTAAAAAAATCCTTACAAGAGGAAAACTGTACAAACATTTTTCTTTTTGAAGGAGAAGATGAATACTTTAAACAATTGGGCGAAAATTTGCTTAAAGATAAGTATTTGACTGAACCCTGTTTAAACTTTACCTCTTTTTCAGGAGACACTCTAAAAGGTAATGAACTTAAAAACTTTGTCAACGCTTGTGAGAGTTTTCCTTTTATGAGTGATAAAAGGGTAATAAAAGTAGTTGATTTTTATCCAACCGAAAAAGACTTTGAAACATACTTGAAACCTCTTTTTGAAAATTTTCCTTCAACTACCATTTTGATGATTTTTAATACTCTTTCAACAAAGGGAAAATCTACAAAATTGAAGGAGAAAAAGGGAGTTACTTTTGTTGATTGTTCTCACGCTGATGAACAAACCATTTTAAAATGGATTTTTATAACTTTCAAAAAAGCAGGCGTGGTTATTGACGATGATGCAAGCGATATGTTGATGCGATATTGTCTTTTTGATATGTCAAAAATTTACAACGAAACGCAAAAACTTATTTCTTTTGGATTGGAAAACGGCTCCGTTTCCCCCAAAGATGTTGATGATTTGGTGTATAAGGATTCGGAGTATAAAATCTATGAAATGACAAATGCCATTTCAAAAAAAAGATATGAAAAATTTTTAGAAATTTTAAATGATTTAAAACAAAAAGGATATGATGACATCTCTCTTTTAAACAGCATAACATCATATTTTAAAACTCTTTTTGAGGTAGGAGAATTGAGTAGAGTTAACTCGCACGCTCAAGTTTGTTCAATCCTTTCAATGAAAGATTATGCTTTAACAAAAAATAAAGAGCAATGTGAAACCTTTCAAAAGGGTGGGTTAGAAAATTTTTATTTTTATGGTGTAGAGTTGCTTTCAAATATTAAACAAGGAAGATTATCTGCTGATAGTGGATTAAAACTTATGATAAGCAGGATTTTTGCAGATAGATAGGAGGTTTATATGGGAAATCTATTCAGTAACGTATTTTCAAATTTTTCTGATTTTTGGGGTGCGTTTTTTGGTATTGGTGAAATAATTTTAATGGCAATTATTATTTACTACACGATTAGAACGTTATTTGTTAATAATGCAAAATCAATGATAATTTTATATGCCATTTCAATTTTTATTTTAGGTGGTGTTTTTCTTACAACGCCAGAATTTCAAAGAGGTTGGTTTTTATTTGTACCAGCAGGATTGTCAATGGTGTTTATTTTAATCTTCAACCTTGAAGTTAAGAGAGATATTTGGACTGCAAATCAGTCAGGCAAAGGCGAAACTAAATCGGTTACTACCTCCATCTCTAATGATGAAATCAATACTTATATCAGCAATATTATTAAAGCAGTACAAAATTTTTCAAAGAATAATACAGGTGCGTTAATCGTTTTATCAAATGGAAATCTAACAAAACAGGTTTTAGATAGTGGAGTTATTTTAAATGCAGATATTTCCACTCAACTAATTGAAAGTATATTCTTTCCTAAATCAGCCTTGCATGACGGGGCAATGATAATTAACGGACATAGAGTAGAGGCTGCAGGTTGTTTTGTACCTATCACTCAAAAAACTAACTTATCTAAAGATTTAGGTTCTCGCCATAGAGCAGGTATAGGTGTTACTGAAACGGCTGATGTTGTTAGTATAATTGTATCTGAAGAAACGGGTATTATTTCAGTCGCAAAACATGGTATAATTGAAAATTATGCTGATTACGATAAATTACTAAAAACGCTTAATGACTATTATTGGAAGGATTTAAGCGTACAAACAAGGAGGGTTAAAAATGTCTAAAATTATTCAAAAAATTAAATCGTTTTTTACAACCCACCCTATTTTAAAACTAATTTCATTAGCACTTTCGTTATTTATTTACTTTGTTATTAACAGTTAATTTAACTGACAATTAAGGATTTTTACTATGATGAATAAATGTATTAAAGTACCTCAAATTTTAATTCCTAATCAATGCGATATGTCAAAGTGGGCAGTAATCGCTTGTGACCAGTTTACATCTGATAGGGAGTACTGGAAGAAACTTGAAAATTATGTTGGAGAAAGTTATTCAACTCTAAACTTAATTTTTCCTGAAGTTTATTTGAAAGATGAGCCTGAAAAACGCATAAAATCGATTAAAGAAAAAATGACTGAATATAAAGCAAATGGCGTTTTCAAAAAATTGCCAGAAGGTTTTATTTTAGTTGAAAGACAGACGCCCTATGCTGACTCTCGCTATGGTTTAATTTTATCAATCGACCTTGAAAATTATTCTTTTGAGAAAAAATCAAGTGCATTGATAAGAGCGACAGAAGCGACAATTTTAGAGCGTATTCCTCCTAGAGTTAAAATTAGGCAAGGGGCACAAATTGAATTTCCACATATAATGTTATTGATAGATGATAAAGAAAATTCAGTTATGGGAGAGTTAATTTCAAACAAACAATCCCTTGAAAAACTTTATGATTTTGATTTAAATATGGGTGGAGGACATTTAAAAGGTTACTTTATAAGTGATACCGAAAAGGTTATAAATTCATTAAATCAACTAATAGATGACGAAGTTTTAACACAAAAGTATGGTAGAGTTGAGAGGTTGTTATTCGCCGTAGGTGATGGAAACCACTCCTTAGCAACTGCAAAATGCTGTTGGGAGGAGTTGAAAAAGACTCTTTCTGTAGAGGAGCAAGAAAATCATCCAGCAAGGTTTGCACTTTGTGAGGTGGTAAATTTATATGATGAAGGTTTAAAGTTTGAACCTATTCATAGAGTTGTTTTTGGCGTTGATGCTAAAAAGTTTATATCAGGCTTGACTCTTAATGGTCAAGTTAGAGCTCAAATTGTATTAGACGGAAAGGAAACTGAAATTACACTTGGTGAAACTTTACCTGGTGGCATTGCAAGTTTAGATGAATATATCAGTCAATATATCAAGGAAAATGGTGGTGAAGTAGATTATATTCACGGCAAAAATGAATTAATTACACTAACAAAAGAAAATGATAATTGCGTTGGTATTTTATTGCCTGCAATGGATAAAAACGATATGTTTAGTTTAATTATTAACGGAGGAAGTTTGCCTAGAAAGACTTTTTCAATGGGTGAAGGTGTTGAAAAAAGATACTACGTAGAAGGCAAGGAGATTGTAAATAATGGTTAAAGTATGTAAATTTGGCGGTACATCAATGGCTGATGCAAAGGCTATTGAACAGGTTAAAAATATTATAAATGCTGATGACGAGCGTAAATATGTTATCGTATCTGCTCCGGGTAAGCGTTTTAAAGAGGATATTAAAGTAACCGATTTATTGTACGATTGCTATTATGAAGTTTTAAGTACAGGAAGTTGTACTCAAGCTTTTGGTAAAGTAAGAGATAGATTTACACAAATCGCAAAAGATTTAAAACTTGATTTAGACATTAATTCAATTCTAGATGAAACAGAGGCGAATATCGTAAAATATAAGAGCGAAGATTTTACTGCATCTCGTGGTGAATATCTTTCAGCACAAGTTGTGGCTAACTATTTAGGCTACACTTTTATTGACGCTTTTGATACTATATTTTTTGACATTAACGGTAATTTGGACGAACAAAAAAGTTATGAGTGCTTAGAGGAGTTTTCTCAAAACTATGAAAATGCTGTTTTCCCCGGTTTTTATGGTAGAGCGTTGAACGGAAAGGTAAAAACCTTCTCTCGTGGTGGTAGCGACATTACAGGTGCTATCGTTGCTAGAGGTGTTGATGCAGGGCTATACGAAAACTGGACAGATGTAAGTGGCTTTATGGCTTGCGATCCTCGTATCGTTGATAATCCTAAAAAAATTAAGGTTGTATCCTATAAAGAGTTGCGAGAACTTTCATATATGGGTGCAAGTGTTTTGCATAGCGAATCTATTTTCCCTGTAAGAAGTGCAAATATTCCAATTCACATAAAAAATACTTTTGCACCTGACGATGAAGGAACTTTAATCGTTCCCTCTGTTGAATATCAAAGTGAAAACGACATAGTAACCGGTATTGCAGGTAAGAAGGATTTTACAGTAATATCACTTGAAAAGTCAATGATGAATGCAGAAGTTGGGTTTGCGTTAAAGTTGTTGCAAATACTTAAAAATCATAATATCAATTTTGAACATATGCCTTCAGGTATTGACACGCTTTCAGTTGTATTTTCAAATGTTGATATTGATAGCGTTCTTGCTCAAGTAGTTGAAGAAATTAAGGAAGAATTGAAACCTAACACAATCAATGTTTATACTGATATTGCTTTGGTTGCAACGGTTGGACACGGTATGATTTATAACATCGGTACTTCAGCAAGACTTTTTAAAGCCCTTGCTGAAAAGCAAATAAACGTACGTCTAATTGACCAAGGTTCAAGTGAGTTGAATATTATAGTTGGCGTTTCTACTGACGATTATAGTGAGTGTATAAAGGCAATCTATGATGAATTTTTTAAATAAATAGTAATAAAAACACGACAAAATTTGTCGTGTTTTTTATTTTAGTTATTTCTACTTGAACAATCGTTGCAATCGCTCTGTGGATACAAGGGTAGTTCAAAAAATCCAGCACATACTTCTTGTGAGTAGTCTTGTGCAGGTGGTATAGCACAATAGCCGTAGGTTGGAATAAGTAATTCAACAGGAATAGAAACTCTTAAAATTACAGTAGCACAGCAATCAATGTTAAATACATTTTCACTAACATAAGTACCCTCTGGTGCTATAACTGAAACCACAGCGTCAATGTTATATGAAATTACTGAAGGTGAAGGTATGTATAGGATTACGTCAAGAGGTACACTAACGGTTGAATTGCCCTTGCCTTCAATTCCACTTGCATCTAAATAAACCACTTCAATGGGAATTTGCACAGTTGCTTGAACTCTTGCACAATTACACTTGTCAGGTAGTCTATCTACTTGTAATGATGAAATTACGCCCTTTGAGTTTATACTCTTTGCGCTTACAAAAGTCAAAGGAGAAGTAGGATTTTCAGGCACATTATCAGTAAGTGTTACGCTTAAATTTTCAAATTGACTTTGCTTAATGCAAGCGTCAAAAATTTTTTGTGCCTCTATACATGCTTTTTCGTTTAAGCCATTTATAGGATTTCCATTAATTTGTCCTGGACATCTATCCGATTGAAAATTAGAAAAAAAAGACATTATTACCCTCCGTGGTATTTTTATTACCATTACAATATATGCTTTTTGTTTTGAGTTTGATAATATTCATTACTTGTACTCATATTTGGCCTTACAAAAAAATATATCTAAAATAAAACATTTGTGAGGCAAGCATTGAAACAAAAACTCATTTATAAAACTGCATTGATTGTAACCCTGTTTTCCGTTTGTGAAAGGTTTTTAGGTTTTTTATATAGGATTATCCTTTCTAGAACTTTAGGAAGTGAAGGGCTTGGTATATATTCAATATCATTAACGGTTTTTGCCGTTTTTGTAACTATAACGTCTTCAGGTATTCCTATAACTGTATCAAGACTTATAACAAAACATAAAGCCGAACGACAAGAGGGTAGAATAAACGCTACTATTACTGCAGGAATAATCTTGACAGTAGTTTTTAGCATAGTAGTTGTACTTGCGTTAGTTCTAGGTGATGGTTTGTTTTCTTTTATCTTTGCCGATAAGAGATGTATGAACGTCCTCCTTATAATGTTGCCAGGGCTTATTTTTACATCAGTTTATGCAGTTGTTAGAGGCTCGTTTTGGGGAAATAAGAGTTTTTTGGTTTATAGCGTTATAGAATTTGTCGAAGAAGTAACAATGATTATAGTAGGTACACTACTTGTAATCTATTCGTCAAGTATCTATTCAGGAGCAATGCGTGCAGGTTTTGCAATTAGTGCCTCCTATTTGGTATCTTTTTTGATGTCAGTTTTTTACTTTTTTATTAAAGGTGGTAAACTAAAAAATCCTCATGGTGAGTTTAAACCGTTAATTTCTTCTGCTGTTCCTATAACATTGATGCGAACAGGCTCATCTTTAATTAACTCTCTAGTTGCAATACTTTTGCCACAAAGACTTATCTATTTTGGGTTGACTAATGCACAGGCGTTAAGTGAGTTTGGTATTGTTTATGGTATGAGTATTCCACTTTTATTTATGCCGTCTACGATAATTGGTTCAATCGCATTGGTTTTAGTGCCAGAATTATCTGAAAACTTTTATTCTAAAAACAATGTCGTTTTAAAAAACAATATTGAAAATGCCTTAAAACTGACTGGTACTATTGCCTGCGTTATGATACCACTTTTTGTGGTGCTTGGCGTGGATTTAGGAACTTTGGTATATAGCAATGTAAAAAGTGGTCAAATAATTTCTTATTTTGCGTTTATGCTTTTGCCTTTGTCCTTATCTCAAATTTCAACTAGCATACTTAACTCTATCGGGTGTGAAAAAAATACTCTAATTTACTATTCTTTTGGTGCAGTGGCAATGTTGCTTTGCGTCTATTTTTTACCACAATTTATAGGCGTATATGCTTTGTGTGTTGGTGAAGTATTAAGTTATCTAATTTCGTCAATAAGCAATCTTGTTTTGACAAACAAAAAAAGCCCCATAAAACTACATTATCAAAAACATATTCTTATAGTGGGCTTATTGACAATACCTGTTATAATTTTTGGATTGCTAATTCATAATATTTTAACTTTGCTGATGTCTGCAATATTTGCCTTTATAATTACAGGCATATTGATGTTAGGCTTAACTTACATAATTTATAAGCTATTTAACGTTGTTAATTTCAAATTGGTTAAGGAACTTTTTAAAAGTCGTTAGCGTAATTCTCATAAGGTTGTTGAGTTTGATTTTCAACAGCCTTTTCTCTTTCCTCTTTGCGTGCTTTTTCTCTTGTAATGTCAAGTTTTAATTGTGGAATTTTGTCGAGTGAAAAACTCAATATATAACTTGCAAAAAGATTTATTGTGCATACTATTGACTGTGCAGTTATTCTTCCTAAGGTGTAAACGATAAATGTCTTTTTCATTTGTCCCTTCCAAATAAACTCAACTACATAAAGATAATTTCCTAAAGAGTTGAGTATACAAGTGCAAATTATAAAGGAAATAATATATGAAATAATTGTTTTTACGATAAACTCACCTTTAAAGTTAAACTTTACATTTACCATAATAATTCCATAAATAAATCCCATCATACCTGAACCAAGACCAATGAGAATATTGTAAGGAGAGCCTGAAGTATCAAAAATAAAACCTATCAAATCTCCTAAGAACATAATTAAAAAGCCACCACCACAGCCAAAAATTGAACCTGTTAAAAATGCCACTGTTGATACGAAAGATAGTTTGTTTGAATTACCCAATCCAAAGGGAAAGGAAAAAATATTAACTACAACTGCAAGTGCGATAAAAACTCCTAAATAGGCAATTTTTTTTGTTTTGTTCAAATCTCTAAAAAATTTAGGGAACATAAACAAGTAAACTTTTTGTAAAAATGTTTGTTTTGAGTTAATTAACTCCATAATAAAAAACCTCCCAAAATAAGTGGAGAGGTCCGTACAAAAAATGTGCAAAGGCACTAAAATTAAGCAACGGACGCGTAAAGGGTATCGCAAGAAATACAGCGTAAATCCTTTTCGTTTGCGAACAACATCCCATTTCGCAACACTTTACGCACCCTAAACTACTCTGCAAAAAAAATTATATCACAATTAATTAAATTTACAAAACAAATACATAACAATAATTAAATTATTTAAAATAATATTATGGGCTTAATTATTATTAGAACGATAATCGTATTTATAACTTTAGTGTTTATTATGCGATTGATGGGAAAAAGGCAAATAGGTGAAATGCAACCTTATGAACTTGTTATAACTTTGGTTATAGCAGACCTTGCTTGTATACCTATGGCAGATAGTTCAATACCTTTGCTTTATGGAATTATAGCAGTGGGAACTATATTTTTATTGCATCAAATTGTAGTGTTGCTTGAACAAAATAACGTTATAAAAAATTATATAAGTGGTCGTCCTGCAGTTGTTATAAATAAAAATGGAATAGACATAGAGGAGTTGAGAAGTAATAGTTTGGATGTTTCCGACCTGCTTGAGTCAATTAGGATGGCTGGTTATTTTGCTCTTGACGATATAAATTATGCTATTTTTGAGTCAACGGGAAATTTATCCGTTTTCCCTGCAGAAAACATAAATTCAAAATCTTTTCCTATCATTATCATTGACCAAGGAAAGTTTATAAAAGAGAACCTTGATATTTGCAAGATGAGTAAGGAAACCTTTATAAATATAATTAAAGAGAAAGGTGCTAGCAACTTAAAACGAGTTTTAGTGTTGACTATTGATGGCGAAGGAAAAGTTTATATGCAGATAAAAGATAAAAAATACATTACTTTTAAGGTTGATTTACCAGAAGGGGTTAAATGGTGATGAAAAAATCAATTATAACTATTATAATAACGGCTTTAATTTTAATTGGTGCTGTTCTATTTGAACAAATCCATATTGGTTATCAATTTTCAAAGTTTGAAAATGCAATATCAATTTTGCAAGAAAAAACTGCTAGCAAAACAGCATTAACGGTTGATGCAGAAAATGTGAGAGATTTATGGCAAGATGAAAAAAAGACCTTGCATATCTATATTCCTCATAGCGACATTGAGTTTTTAGATTATTGGCTTAATGAGGCTGTAAGCCTTATTTCAACAAAAAATTATGATGAGGCACTTGCTAAATTAGAGGTAGTGCTTGAGATAACAAAAAATACAGCAAAGACGTATAGTATTGAAATAGGAAATGTTTTTTAAAAAAAATAAGGTGGTAAAAGATTTTTACCACCATAAATTTTATTTTGGTAACCTTGCTGACTTAGATACTGATTTTAAGTCCATTGATACTCCTTTTTTGTGTTAGTTGACCCTAAATTAAGGGCTGTTTCAATAGTGTGTATTTGTTCATTTAAAGTTGCATTATTGGACATCACAATAGTTTCATAACACAACTCGCAAGATTTTTTAGCAATTAATTCAGCAAATTTTCGTTCACAATCTAGCCAATTTATAATTGCTTCTTTTTTGTTAGTACATTTTTTATATATGCTCGCAAACCAACCGTTTAAAGCACATCTTTTGTGTTGACCAATATTTTGTGGGATAATGCACACATATCTAGTATTGCTAATACCTGCTTTGTTCATAAGTTCGGGTAATAATCCCGAATCCTCAGCAATCACAGGGGCAATATTTGATAATTTAACAATGTCTTCAAGAACATAACTAAAAAGTTCGCAATATACTTGATATAACATTATTAGTTGTTCAGTGCTATCTCTTAACAAAATACTGTCTGGATGAAGCGTCTGTATTATGGATAACAGCCGTTTATTATCTATAATTCCACGCTCTAAATATCGTTCAATATTTTCGTCAATCGTGTAATGAATAAATCCGTTTTTTTGACAGATAACTTCTGCAATCTCACGTTTTTGACTAAATGATGAACCACCAATAAAATAAACCTCCTTCATTTTTCTCACCCCCCTGACCATTTTTCAATGAAAAAAAGTCAGCAATGTTACCAACATTATGGTAACACAAATTTGTCAAAAAATCAATAGGATTTAAAAAATAGATATGAAAAAAAATTACTATTTATGTTTAGTAATAACAAAAAAATATAATATAAAATTTAACATAAATTAAATAAAAATATGCAAAAATTTTAATATAATTTAAGGTTTAAAAAGTATAATAAAGTTACAAAATATATTTTATATAATATAATTGACTTAAATAAGATTTTATTTTTCCAATAATGTTAAATTGCTTGCTAATTTTATTATTTTAGTATAAAATAATCTTGCCGTGCTATGTGGGGAGTTAGCGGTGCCCTTTATCTGCAATCCGCTACAGCAGAGCAGAAAGCCCTTTTAGGAATTTTATATGGATGGTTGCACTTTGCAAGGGATGTTGATATCAAGGTCTTATGCAACGAGCGATTGCGAACCGTGTCAGGATAGGAATATAGCAGCACTAAACAAATACGTCTTGTGTGCCATAAGGTTGCTTTGGGGGAGTTACCTACAAGGTTACCACATCGGTATAACTTGACAACGAGGGATGCACGGTTTTTTTGAAAATTATTGGACGGCTAAAATAAGGTCGTCCATTTTTTATTAGGAGATATGATGAAAAAATTTACAAAAGTTTTATGTATGTTGTTGTCAGTCTTAATTTTAAGTTTGCTTACGCTTACAAGTTGTGAAACTACTTCAGCATACGAGATAGCACTAAACAATGGTTATACGGGGACTGAACAGGAGTGGCTTGATAGCCTAAAAGGTACTAATGGTGTTGATGGTCAAGATTATGACTTGTATGATGCGTATGAAAAATGTGTAGAAAATGATGAGTTTTCAGGAACATTTTTTGATTTTTTGAAAGAAATTTATAATTTTTCAGGTAGCACTAACGATATTGAGGTTGCTACTAATATAGGTTTGAGTTCGGTTGTTTCAATTACTTGTAATTTTACAAATAAAAACACGGGCAATGACATCATCACATCAGGTGCAGGTGTCTTTTATAAGATAGATAACGATAGTGAATGCGCATATGTAATCACTAATTACCATGTTGTTTATAATGCTAATGGCAATACGTCTTCACTAATAAGTGATGATATTTATATACATTTGTACGGTTGTGAATCTAACAGTATTCCGTGTCAATATATTGGTGGTGTAGCAAGTTACGATATTGCGATTTTATATGTAGATAGTGATAATTTTGAAAGCATTGAAAATAGCAGTGCTATTCAAGTTGACTATGTAGATAGTGATGATTTATCAGTAGGTGAAACAGTTGTTGCTGTAGGTAATCCCGGAGGATATGGCATTTCAGCATCAACTGGAATAATAAGCAAAGATAGTGAGTATATTCAACTTCAGTTGGGGGGAAGTTCAAATTTATATCGTTCATTGCGTATAGATAGTGCTGTTAATCCGGGCAATTCAGGTGGTGGATTATTTAATGACGAAGGCCAATTAATAGGTATTGTAAATGCAAAAGATGAAGATATGGAAGGTGTTGGTTATGCAATCCCTTCAAATATTGCTATTGCAGTTGCTCAAAATATAATTGATAACAATGGTAAATGTCTTGTAAATCTTATAGGAATTACAACAAATTGCTCAAATGCGACCACTGCGTTTAAAAACGGAAAAACACAGATTATTGAAACGATAGTGATTAATGAAATTACTAACGGTTTGGCTAAAGATAATGGTACATTGCAAGTTGATGATGTACTAACAAAAGCAACTTTATACGATACAAATGGCAACATAGTAATTGAAAAAGAAATAACAAGACACTTTCAAGTTGTAGATTTAATGTTGAACGCAAGAGATGGTTATCAGTTGAAACTGGAATATAAAAGAAGTGGAGGTAATGGAGATGTTACCCTTACTTTAAATTCAAATTATCATAAAACAGTTAGCTAGTTTATAAGACTAAAAATGAAGAACCGACGTTGGTAGATATAAATGCAAAGAAGTTATTGACAAAATCTCAGCGCAAATCATTTATCAAAGTTGTTTAAACAAAAGGAGAAAAATAATGAAAGAAACAAAGAAAACAAAAAAGAAAGTTGAAAAAAAGGACGAGGTTGTAGAAGTTGATATTCTTGATGTTCTTCTTGACGAAAACAATTCTGCTCCCATTTATATGTATAATGACAATGGTGAAGAAATAAAATTTGACCAAATTGCCGTTATCCCTTATGGCGAAGAAGATCTTTATTGCATTTTGAAACCTGTCACAAAAGTTCCGGGAATTAAAGATAACGAGGCTGTTGTATTTAAGGTTGAACAAGACGAAAATGGAAAAAGTTCTCTCAAAGTTGAAGACAGAGATGAAGTCGCTCGTGCAGTTTTTGATCAATATTGCAACATGATAGAAGAAGCAAAAGGCAACAAAAAAGGAAACAAATAACTAACTAAAATTTGAGAAATAAGGAGTATTATGTTAAGTTTTTATAACACAATACTCCTTATTGTTTTTTTTGAAAATTTAGAAATTTTTTGTGAATAAAAAAATATTGTTTGTAATTCAAAAAAATAAAAAATTGCTCTAAAAGTGGAACGAGAAATTGTAATTAGTTTTTTTCAAAAAAAGATGGACAATTAAATAAGCGTTTTTTATTTTTGGCATATAAAATGCTTTTAAATATCCGTATTTTGTGTTAAAATATTTTAGGTAAATTTTGGGAGGTGTTTTTATGAAAATTTTTGCTATTAGTGATTTACACCTTTCAGGTATGGTAGACAAACCTATGGATATTTTCGGCTGTGGCTGGGTTGATTATTTTGATAAAATCAAAATTGACTGGCAAAGTAAGGTTAGCGATAAAGATGTCGTTTTAATTGCAGGAGATATAAGTTGGGGAATGTCCTTGGAAGAAGGTTTGTTCGACATCAACTCTTTAAAAGAACTAAAAGGCAAAAAGGTTTTTATAAGGGGAAATCACGACTACTGGTGGAAGGGTATCTCAAAGATTAGAGATAATGCTCCTGATAATACTTTTTTCTTTCTGCAAAACGACTATGTGAAGTTTGAAGATGTAATTATAACTGGCTCTCGTGGTTGGACTTGTCCTACTATGCAAGATTATAGTAAGCAAGATGAAAAGATATATTTGAGGGAACTTGAAAGATTTCGACTTTCCTTTTCAAAGATAAAAAAAATGAGAGAAGATGGTGATAAAGTTATCGTTATGATACATTATCCTCCCTTTAATGCAAAAAAAGAAAATTCTCAATTTACGGATATATTCGAGGAAAATGATGTTTCTAAAGTTGTTTACGGTCATTTACATGGCGATAACAACTACCCTATTAAAACGATAAAGTCAAATGTAGAGTATTATTTGACTTCGTGTGATAAGTTGGGTTTTAAGTTGATACAAATTCAATAAAAGGAAACATAAAAAATGGAAGAAACAAACCAAACCGTTGTTCAAGAAGAAATTGAACAACAAAATGAAGGTACTGTACGCAGTGAGCAGGTTGTGGATAAAGAAAAGCAACCGACAAAGAAAGATAAGTTTCTAAAAGCCTTAAAAAAATTCGGCAACAGATATTTTATCGTAGCCTTTTCAGGTATGGCAACGGGTTTGTTCTGTACTTTAATTGCAGGAACAATCATATGTCAAATCGCTAAAATATTTCAATCTTGGTGGCTTGGAGGGTATAACTTTATCAATAACATAGGCACACTTGCAAAGTTCGTTATGGGTGCCGGTATTGGTTTGGGTATAGCCAACTCTCTTAAATGTTCAAAACTCACTATGGTTTGTGCAGCCACTGCTGGTTTTATAGGTGCTTTTTCAGCAAAAATAGGTTTTTCTATTTTTGAAGGCACAAAGGCTGTTTCATGGGCTGATTTTGCAGGAGTTGGTGAACCTATCTCATCATATCTTTGTGCAGTAATTGCTTGTGAATTTGGGGAGTTGGTTGTTGGTAAAACTAAAATTGATATTTTAGTAGTTCCCTTAACTTCATTATTGAGTGCTGGACTTGTTGCGTTTTTTCTTGCGACACCTATCTCAAGTTTAATGGCTATTATCGGCGATTTTATCAATCTTGCAACAAAAGCACAACCTTTCTTTATGGGAATAATTATTTCAGTTACTATGGGTTTGTTGCTAACTTTACCTACGTCTTCAGCAGCAATCGGTGTGGCAATAGGTTTAAGTGGAATTGCTGCAGGTGCAGCAGTTGCAGGCTGTTGTGCTCATATGGTAGGCTTTGCTATTGCAAGTTTTAAAGAGAATAGATGGGCTGGTGTTGTAGCACAAGGCGTAGGAACGAGCATGTTACAAATTCCTAACCTTAAAAAACCTCAAATTTTATTGCCTGCTGTAATAGCGTCTGCTATTACAGGCCCTTTAGCGACTTGCTTATTTAAGTTGCAATCTTCAGCCGTAGGTAGTGGTATGGGTACTTCAGGACTTGTAGGTGTTATTGAAACTATCGGTACAATGACTGAAATTCCGGGTAATAATACTTTTGTTATGATATTAGGTGTGCTTTTAATTTGCTTTATCTTGCCTGCTGTGATCGCTTGGGCTGTAAGTTTATTTATGCGTAAAAAAGGTTGGCTTAAAGATGGCGATATGAAAATTGATTTATAAGGAATTTAAAATGAAAAAAGCATTAATAGTTGTAGATATGCAAAATGATTTTATATCAGGCAGTCTTGGCTCAAAGGAAGCACAAAATATAATTTCAAATGCAAAAGAAATAATAGAGCAATGTGCTAATGACGAGTATGATATCATCTTTACTAGAGATACGCATTATGATGATTATCTTGAAAGTGAGGAGGGGAAAAAATTACCCGTAAAACATTGTATAGTAGGAACTGAGGGCTACGAGATTGTCGAGGAATTGGCAGACTATGCTGATATAATTGTGAATAAGGAAACTTTTGGAAGTATAAAATTGGCAGAGTATTGTAAAAAGGAAGATTATAAAGTTATATCTCTCTTGGGGGTATGTACTGATATTTGCGTTATTTCAAACGCATTGATTATCAAAGCACAAATGCCTAATGTTCAAGTAAATGTTTATAAGGATTGCTGTGCAGGTGTTACACCTGAATTGCATCAAAATGCCTTAAATGTTATGAAGTCTTGTCAAATAAATATTTTGTAAAAAAAGTGAAGTCATTTATGACTTCACTTTTCATATTTAAATAAATATATGTCGTGTTTTTATTTATTCCAATATACTCCATTATTATCTAATGTTAAATTATTAGATGTTGATGATGAAATATTAGCAGAACTGCTTCCAAGATATACAATGTAAGCACTCATACTGCAAGGCATTTCGACAACAGCAACGGTGCTAGAACTTTCTTGTACTATTAAATAACTACCCGATGATAAAGATAATGATTTGGTTGTTCTACCCGTTGTACTTCCGTTTGTTGTTTCGCTAGTCATCCCACCACTTAACATAATGGCAACAACTTTTCCACCACTATGAGTGTATCCGTTTTCTGTATCAATTGCAGAGTTTCCGTTAGAATTGCAAACTATTGCAACATAGCCTCCACTAAACGAAATTCCTCCATTTTTTGTAGTACTGTTAGAATCTAGTCCATCACCTTCAGCGTAAACATAAATTGTTCCACCAGAAATTGTTATACCATTACCACTTGTAGTAGTTGCATTTAATCCATCATCTGAAGATACAACTGAAATTGTTCCACCAGAAATTGTAATAAAATCGCCTTCGATACCTTCATAAGATTTTGCTACATTAATTGTTCCGGCTGAAATTGTCAATGTTTCATCGGCGTGTATGCCATCATCATTGCTTGATAAATTTAATATTCCACCTGAAATAATTACACTGCCTTCACCCGTTGTAATCGAATTGCCTGAAACGGAGGTTGCCTCAATCGTTCCTTTATTTGCGTGTATTGAATCATCATATGATTGTATAGTAATTTCGCCACTTTTAATATAGATGTTATTGTCGGCTTTTATACCTTTGGTTGACCAGTCGTGTTTGTCAGTGTTACCTTCATCCATACCACCCATACCACCCATGCCACCCATACCTCCAAAACCACCTGTTTGGGAAGTAGTATAATTAGTCCATGTACAAGTAAGTTTATTAGAAGAATTTCTTACACTAATCGTGTCGTAAGAGTCGTTTGTTGCAAATGAGTCTGAAACAGCAGTATAAGTTGTATTTTGTCCTTGTGTTTGGGTAGATGTATATTGATAAACAATCATATTACTATAACCTGTGGGTTTGCTTATAGGATAATAGTAACTATTTGAGCCAGGCCTTCCGTTTGATGATTTAGTTTCATAACTGTCGGTATTTTTCCAAACAAAATCGTTTGCGTCATTATAAAAATAGATAGAATATTTATATGCATTTGTAGAACTTTTTATATAAAATGAACTTTCGCTAACGGCAGTCGTTTCGTATGAGTAATTTGAATACTTGTCGGTATAAATTTTAATATTCAAATCATCTTCAGTAACCTTTTCAATATCTACATCATATGCAGAGTCAATTCCATCGCAGGCACATTGTATTATAATGTTTGTGTTACCGTTTTCGTTAGTGATGGTTACTGTTCCTTTTTGTTTAGTTATAACACCGTCCTCAAATTTTGTGCTACTGTTTGAAGTTTTTATTCCATCACCATTTTTAACTAATAAATTTATAGTTCCTGATTTGATTGTAACGCTGTCGTTGCCCTTTAAACCATTATCTAAACATTCTACGTTTAAGTTTAAATTTTTAACTTTTAAGTCATCTTTTGAGTGTATTCCGTTATTGTAGTTTGAAACAACATACAAACTTCCTTTGCCTTGGATATTCATATCACATTGGCTGTAAATAGATGAAGAAAAATCTGTCGAAGTTGATGTCCTTTCGTCAATAATATGGTTTTGAGTGTCCTGTTTTGCCGATATTATAATTTTATCACCCGTAGTGTTTTCATCATCATAAACCACGATAGGACAATTTTCTCCACTGTGCAAAGTAAATCCGTTTAATACAAGTTCAACCTCATATCCTCCGGATAGATATATTTCTATATTTCCTGAAAAATTACCACTTAAAGTATAGACGGTATCTTCTGTAAAACCTCTATAAATAATTGTCCCTGTAGAATTATTTTCAGTGTCTGTTTCAGTAATTTCAACTTCACCGTCACCAGATTCAATCGATGTTTCAACTTCACCTTCATTTTCTTCATATTCAAAGTTAAATTCAGGTGCTGTATTATCGTTTGTTTCCTCTTTATTATTTCCTGCATAATCTGGAGGGGTTGTTTTTTTAGAATTTAAACTACAACCACAGAGCACACCAATAGAAAGTGCCGAGATTATTAGTAAGGAAAGAAAAAATTTTATTTTTCTCATAAGCTATACTCCTTATCTTAATAAGTTATATTCATATTATATCATTTATACTTAAAAATAAACTTAATTTTTTTATGTACGAATAAGAAAAGTTGAGTGAAATTATAGATGAATTTCTCATTACATGTTTTGTCATTGAATTTTATAAAAAAAATAACTAGTGTAAAATTTACAAAAATTTCATAAGGAAAAGGGAAGTATAAAGGTTGATTTTTTATTTGTTATGATATATAATATTATCGTAACAGAAATAGATTTTTGCAACTGACGGATTTGTAGGTAACTACGAGGGAGCAAAATCTTTAAACTCGACCGTCTGGGCAAATTTTGTTCAGCGTTTTTTTGCTTTTATGAGGTGTTTTTATGCAACAATGGAGAAATTTTGTTCATGGTAATTGGGAAAATGAAATAGATGTTAAAAATTTTATAAACTTGAACTATACACCCTATGAAAAGGATTCATCTTTTTTAAGTGGACCAACTGAAAGAACTAAAAAAGTAAACGGCATAGTTAATGATTTATTGATGCAGGAGTGGAAAAAAGGTGGTGTGCTTGATGTTGATACTGAAAAAGTTGCAACACTTTCATCTTTTCCGGCTGGTTATATTTCTAAAGATGATGAGTTGATTGTCGGTTTACAAACTGATAAACCTTTAAAGAGAGCAATCTCACCTTTTGCTGGGTACAGGATGTGTGAAGCAGCTTGCAAGGCTTACGGCTATACAATTTCAGATGAGATAAGAAAAGAATTTATATTTAGAACCACCCATAATACAGGTGTTTTTAGAGCGTATACTGATACTATGAGAAAGGCTCGCCACGCTGGTATAATTACAGGCCTTCCTGACGCTTATGGTAGAGGTCGTATCATTGGTGATTATCGCCGTATCGCACTTTATGGTATGGATTTTTTAATTGAAAAGAAAAAGCAAGATAAAAATGCTTTGGGTGAAAACGTAATGGACGCCGATAATATTCAACTTATCGAGGACATTGCTAAACAAATAGACTTTATGGAGCAACTTATTGAAATGGCAAAAATGTACGGCTGTGATATTACAAAGCCTGCAAATAATGCCAAAGAAGCTGTTCAATGGTTATATTTTGGTTATTTAGGTGCTGTAAAGGAACAAAACGGCGCAGCAAACTCAATAGGTAGAATTACAGCCTTTTTAGATATTTATTTTGAAAGGGATATAAAAGAAGGTACTTTAGATGAAATGCACGCCCAAGAATTGATTGATGATTTGGTCATCAAATTAAGGCTTGTGCGTCATTTAAGAACTCCCGAATACAACGAGTTGTTTGCAGGTGATCCTACTTGGGTTACGACAAGTGAAGGTGGTATGAACGAGGACGGCAGAACTTTAGTTACTAAAACTAGTTACAGGATGCTTAATACTCTTTATAATCTGGGAGAGAGTGCTGAACCTAATATAACTATTCTTTGGTCGCAGAAATTACCTCAACCTTGGAAGGAGTTTTGTGCCAAGGTTTCAGTAGATACTGATTCAATACAATATGAAAATGACGATTTGATGAGAGAGATCTATGGCTCTGATTATGCTATTGCGTGCTGTGTTTCTGCTATGCAAGTGGGTAAGCAAATGCAATTTTTCGGTGCAAGATGTAATCTCGCCAAAGTGCTTTTAATGGCTCTTAACGGAGGTAAGGACGAGGTTTATGGAACTCAAATTGCGCCCGAGGGAAAGGTGTTCAATGAAGAAGTTTTAAATTTTGATGAGGTTAAATCATCTTTTGAAACTTATGCAAGTTGGATGGCAAGATTGTATGTTAATACTTTAAATATAATCCACTATATGCACGACAAATATGCGTATGAACGTTTAATGATGTCATTACATGATACTCATGTTGGTAGATTGATGGCTTTTGGAATTAGTGGATTAAGTGTTTTGGTAGATAGTTTAAGTGCAATCAAGTACGCAAAAGTTACTCCTATCAAAAATAAAGATGGTCTTATTGTTGACTTTAAAACGGAGGGGGATTTTCCTAAATACGGCAATGATGACGATAGGGTAGATGATATTGCAAAATGGGTAACTCACTTTTTCTATGAGGAATTAAAAAAGACTCCTTGTTATCGTGGTGCAACTCATACCCTTTCTATTTTGACAATAACTTCAAATGTAATGTATGGTAAAAAGACAGGTAATACGCCTGACGGACGCCATGCAGGTGAACCTTTTGCTCCTGGTGCAAATCCTATGCACGGAAGGGATAAAGAGGGCGCACTAGCAAGTTTAAATTCAGTTGCTAAAATTAGTTATAATGATTGCAGAGATGGAATTTCAAATACTTTTTCAATTACCCCCACGGCTTTAGGAAAGGACGAAAATCAAAGGGTTGAAAATCTAGTTAGTTTGTTAGATGGATACTTTATTCAAAATTCACATCACTTAAATGTAAATGTTTTAAATAAAGAAAAATTGATTGATGCTATGAATAATCCTGAAAAATATCCTAACCTTACAATTCGTGTAAGTGGATATGCTGTAAACTTTAATAAACTTTCTACTGAACAGAAAAAAGAAGTTATTTCAAGAACTTTCCATGAAAAAATATGATAGCAAATATTCACTCTTTTGAGAGTTTGGCTGGTGTAGACGGCAAAGGTTTAAGATATGCAGTATTTTTTAACGGTTGCCCTTTAAGATGTGTTTATTGTCATAATCCTGATACTTGGCAAGGGGACGGACAAAAGTTTACTCCCCTTGAACTTTTTAACAAGATTAAAAGGTATAAAAGTTATTTTAGCAAAAACGGTGGAGTTACCTTTTCAGGTGGTGAACCTTTGTTGCATGCTTCTTTTATTAACGAAACATACAATTTGCTAAAAGATGAGAATATTAACTATACTTTAGATACTAGTGCAAATGTAAAACTGACTGAAGATGTTTGCGTTGCCTTAAAAAATGCCAGTCTATCAATAGTTGATTTAAAATTTTACAGCGAAGAAAGTTATTTAACTTATACGCAGGGAAGTTTAAATAAAGTTTTAAAAGTGCTTGATTTTCTAGAAGAACAAAATAAACCCGTTTGGATTAGGACTGTCATCGTTCCTACAATAAATGACAATATAGCGTTTATTGATAAGTATTTAAAGATTGTAAAAAGGTATAAATGTGTAGAAAAATACGAACTTTTGCCCTTTCATACGCTTGGTTTTTTTAAGTATGATAATCTGTCAATAGTCAATCCTTTAAAAGACTTAAATAATCTTGATAATGAAAAACTGATTAAGTTGCAATCTTATGTCGATAAAAATTTAATTAAGTAAATTTGAAAAAAATTTCACTTAATTATTTTTTTAAAAATATTTGAATAGGTTGACTAAATTTTTTTTACTTGGTATAATAGAAAAAATTTTAGGAGAAGCATCTTGAATTATCTTTTAAACAAATGTAAAATTTATCAAGAAGGTCAATTTGTCCAAGCGAGTATTTTAATAAAAGAAGGTAAAATATTCAGTATAGCCCCCTTATTCTCTAAAAACGAAGAAGAAGGGGCTACTTTATTAGAATTTAATAATTGCGTTATTATTCCCGGTTTAATAGATGTGCATGTTCATCTTAGAGAGCCGGGTTTTTTGTGTAAAGAAAGTATTGCAACAGGAACTCTTGCAGGGGCACACGGCGGGTACACAGATGTTTGTGCAATGCCAAATTTAAACCCTACTCCCGACTCTCTTATAAACTTGCAACCTCAACTTGACGGTATAAAAAAGGACGGTGTAATCAATGTTTATCCCTACGGTAGTATCACCAAGGGACAAATGGGAGAGCAACTTTCAAATATGGAAGAAATTGCTGATAAGGTAATAGCATTTTCAGATGACGGTCGTGGGGTTCAAAAGGACGAGATGATGGAAAGTGCTATGATTAAGGCAAAATTGCTAGGGAAGATTATCGTAGCGCATTGTGAAGATAATTCGTTACTCAACGGTGGATATATTCATGACGGCAAATATGCAAAAATGCACAACCATAAAGGTATTTGTTCAGCAAGTGAGTGGAAACAAATTGAAAGGGATTTAAAACTTGTAGAAAAGACGGGTTGTTCATATCATGTATGCCATATTTCAACAAAAGAGAGTGTTGAATTGATAAGACAAGCCAAAAAGAAAGGTTTAGATGTTACTTGCGAAACTGCTCCCCATTATCTAATTTTAGATGAAAATGATTTGCAAGAAGATGGACGATTTAAAATGAATCCTCCTTTGAGAGAAAGAGAAGACAGGATTGCGTTAATAGAGGGTATAAAAGACGGAACGATTGATATGATTGCAACAGACCACGCCCCTCATACTAAAGAAGAAAAGTCAAAAGGACTTGAAAAGAGTTTAATGGGTATTGTAGGACTTGAAACGGCTTTTCCCTTGCTATACACAAAATTTGTTAAGACTGGTGAAATAACTTTTGAAAAACTTATTGAATTGATGAGTTTAAATCCTTCAAAACGATTTAATATAATGAGTGGTATAAAAGAGGGTAATCCTGCAAATCTTACCGTATTCAATTTGGAGGAGAGTTATACAATCAATCCTGATAAGTTTTTATCAAAAGGAAGAAGTACACCTTTTGCAAACGAGAGAGTAAGTGGTGTGTGCAAGTTAACAATGGTTAACGGAAAAATCGCATGGCAGGAAAATTAAAAATTATTTGCAAAAATTAAAGGAATTAGTTTTTAAGGAGAATTATTTTGGTTAAGAGCATATTAAAGGTTTTATCTGTTGAAAATATAGCACAAGATGTGTACAAAATAGTGCTTGAAGGAGATAGTAGTGCTATTACAAATTCAGGGCAATTTGTTAATATTGAACTTGAAGGACTTTACTTACGCCGTCCTATTTCCGTTTGCGATTATGATAAAAATACTATTACAATTATATTTAAAGTTGTTGGTATTGGTACGGAATATATGTCAAAGCTTAAACAGGGTGCAAATCTTGATGTACTAGTTGGGTTGGGCAACGGCTACGACATAAAAAAAGAAGGAAAAAAACCTTTAGTTATAGGTGGTGGAGTAGGTGTTCCACCCATGTATAATTTAACAAAAAAATTGATTGCAGATGGGCAAAAACCTACCGTTTTGCTTGGTTTTAATTCTAAAGACGATGTTTTTTATGAAAAGGAATTTAAGAGTTTAGGCGTTGAGGTTTTAGTTGCAACGGCAGACGGAAGTTATGGTAAAAAAGGATTTGTAACCGATTTGTTTGACGATATAGACGGTTATGATTATTTCTATACCTGTGGGCCCTTACCTATGCTTAAAGCAATATACAACAAAACTAATACAAGTGGTCAACTTTCTTTTGAGGAAAGGATGGGCTGTGGCTTTGGAGCGTGTATGGGCTGTTCGTGTAAAATAAAGTATGGCAATAAGCGTATATGTAAAGATGGTCCTGTACTAGTAAAGGAGGAAATTATATGGTAGATACTAAAGTTAATTTATGTGGCTGGGAACTTGACAATCCTATAATTCCTGCTAGTGGTACTTTTGGTTTTGGGTATGAATTTGCAGATTTATACGATATAAATTGTTTAGGAACTTTTTCATTTAAAGGTACAACCAAGGAAGCACGCTTTGGTAATCCTACTCCAAGAATTGCAGAGTGTACTGCTGGTATGATAAATTCAGTTGGACTACAAAATCCCGGTGTAGAGAAAGTAATAAATGAAGAATTGCCAAAATTGAAAAAGGTTTTCAATAAAAAGGTGATTGCAAATATAAGTGGATTTTCAGTTGACGAATATGCTTATACATGTGAAAAAATAGACAAGGAAGATATAGTAGGTATTATTGAGGTAAATGTAAGCTGTCCAAATGTACATAATGGTGGTATGAGTTTTGGAACTTCTACTGAGGCTGTTTCTTCAGTAGTTAAGGCAGTAAAAAAGGTTACAACTAAACCTGTTTTTATAAAATTAAGTCCAAATGTTACTGATATAGTATCTATTGCAAAAGCGTGTGAAGATAGTGGTGCTGATGGAATAAGTTTGATAAACACATTGCTTGGTATGAGAATTGACTTAAAGACTAAAAAACCTGTAATTGCAAATAAAATGGGTGGTTTTTCGGGTAGCGCAATTTTTCCTGTGGCAGTAAGGATGGTTTATCAAGTGTATAATGCTGTAAAAATTCCCATTATTGGTATGGGTGGTGTGTCTTCAGCAAAAGATGTTATTGAAATGATGTTAGCAGGAGCAACGGCTGTTCAAATAGGTGCGATAAATTTAAAAAATCCTTTTGCTGGAAAGGAAATTGTTGAAGATTTACCTAACCAAATGAAGAAGTATAAAATAGAAAAATTAAGTGATATAATTGGAGGAGCAGTAAATGGCTAAAGATGTAATTGTAGCGTGTGATTTTTCATCAAAAGAAACAACCCTTGAATTTTTAGATAAATTTAAAAATGCAAGCAGAAAACCTTTTGTTAAAATTGGTATGGAACTTTTTTATAGTTCGGGTGTCGAAATCGTTAAGGAAATTAAAAATAGAGGACATAAAATTTTCCTAGATTTAAAACTTTGCGATATTCCTAATACCGTTATGAAAACAATGAAGGTGTTAAGTGGCTTGGGTGTAGATATAACAAACTTGCACGCTTTTGGAACAAAGGCAATGATGGAGGCAGCCATTAAAGGCTTGACTAGAGAGGACGGAACTAGACCTCTGCTTATTGCTGTAACTCAACTTACATCAACAAGTGAGGAGGCTATGCAAAGTGAATTGCTAATAAATGAGCCTATTGACAAAGTTGTTATGAAGTATGCTGAAAATGCGCAAGAGGCAGGACTTGATGGCGTAGTATGTTCTCCCCTTGAGGCTGGCAAAGTACACGAACATTGTGGTCAAAACTTCTTGACTATTACACCTGGTGTAAGATTTGCTGACGGTGAACTAGGAGACCAAAAAAGAGTTATGACACCTGCACAAGCAAGAGAAATTGGCTCTGATTATATCGTAGTAGGTAGACCTATTACTGCAGCTGAAGACCCTGTACAAGCATACGAAAGATGCGTAAAAGAATTTTTAGGATAGGAGATAAAAATGGAAAAACTAATTGCAAAAGATTTATTATCAATTAACGCTGTATTTTTAAGACCTGATGAACCTTTTACTTGGGCGAGTGGAATTAAAAGCCCTATTTATTGCGACAATAGATTAACTTTAACTGCCCCTGCAGTAAGAAATGACGTTGAAAACGGCTTAAAAAAACTTATTGAAGAAAACTATCCTGATGTTGAAGTGTTAATGGGTACTAGCACTGCTGGTATTGCACACGCAGCAATCACTGCACACCTTATGAATTTGCCTATGGGGTATGTTCGTTCAGGTGCAAAAGACCACGGCAGACAAAACCAAATTGAAGGAAAACTTGAAAAGGGACAAAAGGTCGTAGTTGTTGAAGATTTAATTTCAACAGGTGGCTCATGTATAGAGTGTGTAGAAGTATTGCGTGAGGCTGGTGCTGATGTTTTGGGGGTTGTAAGTATTTTTACTTATGGTATGCAAAAAGGTTTAGACAGATTGGAAAAGGCAAATGTTAAAAATGTAAGTCTTTCAAATCTAGATGCACTTGTTCAAGTTGCTGCTAGTGAAGGTTATATTAAAGATGGCGACAAGGAAAGAATTATCAAGTTTAGAAATAATCCTGCAGATGAAAGTTGGATAGGAGAAAAATAATGAAGCATTTAATTGATATTCTCAATTTGAGTGTAGAAGAAATTGACGAGTTGTGTGAAGTAGCAACTGATATTATTGCAAATCCCTCAAAATATAGTGAAAAATGTAAGGGTAAAAAACTTGCAACGCTATTTTTTGAACCCTCAACAAGAACGAGATTATCTTTTGAAGCGGCAATGTATGAATTGGGTGGAAATGTTTTAGGCTTTTCGGATTCAGCATCAAGTAGTGCTACAAAAGGTGAAAGCGTAAGCGATACTATAAAAGTTGTTAGTTGTTATGCTGATATAATTGCAATGAGGCATCCCAAAGAGGGCGCACCACTTGTTGCCACAAGGAGCAGTTTAGTTCCTATTATTAACGGTGGGGACGGTGGACACAATCACCCCACTCAAACACTTGCAGATTTACTTACTATCAAGTGTGAAAAAGGTGGTTTTGATAATCTCACAATAGGTTTGTGTGGCGACTTAAAATTCGGCAGAACAGTTCACTCCTTAATAGGAGCAATGATGAGATATAATAACATCAAATTTATTTTAATATCTCCTAATGAATTGAAAATTCCTGACTATCTTCGTGATGAAATGGTGGAAAAAGGAGTTGATTTTGTTGAAACTGCAGACTTGCAAACGGCTATTCCTACCCTTGATATTTTATATATGACTAGAGTTCAAAAGGAAAGATTTTTCAATGAAGCTGACTATATAAGATTAAAAGACAGTTATATTTTGACTGCTGAAAAATTGCATACGGCTAAAAAGGATTTAAAGGTTATGCACCCTCTCCCTAGAGTAAATGAGATTGATGTTTCAGTTGATGATGATGAAAGAGCATGTTATTTTAAACAAGCCCTTTACGGCAAATATATAAGGATGGCTTTAATTTTGAAGTTGTTGGAGGTTAAATAATGTTAGTAAATCCTATGAAAAACGGAATTGTTATCGACCATATAAAAGCAGGTAACGCTATGAAAATTTATAACGTTTTAAACCTTGGCGACTTAAAGTGTTCAGTTGCGATAATTAAAAACGCAGAGAGTAAAAAAATGGGCAGAAAAGATATACTTAAAATTGAGCAGGTTATCGACCTAAATACTGATATTTTAAGTTTAGTTGACCCTGGAATTACTATAAACAGAATTGTTGACGGTGTTTCAACAAAAAGTAGTGGATTTGAACTCCCTACGACAATTAAAGGGGTTATAAAGTGCAAAAATCCCAGATGTATAACTTCAATAGAGCAAGGTATTGAACACGAGTTTAAACTTGTTGATGAGAAGAATAAAATTTATCGCTGTGTCTATTGCGAGATGAAAGCGAAAGAACCTCTTTCATTTATCGGTGATAATATGTAAAATAATAAAGGACTGTTGCTTTGCAACAGTCCTTTTTAAATATATTTTCTTTTTAAAATTTCCTTGTTCGTATGTCTTGTCCATAAAAGTTTACAAAAGCAGTATCATTTTTATTCATTAAGCGTGAAAAAATTCTTTCTCCGTATCTTTTGTTTAGTTGTTGGCTATCTAGGTTAGTAGTTATAATAAAACTCTTTTTATTAAATAACCTTGCAGATAAAACATTTAAAAAATTCTCTAAAGTAATTTTTTCCATAATAGGCTCACAACCTAAATCGTCAATTACTAGTAGGTCGCACTGCGAAAAATAATCAACTATGTATTTCTTATCGTAATTGAAAGAATTTCCATCAAAATCTCTTTTTATACATTTTAAAAATGCTTCGTTCATTTGATAGGCAGAAACGCAAACTACATTAAAGTGTCTTTTTATAAGTTCACTTGCGATTGATTGTGCAACGAAGGTTTTTCCACAGCCTGTATGACCAAAAAACACAAAGTTTTTAGTTTTTGTATTAGGGAATTTTTGACAAAAGTTTTTTACAACTCCGTAGTTGATGTTTGGATTAAGTTCAGCTTTAGCAGCACTAAAATCGTATAGTTTTATTTTTGATATACCTATTTCTTCCCCAATTAGTCGGCTTTCTAATTGTTTATAGCAAGAACATTTATCGCCGTTTTTTAAAAACCCCCTGTCATTACATTTTTTGCATACATATTGAGGGGTTAACGACTTTTCTTCAATGTTCATCTCTTTTAAAAGTTTTGCTCTTTTATCGGCTAATTTCTTTTGTTGAGTTTCAAGGCTAGATAATTTGTCGTCCTTTAATGCTTCTGCTTTTGCTACTTGAATATTGAGTAAGGCAAGTTCCTTATTTAAATCTTTAAATGAGGAGTTTTTTTCTGCGTTTGCAAGATTTTTTTTTGCAACGTCCTCAGCTTTATTTCTCAAATCTATATAATACATATCAATTTTGCTTTGAATATAGTTTGCCATTTATCTCTCCTTTAAATCTCAATGTCTTCCCAACTATCAATAAGGTTGTTATAATCTTCTTCAGTATACTTTCTATTGTTTGAAAGGGTAACAAATTCGTTTTCTTTAGCCTTTTTAGTATAAGATTTAGATGATTGAACAAATTTTTCACCTTCTATTTGTTCAACGGAAAAAATATTCTTACTTTTCCAACTTGAAAGAATAGAGGTCATATAGGGTATTGGACTTGATGCGTTAGTTGACCTTTTTGCAGCCTCCTCAATCATCTCGTCTGCAAAATTCCAACTCCTCCAGTTTTTAAGTGATTCTCTATCCCATTTTGTCGGCTTTCTTGAAATGCCCAAAATATCAAGTATCTTTGTAATATATTTGTCGTTCTCAACTTGAGCGTTCATATATTCAGTGATGCTCTCCATTGAAACTATACCAGATGTAAACAACTTGTCAATATCTTCATCTAGTTCCTCAAAAGTTCTTTTTTTGCGCCTCCAAGCAAATTTTGCAAGAGTAATAATTTCAGGACTGCCATAACCCTTTGATAACCATTTTGCTGTATATGTTTTTGCATGATGCTCTAAATTTTCCACATAAATGCCTAATTCGTGAGCAACCGTCATTGTAAGAGTTAATATGTTGTTTTTTTCCTTTAAATACTCTTTAATTTCGCTTTGACTAAACTTTTTATTTGCGTAAAGTTCTTCTATCAATAAATCAAGTTTTTCCATACTTCTTGTTTTTGACTTTTTAGCAAGAAAGATAATTGCTTCTAGTTCAAACGAAAGAGTATCTGTCCATTTTTTAAGCAAGGTACTGTCTAAAACTTCAGGTTTTTTAGTAGAGCCAAGTGCTGTTAAAACCTTGCCTATGTCTGAAGAATACATTGAATAATCGGCTAGTTTTTCTTCAAGTTTTTCAGCAGTAGTATTTCCTTCGCTTGCAAATGACTGTGCTACTTTTGAAACATACTTATAACTAACGCCTTCGCCTTTTTTATCAAAGCAGTATTTTATAATAATTAACATTGCATCAGGTTTTATATCATATTCTTCCATAACTTGAAAATACTCTGTATATTCGGTAGGGGTTATAGATGAGTTAGGTTTAAGTGATTGTAATGCCTTGCAAAAATCGGTATATTTTTGAGGATTATATTTCTTTGGACGACCTTTTGAAAATGTTGCGGGAAGATATTTTACTGCAAAAGGTTCATATGAAAGGATTTGAATAATGTCAAATTCTTCCCAGTATTTAAAAGCGTCAATAATGCTATTTTCACTCATATTTAAACTGCTTGACATTTCAGCAATAGTAAAATCATCGCTTACATTTTGACACAAATATAAGCCAAACAAATAAACTTTAACGCTATCTCCGTCAGCAAAGGGAAGGTATTTAGTTATAAACTGATTTTCAATACTCGTAAAATTATAATTGACGGTATCGTTTGAGAAAGAACAAAAAGCCATTTATTTAAAACTCCGTTTTACACTTGATTTTTTAAATAACATATAGTATAATTATTTGCATATTGTGGGTTTACTTTTTAGGTAATAAAGATTATATTATTTTTCACAAAATAATGCAAGAAGTTAAGCCTTTTATTTATGTGAAAAATATTTCAAGGAAGTAAAGAAAGTTTATGAGAATTTTGCATACGTCAGATTGGCATATAGGTAAAAGATTGATGACAAGGCTTCGTCTTGACGAACAAGAGGAGGTTTTAGAGGAAATTCTTTCTATCTGTAACAATAATAACATTGATATTGTGCTAGTTGCAGGCGATGTGTTTGATACCTATCTTCCCCCTGCTGACGCAGAAGACTTGTTTTTTAAGATGATAACAAAGTTTGCTGAAAATGGTAGAGCAGTAGTTATCATTAGTGGAAATCACGATGATAATGTTAGGTTATCTGCTTCTACTCCTTTAGCCGAGAAAAATGGAATTTACATTATTGGTAATATAAATCAAATTCCCTCAATAAATTTAACAAGACGCATTAAGATTGTATCAAGTGGTGCTTGTTATCTTGTTTTAGAAAACGAAAATGGCGAGAGGGTGTATTTAAATACTTTACCTTTTCCTAATGAATCACGCTTTAATGAAAGTAAAAACGAAGATGAAAGTTATCTTGATAAGATGAAAAGATGGTCATCTATCGGTGAAAAGGAATTTAAAGGGGATATGCCCTATATTTTTATGTCCCATTTATTCGTTGCCGGTGGACAAGTTTGTGATAGCGAAAGAAGAATTGATGTTGGTGGCGAAAGGGCTGTACCGTTATCTGCCTTACCTGATGCTGACTATATCGCTTTAGGCCATTTGCATAAAAGACAGGTTTTTAGTCAAAAGAAGGTCATTTACTCTGGCTCAATTTTGCAATATGCTTTTGATGAAGCGAATACGAAAAAGTCAGTTACTATTTTTGATGCCACTGAGAACGGAATTGAAAATATACAGGAAATTGAACTTTTAAAAGGAAAAAAGTTAGTTCGTTTGGAGAGCAATTCGGTAGGAGATGGACTTGACCTTTTGCAAAAGTACAGCGATGGTTGTTTTATCGAACTTACTTTAAATTTGAAAGAGCCGTTAACAACTCTTGAAACAAAGGCTTTACAAGAACAAAATGGAAATTTAATTTCTTTAAAGACTAATATATTATCTCAAGATTTTAATGGAGATATAACAAGTAAAAGAGATTTAAGCAGTAAGGAATTGTTTGAAGAATATTATAAATCGCTTTATGAGGTTGAACCTCCACAGGAACTTATGAGTTTGTATCTTGAATTGTTGGAGACTGAAGATGAAGCCTAGATATCTAGAATTTAAAGGAATAAATAGCTTTTGCGACAAGGTAGAAATCAACTTTGACAAACTTTTACAAAGTGGTATTTTTGGTATTTTTGGAGATACAGGAAGTGGAAAAAGTACCATTTTAGATAGTATTATTTTTGCATTGTATGGAGAAGTTGACAGAAAAGTTCAAACCAATGCTGAAATTATAAATACAAAACTCGATAGAGCATATGTTATATATGAATTTGAAATATCTATTGACAATACAAGAAAGATATATAGGGTTGAAAGAGAAATTAGTAAAACCTCAAGTCAAAAGGTAAAACTTTTTGAAAAGAAGGATAATCAATTAGTAGGCATTTGCGATGGTATAAGCAAAGTTGAAGATGAGATAATCAATATTATAGGCCTAAAATGTGTTGAGTTTAAAAAGTGTATCGCTTTGCCTCAAGGTGAGTTTTCTGCTTTTGTTAAGTCAACAAAGGGAGAAAGACTGTCCTTAATTGCTAGACTTTTTGATTTAGAAAACTACGGGTTATTCCTTAACTCTAAAATTAGAAAACGCAAGGAAATTATTGATAGAGAAAATAATCTGTTAATAGGTGAAATGCGTTCATATGAGGGATATTCAAAAGAACAAATTGGCGAATATGAGCAAAAGATAAAGGAATTAGAAAAAAACAAGGATACTTTTAATGAAGAATTAACACAAACTCAAAAAAAATATGATAAAATGAAAACTGATTTTGAGAATAAGAAAAAACTTGATTCTCTGCAAAAAGAATTTCTTGAAATGAAAAAGCAAGAAGCTGTTAAGAAATCGTTAAGGGCAAACATTGATAGGTTGTCCTTTGCAAAGGAAGTTATTTCTCTCGATAAAGAGGTTGAGGAATATAAAGCGCAAGAGGCAGACGCTCAAAAGAAAAAGATTGAGATAAACTTGCAGAAAGAGAAAAGTGCAAAGGAGAAGGAAGAATTTGAAAAAAATAATCTTTCAAAACAGCACGAGGAAGAACTTTCAAAGTACAATACCTTGTTAGGCAAACTAGAAGGAATAAACGCTGATGTTCCAAGATATAAAAGATTGCGAGAACAACGAAAAGTGTTGCTTGCAAATTATTCTAAACAAAAGCGTGAATTTCAAGAATACGAGAAGAAACTTCAAATTAAAGAAGCAGAGTTAAATGTTATTGATGCAAAGATTAAAGTTTTACTTGAGAACAAAGATTTTGAGGAACTTGAAGTAAACTTAACCTGTGGCGTTTTGAGAAAAGAGTATCAAAAAAGCAGTCTATATTTCAAAGATTGTAAGGAAAAAATAAATGATTTTGATAAGACTACTGCACTTTATAAAGCCGTTTCAAACGAGATTGATTTAAAAATTGCAGAATATGATGCTTTAATTAATGAACTTGGTGAAAAAGATATTGACGTTAACTTGTTAATTAAAAAAGTTAAAGAAAATCGTGAGGAACTTGATAAAATTCAAAGAGAGTTTAACGATAAGAAAGTTGAGATAGAAAAGTTAAAATCAGTTATTTCAAATGTCAACGAAAAACTTGAAGATATACTTTTGAAAGGAAATGAAACCAAGAGTGAACTTGAGGAGATAGAAAGGAAGATATTAAATTCTTTGCAACAAGAAAGTATAAATTTTGAGAGTATTGACTTAGAGAGATTTATAACGAAAAAGATTGCCGATACTAAAATTGAGATTGAAAAAGTAAAAAGTACTCAACAAAAATATAACAAACAGCGTGAATCTTTAAAAGATGCTTTTGACGAGAGCGACAAGTCGCTTAATCAAATTTGTGCTCAAATTTTTCAGGTTGGATTATCTAGACAAAAAAGTGAGGCGAAACTAAAAAAACTTTTGGTTGAACAGTCCTTTAATGATGTTGCTCAAGCGAAGGAATTAGAAAAGGAACTTGAAGGTAATACTTTAAAAAAGGAAGAACTTGACAATTTTTTTGCAGAATTATTAAATCTAGAAAAGCAAATTGCATTACTTAAAGACTATGAAAAGGTTACAGTTGATGAGCAAGAGGTGAAAAATTTTGCTCAAAAACTTGATATTGTTTCAACTTCATTGAAAGAGGTTGAAAAGGAACTTGCAGTAATTAATAACAATTTAAAGATTGCTCAAGACGGTTACGCAAAAAAAATAATTAAAGAAAGTGAATTAAAAATTGTAGAAGATAAAAAGAAAAATATTGAAAAGTTGGAAAGTTTGTGTAGGGGTAATAAGTTTATGGAGTTTATTGCTGATGAATATCTTTCAAGCATTTCAACATCTGCTTCAACTCTCCTTTTAGAACTCACTAACGGAAAGTATTTTATCAAATATGAAAATGGATTTTTTGTTGGAGATAATCATGCAGGTGGACAGTTGCGTGCAGTAAAAACTTTATCTGGAGGAGAAACGTTTTTAGTATCTCTTTCGTTAGCGTTGTCTTTGTCGTCTGCGATTTTTGAAAAATCACTTCGTCCTATTGAGTTTTTCTTCCTTGATGAAGGTTTTGGAAGTTTAGATTCAAAATTAGTTGATGTTGTAATGGATAGTCTTGAAAGATTAAAAAATAAAAATTTCTCAATAGGTTTAATTTCACATATTGAGGAGTTAAAAAATAGAATTCCTTGTAGAATAGAAGTAACTTCTGCAACGGAAACAACAGGTTCAAAAGTGCGTTTGCAATGTTAAAAGCGAGGTAAAATTTTGATAAAAAACATAATTACACCGACAGCATTATGGAAAGATTTTGATATTAGTCAACCTTTGCAAGAGCAAATTGTTGAGGAGTATATTCAAGATAACGTAATTTTTCAATCAGTCTTTTTTTCAGGAAGAAAAACTAGGGCTGGTAAAGTGAGAATTTACGGTCTTTTTGCACGTCCTATAAAAAAGCAAAAATACAATACCATTTTGATAATCCCTGACGAAACCAAGACTGTTGACATTGAACTTGTAACTAGATTTGTAAAAAATGGATATGCAGTTTTGATGATTGATTATTCCGGGTTTGTACTTGGTAAGTCTTTTTCAACCTATTACCCCATAGATATTCAGTACGGGAATATAGAAAAGGTAGAAAGACATAGAGATTATGTTGATAGTACAGCTTTTGAGACTTGCTGGTATGAGTGGGTTGGTGTTGGTAGATACGCTATTAAGTATTTAAAAAACCGTGATGATGTAAATAAAATCGCTTTGCTAGGCTTAAAATCAGGTGGAGATATAGTGTGGCAACTTTCTGCAACAGCTGACGATATCGCTTGTGCAATTCCCGTATGTGCAAACGGTTGGCGTGGTTATGCAGGTACGCATAAATACAACGAAGTTGCAGAAGCAAATTTAGAGGACGAGCGATATCGTTTTATTGCAGGTGTTGACTCTCAATCGTATGCACCTTTAGTAAAATGCCCTATATTGATGCTTTGTGCGACGAACGATTCACGAACAGATGCTGATAGAGCGTACGATACCTTTATACGAATAAATGAAAATGTTGAGAAATTTATTTATTATAGTTTGCGTAATGATGGCTGTGTTGGCTTAGGAAGTTTGAAAAATTTGGACATCTTTTTAGACAAGTATCTAAACGAGAAGGATATTTTCTTACCTAGTCCTTTAAATGTAACGGTTGAAATAGACGAAGATGAGGACCTTGTTGCAAAAGTAAAACTTGATGAAAAGTCTAAATATAAAAATGTAAGAGTATATTTTGCTCAAGAGTGCAACGATTCAGCAATAAGAGATTGGAGCAAAGCATCTTTAAAAAAGACGGAAGATGAAAAGGACATAACTTTTTATCTTAACGCCTATAAAGAAGTTAAAACTATATTTGCTTTTGCTTATGCTACACATGAAAACGGGTTTAGCATTTCTTCTCGTATAGTTTTAGGTAAAATACAAACTCACTTTAAAAACGGAGTGGATAAATGTAGAATTATGTTTAATACAAGTAGCCATAACGATTGTATCGTGTCGGCTAATCCACTACTTACTGCTGACTGTTTTGTTGACACTGAACTTTGTAAAGTAAAAATCTCGTTAGAGCAGTTTGATATACTAGGCGCTTCTTGTTTTTGTGGGTTAAAGACCTATCGTATGAATAATCCCATTTACAAGCCTATGCCTTTGGCTCTACTTCAATTTGATGCAAACAGTCATGACGAAAGTCAAATCAAAGTTATTATTGAAACTAAAATTCGTAATGAAATAGTGCAATTTACTTCTTCCGTTAAATTACACGGAGGAGATATGTGGCAAAATGTTTTGCTTTCTGCAAAAGATTTTAAAGATAAAAATAATAAGCCACTTTCTGATTTTACAGAGGGCAGAGTATTGAGTATAATAGGAGATAACAAGTTTTCTGTAAACAATATTTTGTGGCTATAATGGTGCAAAATGCGTGAAATAGGTGAAAAAGTTATAACTAAAAAGCCCCACCCCTGTGGCAACAACATTTGGACGATAGTCAGAGTTGGTGCTGATATAAAAATCAAATGCGATAAGTGTGGGCGTATTGTAATGATACCAACAAGTGAATTTGAAAAGAAATTAAAAAAAGGTAAATAGCGTTATGAAAAAAGTAATTTATGATGAAGAAGACATAATTGAAAATAGACATCAAGGTCTAATAAATGCAATATCCTACGTTTTAATTATTGTATTTGTAGTATTTATGATTATTTCTTGCTTTAATTACTACTATGCTGCATACCCCATTACAGGCTCGTCTATGGAACCTACTATTTTACAGGGCGATGTAGTTTATGTTAATAAACATACGAAAGCAGATTATGGCGATATTGTGGTTGTTTATCATGAGGACGATAATGAATATTTAATTAAAAGAGTTATTGCTCTCGCTGGAGATGAACTTTATTGCGAGGCTGGTACAATCTATCTTAAAAAAGCAGGTGAAAGTAGTTTTTCAGTTATTGATGAAACTAACTATTTAACTACGGGTGCGTGGAATAAAAATAACAATTTTGAAAAAATTGTCGTTCCTGCCAATGAAGTATTCTTTTTAGGCGACAATAGAAATATAAGTAAAGATTCGAGAGAATTAGGTACAAAAAAAATAAGCGATATCGTAGGAGTTGCACCATCTTGGGCAATGAGTATAAAAAGTACGGCAGGTAAGATTTATAGTTCGGCTCAAAGTTTAAAAGATAAAATGGCAAATTAACTACGAAAAAGGAGAAAAAATGAAGATTAAGATTGCTGCTGATAGCATGAGTGATTTAAGTAAAGAATTGATTGAAAAATACGATTTTTCAATTTTGCCTGTTAACGTTATGTTGGGAACAAATATGTATAGAGACGGAATAGATATTGTTCCTCAAGATATTTTTGATTATGTAAAAGAAACGAAAGAACTACCTAAAACGGCTGCTTTAAACGAAGATGCTTTTAGAGAATTTTTTACAAAAATGACTGCAGACGGTTCTTCTTTGATTTATTTTAGTATTTCAAATAAATGTTCAGCAATGTTTTCTATTGCAAAGCAAATTGAAAAAGAGTTTGATGGTAAAGTATATGTTTGCGATACTTTACAACTTTCAACAGGTGAGGCTTTGCTTATGATTAAAGCTAAAGAAATGGTAGATGCTGGCAAGTCAATGCAAGAGATTATTGATTTTGTAGAGGAAGAAAAAACTCATATCAACACATCCTTTGTTCCAGAAACAGTGGATTATCTTGCAAAAGGTGGAAGATGTACTAAAGCGGCGGCGTTCGTAGCAAATGCACTTTCAATTCACCCTTTGATTGAAATGAATAGTGAAGGTCAACTTTGCCCTGGAAAAAAATATATGGGTAAAATGACTAGATGTATCAAAAATTACATTACTGATTTGAAGGAAAAATATCCTAATTATGACGATACTCGCTGTTTTATCACTCATAGTAGTGCAGAGGACGAAATGGTACAAGTGGCTGTTGAGAAAACAAAGGAACTTTTTAATTTTAAGGAAATCAATGTTACAGTTGCAGGTTCAGTTGTAACAGGACATTGTGGCAAAAATACTTTAGGACTTTTGTTTGTGTATAATAAATAAAAACTAATACACATGGGGGAAGAAAGAAATGATTTATGAAAAACTTAATTCTAGTTCGTTTTCCTTTAAAGTTATGCTTAAATCCTTTTGGGTAGGGTTGGTTTTGCTTTTTAAGGGAATAAATAAATTATTAGCCTTTCTTCATATCCGTTTGATTACAGTATATTGTATCATAGGTGGTATTTTAGAAATTACTGCAGGTTTAATCTCAAGCAATCAAACGGTACAAATTATATTTATAACAGGTCTAGGCTTTTTAATCTTTTATTGGCTAATTCGTATGTTTATGTCTTGTACTGAAGTGGTAAAGACAGAAGAAAAAGAAGAAGTAAAAGAGGATAAAGAAAGTGAAGAAGTTGAAGTTAAAGCGCCCTTTGAAAGTGAAAAATATATTGTAAACGATATAGTTTATCCACAAGTTTATCGGGTAACTAATCATCCCAAGTATATAATGATTGAATATCACGATAGATATGAACTTTATTTTTGCTCAAATAAAGGGGTTAGATTTATAAGAAGGGACGAAAAAGAAATTTTTTAGAGGATTTTATGGAAAGAAGTAGTGTTGATGAAAAATACAAATGGAAAGTAACGGATATTTATGCAAATGATGAGGAGTGGGAAAAACACTTTGCTAATATTGAAAAAGAATTCAATTTTTCAGCATACAAAGGAAAACTTAACGATAAAAAGACAATTTTAGATTGTTTGAAAAAGCAAAATAAAATTGATTGTGAATTGAATAGACTTTTCTTGTATGCACACATGCGACATGATGAGGATACCAGAAATGCAAAATACACTTCATATCAATCAATGGTTTATTCATTAAGTGCCAAACTTGGCGCAGAACTTTCTTTTTTTGAGCCTGAAATTAGTGCTTTATCAAATGAATTTTTAAATGAATTGAAAATTGACGATGATTTTAAAGATTACGATTATTACTTTAAGGAATTGATTAAAAATAAAAAATATATTCTTTCTGCTAAAGAAGAAAGACTTTTAGCGTTAAGTGGAGAAACAATGTCAAGTTTTAAAGATATTTTTTCAATGATAGATAACGCTGAACTTCCTTTAGGTGAGATTGAAGATACCCATGGAGATAAAATTCAATTAAGCCACGGCGTGTATGGGACTCTACTCCATAGTAAAGATAGAGTCCTTCGAGAAAGGGCTTTCAAAAAATACTATTCCGCCTATATCGGCTTAATCAATACTATATCTTCAAATTATTACGGCAATGTTAAAAAAGATGTTTTTTTTGCAAGAGCAAGAGGTTTTGATTCATGTTTGCAAAGAGCGTTAAATCAAGAAGATGTTGATGTATGCGTTTATGAAAATTTATTAAAAGCAGTAAACGAAAGTTTACCTTCAATGCACGAGTATGTAGCGTTGAGAAAAGAGATTTTAGGCTATGATGAGTTGCATATGTACGATATTTATGCTCCTCTTGTTGAAGATGCTGAATTGTCTCTTGAGTATGATGATGCTTACGATTTAGTTGTAAAAGGATTAGCACCTTTAGGTGAAGAATATACAAATCTTTTATTAAAAGGAAAAAACGAAGGTTGGATTGATGTTTTTGAAACAATAGGTAAACGTAGTGGTGCTTATAGTACAGGTATTTATGGTTTGCATCCTTTTGTACTTTTAAATTATCAAAAGACAACTCACGATATTTTTACCATTGCACATGAAATGGGACACTCTATTCATACTTATTTTTCAAATAAAAATCAACCTAGTACAAAAGCAGATTATAAAATATTCGTTGCAGAGGTAGCAAGTACGGTAAACGAGGTTTTACTTTTAAAGCATATCGTTTCAACTACAAAAGATGAAAAACTTAAAAAGTATCTTCTTTCATACTATTTAGATACTATTAGGACTACTCTCCATAGACAAACTATGTTTGCAGAATTTGAGAGTGTCGTTCATACTCTTGTAGAGCAAGGAACTCCTTTAACTAAAGAAAACATGTGTGAAGAATACCTTACACTAAACAAAAAGTATTATGGCGATGCTATTGTTCATGATGAGGAGATATCTTATGAGTGGTGTAGAATTCCTCATTTTTATACATCTTTTTACGTTTATAAATATGCAACGGGAATTATCAGTGCAATCTCAATAGTTAACAAAATACTATCAGGTGAAAAAAACGCCAAAGAAAATTATTTTAAATTTTTGTCATCAGGTGGAAGTGACAGTCCCGTTGAACTATTAAAACTTGCTGGTGTTGACTTAACTAAAACAGATGTTTTTAATGATGCAATGCAAGATTTTAAAAATACCCTTGCTGAATTTAAAGCCCTTTCTTTAGGAGAAAAAAATGATAACAGCAGAGCATAAAAATACCTATCAAGGTTTAATAGATTATGCTAGATTTTATGTTAGAAAAATAAGACTTACTTCATACATCGTATGGAGTGTAAGTCTTTTTGCTTGTGGAATATTATTTTTAGTTTTGGCCTTACTTGGTGTAGGTTCAAAAGGACTAGATTTTGCACTATGTGTCGTCTTAATCATAATGTCAGTTGCACAAATTTTTATTGATGAATATGTGGCAGTCCTCAATGCTAAAAAGAAAATGGCAAACGATAGTAGGCTTTTAACCTTAAAAAACGATTATAAATTTGAGGAAGATTATTTTCTAATTTTGAGTGATTTAGGTTCAGGAGTGCAAGAAAATAAATCTTCATATCAAAGACTTTTTGCTGTTTTTGAAACGGAAGATAAATTCTATTTGTGTGTGAATAGTTCATCTACCTACATAGTAGACAAGAAAACTATAAAAGGTGGCAATGAAGTTGATTTAAGTAACTTATTAAAAAGTAAAGTAAAAAAATATAAAAGGATAAAATAGGAGAATTATGGCTGAAAAAAATAACGCTATGCCCTCTAATTTAGAGGCAGAACAATCTTTATTAGGTTGTATTTTGATTGACAACATAATGCAGAGTGAAATTATTGATAAAGTTAATCCTGACGATTTTTATATGGAGTCGCATAGGATTATAGTTGAGTCTATGCTTAAAGTGTTAAACAGCCATAAACCTATTGATATGGTAACTTTATCCGACCAACTAGAACTTGACGGTGAACTTGACAATGTAGGTGGAATTACCTATCTTGCTGAATTAGGTAAGGTTACGCCCTCAGCTGCCAATTATAAATATTATTTAGATATTGTGAAAAGAGACAGCACAAACCGAAAGTTGATTAGAGCAGGTCGTGAGATTATAAACTTTTGCTCTAATAGTGGGGACGAGGAAAATAACATTGCTAACGCTGAAAAACTTATCTACGATATAGCAATAAAATCAGACTCATCTTCTCTTGAAGATATGCGTGAGGGTAAATATTACGATACCGTTTTAAAAAGATTTGAGCAACTTACTACCGATAAAGATGCTTTAAAGGGAGTAAAAACAGGCTTTTCAAGGCTTGACCAAATCACAAATGGCTTGCAAAAGTCTGACTTAATCGTTTTGGCGGCAAGGCCGGGTGTCGGTAAAACTACATTTGCTATGAATATTGTTGCTAACGCTGCTATAATTGAAAATAAAACTTGTGCTGTTTTCTCTCTAGAAATGCCTAGAGTTCAAATTGCCCAAAGACTGCTTTGTTCTTGTGCCAAAGTCAGTATGGAAAGTGCCTTGGCAGGAAAATTAGACCAAGACTCTTGGCGTAAACTTTGGAAAGCAAGTGCAGATATTAAAAAAGCAAAAATTTTCATTGACGACTCATCATTGATCAATCCTTCTCAAATACTTTCAAAATGTAGAAGATTAAAGTCAAGTAAAGATGGACTTGATTTAATTATGATTGACTATATACAACTAATGACAGCTGAAGCGAAGAAAAATCAAGATAACAGACAACAAGAGATTGCGTCAATTACTCGTAATCTAAAGATAATTGCAAAGGAACTTGATGTGCCTGTTATTGCACTTTCACAGTTAAGGCGTATATCAAACAATGTTCAGCCTCAACTTTCCGATTTAAGAGAATCGGGTGCTATTGAACAGGACGCTGATATTGTTATGTTTATCCATAGACCTGACTCCTCAATTACCGATAAGGAACTTGAGGAAATGAAAATGCGAAGAAATGAGGCTCAAATAATCATAGCAAAGCATAGAAATGGTGCACAAGGCAAGGTTAGATTGAAGTTTGTAGGCGAAGAAAGTAGATTTGTTACTCCAACTGATGAGGAACTCGTTGAATATACTGCTGATGATGGTTTTGTACCTGAAGAAATAAACGACTACGATGTTTATAATGAGGCTTTGGAGAGCATGTGCCCTCCTGAAGAATAATTTTGGGTGAAATTATGGAAACACAAATTTTCGAGATAAATGAACAATCACTTGAGATTGCAAAGAAGTATGTTGAAAATGATATTGCAATAGGTTTTCCTACTGAAACGGTTTACGGTTTGGCTGCCAATGCTTATAGCGATGAGGCAGTAAGGAGTATCTATCGTATAAAAGGTAGACCTTCGGATAATCCATTGATTGTTCATGTACATAAAGATTTTGATATAAATGAACTTGTCTATGACGAGCAACCTTACGCAAAACTTTTAAGGGAAAAATTTTTACCCGGCCCTTTAACTATGGTCTACAAAAGCAAAGGCAAGGTTAGTCCTTTTGTGTCTTGTGGTATTGAAACTTTGGCGTTGAGAGTTCCTTCTCATGAAGGTTGTCAAAAGTTTTTAAAATTCGTTAACCTACCTATTGCTGCCCCTTCTGCTAATATCTCAAAACATATCAGCCCTGTTACGAGTGGACATGTTTTTGAAGATTTAAAAGGCTTAATTCCATTGATTTTAGAGGGTGGAAAATGCCAAGGAGGAATTGAAAGTACCGTTTTGGACGTAACAGGCAAAATACCCGTAGTTTTGAGGAGTGGACTTATTAGTAGAGAGATGATTGCTTCAGTTGCGGGTGATTGCGAACTTTATGTTCCTAAAAGTGGCGAGGTTGTGCGTTCACCGGGGTTAAAGTATAAGCATTATGCTCCCAAATGCAAGACTGCTATTTTTAAGGCAAATCAGCTTGATAAAGTAAAGGAAATATACCGTGAATACAAGTATTCGGGTAAAATTCCCTATATTTTGTGTGAAGATATATATTGCTCAACCTTTGCAGGATATAATGTTTTAAATTTGGGTAAAACTGCTGAGGAGGTTGCTTCAAATTTGTATTTTAGATTGCATCAAGGTGAAGCAGTTGCTGATATAATCATAGCAGTTGAGCCAGAGGAAAAAACGGGCGTTATGACAGGTGTAATAAATCGTTTAAGCAAGGCATGTGCTAATGAAAATTGAGGACGAAGTATGACTGAAGATAAAAAGAAAATTTTATTCGTTTGTACAGGAAATACCTGCCGTAGTCCTATGGCAGAAGTGATTTTGCGTAGCGAGTTAAAAAAAAGAAAAATACATAACGTTCAAGTAGCATCTGCAGGAGTTTTTGTAACGGAGTCGAAGATTAATGGCAACTGTTTAGAAACGCTCATTGAGATGGATTTAAGACCATACAAAAGTTTTAAGCCTAGGCAGATAACCCCAAAGCAAATTGCCGAGAGTACGGTTGTTATATGTATGTCCTCTCCTCAAGCCCATTTGTTGAGTGGTTTGGGCAATGTTGTTAGTATGTCGCAGATTATAGGACAGGAAGTGCCTGACCCTTACGGTATGGAAATGGACGCTTATCGTTATACAGCAAAGATATTTTTAGGGGCTGTTGATGAAATAATTAAAAGATATGTATTATAATAGGAGTTTTATATGAAGATTGCAATAGGTTGCGACCATGGTGGATTAGAATTAAAAGATAAAACTGTTGAGTTTTTAAAATCACAGGAATATCAAGTAGAAGATATGGGAACTTATACTAAAGATAGTTGCGACTACCCAGAGTTTGGACAGGCAGTTGCTGAGGCTGTTGCTTGTGGTAAGGTTGACAGAGGTATTGTTATCTGTACAACGGGTATAGGTATTTCAATTTCTGCAAATAAGGTTAAAGGTGTAAGATGTGCGTTATGTTCAAATGAAGATAGTGCTAAATTTACACGATACCATAATGATGCAAATTGTTTAGCAATGGGGGCTAAATACACTAGCGAGGAAGAAATGAAAAAGATAGTTACTGCTTTTTTAACTTCGCAATTTGAAGGTGGCAGACATCAACGCAGAGTTGATAAAATTACAGCGATAGAAGATAAATATTTTAAGTAAAATGGAAAAGAGATTGATAATTATAGGTGGTGGCGAGTTAAAGACGAAGGAAACGCTTGAAATTGATAAGTATATTGCTGATTTAACAAAAAATCATGCAGGTGATAAAAGAGCATACGGACTTTTTATTCCAACAGCTAGCCACGATAGTATGCCGTATTTTAATAGTTTTAGGAAGACTTATACTTCAAACTTTGACATAAAAGCAGATGTCGCACTAACCGTTTACGGAGAATATGGTATAGAAAAGGTAAAGGAAAAATTTGAAAAAGCCGACCTAATTTACATAGGTGGTGGTGATACCCTTTTTATGCTTAAACATTGGAAAAAAACGGGTATGCTTGACCTTATAAAAGATGCATACGAAAGGGGTGTAGTGATAGCAGGACTTTCTGCTGGGGCAATTTGCTGGTTTAAGCAGATGTACACCGATAGTGCAAGTTTTGAAGATGGTGAAAATTATCACTTAACTGACGGACTAGGTTGGCTTGAAGGACTAATTTCTCCCCATTATAATCATAGAAAAGAGGATTTTGATACTCTTTTAACCTCATACAATGGTATTGCTTATGGGTTGGAGGATTGCTCTGCGTTGGAAATAATAAATGGAAAAATAGAAAAATCCTTATCCTGTGGTGGTAATGTATATAAATTCATTTGTGAAAAAGGCGAAGTTAATAAGCAAAAAATAAAATAAAAAAGCACTTGCTTAGCAAGTGCTTTTAGCCTATTTTGGATAAACAAGTTTGTATTTTTTTGCAAAAAGAGCATCTCTTAATTGCTCTGCATTTTCAATGCTATCGTCAATTTCTATTCCTGCAAAAACGAAATCTTTAGTACCATGTAAGTCAGTACCAATAGTGAGTTGCAAACCGTTATCTTTTGCAAATTTTTCAACTTTTTCCCTTTCAGGATTGTATGTTGAATTATAATTTATTTCAACAGCGTGCATCTGTTTTGGATTGCGTAGTCCTCCCCATCTATAAGGGTGTGCGTGGACTAAAAAAAGGTTGTTTTTTGTTGCGTAATTAAACAGTTCTTCTTGATTTAATGCGTAAAAACAAGGACTTTCCAGCAACATCTTTTTATTTAAGCCAAACAGTAAGTAATCCGAACCTTCACAAGTTGCTTCAATTCCTAGAAAAACCTTAAAGTTTCTGCTTTTGCCATATTCATATGCATTTTCAAACTCCTCAACATAGGCTTTAATTTTATATTGATGTTCGTTTTCAGCATAGTACCAAGGTTGGCAATGATTAGTTAAAACGAATCCGTCATACCCTTGACTTTTTTCAAAATCAATTAGTTCCTGATAGGTCATTATGCTACATTTGCTAATATTGCTTGAGTGTGTATGTGTATCAATTATCATATTTATCTCCTTGTTAAAATATAGCACATTTTATTTTACTTGTCAATGCAAGATATTGACTGAAAGGGGGGATTTGTTGTATAATTAAATGGCAGGTGAATTTATGAAAACTTTTGAAGATATAAGTGCCTATCTTGACGGTATAGGCAAATATACAAAAACTGAAAAAAAAGAACTTTATAAAAGATATGAAAAACTTCCTAAAAAGTATCTTGAAATGGTTGATGAGTATATGAAGGACTTTAATTTTGACGAGGTTATAGTTCACGAAATTACTCTAACAAGCCTTTTTACCAATATGAATTGTAACTATATTCAAGCAATTTGTACTTTAAATGACATTGAAAACGACCCTGAATTAGCCCTTACTTATCTTCAAACTCTTTCTGAAATTGAGGGGGACATTGACTTTGTTATGGATTTTTTAGTAGATGATGAGGATATATAATGTTAAGCGAAGAAGAAATAAATAGATATATAGATAGCATAGGTATTTATTCAAAAGAAGAAAAGCAAGCCCTGTTTAATAGGTACTTAAAACTAAATGATGATTACAAGTGTATTGTTGAAAATTATCTTTTAACAGAAAAGTTTGAGGATTTTTCTGTTGAAGATGTGCTTTTTAGCGAGGTGCTGAAAGCCCTTAAAAACAATATAATAGCAAGTTTGACAACAATGCAAGATTTAAAGGAAAATCCTGTTCTTTGGGATTTTATTTTGGGTGGAATTAACGTTACTAAGAAAAAAGAAGAAAGTCGAAAAAGATAACAAAAGTACAATTTTTGTTACAAACATTGACAATATATGAGTTTATGGTATAATTAAATGGAATTTTTTTAATTATGAAAGGTGGTAAGAGGAGTAGAGAATATGTATGGAATTAAGTGTAACGTAATGAACACAGACTGCAAGATTGATGAAGGAGTTAGCAAGTTCTTTGGAAATCCTTATGTTCCAAAAAAGTGGCAAGATGACAATGTTTTCTCAAAGACAGAATTGTTTTTTTGTCAAATTAATTTAGCAGATATTGAAAAGATTGACGATGATGGATATTTGCCACACGAGGGGTATTTATATTTCTTTTTTGACGTATCAAAATATCCTTATAAACCTGTCGTGCGTTATTATGCTCAAAAGCCTGATGTTGCTTTAAAGGGGTTTAATAAGGATATTGATATTGAAAACGACCCCACAAAACCTTTTGCAATTTCATTTGCAAAGAGTTTGGAAAATAATATTTATTATAGCGATGAGTTTGTGGAGGAAGGCACTAAACTTTTAGGTACTTGCGAAGAACTTTATGAAATGCAAGTTGAAGAAAATGATGTTGTATTGCTTTCTTACGATTGTAATGCGCATAAAGAAATAGGATTTTTTGCAAATGCTGATGCCAAACTCGTTTTAACTATTGACAAAACAAAATTAAAAGCAAATGATTTTTCTGATGTGCGTTTGTACATTATAAGAAATTAACGGTGAATTTAAATAATGATTGATAATGAAGAAGTATTTAAACTTTTAGTGCGTGTATATCAAAAGGATAAACCTCCTGTGTCAATGTCCTTCGATGTAGATAATTCTTTCTGTCTTATAAAAAATTATGCAGGGGAAGAAATTGCAACTTTCGCAGTTAGTTTAAATAATGATAAATTTATAACTTGTAGTATTAAAAGCGAAGAACTTGATATTGAGGTTTTGAAAGATGATGCCTTTAAAATGCTTTACGCTGATAGATGGATAGATGTTAATAGGGATTTTAGTGGTTTTGCATTGCTAAATGACAAAAACAATGTGTATCTTATTGAAATTGAAATAGGAAGTGAAGACGAGGTAAGGAGAAGACTTGATGTTTTAGAACCCTGTGAGGAGTTTATGGAAGGTATTCTTACCAGTAAGCAAGGTTCATTTGATAATAGTCTCTTTAAAGAGGATATGAAAAGATTTAAAAAGATTTATTCTTATGTAAAAAACGATATCAAAGAGGGATAACTTGATGGAAACTAAATATAGTTTAGATGAAATTCACGCAGAGATAGAGAGATGTCAAAATGACACTATCAAACTAATTTCGCCTTGTATGTGGGAGTACTATAAAGAGGGAGTAGAATTAGGAGATAACGAGTGTGCTTTTCTGCTTGCAAGAAGTTATTATATTTCTGGAGAAGGAAAAGAGGAATTTTTGGTTGAAGCGTCTAAATTGTATGAAAATTGTATAAAAAACAAATACAATGAGGACGATGCGAAGGTTGAACTTGTCAGTTTAATTTTGCAAAGTCCTTTTATTTTTAAGCAAAAAATAAAAAAGGCATATAGTTTTATTGAAGAAGTATATTCTAATGGATATGTTGAGGTGTATATTGAGTTTTTAGTTGCTTTGGCAAAACTTGATGATGACTCCTTTGAATCAATAAAAAAGAATATTATAAAAGCAGTAGAGAAGCAAATGGAAACCAGTCTACCTATAAAAACAGTTTATGCTAGATGTTTGTTAGGAGAATTTAATGCTTTTACTACTGAAAAGGACATAAAAAAAGCACTTAAACTTTTAGATGAAAGTGCAAGAGGTGGCGACAGGGACGCATTTGATTTATTGCTTGAAATTTACGTTAAAGGTGGAAATGACAAGTTTGGTGTATCTTCAAAACTTCTTTACGGAAATATTCAAAAAGCGTTTGACCTAATTGACAGTTTGGATTTAAGCCCTATGAGTAAGTTGTGGCAAAAAAATCTTATTTGCAATTTCGGTAAGTATTCTTATTACGATGTAAAAGAGTTGCACGAGATAATTTCACTTGAAAAGGGAGCAGAGTGTATTGCAAAGATGAATATGCTTTTTCCTATAAATGCTAATCACGTATTGTCTTATTACATTGATTTGGAAACCACTTCAGTCGATAAAAAAAATATTTTTGACTTAGTTTATCAAGAGGCTTGTATACTAAAAGAAAACTACGAAAAAACTCAATCTTATTGTTGCTTAAAAGGAGCAATGTTGCTTGCTGATAGTAATGTTAGGAGAGATTTTGTTCATGCAAAATCTCAGGAAATGCTTGAAGAACTTTTAAATATTTTTGAACTAACAAAAAAGGAAAATCTTGACTTATACAATTTCGATGAGTGCGAGATGATTGCACAGCAAGAATTTTGGGATTTGAACGATAACAGCCGTTTACTCAATATTGATGTTGAAAATAAAATAGAAAAGAGATATAAAGATTTTAGAAATACTTTAGTTAAGTATTTTAAAAAAAGTAATAGATTTAAAGGGGTTGATAACCTTATTTTATATTTATTTTATAATATGTTGTTAATCTCAAACGAAAATTTTGAAGATAATAATTCATCTTCAAACAAGTTTCTATTCTCACTTGTAAAAAAGTTTTCAAAAGTTAACGATAAGGTTGTTGCCACTTATATAAATGAACTTTTAAAACTTTCTAAAGAAGGCGATTTAGAAGAAGAATATAAAGAATTTTTAGATGTAGTAGCATATAATTTTAACTCAAATGAGTTGTTAAATTTGAGAGTATTGCTATATATGATAAGCATTTATTTATGGGAAGAAGTGTCCCTTGATTTAGATGAAATCATAAAATCTTTTAGTTTTAAAATGGTTAGAGATAGGGTGGAAAAAGATGACTAAAAAAAAGATACCTAGCGAGATGTTTGAACTCACGGAGATAAAGCAAAAAATTAAAGATTGTATTCGAGTTAATGAAAAAGCACTCCTTGAGGAAAATATGTTAAAGTATTATCTTGCAGGTGTTCAACTAAAAGATACTCAATGTCACTATTTTTTAGCAAAGTTTTTGCTATTTAAAAGTACAACTGTTCAGTTGAGCAAGGAAGAATATTTAAAACTCTTTTCACTGCTTTCTTATTGCGTACAGAAAGACTATAATTCTTTGATATGCAAGGAGGAAATGGTTAATCTATTTCTTGCACAGTATAAACTTTTTAAAAATCAAACGGAGGAAGTTTTTTCTTTTTTAGAGGATTTACAATGTGCTGGCAAATCTTTATACGCTTATCTATTTACAAAAGGGATAAAACTATTTTCAAATAAGCAATTAAAATTTTTAATTGATAAGATGTTAAAAGAAAGTAAGAGTGAAAAGTGTTCGCCAGAAACTTTTTTATTTTTAGGTAAATGTTATTTAGGATTATGTGATTCTAATAAACTGATAAAAAGAAATTTAGAACTTGGTTTTGAATATATTAAAAGAGTAGCAAAAGCCTCTCCCGAAGGGTTTGATATATGCTTTTCACTTTTCGTTGTGGGTAGTCAAGTGTTTTTACAAGATAAAGAAAATATTATACCACCCGATTTAAATCAAGCATACGCCTTGATTGAGGATATTAAAATCAGTCCTTATGAAAAACTTTTCTTAAAAAATGAGGTTGCTATCTTTGGTAGATATAAGTACAAAAGTGAGGGCTTGAAATATTTGCATAAAATTCTAGATTTGCAAAACGGATTGAAATACTTGTGCAAAATGAATTTTTTACGACCTATAAATTTAGGACTTGATACTTATTCAACCCTTGCAATGTGTTTTGATTTTCAAACGGAAAATGAAAATGTTTATGAATTAGTTAAAAAACAAGGGATTGAATTATTAAACAGATACAAAACCACGGGAAATTTAATTGAGTTTCAAGGTGCCAAATTGCTTATTGAAAGTTATAACCTTTCCTTTTACATTGAGGTTGGCGATTTGCTTGATGAATTAAAAGAGTTGCAAGAGATAATTGAAAAAGAAAAGAGGTTGTTTTCAGTTGAGAACTATCTCTTATTTGCTGAAAATTGTGGTTGGGAACTTGATGTAAAATTACCCAATTCAAAGGTCAAACAGGATTTTTCTTTACATGTTAAAAGGTTTATCAATGGCAATAAAATAGAAGAAAGTAGCATATCATATCTATTTTACATGACATATTTGAAGATTATCAATTCGTATAAAAATCTTTTAAAGGAATATCAAAAAAGATATAGTTATCAGTTTACTTCAATCGTAAGACTTTATGACGATAACCCAAAATATTTAAACGATTTAATAGTTGAGGTTGAACTTGATGATGAGAAAACTCAATCCGTTATCAAACTTCTCAAGGGGTTGGATTATAAAGAGTTAGATATGCTATGTAAAATACTATCTCGCTTTTGTTTGGTTAATTTTGAAGAAATAACAAAAGAGGTAAAACAAGGGTTAGCTAGTGTTCTTGAGTTTATAAATATTAACAAAATATAGTTATTTTGATTATTATTTAGTATGTTGGTTGCTGATTTTCACAATGATTTTTTAACTGATGATAAAAAAGACAATATACTAAATTACAAAAAAATTTTAGAAAAATGCGTATTTGCAGTTTATTATGATGGGAAAAATAATCCTTTAGAGATTGCAAATGAATTTAATAAAAATAAACCTAATAATTATTTTTTAGGTTTTGAAAATGTTGACTTTATTGATGATTTTGATTTGGTCCTCAAGCAAAAACCTCTCTATTGTTCACTCACCTGGAATTTTGAAAACTCACTCGCAGGAGGGTGCTATTCAAAGACTGGCTTAACTAAAAAGGGAAAAGAGTTGGTTAAGTTTTTAACAGGTGAGGGTATTTATATAGATACGGCACATTTAAACAAAAAAAGTTTTTTTGAAGTTATTAAATTGACCGATAAGATCATCAATTCGCATACTTGTTTCAATGGTGTATTTAAACATCAACGAAATATAGATGATACTCAAATTAAAGAGATTATAAGCCGTAATGGTCTAGTTGGTTTGACATTGGTATCTTCCTTTCTTGGTGGGAAGGAATTAAAAGAGGTTGTAAAACATATCGATTATTTTGTTACGAAGTTTGGAGAAAAGAATATTTGTTTAGGTACTGATTTTTATGGTACTTTAAATTTGCCAAGAGAAATAAAAAATTATAGTAGTTTGATTTTACTAAAAAATGCCCTGCTAGAATATGGTTATAATTTGAACAGCATTGAAAATATTTTTCATAAAAATCTAGCAAATTTTTTAAATAGATATAAAAACGAAAAGATTTATCAACGATAAGCCTTTTTTAAATTTGTTGCAATATGGATTAAAACACAGTATAATATATAAAAATAAAGACCTATGAAAAACTCATAAGTCTTTATGGCAGGGGAGACGCGATTCGAACACGCAACCTACGGTTTTGGAGACCGCTACTCTACCGTTGAGCCACTCCCCTAACGACTAACTAATTATATAATAATTATTTTTTCTAGTCAATCAATTTATGTGTTAATTTCACAAAAAAAATAAAATGGAGAAAAATTTTGAAAGAAGTAACTTTATATACTGATGGTGCTTGTTCAGGCAACCCAGGAATTGGTGGATACGGAGCGATACTTATATACAAAAATAAAATGAAAGAAATTTCTGGTTGTGAATTTGATGCCACAAATAATCGTATGGAACTTATGGCAATAATTCAAGGATTAAAATTATTAAAAGAGAGTTGCAAAGTGAATATTTATAGCGATAGTGCATATTCGGTTGATGCGTTTAACAAAAAATGGATTGATAATTGGCGTAAGAACGGCTGGAAAACTTCACAAAAAAAACCTGTTGCAAATAAGGATTTATGGGAAGAATTGTTGCGTTTGAGTAAAATTCACTCCCTTACATTTATCTGGGTTAAAGGACATGCTGACAATGAATTGAATAATAGATGTGATTTGCTTGCAACATCAGCGATAAGGGAGGCAAAACTATAAAATTGCATATAATTTTTATAAAAATAAATATAATAGTTATATGATAAACGTAACAAATAAAAAAGTAGATATTTTAAAGAAGGTATTTTTGGTGTTATTTATTATAGCATCATATGTGCTTTCTTTATTTTTTACTTATAAATGTTTAAAATTTTATACAAGTGGATTCCTTTTTGAGCATAAGGTCGTATTGATAACAACTATTTTTTCTCTATTATCTTTAGTAAGTTTTTTTGCAATATTATTCTATTTTATTAAGAAAGAATTAGCGTACAAACTGCTTTTCACTTGTTTGATTTTATATCTTTTTTGTGTTATTGGCTTTTATATTTATATGTTTACTGGTCTTTATAAAAAGGTTGACTCCGTTCAGTCTTTGCGAGAATATGTTTCTTCGGCAGGGAAATGGGCAGTTTTCTTATATATTATATTGCAGTTTGCACAAGTAGTTGTATTGCCTATCCCTTCAATCATAACAACACTTGCTGGACTTGCTATGTTTGGGCCACTAAAGTGCACCATTTATAGCCTAATCGGTATCTTTACAGGTTCCCTTTTAGCTTTTTTAATGGGAAGATTTTTAGGGTATAAATTTGCATCATGGTTAGTTGGGAAAAATGAACTTGACAAGTGGCTAGAAAAAGTAAAAGGAAAGGATAAAATTATTTTATCTGCAATGTTTTTATTGCCTATGTTTCCTGATGATATTCTTTGTTTTGTTGCTGGACTGTCAACAATGAGTTTTTGTTATTTTGCAGTTATGATTTTTATCGCTAGACTGCTTGCAATATCATTAACCTGCTATTCGATAGAAGGAGCAATAATTCCTTTTAATACTTGGTGGGGAATAACTATTTGGGTTGTGCTTGCTTTAATTGTGGTTATTGCTTTCGTGTTTATATATAAAAACGGTGAAAGAATAGAAAACTATTTCAAAAATAAATTCAAAAAAAGAGAAAAGTGATTTCCTTTGATTAAAAGGAAATTTTAATTTTTTTAGAGTGTTATATTATTGCCTTTTTTTATGAAAGAGTGTATAATAAATTTGTATGTAAAATTAAACGTTTATTCAATTAGGAGGACTATATGGATAGAATAAATTTGTTAAAGTCTCGCCGTAATGCTTTGCTTAATGCGGGCAAAGAAGTGAGAGATTGCATTGCTAAATTGATTGACGAAAAGAGTTTTGTTGAACTTTCATCTTTTAGTTTTTCAAAGAGTGATTTTTTTGAAGAAGATATAGAGGGTGAAGGCGTTGTAACAGGCTTTGCTACAATAGATGGACAGCCTATTTATTTGGTTGCTCAAAATTTTGCAATTTGTGGTGGTGGGGTATCTAAAGCTAACTGCGATAAGATTGTAAAATGTATAAATAATGCTGAAAAAAATTGCACGCCTTTAGTTTATATCTTAAATACACAAGGTGTTCAAGTTGGTCAAGGCGTTACCGTTTTAGAAGGCTTGGCAAACCTTATTTATACAGCAAACAAAGTTAAAGGTATTTGTCCTCAATTCTGTATTATAAACGGAGATGTTTTTGGGCAAGTTGCTATTCTTTCATCAATTTGTGATTTTACTTTCACTATTGATAAAAAGAGTTCACTTTGTGTAAATAGTCCTTTAGTTATGTCTGCGAAGAGTAATAAAAATTTGTCAAAAGATCAAGTTGGTGGTGTAAAAGGATTATCAAATGCAAACTTAATTTCTTTTAACGTAAAATCTTTTGATGAAATAAAAGGTAAGATTTTATCAATCTTAAATTTACTAGATGATAGAATTATTGACGAAGATAATTTAAACAATCCTATACCTGCGTTAAACAAAAATGTTAATGCAAAAGATATTTTAGAAAAGGTATTTGACGATAAGAGTGCTGTTGAGGTAGGCATTTCCTCACCTGAAGTTAAAACTGTTTTAGGTCGTATAGGTGGTATTGCTTGTGCAGGTGTTATTTTTGACGGAAAAGAGGCAGTTGAACTTGATAGTGTAAATATGTCAAAGTTAAATAAATTTGCTGACTTTGTTGCCTATTATGAACTGCCTTACATTGTGTTTACAAATACGGCAGGCATTAAAACTGACCTTGACACAAATAACAGTAATGTTTTAAATGATATTTCAAGTTATTTGGCTAATTTTGACGCTATTGAAAATGCGAAAATTTCGATTGTTACAAATAAGGCTATCGGTTTAGGTTATACTTTATTTGCTTCAAAGAGTATCGGTTTTGACTATGCTATTGCTCTATCAAATAGTGAAATTTCTCTATTCGATTCACAAAAGGGTGCAATGATTGAACTTGGCAGTACAAAGGCTGATGCTGATAAACTTGCTCAAAAATATGCAGATGAAAATAGCGACCCTATCAACACGGCAAAAGACGGATATATTGATGATATAATTGAACCTCAATTTATTAGACAATATATCATAGCATCACTTCAAATGTTAATGAGGTAGTATATGGCAAACTTAACTTTATTGAGTTCGGATATTAGTTTTTTAGATTCACTAATATACGCAGTGGTTGGTCTTATAATCGTATTTTTAGGAATAGCTTTGCTTGTTGGAGTGCTTGCTCTTTTTGGATACGGTATAAGAAAATTACAAAATAGAAAACAAAAAGAAAAGGTTACTGTTGAAACTTCAAATGAAGTAAAAAATGATGACAGTATTCCAGAAGATATCAAAGTTGCAATCATAAGTGCTGTTTCAGCTTATATGGCAAAGCCTCAAGCAGAACCTTGTGAATTTAAAGTTAAAAGAATTAAACGTTAATTATAAATAGGAGATTGTTATGCGTAAATTTAGAGTTACTATTGAAAATAAAAGTTATGAAGTTGGTGTTGAGGAAATTGGTGAGGATGGAACATCAGTTGTTACTGAAATTAAACAAACTGAAAAGTCTGTTTCAGTAGCCCCCAAAGCACAAACAAATGTAAAGGGAACAAAGGTTGAAGCACCTTTCCCTGGACTAATTAAAGAAATTAAGGTTGCAAACGGAACTGCTGTTAAGAAGGAACAACCTATACTAGTTCTTGAAGCAATGAAAATGGACAATGATATTACTGCTCCCTGTGATGGTATCGTAACTATTCAAGTAACAAAAGGTTCAAATGTAGAATCTGGTACTGTTTTGGCTATTATTGGCTAATGGAGGTAGATATGTTTACAAGTATTTTAGGTGTAGACATAGCAGAAGTTTTTACTAATTTATGGAAATTGTCTGGTATTGCCCAAGGTGGTTGGCAAAACTATGTTATGATAGCAATTTCCTTCGTATTGATGTATTTAGCAATCGTTAAAAAGTATGAACCTATGTTATTGCTACCTATTGCATTTGGTATGTTTTTTATAAATCTACCCGGTGCTTACAATATTCTTTGGGGAACATATCCCGAAGGTGTTGCTCATACCTACGATAACGTTGCGCCTAGTTCTCGTGGTTTGCTTTGGTATTTATACTTTGGTGTAGATAAGGTTATTTATCCTCCTTTGATTTTCCTAGGAATTGGTGCAATGACTGACTTTGGACCACTAATTGCTAATCCTAAAAGTATGCTAATAGGTGCTGCTGCTCAGCTTGGTATTTTCTTAACTTTGGTGGGTGCTGTGCTTTTAGGCTTTACAAGTAAAGAGGCTGCCGCAATCGCCATTATTGGTGGTGCAGACGGCCCTACTGCAATATATGTTTCATCAAAATTAGCAAATGAATTATTGCCTACTATTGCTATTGCTGCATATTCTTATATGGCTTTAATTCCCATTATACAAAAACCTATAATGAAACTTTGCACTACAAAAAAAGAGCGTCAAATCAAGATGAAACAACTTCGCACGGTAACTAAACTTGAAAAGGTTTTATTCCCTTTAATCGTTACGCTAGTAGTAGGTTTAATCGTTCCCGACTCCCTACCTTTGCTTGGTATGTTAATGCTTGGTAATTTGTTAAAAGAGTCAGGAGTGGTAGAAAGATTATCCTCTCAAGCGCAAAATGGTCTTATGAACACAATTACAATTTTCTTAGGAGTCGCAGTTGGTTGTAAGGCACTTGGAACTACTTTCCTAACTTGGTCAACTTTAAAAATAATATTATTAGGTTTAGTTGCTTTCTGTTTTGGCACTGTTGGTGGTTTGCTTTGTGCAAAAATATTAAACAAGATTTACGGTGGCAATGCAATCAATCCTTTGATTGGTTCAGCAGGTGTTTCAGCCGTTCCTATGGCTGCTAGAATTAGTGAAGATGTAGGTCGCGAGTACGATTCACAAAACCACTTATTGATGCACGCGATGGGACCTAATGTAGCAGGTGTAATTGGCTCTGCTATTGCAGCAGGTGTTTTACTTGCTTGTTTTGCATAATTAAATAAGGAGAAATGATTATGGCAGAAAAAGAAATTAAACCTAAAAAGGTTTTATTAACTGAAACAATTTTAAGAGATGCTCATCAATCACAAGCAGCAACTCGTATGAGAATAGATGAAATGTTGCCCGTTTTAGAGCAACTTGACAATATCGGGTACTACTCTCTTGAAGCATGGGGTGGTGCAACGTTTGATAGTTGTCTTCGTTTTTTAAATGAAGATCCTTGGGAAAGACTACGCATATTAAAAAAGCATTGCCCTAAAACTCCACTACAAATGTTGTTGCGTGGACAAAATTTGTTAGGCTATCGTCATTATAGTGATGATGTAGTTGAAAAATTTTGTGCAAAGTCCATTGAAAATGGTATCGGTGTTGTAAGAGTTTTTGATGCTCTTAACGATCCTAGAAATCTTGAAACTTCAATGAAAGCAATCAAAAAATATGGTGGAATATGCGAGGCGACAATTTCCTATACAACAAGCCCTGTTCATACAACCGAGTATTTTGTAAAACTTGCAAAAACGCTTGAAGATATGGGTGCAGACAATATCTGTGTAAAAGATATGGCAAATCTATTGCTTCCTTATACTGCATATGACTTAATTAAAAAGTTAAAAGCGTCATTAAAACCTGAAACAAAAATTCATTTACACACTCATAATACTTCAGGTACTGGTGCAATGATTTATGTAAAAGCAGTTGAGGCAGGATGCGATATTATAGATACTGCATTATCTCCTCTAGGTAACGGAACTAGCCAACCTGCAACTGAACCTATGGTTGCTACATTTGCAGGAACTCCCTATGACACAGGTATTGACATTAATGCTTTACTTCCTATAGTTAAACATTTTAATGGCGTTGCTGAAAGATTAAAGAAGGACGGGTTCCTTTCGGATAAAGTATTAAAAACTGATATAAATACGCTAATTTATCAAGTACCCGGAGGTATGCTTTCAAACCTTATTTCACAACTTAACCAACAAGGTAAGATTGATAAATTGCAAGAGGTATTGGCAGAAGTTCCCAATGTAAGAAAGGATTGTGGATATCCTCCATTGGTTACCCCTTCAAGTCAAATAGTAGGCACTCAAGCTGTTCTTAACGTTTTAAATGGCGAAAGATATAAAATGGTTACAAAAGAGTTTAAGGGGCTAATGCGTGGTGAATATGGTACTCTTCCTGCCGAGTGTGACAAGGCAGTTTTAAAGAAGGTTGTTAAAGATGAAAAGATGATTACCTATCGTCCTGCTGATGATTTTGGTGATGAATACGACAAATTCAAGGATGAGTGCAAAGAGTACATTGAACAAGAAGAAGATGTTTTATCTTACGCTGTATTTAGCCAAGTTGCGTTAAACTTTTTCAAATGGAGATTGGCTCAAAAACAAGGCGTTGATAAAGACTTAATAGACAATAAAAATAAGGTATATCCTGTATGATGAATGTACTTTTAACTAATGATGACGGTGTAACAAGCGAGGGTATAACTACTCTCGCTCGTGTTCTATCAACAAAATATAATGTAACGGTAGTTGCTCCCTTGCAAAATCAATCGGCTAAAAGCCACTCAATAACTTTAAACAAGTCTATGAGGTTACAGAAAATTTCAAAGAACGTATACGGTTTTGACGGAACTCCTAGCGATTGTATAAAATATGCGTTGCACGGCTTAAATTTAACCCCTGATTTGATTATTTCAGGAATAAACCACGGGCATAATTTAGGCGCTGACGTGTATTACAGTGGAACTGTTTGTGCATCGCTTGAAGGTGCAATTCTTGGTTTTAAATCAATGGCAGTGTCCTACTGTTCGTATACTGATATGGATTTTGAAAAGGTAGCAAACTTTACGCTTAAAATGGTTGAAAAACTTTTACCCTATCTTTCGCATGAGAGAATTTTTAGCATAAATTACCCGGAAATTCCAGAGAGCGATGTCAAGGGATATAGGTTTTGTTCAATAGGAAAAAATGCTTATAGCGACCATTATATTGAAACGGAGAAAGATACTTTTATGATTATTGGTGAACCTCTTGAGGAGCAAGACAATGAGCCTGACTGCGATGTTGAACTTTGCAAGCAAGGTTACATAACTATTTCCCCTATAAAAGTTGACAGAACTGACTATGAGTTGCTTGGTAAACTAATATGAAAAAGGTAATAGTAATCGGTGGTGGTGCTAGTGGACTAATGGCGAGTTATGCTAGTGCAATGAACGGAAATGACACCATTTTGATTGAAAAGAACGAAAAATTAGGTAAAAAAATTTACATTACTGGAAAGGGTAGGTGCAATCTATCTAATTATATCGAAGTGGAAGATTTTTTAAAGAATATAGTTACTAATCCAAAGTTTATGCTTTCTAGTATATATACTTTTACTCCACAAGATACTATGGACTTTTTTGAAAAAGGAGGATTGCCTTTAAAAGTTGAAAGAGGAAATAGGGTTTTCCCTCTATCCAATAAAGCGAGTGATGTTACTAAATGTCTTGAAAAATATTGTAAAAACGCTGGTGTGAAAATCAATTTAAACGAAACGGTTTTAAAGATTAACATTGAAGAAAATACTGTAAAATCCGTTTTCACAACGGAGGGTAGTTATGAGTGTGATGCTGTTATCGTATGCACAGGTGGAATTTCATATTCCTCAACAGGAAGTACAGGAGACGGCTATAAATTTGCAAGAGAAGCAAAACATAATGTAACGCCTCTAAAAACTGCTCTTGTTGGACTTAATTTAAAGGGAGATTTTTTCAAAGATTTGCAAGGGGTTTCCCTTAAAAATGTGGCACTCTCTGCTGAATACAACGGAAAAAGAATTTCAAATGAGTTTGGTGAGATGCTATTTACTCATTTTGGAATTTCAGGACCTATCGTTTTATCGACATCAAGTTTGATAAACAAATTAGATTTAACTAATGTAAAACTTTATTTAGATTTAAAACCTGCCCTTGATTTTGATACTCTTGATAAACGCCTTTTGCGTGAATTTGACGAAAACAAAAACAAAAAAATTGAAAATGTTCTGCATAGTTTACTTCCCCAAAAACTGATTTTGCCTATCTTAAAACAAGCAAATTTAAAGGAAGACAAACAGGTTAATTCAATCACTAAAGAGAAGAGAAAATCTCTTATAGAGAGTTTAAAAAGTTTTTCAATGACCGTTCAATCTTTGCGTGGGTTTGAAGAAGCGATAATCACAAGTGGAGGGGTTGATGTAAAGCAAATCAATCCTAAAACAATGGAGAGTAAGTTGGTGGGTGGACTATATTTTGCTGGTGAAGTGCTTGACGTTGATGCTTATACGGGTGGCTTCAACTTGCAAATTGCGTGGTCAACTGGTTATGTTGCAGGAAATTCAATAAAAGACTAACAGGAGATAAAAGATGAGTGAAATAATAAATATTGCCCTTGACGGACCATCAGGCAGTGGAAAAAGTACGGTTGCAAAAGCTCTTGCAAAAGAATATAATATTCTTTATTTAGATACTGGAGCAATGTATCGTGCCTGTGCGTTAAAGGCGTTAAAATGTGGTATTGATAGTAAGGATGAAGAAAGAGTAAAAACTTTTATTGACGATATAAATATCGAAATCAAATATATTGACGGCAGTCAACATACTTTTTTAGATGGAGAAGATGTTTCTTTTGATATAAGAAAACCCGAAGTTTCAATGCTTGCTTCAAATATTTCAGCATTAAAATGCGTAAGACTAAAAATGGTTGAAATGCAACGGAAAATTGCTTCACAAATGTCTTGTTTTTTAGATGGAAGAGATATTGGCTCATATGTTTTACCAAATGCGAGGTATAAATTTTTTGTTACTGCTGATAGCAGAGAAAGAGCAAAAAGAAGACAACTTGAACTAGAAGAAAAAGGCTTTTGTGTGGATTTTGATAAACTTCATCAAGAGATTATCGAAAGAGATGAAAATGATTCAAAAAGAGAATTTTCCCCTTTAAAACAGGCTGATGATGCGATTGTTATTGATACGACCAATTTAGATATTGAGGGAGTTATCGCAAAAATTAAAAGTTATATAAAAATGTAACGGAGATAATATGAGAAGATTTTTAATTGTAGTAGCCTCTTTTTTCTTTAAAATAATTTATCCTTTTAAGATTTATAATAAGCCTAAAAAGATTGAAGGTGGTGGCGTAGTTTGTTGTAATCACTATAAGGCTAGCGACTTTTTATATATGTTTAATCTCACTGAACGACCGGTAAGCCTTATTGCTAAAAAGGAGGCTTTTAATAATAAATTTATTGCCTTTATCTTAAAAAAATTTAAAGCAATCCCCATAAATCGTGATGGAAACGATTTAAAAGCATTGATGGAGTGTACTAAAAGGTTAAAGAATAATGAACTCATAGGTGTGTTTCCAGAAGGTACTAGAAATCGAACTGAACAAGATTTATTACCTTTAAAATCAGGATTTGTATATTTTGCAATAAAAAGCAAAACTCCTATAATTCCTATGATGCAATGCAATCGTCCAAGGGCTTTTCGCAAGACAAGGTTAATGGTTGGCGAACCAATCTATTTTACTGAATTTTACGACAAAAAGTGTACGAGTGAGGACTTTGACAAATGCTCTAATATTTTAAAAGAAAGTATGCTTAATCTTAAAGAAAAATACATTACTCTCAATTCAACTAAAGAGGGTAAAAAACTTTTAAGAAAAATGTAAAGAGGTTTATATGGAAGTACAAGTTGCTAAACATAGTGGGTTTTGCAAAGGGGTGTCTTTTGCTGTTAATACGGCAATGACTATTTCTCCACAGAATACCTATGTTTTAGGTCAAATTATACATAATCCCTATATTGTAAAACAGATTGAGGAAAGGGGGATAGTAGAAGTAAACGATATAACGGAAGTTCCTTCTGGTGCGAGAGTTATAATTCGTTCGCATGGTGTTGGGAAAAAAGTATACGAGTACGCTAAAGAAAATAATATAGAGGTGGTGGACTGTACTTGTGCGTTTGTTAAACAAACTCAAAAAATTATAAACGAGCATTATTTAAAGGGTGAAAAGATAGCGATTATTGGTGAGCCAACCCACCCTGAAGTTATAGGACTTTTGGGTTGGTGTAATGACGAAGGGATAATTATTACAAGTGAAAAAGACATTGAAAAACTTAATAATGTTCAAAATAAGATATGTATTGTGTCCCAAACCACTTTCTCTATCGAAAAATTTGATAAAATTATTAAAATATGCGAAAAAGACAGCAATAAAATATTTGCTATTTTTAAAACAATTTGCTATACTACTAGTGTATCTCAAAAGGAGGCAGAGGATATATCTTCACAAGTTGATTGTATGATTGTCCTTGGTGGTTATAATAGCAGTAACACGAACAAACTTTACGAGATATGCATAAAAAAATGTTCAAATGTTTTTAGGATTGAAAAACCTGAAGACCTTGATATAGACAAAATTAAAATTTTTAACAAAGTAGGTATTGTTTGTGGGTCCTCAACCCCAAACACACAAATGCAGGAGGTTCTCTTTAAGATGGAAAACACTAACACAGAAAACGCAACAGTAACTATGGATGATGTTGTTGCAAAGATTGATGACGGACAATCAAAACTAAAAAAGGGGCAACTTGTTACGGTTATTATTTCGTCCGCAACTGAAGACGGTGTAAATGTTTTGTTACCATTTGCAAAGAAAGAAGTTCTTCTTGCAAAAGACGAAATTGATTGCGAAGAATACAAGAAGGATGAATTTAACAAAATGGCAGGCGATAACATCGAACTTATGGTTGTAAATGTTAATCCCGTTATTCTTTCACAAAAGGCAATTCGCCGTGCTCAAGAAGAAGAAGCAATGATTGGCGACATTAAGGACGGAAAAGAATTTTCAGTAACTTGTACTGGATTTAACAAGGGTGGTTTGCTTTCATCTCTTGGTTCATATTCAATCTTCGTTCCCGCAAAGGAAATTCGATCAGGTTTTGTTAAAGAATTAGATAAATTTGTAGGCAAAAAGTTAAGACTTAAAGTTATTGAAATCAAGACCGAAAAGAAGAAGGAAATTATCGCTTCTCAAAGAGTAATTCTTGAAGAAGAAAGAAAAGTTAGGGAAGAAGCAAAAGCACAAAAAGAGGCTGAGTTTTTCAGTAGCATAAAAGTTGGCGATATCGTTGAAGGTAAAGTGGAAAGAATTACTGCTTTCGGTGCTTTCGTTAATGTAAATAACTTTGACTGTTTAGCACACATCTCCGACCTTTCTTGGACAGGTGTTAAGGACGTAAGCGAAGTATTAGAAATTGGTAAAAAATATCAATTCAAGATTTTAAAAATAGATGAAGAAGATAAGAAAGTATCTATCGGTTATAAACAATTACAAGCACAACCTTGGGATAACATTTCTTCTAAATATGCAGAAGGTGATACTGTTCACGGCAAAATCGTAAGAATTGTTCCTTTTGGAGCATTTGTTGAAATTGAAAAAGGTGTTGACGGATTAGTTCATGTTTCTCAAATCACTCATGAGTGGCTTGAAAATCCCACTTCTGTTTTAACTATCGGTCAAGAAGTTGATGCAAAGATTATCGCATTGGATCTTGAAAATAAAAAGATGACATTGTCTATAAAGGCTCTGCTTCCTGAACCTGAAAAGACGGTTGAAGTTGAAGCAGAAGAAAAACCTGCAAAGGCTGGTAAAAAGGCAAAGGGTGAACGCAAAGAAAGAGATTATGACGATGTTCATGGTTGGACTGAAAGCGATGCAACTGCTGGTGTTTCAATTGCTGACCTTTTGAAAAAAGACTAATAATAATTAAATACCCTGCCTTTTGGTAGGGTATATTACTAATAAAAAAGTAATATATGATATGGAGGTATTAAATGAGTAAGCAGGGATTGATTGGAATTTCAAGTGAAAATATGATTCCTATTATTAAAAAGTGGTTATATTCTGATAAGGAAATTTTCTTCCGTGAAATTGTTGCTAACGCCATTGACGCTATTACAAAGTATAAAAAACTTTTGGCTATTGATATTGCTTCAAAAGTAGATGAGGAGTTTTGCGTTAAGGTTATCATTGATAAGAAAAAAAGAACTCTAACAATATCGGATAACGGTATTGGTATGACTGAAGATGAGGTTGAAAAATACATATCTCAAATTGCATTTTCAGGTGCTTCTGACTTCGTTTCAAAATATGAAAATTGCAATGGTGAAGGAATTATAGGACACTTCGGCTTAGGGTTCTATTCAGCATATATGGTTGCTGATAATGTTGAAATTTTTACAAAATCGTATACAGGAACACCTGCAGTTAGATGGGAATCTGACGGAAATTCTAAATATATTATCGACAACTCAAATAAGGCTACAAGAGGTACTGATATTGTACTTCATCTTGCTCAAAAAGAAAAAGAGTTTTTAGAGGAAAGCACTATTATAGGTTTGATTAGAAAATATTGCGTATTTATGCCCTACAATATTTTTATTGAAACTGTTGGTGAAAAACCCGAGGACGAGATTAAAAAACCTTTAAATATAACAGAGCCTCTTTATTTGAAAAATCCCAAGGATTGCACGGCAGAAGATTATGATAAATTTTATAGAGATACTTTTTTAGAGTTTACTCCTCCCCTGTTTCAAATCCATTTGAATATGGACTATCCTTTTAAACTTAAAGGAATTTTGTATTTTCCTAAAGTAAACAATAAGTTTGAGTTAGAAAGAGGTCAAGTAAAATTATACTGCAATCAAGTATTCGTTGCCGATAATATTAAAGAAATTATACCAGAGTTTTTAATGTTGCTTAAAGGTGTAATTGATTGTCCTGATATTCCTTTGAACGTATCAAGAGGTTTCCTACAAAATGATGCAGAAGTTCAAAAGATAACAAAGCATATAACTAAAAAGGTTGCAGATAAACTTTTAAGTTTGTACACTAATGAAAGAAATGAGTTTATTCGTTTCTGGGACGATATTGCAAACTTTGTTAAATTTGGTTGTTTGAAAGAGGATTCTTTCCTTGATAAAGTTTCGGATATAATTATCTATAAAAATCTTGACAATGAGTATGTAAGCATTAAAGATATTATTTATGGTTCAAATCCTGAACTTGACGAAAAGGGGAATCCTAAAGTTGAAGATAAAGTAATTTATTATGTTTCTGATCCTGTCGCTCAAGCACAGTATATAAAATTGTTTAACGATGCAGGCTTAAATGCCATTATTTGTGATACTTTTATCGATCCTCATTTTATGAGTTTTGTTGAAATGAAAACGGGTTGCAAATTTGCTCGTATCGACTCAAATATTGACGGTGCTTTAAAGAAAGATGACGATAAAGTAACTAGCAAGAGAGCAGAAGATGTTACTGAAGCATTTAAACAAGCAATCAACAATAAAGATATAACAATTCGTGTTGAAAGCCTTAAAAACAGTGAAATTACAGCCTTTATTAATGCGTTTGAGTATACTAGAAGATTTAATGAAATGAGTGCTGTGAGTGCATTAGAAATGGGTGAAGAACAAGAGCAGTTGACTTTGGTTATTAACCTAAATAACAAGTTGATTTATGATTTTGTTAGATTAAACGCTGAAAAGAGAAATGTGGTTGCAAATTATGTTTATTATCTTGCAATGCTGTCATATAGAAAGTTGACTTCGCATGAAATGAGTGATTTTATTGAAAAAAGTAATGAAATGTTAAAATTTTATGCTTTTTAACATCTAAATAAATAATTTAATAATCTTTATAAACTGTGAGAAATTTTTCTCACAGTTTTTTTATATTAAAAATTATAAGTTTTTTATTTTCGCCTCTTGCAAATTTTTAGAATATTTTGCTTTTATAGAAAATATATTTAAATAAAAGGTTTTGGAGGACAAGCGTGAAAGATAAAAATTTATTCTATTTTTTACCAGATTTTTTGTATAAAGCAATTTCATATTTAAATTTAAATAAATTATACGAAATAAGAATTAGAGCAGATAGGCCTATAAAAATCAACTACAATGGAGAATACAAGTTTTTATCAGGCTATGGTGATTGTGAAAAGAAAGAAAGTGCTTTGGTTTGTTCCCTTGCTGATATTGAAAAAATAGTTTTTCAGGCTTGTGAAAGGTCAATCTATTCTGTAACCGAACAAATAAAACAAGGCTTTATCACAACTAATAACGGTGCTAGAATTGGGCTTGGTGGCATGTATGTTTATGATGGGAATACTGTAACTACTATAAAAGATGTATCTTCTTTGACAATAAGGATACCACACGAGGTTGAAAATTGCTCACTAGAAGTGTTTAATGCCTGTTTTTTAGATGGATTAAAAAGTGTTTTAATTATCTCACCTCCTGCTTGTGGCAAAACAACTATGTTAAGAGATTTATGTAGAAAAATTAGTGAAAATTATAATGTTAATATATTAGTAAGTGATGAAAGAAACGAGATATGTGCAAGAATTGGTAATAGTAAAGTTGATTTTGGCAACACGACCGATGTGATAACTTATGCGAGGAAGGATGATGCTTTTAGCAGTGGAATAAGGGCTATGCGTCCTGACTTGATAGTTACTGACGAGATAGTTAATTGCAATGAGGTTGATGCTTTGATAAAAACAAAGCACAGTGGTGTTGAAGTTTTAGCAAGTGCTCATTTTAAAGATATTGAATTCTTAAAAGATTCAAAAATGTTTGATAGAGCGTTAGCCCACAGGATTTTTGACTATTATGTGGTTTTATCTCATAACATTATCGGTAAAATTGATAAAATTTTTAACAAAGACTTGCAAGAAGTTTTTAGAACAAATGATTAAAATTTTATTGTGTGTTTTGTTGGTTCTTTTTTCAACCTTCGTTGCCTATCTACTAACTAAAAAGTTTAAAGTAAAGAGAGATTTTTACTATGATTTTTATTTGTTTAATGATAGGCTTATAAACGAGGTATCCTTCATAAAAACCCCACTTATCGATTTTTGCAAAAAATATGACTATGGTAGCGATTTTACCAAAGTAATTGACAGGTTTTTAAATGAAGATGAGTTAAATCTTTTTGATAATAATAGGCTTTTAAAAAAAGAGGAGAAGAAGTTTATTGAGGATTACTTTTCAATGCTTGGAAAAAGTGATGCAATGTCGCAAAAAAATTATCTTTTGTCAACAAAACAGGAAATAGAAAATACTAAACAAATGGCTGAACGAGATTGTACAAGGTATTGCAGTTTGTATTTAAAGTTAGGATTCTTATTTGGTTTGTTTCTAATAATATTGATTTATTAACTGAGGCGTAATGGATATAAATATAATTTTCAAAATCGCAGGAATAGGCATAATTATCACTGTAGTATGTCAGGTATTAAAAAAAGCAGATAGAGATGATATTGCGACATTGGTAGGTGTAGTCGGGCTTGTTATTGTTTTGACTGTGGTTATAGGTATGATAAGTGATTTGTTTACTACAATTCAAAACTTGTTTAACTTTTAGTTATGGAAAATATTGAGATAATTAAGATTATTGGTGTCGCTTTAGTTACTGCAATCACCTCTATTATTTTAAAAGTTACAAAACCTGAATTATCTTCCGTTACGCTTATTACGGGAGGCATTATTATTTTAATGATGATTTGTGATGCCTTAAAAGAAACTGTTGCTTTACTTGAAAATATCAGCAGTATGGCTGGAATTGACGGTTATCTAATTAAGATAATAATAAAAATAATCGGGGTAGGGTATTTAGTAGAGTTTAGTGCTAGTTTGATAAACGATATGGGGTTCGTAAGCCTTTCAAATAAACTTATATTTGCAGGAAAAATTGTGGTATTGTTACTTTCTATTCCCATTATTGAAGGGGTTTTTGGAGTTGTAAATTCACTTGTAAAACTAATATGAAAAGAATTGTTAAATGTGTAGTTCTTTTAATTTTTTTATTTTTAATTTTTAATCAAAACGGAGTAACAAAAGAGAGTGAAAAAAATTTAATGATGCCAGTTTCAACTTATGAGGAAACTGAAAATGAATTTAACAAATATATTGATAACCAGTTGGCAGAAATAGACCTAACGGAGTTGGAAGAATATGTAAAAAATCTAACAAACGAGGAGAAAAACTTTTTAGGTGAAAGGGACATAAAGAGTATAATTAAGGAGATTTATTCGGGAGAATTTAAACTAGATTATTCTTCTCATCTGTCCTCTGTTGTCAATTTAGTATTTAAAGATATGATTTCAATGATACCAAGTTTTGCAATGATTGTTGCAGTGTGTATGGTGCTAGGTATTTTTAATTCTTTGCAAAGTGGACTAATGGAAAACGGGACAAGTAGGTTGATTAGTTTTGTGTGCTATTCTGCCGTAGTGCTTTTAATTTTCTCCCTTCTTTTAAGTATAATTGATAGTAGTTACACTTCGGTTGAAAAGGTTCAAAAACAAATAGATGTATTTTTTCCTATAATTCTTACCTTGATGGCTCTTTCGGGTGGCTCTGTAAGTGTTGCTATTTATCAACCTTCGGTTGCTTTTTTAGGTATAGTGATAGTTAAAATTATAACTAATGTTGTATTCCCTTTAACTGTTCTAGTATTAGTTTTAGGATTGGTTAGTGGAATAAATAACGACATTAAGTTAAAAAATTTTTGCGATTTTTTTCTGTCTGCAAACAAATGGATTTTGGGTATTACTTTAACCTCTTTTACCGTATTTTTCACTTTACAAGGTTTATCTTCCTCCGGTTTTGACGGAATAAGTTTTAAAGCAATAAAATATGCTATAAATAATTCTGTACCTTTAGTTGGTGGGTTTGTAAGTAGTGGGTTTGATTTGATTGTGGCTAGCAGTATTATTATCAAAGATTCATTAGGATTATTTGCAGTTTTAATGCTTATTTCAGTTGTATTAAAACCGTTATTGTATTTAATTGCATTTAATCTCTTTGTCAAATTCACCTCAGCAATTATCGAGCCTTTAGGGGATGGAAATATTTGTTCTTTACTAGTCGATTTGTCAAAAAATACAGGTACTTTTATAGCAGGTATATTATGCGTTGTTTTTATGTATATTTTAATGATTTTGCTTATGGTCATATCTTCAAGTTATATGGTGTAAAATGAAGGAGTATGTTCTTTCAGTTGCCGGTGTAGCATTAATTTCATCAATATTTTCAATGGTGTTGCCTAATGGTAATTTGAGTAAATTTTCTTATGGAATACTTCGACTCTGCTGTGTAATGACAATATTAACTCCCATTGTGGGTGTTGTTGATAGTTTGAGCGATTATTTTTCAAAGGACACAACCACTACTAGCGTTATAAAAGATGAGGTTGTTGAGAGTTCGTTTGCTGTTTATAATGAAAAACTTGAAAAAGATTTGAAGGATTATATATTTTTAAATTATAACTTAAATAGCACTGTTCAAGTTGCTTACTATGAATCAAATTACACCTATAATATTGAGAAAATCGTTATTTATTTTAAACAATGCGTATTAAATGAAAGTGAAATGAATAAGTATAAAACTGAAATAAAAAGTTTCATTTGCGATACGCTAGGAGTTGAACAGGGAGATATTTATGTAAATGTCAAAGAATAATAGTGAAAATTCAAAAAAATCCTTTTTTAAAAGATACCAAAAAGTTATTGAAATAGTTTGTTTTTCTTTGGTGAGCATAATTCTCTTATCTTTGTTTTATACCTATTTTATAGCAGAAAAAAAGCAAGGAAAAACCAACTCAACTGATGAAAGTAGTTATCTTGAAGTTGAACAAAGACTTCAAGAGATAATTTCACAAATTAAGGGTGTAGGTGCTGTTGATGTTTTGATTAGTTATGCAGACGAGGGAAAACTCATAATTGCGTATGAAACAATAACGGACAGCAACGGCAATGTTACCACCACTCCTGTATTTTCTTCGGGTGAGGTGGTAGTGTTAAGTAATCAAAAACCAACGATACAAGGAGTAATTATCGTTGCTGAAGGAGCAGGTTCAATAACTGTAAAAAACGATATTTTAAATGCTGTATCAGTAGGATTATGTATCCAAAGAGATATAATTCAAATATACGAAAAAAGTTGATATAAGGAGATATATATGACTAAAACTAAAAAGACGATAATAATGGGTGGGTTAGTTTTATTGCTTGCAGTAACTGCTATTTTTAACTTTGTTCTGGCTGAAACTGACGCTGTTGCTTCAACGGATACTGAAGTTGCTGTAAATTATTTTACCAGTTATCGTAGTGAACGCTCATCTACAAGAAATGAAATTGTGCTTCAACTTGACAGTATTATTACAGAAAATGACGTTTCAAGCAGTGAGTATAAAGAAGCAGTTGATATGAAACTAAAAATCATAGACATTATGGAAAAAGAACTAAAACTTGAAATGATGGTAAAATCTTTGGGATTTGAAGATGCTGTGGTGTCTATTGGCTATGAATCGGATAATTGCAATGTGTTTATAAATTCGGTAGAACTTGATTACGATAGCGCCCTATCAATTTATAAAATGTTGCAAGACGAGGCAGATTTAGTATCAGGAAATATAATAATTATGCCTGTGTATTCGGAAGTATAATAAAAAAAATATATTTCTTTTAAAAAATTCTTTTCATATTCAAAAACTTGTGCTATAATGAGAATAAGAAATTATAGGGGTAAAAAAATGGCACATTTATTGGGACACAAAGGAATAGTCAATTATAACAGTGGAATTGTAAAGGGCATAGTAACTTTGGCAATTAGCGAGATTGAAGGCGTTGAATTTTTAAATGTTAAAAACAAAGGCATTAAACTTGACTTTGATAAAAACAACGTGTACGCAGATATTTCGGTTGCAGTGGTTTACGGATACAATGTACCTGATGTTGCCTTTAAAATTCAAGAGGCAATTAAAGATAATGTTGAAAATATGTCTAAATACAAAGTAGCAAAAGTAAACGTTCATGTTCATAGCGTAGTGAACAATGAAGAATTAGGTTAAATAACATAAATTCCCTTTGAGTGTTACTTAAAGGGAATTTTTTTGGTAATAAACTTTGCGAGGAAATTTATGCGTAGCAATGCAAGAGAAGCAGTTTTTAAAATTATTTATTCAAGACAGTTCAACAATACCGTTGATTTAGAATTAAAAAAGAGCATTTTTCATGCATTATCTCTTTCTAAAGAAGATATTGATTTTGCTGAAAAACTTTTAGGCTTTGTACAAAAAGACTATGATGAATATCTAGTCGAACTTGATTCTTTGGCGACTTTTTTCAGCGTACAAAGAATTTTTCCTGTGGACAAGAGTATTATAATTATGGCAATGGCAGAAATTAAATATATGGATGATGTTCCTGGTGTCGTAAGTATTGATGAGGCTGTTTCAATCGTTAAAAAATACTCAACTGCCAATAGTTGCAGTTTTGTAAACGGTATACTTGCTTCATATCTAAAAAATCAACAAAAAACTAATGATGAGGTTTAAAAATGTATCAAATAATAGATGGTAAGGCGCTTGCTGATAAAATGCGTCAAGAACTAAAAGAAAAGATTGAAAAAGGTGGTTACAAAATCGGTCTAGCAGTTATTCTTGTAGGTGAAAATCCTGCTTCACAAGTTTATGTAAGAAATAAAATTTTGGCTTGTGAAAAAGTTGGTATTATTTCTCACACTTATCGCCTTGATGAAAATATTACCCAAGAAAAACTAGAGGAACTTGTTGTTGCTTTAGGTGAAGATAATAACGTTAATGGAATTTTAGTTCAACTTCCCTTGCCAAAACATTTAGATAGCGAAAGAGTTTTAAAACTTATACCCGATTCAAAGGACGTTGACGGCTTTGGTGCTAACAATATAGGTAAACTTGCCTTAAATATGCCAGAGTCAATTCCTTGTACTCCCTATGGTGTAATGGAAATGTTAAAGTCTGTAGGTATTGAAGTTGCTGGTAAAACTGCCGTGGTTGTAGGTCGTTCAAATATAGTAGGTAAACCTATGGGTATGTTGCTTACTAACGCAAATGCAACTGTAACCATTTGTCATAGTAAGACTAAAAACTTAAAAGAGGTATGCAGTACGGCTGATATTTTAGTTGTTGCAATAGGAAAGGCAAAATTCGTTACGGAAGATATGGTTAAAGAGGGTGCAGTAGTTATTGATGTCGGTATGGACAGAGATGAAAATGGTAAACTATGTGGCGACGTTGATTTTGAAAATGTTAAAAGCAAATGTTCGTATATTTCACCCGTTCCAGGTGGCGTAGGACCTATGACTGTTACAATGCTTATGTACAATACTTACAATGCATATTTAAGGAGTAACAATGTATAGTTACAAAGAAGACTTTAATAGTTTAAGGTTAATTTTTGAAAATGAACTTGAAATTTTTTTAAAGGACTTAAAAGTTAAACCTGCAATTTTAAAGGAAAGTATGGTTTATTCACTTCTTGCAGGTGGGAAAAGGCTTCGTCCCGTCATTTTGATAAAATTAGGTCAACTTTTGGAGGTCAATCAAACAGTTTTATACCCTTTTGCTATTGCTTTGGAGTGTATCCATACCTACTCACTAATCCATGATGATTTACCTGCTATGGATAATGACGATTATCGTAGAGGTAAACTTACAAACCATAAAAAGTTTGGTGAGGATAATGCTATTTTATCTGGAGATGGACTACTTAATCTAGCCTTTGAAATATGTTTAAATGAGTGTTTAAAAGGTATTGATTGTGTTCAAGCTTCTAAATATTTGGCAAATTGTTCAGGCGTAAATGGTATGATTGCAGGACAATCTGCTGATTTGCTTTTTTCAAATAAAAAGAGTTTTACAATGAAGGATTTGGAGTTTATACAATCTAACAAGACTTCAAAACTTATTATGGCGTCTTTCGGTATACCTTGCTTTTTGGCTGGTGGAAGATATATTGATGAATTTGAGCAATTTGCTTACAATTTAGGACTATTGTTTCAAATTACTGACGATATTTTAGATGTTGAGGGAACTTTTGAGGAACTTGGCAAAAGTATCGGTAAGGACGATAAAGATAATAAGTTGACTTCAGTTAATTTATTAGGAATTGAAGGAGCAAAAAAATTAGCAGTTGAATATAAAGATAAATGTCTAAAAATTTTAGAGCAAATTGATATAGATACGGCTTTCTTTGAGCAACTTGTTGAGGATATTATTAGTAGAAAATCATAAATATAATTGCAATTATGTCATTTGTATGTTATAATGTAAATACAAAATAAAGGTGGTGCAGTATTCTAGTCAGGTGATGTTGTCTTGAAGGCGGGGTTAAAATACCGTCATTAGGCATATCGATGAAGTTTCTTGTGTTCGCTTGCTTTGCCCAAAAGTGGGTGTATGCTGGAAGTTAAGGATTATGGGAGCGTTGCAATGGCATGTACCGTCGGCCCATTTTCCGTGGAGGTCATTATTGAGTGGGAACGACTTTGGTTCTTACGGTGATGAATTAAACCTAGATGCGGTGTAAGCTGTGTTTAGAGTAGCCTGCCTTGAGTGAAAACGGAGGATAATAGAACTACGTATCGTTTTTTGGCCAAAAAACTTTACGACTACTTTTTGAAACTTATTTTGCAAAAGAGGCTAAATTCAGTGTCATCTGTCAATGAAAGATTCTAGACTGTCTATTTTTAGAATTCATCAGAGATTACGGTGTGGTCTAAGTGGCGATTCGGTTATATTACAGGCAACTGTGTATCAACTTTTTTAAAGGGAAACCGCTCTATCGGTGACGAGGAGTGAGAGTTGGGGAAATCCTACCGAACCTAAGCCGCAATGTTTATTTGATGTATACCACCTTATATTTTGACTTTGAAAATATTTGCTAAAAGCAAATATTTTTTTAAATTATGGAGAAAATTATGCCTGATGATATAGAAGGTAAAGAAAAAGAATTTGAAAAAAATCAAACTGAAGTAAAAACAAAAAAACAAAAAAAGCAAAAACAAAAGAAGGAAAATGTGGCACTTTGGATTCTATTTATTTTTATATTTTCCATATCTCTTACAGTTGCCTTTTCATTTTTAAGTGAAGTTGTAATGAGTGATGCAATTTGGGTTTGTGCCATAGTAACTTTTGCATTGATATTTATAAATGTAATCTGTGATTTATTGTCGGTAGCTGTTACTTCTACCCCCATTGAACCATTTTTAGCAATGGCTTCAAGTAAAGTAAAGGGTGCAAGGCGTGCAGTTTCTTTTGTAAAAAATGCCGATAAGTTTTCATCAATCTGTGCTGATGTTTGTGGAGATGTGTGTGGTATCGTCAGTGGTACTGCTTCAACTGCTATCGTAACGGCAATTTGTGCAACTGCTCCTGATAATATGACGCTTGTTATTTCAATAGCAATTTCAGCCATAGTTGGTGGGTTAACCGTTGGTGGAAAAGCGTTAGGTAAGGTAATAGCAGTCCGCTCAAGTCGTTCAATCGTTTTGGGCTTTGCTAAATTTACTACGATATTTAAAAGAGAAAAATAATGCGAATTGACATATTTTTAAAGGAAAAATTTCCCTCTCGTACAAAGGCGATGGAAGCAATTGAAAAGGGGCAAGTTCTTCTAAACGGAAAAGTCTGTAAGCCCTCGGACAATTATAAAGAGGGGGACAAAGTTGAAATTATTAAACCTGATGAGTTGTATGTTTCAAATGGTGGGTATAAATTAGGTAAAGCATTGAAGGATTTTTCTGCCAATGTTGAGGGTATGACTTTTATTGATGTTGGCGCTTCAAATGGTGGCTTTACCGATTGCCTACTTCAATGTGGAGCAAAAAAGGTGTATGCCATTGATGTTGGAAAAACTCAACTTGAGGAAATTTTGAAAAAAGATAACCGTGTAGTAGTTATGGATAATACGAACGCGCGCTTTTTGAAAAAGGAAGATTTTTGTGAGGAGATTGAGGGGAGCGTAATTGATGTGAGTTTCATCTCCTTAACTTTAATTTTGCCTGCAGTGGCAGGTGTGTTAAAAGATAATGGAGTTATTTATTCTCTTATAAAACCTCAATTTGAGTGTGGTAAAAAGCAACTCAATAAAAACGGAATTGTTACTGAATTTGCTGTAAGAAAAGAGGTCGTTAAAAGGATAATCACCTTTGCGTTGTCTTTAAATTTGGAAACACAAAACATAACTTACGCACCTATCAAAGAAGGAAAAAATGTCGAATATGTAGTTATGTTCCAAAAGAAAAAAGACGCAAAAGATAATATAAAACAAATTTTAATAAAATTAGATAATTTGCATAAGTAATTGCATAATTATCAAAGTAAGTGTATAATAAAGTTATGAAGGTTGGAATTTTTTATTTAAACAAACAACTTAAAGAAAAACAAATCGTTGAAAACTTGACCTCAATTTTGAAAGAGAGAAAAATTGAGTATAAAATATTTACCGAGTTTGATACTGTTTGCGATATTGACGTGCTAATTGTATTGGGTGGAGATGGCTCAATTTTAAAAGCAGGAGTTGAGTGTGGTAAACAAAATATCAAGATTATCGGTGTTAATTTTGGTAGAGTAGGATTCTTGACTGAGTTTGATAGTAATGAACTTTTAGAGTGTGTCGAATTGCTTGAAAAAGATTATCAAGTTTTATCTCGTTCAGTTTTGCAAATAGAAGTTGATGGTAAGCCTTTTTATGCCATAAACGAAGTGTCTGTGCATCGTATTTTTTCAGAGCAAGGCTTTTCTCAAATTATGAAGTTTAAACCTATCATTGACGGAAGATGTTTAGATAGCTATTTTGCAGATGGTTTTATGGTTAGTACGCCAACTGGTTCAACTGCCTATTCTTTATCGGCGGGAGGGGCTATTTTAACCCCTACACTTGATGTGTTTATGTTCAATTCAATATGTGCACATAAGTTGCTTTCACGTCCCATTGTTTATTCAAATGAGAGCGTTATGACGCTTGACTTGTCTAATGAGGAAAAGAGTTTGGCAGTTTGTTGTGATGGAAAGCAAGTTGCTGTCATTGATAAAAATAGTAAGATTGAAATTAAAAAAGCCCCTTTTTCGATTGATTTTATAAAAAAAGATAAGCAAGACTTTTTTGATAAATTGATTGATAAATTAAATAAGTTATAGAGGTAACTTATGGCAAAGAAAGAAAGACACGCAAAGATAATTGAAATTATTGCAAATAAAGAGGTTGAAACACAGGAAGAATTGTGTGAGCACCTCAATGCACTTGGCTATGCAGTTACGCAAGCAACGGTCAGCAGAGATATAAATGAACTTAACTTAATTAAAGTAAACGGTAGAGAGAAAAAGTATAAATATGCGACCGTTTTTCAAACGCAAGAAGATGTGTCAAATAAGATGAAAAGGTTGTTTACAGAGTGTGTTATATCAATTAAGTATTCAAATAATCTCATAATTGTAAAAACGTTAAGTGGAAATGGAAGTAATGCAGGTATGGTTGTTGATAAACTTAAAATTCCTAACATTTTAGGAAGTGTAGCAGGTGATGATACTTTGCTAATTGTGGCTGAACGAAATGAAGATGCCCCTGAAATTGTTGAAAAATTGAATAGTTTTATAAATAAATAAGTCCTTTTAACAGAGGACTTTTTTTGTATAATAAATATATAATAGCACAAATTAATACAGCAATACATAGTGAGGTAGTTCAATGTTTAAGAGGAAACTTTTCGTATTTGTGCTGTTAATAATGTGCTTTTTCACCTTTGTTGGTTGTGATAAAACGACGGATTATTCCTATTATCAAACGAAAGTGGAAGCATCTCTATGCACAAAGACTGACAGCAATGTTTACCTAGGTGGCTTTGCTTGTGGGTTTACATTGGGAGTTGGTGGGCTTCAAGTTATAGGCATTTGCGATGTTATAACGAAAGAGGGAAATGTTGCGCCTGCAAAAGATAGTGGTATAGCCGTTGGAGATAAGATAATATCAATAGACGGACAAGTTGTAAACTCTATTGGGCAACTGGATAGTATTCTAGCAGAAGGAAATGAAAAGTTATCGGTAGTAATCAATAGAAATAACCAAACTAAAAATATTACTATTTGTCCTGCAAAAGATGTTTTTAACGGAAAAAATCGTCTAGGAATTCTAGTTAGAGATTGTGTTGCTGGTGTTGGGACTATAACGTACATTGATGTAAATACGCATAGATTTGCTTCTTTAGGACACCCCGTTTTAGATGAAAATAACGAATATATGAAAATTTTAAGTCAAGATGTTTATAAATGTAGTATTATTGGTGTAACAAAAGGAGTTAGAGGTAAGGCAGGTGAATTAAAAGGACTTTTTATCAATGATAAATCGGTAGCCGTTGCACAAAAAAATATAGAAACAGGCATATATGGTACTTTTAATGATGATTTTGACTATTCTTCACTCACTCAAGTTTCAGTTGCTAAACCTGAAGAAATTAAGATAGGTAGTGCAAAACTTATAACTACGATAGACGGAGTTACACCTCAAGAATATAATGTTCAAATTGCTAAGGTTGATTTAAAAAATTCTAGCAAAAAAAATTATGTAGTAAAAATTAGCGATAAAAAACTTTTGGAACAGACGGGTGGAATTGTTCAAGGTATGTCAGGTTCGCCTATTCTTCAAAATGGTAAACTTATAGGGGCAATTACTCATGTTTTTGTAAATGACCCAACAAGAGGCTTTGGTATTAGTATTGATAATATGATGGGTAATTAAATATTGTAAATGTATAAATAAAACAACAATCTCATACCTTTTTGGTATGAGATATTTTTCTGTTTTTAGATGTTTAAATGAGGAAATTAAGTACAAAAAAGGTTTTTTTATCTTCCTTATAATAATACTTTTACTAGGAATCATTTTGGGAATTGCATTTTCTTCACAAGACAATTTTCGGGTTTATTATGTTGATTATTGTGATGAATATGTTTATACTATTCTTTCTAAAGAGGAAAGTTGTATCTATTTGATATTAAGTAGATTTTTAGTAGGATTTATAAGTCTACTTATAGTTTTACTATGTTCAATTAGTATGTTTTTGATACCTATACAAATATTTGTTGTCTTTTATAGAGGGTTTGTATGTGGTGGAATTTGCGTTATAATTGTTCAATGCTTTAATTTTTCAGGAGTAGCAATAATGCTTTTTGCCTATCTTCCACAATTTTTAATATCTTCATACCTTCTCTTTTTGTATTGTATAAATTTTATAAATATAAGGCAAAAATTAAAAGAGTTATACTTTGACTATAAATGTTTGTCTTCCTATCTGGTTATTTTAGAAGTTATTATAATTATTCTCTGTCCTGCCTTAATTGAGTTTATTGGCGTATCTTTAATTATAAGAAATATATGTTTTGTAATATAAAGTATAAAAATAAATTTTTGTTACAAAATATTTATAAACGGAGAAAGGTATGAAAAAAATAATTAAAACGGGTATTTTTGCATTGTTAATCTCTGCATTTGTTTTGTCTGTTGGTTTTACTAAAAAAACGGCATACGCAAAAGAAAACGATGAAAACAGATTATTTGAAAATAAAAGTTATAAAAGTTGCTATTTAATGGATTTTAATAGTGGAAATGAAATGTACAAGGATAATGAACTTGAACATCTTCCCATTGCAAGTATGTGTAAGATAATGACTTTACTGGTTTGTTTTGACGAGATAAATTCTAAACGTTTATCTCTTGATGAAGAAATAAAAATTAGTCAAAATGCGTCCTCAATGGGAGGTTCACAGGTCTTTTTAGAAGCGAACGGAATTTACAAAGTAGACAATCTTTTAAAAAGTATAGTTGTGTGTTCAGCGAACGATTCTTGTGTGGCAATGGCTGAAAGAGTTGCAGGTAGTGAGTGCTCTTTTGTAGACATGATGAACGAAAAGGCAAAGAGTATAGGAGCTAACGATACTTGTTTTACCAACTGTACGGGACTTCCAAAAGGAAATCAATATTCTTGTGCAAAAGACGTGGCTTTAATGTTTAAACATTTGCTAAACAACAAACATTATTTTGATTATAGTAAAGTTTGGTTGGAAAATTTTGAACATCCTCAAGGCAGAGTTACCGAAATGACTAATACAAATAAGTTGATAAGATTTTATGACGGTTGTGATGGTGGTAAAACAGGTTTCACAAATCAGGCTGGTTTCTGTCTTGCTTGTACAGCAAAGCGAGGAAATATGCGTTCTATCGCTGTGGTAATCGGCTCACCTTCGAGTGATGAAAGATTTAAAGCGATAAGGACTTTGCTTGATTATTCATTTGCAAACTTTACCACTAAACAGGTACTTGATGTAAACGAGCAAATAAATGAGATTTGTAATGTTAAAGGTGGAAAGGAAAAAGAGGTTAAACTTAAACCTTCGACCAACGCATATGTATTTTTGAGTAAGAAGGAAGAAGAAAATATAAATATAGAGTATGATGTTTTTTCTAATGTGAAAGCACCTGTCAAACAAGGAGATGTTTTGGGAAAGGCAAATATATTTAAAGATAATGTTTTATATACGAGCGTTGACCTTGTATCAACTTCCAATGTAGAAAAAATGAGTTTATGGGATTCAATTAAAGAAATCGTTGAAAACTGGTCTTTTTAAAAATGTAGGCAAATATAGTTATGTATATTAACTTATTTGCCTTTTTGCTTGTTTTATGGTATAATTTATAAAATTGATTTTTATTAAGGTAAAAATTATGTACAATTTTTTATTAAAACTTTGTTATTATATAATTTCCTTTTTTGCAGTAATGATTGTACTTACAATGCACGAGTTTGCTCACGCAATGACTGCTTATAAAAATGGGGATTTAACGCCTAAACTTCAAGGTAGGTGTTCGCTTAACCCTGCTGTCCATTTTGATCCGTGGGGACTTGTTATGATGGTTCTTTGTGGTTTTGGTTGGGCAAAACCTGTGCCTATAAATCCATACAACTTTAGGAACTATCGTAAAGGCTTAATTTGGACTTCACTTGCAGGTATTTTGACTAATATTTGCTTTGCCTTTCTAATTTGTCCCTTCTATTTGTTGTCGATTAATTTAGTAACGCAAGGCTATACAGGACTTTTTGTATATCAATTTGCAAGTAAACTGTTCTATTTGAGTGTAGGATTTTTTGTTTTTAACCTTATTCCGTTACCCCCTCTTGACGGCTGGCAATTTCTATCCACCGTTAAAAAGAATCACGGAAGGGTAATGTATTGGATAAGATACAACGGACAAAAAATACTATTTGCATTGCTTGTATGGTCATTTATATGTGATACTTTTAGTTTACCTTTCTATTTGGATATTTTTGGTATGTTTTATAACTATGTAGTTATTTATACAGCAAAACCTATTGTTTTATTTTGGGAATTGATTATAGGTCTATTTTAGGTGGTGAAAGATAATGGCTTACGATAAATATGCATTAGAAAATTTTGACTCAATCGTCAATTATAATACCGTTTTAGATAACTTTGAAGGACCTATGGACTTTTTGCTGTTTTTGATTGAAAAAAATCAATTTGATATTCAGCAAGTGTATGTATCAAAGGTAACCGAACAATTTCTAAAATATATGGAAAAAGAAGTCGATAATATGACTATTGACCAAGCGAGCGAATATCTTTTTATTTGTGCGAAAATCATTGAAAAAAAGGCAAAAAGTTTAATTAGTAAAATCGAAGATGAAGATGAACCTGACTTTGAAAGTGATGATAATGTTAACAATGACGAGTTGATTAGGGCTTTGGAAGAATATAAACTTTACAAAGAAGAAACGGTAAAACTAAAAGAAAGAGAAACAATCGGTTACGTGTTTAAAGAGCCTGATAAAAATGTGGGAGAGATGAAAATAGTATACAAGGACTTTCATCTTGAGGGCTTGCTTGATGCTTTTGCGTCCTTAATGTTGCGTCAGCAAGAAATTAACAAAGCGAAGGAAAAATTTAAGGAAATTCCTAAAGATGCTTTTACCGTTGCTGATAAAATGGAGTTTATTAAATTGACTTTACAAGGTACGCCTGAAATTTATTTTGATGAACTTTTTTCAAGCGATAGTACAAAAGGAGAGATTATTGCTACTTTTCAAGCAATACTTGAACTTTTAAAGATACAATGGATTGTAGTTGAGCAAGACACGAATTTTGGACAGATTAAAATTAAATTAAATACCGAAAGAGGTGAAGATATAGATTATGGAGAACTTGACGAATATAATTGAGGCAATTTTATTTGCATCAGGTAACCCTGTTCCTACAAATATTATAGTTGAAAAACTTGGCTGTACCCAAAAAGAGTTGAAAAAGTCAGTCGAGGACTTACATAAAAAATTTAATGAAAACACAGGCATACTCTTGCTTGAGTTTAACGGTAAATTACAACTTTGCACTAATCCTACCTTAAAGGACGCTGTATCATCTGTTTTAAATCCTATTAAGGAAAAAGAGTTTACAAGAACAATTCTTGAGTGTGCTGCTATAATTGCTTATAAACAGCCTATAACAAAGGCTGAACTTGAACAGATAAGAGGTTTAAGTAGTGATTATGCTGTTAGTACTTTACTTGAGTTGCAGATGATTGAGGTAACTGGGAAAAGAGAAACGGTAGGTAGACCTAATGTTTATGGTACAACTGATAACTTTTTAAAGAGATTTAAACTTTCGTCATTAGAAGATTTGCCCGATTACGAAACTTTGCTTGCAAAGATTGCTGCAATGCACCAAGATGAGCCTGAGGAAAGTTATCTATACGATAAGCCTGTTTATGAAAATCCTGAAAACAAAGCGACTCAAGAGGAAAACGCTTCTGTTGATGATGAGAAGAAAAAAGGAAAGCAAAAACAAAAAGAAAAGGTTGAAAATGACTTTGCAATTCCTGACTTTCTTAACGACCTTGATGAAGGTGATATTATTAAAATTGAGTAAAAAACACCCCCTGACAAAAGTCAGGGGATTATTTTTATAATTTTACAATTTTTCAATATTTATCATACTAGAGTTTCCTGATTCACCTGTTGGTTTACCACCCATTACAACGATAGTATCACCTTTTTTTGCAAATCCGTATCTTTGCGTTAAGATTCTTGCTTGATTGAAAAGTGCATCTACGGAGAATACCTCATCTGACAAAATTGGAGTTATTCCCCAGTTAAGTGCTAATTTTCTATAAACATTTTCATCTGTTGTCATTGCTATAATGTCAATCATTGGCCTAAAACGAGAAACCATCCTTGCTGATTTTCCGGTTCTTGAACAAACTAATAAACATTTTGCACCTAAATCTTCTGCTAGTGTACAAGCAGAGTGTGAAAGTGCGTCCGAGTTGCTTGCAAATTCGTATGAATTGTTGGGTAGGGTTTGAATATAAGCCCTATTCCCTTCGGCTTGTTCAGCAATTTTAGCCATTGCTTTTACTGCTTCTACTGGGTAAGCACCTGCTGCCGTTTCACCTGAAAGCATTATTGCACTTGTACCATCATAAACAGCATTTGCAACATCCGATATTTCTGCTCTAGTAGGTCGAGGTTGCTTAATCATTGATTCAAGCATCTCTGTCGCAGTAATAACTCTCTTTCCACGAAGTCTACATTTTGAAATAATTGTCTTTTGAATATTGGGTAATTCTTCGTAAGGTATTTCAACGCCCATATCGCCACGGCCTATCATAATTCCGTCAGATACAGCTAAAATCTCCTCAATATTATTTACGCCCGTTCTATTCTCAATTTTGGCGATAATATCAATATCTCCTCCACCATTAGCGTTTAAAAAGTTTTTTACGTCAATTACGTCTTGAGCGTGAGAAACGAAGGAGCAAGCAACGAAGGCAATTTTGTGCTTTATTCCAAAAAGCAGGTCATTTTTATCTTGCTCACTCAAGTATGTTAAATGCAAGTCTTTATCAGGGAAAAACATACTTTTTCTGTTTGAAAGTTCCCCTCCAACTAAAACGGTGCAGTATACATTTGGCTTATCAACTTTATCAACTAAAAAGGACATCAAGCCGTTATTTAGCAAGATTTTATCACCAGCAACCATTTCCTCACAAATGGATTTATAGTTGACTGAAACTCTTGTTTCATCTCCTTCGACATCTTCTGCCGTAAAGATAAATTTATCTCCCTCGTTTAATGTGATTTTTCCATTTTTAAAAGTTTTAATTCTAAATTCAGGACCTTTCGTGTCAAGAAGAATTGGCAAGGGAAGATTATGTTCTTTTCTTACTTTTTTGATTAGTTCAATCTTTTTGGCGTGTTCTTCGTGAGTGCCGTGAGAGAAGTTTATTCTTACAACGTTCATACCTGCTTCAGCCATTTTGATTATGGTTTCTTCATTTTCACTGGATGGTCCTAATGTGCAAATAATTTTAGTTTTTTTCATAATTTTCTACCTATCAAACTTCCACTTTATCGCCTGTGGAAATATATTTTATATTTTTATTGTATCTATTCAGTAATTCAAAACCAACAATTCCCGTACAATGACAGGTAAATAGTTTTATTTCATTGTTATGGGCGTATTTGGCATACCTTTTTATTTCAGTTTCATCGCAAGTAAGTTTATTTTCGCTAGGATTAATTATATGTAAACCTCCTATAAATGCTGTAACTTTATAATCTTTGAATCTGCCTTTTGCATCTTCCACAATATTTATAAAACCTGAGTGGCTACATGGAGAGATTATTTTTATCTCGTCATTTTCTATTACTGCAATATAAACCTCATGTGTAAAGTTGTCCTCTATAAACTCTCCGTTTATCTTCTCTTTAAGTCTATCGTCTTTGCATGAGTATATTTTATTTATTTTTTTTATGGTGCAAATAAAAACATTTTCAAATATAGGAAAAATGTCTTCAACTAATTTTAGATTGGTCAAGTTGTTTTCAAGAGTAGAGGTAATGTCTATTTGTTTGTACCCATATTCACGCTTAGAAAACAATTCTCTTTTAAATTTGCTTGAACAATAAATTTCAATATCTTTATTAACAGAAAGCAAATCGCATATACCACCACCGTGGTCGTAATGATTGTGTGAAAGAACCATCTTTTTTATATTTTTTACTTCAATTCCTAAACTTTTTAAGTTTGACAAAAAGGAAGTTGAAGCACCTGTATCAACTAAAAAATCTTTATTATTAGTTTGCGCATAAAAAGATAATCCGTGTTCAACAGTTAAGTTTGTATCTTTTGAAGTGTTTTCAATAATTGTAGTAATTACCATATAGTAATATTATACCATTTTCTTTTTATTTTTCAAGTCAATTACATAAAAAAGACGACACGGTTTATACCATATCGTCTTGTTGTTTTTAACTAAAATTATTCAGCGTCAGCAGTTTTTTTAGTTGACTTTCTTGTTGTCTTTTTTGCTACAGGAGCTTCTTCAACAGCAGGTTCTTCAACTTTAACTTCTTCTACAACTTCTTGTGTTTTACAGTTTGAGAATTTTTTATTCATCTTTACTGCAAGACCAGATTTTTTGTTTGCTGCGTTGTTCTTGTGAAGGATACCCTTTGAGCAAGCACTGTCAAGTAAACCTGATACTTCACTATAAAGTTTAGTAGCCTCTTCCTTATTACCTTCATCAACGGCTTTTAAAAATTTTTTAGTTGCTGTCTTAATTTCAGACTTAATCATTTTGTTTTGCGCTGTTTTCTTTTCAGTTACGGAAACACGCTTTTTTGCAGATTTAATATTAGGCACTTTATTTCTCCTTTAAATTGTACTCCAATTACTTTTGTTATTCTATCACAAATCTAAAACCTTGTAAACTATTTTTACCTTAATTTGTAATTAAATTTTAACTATTTTAATATATTTTTTTATAGTATTTTATTTTGAGAGGTGTTTTTTGATAGTTGGCATATATGATAGTGGCGTTGGTGGACTTAATGTTTTAAATAAGTGTATTTCGGTCGCTCCGTACATTAAATATATTTATTATGGTGATAATACTCATGCCCCATATGGTAACTACTCATCTTCTAAGTTACTACGTTTAGCTGAAAAAGTTTTTAACTATTTTGAAAAACAAAAAGTTGACCTAGTTATAATTGCTTGCAACACGATAACAACTAATTGTATTAGCATTTTGAAAAAAAGATATCCTTTTGAGATAATAGGAGTTAGACCTGCGATTTTAAATGCTCTTAACTACTTAAAGGACAAAGAGGGTAAATTGTTGGTCCTTTCTACACTTGCAACTTCAAAATCCTTATTTATCAAGGAAGAATTAAAAAATATCTCATCTTTAAATCTTTTTCCTAAAATAAAGATAGAATTGTACGCTCCTAAAAACCTTGCAGGTGAAATTGAAAGTAATATTGATTGCCTTGACTCTGTGGATTTAAATAAGCATCTAAAAAAAGGAGAATATATAGGAGTCGTGCTTGGCTGTACCCACTATGAATATCTTAAAAATAGGATTAAAGACTTTTACGGGGTTCCAATCTTTACAGAGTGTCGAGGGATTGCTGTCCACTTTTTAGGAATTCTATCCACAATGCCAAAATTCCCGATAAAAAGGGAGGTTTTGTTCGTTAATGATAAGAACAACAAAAACAAAAAAGTTTTTAAAAAACACTTTTTGAGTTGATTTTTCAAAAATTTTTAAAAAAAATAAAAAAAATTTTTAAAAAGTGGTTGACAGTGGAAAAAAGTGGAGTTATACTTAATGTGAACATAAGGTGAAAAAGGATTGAAAAGGTGATGATATGGCTTGTTTCCGTGGTGAGTACAGTTGTACTCTTGATGAGAAAAACAGAATACGTCTACCTGCAAAGTTAAGAGCGGGAGTTGGTACGAGATTTGTACTAATGAAGGGCACTAATAGAAGTATTGCGGTTTATCCTGAAGCAACTTATGATGAGATTTCGGCAAGGCTAGAGCAAATTGATGAATTTGATATTGAAAAACAAAAAGGCTTGAGATACTTTTTTAGTGGTTCAGATGATATTGAAATAGACGATCAAGGAAGATTTGTTTTAGTACAAAAATTGCGTGATTATGCCAGAATTCAAAAAAATATTGTAATTGTTGGTGTAGGCAAGAAAATTGAGATTTGGGCGAAAGAAAATTACGACGAGTATTTAGATGAGAACGAATACGACGAAGGAATTAAACAGTTAAAGAGAGATGATTAATTTTTCACATAAAAGCGTTATGTTAAATCAATGTATTGAAGGACTTGCTTTGAAGGACGATGGAATATATTTTGATGGAACGATAGGTGGTGGTGGACACTCTTTTGAGATTTTAAAGAGAACAAAAAACGCTAAACTTATTGCAACCGATTTAGATGATGACGCAATTCTAGCAGCGAGCAAACGTTTAGAAGAATTTAGTGGAAGATTTAAAATAGTAAAATCAAATTATAAAGATTTTGATAAAGTATTAGATGACCTTGAAATTGATTTGCTTGATGGGGTTTTGCTAGATTTTGGCGTTTCAAGTTATCAACTTGATACAAAGGACAGAGGTTTTTCATATATGGCAAAGGAAGCCCCTTTGGATATGAGGATGGACCAAAGTTCACCTTTGACGGCAGAGATTGTTGTCAACGAATATGAGGAAAAGAAATTAGTAGAAATTTTAAGAAAATACGGAGAAGAAAAATTTGCGCCTTCCATTGTTAAAAATATTGTGGAGGCAAGAAGGAAAAACAGATTAAAAACTTGTGGTGAGTTGGTAAAAATTATAGAAACAAGTATTCCAAAAAAGTTTCAGCAAAACGGACCTTGTTCAAGAAAAACTTTTCAAGCTATAAGAATTGAAGTTAACGATGAACTTTCAAACTTATATGAAACGGTTTTAGGTTTTGCAAGAAGACTTAAAGTGGGCGGGAGAATTGTTGTTTTAACTTTTCACTCATTAGAAGACAGGATTGTAAAAAACGCATTTAATTATTTAGAGTGCGATTGTATATGTGATAAAAGTTTACCTGTATGTGTTTGTGGCAAGAAGAAAGAAATAAAAATTGTAACAAATAAACCAATAACGGCAAGCGAAGAAGAGTTAAATGATAATACCCGTGCAAAATGTGCAAAGCTTCGCATTGCTGAAAGAGTAGCAGAATAAACTAAGGAGAAAGGAAAAATGAGTATGCCCACTATTGAATTAAAAGATACGCTTTTTAAAAGAAAAGCTTCTGTTTCTGGTAATGATTTATATGCTGATAAACAATGCAAAGGATTGACTATTATTGACCCCTTAACTGATGAAGAGGCTAAAACTATATTCAATTCAAGCATAAACGATAGATATAACAGACTAATCAATGCGGATTATCAAGACGCAGATGAAATCATGACGGGAAGATATGAAGACAAGGTCCCCCCCATTGTCCAAAATAATCCTCCTGAAGCCGTTTCATCTAGCGAAGTATTTGAACTTCTTAACGCTAATGATATTTTGTTCAGTGATAAGAAAGTGGCTATCGACAACTCTAGTGTTGCCGTTGGTGCACCTATGATAAGTAGAGCGCAAATCATTGAACCTTTGCCTACAAGAGAAAGAAGTAAAATTGAAACTCCCGTTGAAAGCAAGAAGGACATTTACGAGAGCAAAAACAATGATAGTGTTACTGCTGAGGCTGTAAACGCCAAAAAGGAAGGTTCACTTCTTCGTTGGGGTATTGTAGCAATCGTTGTTTTTGCACTCGTGCTTATTGCAACTGTTACATTTATTGCAATCAACACTTCTGTAATCAATTCTCTAAACGCAGATATCTCTAGTTTGCAAATGGAAGCCGAGGTATTAACTACTCAGCTTGAAGCCTTGCAGGCGCAAATTAGTGAATCGACTGCTTTCGAGACAATCAAAAATTGGGCAGAAAGTGTTGGGATGTATTTTGCAGGCTAAAATTTAGGAGACTAGACCAATTAATAATTATTGTTTTTCAATAACAAACTTACGAAAGAGGTTATTTGCAATTTTAATTGCGATAACCTTTATTTTTTTCTTAATTTTGTGTAGATATTTTTACATACAAATAATGTGGAGTAATAAACTGCAATATCTAGCTATAGACCAGTGGACTAGGGAGATTCCTATAACTTCAAATAGAGGTGAAATAACAGATAGAAATGGAGTTGTGCTTGCAACCAACAAAGATGCTTATACTGTGTATGCAAGAGTAAATGCAATTAAGGATCTTGAATATACCTCAAGAGTTTTAGCAAATATTTTCTCTTTAGACGCAGATGAATTGTTGCAAACTTTTAAAACAAAAAAGGCATCGGAAATTACAGTTGCCAAAAAAGTTGATAAATCGCTTATAAATCAACTAACCTGCGAAAATCTTTCAGGAATATACTATGCAAGAGATAACATTAGAGTTTATCCGTATAACGATATGCTTTGTCAGGTGATTGGTTTTACTTCAACAGATAATTCAGGCGCTAGTGGATTGGAAAAATACTACAATAAGTATCTATTAGGTGAAAATGGAGAAATTCTTTTTGAAACCGACCTTGTAGGTATTGAACTTAAAAATGCTGTTGCAGGTTATAAGCCTGCTACCTCAGGACTAAATATAAGGCTAACTGTCGATTATGAAATTCAGGCAATCGTTGAACAAACAGTAAAAACTATTTATTTAAATCACTCTCCTAAATCGGCGCATGTCATCTTGCTTGACCCTAATAATTTTGATGTGTTGGCAATGTGCAATTACCCCTCATTTGATTTAAATGATGTTCCAAGAAATGATATCCAAACGTTGACTACACAAAGTCGAAATTTTTTAGTGTGTGATATTTATGAGCCGGGCTCTACCTTTAAGATTTTGACTTCTGCAATTAATATTGAAGAATATTATAAGGGAAATAGTGATGCTTATTCAACTCAATATGTCTTTAATAGTAGCAGGACGAGAAGTGTGGGGGGAACAACGATAAAATGTTGGTCAAATCACGAAAACGGAAAACACAGCAATCAAACTCTGGCAGAAGCATTAAATAATAGTTGTAATCCATGTTTTACAGATATTGCTATGGCATTAAAAACTGAAAAAATGTATGAATATTTTGAAAAGTTTAATTTGGGAAAGGTTACAGGATTAGATTTTTCGGGCGAGGCACTTGGCATGTTGATATCAAAAGGTTATGTTACAGATGCTGACCTTGCGAGAATTGGATTTGGTCAGTCAATTGCCGTTACACCGTTGCAGCTGATTTGTGCCGTAGCGTCCGTTATAAATGGTGGTTATTATTATAAGCCTTCGTTAGTAAAACAAATATATCAAAGTAGTAGTAAAACGGAGTATTCTTCTCCAGCCGAATTAGTAACAAGAACAGTAAGTGAGCAAACTTCAATCACTCTAAATAAGATGCTTGAAGGGGTAGTTTCAAGTGGTAGTGGAACAAAGGCGTATATTGAAGGCTATAAAGTGGCGGGTAAAACAGGTACTGCACAGGTATATGAAAACGGAAAGATAGCAAGTGGCAAGTATATTTCCTCTTTTGTAGGATTTTTCCCCTCAAATAAGCCACAATATCTTGCCCTTATAATTGTCAATGAACCGACAGGTTCGTATTATGGTAGTACGGTTGCTGCACCTTATGGAAAAGAAATTTTTGAAGGAATTATCTCTGCTAAAAATATTCAAAAATTTGAATAATTAAAATTATTGTATATTAAAAAAATGCCTAAAAAATAGGCATTTTTCTTTATTTGTTTAGTTTGATGAAATAATGTAGAAAAACAAGAAAACCTTGAATTATTTACTCTTTTGTGATACAATACTAATAATAATAAAATTTTTATTATTGACGGGAGAACTTATAAATGAATATTTTACACATGAAATATGCAGTTGAAGTAGCAAGGCTAGGCTCGTTAAATAAGGCTGCTGAAACACTTATAATTGCACAGCCCAACATTAGCCGTTCTATCAAGGAACTTGAATCTGACCTTGGAATTACTATATTTCAAAGGAGTGCAAAAGGTATGGTTTTAACTCCAGAAGGAGAAGAATTTATAGAGTACGCTCGTGATATTCTTCATCGTATTGATGAACTTGAGCAATCCTACCGTGATAATTCTCGTAAAAAACGCAAGTTTTCAATCTCTGTTCCTAGAGCGTGTTATATTTCATCTGCAATGGCAGAATTTTCAAAAAGTATTGGAAATGCTCCCGTAGAAATATACTACAAAGAAACTAATTCCAAAAAAACCATTAAAAAACTTCTTGAAAACGAATACAAACTCGGCATTATTCGTTATGCAGATAACTACGATAAATATTATAAGGAAATGTTTGAGGAAAAGGGGTTTTCTTATGAACTTGTAGCAGAGTTTTCATATGTACTTATTATGAGTAAGGACAATCCACTTGCTTCAAAGCCAACAATCACTTATGATGACCTTTGCGACTATATCGAAATTGCACACGCTGACCCCTATGTTCCTACCCTTTCTATGTCAAAAGTATTCCGTGAAGAACTTCCTGATAAAGTAAATCAAAGAATATTTGTTTTTGAACGAGCAAGTCAGTTTGATTTGCTTGCTGAAAATCCTAAAACATTTATGTGGGTTTCATCTGCATCGCAAAAGATACTTGATAGGTACAACCTTGTTCAGCGAGTTTGCGAGGGTAATAAAAAGGTATATAGAGATGTGCTTATTCATCTTAAAGAATATAAGCTTACTAAACTTGACAATGATTTTATTACTGCACTTTGTGAAGCAAGAAGAAAGTTTATAAAATAATTTTTACTAAAATAGATAGATAAAAAAGATTTTATTGATAAATCATATATCGATATTGATAATACGGATATAACATTTTGATTATTGTAAAATCTTTTTAAATGTGATATATTTTAATCATAAGAAGAAAAATCAAAAGGAGAAAAATTATGGCACGTTTTACATTACCCCGTGATATTTATCATGGAAAGGGTGCTCTTGAAGCATTGAAAAACATTAAAGGAAATAGAGCAATGGTCTGCGTAGGCGGAGGCTCAATGAAAAAATTTGGTTTCCTTGATAAAGTTGTTTCATACCTTAAAGAAGCTGGCTTGGAGGTTGAACTTTTTGAAGGTATCGAGCCTGACCCCTCAGTAGATACTGTTATGCGTGGTGCAGAGGCTATGACAAAATTCCAACCCGATTGGATTGTTGCCATTGGTGGAGGCTCACCTATTGATGCGGCAAAAGCAATGTGGATTAAGTATGAGTATCCGGAAATCACATTTGAAGAAATGTGTGTAGTATTCGGTATACCTGAATTGCGTAAAAAAGCTCGTTTTATTGCAATTCCTTCTACTTCGGGTACAGCAACAGAAGTTACTGCATTTTCAGTAATCACTGACTATAAAAAGGGTATCAAGTATCCTCTTGCTGATTTTGAAATCACGCCTGATATTGCAATTGTTGACCCTGACCTTGCAGAGACTATGCCTAAAAAATTAACGGCTCATACAGGTATGGATGCTATAACTCACGCTATTGAAGCGTATGTTTCAACTGCTAATTGTGAATTTACAGACCCTCTTGCTATTTTTGCAATTAAAATGATTCAAGACAATCTTGTTGATTCTTATAACGGCGATATGACTAAGCGTGCTTCTATGCATAATGCTCAATGTCTTGCAGGTATGGCATTTTCAAATGCTTTACTTGGTATAGTTCACTCAATGGCACATAAAACAGGTGCTGTTTTTGAGGACCTAGGCGCACACATTATTCACGGTGCTGCAAACGCAATGTACCTTCCCAAAGTTATTGTTTTTAACGCAAAAGATGAAACTGCAAAAAAGCGTTATGGTGTAATTGCTGACTATATGGGACTAAAAGGTGCTAATGATGATGAAAAAGTTGCTAGTCTAATTGCATATCTTCGTGATATGAATAATGCACTTAATATTCCTCAATGTATCAAGAATTATGGTCTAGATAGTCTTCCTTGTGAAAATGGTTTTGTTCCTGAAAACATCTTCCTTGAAAGATTACCTGAAATTGCAAAAAATGCTGTTGCAGATGCTTGTACAGGTTCAAATCCTAGGAAAATTTCTGTTGAGGAAATGGAAAAACTTTTAAAATGCTGTTATTATGACACAGAGGTTGATTTTTAATAATTATTAATTCATAAATATAAAAAGGCGATTACTGACAATTTGGTAATCGTTTTTTTTATAATGGTTTTATCGATTGTAGTTATATCGATATATATAACACTGATATAACATTTTAATTATTCCCAAAAATTTTTGATTGTGTTAAAATGTTAGTAGATGAACAAGGAGGTAACAAATGAACGGATATTCTATCCCAAAGGCAACACTTGGAAGGCTTCCACTGTATCTTGAATATTTAAGAAACGTTACTGAAAATTGTTATACAATATCTGCAACTGCGATTGCTAAAGCGTTATCTCTTGGTGATGTTCAAGTTCGTAAAGACCTTGCAGTTGTTTGTGGTGCAGGTAAGCCAAAAGTTGGTTATCAAACAAATAAATTGATAAGCGATATAGAAAATCATCTAGGCTATAAAAGTTTAACGAACGCAGTTCTTGTAGGTGCAGGAAAACTTGGTAAAGCACTTCTTGATTATGACGGTTTTGAGCGTTTTGGAGTAAAGATTATAGCAGGGTTTGATTGTAATGAAACTACATTAAAAAAAGGCTTAAAAAATATATTATCTATTAGAGATATAGTTTCCTTCTGTCGTGAACATGCTGTAAAACTTGGTATTATTACGGTAGGTCAAGGTTCGGCACAAGAGGTTTGCGACAAACTTGTTGAAAGTGGAATTGAAGGGATATGGAATTTTGCTCCCGTTACTTTAAAAGTACCTGAAGGTATACTTTTAAAGCAGGAGAATTTAGCATTATCCCTAGCATATCTAAATAATCAAATTGGTAAATAATTTCTGGAGGACATATAAATGGAACTCAAAAAATATCAAATCGTAGACAATGTGGATACTCTCTACGAAGCAATTAATCGTGTACGAGCAGCACAAAAGATATTTGCAACTTATACTCAAGAGCAAGTTGATAAAATCTTTTTAGCGGCGGCGTCAGCTGCAGACAAAGCAAGAATTTCGCTTGCAAAATTAGCAGTTGAAGAAACTGGTATGGGCATCGTGGAGGACAAAGTAATTAAAAACCACTACGCTGCAGAATATATTTACAACGCTTACAAGGATACTAAAACTTGTTGTGTTGTTGAGGAGGACAAGGCTTACGGTATTAGAAAGATTGCTGAACCTATCGGCGTTGTTGCAGCAGTTATACCAACAACTAATCCCACTTCTACTGCAATTTTTAAGTGCTTGATTGCATTAAAAACTCGTAATGCTATTATTATTAGCCCTCACCCTCGTGCAAAAAATGCAACTATTGCGGCTGCAAAGGTCGTTCTTGAAGCAGCAGTAGAGGCCGGAGCACCCGAAGGTATAATAGATTGGATTGATGTTCCTTCTCTTGATATGACAAATACAATAATGAAGGAAGCAGACATTATTTTAGCAACTGGTGGACCTGGTATGGTTAAGGCTGCTTATTCTTCAGGTAAGCCTGCACTAGGTGTTGGTGCAGGAAATACTCCTGCAATTATTGACGAAAGTGCAGATATCCTTCTTGCAGTTAACTCAATTATCCACTCAAAGACGTTTGATAATGGTATGATTTGTGCATCAGAACAATCTGTAATCGTTCTTGAGTCAATCTATGAAGAAGTAAAGAAAGAATTTGCTACAAGAGGTTGTTACTTCTTAAATCCTATGGAAACAGAAAAGGTTCGTAAGACTATTATTATCAACGGTGCATTAAATGCAAAGATTGTTGGTCAAAAGGCGGTTAAAATTGCTGAACTTTCTGGTGTAACAGTTCCTGAAGGCACTAAAATTCTTATTGGCGAGGTTGAAAGTGTTGAACTTGCAGAAGAATTTGCTCACGAGAAACTCTCTCCTGTACTTGCTATGTACAAAGCTAAGGATTTTGCAGAGGCTCTTGACAAGGCTGAAAAACTTGTTGAGGACGGTGGGTTTGGTCATACTGCCTCTCTATATATCAATGAAATAAAAGAAAAAGATAAACTTTCTGCTTTTGAATCAAAAATGAAGGCTTGTCGTATTCTTGTTAATACTCCTTCATCTCAAGGTGGTATCGGTGACCTTTACAATTTCAAACTTGCTCCATCACTTACACTTGGTTGTGGTTCATGGGGTGGTAACAGTGTATCCGAAAACGTAGGTGTAAAGCACCTTATTAACATTAAAACAGTAGCAGAGAGGAGAGAAAATATGCTTTGGTTTAGAACACCTGAAAAGGTTTACATTAAAAAGGGTTGCTTGCCCGTTGCTCTTAATGAGTTAAAAACAGTAAGAGGAGCAAAAAAAGCATTTATTGTAACTGATAGTTTCCTTTATCAAAATGGTTATACAAAGCCAATTACTGATAAACTTGATGAAATGGGTATTCAACACACTACTTTCTTTAATGTTCAACCCGATCCTACTCTTGCAAATGCAACTGAGGGGGCAGCACAGATGAGAGCGTTCCAGCCTGACACAATTATTGCACTTGGTGGTGGTTCAGCTATGGACGCTGGAAAGATTATGTGGGTACTTTATGAACACCCCGAGGCAGACTTTATGGATATGGCAATGAGATTTATAGATATTCGTAAGAGAGTATACACCTTCCCTAAAATGGGAGAGAAAGCATACTTCATTGCAATCCCTACATCTGCAGGTACAGGCTCAGAGGTAACTCCCTTTGCAGTTATAACTGATGAAAAAACTGGTGTAAAATATCCTCTTGCAGACTATGAACTTCTTCCTAATATGGCAATCATTGATACTGATTTCCATATGTCAGCGCCTAAGGGATTGACTGCTGCATCAGGTATTGACGCTGTAACTCACGCAGTTGAGGCGTATGTTGCAATGCTTGCGACTGATTATACTGACGGACTTGCTCTTCAAGCGCTTAAAAACATCTTCAAATATCTTCCCAGAGCATATGATAATGGACAAACAGATATTGAAGCGCGTGAAAAGATGGCAAACGCAGCCACTATGGCAGGTATGGCATTTGCAAACGCATTTTTAGGTGTTTGTCACTCAATGGCACACAAACTTGGTGCGTTCCACCACCTTCCTCATGGTGTAGCAAACGCTCTTATGATTGAAGAAGTTATTCGTTTCAATGCAAGCGAGGTTCCTGTTAAAATGGGTACTTTCTCTCAATACGACCACCCTCATACTCTTGCAAGATATGCTGAAATTGCTGACTATCTTAGTCTTGGTGGAAATACTGACGAGGAAAAACTTGAAAACCTTATCAAAGCTATCAATGAACTTAAAGAAAGGGTTGGTATCAAGGCTACTATAAAGGACTACGGCATTGATGAAAATGACTTCCTTAACCGTCTTGACGATATGGTTGAACAAGCGTTTGATGACCAATGTACTGGTGCTAATCCACGTTACCCTCTTATGAGTGAAATTAAACAAATGTATTTAAATGCTTACTATGGCAAACACTTTGTTGAACCTGAGATGCCAACAGCAAATACCGTTAAAGGTAAAAAGGCATAATTTAAGGAGGATATAAATATGAAACTTGATAGAGTAATTGCTGTAAGAAATAAAAAGACAATATATCGTGACGGCGACAAAGCCATCAAGGTTTTTAACGAAGAATATTCTAAAGCTGATGTGCTTAATGAAGCACTTAATCAAGCGAGAATTGAAGAAACAGGATTAAATATTCCAAAGATTTTGGAAGTTACTATGATTGACGGCAAGTGGGCAATCGTTTCCGAATTTATTAAAGGAAAGACTTTGGCTCAACTTATGGAAGAAAATCCTGAAAAGAAGAATGAGTATATTGAATATCTTGTTGACCTTCAAATGAACGTTCATGCAAAGACTGCTCCACTTCTTAATAAATTAAAAGATAAGATGAATAGAAAGATTGCTCAAACGGAACTTGACGCTACGACACGCTATGATCTTCACACTCATCTTGAAGGTATGCCCAAGCATAATAAAGTGTGTCATGGGGATTTTAATCCATCAAACATTATAATAAATGAAGATAATGTCCCCTATATTCTTGACTGGTCTCACGCAACTCAAGGCAACGCTTCTGCTGATGTTGCATGCACATATCTACAGTTTTGGTTAGCAGGAGATATTGCCAGTGCAGAATTTTATCTTGACACTTTCTGTAAAAAGAGCGACACTGCAAAACAATATGTTCAAAAGTGGATGCCTATCGTTGCTGCTTCTCAATCAGTTAAGGGTAATGAGAAGGAACGTGAATTTTTAATGAGTTGGGTTGGCGTTGTTGATTATCAATAATTAAAGTAAATTCCTATGATTGATACAAGAAAATTTCTTGTATCAATCAAAAAATTAATAAATATTTAAGAGGTATAAATTTATGCTTAAAATTACAGTTTGTATTGGAAGTTCTTGCCATATTAAAGGTTCTCGTCAGGTAGTCGAACAACTTCAATATTTAATTTCAAAAAATAATATTGGTGATAAAGTAGAACTTGGAGGAACTTTTTGTATGGGCAAATGTCTTCAAGGCGTATGTGTAACGGTAGGCGAAGACTTCTATTCGGTTACTCCAGAAAGTGTAGGAGAATTTTTTGAAAAAGAAATTTTAACAAAGGTATAAAATATGTTGTTTGTTCAGGTTTGTGTTGGTTCGTCTTGCCATCTCAAAGGTTCTCAAGATATTATTGAACTTTTAGAAAAAGCCGTTGAAGAAAATCATATTGAAAATGAGGTGGTACTTTCAGGAAGTTTTTGTATTGGAAAGTGCAACAGAGTTGGTGTAACCGTACAGGTAAACGATGAAATTTGCGTAGGCGTTACAAGAGAAAATTTTAGAGAGTTTTTTAAGAAAAATATACTTGACATCATAAATAATGAAAGGAATTAAGGATTATGGCAAATTGCTTGACATTAAAAAAATCGAATTGTAAAAACTGCTACAAATGTATCCGTCATTGTCCCGTAAAATCAATTCGTTTTTCGGGCAATCAAGCGCATATTATTGGCAATGAGTGTATATTGTGTGGTCATTGCTTTGTTGTTTGTCCACAAAATGCCAAAGAAATTGTAGACGGAACGGAAAAGGCAAGAGTTCTTCTTCAAAGTAGAGAGCCTGTTGTAGCAAGTATTGCCCCTTCCTTTATTGCTAACTACGAAGGCGTAGGAATAGAGGCAATGCGTAGAGCGCTTAAACAACTCGGTTTTTTTGATGTTGAAGAAACGGCAATAGGAGCAACTATCGTAAAAAAAGAATACGAGCGTATGCTTTGTGAAGAAGAAAGGGATATTATTATCACCTCATGTTGCCACTCTGTCAATTTGCTTATACAAAAATATTTTCCCAATTCTCTTGAATATCTAGCAGATGTTATGTCGCCTATGCAGGCACATTGTATGGATATTAAGAAAAGAATACCTAATGCAAAAACAGTGTTTATTGGTCCTTGCGTTGCTAAGAAAGATGAAGCAGAATATTACGAAGGAATTGTTGATGCTGTTCTTACATTTGAGGAACTATCTAATTGGCTTAAAGCCGAACAAATTGAACTTGATAAAGAAACTGATAAATCTGCTCAAAGTCGTGCACGTTTTTTCCCAACAACCGGAGGTATACTTAAAACAATGACGCAAAATGATCAAGGATATACTTATATCGCAGTTGATGGTGTTGAAAATTGCATTTCTGCACTCAAGGATATTGAAAGTGGAAAAATTCATAAATGTTTTATTGAGATGTCTGCTTGCGTAGGAAGTTGTATAGGTGGTCCTGTTATGGAAAAGTATCATAGTACCTCTCCTATTAAAGATTACATTACCATTGCAGATTATGCAGGTGAGCGTGATTTTGATGTTGAACAGCCTGCATCAGTTGAACTAAAAAAACGTTTCACTATGATTGAACATAATCTTTTGCAACCAAGTGAAAGTGAAATTATGGCAGTCCTTCGTCAAATGGGTAAGTTTAAACCTGCTGACGAATTGAATTGTGGCTCTTGTGGATATAATTCTTGTCGTGAAAAAGCGATTGCAATTATACAGGGTAAAGCAGAAATTTCTATGTGTTTACCTTTTCTTAAAGATAAGGCAGAGAGCTTTTCTGATACCATTGTTAAAAATACACCAAACGGACTTATTGTTTTAAATGAAAATCTTGAAGTTCAACAGATAAATAATGCTGCTCGCAAAATTATGAATATTCGTTCAGCTTCAGATGTGCTTGGTGAACCTGTTGTACGAATTCTTGACCCTTCTGTATTTATGCAAGTTAAAAATAGTGGTAGGTCAATTCACGACCAGCGTTCATACCTTGCAGAATATAAAAAATATGTTGAGCAAACGGTTGTTTATGACCACGATTCCCATATGTTAATAGGCATTATGCGTGATATTACTGATGAAGAAGCAGACAGAGAAAAGAAAGCACGAATTAACAAACAGACGATTGAAGTTGCTGATACTGTTGTTGAAAAACAGATGAGAATTGTTCAAGAAATTGCGTCATTACTTGGTGAAACTGCTGCAGAAACAAAGATTGCTTTAACTAAATTAAAGGAGTCGATTGATGATGAATGATTTGTGTGTAGAAATTGGATATAAAAGCATCAATCATTTCGGTGAGGAACTTTGTGGCGACCATGTAGATGTCATAGATGAAAATGAAGATTCCACCGTAATTGTACTGGCAGATGGGCTTGGTTCAGGAGTAAAGGCAAGTATCCTTTCCACACTGACTTCCAAGATTATCTCTACAATGATGGCTGCAGGACTTCCTATTGAGGAGTGCGTATCAACTATTGCAGCAACATTGCCTGTATGTTCAGTGCGTGGTGTAGCGTATTCAACTTTTACGATTATCCATTTGTTAAATAATCAAATAGCAGAAGTTATACAATATGATAACCCACATGTTATTGTTGTTAGAGATTTTGAAATTTTCAATTATGCCAAAACAGAAATGAATATAGGTGGCAAGAAAATATATAAATCTATAATTAAACTTCAAGAAGATGATGTTTTCATCGCTATGAGTGATGGTTGTCCACATGCTGGACTAGGTGGTAAATATAATTTTGGTTGGAAACGAGAGGATATTGCAGACTATATGCAAACATTAGTTGTTGGTGGTTATACTGCAAAAAATCTTTCTACAATGCTTGTTGATGAGTGTGATAAACTTTATGGACATAAACCGGGTGATGATACCACTGCTTGTGTTGTAAAAGTCCGTAAGAGAGAACCTATGAATATTTTATTTGGTCCTCCTTCAAATCGGGATGATGCAAATCGTATGATGTCCCTCTTTTTTTCAAAAGAAGGAAAGCATATTATATGTGGTGGTACAACCTCATCTATTGCGGCAAAATATCTTGGAAAATCCGTACAAACAAGTCTTAACTTTGAGCGTAGTGATGTTCCTCCTATTGCTCGTATTGAGGGTGTAGACCTTGTAACAGAGGGCGTTATTACAATGAATAAGGTTATTCAATATGCCAAAGACTATCTTGGAGATAACGAACTCTATGAAAGTTGGAATTTTAAGAAGGACGGCGCAGCGCTAATTAGTCAACTTTTATTTGAGGAGGCGACAGATATCAATTTTTATGTTGGTAGGGCAGTAAACCCTGCCCACCAAAATCCTGACCTTCCAATAAACTTTAATATAAAAATGAATTTGGTTAAGGAATTATCTGCCTGTCTAAAAAAAATGGGTAAGCGTATCAAGGTAAGTTATTTTTAACGGAGGTGTAAAATGCGTAAATTTGACACAAAAATACAACATTTAAAATATAAAGTATTACGCAAAGTAGCATGTCTTGCGTGGAAAGATGAACTTCTTGAGAATATTCTTGATATTCCCAACATGCTTGTTCCTGGTAATGAACCGACAATGCGTTGCTGTGTATACAAAGAAAGGGCTATCCTAAGTGAGCGTGTAAAACTTGCTATGGGTGGTGATAAAAATAATCCAAATATAATTGAAGTAATTGAAATTGCGTGCGATGAGTGTCCTGTTGGTGGTTATGAAGTAACTAATGCTTGTCGTGGTTGTCTTGCACACCGTTGTGAAGACGCTTGTAGGTTTGGTGCAATTTCATTTGACAATAATCACGTTGCACATATTGACAAATCAAAGTGTAAAGAGTGTGGAGCATGTGCCAAAGTTTGCCCGTTCAGTGCCATTGTAAGCCGTAAGCGTCCTTGCCAAAATGCTTGCAAAGTAAAGGCAATATCTATGAACGAAGAAAAAGCGGCTAAAATTGATAACACAAAATGTATTCAATGTGGAGCGTGCGTATATCAATGTCCTTTTGGAGCAATTATGGATAAATCATTTATGGTTAATGCCATAGATATTCTTAAAAAGAGTGAGATGAATACGAGAGGAGGTAAATATAAAGTTTATGCAATCGTTGCACCCTCAATATCAAGTCAGTTTTCCTATGCAAAACTAGGTCAAGTCGTAACAGGACTTAAAAAACTAGGCTTTCATGATGTTGTTGAGGTGGCACTTGGTGCTGATATGGTTGCTATGGAAGAATCAAAAGAACTTTCACAAAAAGGACTTTTGACAAGTTCATGTTGTCCTGCGTTTGTGCAATATATAAAATCAACCTTTCCTAACCTAGTTGAGCATATTTCACATAATTTGTCGCCCATGGCTGTACTTGCTAAATACATTAAAGAAACAACTCCTAATGCGAAGGTGATTTTTATAGGTCCTTGCACTGCAAAAAAGGCAGAGGCACAACTTGAGGAAGTTAAGCCATATGTAGACACAGTACTAACCTTTGAGGAACTTCAGGCTTTGTTTGACAGTCGTGATATTGAAATTGAAAAACTAGAGGAAGGAGTTCTTGATAATGCTTCTTTCTTCGGCCGTATTTTTGCACGTAGTGGAGGCCTTACTGACGCTACAATACAAGCAATGAAAGAGCAAAATATCAATTTTGAGATAAAGCCCGTTGTGTGTGATGGTATTGAAGCCTGCCGTAATGCACTTCTAAAACTAAACAGAGGTATTCTTGATGGTAACTTTATCGAAGGTATGGCTTGTGTTGGCGGCTGTATCGGTGGTGCTGGTTGCCTCACTCATGGTGAAAAAAGTAAAGCCGAGGTTGACAAGTATGGTCAAGAAGCGCTTGAAAAAAACATTGGAGATGCAATATCTGTATTAAAATAAATGTTTATATTAAAAAACCATCTTAAATTACTGTTTAAGATGGTTTTATTATTTTGTAGAATAAGTTTATGAGTTTAAGGAAGAACTACCAAGTTCAACGAGTAAGTCCTCATAATCTTTTTTTGCAGTTTTATGTCCTAAATCCATAGCCAATTTTAATGCTCTACGATATGCTTTAACGTTATCATCATTTTCAAATTGTTTAACGCTTTCAAGCATATCTTCGCATCTTGATTTATAAAACTTGGCTCTTTGATACGCCACATTTTTATCGGTAAAGTATTCTAAAGTAAAGTCGTATATTTTGATAGTAATTTCATCGTTGTCTTTAGTTTTGAACATTGAAAAAAGTTTTGCAAATCTTAAAAGTTGTTCTTTTATGTCAATGTTAAAAGCAAAGAAAGATGCGTATCTTTCTTCAATTCCCTTATGTATACTTATGATGCCTGCAATTACAAAAGCAATAAGCTCGTGTATAGTAGTTTTTTTGTCTATAAGTACACCATTAAAAGATATAATTGAATCTTCTAAAAGTGATTGTTGAGCGTTGTAAAAGTTTGTTTCATAAGATAATTTTTTATCAAAACCAAAGTACGATATTGATGAAAGCATCTCTTTATAATTATTTCCGTTTTCAATCGAATCTGCTATGTTTTTAAAAATTTGAGTTTCCTTAACGCTACCGTTTATTTTTAAATCTTCTTTAATGGCTGTGTAAGAATATCTAAAGATGATTTTTCCCAAACAAAAAACAGCGTCAGTTTGTTCTACGATTGTGCTTTCAAATATACCTGACAAAATATCTTCAAGTGCTTCTTCATTGATTTGGTGTGATTCATTTTGTAAAAATAAATCATTATCGTCAATAACGAAAACTTGTTCCTTTGCTTTTCCGTATTTAGGATTAACACTGCTAAATTCTCTCTTTAAACTATAACTCATAACAACCCTCTAAAAAACATATATTTCTATTTTAACACTTTCAAAGATGTAAATCAACTTTTATTTTATTTTATTTGACAAAATATGTGATTTTTAGTATGCTTTACGCATATTTAATTTTTTGGAGGTTTTTATGAAGTATGTTTTAGTTACAGGCGGTGCTGGATATATAGGTAGCCATACCGTTGTTGAACTTTTAAATAGAGATTATAACGTTATAGTCATTGACAATCTTTTAAACTCAAATAAGGAAAGTTTAAACAGAGTTAAAAAGATTACAGGCAAGGACATCGTTTTTTATCAAAATGACATTAGAGAAAGAGAAGTTTTAGAGAGCGTCTTTGAAAAATATGATATATCGTCAGTTATTCATTTTGCAGGATTAAAGGCTGTTGGTGAAAGCGTTAAAAAGCCTTTATATTACTATGATAATAACATATATGGTACTTTAGTATTAGTTGAAACAATGCAAAAATATAATGTAAAAAATATAATTTTCTCATCATCAGCAACCGTTTATGGCGACCCTGAAAGATTGCCTATTGATGAAAACTGTGCATTAAGAACTACAAACCCTTACGGTGCAACAAAACTTATACAGGAAGATATTTTTAAAGATTTATATACTGCTGATAAAGAGTGGAATATCACTTTACTACGTTATTTTAATCCTGTCGGAGCACACGAAAGTGGCTTAATCGGTGAAGACCCTAAAGGAATACCTAATAATTTAACACCTTATATTGCACAAGTTGCAAGTGGAAAGTTAGAAGCCTTAGGTGTGTTTGGAAATGATTACGACACAAAGGACGGCACGGGTGTAAGAGATTATATTCACGTTGTTGACTTGGCTTTAGGTCATGTAAAAGCACTTGAAAAAATGACTAATGCTGGGGTTCATATTTTCAATCTAGGTACAGGAAATGGATACAGCGTTTTGGAAGTTTTGCACGCATTTGAAAAGGCTTGTGGTAAAAAACTACCTTATGTTATAAAACCTAGGCGTGATGGGGATATAGCAAGCTGTTATGCGACTGCTAAAAAAGCAAAAAATGAACTTGATTGGGAAGCAACAAGAGATATAGATGATATGTGTAAATCTCTATGGAATTGGCAAAGTAAAAATCCTAATGGATATAATTCCTAAAAAGTGGCGTATAGCCACTTTTTTTTATTAAAATCACTTTGTGAAAAAATTTTTATTTCTATTGAAACTCATAAAAAAATGTGTTACAATCTTGACACGGGAAGATGAAAAAAGTTTTAGGTATATGATGAGATGACAGGAAAATTATGGAAGATGCTTTATTTGATAAAAAAACAAATGCAAATTGCATTTTAAACGAAATTGAAGTAATTGTAAATTTTGTAAGAAACTTTAATTTTCCTATAAAAAAATCTAAAATTTTATCTAATTTTGAAAATGTTAAATTAAAAACAATCACAAAGGCTTTAGCAGATGAAAGTATTATAAATTTATATGGATACTATATCCATCGAGATATGTTGTCCATAACAAGTGAGGATAAAGAGGAAATAACTAAATATTTAGATGCTATCACGCAGGACGGGTATCCCCACCATAGTGAAACTCTTTTAACTATTCTTTTGATGAAAAATAAAGATTTAGTTGAAAGATTACACATTGATACCCAAAGTAGACTATTTAGCATCTTGAAAACCTATTTTAAAGATAGGTATGAGTTTAAAAGACCATATTTTGCAAAAAAGGATGTTCAAATCAAAACCACAAAAGAGATTTTAAAAGAATTCGTTTATGAAAACGATATTGTTCAGTTGAGTAAAATATCAAACTTTGCTAAAAAGAATAATATTCAAATAAATAGTATGCTTGAACTTATAAACAGTTACAATGACGAATATTTGCTGGCAAATAAACAAGAACTTTGGAAAATTGAACTTTTAGGTATTGACGACTTTAAGGTTGAGTATATTGAAAGTATACTTCAAAAACTTTGCGAAAAAGATGGTTTTTTTGTATTTAAAGGATTTGATAAATATAGTATTTTCCCAAAAATAAATTTGCCTTGGAACGAGTGGATTTTTTATAGTTCGATAAAAAAATGGTCAAAATCCTTTAAAGTTTTTACAACAAGTAATGTTTTTAAAAGGGCTTCAGTTGTTGTATTAAAAACAGATATTCAGGCAAATAATCAGCACGAATTATTAAGTTATTTAAGTGAAAAACTAAAATTGAGTGAGATTGAATTCTTACGTTATGCAAAGTCAAGACGTTTAATAGACTAAATTTACAGGAGCGTATATGGAAAAGATAAAGTGGTGTTTCCCTGCCAACAATGGTGGTGATGAACAGGGATTAAATAACTCTTTAATTGAAACTTTTAACGATAATCCTCTAAAGTCGCTTGCTAGAGAGATTTGCCAAAACTCTCTTGATGCCTCTTTAAATGAAAATAAGGTAGTCGTTGAGTTTAAAACCTTTACTCTAGCAAAACAAAATTTTCCTAATCTTGACGAGTTTGAAAAGGCTATAAAGTCTTGTAAAAACTTTTCAAATAGGAACGTAAATCCAAAAACAAGAAAGTTTTTTGAGAAGGCAGAAAAGATTTTACAAGAAGAAAGGTATAGTTTTCTACGAATAAGCGACTTTAATACAACGGGACTATTAGGCTCCGAGAAGGAGCGTGGTACAGATTGGACAAACCTTGTACGCTCTACGGGTGCGTCCGAAAAAGACGCATCAAAAGGTGGTTCGTTCGGTATAGGAAAGGGTGCTCCTTTTGCTTGTTCGGACATCAGGACGGTTTTTTATAGTACTCTTGATAAGAACGGTGTTGTTGCAAGTCAAGGTGTGTCAAGACTTATTTCATTTAATGCTGGAAAAAATCCAGATGGAACGGATTTGATAACTCAAGGTACAGGTTATTTAGGAATAGATGAAGAATACAAGATAAAACCTATTAGGCAAATGATTCTTTTAGAGGAAGGGTTTGAACGTAACACAAGTGGAACGGATATTTATATTCCTTGCTTAAAGCAGGAATTAGCAATAGATGGAAACGATTTTCAAGGTGCAATCGTAAATGAAGTGCTAGACGGATTTTTAATTGCTATATGGAAGGAAAAACTTGAAGTTATAGTAAATGATTTTATAATAAACAAAAGTACGTTACCTGCGACTGTTGAGAAGTTTAAAAATAATTTAGTCCCCTCTGTTGTTTATACTTACGAATTGCTTTATTCAAACGAAACAATTTGGAAAAGTATAGATTTAACTGTAAAAAGTATTCCCATAGGAAAACTAAATTTAGCAGTTGCAATGCGTTATGACGGCAACAATAAAATTTCAATGATTAGAAGTTCAGGTATGAAAATCATTGATAAGGACAAACTTTGTCCTTCATTGAGATTTACAGGCCTTGTGTTGATAGAGGGGGAGGAATTAAACTCTTGGTTGCGTGAACTTGAAAACCCTTCTCACAATAAATGGGAGCCTAAAAGATATAGACCTGCTCAATCTAGAGAATTGTTAAATAATCTTTATGATACTATTAAAGATGAATTAAATGAAATGGCAGGGCAAGTTTATGATACTAATATCGACATAGAAGGTGCAGGCGATTATCTTCCTGACCTTGTTGTTGAGGATTGGAAAAAGAAAGATTTTGAAGTAAATCCTAATGACAAACTTGTTTTAGCAGAAGTTCAAGTTAATAAAAACGTAACTTCAAACGAGGAGCAATATGAGACCGATTTTAGCGATATAATCGAGGAGGAAGTTTTTGCTGATAGTTTAGAGATTAAATCGGAAGATATTTACGAAAAAATTAGAAAAACCTACACTGCTCATAAAAAACAAGTAAAAAGAGATATTTTTGACAGTCAATTTGGACTTGCCTCAAAGGATTTTTCTCCTATAAAGGCAAATCATATACGAATCTTTTGTACAGATAGAGATAAAAAATCATATAAATTGCTTTTTATACCCTCTATTACAAGCGAAAAAGGTTACATAATTATCAATAAGGTTGCTGAAAATTTAGATAAAATGCCAGTTGAAATTTTAGGTGTTCCTAAAGGAATTTATCACAAGGGAAACAAGGTTGGTTATTTTAGTTTTGTTAAAAATGAAACAATCAGCGTTGACCTTACGATAAAAGGTGATGAATATTCTGCTATGGAGGTAAAACTATATGCGTATAAAGGCTAAATTATATCCTTACCCCGTCCTAGCAAACGCCTTTAATGACGATTATCTAGATAGTACATTTGATATAGAATTAAAGCAACTAATAACTGATAATGAACTTATCTTGCTCTTTACACCTATTCTTGAAAACGAAGGACTAAAAAGGTTGATTGAAGAAAATAAGGCTATTTTTGTAATGCATGTTGAGTGTATTTACACATGTTTTAGAAAAGCGTTTATCGTTCCTGCAAACGGCTTAAAAACTTCAATTCCTGCAGATAGGATAGAGGGAGTATTGCACCTATGTCCATATATAGTTGCAAAGCAAAATATAAAATCCTACGCAAATGAAAAGTTCAATAAAGAATACGGCAAAACAACTTTTGATTTAGATAAAGGCAATACTTTAGCGATAGGATATGAAAAGATTATTAAAATAGAAAAAGAAAGGGATGATTTGGTTAATTTACCTTCAATCTTCTCTGTAACTGAAATTAAGGATGAACTGGCAAATGAAATTATAATAGATTACTCTAAAGATAAATTAGGGGTAAGATTACCCACTAAAGTTTATAAGCAGTTTATCTCTTTAAACAGCAACATTGAGGCACAGGCTGTACTGCACGCATTGATTACCGTTCCAACCTTAATGAAATGTTTAGAAGAATTAAAACAAAGGGTAGATTGTCTGTATGAATATGAAAATAGGAGATGGTTTAGAGTACTCAATAAAACGGTCAAAAAATTTGGTATGGAATTAAACGAAAATACTATTCCAACGATAGATTCGTTTGTTCTATCACAAAAAATAATGGATAACGCAACTAGTCGTGGCATTGTAAACTTAAACAAAATTGCATTTGAAGGAGGGGGGATAGATGAAGATTAGTATTTTGTCTGACGATAAAATAATAACTTTAGCTACAAATCCAAATGAGGTTTTGAAAAGTATACTCTCAAATTCGACAAACGCTTGGCTCTACGAGTGGTTTGGCGAAAATGCCTTTACTCAATCAAAATTGGACGTTGATACATTTGTGCTTCAAGTACAAGAAGATAACCTTTTAGCGTCTGATTTTAGTAATGCTGTAACTCTTTTTGAAAAACTAAATCTTACTGAAAGTCAAGCGTATGACGAGCGTTTGTGGTATGGGCTTACCTTTGATTTATTTTACGACTATATGACTAAAAGATACTCGCTTTTAGAAAATATTGATTATTTGAGAAGTAAGTGGCTTATGACTAACGATAAAAAAAGTAATTTATATACGCAGGGCATTTCTTCGTTATGGTGGAAGGTGTATTTGACTTATGACGAAGACCGTGAAGACAAATATGAGTTTACTCAATTTTTGTTCCAACACGAAAGTCTACTTTCAACCATCACTGCAAAAGATTTTTGTAATTCAAGTGAAGTTCGTTTAGCAATGATTGAATCCTTGAGAGATTATCAAAACAATTTTGGAGACGTTGAGGATAAATTTATTCTTAACGGAATAGTTAAATATGGCACTTTCCTAGGAAGTACCTGTATTATTGATATCTTCACAAGAGAGGAACTTTACGAAAAATTTTATGCAAGTCTAGTTGACTTACATAAAGAAAAAGAAAAACAAGCAGTGACGTTATAAAATAGGGCTACCAAGTAGCCCTATTTTCATTTATTCATTTTAGCATTTTCACAAAATAAAAAGTATGTGATTTTCTTTTGACAGTAAAACCATTTAAATTAATCTTGTTTTCACTTGTATTATTTATAATAATAAGAAATAAATTTAAAGGAGTTGTTATGAAGAAATATATACCTATCGTGATTTTGTTAATACTAATATTTTCTTTTGGCTTTATACAAACTCCTGGTCTAACTCCCCCTTTACAAGTAGATGTTGTCAACAATGATGATTTTACTAACAACATTTCTTATAAAACGGTTGTTGGAAATTATGTTTTTTCTCTAAATGAGGACAAAAAGGGATATTCTATTATAGATTATCAAGGAAGCGATTGTGAAATTGCTATTCCTAGTTTTGTTTTTGATAAACCTATCACTAAAATTTGTGCTAATTCTTTTAAAAATCATACTGAAATCAAAAAAATTGTATTTCCAAATTTATTATCTAAGATAGAAAGTTATGCTTTTGAAGGTTGTTCATTTGAGGAAATTGAATTTTCAAATGGTAATGCTTTAACAATTTGTGATTATGCTTTTTCAAACTGTACAAGCCTGAAAAAAGTAAGTTTTCCTAGTGATTTACAAGAACTGCAATCTTATGCTTTTTGGGGTTGCTCAAATTTAAATAAAATATCAATCGGTGAAAATTCCGTAAATTATAGGGTTGATAATAATTGCTTAATAAACAATGAAGAAAATGCTTTAATTCTTGCAACAAATTACTCTCAAATTTCAACAGGGATTGAAAAGATTTGTTTAAACGCATTTTCTTTTTTGAAAAATTTAGAAAGAGTAACTATTCCTTCCTCAATCAAGGTTATTGAAGAAGGTGCATTTATAGGCTGTACAAATTTAAAATCCATTACTAACAACAGTAATTATCATGCTAAAATAGGTAATTGCCTTGTTGATACAACAAGTGCAACTTTAATTTTATGTGTTGGTAATTTTGATATTCCTGATTTTGTTGATGTAATAGGTAGTTACGCATTATCTTCAAGCAATGTAAAAAATTTAACGATAGATTCAAACGTAACTCAAATAAATGATTTAGCCTTTGCAGATTGTTATTCGTTGGAAAGTTTAACTCTTGGCTCAATGGTCTATATTCTTGGCAAACAATTATTTTCACGCTCAAACAACCTTTCTATTTTAAAAGTTGACGAAGACAACTCAATTTTTTCTAGCGAAAATAATGGTATATATTGCGAAAATAAATTGGTTTTAGGTTGTAAAGATACAATTAAAAAAAGTGATTGTGATAGCATTGGCGATTATGCTTTTTATAATGTAAATTGTTTAAAAGGTTTTGACTTTACTAATGTCGCTTATATAGGTGAATATGCTTTTTACGGTTGTGATTTGATTGATTTGATTTTGGGAGAATCAAATATAGTAGTCGAATCAAATGCTTTTTCTAACAATGCAGAGTTATCAACTATAAACTTTGGAAACTTGCAATCAATAACCTGCGATGCCTTTTTAAATTGTAACAAGTTAACTAGTTTGTCTATAATGGCAACGAATACAAAGTATGAGGTTATCTCCAACTGTCTTGTTGAACTTGAAAATAATAAGCTTGTGTTAGGAACGAGTTTTAGCGCAATTCCATCTATAACTGAAATTGTTGGAGAAAATGCTTTTGCGGGTAAAAGTATAACTTCAGCAAATTTACCCGATTGCATAAAAGTAATTGAAAAAAATGCCTTCTATAATTGCAAAAATCTATCAAGTGTAACCTTTGGAGCATTACTTGAGAGTATAGGAGAAGACAGTTTTTATCTTTGCAAGTCGATAACAAGTTTACAATTAAAAAGCTATGTTAAAGATATAGGACAAGATGCCTTTACAGGTTGCCTAGGAATTAAACAGGTTGATATAAGCTGTAAAAAAATCACAACCAAAGGCCTGTTAGAAGATTTGCAAAACTTAGAAAGTGTAAATCTTTTAGAGGGAGTTACTATTCTTCCTGAAGAAAGTTTTAACAACTGTATAAACTTAAAAAATATAACCTTGCCTAGAAGTTTACAAGAGATTGGTTCAAACTCCTTTGCTTATTGTAGCGAGATAGAAAGCATCGAAGTGGCTGAAAATAATAAATATTTTTATTCAGTTTACAATTCTGTCATATCAAGGACGGATAATTCTCTTGTTTTAGGTTGTAAAAATTCAATTTTCCCTAGCGATATAACAAAGATTGCAGATGCTTTTGCAGGAAATAAAAATTTAACTTTAATAAAAATAACTCAAAAGATAAAAGAAATTTCATCAAATGCTTTCGAAAATTGTACTATGTTAAAAGAGGTGTATGTGTTGAGTGAAACAGTTGCAAACAACTCTCAAACAGCTTCATCAAATGGTCATTTACTTGAATATGCAGATAAAGTATATGTTTTATCTTCTATAAAAAATATTGGTTCATATATTCAAAATAATTATAGTTTTAGTTCTCAAATTGAAGTAAACGGAGTTATATATAATTTATACACTAAATAATACTCATTTTTATGGGTATTATTTTTTTATAAAAAAATTTTTTAAAAATTTGTCCTAAATGCTTTACAATATGAAAAACAAGTTTTATAATAAAGGTCAAAGAAAGTCAAAAATTTATTTTTTAAATAAAAAGGAGAGTGCAATGGAAGAAGAAAGCGTTGTTTCTACTGACCAGGAAGAAATTCAAAACGAGCAAGTTGAGGAGGAGCAATCAGTAGAAAGTCAAATTCAAGAATATAAAGATAAATATTTGAGAGTTTATGCTGAATTTGAAAACTTTCGTAAAAGAACGGAAAAAGAAAAGTATTCAATGTATGACGCAGGAAGCATTGATGTTATGACAAACTTTTTGACAATCATTGATAGTTTTGAAAGAGGATTGTCAGCAATGAGTGAAGAAAAAACTCCATTTGAACAAGGTATGGAGATGATTTTTAATCAAATGATGTCAATGCTGACTTCAATGGGACTTGAGGAAATTGAGGCTTTAGGAAAAACTTTTGATACTGATTTTCACAATGCAGTAATGCATGTTGAAGACGAAAATGCAGGGAAAAAAGAAATTGTAGAAGTTTTACAAAAAGGATATAAATTTAAAAATCGTGTAATTAGACATAGCATGGTTAAAGTTGCTAATTAGGAGGTAAAGGTACTATGAAAAAAATTATCGGTATTGACTTAGGTACAACAAATTCTTGTGTAGCAGTTATGGAAGGTGGTAAACCTACTGTTATCACAAATAATGAAGGATTAAGAACAACTCCTTCAATCGTGGCGTTTACAGAAAACGGAGAGCGTCTTGTAGGCGATCCTGCTAAAAGACAAGCCGCTACAAATGCAGAAAAGACAATTTCATCTATCAAGAGAGAGATGGGTACAAATTATAAAGTAACTATTGACGGAAAGTCTTACACTCCTCAAGAAATTTCAGCAATGATTTTACAAAAATTAAAAACTGATGCTGAAAATTATCTTGGTGAAAGTGTAACGGAGGCTGTAATTACTGTTCCTGCTTACTTCAATGATGCACAAAGACAGGCAACAAAAGACGCTGGTAAAATTGCAGGACTTGAAGTTAAGAGAATTATAAACGAGCCTACTGCTGCTGCTCTTGCATACGGACTAGATAACGAAAAAGAACAAATCGTAATGGTATATGACCTTGGTGGTGGTACGTTTGATGTTTCAATAATTCAAATTGGTGATGGTGTTATTGAGGTTTTAGCAACTGCAGGTAATAACAAATTAGGTGGCGATGATTTTGACCAAAAGGTTATCAACTTCTTACTTGAATCTTTCAAAACAAAAGAGGGTGTTGACCTTTCAGGTGATAAGGTTGCTATGCAAAGAGTTAAAGAGGCTGCCGAGAAGGCAAAGAAGGAACTTTCTTCTTCAGTTTCGACAAACATAAATATTCCTTTCATTACGGTAACTACAACAGGTCCTAAGCACCTTGATGTAACTTTAACAAGAGCAAAATTTGACGAGTTGACTTCAGATTTAGTTGAAAAGACTAGTGAGCCCGTTCGTCAAGCATTGAAAGACGCTGGAATTGACGCTTCTAAATTATCAAAAGTATTGCTAGTAGGTGGTTCATCTCGTATTCCTGCCGTTCAAGAAAAGGTTAAACAATTAACAGGTCATGAGCCTTCAAAAACTCTTAATCCCGACGAGTGCGTTGCAATAGGTGCTTCAATTCAAGGTGGTAAATTAGCAGGTGATAGTGGTGCAGGAGATATCTTGCTTTTGGACGTAACTCCCCTTTCACTTTCAATCGAAACTATGGGTGGTGTTGCAACAAAACTTATTGAAAGAAACACAACAATTCCTACAAAAAAGAGTCAAGTATTCTCAACTGCAGAAGATAATCAACCAGGTGTTGATATTCATGTAGTTCAAGGTGAAAGACAATTTGCTAGAGATAACAAAACTTTAGGTCAATTCCGTTTGGACGGTATCGCACCTGCTCCTAGAGGAATTCCTCAAATTGAAGTTACTTTTGATATTGATGCGAACGGTATCGTAAATGTATCTGCAAAAGATTTAGGAACTGGAAAAGAACAACACATTACTATCACGGCTGGTTCAAATATGTCTGATGCTGATATTGAAAAGGCTGTTAAAGAAGCACAAGAATTTGAAGCGCAAGATAAAAAGAAGAAGGAAAAAGTTGAGGCTAGAAATGAGGCCGACTCAATGATGTTCCAAACTGAAAAGGCTTTAAAGGAGTGTGGAGATAAAATTACTGAAGATGAAAAATCTAAAGTAGAAGAAGATATCAAAGCATTAAAGGAAATTCTTGGTCAAACAAGTGTTGACAATATGTCTGATGACGACCTTGAAAAGATTAAGTCGGCAAAAGAGAAGATGATGGAAGATGCTCAAGGTGTGTTTACAAAGATGTATGAACAAGCACAAGCACAAAACCAAGCATCTCAAACTGATAATAACGAAAATAATTAATTTGAGCAATAGAAATGGCTACTAAAAGAGATTATTATGAAACATTAGGCGTTGATAAAAACGCTGACGAAACGGCTATTAGAAAAGCCTATCGTGAAATTGCAAAAAAATATCATCCTGACGTGCGACCTGACGATAAGGAAGCTGAAGCAATTTTCAAGGAAGCGACAGAGGCGTACTCTGTCCTTTCCGATAAAGAGAAACGCCAAAAATACGACCAAATAGGACATGAAGCATTTACAAACACTGGTGGTGCTGGTGGTGGAAGTTACGACTTTAATTACAACGATTTATCTAGTATGTTTGGTGGGTTTGGCGATATCTTTTCGGAAATGTTTGGAGGAAGGACTTCTCGTAGTGCTAATCCTAATGCACCTAGAAAGGGTGCTACAATTCAGGCATCAATAAATATTTCTTTCAGCGATGCTGTTTTTGGTTGTGATAAAGAAATTGAAATACCATATAAAGAAACTTGTTCGTCTTGTAACGGTACTGGTATGAAAAAGGGTACGAGTACCGTAAAATGTGCTAAGTGTGGTGGGCGTGGACAAATCAATGTTACACAACAAACTATTTTTGGTATGGCACAAACTATTAAGACTTGTCCTGACTGTAACGGCAAAGGCGAGATTATTAAAGAAAAGTGTCCTGACTGTAACGGCAAGGGTTATAAATCTATAAGAAAAAAGATAAATATAACTATTCCTGCTGGCGTTGATGATGGAAATAGTTTAAAACTAGCAGGCAGAGGCGACCCCGGTATTAACGGAGGGGAGCGTGGAGATTTGATAATTCAAATTTTTGTTAAAGAAGATCCTCTGTTTGAGCGTGATGAGTACGATATCTACACAACGGTTAAAATCCCTTATACAAAGGCTGCACTTGGTGGAGAAATCAATATTAAAACTATCCACGGAGATGAGAAGTATACTATTAAGGCTGGAACTCAAACTGATACGGTGGTGCAGTTGAGAGGAAAGGGAGTGCCAAAATTGCACGGATTTGGCAGAGGCGACCATTTTGCAAAATTAGTAGTAGATGTGCCTAAAAAATTAAATTCAAAACAAAAAGAATTGCTTGAAAGTTTAGCAAAAACTTTTGAAGTGTAATTAAAAAGACTTGCTATCGCAAGTCTTTTGCATTTTTAAAAAATAATTATTTAATTGCGTATACTAAAAATAAAATGTTTTATATTAAAGTAAATAAAAGTTCAGTATATGTGGCAAAATAAAAAATATATGAAAATTTATGGATTTTTGTTAAATTCCAATGCAAAAAATTGACATAAATTTTGCGTTATGATAAAATATTTTTGTTTTTTAAATTATAAGGAGGTGGCGTATATCTTATACGCATCACTATGAGAAAGAAAGTTACAATTTTAGGCGCTGGCAACGTTGGTGCAACAATCGCATATACTCTTGCAATCAAAGGTGTGTGTTCAGAAATCGTTTTAATTGATATCAATAAAGAAAAGTGTGAAGGTGAAGCACTTGATATTTATCAAGGTACTCCTTTTGCAAATTCAGTAAAAATCAATGGTGGTGAGTATGAAGATGCTGCTAACTCTGATATCGTTATCGTAACTTGTGGTATGGCTAGAAAACCCGGTCAAACAAGACTTGATTTAGCCCAAACAAATGTTAATATCGTAAAGTCAACAGTTCCCAACATCTACAAATATGCTCCTGACGCTGTTTATCTTGTTGTTGCGAACCCCGTTGATATCCTTACTTATACATTGATTAAGGGGTGTGGAATCCCCGAAAGGCAAGTTGTTGGTTCAGGTACTACTCTTGATACTGCAAGATTAACTTCAATTTTAGGTGAATACCTACATATCAACGTTCAAAACATACGTGCTTTCGTATTTGGTGAACACGGCGATTCTTCAATGATTCCTTGGTCATTAGTAACTTCAGTTGGATTAGAATTTGATGAGTGTTGTAAATGTGTAAACGACATTTGTTCAAATAAGTATAAACTTGAAAAAGAATATATCGAAAAAGAAGTAAAAGAAGCAGGTTCTGTTATCATTAAAAAGAAGGGCGCAACTTTCTTTGCAATCGCTGCATCTGTTACTTCAATTTGCGAAGCAATTTATGAAGATTTGAATAGTTGTTTAACTGTATCTTCAATGATTCACGACAGATATGGCATTAACGATGTATGCCTTTCATTACCTTTTGTTGTAGGTATCCATGGTATAAGAAGGGAAATTACTCCTCCTTTGACTGATGATGAAATTGAAAAACTTCAACAAAGTGCAAAAGTATTAAAAGATTTGATAGCTCAACTAGACATTTAATTTTAGGAGAATATATATGAATTACGCAGAAGAATCACTTAAAAAACACAAAGAATGGAACGGTAAGATTGAAGTTGTTTGTAAAGCACCTTTAAATACTAGAGATGATTTATCTTTGGCATATACTCCCGGTGTTGCACAACCCTGTCTTGAAATTCAAAAAGACGTAAATATGAGTTATGAACTAACTAGAAGAAACAACCTTGTTGCTGTTGTTACAGATGGTACAGCAGTATTAGGTTTAGGTGATATTGGCCCTGAAGCAGGTATGCCTGTTATGGAAGGTAAATGTGCTTTATTTAAGGCTTTTGGTGACGTTGATGCGTTCCCTCTATGTATTCGTTCAAAGGACGTTGATGAAATCGTAAATACTGTAAGATTGCTTGCAGGTTCTTTCGGTGGCGTAAACCTTGAAGATATTTCAGCACCTAGATGTTTTGAAATTGAAAAGAGATTAAAAGAGTGTTGTGATATCCCTGTATTCCATGATGACCAACATGGTACAGCAGTAGTATGTCTTGCTGCTATGCTTAACGCTTTAAAGTTGACAGGCAAAAAGATTGATGAAATTAGGGTTGTAACTTCTGGTGCTGGTGCAGCAGGTATCGCAATTATTAGATTGTTAATTTCTATGGGCTTAAAGGACGTTGTTCTTTGTGATAGAAATGGTGCTATCTATGAAGGAAGAGAAGGCTTAAATGCTGAAAAGATTGAAATGGCTAAAATTACTAACAAGCAAATGCGTAAAGGTACTTTAGCTGAAGTTTTAGTAGGTGCTGATGTATTTATCGGTGTTTCTGCTCCTGGTTGTGTAACTCCCGAAATGGTTAAATCAATGGCTAAAGATCCTATTCTTTTCCCTATGGCTAACCCTACACCTGAAATTATGCCTGACCTTGCTAAAGAGGCTGGTGCAGCTGTTGTTGGTACTGGTAGAAGCGACTTCCCTAACCAAATTAACAATGTGTTGGCTTTCCCCGGTATTTTCCGTGGCGCATTAGATGTAAGAGCAAGCGACATCAATGATGAGATGAAGATTGCTGCTGCAAAGGCTATCGCTGGTTTTGTTACAGACGATAAACTTTCTGCTGATTACATTATTCCTAGTGCATTAGATAAAAATGTAGCAAGTGCCGTTGCTAAAGCAGTATCAGAGGCTGCTATTAAGACTGGTGTTGCAAGATTAAAAAAATAATTTTAAAAAATTAAGGGACTACTTTGTAGTCCTTTTTTTATTTTTAGTTACAATATTTTTGACAAAAGAAAATGCTTTTGCTATTATAAAGAAAAATTTGTTAGGAAGTGAAATATGGATAACCAACTTATTCAAGATTTACAGTTATGGATAAAAAATTATGTTGAACAAGCCCACGCAAACGGTATAGTTGTAGGTATGAGTGGTGGTAAAGATAGTTTGGTTGTGGCAAAACTATGTGTAAATGCAATCGGTAAAGAAAAAGTTTTTGGTGTAATTATGCCAAACGGTGAAATGAGCGATAAAAATGATGCCGTTAAGGCGTGCGAAATTATAGGTATTAACTATTCGGTAGTGAGTATTGCTGATGCGTATAACAGAATTATTGAAAGTATAAAAGATACTTTAAGTGGATTAAATACTTCATTAAATGATGTAACAATGATAAATACTGCGCCTAGAATTAGGATGACAACTTTGTATGCTGTTGCAGGAAGTTTGAACTACCTTGTTGCAAATACCTCAAATTTGAGTGAAGCAAGCGTTGGCTATTCTACAAAATGGGGGGACGGAGTAGGTGATTTTGCACCTTTGCAAAATTTTACCAAAACGGAGGTTTGCCAAATGGGTATATTACTTGATTTACCTGATGATTTAGTAAACAAAGTACCTAGCGATGGATTAAGTGGAAAAAGTGATGAAGATAAACTTGGATTCACTTATGCAGAATTAGATGATTATATAAGAAAGGGAATAAAAGGAGATAATTTTTCGTTAATAGAGAAAAAACATAAAATCTCAAAGCACAAAAGAGATGGTATTACAAAATTCCCTTACAATAAAGAAAATTATTTTAATAAGTAGAAAAAGTCCTCATTTATTTGAGGACTTTTTAATTTTATGTCATATATCAAATTAAAGTTACATAAAATTTTAAAAGATTATGAAACTTTCTCAACTAGTAAATGAAATTGAATATTTACATTTGAAAAATTTTATTGATTTAGAGGTGTCAGGGTTGTGTGTAAACAGCAATGGTATTTTTAAGGGTGATTTATTTATTTGTATAAACGGTTATAAATACGATTCGCACGAGTATATAAGTAAAATTTCAAAAAAGTGCGTGGCTGTTGTTACTGAAAGAGAACTAGATGCTAAAATACCTCAAATTATAGTGAAAGATAGTAGGCTAACAATGGAAAAACTTGCCAAAACTTTTTATGATAAGCCAGATGAGAAATTAAAAATTATTGGTATAACCGGAACAAACGGGAAAACGACCACTACGTATATGATTAAAAGCATTTTAGAACAGTCTGGTAAAAAGGTAGGAATAATAGGTACTTTAGGTATTTTGTACGATAATGTTGAGATTGAGCCTATTTTAACTACTCCTGACCCCATATATATGTATAAAACTTTAAATGATATGGTTAATAAGGGGATTGAATATGTTGTTATAGAAGTATCTGCCCATGCTATATATTTACAAAAAGTAAACTCTATGAAGTTTGAGGTTTGCATTTTTTCAAACTGTACTCATGACCATTTAGATTTTTTTAAAAATATGGAGGAGTATAGAAAGGTTAAAAAGTCATTTTTTGAAAACTTCCATTATAAAATTGCAATTTTAAATTTTGATGACGATTTAGGCCTTGATATTTCAAAGGTGTCAAAAGATGTAGTGAGTTATGGACTTAACAATCCTAGCGATATTTTTGCAGTTGATATTAGAGAAAGTTTAGAAAGTACTTTCTTTGTTGTAAATTCATTTGATAACATTTATGAGATTAATCTAAAATTGCTGGGATTACATAATGTATATAACTGTTTGTCAGCAATCGCTTGTGCAACCTGTTTTAACCTTGATGTTGAGGATATAATAAAGGGACTTGCTAAACTTGAAGTGGTAAATGGCAGGCTTGAAAGGGTAGCAAAATATAAAAACGCATATATTTTTGTGGATTATGCACATACTCCTGATGGACTTGAAAAAAGTTTGAAATGTCTTAAAACTCATACAAAAGGCAAACTAATTTCACTATTTGGTTGTGGTGGAAATAGGGATAAAGATAAACGAGGTGAAATGGGAAAAATTTCAGGAAAGTATGCCGATTTTACAATAATAACAACTGATAATCCTCGTTATGAGGACGCAAATGAGATTATTGGGCAAATTGAGAAAGGAATAACTGAAATTAGTGATAATTACATAGCGATTACTGATAGAGAAGAAGGCATCTTGTATGGAATAAAAATGTTAAAAGATGGAGATATTTTACTTGTTTCCGGTAAAGGTGGAGAAAAATATCAAGAAATTTACGGAATAAAACATATTTATAGTGATAAAAATACTATATTAAAAATAATCAATTTAGAGAAAGGTTAAATGTTACAAAGTGTTTTAATTTTAATAGTATCATTTTTTTTAAGTCTTGTATTGTGTCTTATCTTTATTCCTCTTTTAAAAAAATTAAAAGTTAATCAATATATTTTGAGTTATGTAAGCGAACATCAAATCAAAAACGGCACGGCAACTATGGGAGGAATTACTTTTGTGTTTGCGTCTGTAATTGCTCTTTTAATTTTTGGAATTTTAAAAAATAGATTTGTCTTGGTTATTGCAATCATTTCAATATCATATCTATGTGTTGGCTTTTTAGACGATTTTTTAAAGTTAAAAAAGAGAGAAAACGAAGGACTTAAACCTTATCAAAAGATAATATTTCAAGTGCTTATTGCCGTAATATCAGCGTTATTTTGCTATTTTAACGGTGTAACAGAAGTCTTTTTAATTTTTTCAAAGATTAAGATTGATTTAGGATTTTGGTGTATTCCTATTTATATATTTGTTTTTATAGCAACTACTAACTGTGTTAATTTAACAGACGGTCTTGATGGACTAGCCTCGATGAGTTCACTTGCCTTCTTTATAAGTTTATTTTTTATAATTTTTTTGCAGGGAACAAGTATGACTACTTATGCAATATCAAAGGTTTGTATCTCTCTTTGTGGCTCTTTATTGGCATATTTAATATTCAATACAAACAAAGCGTCAGTATTTATGGGGGATACGGGTTCAATGGCACTTGGAGCATTTGTAAGCAGTTGTGCCATTTTTAGTGGGAATATGTTATATATATCTGTTATTGGCATAATGTTTGTAATTTCAGGAATATCCGTCATAATACAGGTACTATATTATAAAAAGACGAAAAAAAGGATATTTTTAATGTCTCCTATTCACCATCATTTTCAAATGAAAGGATATAGCGAGGCAAAAATATCTTATGTCTATTTTTTGATAACTTTAATGCTTGGTTTGTCTTCAATAATTGTATATCTTTAAGGAGAAGAAATGTATTTTCAAGGACAGAAATTTTTTGTTGCAGGTATATCGAAAAGTGGAAAATCTGCAAGTTTATTTTTACTAGCAAGAAAAGCAACCGTGTATATCTATGATGATGTTGTGTGTCAATCGGTAGATGATAATATGAAAGAATTGTCAAACAAAGGCGCAATTTTAGTTAATAAAAACACCTTAAATGATTGCATTGAAAAAAGTGATATTCTTGTTTTAAGTCCCGGAATTGCTATTGATAACGAACTTCCTATTGCTTTTAAACAACAAGGCAAGAGAATTATAGGAGAGGCTGAACTTGGTAGCTTGTTTTTAAAATCTACCTGCGTTGCTGTTACGGGTACGAACGGAAAAACTACTACTGCCACGATGATTAACGAAGGACTTTTAACGGCAGATAAAAAGTCTTTTCTGTGTGGTAATGTAGGTATTCCACTTTGTGATATGGTTGATAAACTTGATTATGATGATTTTGCAGTAATGGAAGTATCAAGTTTTCAACTTGAAACCTTGAGTAGTTTACGTCCACACATTGCTGTAATAACAAATATAAATGACGACCATTTAAATAGGCATTATACTATGCAAAATTACATATATTTAAAGGGTCGTATTCTAATAAATTTAAAGGAAAGCGATTTTGCTGTATTTAACGCAGATGATGAAAGAGTTATGTCCTTATCAATAAATACTCGTGCAAACAAGAAGTATTTTTCTCTTGAAAAAGTTGTTGATGGAGCGTATCTTCAAGGAAGTCAGTTGTTTTATGAAGGAGAGAAAATAATGGACATCTCAATGCTTTCTCTCGCTGGAAAACATAATATTGCAAACGCTTTAACTGCTATTTGTACTTTAAAAATTTTAGGTGTTTCAAATGTAGATATCGTTACTGCTCTCTCAACAATAAAAGGTGTAAAGCATAGGCTAGAAAGTTTAGGTTATTATGGTGGAAAACATTACATCAATGATTCAAAAGCAACAAATATTGACTCTACCTTAAATGCTGTTAGAACTATGGAAAGCGACACCGTTTTACTTGTTGGAGGAAAGGATAAAGGAGAAAATTTTGAAAATCTATTTAAAGAACTTATAGAAAGTAAAATAGTAAACGTAGTAATTTACGGAGAAAATAGATTTAAAATATTAGATGGAGCAATTAAAACAAATTTTAATAAAATAACAATGTGTAATGATTTAGATGTGGCTTTAAGAATTGCCAATATGATTGCAAAAGAGGGGCAAACCATTTTGTTAAGTCCTGCAAGTTCAAGTTATGATGCTTTCTCAAACTTTGAAGAAAGAGGGGAAAGATTTATTGATGCAGTTAAATCATTATATAAATGATGTTTGAACGAGGAAAAAATGTTTTATTAAAACTAAATAGATTTAAGCCTAAGGGGGATATTTCCTTACTGATTGTCGTAACATTTTTAACCTTTTTTGGTGTATTAATGGTTTATTCAGCAAGTATGTATACTGCAAAGGTTTTATATGACGATAGTTTTTTCTTTATGAAAAAACAACTTATAGGTGCAGTGTTAGGCCTTGTGGCAATGATTTCTATAACTTTTTTCGACCATAAAAAATTGATAAAATGCAAATGGTTTGCTTTAGTTATTTCTTTAGTTTTGCTTGCTTTGATTTTTATTCCAGGACTTGGTAAAGAAAGTTATGGAGCAAAAAGGTGGATTAGGTTGGGTGGAATAACTATACAACCTTCAGAATTTGCTAAATATGGGTTTGTAATTTTTTCTGCCTCTCACATTGCAAAAAATAGAGAAAAAATAGGAAAGTTCACGACTATTTTACCTATTTTGATAGCAGGTGGCAGTATTTGTTTGTTAGTTATGCTAGAGCCAAATATGTCAATAACAATGTGCATAGCGTTTGTAATGTGCATTATGATTTTTTTAAGTGGAACGAAATTGAAAAATTTGCTAATTATAGGTATTCCTATTTTGCTTGCAGTTCCTCTTTTAATTATAATAGAGCCTTATCGTATGCAAAGGCTGTACGCATTTATTAATCCTTGGGCATCTCCTAAAGGAGAAGGTTATCAACTTATTCAATCTCTCTACGGTTTAGGAAATGGTGGTTGGTTTGGTGTTGGATTGTTTAATTCTAGACAAAAATATAGATTTCTTCCTTTCGCTGAGTCTGATTTTATTTTAACAATAATCGGTGAGGAATTTGGGTTTGTAGGTATTGCTATTTTATTTTTAATTGACGGATTTGTTATTTACAAGGGTATGTCGATTTCTTCAAGGGCAGACAACTTGTTCAGTTCAATGCTTGCATTAGGCATAACCTTGGTCTATGGTGTACAGGTTATCGTTAATACCTGTGTTGTAAGTGGTTTGATTCCTCCAACGGGGTTGCCTTTACCATTAATTAGTTCAGGTAATACCTCTTTAATTGTAACAATGTCTTCTTTTGGTGTGCTTTATAATATTTCAAAGCAAAGTAAAGAACATATTTGAGGTTATGACCATAGAATAGAATATAAGCAGTTTAAAGGCAAATTTACAATTTAGTAAGTTTGCCTATTTTATTTTAGAGGTAACTATGGAAAAATATATAATTCAAGGTGGTAATAGGTTATACGGAAGCATAGGAATACAATCAGCAAAAAATTCTATTTTACCCATAATCGCAGGGAGTATTTTAACTGATGAAAAGGTAACAATTAGAAATTGCCCTGATATTTTGGATGTAAAAAATATGATAAAAATTTTAGAAAATTTAGGTTCAAAAATAAACCTTTGCAACGGAACACTTGAGATTGATAACAGTAATATGAATTCGTATAGTGTTGATTCAAAACTTGCTGAAAAATTACGCTCATCAATCTTTCTTTTATCTCCTATTTTAATAAGATTTAAAAGGGCAAAAATCTCTTTTCCAGGTGGATGTGATATAGGTAGCAGACCTGTGAATTTACATATTGATTCTTTAAAAAAACTTGGAGTTAAAGCGATAAATTGTGAAGATGATATAGAGTGTACTGCTGAAAAATTAAGGGGCAGTGATGTGTATTTGGACTTTCAAAGCGTTGGTGCCACTGAAAATTTGATATTAGCCAGCATAATGGTTAAGGGTTATACTACTATTTATAATTGTGCAAAAGAACCTGAAATAAAAGATTTATGTAATTTTTTAAACAAAATGGGTGCAAAAATTCAAGGTGCAGGGAGTAGCGTAATAAAAATTAAGGGAGTAAAAAAACTTCACGGTGTTGATTATTCACCTATTGCTGATAGGATTGAAGCAGGAACTTTTTTGATTGCTTGTGCTGGCTGTGGTGGGGAAGTTGAACTCAATAATATCAATATGGACAGTAACAATATTTTAATAAAAAAACTCTTACAAAACGGTTGTAAAATATCAGTTGAAGAAAACAAAATCAAACTATTTAAAGGGGATAAATCATTAGGCATGGGATTGATAAACACATTGCCCTATCCTAATTTTCCAACCGACTTGCAATCCCCTGTTTGTTCGCTCGCCTCAATTAGTGAGGGAAGAACGATTATAGTTGAAAATATCTTTGAAAATAGATTTAAATATATAAATGAATTAAAAAAAATGGGTGCAGATATTGAATTTTGTGAAAATTATGCTATAATAAATGGTGTAAGAGAACTTCAAGGTAACAATCTAGTTGCTTTTGACCTGCGTGCAGGTGCTGCAATGGTGCTGGCTTCCCTTTTTGCAAAGGGTAAATCGACTGTTTCAAATATACACCATATAGAGCGTGGTTACTCTAATTTTGTTGAAAAAATTTCACTGCTTGGTGGTAAGATAATCAAAGAATAAACGAGAGAGGATACTGTATGAAAAGTGGCAAAATGATAATTTTATATTCGGCTATTATTTTTATCGTAGCAGGTATAATAGGTTTTAATCTTGTTTGCTCTATTACTAATTTTAATGTTGACTATCAACTTGCAAGTAAACAGGCAATTAAAAGTGCTGAAAGCTTACAGGAAAAACTTGATGTTTATCTAAATGAGAATTTAGTGTTTTTTGATGAAAATAAGATTGAGCCTATTTTTGATGAATTTGAGTATTTGGAACTTGTTTCAGTAAAAAAAATTTATCCTAATCAGTTAGCTCTTGTTGTTAAAGAAAAAACGGAAACTTATGCCATTAAAACAAACTCTGGGTATGCAATGCTTGATGTAGACGGAAGAATTATAAGTGAACGAGAGGTAAATGAAAACAACATTGATAGCGTTGCCAACATTTTAATTGAAATACAACTGTTCAATACGGTTGAAGAAAGCGAAGGAACGGAAGTTGTTTTTACTAATAAAGTTTCTTTTGATTCTTTTAATATTGATGATAATGTGTGTTCTTTGGATAATAGGTATACAGATTGTCTTTCTAATTTATTTGAATTTACTTCAATTTTAGATGTTGCTTTTGACGGAATACGCTCAAATATTAAAGCTGCAACTATTTATAAGCACGAAAATTTAAATTTGTATTATTATAGTTTTATCACAACTGAAGGAGTATCTCTTGAAGTTGATGTGCCTTCCTTTATTTCACTTGACGGAACTCAAGAAAATGATAAGGATTATTTAAAGACAATAGCACCCATAGTTAACGATTATTATGTTAGCCTTGCAGATGCTGATAAATTATACGGAAGAATTGTTGTTGAACCCAAACTCAATACAGAAGGTTTGTATAACTATCAACGAGGTGAAGAAGAAAAATGTTACACAATTTCGTACACCCCTAGAGAGCCTATAATAGCATAATTAAAAACGCAAAAAACAGCTTTGTTTTTTGCGTTTTATTTCGTTTTGAAAAAAGTTCGATTTTTAAACGGGTTTTTACAAAATTTGTTCATAAAAATATGATTAGTATCTTGACATTATTACTAAAAATTTATATAATTATATGTGTTTAGATATGAATTTTTTACTAGATGTTAGAAGTATGAAAAGCATTTGATTTTCGTATTGCCTAATCTCTTTTTGGAGGAGTAAGATGAATAGTGGAATTAACGAATATGGTTGTGCTAAAATTAGAGTTGTCGGCGTAGGTGGTGCTGGTAACAACGCAATCAATAGGATGATGCAAGCAGGTATTCGTAGTGCTGAATATGTTGCTGTAAATACTGACAGGCAAATCTTAAACCTATCTTTAACAGAAAATAGGATTCAAATAGGTGAACAATTAACCAAAGGGCTTGGTGCTGGTGCTAACCCTGAAATAGGTAAACAAGCGGCTGAAGAAAGTGCTGATGCACTAATTGAGGCTATTCAAGGTACTGATCTTTTATTTATCGCTGCCGGTATGGGTGGTGGTACTGGAACTGGTGCTGCTCCCGTAATTGCAAGGCTTGCAAGAGAACTTGGCATATTAACCATAGCGATAGTTACAGAGCCTTTCGCGTTTGAAGGTAAACGCAGACAGGACAACACTCGTGTAGGTTTAGAGGGGTTGAAGCAATATGTTGATACGCTTATTATTATTCCTAACGATAAGATTTCTTCAGTTGTAGGCAAAAATACTCCACTTAACGAAGCATTATCAATTGCAGATGAAATCTTAAAACAAGGTATTCGTGGTATTGCAGACCTTATCGTAAACCCTGCTCTTATCAATCTAGATTTTGCTGATGTAAAGACAATCATACAAAATCAAGGCATTGCACATATGGGTGTAGGTGTTGCAAAGGGAGAAAATAGAATTGTTGAGGCTGTTCGTTTGGCTGTCAACTCTCCTCTACTTGAAACGACTATTGAAGGTGCAAAGGGTGTAATTTTAAATATTGTTGGTGGTGATGATTTAACTTTAGACGAGGTTAGAACTGCTGCTACTTTGATACAAGGAGTAGTTGATTATTCAGCAAATATAATCTTTGGTGCTTGTATTGATCAAAGTATTACTGATGAGGTTGAGGTTACCGTCATCGCAACAGGTTTCCCTCAAACTGATTTCTTGGAACAAAAGAAGAACGAAAATGTTATAAATTTAAACGGAGTATCTACAAATCCTGCTCCTGCACCCGTTCAAACTGCTGAACAATCTTCATCAACTGAAAAAAATGAAGCCCCTACAATCGTTAAAGTAGACGATGAAAACGGTGTTGTAGGAAGTTTAGAAGATGAAGCCCCTGTATTTGAACAAATCAAAAAACCTCCTCTATTTTCTCGTAAACTTTTTGGAAAAAAGAAAAAAATGGAAGAAGAAAAAGCTAAACAAGAAAATGAAAATAATTAATAACATAAAAAAGAGAACCTTAAAAGGTTCTCTTTTTGTTTTAAAAAGGAGTTTAATTATTAAATGGCAAATAACAATTTATCCTTCTTTTGTAATCTCTTGATTATACGCTTCCAAGATGGCGTTTTTAATAGCCTCTCTAGTTTCAGAGTTAAGAGGGTGTGCTATGTCTTTAAATTCACCGTCATTTGTTTTTCTGCTGGGCATTGCTATAAAAGGTCCTTCATTTCCCTCAATAATTTTAATGTCATGCACGACAAAACAATCTTCTATCGTAATAGAAGCCATTGCTTTTAACTTACTGTCAGTCTTTTTAACCAATCTAATTCGTACATCCGATATCTTCATTTTGTCACCACCTTGTCAGTTTATTGTGAAAACATTTTACTACAAAAATAACTCATTTTCAATACTTTTTTAAAATTTTTTTATTCATAGGTTTGATTTTACAATAAAGTTATATGTAAAAGTTATTTTTACAACAAAAATCACTTTTATTTAACTATTAAACATATATTTTATTGATATCAGTAGGAGTGAAAAATGCAAAAAGTAAATATAGGAGATAAGTTTTTTACAAATGAATTTTTTTTGGTTGGTATCGGTGGAATAAGTATGAGTGGAATAGCAAAATATCTCTTAAAAATGGGTTGTAAAGTTGAGGGTAGTGATACCTCTACAAATGAACAAACGGAGGAATTAAAAAGGTTAGGTGTTCATATTTATAATTCACATTTAGCAGAAAATATTAAAGAGCAAACGATAATTTATAGTGATAGTATTCCTTTTGAAAATGCTGAACTTGTTGAGAGTAGAAAACGAGGATTGTCAATTTTTAGACGAATAGAATTTTTAAGTTTAATTTCTAAAGATTTTAAAAAAGTTATCGCAATAAGTGGAACTCATGGAAAAACAAGTACAACTGCAATGCTTTCGCATATTCTATATGAAAGTGGAGAAAAATTTACCTGCTTTATCGGTGGTGAAGATTTAGTTTTAGGCAATTTTTATTCAAATGGAACAGATTATCTTGTAATGGAAGCCTGCGAGTATAAAAAAAATTTGCTATCAATTAAGGCTGATATAGGAGTTGTTTTAAATATTGAACTTGACCATATCGACTGTTACGCAGACATTTATGACCTTGAAAATACTTTTATACAATTTGGCAATTTATGTTCAAAAGTGTTTGTTGATAATAAATTTAAAATACTTTTTGATGATTACAAAAAGGTTATTGTAGTTGACGGGGAAAATTATTTAGAAAAGCAAGAAAAAAACAATGAAAGATATTCCTTCATCTTCAATAAAAACAGATACAAGTTAAATGTATTTGGCGAGCATAATGTGTCAAACTGTCTTTTTGCAATAGCAGTTTCTAAAGAATTAGGGATTGATGACTTGTCGATAAAAAAAGGTATAGAAAATTTTAAGGGGGTTAAACGGAGAGGAGAAGTTTTGGGCTATAAAGACGGAGTGTGTTTTATGAGTGACTATGCCCATCACCCAACTGAAATTGAAAAAACATTATCTTTTGCCAAGAAGATTTGCAAGAACAAGTTAGTTGTTGTTTTTCAATCTCATACCTATTCAAGAACTATTCATTTTTTAAATGAGTTTGCATCTTGTTTAAGTAAAGCTGATTTAGTTGGAATTTATAAAACATATGGCGCAAGAGAAAAATTTAAAAAAGAGGGAAGTGGAAAAAGTTTAGCATCACTTATTTCAAATGCAATGTTTTTAGAGGATGTTGAAAGTATATGTAAGTTTATTAAAGACAACACAACTAAAGGAGATTTAGTGTTATTCCTCGGTGCAGGTGATGTTGACAGTATAGGAAGAAATATTTTTTTAAATAATTATTGATAAAAACTTCGTTATATTTATTGATAAAATAACTTCATAATGTTATAATTATAGGTATGATATAATGTTAGGAGAGTAGCGTTTTGGCAAAAAAAGAAGAAAAACAAGAGAATATTACTTCTTCAAAAAAACAAGTATTAACAAAAGAAACTTTAGGTATGATTTTAATAGTTTTTTCTGTCTTGGTTTTACTTATTGCCTGTACAGGTGAACTCATTTTTGGAAGTATAGGTCTTACTATACAAAATTTTCTTTTAGGAACTTTGGGCTTTTCGTCCTACTTAATCTTAATTGCAGTACTTTATAGTGGTATAGTTATGTTAAGGGGGAAGGGATTAGTTTGCTCAAAAAAAATAGGTATTCTTTCCTTTTTGGCAGTAATATTTTTTGTTTGTGCTGTACATTGTATTACCTTGTCGTCATATGCTTTGTCTAATGGTTACATAAAATGTATCGTGTATTGCTATGAAAGTGTTTTTATAAATGGATTTTCGGCCGTTACAGGTGGAGGTGTAATTTTTTCAATTATTACCTATCCTGTTTTGGCTTTTGCAAAAGTTATAGGTGGTTGTGCAATATTTTTAGGATTGATGGCAATTTGTTTGTTTTTAATTTTTAATTCAAAAGAATTTAAAAAATATATGTCAAATAAAAAGGTCGTACAACAACCTAAAAAGCCTACCACAGAGGAGATATTAAATGAATACAAAGGGGAATATTCTACTAAAGAGTATCCTGTTGATATTGCGTTTACAGATGTTGACGTAGAAGAATCTATCGCAACTTCAAAGAGGTTGCATTGTGTTAATGATGTTTTCACAATGAAAGACAGCAGGACACAAGAACCTCCTACTGATTATTCAAAACTTGATAGTAGAAAGATAATTTTTGAGAGTGAGGCTGAAAAACAAGAACATTTTAAGAAAAATTTAATTTTTGATAAAAACTCTCATATTAATAAAAGACTTAGTGAATCTAAAGATGAACTTTCCGTTGAAGAAAAAAATCAAACTGAACAACTTTATAGTAAGATTTATGAAAAAGAAATTGATTGTGGAGTAGTAATGCCTTCAACGCCTATAAAATTTGTTGGTAATAGCGAACCTAAAGGAAGTGAAGAATATACTACTATTGAGGTCGATAAATATACTAAAAGCGAACGACAACAGTATAAAGACAATGACTTTGCCAATAGACTTATTGAAAACGCAAAAGAATATATGTCTTATGATGATGGTAGATATCGTTCGTATATAGAGGTATATGATGAGCCTATTAGAGAGGTCGATGATTATCAGCCTCTTAAAAACTTAATTTCAAGTGAAAAAATTCAGTCATCTATTTTTAATAGTTCAAGTTCACAAAGAGAGAATACGTACGCTTGTCCTAATTTTGACTTGTTTGACCATTATGAAGAAACTCCTTCAATGAGTGAGAGTGAATTGAAAGAGATGAAACGTGTAATTGTTAACACTCTTGGTAATTTTAGAATTAGTTCGGAAATAGCAAAAGTAACTCAAGGTGCGTCCGTTACTAGATATGATATTCGTGTACCTGCAAACGTGAATACTAATAAGGTTTTATCGCTAGATAAAGAACTTGCACTTGCTTTGCACGCAAAGGGTGGAGTTAATATAACGTATAACTTTGAGCAAGGTACTATCTCACTTGATATTCCAAATGCAAAAAGAGCAATGGTAAGTTTAAAACACGCTTTAACTTGTGATGAATATATTGAGGCTGACGAACATAAGACATTGTGTTTTCCTATCGGTAGAAATATTGAAAATGAGGTACTTTGTGGCGACCTTGTTAAGATGAAACATATTTTAGTCGCTGGAGCGACAGGAAGTGGAAAAAGTATATTTTTAAACTCTTTAATTTTGAGTTTGATTACGAAATATAGCCCTGAAGATTTAAGACTGATTTTAATAGACCCTAAACAAGTTGAATTTAATATTTATAACAATCTACCTCATTTGATGATAAATGAGATAATTGACGGTGATGTTCCTAGAGTAATAAATGTTTTAAATTGGGCCATAAACGAGATGGAAAGAAGATACACCCTATTTAAAGAGAAATCTCAAAATGATGACGCTTACATTAAAGATTTAGAAAGTTTCAACGACTTTGTTACGAAGGAAGAAAAACTGCCTAAAATCGTTATTGTCATTGACGAACTTTGTGATTTAATGAGTATGGCTCAAAAGGAAATTGAAAGCCGAATACAAAGGCTTGCTCAAAAATCAAGGGCAGCAGGACTACATTTAGTTGTAGCAACTCAACATCCTTCAGCAGAGGTTGTAACTGGAATTTTAAAGGCAAATTTGCCTACCAGATTTTGTTTTAAAGTTGTTGAAGATACTTATTCACGCATAATTTTAAATTGTGGTGGTGGAGAAAAGTTGCTAGGTAACGGAGATTTGCTTTATAAGACGGATAATATGTCAATGCCATGCAGACTTCAATCTTGCTTTGTTTCAGCCCATGAGGTAAAAAACATAGTTAGATTTGTTAAGGATAACAATGCTAAAACATATGATAATTCTGTATTGGATTACATAAATAAAAAAACGGAAGACATACAAATAAAGAACGTGCATTTTAAAGATTCAAATGTCAATGAAATGTATTTAGAGGTATTAAGATACGTCATAAAGAGAGATGAGGTTTCTATACCTGAAATCCAAAAAAGATATAATGTGAATTTTACTGAAATTGGTGAAATTATCTCTTGGATGGAGGAGAATAATTACATTTCAAAGCCTAAAGACGGGCAAAGTAGAAGAGTTTTAATTTGCAAAGAAGAATTTGAAGATTTATATGGAAAATTTGATTGATAAAATTAAGAAAAAGACATTTGGACTTATTTCATTAGGTTGCGACAAAAACCGTGTAGACGGTGAAAAGTTACTTGCTTTTTTAACTCAAAACGACTGTAAAATAAGTTCAAATATTGATGAAACGCAAATACTAATAATTAACACTTGTAGTTTTTTAAATAGTTCAAGGCAGGAGGCTATTGAAACGATTATTGAGAGTAACGCTTATAAAGAGGGTAAACTTGAAAAAATCGTTGTAACGGGTTGCTTGCCTGAAAAGTTTATTGACGAGTTGTACGAGCCACTTTTAGAAGGGGACGTCTTCTTAGGAATAGATGACTACGCTAGTATTTTTGAAGCACTTGAAATGAGTTATCAAAACCAAAGAGTCAACTTTGTTCATAAAGGAAAACAATTAGTAACTGAAGATAGAGTTTTGACGACTTTGCAACATTTTGCTTATCTTAAAATTGCAGAAGGTTGTAATAATCACTGTACCTATTGTCTAATTCCAAAAATTAGAGGAAAATATCGCTCTACGCCTATTGAAAATCTTGTAAAGGAAGCCGAAAATTTAGGCGAAATTCAAGAGTTGATTTTGGTTGCTCAAGATTGCACCAGATATGGCATTGATTTGTATGGAAAAAGTGAAATAGTCAAATTGATAAATGAACTTGCTAAACTTGACAATATCTCACATATTCGTTTATTATATTGTTATCCTGATATGATAACAGATGAACTGGTGGATTGTTTTAATACTTGCGATAAACTGCTAAAATATATTGATATCCCTTTGCAACATAGTGAAGATAGAATTTTAAAACTTATGAACAGAAAGGGTAGCAGAGGAGAATACCTTTCTCTTATCGAAAAGTTAAAAAGAGAGGTTAACGGAATTGCCATAAGGTCAACTTTTATTACAGGTTTTCCTAGTGAAAAAGAAATAGAAGTTGAGGGGTTGATTGATTTTTTGAAAAGAGCAAAACTCACTAATTGTGGATTTTTTGCTTACTCAAGAGAGAAGGAAACCCCTGCATATCAACTGAAGGAACAGGTTAAAGAAAAAGACAAAAAGACGAGAGTGAAAAAACTTTATGAGGTGCAAAGTCAAATCTCAAAAGAGTTTTTGGACTCCTTTGTTGGTAAAAAGATAAATGTGCTATGCGATGGAATTGACTATGAAAAAAACTGTTTTATAGGTCGTGCTTATTTTAATGCACCTGACATTGATGGCAAAGTTTATTTTAATTCACCGTTTGCAGAGCAAGGTGAAATATACGAAATTATTATTGATAGTAACGATTGTTACGATTTATACGGTCATACGGAGGACTACGATTATGAACTTACCAAATAAAATTACGATTGCGAGAATTTTTATGATTCCACTATTTGTGATAGTATTTTTACTACCTCAAATACCATATAATTACTTTATTTCAGCAATAATTTTTGTTATTGCTTGTTCAACCGACTTTATTGATGGTTACATAGCAAGAAAGTATCACTTGGTTACAAACTTGGGTAAATTTTTAGACCCTATTGCTGATAAGGTTTTAGTATCAACAGCATTGATTTTAATGCTTACTAAAGGTGAAATTTTTATCAATGGTTTGTATGACTGGATATATGTAGCATCAGCGGTTTGCATTGCAATTATTTTAGCAAGAGAACTTATCGTTAGTGGATTTAGGATGGTAGCCGCTTCACAAAATGTTGTACTAGCTGCTGACTTTATCGGTAAAATAAAAACTACTTTCCAAGACATTGCTATTGCCTTTTTGTTACTTGGCGTAAACTTCTTTGAGGTTACTGTTTTAACAACAATTTTTTATGCAATAGGTATTGTATCGTTGCTTTTTGCAACAGTTTTAACAATTTGGTCGGGTGCTAGTTATATCATAAAAAATAAAAAAGTTTTAACTGCATCAGCAACTGAAGATAAACAAATTGAAGAAAATACAATAAAGGAAGAAAATGATGACTAATAAAAATCTAATTTATAAAATGGTTGGTGTATCGCATAAATTATTACAAGAGAGCATAACTGAAGCAAAAAAAATAAGTGAAAATGCTTTCCATTATGACATTGACGAGCATTATAATGATTTTTTATTAAAAATTACTTTTAACGATAGCATTACAAATGCGGTGGCAAATCAAATTGAAGATGTTTTATCGAGCAAATTAAAAGATTATATTTATTCTAGAAAAAATGAGAAGATTGCTAAATGCCTATTTGATTTAATTAAACAAAATCAAGCGTTGTTGAGCGTTGGTGAGTCTTTTACAGGTGGCGGTATTGTAAAGAGTTTGATTGAAATTTCTGGTGCAAGTGAAATATTGTATGAAGGCGTAGTTGCCTACTCAAATCAAGCAAAAATGGACAGGCTTGGAGTCTCTTTTCAAACATTGCTTGACTATGGCTCAGTTTCAAAAGAAACGGTAACCGAAATGGTTAAAGGTCTTTTAAAAACGGATAGGTGCAATATTGCATTGGCTACGACAGGGGTTGCAGGTCCCTCAAAAGATGAAAAAGGTAATCCTGTTGGTTTATGCTATATTGGTGTGGGTAGTGAATATTCTGTTGAAGTGCATCAATTCAATTTATCGGGGGATAGAAATGAAATAACTAGGTCAGCAATAAATATAGCACTCTTTGTGTGTTATAAATATTTGCGTTTTGATTACTTGGAGAAATTATGAATTTAGAAAAACAACAAGCCCTTGATGATGTATTGACTCAAATTGAAAAGCAATACGGAAAAGGTGCAATTATGAAGTTGGGCGATTCCTCTGCCGAGCAAGAAATTGAAGTAATATCAACAGGTTGTATTGCCATAGACGTTGCTATGGGAATAGGTGGTATGCCCAAAGGAAGAATAATTGAAATTTACGGCCCGGAGTCTTCAGGCAAAACTACCGTTGCACTTCATGTTATAGCAGAGGCTCAAAAGGAAGGTGGTATAGCAGCCTTTATTGATGCTGAACACGCATTAGATCCTTCATATGCTAAAAATTTAGGGGTTGACTTAGACAATTTATATGTTTCTCAACCCGATAATGGTGAACAAGCACTTGATATAGTTGATTCGCTAGTTAGGAGTGGTTCGCTTGATATAATAGTTATTGATTCGGTGGCAGCCTTAACTCCAAAAACTGAAATTGACGGAGATATGGGTGATTTACATATAGGTGCACAAGCAAGACTTATGTCGCAAGCGTTACGTAAATTGACTGCAATAATAAATAAGTCAAAAACTTGTGTTATCTTTATAAATCAACTTCGTGAAAAGGTAGGTTTTGTTATGGGAAATCCCGAAACTACCCCTGGTGGAAAAGCTTTAAAGTTTTATTCAAGTATTCGTCTTGATGTAAGAAAAATTGAAGGTCTTAAAGCACAAGACGGGCTTATTGGTAATAGAACTAGAGTAAAGGTAGTTAAAAATAAACTAGCCCCTCCATTTAAAATGGCAGAGTTTGATATAATCTACGGTAAAGGTATTTCAAAAGCAGGCTGTTTAGGAGAGTATGCTGTTGAGTTCGGTGTTATTGATAAAAACGGAAATTGGTTTTCATATAATGGCGAAAAAATCGCCCAAGGTAGAGAAAAATTGCGTGATTTTTTGGAAACTCATACTGATACTGCAAGTGAAATTGAAAAACAAATCCGTGAAAGATTAAAAAATAATTAAGTAAAAAGTCAGGTTTTACCTGACTTTTTTTGTTTGTTTGTATTATATTAAATTTGAATCTTAAACAAAGTTGGTATTTTATAATAATTTTGTTTAAGCAATTGACTTATTAACTAAAATGTTGTAGAATATAAAATGAAGATTTAACTACTAATAAAATAGTTTGTTTCTTTTTTATATAAATAAACAAATATATTTATCCGTTCAGTACGCTGAATTTATTAAATATACAATTTTATTTTAGTTACTCATAAAAATCAGGAGGCCAAAATGTTTAATACAAATTTCAGCAACCTGTTTCTTATGTCGGGAATAGATGTAGCAATTCTTGTGATCGCTACTTTACTTGCACTTGTAGGGGGGGGATTTTTAGGTTTTTTAATTTATAAAAAATCAACCGAAAAAAAACTTGGTGCAACTGAACAACGTATTGCAAAAATGCTTGATGATGCAACGAACGAGTGTAAAGCATTAAAAAAAGAGGCAATTTTAGAGGCAAAAGAACAGGATTTAAAACTACGCAACGAATTTGAGCGTGAATCCAAGGAAAAGAAGTTAGAACTACAAAAAACAGAGCAAAGACTTGTTCAAAAAGAAGATATTTTAGATAAAAAAGAAGACGCTCTTTTAAAAAAGTCTGACTCTTTGGAACAACAATTAAAAAATCTTGCTAACAAAGAAAATGAAGTTAAAAAGATGCAAGAAAAGATTAATCATCAACACGAATTGATGGTTAAAGAACTTGAAAAAGTTTCAAAAATGACAAAGGACGAGGCTAAACAACTTTTAACCGAATCAATTTTGGACGAAACTAGACACGATGTAGCTGTTCAAGTTAGAAATATTGAACAACAAGCAAAAGATGAGGCAAGTCAGGAAGCGAAGAAAGTTATTGCTCTTGCTATTCAAAAATGTGCAAGCGACCATGCAAGCGAAATTACCGTATCAGTAGTTCCCCTTCCCAATGACGATATGAAGGCGAGAATTATCGGTAGAGAGGGTAGAAATATTAGAGCGATTGAAAATGCGACCGGTATTGAGTTGATTATTGACGATACACCTGAAGTTGTTATCGTTTCAGGTTTTGACCCTGTTCGTAGAGAGGTTGCAAAAATTTCCCTTGAAAAATTGATAGAAGATGGTAGAATTCACCCTGCTAGAATTGAAGAAACTGTTGAAAAAGTTAAGAAGGAACTTGACCAACAAATCAAAGAGTCTGGTGAAGCAGCGATGTTTGAGGTAGGTATTTTTGGAATTCACCCTGAACTTATCAAACTTTTAGGTAGATTAAAATACAGAACTAGTTATGGTCAAAATGTATATAAGCACTCACTTGAAGTTGCTCACCTTGCTGGACTAATGGCTTCTGAACTTGGTCTTGATGCAACTCTTGCTAAACGTGCAGGATTGCTTCATGATATAGGTAAAGCAGTTGACTATGAACAAGAGGGTACTCATATTCAAATCGGTGCTGATATTGCTAAAAAATATAAGGAAAGCAATGCTGTTGTAAATGCTATTAAGGCACACCACGGTGATTGTGAGCCTGAAACTTTAGAGGCTGTTTTAGTACAAGCGGCTGATGCTATCTCTGGTTCAAGACCGGGGGCTAGGAGAGAAACAAGCACTAATTATATTAAAAGGCTTGAGGACTTGGAAGCTATTGCTAACAGTTTTAACGGCATAGATAAGACTTATGCAATTCAAGCAGGTAGAGAAATAAGAGTTATCGTTAAACCTGAAGTGATTGATGATGCTCAAGCATTATTCCTTGCAAAAGATATTGCAAAGAAAATTGAAGAACAACTAGAATACCCTGGACAAATTAAAGTTAATGTAATTCGTGAATTTAGAGGGGTTGAATTTGCAAAATAAAAAAGATAAGAGAGATTTTTAAATAATCTCTCTTTTTGTTTAGATATTAAGTTTATTTTATAATGACTTTAGGTATTAACTAAAAAGCCGTGGTATGCACCACGGCTTATATTATTTTGTTTTTAATTCCTTCTTTTTAAACACTTTAGTAAATAGTACAAATAAGGGCAAATTTATAACAATCACTAATGGTAAAACTAGACTTTTTAAAATTTGTCTATAATCGCAAAAATCAATTTGTCTGTATACAGCAATAAATAAAAATACTAAAAATGCTAGTACCGAAAGTATTATTGAAAGGGATTGATAAAAGGTGATTTTTTTTGCAATACTCTCTTTTTTAAATTTACATAAAAATAATATAGCAAAAACAGCTAAAAATATAATATCACAATAAATCAAAGCAAATGCGTACTGAATACTCAAGTTAAGAATATTTCTGCAACAAATTACTGCTATTGCTTCGGCTAAAACTATAAAGAAAATTATAGTTGCTGAAAAGAACATACTCTTGCTTAAATTAAAAGTATTTCTCTTTTGAACTTTGTTTGTGTTGCCCAGTGCAATGCTCAAATTGATTCCCTCACCCTTTGCTTTATCTTGAATAGGTTGTAAATCCACATTGAAAACTTCTTCTTGAGTTTTTTCAACGATTTCTTCAACAACTTCTTCGATAGGTTCGCTTACTTTTTGGGTGGTGGCTTCCTGTAATTTTTCTTTTTTTGTATTGCTTATTTTATTTAAAAGTTGATAGTATTCTTCTCGATTTTTTCTAGTATTATCGTCCATATTATCCCTCCACGAAAATTATATCACAAATAGATTAAAAGTCAATCCAAAAATGAAAGTATGCTTTTAACGGGTTAAAAGATTAGACAACTATTTTCTTTTGTAGTACAATATTTATATAGGAGAGACTGATTATGAACGCAAATTATGAAGAATCAATTTCAAGCGTAGATTTGCTTGCAAATGATAAAAAATCAAAACTATTTTTTAAACTGCATATATTATTTGTTGCACTTTCTATAATTTTAGGAATTTATTGTTTTACGGCGATAATTATGTTATTTTCAAGTTATGATGGAATTTTTGATATTATATTTACGGTAATACTTGTTGCTTTGTTTGGTTGTCTTGTGTTCGTTGCAATGCTTTTTGCAAAGAAACGCAAATTTTATTCTACAAGTTATGACTATGTTATAGGAGATAAGACATTTACCATCTATCATATCTACAATGTTGTAAAACGCAAGGCTAAATATTCCTATTCACCTGATGAAATAATAAAACTTGGAACTTTTGAAAGCAACATGTATAAAGACCTTGTAAGTAAAGGTGCAAGAGTTATTGATTTACGAATAAACAAACCCGCCAAAGAGGACCGAGGTTACAAATATATCGCTGTAAATGACAATGACGAACTTTGTTTAATTGTAGTAGAGTGTAAAAAGGAATTATTCAATCAATTACTTTTATTTGCATCTCCTACAAAAATGGAGAAATAATATGCTTATTTATTTTGATAATGCGGCTACGACAAAACCTAATCAAAAAGCAGTTGAAAAGGCGAGTGTATTTTTAAATGAAAATTTTTTTAATCCTTCTGCATCATATCGCGAAGGATTATCTATATCAAAAGAAATTTCTCTTGCTAGAGAAAATTTATTAAATGTTTTAAATGCTAAAAATAATTATAATTTGATTTTCACTTCTTGTGGTACGGAGGCTGACAATCAAGCGATTTTTGGCTTCGCAAAACGTGGAAACTTTGTTACAACTGCAGGTGAGCACTCAGCTATTCATGCTACCCTTAATTTTTTAAAAAGTAAGGGTATTGAGGTGCGTGAAGCAAAATTAAATAAAAACGGAAGTGTCAATATAGATGACTTACTTTCTTTGATTGACGAAAAAACTTCATTAGTTTCAGTTATTCATATAAATAATGAAACGGGCAGTATTAACGATATAAAGTCAATCTGTAAAAAGGTAAAACAAAAAAATAAAAATGTTATTTTTCACAGTGATGGAGTACAAGCATTTGGAAAGATAGATTTTAAATTAGATAATAATATAGACGCTTATTCTGTTAGTGCGCATAAAATCGGTGGTTTAAAGGGTACGGGTTGTTTATATTTCAAAAAAAATTTACATATTCCCCCTTACATAATCGGTGGAGGACAGGAAAATGGACTTCGTAGTGGAACGGAAAATGTTTTTGGTATAAAAGTTTTTGAATACGCAACTCTTGACAGATATGAAAAGTTAAACACTATTATAGATACATCCAAAAGATATAACGAACTGATAAAGGCAGGGTTAGATAAAAACTATTTTACTATTTTGAGTGAAGGTGATTGTACCCCCTTTATTATTAGTGTTGCTGTTGAAGGCGTGCGAGGTGAAGTGCTGATGCATTTGCTAAACGATAGAGGCGTCCTCGTGTCTAACGGTTCTGCGTGTTCTTCAAAAAATAGGTATAGTAGAGTGATCGAGGCTTGTGGAATTGATAAAAAACTTGCAGATGGTGTTTTGCGTATTAGCATAGGGGTTGATAATACTCAAGAAGAAATTGAAGAAGGAATAAAAATACTAAATTCAACTGCCAAAGAGTTGTATGAAAGGATGAAATAACAATGGATAATGTAATTATAATAAGATTTTGCGAACTTTTTTTAAAGGGCAAAAATAGAGGTTTTTTTGAAAAAGTATTCGTAATGAATATAGAAAAATCCTTAAAGGGAATACAACACTTAACAAAACACACAAGTGGTAGATATATCGTAGAAGATTTTGATTTTGAAATGACTGACGAGATTATATCTAGATTAAAAAAGGTTTTTGGTATTCACACTTTAAGCATTGCAAAAAAAATAAAAACAGATTTTGAGGATATTGTAAAAGTTTGTTTAGATACTTGTCGTTCAAGTGGCACTTTTAAAGTTGAAACTAATAGAGCAGACAAAACTTTTCCTATGAAGTCAATGGAAATAAATGCTGAAATAGGAGCCAGGCTTTTAACTGTTTATCCTAATTTAAAAGTTGATGTTCATAATCCTGATTTCGTTGTGAATATTGATATGCGTGAGAGTGGCTATACTCTAATCTTTAGTGAGTTTATTAAAGGAGCAGGGGGTATGCCCGTTGGTACTGCTGGTAAGGGATTATTGTTGCTGTCAGGTGGAATAGATAGTCCTGTTGCAGGTCATATGATTGCTAAAAGGGGTATGACGTTGGAAGCATTGCATTTTCATAGTTACCCTTATACAAATTTACAAGCAAAAGAAAAGGTAATTGAACTTGCACAAATCCTATCCGAATATACGGTAGGTTTAAAAATGAATATCGTAAGCGTAACACATATTCAAGAGGCAATTCATAAAAATTGCAGTGAAGAATATATGGTAACTTTACTTCGTAGATTTATGATGAGAATTGCTCAAAAAATATGTGCAAAAGATGGTTTACAAGCGATTATTACAGGAGAAAGTTTAGGACAAGTAGCAAGTCAAACTATTGAGGGTATGACTTCCTCAAATCAAGTAATTGATGTTATACCTGTGTTAAGGCCTTTAGTTGGCTTTGATAAAAATGAGATTATTGAGAGGTCGGTTGCTATGGGAACTTTTGAAACCTCAATTAAACCATTTGAAGATTGCTGTACGGTTTTCTTGCCTAAATTCCCTATAATAAAACCTAAATTAGAGGACGTTTTAGAAGAAGAAAGTAAACTTGATGTGGACGGTTTAATTGAAGAAGCAATGAATTCGCTTGAAATCGTAAATTTATAAAATTTAAGCCCTAACTTTGTTAGGGCTTTTTCTATTCAATCCACCATTGTCTTTTAATAATACTTTCTTTTTCCTCATTTTTTATCTTTTTAATTTCAGGTAACGGTACCTTATCTCCATAAATAACTTCATCATATACTTTTATATATGGAGTAATTGTGTATTTATAGAGTGTATCATAATCTATTTCATCAAAAAACTTCTCTTTTATCTTTCCATTGTAAATAGTTTTTTCTGTTCCATTGCTTTCACGAGTAATAATTATATATACATTTTTATTTCCTAGAGTTGTAATTTCTACATTTTCGTTGACACATATTTTGGTGTTTTGCAATTTAGGTTTTGTAAAATCCGTAGATTGTTCAGTAGGTAGATAAACTTCATTAAAAATATCTGTAAAAGTATAAATAGGAGGTGCATTTTGGTCTGCTATAATCAGTTTTTGATTGTTTTCATAGGCGAATTTATCAAGTTTGCACTCTTTTATTCCATCTGGTTTTGAAAAGGGTGATGGTTTTTCGTTTTTGTATACAATTTCTTGCACATTATAAATAATATCACAAGGTTCTCTACCTCCTAAAATATCTGCTTTTTTTCCATCAGCATTTCCTAGCCATACACCAAATGTGTCTTGTGTTGTATATGCTATTGAATAAGCATCAAAATTTCCGTCTTTTATGCCGTTAGTTCCCGTTTTGGCACATATTTCATAATCACAACTTTTAAGTCGTCTAGCCGTACCGTATTTTGCTGTATATGACAAGACATCGTCCATGAGATAGCAAGTTTCCTTTGAAAAAACCTTTTTAACTTCCTTTTTGTCCTCATATATTAAATTACCCTTTTCATCATAAATGCTTTTTATAAAATGAGGTTGTGAAAATTCTCCGTTGCAAGCAAGGGTAGAAAATCCTCCACAAATCTCTTTTAAAGTGTACCCTAATTTCATTGCACCTAGTCCAAGTGCAAGCGTCCTGTCCTCATTGTCAACAGGTAAATTCATATTCTCTAAATAATCACAGCAGTCGTTTATTCCAACTTGGTTTAATAGTTTTACTGAAACAACATTTGAACTTTGTGCTATGCTTTCTCTTATACTTGTGTATCCGTAGTATTTATCATTAAAATTGGAAGGAGAATAGCCGTTAAAATTTGTCTTTTCATCGAGTATTTTAGTAGCAGGACTAACAATTCCTTTTTCAAAAGCAGGAGCATATACAAGTAAAGGTTTTATAGTTGAAGCAGGTAACCTTTTGGCGTTGCCTATTGTTGAATAAAATGCCTTAATTCCTCTTGTTTTGTTGTCAATAATCACTACACTCTTATCTAGGTTGTTATAATTATCTTGAGATACTATTTGTTCAACTTCAGCTTGCAAATCACTTTGTAAGTAAGTGTGTATTTGAAGCGAGTTTACCTTTTCAAGACCTAAATCCAAGGCAATTTCATCAAGTTCATTGTACACTTGTTCATTATAACATTTAAGCAAATTTGCATTAAAGGGTTTTTGTGGAAGTTCCTCTTTAATAGCATTTTGGTATTCCCTTTCGCTGATTATTCCTTGCTTATTCATAACTGAAAGTACGGTATTTCTTCTTAGTAGACATTTTTCATCGTCTTTAAAGGGAGAGTAATAACTTGGTGCTTTTATAATTCCTGCAAGCATTGCTCCCTCACTTAAGTTTAAAGATGAAACATCTTTATCAAAATAGTATTTGCTTGCTGAAGAAATCCCAAAAAGCCCGTGTCCAAAATAAATCGTATTAAGATACATTTCTAGAATTTCTTCTTTTGAAAACTTTTTTTCAAGTTGTTTGGCTAACTTTATTTCTTTAAGTTTTCTTTCAATAGTTTTTTCACTATTAAGGTGAGTGTTTTTTATCAACTGTTGGGTTATTGTAGAACCACCTTCACCAAATGTATTGGACTTTAAGTTGTTTAAAGATGCTTTAATAAGCCTTAAATAGTCAATACCTTTGTGCTTATAAAATCGTTTATCTTCAACGGAAACGAAGGCTTTTACTACTATGTCTGGTATTTCTTCAAGTTTTACGCAATCTCTTTCTCCTTGAGTAGAAAAAGTTGCAACCTCTTTATCGTTGTTGTCGAAGATAACAACTGAATTCTCATAAATATTCAACTTGTTTATATTAAGTTTTGTGTTTGTCGTAACTGAAAAATAGTATGCAAAAAAAGAAGCAACCAAGCATAAATCTATTAAAAATGTAATGACAATTATTCTTTTCAAAATTTTCATAATCTTATATTTTTTATTAGTATTTGTTTAAAAAAAATAACAATACATAAAAACAGCTATTTGCTCTTATTTGCTTGAATAAATATAAAAAAAATAGTATAATTGAAAATGAAATTTTATAAGGAAAACACAATGGAAAAGAAATATTTAATCAACACCTACGGGTGTCAAATGAACGTTCACGAATCTGAAAAATTGGCAGGCATTTTAGAGAGCAGAGGTTATACTAAAGCGAAAAATGAAAAGGAAGCAAATGTTATTGTATTTAACACTTGCTGTATTAGAGAAAATGCTGAAAATCACGCAGAGGGCAATATCGGTATGCTAAAAAAAATGAAGCATAACAGAGATGATTTGATTATTGCTGTTTGTGGTTGTATGACTCAACAAGAAGGAAAAGCCCAAGCCTTAAAGCAAAAATTCCCCTTTATTGATATTATTTTTGGAACACACAATTTAAGTGAATTCGGTAGACTTTTAGACGAAAAGGAAAAGCAAAAAAAGACTTTGATTGAAGTTTGGGAGAGAGAGCGTAATATTGACGAAAACTGTGCTATTACTCGTACAAGTTATCCAAACGCCTGGGTAAACATTATGTACGGCTGTAATAATTTTTGCACTTATTGTATAGTCCCTTATGTTAGAGGCAGAGAGCGTAGCCGTAGTTCAAACGAAATATTTGCTGAAGTTGAAAAACTAATCAAAGATGGTTATAAAGAGATTACTCTTTTAGGTCAAAATGTCAATTCATACGGAAATGACAATGATGAAGAAATTTCCTTCCCTGAACTACTTGAAAAACTTGCTCAAATAGAGGGTAAATATCGTCTACGTTTTATGACCAGTCATCCAAAAGACTTTACAAGAAAACTTGTAGAGGTGGTTGCAAAATACAAAAATATTTGCAATTATATTCATTTACCCGTGCAAGCAGGTTCAAATGAAGTTTTAAAAAATATGAATAGAAAATACACGGCAGAGGATTATATTAAAAAGGTAAATATGCTTCGAGAAATTATCCCCGATTGTTCAATTTCTTCGGACATTATGGTTGGCTTTCCTGGGGAAACAGAACAAGATTTTTTAGATACTATTGAACTTGTAAAAAAAGTAAAGTTTAATACTTCATTTACTTTTGTATATTCTCGCCGTTCGGGTACAAAGGCAGACTTAATGGAAAACCAAATACCTGAAGAAGTGAAAAAAGATAGAATTATGCGTCTTGTTGAACTTCAAAATAAATTGACAAGAGAAAATTCTGCACCATATCTTAATAAAACGATTGAGATTTTGTGCGAAGATTACGACGAGGAAAAAGACCTATATCAAGGCAGAGATGAGTATGGCAAAATGGGATATTTTAAATCTGCAAAAAATCTTATAGGCGAATTTGTAAATATAAAGATTAATGAAACCAAAGGAGTTTCTTTAATCGGTGAAATTGTAGATTAAGGAAGGAAAAATATGGCGTTATCACCTATGATGCAACATTGGTCAAGTGTAAAAGATAAATATAAAGATTGTATTATATTTTATCGTTTAGGAGACTTTTATGAGATGTTTTTTGATGATGCTATAAAAGCTTCACAATTACTTGATTTAACATTGACGGGGCGTGATTGTGGATTACAAGAGAGAGCACCAATGTGTGGAATCCCCCACCATGCTTGCAACACCTATATTGCAAAACTTGTTTCACTTGGTGAAAAAGTTGCAATTTGCGAACAATTAACTGAACCGACTAAAAACGCAATGGTTGAGCGAGATGTTATAAGAGTTGTAACAGCCGGTACACTTACTGACGAAACTCTGCTTGACGATAAAAAAAATAACTATATTGCCTCTGTATTTGCTGATGGAAATCATTATGCGGTTGCATGGACAGATATTACTACGGGCGAGTTTTTTACTACGAGTTTTTCAAAGAGTCAGGGGTGCGAAATTGTAATAGACAAATTGATTAAAATTGGAGCAAACGAAATTATTTGCAATAGCGATTTTTTGCTTGAAAGTAAAGATAATCCTGCCATTGTTCGATCAATTTTGCCAAATTTTTCTTGTTATGTGCCTTGGGCTTTTAATGAGAAACAAGCACAAACAACTATTAAAAATCAATTAAATACATTGTCTCTTTCACATCTAGGATTAGATGACAAAGTGGAGTGTATCTGTGCGTCAGGAGCACTTATTGAATACCTAAAAGAAACTCAAAAACACTCGTTAAAAAACATTGATAACATCAAACTTGAAACAACCAACGATTCAATGACATTAGATAGTAGTGCAATAAAAAATCTTGAACTTACCAAAACAATTTTTGAGGGTAAAAGATACGGCTCACTACTTTGGCTTTTAGATAAAACTAAAACATCAATGGGTGCTAGACTATTAAACAAAATGGTTATATCTCCCCTTGGAAAAAAGGAAGATATTGAATATAGACTTGATGGTGTTGAAGAAATTTTTAAATCTTCAGTTGTAATGCTTGGTCTAGGCGATATTTTGGAAGGTATGCATGATATTGAAAGATTATCAGGCAAAATTTCTAACGGTAACATTACTCCTAGAGATTGTATTAGTTTGGCTAATTCTCTTGAATTGCTACCTTCAATTAAGTTTCAATTAGCAGGCTTTAATTCAAGGATTATTGCAGATATTTCTAATAATTTGCACGATTTTGAAAGGTTGACTAAAAAGATAAAGAGTATGATTGTTGCTGAAAACACTCCCGTCAACATAAAAGAGGGAGGTTTTATTGCAGAAGGATTTTCTAGTGAACTTGATGAATTGCGTAGTATAAAAGAAAACAGCAAACAAATGTTAGCCAAAATTGAAGCTCAGGAAAGAGAAAAAACAGGTATAAAAACCCTTAGGATAGGCTTTAATAGAGTTTTTGGTTATTATATTGAAGTTTCTAAATCCTTTAAAGATTCTGTACCTTACTATTATCAACGCCGTCAAACCTTAGCAAATGGAGAAAGATATATAATCGAGGAATTGAAGGAACTTGAAGAAAAAATTCTCAATAGCGAAGAACGTTCATTGAGATTAGAACTTTCTCTATTTGAACAGCTAAAAATCGAACTAGACAACCAAATCGGTGAGTTAAAGGAAGTTTCTTCGGCGATTGCTTTACTTGATTGTATCCGTGCGTTTTCGGCTGTTTCAAAAGAAAATAAATACGTAAAGCCCACAATTTGCTCAAGTGCAGAGCAACTAGAAATTTACGAAGGAAGACACCCCGTTGTTGAAAAAATTTCAAAGGAAAGGTTTGTTCCTAACGATTGTATTTTAGACAACGAAGAAAATAGAACTTTAATTATTACAGGTCCAAATATGGCTGGTAAGTCAACATTTTTGCGTCAAACGGCAATTATCTGTTTGATGGCACAAATAGGTTGCTTCGTTCCTGCCAAAAGTGCAAAAATCCCTGTAATAGACAAAATATTTACAAGAATAGGTGCAAGCGATAACCTTATTTTAGACCAGTCAACGTTTATGGTAGAAATGAACGAAGTTGCTACGATAATTCAAAATGCAACTGAAAATAGTTTACTTATTTTAGACGAAGTTGGACGTGGCACTAGTACCTTTGATGGATTAAGTATTGCTTGGGCTGTTTTAGAAAATTTAACTCAAAAAATCAAGGCAAAAACTTTATTTGCAACTCATTACCATGAATTGACAGAATTAGAGGGCAAAATTGAGGGCGTAAAGAACTTTAAAGTTGCCGTTAAGGAATTGAACGGAAGTGTGGTTTTCTTGCGTAAAATTATGCGTGGTGGGGCTAATAAAAGCTTTGGTATCGAGGTAGCCTCTCTTGCAGGTATTCCCAAGGAAATAACAGATAGAGCAAAAGTCATACTAAAAAAACTTGAAAATCAAAAACTTTCAAATATAAGCACGCAATTTGATGTTGCAGAGGAAGTAGCAGAAAGGGAGAAAAGTGAGGTTGAATTGATTTTAAATGATATCAACATTGATAACTTAACTCCTATGCAAGCAATGATGATATTATCTGATTTAATAGAAAAGGTGAGGGAATAATGTCAAGGATTAATATTTTACCTAAAACAATATATAATCGTATTTCAGCAGGAGAGGTTGTTGATAGACCTTATTCAGTAGTAAAAGAACTTATTGAAAATAGCATTGACGCTGGTAGTAAAAATATTTCTATCTATATAGAAAAAGGTGGCAAACAACTGATAAAGATTGAAGATGACGGCTGTGGTATTGAAAAGGAAGATTTGCATAATGCCTTTTTACCTCATGCAACTAGTAAACTTTGCTGTGTTGAGGATTTATATAAAATTTCAACTTTAGGTTTTCGTGGTGAAGCGTTGGCATCAATTTCGTCAGTTGCTGGTGTGCGAATTTGTTCAAAAACGCTAAATAGTGATTTTTGTTATGAAATTTCTTGTAATGGAGGAGAGATAGGACAAGTAAAAGAGTGTCAAGGTTTTGACGGAACTATTATCGAAGTAAGAAATCTTTTTTATAACACCCCTGCAAGAGAAAAGTTTATGAAAACGGATAAAGGGGAGGAAAGCGACATTTCAAACATAATATCAAAGTTTATCCTTTCAAACCCAGAAATTTCCTTCTCTTATTATATTGAAGATAAACTTTCAATGCAGTCTTACGGAGGAGGTACAGAAGAAGCCTTACTTGCCGTTTATGGTAACCAAACTTTACATGATTGTTATTGCATTTCAACTATTAAGAACGGAATAGAGATAAGTGGATATATTTCAAAACCCCATTTTACAAAGTCAAACAGAACTTATCAAAGCGTTTTTTTAAACGGAAGATGTATTACAAACGCTACTATTTCATCAGCAGTTCAAAATGCTTATTCATCATATTTAATGAAAAGGCAGTACCCTTTTTATGTTTTATATGTAAATGTTCCTACTGAAATTGTTGACGTTAACGTAACGCCAAACAAGAGTGATGTTAGATTTGCAAATAACCAAATAATTTATGGTAGTATTTATTCGGTTATATCTTCAGTGCTTGATGGTAGAGCAACGGCACTTGAAATTATAACAGATACCCCTGAAGAAGTTAAAGAGAGTGTAAAAGAAGAACTAAATCAAGTCGCACAGGAAACTAGAGATTTTTTAAATTCGATACAAAATACGACTAAAAAAGAAGAAAAATCTATAAAATACGAATCAATTGAAAAGGTGCTTCCTGATAGAATAACTTTTAACGATTCAGTGGTAGATAGTTATACTACTCAATCAGTAATCCCTCAAATTCAAGGTCAGGATATTTACGAAGAAAATAAAAAATATCTTGATAGCCTTAACAAGCCTGTTCAAGAAAAAATTGATTTTTCTTTTTATCAATATAAGGGCAATTTGTTTAATACATATTTGATCTATGAATACGGAAGGGAAGTTTTTTTGATTGATCAGCACGCTGCCCACGAGAGATTGATATACGATAAGTTGAAGAAAAGTATTGCTAGCCATAATGTAATATTACAACCTATGCTTGTACCTTACATTTGGAATTTAAATATGCAAGAGTTTGCCTTTATTCAAGAAAAAATCGACTATATTCGAGAAATAGGTTTTGAAATCGAAGAATTCGGTACAAATACTTATAAAATTTCAGCAGTGCCTCTTGACCTACAAGATATTGATTTGAGCGACTTTTTAGGTGAACTTGTTAGTGATACCTCCTCTTTAAGAGGAATAAAACTTGAGGAACTAATTAAGGACAGAATTGCAATGCAAGCGTGCAAAAGTGCAGTAAAGGGTGGCATGGCATTATCTCAAAATGAAATTGATAGTCTATTTGAAAGTTTAAGTTTAAACTTTGGGTTAAAATGTCCTCATGGTAGACCTATTGCAATTAAAATAGAAAAAACACAGATAGAAAAACTATTTAAAAGGATTGTTTAGTGAAAAAGGTAATAGTAATTGGTGGTGCAACGGCAAGTGGTAAAACTTCGCTGTCAGTATCTTTAGCACAACAACTTAATACTGAAGTTATTTCAGCCGATTCAATGCTTATCTATAAAGGTTTAAATATTGGTACGGCAAAACCAAGCGTAGAAGAAATGTACGGTGTAAAGCATCACTTGATTGATATTTGTACTATTGAACAAACTTTTTCAGTAAGCGAATATGTAGATTTGGCAAGCCCGATAATTGACTCTTTGCATAATGAGAATAAAACTCCTATTATCTGTGGTGGAACAGGATTATATATAAAATCGGTACTTTTTGAGCAAAACCTTGCTGATACAGAGAGAGATGAAAAGTTGAGAGAAAAGTACAGTAAAATTCTTGAAGAAAAAGGAAATTTGTATTTACACTCAATGTTGAGAGAGGTTGATGAAGAAAGTGCTTCAAAACTACACCCAAACGACACTATAAGAGTAATTCGTGCATTAGAAATTTATGAAAGTACAGGCAAAACAAAGTCAAGTTTTAAACAAGACTTAGTTGCCCGTTACGATTATAATATGTTTGCCATACAATATGAGAGAGAAGAACTTTATAATCGCATCAATTTAAGAGTTGATGAAATGATTAAAAATGGCTTGATTGATGAAGTTGAAAATTTAATTTCTAATGGATTAAATGAAAACTGTCAATGTATGCAAGGCATAGGTTATAGAGAAGTTTATGACTTTTTAAAGGGAAGATACTCAAAAGAGGATATGATAGATACTTTAAAAAAGAATACTAGACATTATGCAAAAAAACAAATTACTCTTTTTAAAAGGTTACCTAATATAGTTTGGTTAAACCCTAGAGATAATAATGTTGAAAAAATCTTAAAGATACACGAGGAAATATGCTAAACGAAAATATTGAAAAACTTATAAAAGATTGTGAATATGAACTAGCAAATCTATTTGAAAAAATGGACGAGATTTCATATTTTAATACTGAAAAGGTTTTAAAAGCCTTCAAAAAAAACAGAATTGCATTAAGACATTTTAACGGAAGTACGGGCTATGGTTATGGAGATGAAGGTAGAGATACTTTAAACCAACTTTTTGCAGATATTTTTGGCACAGAAAGTGGAATTGTTTCTCCAAATCTCCTTTCAGGTACTCACTCTCTAACCGTTGGACTTTTTGGAATTTTACGACCTAACGATATTATGCTTTCTATTTCAGGCAATCCTTACGATACCCTAAATGATGTTATTTGTGGCGAAAATATTGGTTCTTTAAAAGATTTTGGCGTAACCTTTAAAAAGGTTGATTTAGTTGACGGAAACTTTGATTTTAATAGCATAAAAGAAGCGTTAAAAGAAAAAAATATTAAAATGGTATTTATTCAACGCTCTCGTGGATATGAAATTAGAGATGCTTTATCAATGGAAAAAATCAATGAGGCCTGTAAGTTTGTTAGAAAAAATGGCTTTGAGGGTTGTATATTCGTTGATAATTGTTACGGTGAGTTTGTTGAAATGAGTGAGCCTACTCAAAATGGTGTTGATATTTGTGTCGGTTCATTAATCAAAAACGCAGGTGGAGGAATTGCTCCAACAGGTGGGTACATTGTTGGTAAGCATAAATATATTGAACAAATTGCAGGTAGACTTACTTCTCCTTCAATTGGGTTGGAAGTCGGTTCATATACATTTGGGTACCAATACTTTTATCAGGGTGTTTTTTTAGCACCTCATACAGTCAATCAGGCAGTAAAAGGCTCACTTTTAATTGGTAGAGTATTAGAAAAACTTGGCTTTAAAACCTCTCCTTCAACTGATAAATTGCCTAGCGATATAACGAGGGCAATTTCATTTAATAATGATAAAGAGTTAATTAGTTTTATTCAAAGCGTTCAAAATTCTTCACCGGTTGACAGTTATGTTACTCTTGAACCTTGGGATATGCCGGGATATGATGCAGATGTAATTATGGCTGCAGGTTGTTTTGTGCAGGGTTCTTCAATAGAATTATCGGCAGATGCACCTATTAAAGAACCATATACTGCCTATTTTCAAGGTGGACTTACTTACGAACATTGTAAATATGCTTTAAAAAATATTTTAATTGAACTTAATAAGGTAAAATGAAAAAGTCGCTTATGCGACTTTTTTTATTACATAATTTTATTAGGTTTGCTAAAAATATTTTTATGGAAAATTTTTTTGTTGTTGGCTGTTTTATATCTCTATTTTTTTTATTTTTTCCTATGTTTACACAACTTATCGTTTTTTTTGACATAAACACGGGAAAACTTTGTTTTTCTTTATATCTATTTAAATTTATTAAAATATATGGAGGTTATGTTACCCTTTGTGATAAAGGTTTAGTTTTTCATTTGAGTTTGACAAACGCTGTATTATTACCATGGCAAGAAATTTTGGCTCAAAAAAAGAAACTTGAAATAACTAAAGGCTTTCAAATAGTAGAGTTTAGTCAAATTATAGAGTTGGGAAATGGTATTAACGCTGATACAAAAATATTATTATCAACAGTCAGTACGATATTATCAAATATAATATTATCAATAAGTAAGGAAAAGAAAAACTTTATTGACTATAAAAGTGGAACTCTACTTTTACATAGTGCAGATAAAGTTAAGTTGAATGTAAGCATTACAGCAGTTTACAACGGACTTGTACTAATCATTGCACTTTGCAAAATTTTAATTCAAAAGGTGATAAATTATGGAAATAGAAGAAAAAAAGAATATTGATGATTTAATTTATACTTCAGTAAGCACGCTTGAAGATATTGCTTCTACCAAAACGGTGGTGGGTGAGCCTATCATAACTTCAAGTGGCGCACAAGTTATACCTGTGTCCAAGGTAACGATGGGTTATGTAACAGGTGGTGGAGAATATGGTGAAATTAAGGTGGTAGATGATAAAAAGAATATTCCATTTGCTGGTGGAGCAAGTGCAATCGTTTCAATAAAGCCGACTGGTTTTATCATTGATGACGGAAAGGAAATTAAACTGGTTAGGTCCACAGATGAGCCTTTTGATAACTTAATTGAAAAAACAAGTGCAATTATTGAAAAGATTATGAAAGGGAAGGAAGAATATAAGAATTAATGAAAAAGATTGTTATTTTTCTTGCAATAATAATATGTTCTACAGTCAATTTTTTTAATGTAGCGAATATTGCGTATGCGAAGGAAAACTATGCCGAAGTGCTTTTAGAGTGTCAAACAAGGCGAATTCTCCACGAGAAGAATAAAAACTTGAAGTTACCAATGGCAAGCACAACGAAGGTTTTAACGGCCATTTTGATAGTAGAGGAATGTTGCCTTGATGATACAGTTAAAATTCCCAAGGAGGCAGTGGGGGTAGAAGGTTCAAGTGTATATTTAAAAGAAAACGAGGAACTTAAAGTAAAGGATTTATTATATTGCCTAATGCTGCGTTCGGGCAACGATAGCGCAGTAGCCTTAGCATTACATCACAGTGGAAGTATTTCTGCCTTTGCAAAATGTATGAACGAATTTGCTAAAAAAATAGGAGTAGAAAATTCTAACTTTTGCAATCCTCATGGCTTGCATAATGAAAACCATTATACTACTGCTTACGATTTAGCATTGATAACTTGTTATGCATTAAATAATCCTGTATTTCAAGAGATTGTGTCTACAAGATCGATAACTATATACAACTCTCAAGGTGAACAGAGATATTTAGTAAATAAAAACAAGATGTTACAACAATGTGAGGGCGCTAACGGCGTAAAAACGGGCTATACAACAAAAGCAGGCAGATGTTTGATTAGTTCTGTGGAAAGAGTACAAACAGGTCAAGAGGAGGGCAAATTTAAGTCGTACGGCAAAATGAAAGTTGTTTGTGTTGTTCTTAATGTATATAATATGTTTGAAAGAAGCCAAGAATTGATAAATCATGCTTTTTGTGATTACACCAACTATATTATATCAAGCCCACAAGCGAAATATAATAAAGGTGGCAAGGAATACTATACCCAAAATATAGCAGTTTTCCCTTTAAAAAAAGGCGAAACAAATGAAATAAACTTTGAGGTTTGCGTTGACGATGCTGACAATGTTAAAAAAGGAGATAAAGCAGGTAAGTTAAAAATAAACCTGCAAAATCAGTTGATTTTTTTGCATAACTTGTATTACAATTAACTCAAAGAAATAAAGTTGGTGTTTTATGCGTATTAACAAGTTTTTAGCACAGGCTGGAGTAGGAAGTCGCCGTGCTTGCGATAAAATAATTGAAGACAATAGGGTTACGATAAACGGTAAACTTGCCAAATTAGGAGATGAAGTTGGTGAGGCTGATATTGTTACGCTTGACGGCAAAAATTTGTCTTTAAAGACTGATTATGTTTATTATATTATGAATAAGCCTAAGGGGTATATTTGCTCGGTAGCAGATGAAAAGGGTAGGAAGACTGTTATGGAACTTTTGCCTGAAGGAAGTGAAAGAGTATATCCTGTTGGAAGACTTGACTATGATACTGAAGGACTTTTAATTTTAACAAATGACGGAGATTTAGCGTTTAGATTAACCCATCCATCTAATGAAGTTCCTAAAACATATTCGGTTAAGGTTGAAGGTATTATGACCTTGCCTCAACTTAACAAATTGAGAACGGGCGTTGAACTTGACGGCGTTATGACAAGAAAGGCATCTGTTAAGATTACTGAAACAAATAAAGAGTATACCAAACTTTCTATAACTATAAAAGAAGGGAAAAATAGACAGGTTAGAAGGATGTTTGAAGCAGTAGGTAAAAATGTAACTTTTTTAAAACGTGTAAAAGTTGGCGAGTTGACTTTGCGTGGTGTTGATAGAGGTTCAGTAAGACATTTAACTGCTGATGAAGTATATTACCTTAAAAATTTTTAGGATGAATTGATATGGATAAATGCTGTTTGTACGATAGAGATTGTATCGGTTGTGGAGAGTGCGATATTTGCGATTTAGACGAAACAAAAATATGCGATAATTGTGGCAAATGTTTAAATTTTAAGGATTCTGCAACCATTAAAATTGATAAAATAATAACTGAAAAAGATTTAGAAAATAAAAATAAGAATTAGCGTTTTGCTAATTCTTATTTTTTTATATATTTTTCAAATTTATAAACATATATATTAGGAATTACAACCTTAACTTCCATACCAAAGTCGGTATAATTAATTTCTCTTTCTATCAAAAGGTTTTTGATTTTAGCATATTCACTGAATTTATCATAAGGTATTTCAAGAGTGCAATAGGTATATCTTTCTTTAAATTTTTCACTTATTTTTTCTTTTAAGACGTCAATGCCTATATCCTCTTTTGCTGAAATAAAAATACTATCTTTAGGGTAACCATATTCGTCTTGTAAATTTTCACTCTTATTCATTACTAAAAGATAGGGAGATGAAAAATTTAAACCAGCCAAAGTATCTAGCGTAGTATTAAGTTGCATTTGGTAATCTCCTTGTGCATCACACACGATTAGTGCTAAATCACAATGTACTGCGCTTTCAAGGGTGGATTTAAACGCCTCTATCAAATTAGTTGGTAAATCCTGTAAAAACCCTACCGTATCTACAAGTAGATATTCTACTCCTTCAATTTCAAACGTTCGTGCTGTTGGATCTAATGTTGCAAAAAGAGCGTCTTTTTCAAGCACATCTGCATTACAAAGTCTATTCATCAAGGTTGATTTACCCGTATTTGTGTAACCGACTAACGCAATCGTTTTTACATTATTTTTTTCTCTGCGTTTAGTAAGGTTTTCTCTTCGAACTTCAAGTTCCTTTAATCTTGCTTCAAGATAGTCAATTCTAGTTCTAATGTGTCGTCTATCCGTTTCCAGTTGTGTTTCACCCGGTCCACGAGTACCTATTCCACCACCCAGCCTAGATAAAGCAGAGCCCTTACCTTTAAGTCTTGGATAAATATACTTTAACTGTGCTAGTTCAACTTGCACTTTTCCTTCAGCACTTTTGGCATTTTTAGCAAATATGTCAAGTATTAAGGTTGCTCTATCAATAACTTTTTTGTTATCTAAAATGGCTGAAATATTAAGGGTTTGTGAGGGAGAAAGAGTTCCGTTAAATAAAACGGTTACATCAAGTCCATCAAGTCTTTCTCTTAGTTCATACATCTTTCCTATACCCATATAGGTGGAGGGATTAATTTCCTTTATCTTTTGATAGATAGTTCCTGCATATAATCCACCAGCACTTTCAATCAATGCGACTGCTTCATCGTGTAAAGTCTTATAGTTATCGTTTAAAATGGGTTGAATAATATAAATTCTTTCAACATCTTCGATAAAAGTTTCATCTTCTCTCTTTCGAGAGATTTTGCTTTTTTCGTCTTCCATTTCCTCAACAACAAATAAGTTATTATCATCGACAAAGGGTTCGTCCTGTAAAATCTCTTTTGAAGTGATATTTTCTATTAATTTTGCAATTTCGTCTTTATTTTCCATATTATTTTACATGTATAGTACAATCTACAGCAAGGCTTGAATCAGCAATTTCAATATATTGGTTAGTTGTAGTATTTTTAATTTCATTTATAAATTTTTCAACTTGACTTATAGGGATAGCCCATGCCACAGATTCATATCCGTTTGTACTGCATTTTAGAGTATTAACTCCTATCATATTGCCGTTTTCATCAACTAAAGGTCCACCAGAATTACCTTGATTTATAGGCGCTTCAGTTTGTACATAGAAAAATCCATAAGTTTGATACATATAGTTAGCATTAGTGTCTGAAATAACCCCTTTTGAGATTGAAAGTCCTAATCCTAATCCATTACCGATTGCATATGAGTTTTGACCTATTATTAAATCTTCAGTTAGAGTATAATAATCTATAAAACCTGTTGTACCGTTCTCACACTCGAACGAATAGGTACTGTCAATCTTCAATAAAGCCAAGTCAACGAGTCTATTATATGCGACTATATCTGCTTTAAAACAAGCATAGTATCCGTCATTAAATTTTATATTCTCAAAAGTTACATAAACGAAGGGGTATTCGTCCATTTGTTCATTAGCATAGGAAGAATTGTCGCTTACAGACATATTTATAACATGGCAATTTGTCAATATATATCCGTCTTGGTTTAAAATTGAACCCGTTCCTTCTGCACTAATAACACCTTGGTTTGTGTTGGCATAACAAATTACTTTTACGGTGCTGTTCAACTTTTGTGAGGCAATTCCTACAGCATTTTTACCCTCATCTATGGTTGTTGTATAGTTGGTGTATTCAATACTTGTTCCATTTTTTACAAGATGATGGTTTCTTGAATTTAAAGCTTCTATTACAGTCTTTTCGTCTTTATTAAAAGATGATTCCTGTATATCATTTGAACTATTCAAAGTTGAAATATTTTCATAGTTTAAGTTGTTTATATTTTCACCGGTATAATCAATAGATTTATTTTTTAAGAAGGACATAATAGTATTTGAAGAAATTGCAAATGAAATTCCGTCCGCTTTATATGATGCTACTTTTGCAAAATCATCTGCTTTTGAAGATACTAAACCGATAACTTTACCTTCAGTATCTATAATAGGTGCACCATCATTATAAGGATTACCTTGAATAGTTGTTTGAACTAATTGTTTATATTCCGTATTATCAAGCAAATCATTAAATATAGTTGAATCGCTGTTCGGTCTGCTTATTAAGCCTTCCATTGCATATGCTAGAGGATGTGTTGTATTTTTAGTGCATGCAGTTAAAATACACTCTTGACCGAAAGATAAATCACCTGAAGTGGCAAAACATACTGTTTCTGTGTTTGTTGGCAATACCTCGACTTTTATCAAGGTTAAATCAATATTACTAAAATTATATCCAACAGCAGTTGAATATGATGAAAAACCATCTGCGTAAAAATACACCTTAATGGAAGTTGTTTTCGTGCTTATATTTCCTGAAGTAGCAATATAGCCATCATCATTTATAACAAACCCTGAACAATAATCCGTGTAATTGCCATATTTATATTCAACGAATACCAAACTATTTTTTATATTTTCAAATCCTAAGTTAAAATCGGTTTGCGTATCTTCAATCTCGGAAGTAACATAATCGGTTTCTTTCAAAGTGTTACTTGAATCAGTGTTATAGTTATTTTTATCATCATCTCCCAAACCTCGTTGCTTAATATCGCAACTAGATAAAGTTAAGACTGTCAATAATAATGAAATTATTATACAGATTGCTTTATAAATATGCTTTTTCATCTTTTTCACCTATCCCTTTATTGCCCTATAAATTTTTATATCCGTTTTATTTACATTATTATAATTTGAAAGATAATCAATTACTAATTGACTAGGAACGGCAATATTAAGTCTTGTCGCATTATCTATTTTATCAATAGATAAACCTAGTGCGTACCCATCAGTATTAAAAATACAACCACCAAAACTGCCTAATGAAGTTCCTGCCGAATAGATAAACGGAGAATACTCTTTTTGGCAAAAATAAATCTTTAAATTATCATATTGAGAGGTATCTAATTGACTTATGATACCTGTTGTAATGTGAGTAGAAAAAGGAAAAAACACACTTAATTCATCATTTTTTATAAAATAGCAATTTGTACCCGTTTTAACATTTGAAAGGTCTGTAAATGTAACATAATTTTCAATCCCGTCTTTAATCTCACCAGATTTTGTTTTATATTTAAAGGTATTTTTAGGCTTAAATAAAGATAGATTTGCTGATTTACTATATGATAGCGTTTCAAGTTCATAAAGGATTTGATTGCTTTGTGGACTATTAAAACTAAAAAGTACAAGTTTTGCTTGATTATATTTTTCATTATAAGCCGAATCGCAGGTTGAAATAATATACCCTTGTTCGTTTATAAAAACACCTGTATAACTTTCAATATATATAGTTGTTTCATATAAGAATATGCTTATTATATTTACGGTGCTTGCGTATGGCTTGCTATACTTTTCCGCAACGGTTGCATTTTCTAAATAATTTAAAGTTATTACTTCGCTTGAATCAATATGCTGAAACTCTGTCAGTTTATCTTTAAAACTCTTTGTTGAGAGTTCTTCCGTCTTCTTACAGGCAGAAAAAGCAAAAACTGTAAAAGTAAAAACCAGTATGCTCACTATAATTTTTGCTAATCTTTTTCTCATAATCTCTCCTTAAACATAAGACTTGCTAACATAATCAGTCAGCAAGTCTTTTAATCAATTATGTTTTACTACAAATATTCTTAAATAATTTCTTCGTATAAAATGCCAAAACTATTAGGTTGAATAGTGTGCTTATCAACGTATTCCTTTTTAGATATTTGTTCGTAGTTTTTACCATTAAATTTAATGGTGTATTTAGTGTCGGCTCTATTAACATATACAATTAAAGATTTTCCGTCTTTAACACGCTCAAAAACAATTAAAGATTTATCTTTAAAAATAGTTCTATAAATACCGTCTTTAAATACAGGACAATTTCTAATTTCACCAAGTCTTTTATAAAACTCATATAAATCTTGGTCAATATTTAGCCAGTCAAAACAGAAACGACAGAAAGGGTCTGTATACCCTTCCATACCTGTTTCATCTCCGTAATAAACGGAAGGTACACCAAATAGAGTATACTGCAAAAGTGTCGCCACTTTTAATTTTTCAATAGTTTCCTTCTTCTTTTCGGGAGAAAGTCGCTTAACAGCCATTTCTTCCTTTGTATATGCCGTTTCTTGAGAAAGGGCAGTAAGTATTCTTATCGTATCGTGAGTTCCTAAAATATTCATCAAGCAGTCAAGCGCTTGTTTAGGATAATTATCTCTTAAAGCATCAATAGTGTTGAGTAACACCGAGGTATCGTTAGTTAAAACGAAGTTGATAATAGCATCTTTTAAAGGATAATTCATTACGCTATCAAGTTCTTTGCCTTGGAAATATCTTCTCCTTGCTCCATAGGCAATTTTATTTGATGCGTCTTCCCATACTTCGCCAATTACAATCGCATCTTTATTGATTTCTTTGGCTGCTGAACGCAAATTCTCAACAAAAGCATCAGGCAATTCATCAACTACGTCAAGTCTATATCCACCTATGCCAAGTTTTAACCAATGCTGTATAACACCATCTTTACCATTTATAAATTCGTTAAAACTACTAAATTCGTTAACAGCAGGTAAAGTAGAAATTCCCCACCAACTATCATATTTATCTGGATGTTCGTGGAAATTGTACCAATCATAGTACTTTGAATCTTTTGATTGATATGCTCCTATTTCGTCATATCTACCGTATTTATTGAAATATATACTATCATCACCTGTGTGGTTGAATACACCATCAAGTATGATTTTTATTCCTAATTCATTTGCCTTAGTTATTAAGCTTTTTAAATCTTCCTCATCACCTAAAAGGGTATCAATTTTTAAATAGTTACCCGTATCATATCTATGATTAGAATATGCTTCAAAAATAGGATTAAGGTAAATTACCGAAATGTTTAAACTTTTTAAATAATCAAGTTTTTCTTCAATTCCTTTTAAATTACCACCAAAAAAGTCATTGTTTTCAACAATTCCTCGTTCGTTAGGTCTAAAAGCAGGAAGTCCACCCCAATCATAACGCAAAATTTTATTCGCTTTTATAGGTCTATCGCCAGATTTTCTAAATCTATCGGGAAAAATTTGATACATAACTCCACCTTTAAACCAATCTGGAGTTGAATAATCATCAGTATAGACTAAAAGTTGATAAAACGCAGGGGTTTGCGTGAATATACCATTTCTTTCATTACCCATAGCAAAGTATAAATCTCTATTAGGGAAAAAGAAACCGTAAAAATATAGTCCTGTATCGTTTAAACAAAGATCAATAGAGTACCCGTGAGATGTTATATTCATAGGAAGTACTATTCTATCTGCTTGACCGTCTTTAATCATAATAAAGTCGCAAGGCTCAGTCGCTTTACCGTATATGTTTATAGTAATTGATTGATTTTGGGCTATACCACCTGTGATGCTTTTACATTTTATGTTTAAAGGATTATAGTAAAATTCCATAAAAAACCTCGTAAAAGTCGTTAAAAAGCACTAAAAAGAATAACGAGTTTGCATTACTGCCTTATCGTTATTCAAGCTAGTACAATATATTTTTATTAATTTTCTTTCGTTGACTTCAAGTTCCAAATATTATCAGCGTATTCAGCGATTGCTCTATCTGCTGCAAAGAAACCTGCTTGTGCAATGTTGTTTAATGACTTTTTAGCCCATGCCATCTTATCAGTAGCATATAGGTTGCACATTTTTTCCTTAGTAGCTCTATAATCTTCAAAATCAGCCATACACATATAAGGGTCAGGCATAGGACTATTTGTTAACAAGTAGTTAGCCATATCGCTAAATGATTGACCGTTAAATCCAGTAATTAGAGCCTCGATAACCTTTCTTAATTCTTCATTTTGGTTATAGAAGTTCATTGATGAGTAACCTGCTTTCCACAAATCGTCAACCTCATTTGAACGTAAACCGAAGATAAAGATATTGTCATCGCCAACAAGTTTATGCATTTCAACGTTTGCACCATCTTCTGTACCAACAGTCAATGCACCGTTAATCATAAACTTCATATTACCTGTACCACTTGCCTCTTTTCCTGCTAATGAAATTTGCTCGGAAATTTCTGATGCAGGCATCAATCTTTCAGACATTGATACATTATATTCTTCCATATAAACAACATTAAGTTTTTCGTTGATTTTAGGATTCTTTTTAATATCTTCTGCTAAATTACAGATAAGTTTGATTGTATTTTTAGCCATATAATAACCAGCAGCAGCCTTTGCACCAAAGATAAATGTTACGGGTTGCATATCTAAATCGGGATTAGCTTTTAACTTGTTATATAGGCAGATGATGTTCATTACATTTAATAATTGTCTTTTGTACTCGTGCATACGCTTTGCTTGTACATCGAACAATGTATTAGGGTTAATTACAATACCTTGCTTTTTGAAAGCCCAGTCAGCAAATTGCTTCTTTTTAAGGTCTTTAATTTCATTTAAACGCTTCAATACAGATTCGTCATTTTCAAAAGCCTTGAATTTAGTTAAAACATCTCCTTGATGAACATAACCATCACCAATGCACTCATTTAACAATGAAGAAAGTTCAGGGTTAGATTGATTTAACCATCTTCTATGAGCGATACCGTTTGTTACGTTAGTAAACTTTTCGGGTGTTACATCTGCAAAATCTTTAAAGATACTTTCTTTTATGATATCGCTGTGCAAACCAGAAACACCGTTTACACAGTGTGAACCGATTACTGAAAGGTTAGCCATTTTAACCGTTCCATTTGTAATGATTGACATTTTGTTGATTTTATCCCAGTTTCCAGGGAATTTTGTAGCCATTTCTTCGCAGAATCTTCTGTTGATTTCACAAATAATTGTGTAGCAACGAGGAATTAGACGAGAAATTAGGTTTTCAGACCAAGTTTCAAGTGCTTCAGCCATAACTGTATGGTTTGTGTAAGCACAAACTTTAGTAGTGATTTCCCAAGCTTTTTCCCAAGTGTAGCCGTTCTCATCAATTAACAATCTCATTAATTCAGGAACTACTAATGCAGGGTGTGTATCGTTGATATGGATTGCTGCCATTTCGGGCAATTTATCCAAACTACCATATCTGTGTTTATGGTCTTCGATAATGTTTTGCAAAGATGCAGAAACCAAGAAATATTGTTGTTTTAATCTCAAAGACTTACCTTGTGAGTGGTTGTCAGCAGGATATAAGACTTTAGAAATAACTTCAGCCTCGTTATCTTCCTTCATACAACGCAAATAGTCGCCTTGTGAGAATAAATTCATATCGAAAGTACTCTTATTTCTAGCACGCCATAATCTTAAAACTGAAACTGCTTCACTATCTTTACCTGCAATCATCATATCGTATGCAACTGCTTCAACATCATTAGTGTCAAAAGTATCAACGACCATACCGTTTTCAGTATATCTGTCCTGAGTACGTCCACCAAATTTTACAGTAAAGATTTTATCGCTTCTTTGAGTAAGCCATACTTCACCACCTGGTAACCAGTTGTCAGGGAGTTCAGTTTGCCAGCCATCAACGATTTTTTGTTTAAAGAAGCCGTAGTCATATCTTAATGAAAATCCCATTGCAGGATAATCTCCTGTTGCTAAAGCGTCCATATAACAAGCAGCAAGACGTCCTAAACCACCATTACCTAAACCTGCATCAGGCTCTAATTCATATAAATCTTCTAAATCTATATTATACGCCTTTAATGCTTGTGTATAAGTATCAGTTAAGCCTAGATTATAAATATTGTTCTTTAAAGAACGACCTAGCAAAAATTCCATACTCATATAGTATACTTTCTTTGCCTTCTTTTCTTTTACAACATTGTGGAATTGATGACGCTTTTCAAGTAAGATATCTCTTACGCTCATTACAACTGCCTTGTAAAATTGCTCATTAGTCGCTTCTTTGGGTTGAACACCGAAATAACGGGACAATTTTCCGTTAATTAGAGTTTGAACCTCTTTGTCAGTAATTGTTAGTTTCTTGTACATTATCTACTCCTGTGATAAAAATTATAGTTAAACGAAGATTTTTTTAAAATGGCTATCTTCGTAGTTTACAACGAGTTATCGTTAGTGAAGTTTTACAAAATCACTATTTATTAGTCGCATATAAGTCATTTCATATATTTTAATCGACTTATCCCAACTAAAATCTGTCTCCATTACTCTCCTCATCAAACTATCCCACTTATCTTTTTGATAATAGTAAGAAATAGCCTCTCTTATCACATATAACATATCGTATGAATTATAGTTAGCAAAAGTAAAGCCGTTACCACCAAGACCGATTGGTTTGATTGTATCGTATAATCCCCCTGCTTCTCTTACGATTGATATTGTTCCGTATCTAGCACTTATCATCTGTGTAATGCCACAGGGTTCGCTTTTTGATGGAATCAAAACCATATCAGCACCAGAATAAATCTTACTAGCCAAGTCATTATTATAGGACAAAATAGTAGTAACTTTTCCTACATATTTTTGTGCCATATCTCTAAAGTAATTTTCATAATTTTCTTCGCCTTGACCAAGTATTACAATTTGAACATCATCTTGTAACAACTCGTCCATAACATTGCGAAGTAAGTCTATACCTTTAAGTTGATTTAAACTTGAGATAATTGCAATTAAAGGCGTATCACGCTTTATTGCAAGCCCAAGCATATTTTGTAATTTTAATTTACAGGCTGCCTTACCAGACATATCGTTGATTGAATATCTAGCAAAAAGTCCCATATCAGTTTCGCTATTAAATTTATCGGTATCTATTCCATTTAATATACCTAAAAATTTATAACTATTTTTAGCAATGATTTTATTTAATCCAAAAGCATATTCTTCTTGTAAAAGTTCCTCTGCATGTTTAGGACTAACAGTTGTGAATACATCGCATAATTCAATAGCACTTTTAACTAGATTTATATTATTATCAAAATCAACAACGTTTCTATACTCAAATCCTAATCCAAAAATATCATATAGTTTATCGTGGCTAAAAACGCCTTGATGAGAGATGTTATGGATTGTAAACATAGTTTTTATTTTCGTATAGTTAGGTCTATTTTTGAAAGTTGAATCAAAAAATAGTATACAACCAGCCGTTTGCCAATCATGGCAATGTAGTACATCAGGATAGAAGTTTACAACACTTATCATCTCTAAAACACATTTGTTAAAGAAAGCCATCCTCTCTAAATCATCACTAAATCCGTATAATTTCTCACGACAAAAATATCTAGGACAATCAATAAAATAGAATACTAGATTATCTTTATCTAAGCGATAAATATTACAAATTTCGCTCCTCCAAGATAATTTTACAGCAATTTGAGTTATGAATTTGAATTGTGCACGCAGGCCATCACTAATTGATGAATACAACGGCATAACTACTCTTATATCTAAATCTGTACCTTTTGATAATGATTTTGCAAGAGAGCCTACCGTTTCTCCAAATGCACTTTTTGAAATAAATGGTGCACACTCAGTCGTGGCTATCAGTACTTTCTTTTTCGCTTCAACTAAAACGTTTTGTGTTGTGTTTTCCATATTACTACAGTTGTTTAAATTAGTTATTGTATCAATCATTTCACACCCCACTTTTGATTGCCGTGCAATCTATTCTTTCTCATTTGTTTTATAATTATTCAACCTTTTCTAAATATAGGCAAGATAATCTAGGGCAAGAATATTTAATACTATGTTGTTGGTTATGCGAAGGTAGAGGTTCTGAAGTGAATATTCTCTTTTTCAATTTACCTGAACCACCATAATTTGTATTATCAGTATTGAATACAATTTTATATTTTCCTTCAGGAACGCCCAAAGTATCATCTTCAATGTCGTTACCAGAGAAGTTAATAATTACCAAAATTTTGTTACCTGCCTTATCTTTTCTCATAAATGCAAGCAGGTTTTTGTGAGCATCATCTGCTGCAATCCACTCAAATCCGTCCCAACCATCATCAATTTCATACATGGCGGGAGTTGAGGTGTAAAAATGGTTCAAGTCCTTGTTCATTTCAGTTAAACCTTTATGCATGGGATAATCTGTCAAGAAAAATTCAAGGCTTTCGTTATTATTCCACTCTTTAAATTGTCCAAATTCACTACCCATAAAGTTCAATTTTTTACCAGGGTGAGCAAACATATATCCCATAAATGCACGAAGGTTAGCAAATTTTTCCTCATAACATCCGGGCATTTTTTCTATCATTGAACGCTTACCATATACAACCTCGTCATGTGAAATAGGAAGTACGAAGTTCTCTGTAAACGCATACATAAGCGAGAAAGTCAATTTATTGTGATTGTAATGTCTAAATAGAGGGTCTGTACCCATATAGTACAAAACGTCGTTCATCCAGCCCATATTCCATTTATAGTTGAAGCCTAAACCACCCATATGAACAGGCTTTGTTACCATAGGCCAAGCAGTTGATTCTTCAGCAATCATCAACGCATATGGATATTGACCGAATACTTGTTCATTTAATTTTCTCAAGAAAGCAATGGCTTCAAGGTTCTTATTTTCACCATAAACATTAGGAACCCACTCGCCTGCACTCTTGTCGTAGTCTAAATATAACATTGAAGCTACTGCGTCAACACGCAATCCGTCAATATGGAAATAATCAAACAAGAATAAAGCATTTGAAACTAGGAAAGATTGAATTTCAGTTCTTCCATAGTCAAATCTTCTAGTACCCCAACCTTTATGCTCTTGTAAATCCCATCTAGGACTTTCATATAGAGGGTAGCCGTCAAACTCATACAAACCGTGAGCGTCTTTAGGGAAGTGGGCAGGAACCCAGTCCATAATTACACCAATTCCATTTTTATGACAAGTATCAATTAGATACATAAAATCTTTAGGCGTTCCTAAACGAGAAGTAACTGCATAATAACCAGTTACTTGATAACCCCACGAACCGGCAAAGGGGTATTCTGCTAGAGGCATAAATTCAATGTGTGTATAGCCCATTTCCTTAACATAAGGAACTAATTCTTCAGCAAGTTTGGTGTATGAGAAATAAGAACCATCAGGGTATTTTCTCCAAGATAGTGCGTTTAACTCATAAATACTCATAGGAGAACGATAGATGTCTTTTTTCTTTAAATCAGCAAGATAGTCTTCATCACTCCACTCATATCCGTCCAAATTGTATGTTTTTGAAGCAGTTTCTGAAGGAGTTTGCGTATGGAAAGCAAAAGGATCTGCCTTAAACAAAAGTCTATGGTCGGACGTTCTAATGCAATATTTGTATTCATCGTATTCTTTTACGCCTTCAACAAATAATTCCCAAACTTCGCCATCTTGCATTTTTGACATATAGTCTTTATCGATAGCCCAATTATTAAAAGTACCGACTATGCTAATTTCAGTTGCTCTAGGAGCCCATACCCTGAATATATAACCTTCTTTGCCATTACGTTTTTCGGGGTGTGCACCAAAAAATTTATATGAACGATAGTTCGTACCTTGATGGTAAAGATACAAGGGTAACTGATTATAGTCTTGTGCTTTAACTTCTTGCTTTTTTACAACTTGAATTTCTGTGTTTGCTTTTGATGTAGTGCCTGTTGATTTTTTTTGAGCCATTTAGATAACCTCCATAAGTATGTTAATACAAACTACAATATACATTATACAATAAATAAAAATTTTTTTCAATACTAAAACGCTGTTTTTTTTATAATTTCGTTAGATTTTGCAAATTATTCAAAAATTCAAATTTTTGAAAAAAAATATCACAATTATTTGCGTATTCACAATAAAAAAGAGAGTGAAAAAATCACTCTCTACCTTATTTTATGTGTTTTTTTCACAAAAATGTTTGTAAAACTAATTTTTTAAACTATGCAAAGGTGCAGGGATTAAACCACCACGAGAGATAAATTTTGAAGGAGAATAAGTGTTAACAGGCATTACAGGTCCACAACCGAATAAGCCACCCCAGTCTAGTTCATCTCCAACCTTTTTACCGATTGCGGGAATAATTCTTACAGCAGTAGTTTTATTATTAACCATACCAATAGCAGCTTCGTCAGCAATTATCGCTGAAATAATATCTTCAGTTATATCACCGGGAACTACTATCATATCAAGTCCAACAGAACAAACTGCTGTCATTGCTTCCAATTTTTCAATCTTTAACGCACCACACTTTGCTGCGTCAATCATACCAGCGTCCTCGGATACAGGAATAAATGCTCCTGAAAGACCACCGATTTGTGAGGAAGCCATAACGCCACCCTTTTTAACTGCGTCATTTAATAGTGCTAAAGTTGCAGTGGTTCCACAAGCACCACATTTTTCAAGTCCTATTTCTTCAAGAATATGAGCAACACTATCGCCAACTGCTGGAGTGGGTGCTAGCGATAAGTCCACTATTCCAAAAGGAACGCCTAAACGCTCGGACGCAGTTGCACCTACAAGTTGTCCTATGCGTGTTATCTTATACGAAGTCTTTTTAATCACGTCTGCAATTTCAGTTATATTTGCATCAGGACATTTTCTTAAAGCTGAACGGACAACTCCAGGCCCTGAAACACCAACATTGATTATACAATCAGGCTCACCTGTACCATGGAAAGCACCAGCCATAAATGGATTGTCTTCAACAGCATTACAAAATACTACTAACTTTGCAGCACCAAAGCAAGCATTATCAATAGTTTTTAATGCACAAGATTTTATAATTCTACCCATAATTTTACAAGCGTCCAAATTGATTCCCGTTCTAGTTGAACCAATATTAACAGATGAACAAACTCTTTGAGTGGTAGCAAGTGCTTCGGGGATTGATTCAATAAGGTCTAAATCGCCTGAACTGAATCCTTTTTGAACAAGGGCTGAATATCCACCGATTAAATTTACACCGACAGCTTCTGCCGCCTTATCCATAACCTCAGCAAACTTAACAGGACTTCCTTTTGTTGCCGCTGAAATCATTGCGATAGGGGTGATTGAAAGTCTTTTATTTATAATAGGAATACCAAATTCCTTTTCTATTTGCTCCCCAACCTTTACAAGATTTTCACTTTTTTTAGTGATTTTATCGTATACCTTTTGAGTCGCTTTATTTATATCGCTATCAATACAATCAAGTAATGAGATACCCATAGTAATTGTACGAATATCCAAACACTCGTTTTGTATCATATTTATCGTTTCTAAAATATCACCTGCGTTAATCATTGAGTACTCCTATTATATAGTGTGCATACAGTTAAAAACGTCTTCGTGCATAACTGAAATATTAAGCCCCATAGACTTACCTAATTCGTTCATTTCATCTGATAATACAGCAAGTTGCGTAGATAGGTTTGTAATATCAACCATCATAATCATTGCAAACACGTCGTGCAAAATTGATTGTGTTACATCAGTAACGTTTGCGTTATACTTTGCACATATAACAGCAACTTTTGCTAAAATACCAACAGCATCTTTTCCTATAACAGTAATAATTGCTCTCATGGTAACCTCCAACTTTTCTTTTATCAAAAGCATTATAACATTTTTTTAAAAATAAAACAAACTTATTATCCCCTTTATTCTCCATTTATTGATTTTTTTATTTTAATATGTTAACATATACGCATAGGTACAAAAATACCTTAATAAAATAATAAAATGAGGTTGTTATGGAAGGAACTAAAAAAATGCCTTGGTTGGTAAAACTCATTGTTGTACTATTATGCATAGTTATATTTCTTACAATAGCAGTTTTTGGTGTATGCGTATTCGTTCAAAAAAAGTATGATATAAATGTATTCAGTCTTGTAGGTAGTGTAAAAACTTTAAATCAAAAAATAGATGAAGATGCCGTTTATACTTATAAATTTTCAAATGAAGATTTGGAAGGAGCAAAAAATGTAGTCAATGCTCAAGTTGATAATATGATTAAATTGAAAGAGGACAACACCTATGAAATTTCCCTTGAAAATTTGGAGAGTTCACTTGCTTCTAGTATTGAATTGACAGACAAGCAAATCGGTGCCGTGATAAACAATATTTATATAAACCAATCGGGAGGAAAGATTGAATTTAGTGGTACTAGCTTTGAGGTAAGTATTATTCAATTTCAGTTTTTAAATACGACAACCACATCAACAAGTTTAAACTTTGTTGCTAAAATCAATACAAGTGTGTTTAAAGAGAATATGTCCTCTTTTCCGTTTAGTATAGTAAAAAATTACATACCTGACACACTATACCTTTCTTGTACTAATACGATAAGCAAAGAAACAAACCCTTTCTCTTATACGGTAAAGAGTGAAAGTTTGACTATCAATAAATTAAGTATTGAAAAGACAGCAGAAATATTTGACATTTTAAATAAGTTTGTATCAATAGGAACTGTTAGTGATTTCAATGTCCAACTAGGCAAAACTTTTGCAGATGCACTAATTGGTAATGAAAACACAGCAGGTTTTGCATATTCATTAAAGGACTATGGTGCAAGCGATTATAGTTTTAAAACTGACGGAACTAATCAATATTTTGTAATTGAAAGAAATACAAGTTTATAATTTAAATAAAAAAAGGATTGATAAGATATCAATCCTTTTATTTTTTACATAAAATTCTTTCTATAATATTCGGATTTCTTTTGAGTTTGTGAATCAACCCAATCAAAGCCCATTTTTTCTACTAAAGTTTGCTCATTTGAAAATAAATTTGTTCCTAGACCAAGTTTATTGCCTTCAATTTCATATCCCAAACTTGCCAAAACGGTTGGCATAATATCAAGAGCAGTAAATTGTCTGTTTTTCGCATTAACAGGAATAGTTGAAGTATTTATAAAGCAGTTATAAATCTGTCTTTCGCTATATTCTTTTCCGTCAACCAAGCATTTATCCATACGACAGTGGTCGCCTGAAACAACTATAACCGTATCTTCATAAAAGTCTTGAGTTTTACACCAGTTTATAAAATCTAAAACTTGTTTATCTGCACAATCTAAAGAAATTGCACACGCTTCATCATAAGTCAAATTTTTAATATCATTTTCGGTCATATCGTTTTTGCATAAATTACAAACATAACCACCAGGGAAGTGTGTATCAACAGTTAACATTGTAAAGTTGAAAGGTTCATCTTTTGATGCCATAGCAGTTATTTCGTCCTTGGCTATTTTATATAAAATTTCGTCTTCATAGCCCCAGTTAACAGAATAATCTTCAGCAATATAACCTTTTTCTCTAGCGTCAATCAAATCAAAAATATTGTAATTTCCGTGTTGAGTAAAGTAAATATCTCTCGCTCCAAATGCTGCTTCTGAACCACATAAAAATTCTTGATTGTAACCTTTTTGCTCTAATATATCACCAAGTCCTGTTAAATTATTAACGAAATTTCCGTCTTGCACCGTTTCATTTCGCAAAGTCATTTTCATATCAGGCAAAGAGATGGTTGCTCCAGCAGTTGTAGCCATCAATGCTCCCATAGTCCAACCAGCGTTTGTTAGCATATCAAACCCACCAACGCCGTCATTATTAGAGAAGTTTATGTTATCTTCAGCCAACTGAGTTAGTAAGGGGATATAGTTGTGAGTAGTTCCGTCCTCTTGGGGAACTTGCATATAAGTACACTCCATACTTTCAAGATATATGTAAATCAAGTTTTTAGGCTTTTCTTCACTCGTGATACTTACTTGTGCTGGATCTATATAAAAGTTTTCATAAACTACACTTTCGCCACTGGTATCTTTTAAATATTCGGGGATTCTAAAAGCAAAAATTAATCCAACTAGCGAACCTACAAAAGCAAGCAAGCACACCCATGCTGCAAGTCTTCGATATAAAACTTTAATCTCAAATTTTTTTATAATAAAAACGCAAGCAACATATACACCTGCTGCCAAAAGCAAAGCAGGAAAAACTGCAGCAAAAACGTTCCAAAAAGTTGTAGTTGGCGCACCAGTTGTAGGTGAAGTCATTGTAAATAATAGATTAGCAAAAGGAACATCATGATTAATTTTATACCAAATTGATCCTGCCATTATACCAAAAGCCAAAGTAAATAAAGTTCCCAATCCTATTAAATGAATTATTCGTCTTGTCTTCTTTCTCTTTTCCATTTTTTCAAGGTTGTCGCCCTCATCGTCAACTTTAAGCGTTTCAACCTCATCTATTTTGTTATCGGTATCTTGCATTGATTAACTCCTTTTTCATGTGTGTATAAAATCATTTTATCATTATTTATAAGAAAAATCAAATAAAATAAACTATGTGTTTTAATTTATGTTTTCTTTTATTTATTTTTATGTTATAATAAAACAAATGTGAGAGTGGCGGAACTGGCAGACGCATACGTTTGAGGGGCGTATGGTATATACCATGTGGGTTCGATTCCCATCTCTCACACCACAAAAGACTTGAAAAGTACTCAAGTCTTTTTTATTTGTTATGTTTTTGCATAAATATTTATTTTTTAGACAATAAATTGGTTTTTTCTCTTGACAAAATTTAATCAGTATTGTAATATTATCCCATAAATGTTTAAAAACAACAAACATTTTGAAAAATTTGATTAAAAATCACAACTGATTTTTAAAATACAAATAAAAAATTATTTTTTAATTTTTTGAGGGGTTCTATGAACAAAACTGAATTTTTAAAAGCAATCGCTGAAAAAGCGGGAACAACAAACAAAGATACTTCTGCTATGTATGATGCAATGTTAGAAGTTATCGCTGAAACTTTAAAGAACGATGATAAAATCCAACTTGTTGGTTTTGGTACGTTTGAATTAAAGAAAAAGGCTGCTAGAGAAGGCTTGAATCCTGCAACAAAAGAAAAGATTCAAATTCCTGCATCAAATGCACCCACATTTAAAGCTGGTAAAGCGTTCAAGGATATGTTTAACTAGACAAAACCGAAATTAAGACTTGCGTTAGCAAGTCTTTTTTTTGCCTAATATATTTTGTATTTGTTTTAATAAATATTGAAATTTTATCAAGATTGTTGTATAATAAGTATAGAAAGATTACTATTTGTATTAAATTTGTGAGAAAGGAAGTTTATGACAAAAAATAATTCAGCAAAAATTAATGTGTTGCCTTTATTGGCACTTCGTGGAAAATTTGTTTTCCCTGATTCAACAACTGTATTAGACGCTGGTAGAAAAGCCTCCTTGAGTGCTATTAATCAAGCGACTGACGCAGATATGTTGATTTTTTTAAGTGCTCAAAAAGATATGCAACAAGACGAAATTACAACAGATGATATTTATAAAATTGGCACAGTTGCAAAAATAACGCAAATTACCAAGATTTCAAAGGAGTGTTTGCGACTAAGCGTTACAGGTTTATACCGAGCAAGAGCGATTGAGATAAACTCTCAGGAGGATTATTTTAGTGCTGTCGTAGAGGAGATGCAACCTGTACATGACGACTCTATTTTAGAGGAAGCATATTTTAGAACAATCCGTGATACTATGCGTGATATGCAGTTTTCGGATATGAGAATTTCAAAGGACGTTATGGCAACACTATTTAAAATAAAAGACCCTGACGTCTATATCAATAATGTTGCTAACGCACTTCCTTTAAGAGATGAAGTAAAACAACAACTGCTTGAAACTACTAACGTTTTAGAGAGATTGCGACTTTTCGAGAATTGCTTAAATGAAGAAATGGAGATTGCAAAACTTGAAAAGAAAATTAGTGCAACTGTAAGAAAGAATATTGACAAAAACCAAAAAGAATACTTTTTGAGAGAGCAACTACGTGCAATTCATACCGAACTTGGAGATGATGAGCAAGAAAACGATGAACTTGCTGTTTTAATAAAATCAAAAGGTATGCCAAAAGAAATTGAGGAGAAAGCGCTAAAAGAACTTTTTAGGATGAGTAAAATTCCACCTTCATCTCCTGAGTATACGATTATAAGAAATTATATCGACTGGCTTTGTGATTTGCCTTGGTGTACTGAAACTGTAGATACAGAAAAGTTGGCTGACTGTAAAAAGGTGCTTGACCAGGACCACTACGGACTAGACAAAATTAAAGAAAGAATAACGGAATATCTTGCAGTCTTAAAACTAACAAAGAGTATGAAAGCCCCCGTTTTATGTTTTGTAGGTCCTCCAGGAGTTGGTAAAACCTCAATAGCAAAGTCAGTAGCCCGTGCTTTAAATAGAAAGTTTGTTCGTATGAGTTTGGGTGGTGTTAAAGACGAGGCTGAAATTAGAGGACATAGAAGAACTTATGTCGGTGCAATGCCAGGTAGAATCATTTACTCAATGAAGTTGGCTGGCTCTATAAACCCCGTATTTTTACTTGATGAAATTGACAAGGTTTCAACTGATATGCGTGGCGACCCTGCAAGTGCCTTGCTTGAGGTGTTAGACCCCGAACAAACCGACACTTTTATTGATAGATATTTAGATGTACCCTATGATTTGAGTAAGGTTATGTTTATTACAACAGCAAATAGTTTAGATACTATTCCTACTCCACTCCTTGATAGGATGGAGATTATTGAACTAAACGGTTATACTTTGGAAGAAAAGAAAGAAATTGCAAAAAGATATTTAATTCCCAAACAAATAATCGCAAATGGTTTAAATGACGATATTATTTCTATCAATGATGAAGCAATTTTAAAAATCATTGAAGACTATACAATGGAAGCAGGGGTACGCTCATTAGAGAGAAAAATTGGTGCAGTTTGCAGAAAGATTGCCGTTAAATATGCAGATAACAAAAATTTGCAAAAGGTAGAAGTAACTAAAGAAAATCTTGAAGAATTTTTGGGTATTCCTAGATATTCGGGAGATAATACTCATCTTGACGATAATGAAATAGGTGCAGCAACAGGACTTGCTTGGACTGCAGTTGGTGGTACTACTTTGACGATTGAAGTATCCACAATGAAAGGACATGGCGATATTCAACTCACAGGTAAACTTGGTGATGTTATGAAAGAGTCAGCAAGAGCAGCCATAAGTTATATACGCTCAAATGCTGAAAAATACCAAATTGAAGATAATGTGTTTGAGAATACCGATATTCATATTCACGTTCCTGAAGGAGCAACACCAAAAGACGGCCCTAGTGCAGGTATCACAATGGCAACTGCTATTCTTTCAGCCTTTACTCATAAACCTGTAAGAAACGATGTTGCAATGACTGGAGAAATAACGCTTCGTGGTAAAGTGCTACCAATAGGCGGATTAAAGGAAAAAACTATTGCAGCACACAGAATTGGCATCAAAAATGTAATTATTCCAGATGAAAACAAAAAAGACTTACAAGATATTCCAAACGAAGTTAAAGATGATATAAACTTCATTTGCGTAAACGAAATTGACAGCGTTTTCCAAAATGCTATTTTAGGATTGTAAATAGGCTATATTATGCAACTTACAAAAGAACTATATGATGAATTTTATAATTTTTCAAGTGAAATAATTAATTTACCCGTCTATCAAAAGATGAAAGGATTTATTCAACACGGAAAGACAAGTTGCTATGAACACTCAATAAATGTCGCACTAAACTGTTTTTTGTACGCTAAAAAGCATAAAATTGATTATTCTTCACTTGTTAGAGGTGCACTTTTGCACGACTTTTTCTTGTACGATTGGCACGACAAAAACAAGGGTTTCCGTTTTCACGGTTATAAACACCCTCGTTTTGCCTATAATAATGCTATCGCATATTTTGAATTAAATGATACTGAAAAGGACATAATTTTAAAACATATGTTTCCTCTTACTTTGACTAAAATTCCTAAAACAAGGGAAAGTTGGATTGTGTCGTTTATAGATAAAAAATGTTCACTGCAAGAGATTTTTAATGTAAAAAGTTGTGAGTTAAAAATTGTTTAGATTATGTCAAAATGGATTCTTTATTTTTTTATATATAGTTTTTTAGGTTGGATTTGCGAAGTGATATACTGCTCAACTTTATCTAAAAAACTTGTCAATAGAGGATTTTTGTACGCCCCCATCTGTCCTATTTATGGTACTGGTGCGTTGGCTGTTTTACTGCTCCTTTATAGACAACCACTTTATCAAATAAAATACTTTTTTATCGTATTTTTGTTAGGTGGAATTTTTACCACTTTGATTGAATATTTGACGAGTTTTATAATGGAAAAGATATTCAAATTGCGTTGGTGGGATTATTCAAAGCATAAGTTCAATATTCAGGGTAGAGTTTGTCTTTTAAACTCAACTCTGTTTGCTACATTGTGCGTAATACTTGTTTATTTAATACACCCCTTGATAGTCAAATTTGTTTCACTATTCAGTTCAACTTTTGTTTGTATATTAGCAGGAGTATTAGTTTTATTAGTCCTTGTAGATATCCTTTTATCTTGTATCAAGGTTGGTAAACTTAATAAACTTATTGATGCTTTCAATGATATTAAAGATGATGTTTTTGAAAACTATGACGGAAAATGGCTTGTATATATTGAAAAGCACTTTTTAATGAAATTTCCTAAATTGCGTTCTATTAAAAATGAAAAAGCTTTAGAAAAAGTTAAAAATAGGCTATTACACGAACTTGAAAATATCAAAAATAAAATGAAAAACAGAAAAAAAGTACTTGAAGAAAACGATTTAAAAGAGAAAGAAAATGATAATTAAAAATGCACAATTTATAACTTCAGTCGCTAATAAAAAAGATTTTATAGTTCCTGATAGACCTATGATTGCAGTCTGTGGTAAATCAAATGTAGGGAAAAGTTCCTTTATAAATATGCTCGCAAATCAAAAAAAACTCGCAAGAACGTCCTCTCAACCAGGTAGAACTAGGCTTGTAAATTATTTTGATTTTGGTGAATTTATTCTTGCCGATTTACCTGGATACGGCTATGCAAGTGTCGCTAAAAGTGAAAAAGAAAAATGGTCAAAACTTATGGAAAGTTTTTTTGCCAAAAGAGAATTTATCACCCATACGTTTGCTCTTGTTGACATAAGACATAAACCGACAAATGACGATTTAACAATGATTGAGTACCTTTTTTGTAATAATATGCCTTTCACTATAATTGCAACAAAGGCAGACAAAGTAGCAAAAACAAAAGTTAAAGAGTATTTGAGAGTTTTATCAACTCACCTTACCGTAGGAATTGATAACATCATTGCAACTTCGTCTAATACAAGACAGGGTAAAGATGATGTTTTAAATAAACTTGACCAAATAGTTTTAGTTTATAATGAGAACGATTCAACTTTAGAATAAATTTTAAGCAGAGTGTGTAAGCACTCTGTTTTATTATTTGTTAAGATTTTTAGTTATTTTATCTTTTGTTTTTGCTAAATACACTCTCTATCATTTGCCTTTTTTTGCATTTTATGATAAAATAAAATGAAATAATTTGATAAAGGTGTCATGAAAATATGTACAACAGAGAAATTGAAACAATGAAGCGTAAAGAAATTGAAGAACTACAATTAGAACGCTTAAAATATATCGTTGATTATGCGTATAATAATGTAAAGATGTATAAACGCAAATTTGACGAAATTGGTTTAAAACCCGAACATATTAAGACCTTTAAGGACATAAATCTTATTCCCTACACAACTAAAGATGATTTGAGGGACGAATATCCTTATGGGCTTTTTGCTGTTCCTATGAAAAATATCGTGCGTTTGCACGCATCATCTGGTACTACTGGCAAGCCTATCGTTGGTGGATATACTAAAACTGACTTAGACAATTGGTCAACTTCCATTGCAAGAATTTTATCAATGGGTGGGGGCACAGACGAAGATATTGTTCACGTTTCATTTGGTTACGGACTGTTTACTGGTGGTTTTGGACTACACTACGGAATTGAAAAACTTGGGGCTACTGTTGTACCCGTTTCAACAGGCAACACTGAAAGACAAATAATGCTTATGAAGGACTTTGGAGCAACTGCTCTTGTTGCTACCCCTTCGTATGCCATTTATTTAGGTGAAACTGCTCAAAAAATGGGCGTTATGAAAGATTTAAAGATAGAACACATATTTGTGGGAGCAGAGGCGTCTACTACTGAAATGCATAATCTATTACAAAATATGTGGGGGGCTTTACCCACAGAAAACTACGGATTAACGGAAGTTGGTGGTCCTGGCGTATCAGGTGAGTGCATCTATAAATGTGGTATGCACATAAACGAAGATATGTTTTATCCTGAAATTGCTAATGTTGAAAATAGAACTGTACTTAATGAGGGCGAAAAGGGTGAAATGCTTATAACTACCTTGGTAAAACAAGCAATGCCCATATTGAGATATAGGACTAAAGATATAACTTCATTGACATATGAACCTTGCAAATGTGGAAGAACGCTTGCAAGGATGTCAAGAATAGTTGGTAGAACGGACGATATGCTTATTATCCGTGGCGTAAATGTATTTCCCTCTCAAATTGAAAGCGTTTTGATGGACATTAAAGGTCTTGGAAACTGCTATGAAATTATCGTAGATAGAGTTAACTATATGGATACGATTGAAGTACATGTTGAAGTTGACCAACCCTCACTTTTGGAAAACTATGCTAATCTTGAAAAATTAGTTTGCGAAATAAAACATAAATTAAAAGTAGTGGTTCAACTTGATGTAAACGTAAAACTCGTAGAACCTTTCTCAATCAAGAGAGTTGAGGGAAAAGTTAAAAGAGTTACAGACTTGAGAAAATTATAATACAGCAAAAGATAAAATAGGATAGATATAAGGAAAAAATATGAAAAAATTACTTTTGGGCGATTTCGCCGTTGCAAGAGGTGCGTATGAGGCGGGTGTTAAAGTTGCAAGCGCATACCCCGGTACTCCCTCAACTGAAATAACTGAAGAACTTTCAAGATATGATGAGGTTTACTCTGAGTGGTCTCCCAATGAAAAGGTTGCAATGGAAATTGCAATAGGTTCATCATTAAGAGGTGCAAGAACTATTGTTTCAATGAAACATGTTGGATTAAATGTAGCCTCTGACCCTCTTTTTACTGCGGCTTACACAGGTGTAAACGCAGGTCTTGTTATAGCCGTGGCTGATGACCCATCTATGTTTTCTTCACAAAACGAGCAAGATACTAGATTGATTGCAAGAAGTGCTAATATTCCCGTATTAGAACCTTCAAATAGTGAAGAAGCAAGAGTTTTTACTAAAAAGGCTTTTGATATAAGCGAAAAGTACGATACTCCTATAATTTTGCGTATAACTACTAGAGTTGCACACTCTCAAAGTTATGTGAATTTTGAAGATAGAGTTGATAGTGGTTTAAAGGCTTATGAAAAAAATATTGCTAAAAATGTAATGATGCCTGCAAACGCTAAAAAAAGACATATTGTCGTTGAAGAAAGATTAAATAAAATCTGCGATGATAGTAATAGCCTAGATATAAACAAGATTGAGATGAATTCAACTGAACTAGGTATTATCTGTTCAGGTGGGGTGTATGAATATGTTAAAGAAGCATTACCTCAAGCAAGCGTTTTAAAGCTTGGTATGGTCTATCCTTTACCTTACAAAATGATTGAAGATTTCGTTTCAAAGGTTGACAGGGCTATTGTAATTGAAGAACTTGAACCACATATTGAAACTTTAATTAAGGCAAAAGGCATCAAAGTTGAGGGTAAAAACTTATTCTCAATTCAAGGGGAACTTTCAACTAGCGAGATAAAGAAAAAGGTTTTAGGAATTGAAGACGAGTTCAAAGCAACATCTATTGATATTCCTGCCCGTCCTCCCGTACTTTGTGCAGGTTGTCCACATCGTGGAGTTTTTTATACACTATCTAAACTTAAATTAAATGTTTTAGGAGATATAGGATGCTACACTTTAGGTGCCATTGCTCCTCTTAATGCAATAGATTCAGTTGTTTGTATGGGGGCAAGTATCGGTATGGCAGTCGGCTTTGATAAAGCAGATAGTGAGGCATATAAACATACCGTTTCAGTAATCGGCGATTCAACTTTTATACATAGTGGTATAACAGGTTTGATTGATGCAGTTTACAATAAAGCAAGGGCTACCGTTATTATCGTAGACAATAGAACTACGGGTATGACGGGACATCAACCTAACCCCTCAACAGGAAAGACAATCAAAGGCGACCCCACCTATCCTTTAAATATTGAAGAAGTTTGTAAGGCCGTTGGCGTACAAAGTATTAGAGTGGTTGATCCCAACAACTTAACTGAATTTGAAAAAATAGTTAAAGAGGAACTTGTAAAAGAAGAAGTTTCAGTAATAATTGCAAGAAGACCTTGCGTGCTACTAACTAAAAAATCTTATACAGGTTATCAAATCGACAAAGATAAATGCAAATCTTGTAAAATGTGTTTAAAGATAGGCTGTCCTGCTGTTGTAAACGGCAAAAATGGTATGACTATTGACACAACATTATGTACAGAGTGTGGCTTGTGTACTCAAATGTGCAAGTTTGGTGCTATTGAGCCTATTTCAAAAAATTAGGAGGCTTGTTTATGACTAACTTAAATATAATTATTGCCGGTGTAGGTGGACAAGGCACATTGCTTGCAAGTCGTGTACTTGGAAAATATGCTACAAATAAAAACTTTGACTGCAAACTTTCAGAAGTTCACGGTATGAGCCAAAGAGGTGGTTCAGTAATCACTTTCGTTCGTATCGGTGAAAATATCAACTCTCCTATTATCGACTTTGGTTGCGCTGATGTTTTGCTTGCATTTGAAAAATTAGAAGCATTAAGATATACTCCTTACCTTAAAAAAGAAGGTGTAACACTATATTCATCACAGGAGATTATGCCTATGCCCGTAGTAACTGGTGCAAAGGAATATCCTTCAAATATTGAGGACGAATTGATTAACGGCTGTGCAATCAATGCCCTTGAACTTGCTGTCAAGGCTGGTAACGTTAAATCTGCAAACTCTGTAATGATAGGTGCTTTGACAAAAAAATTTAATATTGATAAAGAAGAAATGCTTTCAGCACTTGTTGGCTGTATTCCTGAAAAACTTATCGAAGTAAATAAAATCGCTTACGAATTAGGATACGATGCCGTTTAAAATAAGGAGGAAAATATGGATAATAAAGTAAATAGTTATATTTACAATAAAGACTATGAGTGTCTATCTCGTAGTGAAATGGAAAACTTACAAAGCGAAAGGCTAAAAAAACTTGTTGAAAGAGTTTATAATACAGTTCCAACTTATAGACAAAAAATGATTGATGCAAAAGTTACTCCTAGTGATATCAAAAGCATCAAAGATATAAGCAAGTTGCCTTTTACAACCAAACACGATTTAAGAAGCAACTACCCATACGGTATGCTATCAGCTCCTATGGACGATATCGTTCGTTTACACGCTTCATCAGGAACGACAGGTAAACTTACAGTTGCAGCCTACTCTCAAAACGATATTGATATTTGGTCAGAGTGCGCTGCTCGTTCACTTGCAATGGCAGGTGTAACAAAATCTTCAATCTGCCATGTTGCCTACGGCTACGGATTATTTACAGGTGGTTTAGGAATTCATTATGGCGTTGAAAAAATAGGTGCTTGCGTTGTACCTGCATCTTCAGGTAACACCCAAAGACAACTACAACTTATGAAAGACTTTGGTGCCACACACCTTTGTTGTACCCCCTCATATGCAATATATTTAGGTACTGAACTTGAAAAGTATGGCTATAAATTAAGTGATTTTGGACTAAAAGGTGGTATTTTTGGTGCAGAACCTTGGTCGGAAAATATGCGTAAAGAAATTGAAAAATCTTTAGGTATTTCTGCATATGATATCTATGGTTTATCTGAAATTTCAGGTCCAGGAGTTTCAATGGAGTGTCAATTTAAAAATGGTAAACATATACATGAAGACCACTTCTTGCCTGAAATTGTTGACCCTGAAACACTTGAACCTCTACCCTACGGCGAACAAGGTGAATTAGTATTTACAACCCTTACTAAGACAGGTCAACCTCTAATTAGATACAGAACAAGAGATATATGTACTTTAACACAAGGTCAATGCGAGTGTGGTAGAACTACCGTTAAAATGAGTAGAATTATGGGTCGATCGGACGATATGCTTATTATTCGTGGCGTAAACGTATTCCCCTCACAAATTGAAACCGCTATTTTAAATGTAAGTGGTGTACAACCTCATTATATGATTTATGTTGATAGGGTTGATAATCTTGACACTATTAGAATAGATATAGAAGTAAATCAATCTATGCAATCGGATACGATAGATAAACTCGATTCAATTAAAAAGAAAATTGAAGACGAGTTGCGTTCATATCTATCAATATCTGCAAAAGTTAAGCTTGTTGAACCTAACACTATCCCTCGTAGCGAAGGTAAGGCTGTTAGAGTTATAGACAATAGAAAAATTTAATTGATAATATGGGAGGAAAAAATTGTGTTTGTAAAACAACTTTCAGTTTTTATGGAAAACAAGCCTGGTAGATTATACCGTCTAACTAATGCGTTAGGAAAAGAAGGGGTAGACTTTGTTACTCTTTCAATAGCAGATACTAAAGACTTTGGTATCGTGCGTTTTATAGCGAGAGATAATGACAAGGCTTACCAAATCTTAAAGGACGCAGGCTTCACTATTGGTCAAACCGATTTAATCGGTATTGAATTACCAGATAGACCAAATGCTTTGGCTGAAGTTATTGAATATTTTGAGACTGATCAAATCAATATTGAGTATCTATATTCATTTGTAGTAACTCAATGTAAAACTGCAAAAATTTTACTTAAAGTTGATGATGCTGAAAAGGCTTTAAAAATGCTTGAAAGTAAAAAAGATATAAAACTTTTAGACGAAAAGATTTTATAATTTCTAATGCACCAAAGAAGAATAAGTTTTCTTTGGAGGTGTAAATGTATAATTTAAAAGCAATAGTTAATTTACAAAAGTTAAAAGACAATACTCGAAAGATGCGTGAAAAACTTTTACCAAATACAAAATTATGTGCCGTGGTTAAATCAAATGCCTATGGACATGGTGCTAAAAGCGTTTCAACTTGTCTAGAAGGAAATGTCAATATGTTTGCTGTAAACACTTTGGACGAAGGAATAGAATTAAGACTGGCAGGTATTTATACCGACATTTTAATTCTTCTTCCTCCGTTTTTTAAAATAGACATACTTCGAGCAAGCAAGTACAATTTGATTTTAACTATTTGTTCGTTTGAAGAATTGCAACTTGTCCAAACTACTATTGAGGAGTTTGCAATCAATGTTAGATGTCATATTAAAATAAATACAGGTATGAATAGGCTTGGATTTGAAATATGGCAAATAAACGAACTTTTAAAAAAATTGTCCTTTTCAATGGAGGAGAGATTAAAAGTTGAAGGTGTTTATTCTCATTTATACGACTCGTCTAGTGAAGAAAAATGTAATAGACAACTTATCAAATTATTTATCGCCATTGATGGATTAAAGACTAAATTTGAGAAACTCATTTGTCATATTTCTGCCACAGGTGGAATATTTCTTGCAAAAAAATATCATCTTGATATGGTTAGAATAGGATTAGGACTTTACGGTTATACACCCTATCAAACCTCAAAAATCGACCTAGAACCGATTTTATCAGTATATTCAAGGAACTTTCAATCAAGAAGGTATTTTGACGGAGGATTAGGCTATTATGAGCCCAAAAGACAAATAAAGAAAGAAAAACCAATGCTTTCAACCCTTTCTTGTGGGTATGGTGATGGATTTCAATATTCCCAATTCAATTTTTTATCTCCACTTTGTATGAGTATGGGGATTATAAAAGGGGAGCGTACAGTTGGCGAGTTTGTTAAAATTTTTGACAATGCCGAACGAAAAGCATTTTTAAATAAAACGATAACTTATGATATATTGGTTAATTCCACTCGAAATGCTGAATTTGAGTATATTTTTTAAGAGGTATGAGTTTGAGAGTTGTTGCAGGTAAACATAGAGGCAGAGTCCTTGCAGAATTTCAAGGTAGAGATATTCGTCCTACAAGCGATAGAGTTAAAGAATCGCTATTTAATATTTTAATGCTTAAAATTCCAAATGCAAGAATTTTAGATGTATTTTCAGGCAGTGGCAATTTAGGTATAGAAAGTATATCAAGAGGTGCTAAAGAGGTGGTTTTTAATGATAGTTCTAAATCTTCGATAGGTGTACTCAAAAAAAATCTTGATATGATTAAAGAAAATGCTATGGTTTACCAAATGGATTACGCAAGTTTGCTGTCCTTAAAAATGAAACCTTTTGATGTAATTTTTTTAGACCCACCCTACGCAACAGAATTTGGTAAAAATGCACTACAACTTATCTCTCAAAACAACTTACTCAATAAGGAGGGAGTTATAGTATTTGAAACAGACAAAGAAACTTACCCTGAAGTTGATGGCTTAACTTTGAGCGATAATAGACATTATGGAAAAACATACTTATATTTTTATACAATTGATAACAAGGAGATTAAATGATGAAAAAATGTATATTTGCAGGTTGCTTTGACCCCTTTACTTTAGGCCATAAAGAAATTACTCAAAAAGCACTTGAAGTATTTGACGAAGTAGTTATCGGTATTTTGAACAGTCCAACAAAACACGCAATGTTCTCCGTTCACGATAGAGAGAGGATGATAAATAAAGTTTTTGAAGGGGATAATCGTGTCAAAGTAGTAGTATATGACGGACTTTTAACTGACCTATTAAAATTAGAAAACACTAAATTTTTAGTAAGAGGTGTAAGAAACGTTACTGACTATGAGTATGAAAATGCTCATCACTACGCATTTAATGACCTATATCCTGAAATGATTACTTTGTATATTCCCACATCAAAAGAGTGCTTGCCTATCAGTTCGCAATTAGTAAAAGAATTGATTAAGTATGATAAAGCATTTGATAAATATGTCCCTGCCGAAATATTACCCGACCTGAAAAATTTAATTAAAAAATAAAATTTAAGAGTAGAGAAAAATCTCTACTCTTTTTTATTTGATATAAAACTAACTTCTCATTAGACCGTCAACGTTTAATACGACACCTGTAATATATGAGGCTTCATCAGACGCAAGGAATAAAAAAGCATTTGCAATATCCTCAGGTTGACCAAGTCTACGCAAAGGAATACGAGCAATCATAGGTTCAATCACTTCCTTAGGTACAGCCTTCATCATGTCCGTTTCCGTGATACCGGGAGCAACTGCATTTACACGAATTCCGTAAGGTCCAAGTTCTCTTGCAAGTGAAAGGGTAAAGCCATTAACTGCAAATTTTGAAGTAGGGTATGATACTCCAGAGGGTTGACCTGAAATACTAACCATTGATGAGGTGTTTAAAATTACACCTTGCTTGTTTTCACGCATATTGTCTAAAACAGCACGAGAGCAATTATAAACAGCCTTTACATTTAAATCCATTACCTTTTCAAATTCTTCTTCGGTATATTTGTCAAAGGGTGTAGCGTTTGAAATGCCTGCGTTGTTTACTAAAATGTCAATTTTTCCATATTTTGCTATTACTTCATCAAACGCACTTTTTACTTCTGCATAATTTGTAAGTGAAGGGTAAATGCCTTCTACTTTCGCATTTGCATCTACTGATTTTATACTTTCAACAGCCTTTTCAGCCGTTTCTTTACGGCTAGCACATAAAACAACAGTTGCGCCTTCACGCAAAAAAGTTTGAACTGTCGCAAAGCCTATGCCTCTACTTCCACCTGTAACTATTGCCACCTTTCCTTCTAATTTCATTAAAAATCTCCTTTTATACTTTTTGCGTTTATTATTATACTACTTATAACAAAAAAATCAACAAGTAACTTGCAAATTTCTTTAGGATTTTTAATTTTCTTTAAATGCCTTAAAAATAATCAAGTCAATGAAAATTTACGTAAACAAATGCATATACCCGAGAAAAACTCGGCTTTTTTGCTGATAAAATATTTATAAACGCTGATTTATTGTTGATGTTTACTGAAAATTATGCTATAATAAAGAAAATACAAAATGAGGTTTCTATTATGGCAATTAGCTACAATAAACTTTGGAAAAAATTGATAGATAAAAATATGACAAAAACAGACCTACGTCTCAAAGCAGATATTTCTACTACGACGCTTGCAAAACTTGGTAAAAACGAAACTGTTTCAATGGACGTAATGCTCCGCATTTGCAAGGTGTTACATTGCAATATTGGCGATATTATGGATGCGACGGAAGATAAGGAATAAAGGTGATTGTAATGATTAAAGAAACGATTGAAAAGAACGCTGGGGTTAAAGTAAATAGTAAGGAAATGGAAGTTTTGCGCAAAAATTTCCCCTTTTGTTTTGACAAAGACGGTAAATTTGATATCAAGACTTTTGAAGATTTTATAAAGACAGAAGACATAGATATCAAAAAGGAAGGCTATTCTCTTGACTTTTTAGGCAAGTCCTACGCTCGCTATTTGGCAAGCCTTGATTCCGAAACGGTCATTGTACCTGACGAAAACAATAAAAATATTAATTCAGAAAATATTTATATCGTTGGCGACAATTTAGATGCCTTACAGCACCTTAAATACTCCTATTCTGAAAGAATTAAATGCATTTACATCGATCCACCTTATAATACAGGATCGGACGGGTTCGTTTACAATGATAAATTTGAATTTACCGCAGAAGAGCTCGCAAAGAAAATCGGTATAGAACAAGAAGAAGCCGAGCGTGTTTTGAATATGCAAGGCAAAAGCACTCACTCTGCTTGGCTTACCTTTATGTATCCTCGTCTTGAATTAGCCAAGGATTTACTTTCTGAAGACGGATGCATATTTATAAGCATTGGTCAAGATGAAGGTTTTAATTTAGTTGCTTTATGTAATAGTATTTTTGGTGAAAATAATAAAGTTGGCGTTATTTCTCGTATGATGAAAAGTGGTGGAAATAAAGGAGAATATTTTTCGCCCAACATTGAATATGTATTAGTTTATGCAAAAAACAAGTTAAAATTAGAGTATTTCAGAGAGCCGTTGTCGGAGCAGACTCAGAAAAGTTACAACAATGTGGAAATTGACGGCGAACGTAAAGGAGAATATTATTCAATTAAAGGGCTTTGTCAACCTGGGTTAGGAAATCGTATAAATCAAAGATTTTATATCGAAGCACCAGATGGAAGTTTTTTAATTCCTAAAGGTGTATCGTATCCTGAAATAATTGCCGAAGGCGAAAAAGTAGCTCCAACAGATGAAGACACTTGTTGGAAATGGACATACGAAAGATATAAAGATGAAAAACAAAAAGGAAATATTATTTTCAAGAAAAGCACTTCGGCTACTGCCTTGACAAATGAAAAAGGACAAATCTCTAAATGGAATGTTTTTAATAAAATTTGGCTAAATGACCGTATGGTAGAGGGTCGCGTTCCTGTAGATTTAATAACAAAGTGGGAAAATCGAATTAGTTCTCAGGAATTGAAAGATTTGGACTTACCATTCGATTTTGCTAAGCCAGTTGAATTGATTAAATATTTAATTGATTTAGTTCAAAATAATGACGATGCCATCGTTATGGATTTTTTCTCTGGGTCGGCAACAACGGCTCATTCTATTATGACAAGCAATGTAAATCAGGGGAATAAAAAATTTATTATGGTACAAATACCTGAAAAATGTGCTGAAGATAGTGAAGAATATAAAGCAGGTTATAAAACCATTGATGAAATTGGTCGTGAACGTATTCGTCGTGCGGCTAAAAAGATTGCAGAAGAAAATCCAGAAAAAGCGAAAAATCTCGACCTTGGTTTTAAGACGTATTATTTAAAAACGACTGATAAGCAAACACTTGATAAAATTATTGATTTTGACCCCAATATGCCGTTGGATGCGGAAGATATTAAGTCGAAATTCGGCAAGGATACTGTCATTGAAACGTGGAAAATTAAAGACGGTTACGGTTTTAATGCAAAAGTTGAAGAAATTGATTTGAAAGGCTATATAGCTTATCTTCTTACGGATAGCAAAGTCGGAACAAGTTTATATTTAATCGACGATATCCCCGATAACGCTATTGTGGAACTTATAAGAAAAATAGAAGCATACGAATTAAACGTGGATAGAATTATCGAATACGGCTATGCGTTCAGTTGTTCAACAAACACTGCGCTCCGTTCTAACCTTAAAACGTTAAAGAACCGAAACGCAATCGAACCGATTATCAGATATTAAGGGTACATTATGAGATTAGAAAACAATTTACTTCATCAATTAAATGCCGTTAATGCTGTTTGTGGTGTGTTTGCAGGGGTGGATTTTGCGCCAAGTACAGATAAAAACAAGTGTAAACACATCAATTTATCCGATTCTACAATCAAACGCAATATTTTAGCAGTACAAAACGGCGACTATTATGCAGACGATTATAAATTGCCCGATTATTATCGCAAAAATAATACGGATAGCAATTATCTTAATATTGACGTAAAAATGGAAACGGGTACGGGTAAAACATACGTTTATACTCGCACCATGTTTGAATTGCATAAACATTACGGCATCAACAAGTTTATTTTGTTAGTTCCTACTGTTCCCATAAAAGAAGGGGTAAAGGCTTTCTTAAAATCAAGTTATATGAAAACTGATTTGCAGGCTTTATATAACGGAACGGAAATGCATTTACACGTATTAGACCCGCAAAAGAAAGTTAAGGGCAGAAAAATGTTCCCTACGCCTATTGTAGAATTTGCAAACGGAACGGATATCGGTGGAAATAGAATTGATGTTCTTTTGGTAAACAGCGGTATGCTTACCTCTAGTGCGACCATGAGCGCAAGTTACGACCAAACACTTTTAGGAAATTATACCCAGCCGTATGAAACTTTGCGTGAAATTGCTCCGTTCGTCATTATTGACGAACCACATAAATTTGCACGTTCTCAAAAAACCTTTAAGTGTTTGCTAGACAATATTAAACCTCAATGCGTAATTCGTTACGGTGCAACCTTTCCTGAAGTGGCTAAGGGCAAATTTGATTATGAAAACGTAGTTTATAATCTTGGTTCTTGTGATGCGTTCAATAATAATTTGATTAAAGGCGTTGAAGTTGAATATATTGCAGAAGAATCTAAACTTAAAGACCAAGTTAAAGTCAAGGTTTTATCTATTAGCGCAAATAAAGGTGAAACAAAAATCGTGCGTTTGCAAAACGAACTTACGAAAAAGGCGTATGATTTGACTGTTGGACAATCCCTTGCAGAAATTGACGATAGTCTTACGGGCATTATGGTTGATACCATTGAAAAAGGCTTGGTTATGCTTTCTAACGGTATGGATTTACATGTTAGCGACGCCATTTATCCTCAAGTGTTTAGCGATACTTATCAAAAAACGATGCTTTCGCTTGCACTTGATAGACACTTTGAAAAGGAACGTGAAAATTTTAAGCGTTTGAATCGCATTAAAACGCTTTCGCTCTTTTTTATAGACAGCATTGATTCTTTCCGTAACGACGGATATTTAAGAAAAGAGTTTGAAGAACTGCTCAAAGCGAAATTAGTGTTTGAAATTGGAAAATTGGCGACAGCCACAAATAAAAATGACAAGGAATATAAGGAATTCCTTGAATATTCGCTCGCTCACGTTAGCGAAACTATTGCTGCGTATTTCTCAGAAGACAACAGTACTGATAGCGATGAAGTAAAAAAAGAAGTAGATAAAGTTTTAAGAGAAAAGGACAAAATTATCCGCATTAAAGACGATAGCGGTAAATTTGAGCCCACTCGTTTCATTTTCTCCAAATGGACATTAAAGGAAGGCTGGGACAATCCTAACGTATTTGTTATCGCAAAACTTCGTAGTAGCGGCAGCGAAACAAGTAAGTTACAGGAAGTTGGTCGTGGTTTGCGCTTACCTGTGGATGAGTTCGGTAACCGTATTAGCGACGAGCAAATGTATTTGCGTTATATTATCGACTATTCCGAAAAAGATTTTGCAGATAGATTAAAGAAAGAAATTAATGGTGACGCAAATATCGAGCTTAAAATCACGAAAGAATTTCTTGAAAAATATGCGAAAACGAAACATATTGATATTCGTCAATTTTTACGTGATATAATTATAAAAAATTATATAGATCCCGTGGATTATACCCTTATCGAAGAAAATAAGTCAGCTTTTATGACAGATTATCCCGACTTATTTAAGGCACTTGCAAACGGCAAGGTTGTTGAAATTAACAATGATAAAAACAAAAATATTGCACGCATAAATATCCGTGAGGACAATTTTAAAAAACTTGAAAATTTGTGGAAGATTATCAATCAAAAATACTACTTGCATTTTGAAAAGATTGATGATGAAACCTTAAAACAAGCCATCGTTAAAATTTTAGAAAAAGGTATTGACGGACGTTCAACGGTTACTACAAGAATTGCAAGGACAAAGAGAGTTGACGTTGACGGTAGCGTTGATTTTGAAGAAGTTGTGGGCAGTTCGTTTACAGAAAAGAAAGAATTGACATATTCTACTTTCTTGAAAGAGGTGCAGGTAAAAACGAATATTCCCATTAAATTGACTCATGCCGCCCTTTGCGAATATTTTACGGGTAAAACCGTTCCCGAAAAGTATTTCTGTAAGCAAACGCTACAAAAATTCGTTGATGAGTATAGGCTTTGGTTTATTTCACAGTTTAATGAGCGTTATTCTTATGAAAAGGTTAATGTTGCAGTAAACGATCCTCTTTGCGATGCTGACGGGAAATTAAAGAAGTCTATCGTACGCACGGATGTTGGTCAATTTACTGCCGATATAGCCGTTTTGGATAAATACCTATATGACGCTTGTTGTTACGATTCGCAGTTAGAGTGTACAAATATTACGACTGATATTATATCAAATATAGCTGAAATTGAGGTGTTTGGTAAAATTCCAAAACGTACGGTTAGAATTCCCACATATGCCGACGGCACGTACAGCCCTGACTTTATGTATATTGTCAAGAAAAAGGACGGGAGCAAACAGTTGAATTTAGTGGTTGAAACAAAGGACAAAACCGAACTTGATCCTGAAAAAAAACGTAAAATTGACTGTGCTAAAAAACTGTTTGAAGAAATGCAACGTGAGATTGATAATGTTCGTTTTAGGAAACAACTTCGTGGCGAAGAAATGGTAAAAATCATTGAAGAATTGTTTCAAGAAAAAGATGTTTGAACAGTTTAGAGAAAAGAACTAATCAAAAACGACCGAGAAATCGGTCGTTTTTTTGGCCTTCCCGGCGAGAATCGAACTCACAATACAGACTTAGGAGCAATGAAAAACACTTTTAATAGCGTAAAAATAAGCGTTTTTGGTGCG